>DCVT01000006.1 GCA_002328075.1 Anaerolineales bacterium UBA2181 | reverse complement strand
GTAGTCGATCAATCGCTTGGCTTGCCACTCCAGGTTGTCCCTCTTCTCGGCGGCCGAGACACGCGCATAGACAGCCACCTTCTGAATGGGCGCCGTCGCCATGGCCTGCGGCAGTGGTTCGGTGATGATGATGGTGCCCGTCTCAACCTGGTAGCCCTGCAACTGACCGCTCTTGAACCAGCGCCAGGCCGTGCCATGGGACACGCCAACTTGGCGGGCGTACTCACTCAATTTCATAGCGGTATTGTAGTGCAGACAAGATATGTGTGAATATCTGTCGCTAAAATGAAGCAACAATCACAATACCCGGTCAAATGGAGGTTCCATCCGGAATGATCGAACTCTTGGGGATCACCACTATACCATCTCGAATCGTATAGCCGGGCGTCTGGACGTCATCGGCCGGCGTGTGCGCCCGGATGCTCACACCGGCGCCAATGCGGGCATTTTTGTCAATGATGGCTCTCTCGATCACCGTGTCCTGACCGATTCCTACGTCCGGTCTTGACCGCTTTCTATTCTGTGCCAGGTCCTCCTCTCGCTCATAGTAGTCGGCGCCCATCATGACCACTTGACGAAGTTGGACGCCCGGCCGGATGATACTGCGCAATCCGATCACGGACTCGGTGATGATCGCTCGATCCAACCGGCAACCGTCGGCCAAAAGCACCCGAACCAGCTGGCAATAGTCAATTCGCGAACCGGGAAGGTATCGCGCCCGGCTGAACACCGGATTATCCTGATCATACAGGTCAAAAGGCGGGTTCAAATCTGCGAGCGCGAGGTTGGCACTAAAAAACGACTCGATTGTGCCAATGTCCTCCCAATACCCCTCAAATGGGTAAGCAAAGACCCGCCCGGACCGGATGGCTGCCGGGATGACATGCTTGCCAAAGTCGGTCTCCTGGTTATGGGCAAGTATTTCTTGCAGGTATGGTTCGGTAAAAACATAGATACCCATAGATGCCAGATACGGCGTGTTGCTGTTGGGCAGGCTGACCATCTCCTCCAACGTGCCGGGGTCTTTTGGCTTCTCGGAAAAGGCGACTATGCGCGCGTTGTGATCCATTTTGAGGATTCCGTAGCGGGGCGCGTCCTGAGCTGGAACCGGATGGACGGCAATGGTGACGTCTGCCTTTTTCAAGCGGTGCAACTCGATGAAGGGTCGATAATCCATCCGGTACAGGTGGTCCCCCGAGAGAATCAGCACGTCCCGTGTGCGGGTCGCATGAATTTCCAGCGTCTGCTTTCGAACCGCATCAGCTGTCCCCTGATACCAATCTGTACTGGTCGGCGTCTGTTCAGCCGCCAAAATCTGCACGAAACCGCCCGAAAACCGGTCAAATTGGTAGGACTGGATGATATGGCGGTGCAGGGAAACCGAGTTGAACTGCGTCAGAACATAGATCTTGCGAATGTTGGAGTTCAGGCAGTTGCTGATAGGGATATCCACCAGACGGTATTTCCCGCCTAGCGGAACGGCCGGCTTGGACCGTTGTTCCGTGAGAGGATGCAGCCTTGATCCGGCCCCGCCACCCAGGATGAGTGCCAGTACATCTTTCATGGAAATCTGCAGCTCGCTCATTGGTTGATCTTCCTTTCAACCGCGCCCCAAGTTCGGCTTCATGCAATTCTACTCCAGAGTGTGGCCAAATGCGAATTGCCAACAGCCCATCTGCTACTGCGCGGATTCCGCTTCAGGCTCCTGCAACGCCGATATGGTCAATCGGCTGCCCGGATGGTATACTCGCGCTATGGTCATCCCGTTTTCGCATGACACATATCTCTCTCCCTACACCTGGCGTTATGGCTCTGAGGAGATGAGGCGCATCTGGTCTGAGGAGCACCGTAGACGCACGTGGCGCCGGATCTGGGTCGCCCTGTCTGAAGCGCAGCGAGCGGTTGGTCTGGTGAGCCAGGAGCAACTGGCTGAACTGCAGCAGCACGCCGACCAGGTGGACATTGCCCGCTCCCATGCCGTCGAGGCCCAAATACAACATGACCTGATGGCAGAATTGCGCGTCTTTGCCGAGCAATGTCCGAACGGTGGTGCCGTGCTCCATGCCGGGGCCACCAGTTCCGATATCAAGGACAACGCGGATGCGTTGCTCATCCGTGGCGCACTGGACCTGGTTCTGCAGCGGCTAGATGCGGTCCTTCGACCGCTGGCGGATGGTATCGAGCGCTGGGCGGACCTGCCTGCCATGGCCTGGACCCACCTGCAACCGGCCGAGCCTACTACGCTGGGCTACCGTCTGGCCCAGACCGCGCAGGATCTGCTATGGGATCGTGAGGAGGTGCAGCGGGTGAGTTTGGGCATCCGGGGCAAGGGGTTCAAGGGTGCGGTGGGTACCTCCGCCTCGTTTGCCGCACTGCTAAAGGGAACGGGAGTTCAGCCGGCCGACTTGGAGGCAGTCGCCATGGCATCGCTGGGCCTAGCGGCTTTTCCGGTGACGACCCAGACCTACCCGAGGAAACAGGATTGGCTGGTCCTGAACGCACTCGGGGGCATTGCCGGCACGCTGTACAAGTTTGCGCTGGACCTTAGAGTGCTGCAGTCTTTGCCGTTTGGTGAGTGGGCCGAGCCTTCCGAGCAGATTCAGGTGGGCTCGTCTGCCATGCCTTTCAAACGGAACCCGGTTCACGCCGAGACCGTGGGAAGCTTGGCCCGGCTTGTGGCTGCCCTGCCTCGGGTGGCCTGGGATAACGCCGCGCACTCGGTGCTGGAACGGACCTTGGACGACTCGGCCAACCGGCGATCTCTGCTACCAGAAGCGTTCTTGGCGGTGGATGCCTTGTTGGTGCTGGCCAAACGGCTCATCAGCGGGCTGCGGGTGAACCGCGTGGCCATGGACCGGAACCTGGAGACATTTGGCCTGTTTTCTGCCACCGAACCTCTTCTTATGGAACTGGTCCGGGCAGGGGCTGACCGTCAAGCCATGCACGAGGTGATTCGGCGACACTGCCTGGAGGCCTGGGCAGCTGTCGAGGTAGGGAAACCGAATCCGCTGCTGTATCTCTTGACCAGTGACCCTGAGGTGCTGCGCTACCTTCCGGCCGAGCGCCTGCAGGACGTCATGAGCGTGGCGGGCTACGTGGGCGATGCCCCACAGCGGGCCCGGGAAATGGCAACCCGGGTGCGCGCCGTCATCATCCCGCAGTGATGGGCCCGGCTTGACGGTTACCTTTGCCTGAAGGCCATGCAAGTCATCCTCTCGCACGAGAACGCCGATTTTGATGCCATCGCATCCATGTTGGCAGCGCACAAGTTGCACCCGGCAGCGTCGCCGATCCTTCCTCGCCGGGTCAACCGCAACGTGCGCAGCTTTCTCTCGCTTTACTGGGACGTGCTTCCTTTTGTACAGCTGGAGGAACTCAAGCGCAATGCCCGCATCAACCGAGTGATCTTGGTGGATACGCAGGGAATTGCCACGCTTCGGGGGATGAGCAAAAAGACTGAGGTCTGGATTGTCGATCACCATCTGCCGGCCGAGGATCTGAACCCAGAGTACCGCTTTGAAGGTGACCCCATCGGCGCCACGACGACGTTGTTGCTGGAGCGATTCCCAACGCAGGGCATCCATCTTACGCCCATCGAGGCGACGCTGTTGTTGTTGGGCATCTATGAGGATACAGGTTCGCTGACGTATAGCGCCACCACGGCTCGCGATGTGCGTGCGGCTGCCTGGCTGCTGGAGCAGCGGGCCGATTTGGGCCTGCTGGTTCGTTTTCTGCACCATCCGTTGAATGATGAACAACGCCAGCTGTTCTCCCTCCTTCAGGATGCCGCCGAGGTGCACCAATTCGATGGCCAGTCGGTCGTGGTCGCCACGGCCGAGGTGCCAGGTTACGCTGACGAGATATCCACCCTGGCCCACAAGCTGCGCGACCTGTATGACCCGGACGCGCTGTTCGTGTTAGTCAAATTGGATCGCCACATCCAAATGGTGGCGCGCAGCACGGTGGACACAATCCACGTGGGACGGGTGGCGGCCTGTTTTGAGGGCGGCGGTCACGCACGCGCGGCGGCGGCTATCGTCCGCGACCGGAGCCTGGCAGAAGCCCGGTCCGAGTTACTGAGTTTGCTGCCCGATTTTGTGCAACCGATCACCACGGTCGCCCAGATCATGTCACACGGCGTCGAAACGATCTCGTCAGAAACGACCATTGATGAGGCAAACCAGCGGGTCCTCAAGGTTGGACACGAGGGGTATCCGGTAGTGGAAGGCGGTCGCGTCGTTGGGCTGTTGACCCGTCGCGACATCGATCGCGCTTTACAGCACAAGCTTGGTCACGCCGGCGTTCGACGCTTCATGTTGCCTGGCGAGGTCACTGTGACGCCCAGTGACCCGGTGACCCGTCTCCAAACCCTTATGATGGAGCACGGATGGGGGCAGGTGCCCGTTGTCTCGGAAAAGGACGGGGAGGTGATTGGCGTTGTGACCCGAACCGATGTCATCAACCTTTGGAAGCCCCGGATTGTCGGCGCCGAAAGGGAGGAGATGCGGTCGCGTATGGAGCGGACGATACCCGAGCCGGTATTGCAGTTGGTGCGCCAGGTCGGAGTCGTCGGTCAGGATTTGGGTGTGGACCTATTTCTGGTGGCTGGCGTGGTGCGAGATATCCTGCTGGATACTCCCACCATGGATCTGGACATGGTAGTTGAGGGAGACGCGATTTCGTTGGCCAAGAAGGTGGCTGGCCTATTCGGCGGCCGTGTCCGCACCCATACCCGCTTTGGCACTGCCAAATGGATCATCGATCCCGCTATGTGGGCCAGGTTTGGCGAGTTGCCGGGTAGTGGGTTTGTGCTGCCCAATGCCATTGATTTCGTCACGGCGCGCAGCGAGTTTTATGAGCACCCGACGGCGTTGCCCGAAGTCACCCGGGGTTCGATTAAGTTGGACCTTCACCGCCGGGACTTTACCATCAACACGTTGGCCGTTCGGTTGAATCCGGACCGATTCGGTGAGCTGCTGGATTTCTACGGCGGCAAGCGCGACCTGGAACGTGGCCTGGTGCGTGTTCTGCACAGCCTCAGTTTCATCGATGACCCGACCCGTATACTGCGGGCAGTCAGGTTCGAGCAGCGGTTGGGCTTTCGCATCGAGGAGCGAACCGAGGAGCTCTTGCACCAATCGGTGAACCTGTTGGACCGGGTGTCGGGCGACCGAATTCGTCATGAGCTAGAGTTGCTGCTCCGCGAACCCAAACCCGAGCTGGGATTCGCCCGGCTGAGTCAACTGGGCGTCTTGGCGCAGATCCATCCGGATCTGGCGTTCGATAGCTGGGTCGAAGAACGTTTCGTGCGGGTGCGCAACCTGCTGCGCGAACCCACATGGGCACCGCAAGTGGATGCATACCTGGTCGAGCTCTGCTATTTCGGCATGCTTACCTTCCGTTTGGATCAGCACTCACTGGAGGGGCTGCAGCGCCGGCTCAAGGTGCAACACATGACTGTGGAAAGCACGCGATTGCTGCATGCGCTGAAACGGGATTTCGGACAACTGGCGCAGGCAGTTTTGCCCAGCGAAGTGCACCGTTTGTTGGCCCCTTATCCGTTATCCGTCTTGTTGATGGCAGCAGCAGCGGTCGGTGAGGAGGCAGTCGGAAACCGGATAGAACGATATGTGCATGAATGGTCGCCGGTGCGGATTCACACCACCGGTCATCACCTGATCAATCGTGGCATCAAACCGGGCCCGCGGTATGGGGAACTGCTGCGAGCGCTACTCTACGCGCGATTGGACGGCCAGATTGTCGGCGATGAGCAGGAGGACGACTTTCTGGAGGGCTTGTTGGCCGGGCACCCGAACGAGTGAGCGCAGTACCCCCAGTCGGCTTCCCGTCGTTGCGGCCGTGCTAGTGATGGACTTGACTGGTTGCGCTGACGTTAGCGGCCAACAACGGTCATGCGGCCGGTCAGCGCCCGGTGTCAGGAATAACGGCTGTTCGCTGTCGGTGCTGTAAACAGCAACCCCCCGCTCTGCTGCCGGGGGGCGGATCAGCGCACGGGGGGTCGACTTTCTGTGGTCGGCTTTGTCTTGCTAGAAGGACGGGAGCGGGTACCCGAAGCTCGTCGATTCTATTTGTAGATGATCCGTGGTTGCCACTCTTTCCAGACCTTACCTACCAAGCTCGGTCCGGGTTTGAGTGTGGGCGTGCCGGGTTGCCAGCCTGAGGGCGTGACCTCGCCGGTCTTTACCACGTGTTGGAAGGCCTTGACCTGCCGCAGCAATTCATCCACGTTTCGGCCTACTTCGGGGGTCAGCACCTCCATGGCGCGGATCACGCCGTCTGGGTCGATGATAAAGCGCCCGCGGATATCCACACCGGCCGCCTCATCATAAACGCCATACGCGCGGCCGATTTTCCCTCCCGCATCGGAGAGCATGGGGAACGGCACACCGCCGTCCACCATCTTGGACAGTTCTTCCTCTTGCCATATCTTGTGGACAAATCGGCTGTCAGTACTCAGAGAGAGGACCTCCACGCCGAGAGCCCGAAACTCGGGATATCTGACGGCAACTGCCGACAGCTCCGTCGGTCAGACAAAGGTAAAGTCGCCTGGGTAGAAACAGATGACTACCCACTTGCCTGCGTAATCCGAAAGGCGAACGTTTTTGAAACCTCCGCCAAAATAGGCGCCGGCCTCAAAATCCGGCGCCTTTTGACCTACACGTGCTAGTTCCACGTTGACCTCCTGTGCTGGCGTGGCAGGTATATCCGCGGATGGTGGCTTGCCGATGATTCCGCGGGCCGGTTGTACACATGAATCCTTGGGTTCGCTCATATTGCTCTCCTGATTTCGAACACCCGCTCCCTTAATCGTTGCACCGTGCAGTGCAACGCCGCCTTCTTCAACTGCGCAGACCTGCGATGTCAGGTGTGTTTCCTCGCAATCCAAAGGCGTGCAGCCGACCTCTTGACCTCGAGGCCAGTATACTCGTGTTGGCCGAAACGTCAAGCACGGCATTGAGGCCTGCGTGACCCCATCTCGGCGACGGCCTGGTTGTTGCGGTCGCGGCCATCAGAAGGTATACTGGATCCAAGGAGGTGATAGATGGCGCCAATGTCCACGTTTTCGATTGTGGCGTATGATCCCCATGCTGCCGAGTGGGGGGTGGCGGTGCAGTCCAAGTTCCTCGCGGCCGCGGCGGTGGTGTCCTGGGCACAAGCTGGAGCTGGCGCCGTGGCCACCCAGTCTTACGCCAATGTCGCCTTTGGTCCACAAGGGTTGGCGCTCATGGCGCAAGGATTCCGCGCTGAGGCAGTACTTGAGCGGCTGATCGCGGACGACGCGGCGCGTGAGCAAAGACAGGTGGGCATTGTGGATTGCCAAGGACGAACCGCCAATTACACGGGCCGGGAGTGCCAGCCGTGGGCTGGTGGGCTGACAGGCAACGGATTCAGTGTGCAGGGTAACATCCTGGTGAGCGGGGCCACCGTGGAGGCGATGGCAATCGGATTTGAGCAAGCGAGTGGCGAGTTGGCCGATCGCCTGGTGGCCGCTCTGGCGGCCGGACAGGCGGCCGGTGGGGACCGCAGGGGACAGCAATCTGCTGGCGTGCTGGTGGTCCGTCAACAGGGCGGATATGGGGGTCTCAACGACCGTTATCTGGACTTGAGGGTGGATGACGATCCTGCACCCATTGACCGGCTAAAGGCACTGGTAGAGCTGCACCATGTCTTTTTCAAACCTCCCCTGCCCGGGGAGATGGTGCCCATTGAGGGCCAGGTTCTACACGAGGTGCAGGAGATCCTGCGCTGGAGCGGATATTTCGCGGGCTCGGCAGCCGGCAACTATGACGACCCGACGCGCGCGGCTCTCGGCGCGCTGATTGGGGTCGAGAACCTGGAGGAGCGGTACGACCAGGGAAGGGACCTGATCAGCATCCAGGCCGTGCGATTGCTTTGGGAAAAGTATGTCCGCCCTTAGAAATCGCTCGGTAGAGTCGATGCGCATTTGCCGCTTCACGCACTTGGTGTTATAATGACGCACGGTCGGGCGAGTAGCTCAGTTGGTCAGAGCGCACGGTTCACATCCGTGAGGCCATGGGTTCGAGTCCCCTCTCGCCCACAACTTGGGGCTGCAGGCACCTACTCGTGCCGCAGCCCTTTGCTTTGGGCGGCTTGCCCAATGATGGCATCGCCAGGGAGGGAGGCGTGAGCACCGGACGCAGCAACGCCACGTGGGTTGATCTTCAGGTGGCTGGCGCTCGTTGGCTGGCATACCTGATTGCGGCTCTCGGTTTTGTGTTTCTCTGGCTTGTTGTGCCGGACCGGATCGCCTTTTCGATATCCAATTCCTTGGTTCCTTCCTGGGCTGGCCTGGTCATTGCCTACAATCTCCTGATCACCGGTCTGGCGTACCAGGGTTGGCTTGCTCGGCTACTCCCCACGGCGACGCTGGTGATGGACTCGGTTCTGGCTGGCTCTGCCTACCTGATATTGCGCCCGGGTCCCGATATCATGGCGCTCCTGATCGATCCGCTCTTTCTCGTGATGCTGTTGCCGGTCATCTCGGCGGCCGTTCGCGTGCACTGGACGGCCGGCATGCTCGCGGGGTTAGCCATCGGGATGGCACGAGCGGCGGCTGTGCTCCGGGCTCTTTCGGCACCGCTGTCGGCCGAGGAGGTCCTCGCCGCAGTCTTCAGCGCGTTCTTGCTGCTCGGTGTCGGGTTCCTTGCTGGTTATGTGGCGGACCATGCGCTCCGGCAGGGGGCCAGGCGTCAGATCGCGCTGGCGCGCCGACAGCTACAGGGTCTTCAGGCTTCGCTGGACCGTGAGCAGGCCATGCAGCGAATCACCGGAACGCTGGGTGGAACGCTGAGCTTTGAGGATGCCATGGCCTCTTCCTTGGAAGTGGTTGATCATGCCATGGGCGGCTGGTCTGGCAAAGCCCGTACCGTGGGGGCGGTTTTCCTGTTTGATTCCGGGACGTTGCGCCTGGCGACCTCGCGTGGTGTGCCGCGGCACGAACTCGGTCAGAAAATTCCCGGTAAGGAGGGCGCCGTGGCCCAAGCCCTCCGGAATGCCGAGCTAACAGTGGTGCCCGCGCCAGCAGATGACCCCGAGTTGGCCTCATTTACTGCTTTCGCAGATTGCCGGGTCGCTGTGGTGCTACCCCTCCGCATTGGTTTTGAGAGCTTTGGTGCGCTGGTTCTTGGGACGGATGGGTTGTCGGATTTTGCTCCAGAACAGCTGGATTACCTGGCAGCGGTAGCAGAACGGGCAACGGTAGTATTGCACAACGCCATGCTGTACCAGAACCTGCAGGTCGAAAAAGATCGGATCATGCGAATAGAAGAGGATGCCCGACACCGACTGTCGCGCGACCTGCACGACGGACCGACGCAAGGCATTTCGGCAGTTGCCATGCGCGTCCATTCCTTGCGCAAGATGGCGATCCACGATCCGCAAAAGACGCTTGCCGAGCTGGAAGTCATCGAGAACCTGGCTCGGCAGACGGTTCGCGAGATTCGGCAAATGCTCTTTACCATGCGGCCGCTGATCCTGGAGACGCAGGGGCTGATGCCTGCACTCCAGGCGCTGGCTGACAAGTTCAGCGAATCCGACGGGTTAAAGATACAGATCCACGAGACCGGCGATGCAACCCGGAGACTGGATGGCAAACAAGCAGCGGTCATCTTTTACGTCGTGGAAGAAGCTCTGGGCAACGCCCGCAAATACTCCCAGGCCTCCAAGGTAGAGGTCCGGCTGTGGGCCGATGCCGGGCTCTTTGCAGTGCAAATCCGTGACGACGGTGTGGGTTTTGACGCCGCGAAAACCCTGCGCGATTACGAAGGTCGCGGCAGTCTCGGCATGATTAACATGCGTGAGCGAGCAGAACTCATCAACGGCTCACTGGATGTCAAATCTGCTCCCGGTCAGGGCACCACGATCACCATGATCACGCCACTGGCGCCGGAAGCCGGCGCCTGACTCCTCAACCACGACATATATGGAAAGAGCGCGGCATGGCGATGGTCACCGCGGCGACAACTGGTCGCCGACCCGGAAAGAAGGATGTGAGGCACGGGTTGACGGTACCAGCCCGCGCTGCTTTGTCCTGATGTTACCGCATCCGGTTGGTTTTTTCAGGGGGTGAATAGCCTCGCCCGACGACACCCGGCCGCAACCGATTCCTTTATCTGAGCACCAAGTTAAGGGCGATCAATATCCCCAGCATAATGGCCGCCAAGATCCCCACGCGCTGCAAGTCGTTGACAACGTACTTGTACTCCTGCCGGAAATCGACTGCGACGCGGGCAGTCGGCTCAGGGACCTGATACTCGATGATGACCTTGTCAGAGAGGACCTCGTCCTGTTTCTTGGTGCCGGCAAGCTGAGCCTGGGTCAACACCGTTTGCTTTTTTCTTCGTGCCTTTTTTGCCATCCGCTTAATGCTCTTTCAGAGTTCCAATTATCACGATGCGCTGCGTGTCCAACAGGTAGGGGTAACATGAGATGAGGGTAATGGTGGCTTGGCGTGTGGGCGCCAAGACGCTGATCTCGGTCGGCTCCACAATACGCCGCGCCTTCACCAGGTAGGTGTATTCAGCCGACGCTGTGCGCACCACAATCTCATCTCCCGTCTCCATGCGATCGAGGTGGCGAAAGATGTCACCATATATGTCATTGTGGGCCGTGAGGATAAGGTTGCCGGCCGTGCCGGGATTGGCTGATCCCACGTGCTGCCCGACTCCCTTCTTCAGCTGTTCCCAATCGTCCCCCTGTACAATGGGGTGGTCGACATCAGCCGCAGGTATGACAATCCAGCGAGCCTGTTCGGGTGCCGGAGTCGGAATGGGAGGGGGCGCGTAGGCCGCAACCAGCGGAAGCAGATGTTCTGGAATTCCACCGGCCTCTCCGGGCTTGGCACCGGTCTCAGAGATAGGAGACGTGTGACCGCCGGGCAGCAACACGACGCCAATCAACGGTGTGGGTACAGGGGTGGGATTGTTTTCAAGAGCCATCGCCTTATGGGCTTGCTGAATTTCTCGGTTCAGCAGTTGCCGGGTCTGCCAGGTGTCCCACGTTATGTACAGCAGCCCCATCACTGCCAGAATCTCGACGATCAACAGGAGTCGGTTCGCTACCCATCGGAGGTTCACCGTCCGTGCAGCCGCCTGTTTGTCCGGGTCTGCGGGACTCTCGAGCTTTCGTGATGAATCGGTCGGAGAAGCCGGTGAAGGAGGCGGAGTATCCGTCGGCCTGATGGGTGTTTCCAGCCCAACGGGTAGGGCTGTGGCTGCCACGCTTCCATCCATGACCAGTCGACCCTCGTCCGCCATGTGCCGGAGCCGCCGGATGCGCAACTCCCGCCTGCGGACGGCCAGGATTTGCTCCAGTTCATCAAGGCTCAGATCGTCTACCGAACGCCGGCCTGCCATTGCTCATGACCACGTTTGTGACCCCACCGCGGCCTGAACGGCCTGCTCCCGACATAGTCACGTTTCCACGCCACCGCGTACAGTTCCCGTTGGAAGAACCAACGAAAGGGCGGCATTTCGAACAAGATCCAACGCGCGGCCGCAAGCAGCCATCCTTCCTGGCGGTCCTGCGGTGGGGAGGCCAGCCAGGCCTGGCACGAAAAACCAGCTTGACGAAGCGCCCGCGGCAAGCGAATCAGATCCTGTTCGTTCACGTGAACCAACAAGTTGGCGGGGATGATTGCTCGCGGATTTGGGGGGTACTTGCTCCCCTCACCGGTCAACGTCCTGTACAGGCGAACGAGAGGATAGGCGTAGCGGTCGTACCAGCGATTTGGCGCCGTGTGAACGATCAACCGCCCTTCGTCGCGCAAGACGCGATGAGCCTCCTCAAGTGCTCGCTCCAATTGCCAGGGGAAGAGGTGTTCCACAATGTCAAACATCAAGACACGGTCAAAGGATCGGTCGGGGAAGGGCAACCATTGAGCGTCGCCCTGCGAAATCGTCTTCTGTGGGTCGGTACTTCCCGCAACGGCCAATCGTTGCACGGCGAGCCGATTGGCGACCGAGGCATAGTCGACGCCGTAAGCCTTTGCGCCAAGACGCACACAATGCTGCACGATCTCGCCGCGGCCGCTGCCGACGTCCAGAACCTGCATGCCAGGTTCAACCGCTGCCACTGCGAACGCCTCCGCCAACCGCTGAGATAGTTCCCGGCCACCGCTCTCTGCGAACTCCCTGCACCCCTCACACGCCGTCAGAAAGTAGGGTTCGTCGTAGAGTGCAGATGACACTCCTCCCGTCGGTTCAAACTGATGTCTGTCTGGCGCCAACTTTATCACGCATCACATTATAAAGGGAGGATCACTGCGCTGCAAGCAGCTGGAAGAACGGCGAGTAAGGCGAGGTCGCATTCTCACTGTCGGCGCCCAAACCGGCCGGGCAGTAGCCTGGCCAACACGCGGTCGCGGATCGCGTTCAGCTCCAGGATGTCAAGCTGCTTGACCAAGAGCCCGTAAGTCACCAAGCCCGCTGTTCCGCCCAAACCGACCGCGGCAAGCCAGCCGGCCAGGTTTTCGGATGCCGGGGTAACCTCTGCGACGGCCCACACCACCAAACCCATGGTGACAGAGGCCCCCAGGGCTTTGAGCGCCGTGATGCCGACCCGGCTGGAGAGGCCACCGATTGCCCGATGGAGCAGAAGGGTCATCATGGCCGCGTGCATCACGTGTTTGACCGAATCGGCAATCATCAAGCTATAGAGACCGAGCGGTCGGATGAGCAATTGTGCCACTGCCAGGTATATCACGACACTAGCTACCCCTACCAGGGCGGGGGTCAGCGTGTTTTTGCGGGCGTAAAACGCGAAAATGAGCAGTTGATCCACTGCCGCAAACGGTAGTCCTAACAGATACAACCGCAGCACGGTTGACGTGGTCTGCGTTGCAGCGGAAGTAAAGTCCCCATGCTCAAACGCCAGACCAACGATGGGGCGGGCCAGGACGAACATCCCTGTTGCGGCCGGCAGGATCAAAACCATCAGCACCGTCAGGCCATGTGCCAACGTCGTCTTGAACTGCGGATCAGCGCTGGGCAGCAGCGCTTGCTGGGCCAGCGTGGGCAGAATCGCGACGGAGATGGCCGTCGCCACCAGCCCCAGAGGCAACTGAACCAGGTTCGTCGCATAGCGCATCAGGGCAACGCTTTCGTCACCCGTCTGCGTCGCCAGGTTGTAGCTGATCCCTATGGCTACCTGGCTCACGATGACCCCCAATGCGATGGGCACATACAGCTTTCCGATCCGGCGCAGGGCCGGATGTCCGGGATTCCAAACCCAACGGATCTGCCGGAGCTCCAACCCAGGCAACTGCAGCAATAGTTGCGCTGCAGATCCCGCGAGCACCCCCCAGGCCAGGCTGCCTATCTGATCAGGGCGCAGCAACGCGACGATGACAATCGTGGTGTTGTAAACGGCAGCGGTAAAGGCCGGGAGTGTGAACCGCTGGAGACTGAACAGAGTGCCGGCTATCAGTCCGGACATGTTCAGAAAAAGAACCGCCGGCAGCATCACGCGCAACAGATCGGTTGTGATCTGTTGGAGTGAAGGATCCTGAAAATTCCGCGCACCAAACAACCAAGCAATCTGCGGTGCCAGCAGCTCCCCAACCACCACAATGATGGCCAGAGAGACGGCAGCCAGGCTGAACAGCGTACTGCCCAGGCGCCAGAACTCGCCCCGATCGCGGCCGGGAGCCGCGTGATCGCTCATCACGGGCACCAACGCCGAGCTAATGATCCCCCCCACCAGGAGGTCGTAGATCATGGTCGGCACGATGTTGGCGACCTCAAAGGCGCTTACCAGTCCCGTGGCGCCGAAAAGGTCTGCCTTGACGTATTCGCGAGCCAGGCCCACCATCCGGCTTAGGACGTTGCCGACAAAGATGATCGTCGCCGCTCTGGTTATTCCCGCTACGGGAGGTGGGGAGGGGGCGGCGAGCGCCGAGCTCTCAGCCAACGTCAGGTTGCCTGCCAAATGCGGCCAGGATGGACTGCACCAGGGTCGAGGTGGAGTGACCTTCCAGGATGGGGATCAGCTCTACTCTGCAGCCGGTCGCCAGGGCGACCTCACGCTCCGGCCACGGTTTGTTTGTATAGTCCCCACCCTTGACGTACACGTCCGGCTGCAGCGCTCGAACCAGCTCTGAAGCAGTCGGTTCGTCAAATATGACCACGACGTCTACGATGCATAACGCTGCCAACAGTCGGGCCCTCTCCGGCGCCGGAACAACCGGATGTCCTGGACCCTTGAACGTCCTGGCCGAGAGGTCGCTGTTCACGCCGACAATCAACACATCCCCCAGGTTCCCGGCGCGCTCTAGGTAATCGAGGTGTCCCACATGCAGCAGGTCGAACAAGCCGTTGGTTAGCACCACTAACCGGCCATCACGTCTTGCCGCCTGACGGAGCGCAATAGCTGCTTCGAGTTCCAGCACGTTGGCCATGACTTTCCCGTCCAGGTCGCCGGATGTATCCGCGCGAACCCGGGCCACCCGGACCAGGCGGATTGTAGCATAGCGCCAAACGTCGGTCAATTAGCCGGCGGCAGGACTGATTGACAGGCATCCGTGCTCTGATATACTGCCCGCGAACGCGCCGTAGCAAAGGGGCAACCGCGGCGCATCCGGTAGCACAAGATACTCTGGCCAACGACAGCCGTACTTACCACCGAGAAGGAGAAGGCGAGAGCGTCTGTTGCACCCTGACCTCTACCTTTCGGCCAGGAGGAGGGGGCGATGAGGTCACGCCGCTGGTCATGGCTGAGGGGTTCGGACCAGGTTGGACGCCTGAAGAGGCTTGCCGACTGGCTCTCCAGGCGCTCCGCAATCGGTTTGTCCAGGCGGAGGACGAGAACGCTGTCCACGTTCTGATGGACGCGTTGGCCATAGCCAACCAGGTTGTCCATGACCGGGAAAGCGCTTACGGGGCAGACGGCGAGATCGGAGTATGGTTGCCGGCAGCTATCCTGTCGGGGTCGTTTTTGTGCCTAGCCAGTGTAGGGCGAGGATCCGCTTTCGTAGTTTCTCGGGATAAAGCGACCTACAGATTGTCTCCAGATCTGGACCTGGGTCCGGATACCTACCTTGGATGCCGTCCGGCGTTGTCCTGGCCTCAGGTGAACGATATCGGGCGGCCCTTCATTGGCCCCGGCGTGAGGGTGGACCAGCGCGATCTCATCGTGTTGCTGAATGGCGCCGCGGGCGATGGTCTCGACGCGAGCCAACTTCCAGGGTCGTTGGGGCACATGGAGATCGACCAGGCGGCCAACCGGCTGCTCAGGTTGGGTCAAACGCGACCGAGGTGTTCCAGTCATGCGGGCGGCCGTCCAAATCTGTCAGCAGTGGGAGTCCTGGTGGCGCAGCTGGGAGGCGCGGCTTCCGAAGCGAGCTTGATGGCGTGGTGGCGTTGGGCGATTCTGGTGATCTTGAGCGCCCTGCTGCTGGCCACCGCTTCTACAGGTTTTTGGATGTGGCACACCGTGCGACCAGATCGGGCCCGCTCAGTGACACCTATGTCCATCTCATCCCCGACGGTATTGCTCTGGCTGCCGACCCTCATTCCGTCGATGACGGCTTTGCCTTCACCCTGGCCCGTGGCAACTCGTGCTACATCGGACATACCTACTGCGAACCGCCCGCAGATGCCTGCGGCGGCCCCGAGCGCCGCGTCCGGGGCAACATCCACCATACGCCCCATGTCTGGCAACGGTCCCGAGACCACTGTGCCGGGCGATTCCTTTCCAACGCCGACGGTGCCGGCCGGACCCATTCAAGTCGGCGGCCGCGTAATCGTGGCCGGTACCGAAGGGTTGGGCATCAGCCTACGAGATCGGCCGGGTACCGCAGGAATGAGGCTGGCTGTGCTGCTGGACGGCGAACTCATGGACGTCTTGGGCGGCCCCGAGCAAGCCAACGATATTGCCTGGTGGCAACTCCGCACGAGCACGGGCTTGGAAGGTTGGGCGGTCGAGCAGTACCTGCAGGGAGTGGCTAACTGGTCGGGTGTGGAACCCTGATCAAAGAAGCGCTTTGATTATCTCCGCTACCTGAAGCGGGAGTCCCGGTACGGCGGCGATTTCCTCCACAGTTGCCGTCCGGATGCGGTTGACGCTGCCAAAGGTCTTCAGCAAGGCTATCCTACGCTTGGGTCCCACTCCGGGAATCGAATCAAGTACCGACGCTACCCCCGCCTTTTCCCGTTGCTCTCGGTGATGGGTGACGGCGAATCGATGGGCTTCATCCCGTATGCGCTGGATCAGGTACAGCGCCTGTGAACGGCGCGGAAGCAAGATCGACTCTGCTTTCGCAGGAATAAAGATCTCTTCGTGCTGTTTGGCCAAGGCAGCGACCGGAACGCGCTCCAACAATCCCACGTTGCTTAGAACCTCGACTGCGACCCCCAACTGGCCCAGGCCGCCGTCTACAACCAGGAGGTCAGGCAGCAGCGCCCACACCGCATCGCCCTTTTGCGGTGGCAAGGCCTCTCTGGTTGCCTGCCACCGGTTAAATCGGCGGGTCAGGACCTGGCGCATGGATTCCAGATCGCTGGAGGCCTGGCTACCGCGCACGATGAACCGTCGGTAATCACTCTTGCGGGGCACTCCCTGAGCGAACACCACCATGCTGCCCGTTGTAGCCGTGCCCTGGATGGTGCTTATGTCGTAACACTCTATGCGTCCGGGTGGTTCGGCCAGGCCCAGCGCAACCTGAAGCTCGTGAAGCGCTTGAACGAACCGGTTCTGGTCGGCTTCCCACTGCGAGCGGAGAACAGATAGGGTTTCTGCAGCATTGGTGGATGCCATCTTCACCAACTCGCGTTTCTGCCCACGCTTTGGGACGCGCAGAGACACCTTGGTGCCACGTCGCTTTGCCAGCCACTGCTCGATGATATCAGCCTCCGCCACGTGGTCAGGTAGAAGAACCTCAGGTGGCACATAAGCCGCATCGTCGTAGAACTGCTTGACAAACTCACTGATGATGGTGGTGCAGTCTTCATCCTCTGTGCCATCCAGCACAAAGTGCTCCCGGCCGATCAGCTTGCCGTCGCGGATAAAAAAGACCTGAGCACATGCGGCGCCGTCATCGCGGGCAAAGGCGATGACGTCCTGATCGGTTCCAGCCATCGAGACCACCTTTTGTTTTTCGACGACCTGCCGGATGGCAGTCAGTTGATCGCGCAAGTGGGCCGCCCTCTCGAACTGGAGCTCCTCAGAGGCTGCCAGCATCGCCTTTTGCAGCTGGTCTATCACCTGGCTACCGTGACCTGCCAGAAAATCCACCAGACCCTGTATGGTGGCGCGGTAGTCTTGTCGACCCACTGCACCGATGCAGGGCCCGCCGCATAACTTGATGTCAAAGTAGAGGCACGCCCGCACATCCCGGCCGGTGATCTCGCGGTTGCACGTGAGGTAGGGAAAGATGCGGCGCAGCAGATCCAGTGTCTGGTGCACTGCCCAAGCAGAGGTGTAGGGTCCAAAATACCGCGAGCCGTCCTTGACCATGCGGCGGGTGATGGTGACAGTGGGAAAGTCGGCCGCCCAGTGAACCTTGATATAGGGATATCGTTTGTCGTCCTTGAGGCGAACGTTGAACCGGGGTCGGTAGCGCTTGATCAGGTTCATCTCCAGGATCAGCGCTTCCAACTCGGAATCCGTGATGATGAACTCGATCTCCTCGATGTGACGCACCATCCGCGTCACCTTGGGATAGTCAACCGAGTTGTGGAAATATGAGCGGACCCGACTACGCAGGTTGATGGCTTTGCCCACGTAGATAACCTCGCCACGCCCGTTTTTCATCAGATAGACGCCGGGCCTGGCAGGGAGGTTGTTGAGGATGCCTAGCAGTCTTTCAGGACTGGACATTCTTGCTGGTTATCGCGGTAAAGCCGCCACAGCGGTCGGGCGTCGCAGCCTGCCCTCGCAGTCTCATGGCTCATCCAACTCGTTTCTGAGCTCGATGATCTGGTCGCGCAGTG
Organism: Anaerolineales bacterium UBA2181; assembly: GCA_002328075.1. Classification (GTDB taxonomy): domain Bacteria; phylum Chloroflexota; class Anaerolineae; order Promineifilales; family UBA4811; genus UBA4811. The sequence goes on along the minus strand of DCVT01000006.1, from coordinate 50,076 downwards.
CCGCTGCTTTCTCGAACTCGAGTTTTCGGGCTGCCTCTTTCATCTGCTGCTCCAGATCGTGGATAAGCCGCGTCAGCTCGTGGCGAGGCAGTTGTAACAGAGTGGGCAGCGGCTCCGGCTGCGCGTCCCGGCGCTGGTAGAGAAGCGTGGCCGTCAGGTCGCGGATCTCTTTGATTACTGTCCGTGGTTCAATGCCGTGTTCTTGGTTGTACGCCAACTGCTTGGCACGGCGGCGGTCGGTCTCGCCGAGGGCCCGCGCCATGGAGTCGGTCACCCGGTCCGCGTACATGATGACTTTGCCGTCCACATGGCGGGCCGCGCGGCCAATGGTCTGGATCAAGGCCTGCTCGCTGCGCAGAAATCCCTCCTTGTCGGCGTCCAGAATGGCCACCAGGCTCACCTCCGGCAGGTCCAATCCCTCACGCAGAAGGTTGATTCCGACGACAACGTCAAACACCCCCAGACGCAGGTCGCGCAGGATATCTACCCGCTCCAACGTGTCAATCTCAGAATGGAGATAATGCACCTTGGTCCCCAGTTCTGTCAGATAATCGGCAAGATCCTCCGCCATTCGCTTGGTCAGGGTCGTAACCAACACACGCTGGCCGTTTTCGACGCGGTTCTGGATTTCGCCCAGGAGGTTGTCGATCTGACCCTTAACCGGTCGCATCTCAATCTCGGGGTCCACCACGCCAGTGGGCCTGATCACCTGATCAACTACCTGCTGCGACCGCTCGCGCTCGTACGGCCCCGGCGTGGCAGACGTGAAAATCGCCTGGTTCACGCGGGCGTCGAATTCCTCAAAGTTCAGGGGACGGTTGTCCAGGGCGCTTGGCAGACGGAAACCGTAATCCACCAGTGTCTGTTTGCGCGTACGATCCCCGCCAAACATCCCTCGGATCTGCGGGATGGTCATGTGGGATTCATCGATCACCAAGAGGTAGTCGGCCGGAAAATAGTCCAACAGGGTCCACGGCGGGCTTCCGGCCGGTCGCTGGTCCAGGTGGCGCGAATAGTTCTCGATTCCCGAGCAGTATCCGACCTCGCGCAGCATCTCCAGATCGTAGCGGGTGCGTTGCTCAATGCGTTGCGCCTCCAGCAACAGCTCGCTACGCTTGAAGAAAGCGATCTGCTGTTCAAGTTCCTGTTCAATATCGTGGAGGGCCTTTCGCAAATTCTCCTCCGGCATCATGAACTGTTTGGCAGGGAATATCTCGACCTGCTCCAGCTCATGGAGGACCTCGCCGGTCAGCGTGTCGATCTCTGTGATCCGCTCGATTTCGTCTCCCCAGAAGCTCACCCTGTATGCCGATTGCGCATACGCCGGGAACACCTCCAAGGTGTCCCCGCGGACGCGAAATGTGCCGCGGCGCAATTCGTAATCGTTCCGACCATACTGGATCTCCACCAAATGCCGGAGTGTGGTATCCCTGCGATGGTGCTCTCCAAGGGCCAACCGAAGGACAACCTGACCGTAAGCGGCCGGACTGCCAATGCCATAGATGCAGGAGACCGATGCGACGATGATGACGTCGCGCCGGCTCAGCAAGGCAGTCGTGGCTGCCAGGCGCATCCGTTCAATATCCTCATTGATCTGGGTCTCCTTTTCGATGTACAGGTCCTGCCGCGGGATATAGGCCTCCGGCTGATAATAGTCATAGTAGCTCACAAAGTACTCGACTGCGTTGTGAGGAAAGAATTCGCGGAACTCGGAGTAGAGTTGGGCTGCAAGCGTTTTGTTATGCGCCATGACCAGGGTGGGGCGTTTGGTCTCCTGAATGACGCGGGCTATGGCGAAGGTCTTTCCGGTTCCGGTCGCCCCTAGCAGGGTCTGGTTACGGTATCCCTGTTTCAGCCCGTTCAACAGGCCTTGTATGGCTTGCGGCTGGTCACCGGTTGGCTCAAAAGGTGAGACAAGGTCGAAATCAGGCATCTAGCGCTTTCCTAAAGCATCACAAGGTCAACCGGCCTACGACTGCGCCCGTCGCCGAACGTAAATCGGGTTGCTATAGATCCAGCCCCGTTTGTCGCCGGCAAACCGCGTGAATACCTCTGCTCGATATGCCCCCGGCTCGCTGGTCTGGAAGAGCAGGTTCGTCCGCCCGGCAGTCTCGGCCACCACTGTCCCGTTGCAGAGCAGCCGAATGTGCCCCAGCTCGGGTGAGGTAACCTGGAGCGTCAGGCCCCCCCTGGACAACGCTATCACGTCGCCCATGATGCCCTCACGACGAAAGCCCTGCCCGCTAAAGCGGAAACCGGCAGTCTCGCCAGCGGCATCGTAACCAACCCAGCCATGTCCCTGGCGCAATGCTGAAAGAACCAGGTCCCGGTCCTGATTCAGTTCGCCGGTCAGTGGTTTCGGCGTCAGCAGGTGTGTGTTCAACGATTGGAAAACAGAACGATACGGAAAAACTGTCCGTTCCAAAGGGCCGAGGTGATAGGTACTGCCATGGACGTCCCCTCCGCCGATGCAGGCCACCTGCCTGCCCTGGGAAAGCAAAGAGTCCCATTGCTTCAGCGTGTCGCCAAATGGCCCGCGAATGTACCGCTGCGGTTGGTATGAGGACCGAATCGCGGCCAGCTTTCCGGTCAGGTGGCTTTTGAACTCGCTCATATAGTTCCAGATCTCCAGGCCGGTGTAACCCGTCACCTCCCAATCCTGCCAACCGAGCGGGTCAAGCTCGCCACCACGTAGCAGGCTCGATCCAATCTCAATCGGATGCGCGAGAAAGCAGAAACCACCGGTGGCGTTGACGGCATCGATCATCGCCTGGGGATCAGATGCGTGTTGGGCCATCTCCTGCCCGGCACCGAAGACCAGGCAGTGGTTGCCGGGTGGTTGGCGCCGCACATCATGCACCTCTTCGCCAACCAACAGCAACACGCGGCCGTCTCGGTCGTCGCCATAGTAACCCTCAAGGCCGTCAACCCACACATTGTGGTCAGTGATGATCAGAAAGTCCAGGCCGGCGGCAATGGCCTCGCGGCATATGTCGGCGTGAAGGCGACTTCCGTCGGAAAAGCGGGTGTGGATGTGAATGTGACCCTTGTACTCGAACAACATCAGTAACTCGCTTTTGTCAGTCGATCGGCGCGATGACCAGCTCAATTCCGGAGACAGGCGTTCAGACGAGCCGGGGTCGGTCGGCGTTTTGAGCAGACGCTGGCGGGACGGGGACGGGACCCTGTTCTATGAGCTGAGGGTCAGGCGATCCGGTCCAACCGAACGTTCTCAAGTCAACGCGGCCGTTCCGGTCGAACTGAATTCCTTCTGCCTCCAACCGGAGACGCTGGATAGCTGCACCCCGACTGCCGGCCGGCAGGCTGATCTGCCCCCGGCTGTTGATGACTCGGTGCCAGGGCACTCCTTCCGGGGCTACGTGCAACGCCCGGCCGACCCACTGTGAGCCGATCCTGACGTAGGCGTGCTGGTCCAGATCGACTGGCGGTGCGATCATCGCTGCGACCCGACGGTAGGTGATGACCTTGCCGGCCGGCACCTGCCGGACGATGTCAAATACCTGCTGGCGATAGGTGGCTTGTGTAACTTGAGCCTTCATGCCCGGATTATAACGCTGCTTGGGCGTTGAGCAAGACCTGCTTTGTCACGGATCCCGTTCCCTGCTATAATGCGTGCCATCGATGCCGATGCCCGTCGACCATGGAGGAATGAGATGGCCACATACCAGATCCCCCCCGACCCGCGCAAGGACCGTTCGGAATCACCCCCCCATGCCCAAAGGGTAAGTGGGCGCGCGGCCCGTCCATCGCCGCCCTGGCTGTGGATCGGCCTGGGCGCCATCGTGACGATTCTGGCCATCGCGGTAGCGGTGCTGTGGGCACGGCTGTTCCTGGACACGCAACCAGCACAATCCCAGCCGACCTTGCCACCGGTAATCAACACGGCCACGTTTGCTGCTCCGACAGCCAGCGTTGCTACGGTGGTGCCGCTGACCCCCGAACCTTCTGCGGCGCCAATGACGGTTGTGTCCACCCCGGCGCCGCAGGTGACCATCGAGACGTCCGCGCCAGCTCCCGGGACCTTTTATATTGGCGCCCAAGTCACTGTGGTGAACACCAGCGTCGGCCTGAACCTCCGCAGCGAACCGGTGGTGAATCCTTCGAATATCATCCAGCTGATACCTGACGGCACCGAGCTTACAGTCTCGGGCGGGCCTCAGGACGCCGAGGGGTTTACCTGGTGGGAGTTGGTCACTGAGGACGGGACAGAAGGGTGGGCAGTGCAAGATTTCATAGAGGCCATCGAACCGTGAGTGCGACGAGGAGCGATAGTGTGACCGGCCGGATCGATGAGTTGGTCCGGCAGGTGAATTTCCACAACTATCGGTACCATGTCCTCGATGATCCGGTCATCAGTGACGCCGAGTACGACGCGCTGTACCACGAGTTGCTGGCGCTGGAGAAAGCCCACCCCGAGCTGATCAGGCCTGATTCGCCTTCACAACGGGTTGGGGCTGAGCCTACTGACAAATTCGCCAAGTTGGTCCATCCGGCCCCCATACTGAGCCTGAGCAATTGCTTTGATCTTTCCGACCTTCGCGCGTGGCGTGTGCGCATCGGTCGGATGCTGCCCGCAGAAACCCACCTGGACTATGTGGCAGAGCCTAAATTCGACGGCCTATCGGTTGTTTTACACTATGAGCAAGGGCGGTTTGTGCGCGGAGCTACGCGGGGCAACGGAGAGGTGGGTGAAGACATAACCGCCAACCTGCGCACCATTCACAGTCTGCCACTCCGGGTGCCCGTTGGCTCGGCCCCCGCCAGTCCGGTTGCTGAGGTTGAGCCTCCCTCATGGCTGGTAGTGCGCGGCGAAGTGTTCATCAACCGGTCAGACTTTGAAGAGATGAACGCACGTCTGGTGGCGGCCGGCGACAAGCCCTTTGCCAATCCACGCAATGCTGCGGCCGGCTCCTTGCGCCAACTGGATCCGTCCGTGACTGCCGGCCGTCCCCTGGCGCTGTATTGTTATGACGTCGTGGCAGCTGACGGTTTGGCCCTGGAAACCCAAGTTGAGGTCATGGATTATCTCTGCAAGTTGGGATTCCCAGCTTCGCCCCACACTGCACATTGCCAAGACCTGGAAGCCGTGGGCCAGTACTACCTCGAGTGGATGGATCGGCGTGACCAGTTGGATTTTGAGATTGATGGCGTGGTGGTCAAGGTGAACCACCTGGCGACGCGGCAGGCCCTGGGGGTGGTGGGTAAGGACCCCCGTGGTGCCACAGCACTCAAGTTCCCGGCTCGCGAAAAAACTACTCGACTGCTGGCCATAGAGGTCAACGTCGGCCGTACAGGATCCGTGAACCCGCTGGCTATCCTCGAGCCGGTTGAGGTGGGCGGAGTCATGGTGAAACAGGCGACGCTGCACAATTATGATGACATTGCCCGCAAGGACATCCGGTTGGGGGACCGGGTGATTGTCAAGCGAGCGGGCGACGTCATCCCGTATGTGGTAGGTCCGGTAGTGGCCCTCCGAAGCGGCGCGGAACAACCGATACAGCCGCCTGGGCGCTGCCCTTCGTGTGGTGAACCCCTGATCCGGCTGCAGGGTGAGGTGGCTATCTACTGCATCAACGCCGGTTGCCCGGCGCAACTGGTCCGCCTGGTGGAGTATTTTGTCAGCCGGGGTGCCATGGACATCGAATCCCTGGGGTCCCGAACTGCTGAAGTGCTGGTTGAGCGAGGGCTGGTTCGGGACGTAGCTGACCTGTATTACCTCACGGCCGCGGATCTATTGGAGTTGGAGGGCCATAAGGAAAGAAAGACTGCCAACCTGCTGGCAGGCATCGAGGCCTCTCGAGAACGGCCTCTGGCTCGCCTGATTGCTGCGCTGGGAATACGCGGGGTTGGGGTTGCAGTTTCAGAGTTGCTCGCGGCGCGTTTCGACTCACTGGCGGCGCTCTCCAGCGCGTCCAGTGAGGAACTGCAATCGGTGGAAGGAATTGGACCTCATACGGCCGGGGCCATCACCGAATGGTTTTCTGTTCCGCGCAACAACAGCTTGGTGGAAAAGCTGCGCGCCGCCGGGCTCAAAATGGAGGCGGATCGGCCTACATCGCCGGCGACCGAGGTCGGTCGATTGGCAGGACTCGCCTTTGTCATCACCGGGACCCTTCCTGGCCTGTCGCGCGAGGAGGCAGGCCGGCTGATTCAGGACCATGACGGCAAGGTGACGGACTCGGTGAGCAAGAAAACCAGTTACGTGGTGGTAGGCGAAAAACCGGGCAGCAAATTGGAGAAGGCCAAACAGCTGGGCATCCCCACGCTAGACGAAGCGGGACTGCGAGCGCTGATCCGACCATGAGCGGCCGGGTAGTGCTAAAGCCCGGCCGCGAAAAGTCGGTCCTGTGCCGGCACCCCTGGGTCTTTTCAGGTGCCGTTCAGTCCATCGACGGCGACATCCGGGACGGCGGCGTGACGCCGGTCCATGCGGCCGACGGCCGGTTCCTGGCTATTGGATACCTGAATCGCAAGTCCCAGATCGTTCTGCGATTGGTCTCCTGGCAGCCCAACCTTGCCATTGATGCGGACTTTTGGCGTGACCGGCTAATGCGGTCGATCTCGCGCCGTCTCCGCCTGCTTGAGACGGGTGTGGACACCGATGCTTATCGGTTGGTACACGCCGAGTCCGATGGGCTTCCCGGGCTCATCGTAGACCGATACGGGGATTGGCTGGTGATGCAAATCCTGACTCTGGGAATGGACCGTCTGCGGAACCAGTTGGCGGACTGCCTGGCAGACCTCCTGCCTGACGTCCGGGGTATCTACGAACGCAGCGACGTGGAGGTGCGGCGAAAAGAGGGCCTGATGCTGGCCACGGGCAAGCTGCTGGGCGATGCGCCGCCTGACGAGGTCGTGATCACGGAAAACGGTCTGCGGTTTGCAGTGGACCTCAAAGGGGGTCAAAAGACCGGCTTCTATCTGGATCAACGCGAGAACCGGGAGCATTTGGAGTGTTATGCCCGTGGTGCGGACGTGCTCAACTGCTTTGCCTACACCGGCGCTTTTGGCATCTATGCGGCCCGGGGAGGGGCGCGGCAAGTGACCAGCGTCGAGGCACTTCCGGCCGCGGCGGCGGTGGCAACGCGCAACCGAGAGTTGAACGGTCTCGGCAATTCGGAGCCGGAATGGGTTGTCGGCGACGTCTTTCAGCAGTTGCGCCACTATCGCGACGCCGCGCGCCAGTTCGACCTGATCGTACTGGACCCTCCCAAATTCGCCTCATCCAAGAGTGGTGTCGAGCGTGCGGCTCGCGCGTACAAGGATATCAACTGGTTGGCAATGCGGTTGCTACGGCCCGGCGGTCATCTGTTCACCTTTTCCTGCTCGGGCTCGGTCAGCACGGACCTCTTCCAAAAGATCCTTTTCGCAGCAGCGCTGGATAGCGAGCGCGAGGTACAGATCATCGGGTGGATGGCTCAGGGCGGCGACCACCCGGTGTCGCTTACCTTTCCGGAAGCTGCCTATCTCAAGGGGGTTATTTGCCGGGTTGACTGACAACCCGGCAAACAGGCGAAACGTCTAGTGCGGACAGCGCCCCAGGAGGGACTCGAACCCCCAACCGACGGCTTAGAAGGCCGTTGCTCTATCCGTTGAGCTACTGGGGCATCATGGGCAGGCGGGTGCAACACCTGCTACTGTGACCCTAATACGTCGTCCTCTTCGGCCAAAGGGACAATGCCTTTGTAGATGGTGCGGCCAGACAGCGCACCTTGCACCGTGTCGACTGACCGCCCAATCCGAGCTGCCAGCTCGGCAGCAGTGAGCGGTTGGTTTGCGTTTGCCAGAAAGACTCGGAACACCGCGTTCACCAGCGACGTGTTGGGTGTGATGTAACCAGTCTCCCGGCTGCAGTGCGCGTGCAGCGTATGCTCCAACCCGTCAACCCGGCGAACCTCGGCCGTCTGCTGGTCGATCCAGTCAACTTGATCTTCGCCCTCGAATTCCGCAAACAGCTGCTGGTGCATCGGACAGAGGTGGCTGCGCAGGAACAACCTCAGGTCGCTCCCGGTTTTCTCCCACCAGGAATAATCAATGTGGTACCGGATGACCCTCTCTTCTGTGGCTGCAGGTTTGACTGTCGGTGGTTTGTGCAAAGCCATTCTTGGACTCCTCGGTAACCCTATCCGCCAGACCACAGGTTGGGGTTGAACTTCCAATAGTTCTCGCCCATGGACACAAAGCAAGGTTGCCTCACCAACTCGGCGAAAATCGGCCCCGGGGGGCAGCGATAAACCATGTTCACCGCGCTGTAAAGGGTCTTGGCGTGTACGGTGCTCTGGGGACTCAGCTTGGCCAATTCGGGGAAGAGGCGGACCATGGTTTCCGCCAGGGACCAGCTTCGTTCCTGGATTCGAAGCCACACCTCGTCGGCCGAAACCGGGTCGTCCATGTGGATCATCATCATGTCGTCGTAATCGCAACCGACACTGCGTTTCTGCATGCCAAACAAGAGTTGACCGTTCTGCACCTGTGCAACCCGAACCCACTCGCGTTGGGACCGGCGGGTGCCGAAGCGGATAACGGCTTCCCCTGGTTCCGATCCGGGAGAAAGGTGCAGGTAGGCACCGATAGGCAGGTCGTTGGCCCGATACCAGGCACCGAGCCCAAACACAAAACGACCTTCCCAGACAACCCAGGTTTCTATCTCCTCCTGCGTATGGCTGTCCCTGAGGGTGCACCGAATTCGTGGTGCCTCGTACGAGGTCGGAAAGAGAGGGGCCATCACCGACGAAAGGGGAAGAGTTCCCTGCCGCCAGTGCGGATAGGTCAGCACAAAGGTGACCTCGCGCGGCTCTTCGGCCGGTTCCCATCCGCCCGACCATTCATCGTCCAATTCGGTCTCCAGCTTGCGCAGGTTGAGGTTCAACAGGCTGCGGTCGTACGGCACCGCAGAGTAGGCTAGGCGGCGCGGTGGATACAGCACGTCGGCCGGTTCCAACCGGCGCAGATACCACATCACCTTGCCCGCTGCACCTACTTCGTCGAAACGTTCGTCCTGCGCCAGAGCATAGTTCAGGGAGTACTCTAGCAGCTCTTCCCTTGATTCGTGAGGCAGGCCCAGGTCCTTGAGGAGCTCGCTGGTGGAGATGGGTCCGCCGCCGTTAATGTCCAGAATGGCCTCGGCGATATTCAGATAACCGACGCCCACCTCGGTAAGCAACCCTTTGACAAACCAGAGGCCAAACATCTCGATCAGGTCACTCTGGTGGCGCAGTGCACCGACAAGTTTGCGGCGCACCAGCTTGCCGTATTGACGCCACAGATCCTCGACTGAAAGCAAACCCTTGGGAGGAAGCAGCAACGCTTGCGTCGCGGCCCTGAGTGCGTGGGGCTTGGCAAGTCCGCTGGCAAATTCGCGCTTGCGATTGTTGCGCTTGAACTCTACCTGAATCACGTCAAATTCCCCGTATTCAGGGTTCGAACCGCTCCGCACAGCACACACGATGCCAACCGCAAACCCTAACGCCGGAAACACGAGCGTATCACCTATCGCATAGTGTTCCGATGGGTCGTAGACCGTCCCCTTGCCCAAAGACCGCCGTAACTCGTTTTCCTCCTGGTCGACCCTCCGGCGCATGACTGCCATGGCCAGTTCCTCAATCGAGAGCGGGCGTTCTTCCTCGAGCAGCCGGTTGTTGACGTGTTCCAAGTCCTCGCTCTCAATTGCGAAATCCTTGGTCCAGTACTGTTCAGTTTGAGTGAGGCGTTGAAACACCAGTCTCCTTCTCCCAAGCGATGCAATGATGAACGACGATTATAGCAATTCCTGACGCGTAGGCAACCGCCCGACTAGTGGAAAACGACGGTCGCGATGGCGTCGGCGATGACATCCGACACCGGTGCCAGCAGGAGGGACACGCCCAAGATAACCGCACCCATCATGACCGCAACCGCCACGTTGCCTCGCGCCAGCTCGGCCGCTTCGTCCACATCGCGCGTCAAGCGGCTGAATAACTTCACAGCAAACCAAATTCCCACGCTCCCCAGGATAACAGCGATCACCGAGCGCAGCAGCACCAGGGCCAAGGCGAAGGCAGTAGCCACCGCAGCCGGCAGGTCGGCCGCCAGCCGACCGCTAAGCGGAGGCAACGTGCCGGCCAGCGCCGGCCGCATGACGATTGCCAGGCCGACGATCACCGCCCCCATGGTAATGCCCACCGCGGCATTCCCTTCGCGGATTGCCTTCCATTCGTCGACTCCGCGCGTCGAGCGCTGGTAAAGCCAGCCGCCCAGGTAGGCAGCCAACGCTGCCAGGATTATCGCAGCGACCAACACCGTAAGACTGACCAACCACGTGCCCATGTATCCTCCCTAATCCAAGCCCGCTTTCGCCGGGCGCTCACGGAAACGAATCACGCAACCATTGTAACCCATCCACCGGCACGGTTCCGACCCGTACCTCCCAGTGGAGATGCGGACCGGTGGACAGGCCGCTGCTGCCGATTTGACCGATGGTCTCTCCCTGCGCGACCTCATCACCCACATTCACCTCTATCTGAGCCAGGTGCCAGTAGCCGCTCAGAACGCCCCAACCATGGTCCAACACCAGGACATTGCCCCGCACCGTCAGCGTGCCCGTATAGACGACGATGCCCGCGGCCGGTGCGGTGACCAGCAGACCGTTCGCCGAGCTCAGATCCACCCCAGTGTGATATGGGCTGGAGAGGGCGACGTTGTAGGTGCGGCGCGTGCCGAAGCGCGAGGTAACGTCTCCTGCGGCCGGCAGCGCAAACGAACCTTCCCACCGTCGCGACGCTGACCAATTGGAAAAAAGCCCGTTCACCAATGCCAGTTCTGCCTCGGCTACGTCGGGTGTAATGGCTGCCGCAACCGTGGCATCCACCACAATATCCTCGCTGACGAATTCGCCCGGCTCGAGCGGTATGGGTTGGGAGTAGGCGGCGTCAACGCCGCCGGCCGTCGAGACGGTAATTGCCAGCGTATGCAGGCCGGGATCGGCCATCGCATCGACTCCCACCACCGCTGCCATGCCGGTCTCTGTGGGAAACAGATTGAGCTGCTGCCCAAAAAGGCTGCCGGCCAGCGTCATCGGTTGGCTGACGCTGATTTGCACCGAAATCGTGCCGCCCTGGATCGCAGGCGTCCCATGCAGCGCTAGATGATCGACGGGAAGGGCCCAGTCCACAAAGACCCCGTCCTGTCCGGGGATCCACATTCGGCTAGCGTTTGACGCGTAAAATGGGCGCGACAGCTCGTTCACGGTGGCCAGTAGCCACATGGAAGTGTTGTGTTCAACCGCTATACCAACCAACGTCTCCGAATCGCAGATCATGTGCGTGTCGCCATACAGGGGCGGCGAATCGGCCGCAACCGCGACCGACACTGGCTGGCCGATTACCAGGTGATCGGGCCGGAGAAGGTGGTTGTCCTGGATCAGATCAAACTGCGAAACACCGTATCGAAGGCTGATCGATTTCAGCGTATCGCCAGGCAGGACCTGGTGTACGATGCCCGGCAAGGGCTGCTCGGGAACAGGGGGGATGATCAGTTGCTGACCGGGCGTGAGCAGATACGGATCCGCCAAATCGTTGGCCGCGGCCAAAAGATCCCAGGAAAGCCCGTGCCGTTGGGCAATGTCGTACAGCGTGTCTCCGCTCTGCACCACATAGATCCAAGCCGGCGTTGGGGTGACCTGCGGGGTGGGTGCGGCAATCGGCTGCGACGGAGCAGCCGCAACCGGCCTCCAGAAAACGGTGGCCATCAGCAGGGCTGCTCCACCTGCCCAGACCGAAATCTGCCTACCCAGCGATGGGCTCAAACGAGATTCGGTCACCTATTTGGATTTTCTCCAAGAGATGAATGGGACCCTCCACGATGTAGCGAGCAGGCGACCGCGGACGGTACAGCGGCCGAAACGGTTGCGCTGTCTGCAGGTCCACTACCTGACCGTTCGAGTCGGCCCAGAGCACGCCGATCGGGAAAAACACAAACAACATGTGAATCGCCGCGCCATTGCGGCTCTCCCGAGATTCCACCAACACCAGACCCTCATCGGGGTGCAAAGCACGCCGAAAGGTCAGGCCGCGCAACCGGCAGGCAAATCGGTCACACCAGCGAGCCTGAAGCAACACCCGCCCCCCGCCGAGTTCGCGCACCGCCACGTGACGCATCCGGTCGCTCACCCACCGGGTCAATCCGGCCGACCTCGCTCCGGGCAACGGGCGCTCCAACCGGCGTTGCCGCCTGACTGGCTCCAGCGGCAGGAGTCAACGGCCCAGGATACGGGCCACGCTTTTGCGCAGCTCGTCAGGACCAAAAGGCTTGGTGATATAGTCATCGACCTCGGCGACGTGAAGTCCCAGCACCCTGTCAATGGATTGGGCTTTGGCTGTGACCACGACCACGGGTATCGTCTTGAGCTCCTCGTCGGCCATCATCTGCCGGTGCGCTTGCCAGCCATCCATGTCCGGCATCATCAGGTCCAGGACGACCAGGTCCGGTTTGTCGGCGCGCATTGCCTCCAGCCCGGCCCGCCCACCAATGGCTCCGATCACCTGATGCCCATCATGGCTCAGGATGACCCGGATCAAGTCTATCATCTCCGGTTCATCTTCGATACAGATGATCTTCCTGGGCCTGACAGCCACGGCACTCTTCTCGGTCTCGTGATCCTGGGCGCCGATCTCAGTGTACCACAGGCGGCCGGACGTGTCCACCACCCCATAACACTGCCATGAGGGCTCCGGTCTCCGACGCGCCCATCAAACCGCTGAGCCACTCCAGCACCCAACCGGCGGATGCGGCGCCGGCATAGGCTATCAGGATACCCTGCACGGTCTTGCCGGCCCAGGCCAGCAACAGGAACCGCCACCAGGGGTAGCGAAGGGCGCCCGCTGCCAGGCCTGCCACATCAAAGAATGGATTGGGAAAGGTGGCCAGCAGGAAAAGCGCCGCCGGGCCGAACCGATCCATCCAATGTTCGAATCGCTTATAAAGCGCCCGGTTCTGGACCACCGAGCGGCCGCTGAGGCCGGCCACGTACCCGGTCAACTCGCCCAGCGCTGCGCCTGCACCCGACGCAATGCCCAGGGCAAGCGGGTCCAACGCCGCACCCAGCGCAAAGACGATGGTGAGCCCGGGCGCCGGCAGAATCACCGTGGCGTTTCCCAGGAGCATGACGGCAAAAGCGCCCAGGTACCCGAGCGCCTTGAGCTCCTCAACCTGGTCGCGCAGCAGAAAGATGGTGACGCTGATGGCCACGACCAGCACCAGACCGGCTGCGCGGCCGACAGACGACCACCGCGATGAGCTGCCCTCGATGGTTGGTGGATCGTCCATGCAGGGTTCGGGATCAGGACGGTTCGCCGTTTTCCAGGATGGTGATCCTCTCGATGGGGTCCCCACCGAAATTCGGACCGGCCTGCGGATCCCGCCGGGTGAGCGAATCCAGTACCTCGGCGCCCTGGATCACCTCACCGAAAATCGTATGGGCTCCGTCCAGGTAGGTGACCGGAGCAAAGGTGATAAAGAACTGGCTACCGTTGGTGTTTGCGCCGGCGTTGGCCATGGCCAATAGGCCGGCCCGGTCAAAGGAGAGCCCGTTGCTCATCTCATCCTGGAACTGGTAGCCCGGTCCGCCGGAGCCAGATCCGGTGGGGTCGCCCCCCTGCGCCATGAAACCATCCAAAACGCGATGAAAAGTCACACCGTCGTAAAAGCCTTGCCGCGCCAGGAAGACAAAGTTGTTCACCGTGATGGGAGATTCCTTTTCAAACAGGTCCAGGAGCATCTCGCCTTTGGCGGTGGTGATGAGCGCCTGATAATCGTGCGCGGTATCGATCTGCATCTCGGGGGCGGCAGCATAATAGCCGTTTCTTTCCGGTGGGAGAACGTCAGCCAAAGGCCTGTCAGTCAACGGGTATTCGGCCAACTCCTCGGTTTGCGGCCGATTGGTCAGCAGCAATACCACCACCGCAACAACGACCAGCGCCACTACACCGGCGATGGGCCGCCAAGGCACACGCTTTTTCTGCTGCTGCTTCTGGAGTTCGGCCCGGCTAAGCGTCTGGTATTGACGCACCTGAGATCGGGGGATTTTGCGTCTTGTCATCGTGTTTCCTTGCTGATTTGAACTCGAGCTGCCACAAAGCGTAGGCGCACAACAGAGCGATGCCTCCGGCTACGACGTACGCCTCGCGCAATGCAGCCTGCATCACGAATATCGCGAGTAGACCCAGAAAGCAGCCTGCCAGATAGAGGGCAAAGACCGCTTCTCGGTGGGTCATGCCACGGTCTGCCAGGCGGTGTGACGTGTGGTCCTTGCCCGCGGTGGTAAAGGGATTGACGCCGCGCCGGATGCGGGAGATGGTGACCAGCGTCGTGTCGAACAACGGCACACCCAACACCAGCACCGGCACCATCCAGGTCACCGTGTTCACATTGGTTGGGAAACGCAACTTGATGCCGATGGCCGCCAGGATGAACCCGAGAAACAGCGAGCCCGAATCGCCCATGAAAATGCTGGCCGGGCGGGAGTTGAAAACCAGGAAACCCAGGCAGGCGCCGAAAACCGCGGCCGCAAACGAGGAGACCAGGTACTGCCCGTTCATGGCAGCAATCACCATCAGGTACCCGGCCGCCACCGCCGAGATCCCGCCGGCCAACCCGTCCATGTTGTCCAGAAAGTTGATTGCGTTGCTGATCCCGACCACCCAACCGATGGTGAGGAGCACGTTCGCCCACGCCGGCAGCCAACCCAAATTGACCTGGACGCCGGTCGCAATCAAGCCGGCGGTAACCAGGATCTGACCGGCCAATTTGGCCAAAGCCGGCAGGTCGACCCGATCATCCCACAGACCCAGGATGGAGAGCAGAGCTGCGCCTCCGAGGATGGACCCGAGCTCCGGCCAAAAACGGTAACCGGCGAAAAACATGGCCAGGATGACTGCTGCGCTGATGGCGACTCCTCCCATCAGCGGGATGGGGTTCTTTTGCAGCTTGCGGGCTGCCGGGCGATCCAGGAACCCGATGCGCCGGGCAACACGGCGGACAACCGGGGTGGCTGCCAGCGTGGCGCTCAACGCCAGCACAAAAAAGAAGAGTGTCGTGTCCATCTGGTCCTGCCCGCTTTACTGCGATACCTGTGCCTGGAGCGCGGCGATGAGGTCCTGAATGGCCGTCTTTTGCTCCTCCGGGGCCAGCTCTAGCGCGGTGGCAGCCACTGCCAAGCCATCGGCCGGGCGGCCAATCTGGCTGTAGATGATCGCCAACTCGCGGAGTTGGCTCCAATTCGTTGGGGCAAGTTCGGTCACGCGTTGCGCCACCGCGTAAGCATCTGGCAGCGCACCCAACTGGATGAGCAACCGGGCGGCATCCAGCAGGGAGCTGATGTTGTTCCCGGCCGCCTGGCCTGTCAGTTGGGCGTGCGTCAAGGCGTTCTCGGGGTCGCCCTTTTGCGAGTACAGGATGGCCAGGTTGCGGTGCAGCTGCAGAGTCCGTGAGGCGATAGGATCCGGGACGCACGCCAGACCAGCCAGATTGGCCTGGATCGCGCCGTCGACGTTGCCCAGTTGGTTCTCGGCGTATCCCAATGCAGTAAACGCCTGCAGGTCGCAATTGGCCACCATCAAGGGCTGGGAATAGGAGTCGCGGGCAATCTGGTAGTAGCGCTGCCGGGTCTCTGTCTCCTGGGCGCGGTCACCGCAGGTGAGGGCGACGTTGCCCCGGTTCAGATAGGTGGTCGAGTACAGCGGATCGATGGCCAGCGATTGGTCCAGCTTGACCAACGCTCCCTCGCAATCGCCGAGCAGCCCGGCCAGCAAGAGCGACCATTCATTCAGAATGACCGCGTTTTGGGGGCTCAAGCTGTGTGCTTGCGCATAGTACTCATTGGCTTGGTTGGCTTTGGTCGTGCGCTCCACATCGCTGGAAGCAATCTCGGCCCACCGAGTGTGAAGGCGCGCCAGGTTGGCCGAGTGGTCGGTGTTCAACGGGCTGATATTGCGGGCCTGCAACAGCTTTTCCCGCGCTACCTCCATCAGTCTCTGCTGCGCCACGGCATCCTGGATCACCGACGATTGCTCGAGGTAAGCCCGGCCCAGCCAGAGGTAGTAAAAGTCCTCGTTGGGGGCCAGCTCCAGCGCGTGGTTATACTCAGCAATGGCAAGTTGCCATAGGTCTGCACTCTGTTCCTGGGAGGCACGTTTGTCCCAGGGGTCGGCCTGCTTGTAGACAATGTCGGCTGCGATGAGGTTGAAATTGGTATTCAGTATCAGAAGAATCGCCACTGCCGGGCCGCCCAATAGACTGAGCCAGGCTGGCATCGAGCCCCACCGGTTGGAGCTGGGACGGCCGATGGCCAACACCAGTCCCAAGGCAGCCATCATGGCAAACACGAAAAAGTAGAAATAGCCGAGCAACCCAGCCGTAGCCGTGGCGGCAATGCGGATGCGCTCCAGCAACGTGTTTTCCTGGGTGGCGCCGGCTCCCAGCGCCAGGAATCGCAATTGCCCGGCCTGAAAGGTCATGTACAACAGACCAATGGCAAGAGCCACCCCCAGGTACATACCCAGACCGCGCCACGCATCCCGGCCGCGGCGGTCCCGATGGTCGCTCTTGTCGGCCTCGCAGACCACCAGGGTGGCGCCTAACACGGCGGTGAGCAGCATCAACCCCAGCGTAGCATAGGTTGTGGCAAAGTCCTGTTTGGGGTTCTGAGTCAATGACCCCCACAGGATAGCTCCGGTGGACCGAATCTCCTGTTGGGAGCCTCGGTCCGGGTTGCCGACGAATTCATAGCCCAGCGTACCCAGCACGAGTCCCATCACCAGGGCGCCGGCCAGGATCTGTTTGAACCAGGATGAGCGGTTGGCCGGGACTGCGGCCCGCACGGCCACCCGTCGTTTGCCTTTGGACTGCGCTTTGCCGGCCGGCTGATCCTGGGCAGCGGCGGCCGCCTGTTGGGCTCGAGCAAAGGCCTGTGGCAGCGCGTGGCCCAGTACCACCGCCAATGCAGCGTAGGCGAAAAAGTAGGTTCGGGTGGCGGCAATGGCAATGCCAAAGTGGATCTCGGCAAAGTGACCCACGACCGCAGCCAAAAGCGCTGCCAGCAGCACAACGTTGGGCGCGCCAGCCTGGCCGACCTCCGCCGGGCGCGAAAAGAGCGCGTGGTAGGCAAGGTACGCCAGCAGGCCGGCCAATTGGCCAAAGGGAAAGGCTACGCCCACCAGCTCAATGCCCTGCCACCTCCAGAACAGCACCGCGCTGGCGATGCCGACGCCCAGGACCAGGCCAAAGAACCACCAACGGTCCATCCTGGTGCGGATGATGCCCAACCACTGCAAACCGAAATAGATCAGACTGCCGTACACGGTCTGCCAGACGACTAACCCGAGGAGTCCGGTGATGGCCAACGCGTCAAACGTCTCGTTGTGGGATCGGTCGGGCGAGGCGTTGCGCTTTTCGTGGTGCGCCAGTTCAGGCACGTAAAACCGGTTGTAGGACACGTACATGGATTCCGGACCGTACCCCACCAGCGGCCGGATGGCGTTGAACGGGTCCTGGCGGTTGTCGGGGAACTCGAGCGGTTCGTGCGGCGTGACCATCTCGACCACACCCTGCCAGATGTAGGTCCGGACCTTAGCCGTGTTGGCGTCCAGGTCAAGCGCCGTGCCGATGCGGCCGATATAGGGCAGGGTGCGCCAGTCGCTGATGGGCGATTTGGGCACATTAAAGAGGACCAGAAAGCCGCCCACCAGGGCGGCCTGCAGAATCAGGTCCAACCAGAGCCAGCGCCACCCTTTGCGGATGGCGGCCAGGATCACAATCCCGGCCAGCCCGCCGGCAACCGCGCCGACAAAGCCGAGGGCGCCGACGAGGGCCGATCGATAAGCTGGCACAGATAACGCGGCGCTCTCCACCGATATCCAGCCCTGTCCGGTGGCCAGCAACCCAAAGAGGTACAAAAGGCCAAAGCCTGCCAGGTCGATGGCCAGCATGACGCCGATGGCGACCCCAACCTCCTGCAGTCTCAAGCGCTCCCGAGCCGGATGGCCATCACGCAGCCGCACCAGCAGGACCAGGGCAAAGGTAAAGACGCCGGCCAGGAGTCCCAGCAGCGGACCGCGGCTCTGTGAAAAGAGCACTGCCAGCCCGTGGACGGCGGTGATAAAGATATAGATGGAGGCCCGGATCACGTCCGCCCAGGAGAGCTGTTCGTCGGTGAGGATGGAGGAAAAAGCGTCCACAATGCGGCCGAGCAGCAGCGGGATGACCATGATCAGGTAGGCGGAGACAAAGATGGCGTTGCCCATATTGGAGGCGATGCGTTGGGTCACATCTCCTCCCCAGGGCAGCGGGTCCAGACCATAACGCTGGATCAACCCATAAAGCGAAACCGGGACGCTGGCGATGATGATCGTCGACACCAGACGGTCCACCTGGGCCTTGGTCCGCAGGTGAAGGACCATCATGGCAAACGCCACCAGGTAGCTCAGTGTGGTATAGGTCCCTTGCAGCCGCTGATACGAGCCGATGAAACTGACGGCCGGGGTGATGGACAGCGCCGTGGTCAGGAGATAGACACCGGCCAGGGCCATGATCGGGCCGGCCATCGGATAGCGCCAGAGCGCCCTGGCCGACCCCCAGCGTTTCCACTCTCGACCGTCGACCACCTTGGCCAACCACGCCACCAGCATGGCCAGCGTGATCGAACGCAGCAGCGTGAGCTTGTCGGGTTCGAACACGCGGGATGAGTAGACGTTAAAGAACAGGGGAACCAGGACCACCGCCCCGATCCAGCCGGCCTCCAGGACTGCTTCGCAGTAACGGCTCAGTTTGCTGGGCATTCTCTCCCTCTCATGACCTGTACCGGGCGCGATTATACCACAGCCGCCGGCCGGCGGGCTTGACTGGTCGATGCGAGGGTGGTCGAGCGACGGCCCTACGGGTGACAGGCGAAGCCTAGATCGGAAAAATGGCGATCAAAAGTGAACACATCCGCCACGCCCACCTGACGCATGACCTCAAAGCTGGAGCAATCCACCAGGCTCAGGTCACGTCGCCCTGCGGCCAGTAGGGCACTCACCGCCACGGCGTGTTGGTCGGCGGTGATCCATTGCACCTGAAGGAGCGGCACGATCGCTTCCAGGAAGAGGTGGACGGCCGCGATGCCGAGTCGACGTTGGATGAGCGCCAGGCTCTCCACCAAGACATAGTTAGAGCAGTACAAGCCCGCCGGGCGCAACAGCGCCTCTCTCCAAAAGGAACCGGCCCTCGTGTGGTTCCGATCATCTGCGTCCATCAGCGCGTACAATGCGGAGGTATCCACAAAGATGTTCATGCGGAGAATGCCTCCGTCAGGTAGTCATCGTGCCGATCGGAAACGTCAGATTGGCCCGATCGAAACTGACCGACCGCGTCCACCGCACGCTGGCGGCGCTCCTCGGCCGTTGTGCCCGTGTGGGTCTGCAGCCAGAGGTCCACGGCCTGCCGAATCAACTCGGCCGTGGATACGTTCTTTTCGGCCGCGACCCGTTTGAGAACCTGCGCCTGTGCTTCAGTGAGTTGGACCTGCGTCCGGATCATGCGGACCTCCCATCATGATGTAATCCTGGACATCATGATATCATACTGATAGCCTTGAGGCGAATTGGTGGCTTGTCCGGCGGTGATTCCGAAGCCAGGCTGCTTTGCCGGCGGCTGCTCCACGCCCCCAGCACATCAGCGATTCGCCCGGCCGCTTGTCCGTCCCAGAGCTCCGGCACACGACCCACCTTGGACTGACCCGCCAGAATCTGCTCAACGACGGCGAGGACAGCGACCGGGTCGGTCCCCACCAGGTAATTGGTCCCCTGCTCCACCGTCACCGGCCATTCCGTGTTTTCGCGCAGAGTCAGGCAGGGCACCCCCACGATCGATGTCTCGGCCTGGATGCCGCCCGAATCGGTCAGCACCAGCTTGGCCTCGCTCAACAGGGAGAGGAAATCCAGATAGCCGAGCGGCTCTGTCAGGATCAGGTTGGGCGCTTGTGGGTGGCGCGCCTCGAGCCCGAAAGCCTGCAGGTTCCGGGCGGTTCGCGGGTGCAGCGGCAAGATGACCGGGAGGCGAGCCGACACCTGTCCGAGGGTCTCCATCAGCGCGCCAAGACGGCCGGGATCATCCACGTTGGACGGGCGGTGGAGGGTGCATACCGCGTATTCGCCCGGACCCAGGCCCCACCGGCGGAACGTGTGCCGGTCGGCAGCCAGCCCGGCTGCCTGCGACAACGTGTCCGCCATCACGTTGCCCACCAGGTAGATGCGTTCCGGCGGGACGCCTTCGGCCGCCAAGTTGAGGTTAGCCTCGGGCGAAGGGGAAAAGAGCAGGCTGGAGAGGGCGTCGGTGACCACCCGGTTGATCTCCTCCGGCATGGAGCGGTCAAAACTGCGCACGCCGGCCTCGATGTGGGCGATCGGCACCTGGAGCTTGGCCGCCACCAGGCTGCACGCCAGGGTCGAGTTGACGTCACCGACCACGATGACCAGGTCGGGGCACTCGGCCGACAGCACCGGCTCGAACCCGAGCATCACCTGCGCCGTCTGCCCGGCGTGACTGCCCGACCCGACCCCCAGATGAACATCGGGCTCGGGGAGCTTGAGGTCAGAAAAAAAGACGTCGGACATGGTGGGGTCATAGTGTTGTCCGGTGTGCACCAGGAGGTGGTCAAAATCGGGGTGGCGGGCCAACTCACGCATGAGCGGAGCGATTTTCATGAAATTGGGTCTGGCGCCGACGACGCTGATGATCTTCATAGGATGCTCTCAAGGCGGTCCATCAATTGCGCTGCCAGGGCGCGACGCGAATAGTGAGCCACGGTGCAAGCCCGGCCGCTGGTGCCCATCCGGGCGAACTCCTCGGGCGCGTCCCTGAGCGCCAGGAGGGCGCTGGCCATCGCGCCCGGGTCCTCCGGCGGCACAAAAACACCGCCCTTTGCCTCCTCCATCACGCGGCGGGCCTCGCCGTTGATGCTCAGCAGCAGCGGCCGTTCGCACGCCCAGGCATCGAACATCTTGGACGGCCGGGCGCCACGAAAGAGTTCGACGTTCTGCAACGGGACCAACGCCACGTCGGCCGCCGAGAGATAGTGGGGGATCGCCTCACGGGGTTGTTCAGGCAGGAGCGTGAGGTTGGGCAGTCGGAGTTCGGCCGCCAGCCGGGCAATGGCGGCCTTTCGCGGCCCATCTCCTACCAGCAGAAAGTGGATATCTTTCCGGTCCTGCAGCAAACGGGCAGCCTCGACCACCGTCTCCAGGCCCTGGGCAACGCCATGGATGCCGGCATAGACGGCCACGAAAGCGTCCTCCAAGCCCAGCTCCACGCGGATCCGCCGGCGACCCTCCGGCCGGAACTGGAACAGCTCGACGTTGGCGCCATTGGGCACCAGTGCCAGCCGCCCGGCCGGGATGCCGCGCTGGATCAACCGGTGCCGGATGCCCTCGGTGACCACCACGATTAGCCGGGCCGTCTGGTAACAAGCCTCCTCCAGCCGGGTGGCCGAGGCAACCGCCCGCCGGCTGGTGATCTGGCCCAGGGCGACGGCCGATTCAGGCCACAGGTCGCGAACCTCAAAGATCAGCGGGATGCGTCGGAGCCGGCTGAGCGCCAGGGCCGCCCCACCGACAAACAGGGGTGGGGAGGTGGCATAGATCAGATCGTACCGGCCGCGGGCCAGGAGCAGCCCGGCCAATGTGGCGGTGATCATATAACTGAGGTAAAAGAGCATCCGGTTGCGATAGGTCTTGGCGGGAGTAGTTTTGACCCAAACGCGGATCACGTCAATGCCGTCCAGGTCGGCCCGTTCTACCAGCTTGCCGCGGTAGGCGGGGGGGATGACCCCGGCCGGGTGGTTGGGGATCTCGGCCAGCATGGTGACCCGGTGGCCCAGGCTGACCCAGGTGCGGGCCATCTCGTAGGCGCGGGTCTGGGTGGCGCCGGCCTCGGGGGGAAAGTACTGGGAAAGGTAGAGGATGCGCATGGTCATCAGGCCCTACGAAGCGCGATCTTTCTGGCAGGCACGCAGAACATGATTCCGAAAGCTAGGTTCAGGCAACAGGCCACTACGCATGTCTATCTCCTGATCAAAGAGGAATACAGCTCGCTCATGCCTGTAAAGGTGGCTTCCCAATTGTACCTGTCCAGGACGGCCTGTCGGCCATTTTCGCCCGCCACGCGGGCGTCCTCAGGGTGGTTCCACCAGTGCCGGATCCTGTCCGCGCTCATCTCGGCATCGAGAGGATCAACTAGAGCGCCGCAGCCCGCATTGTTCAAAACGTCCGCAATGGGAGGAAAGTTGCTGGCAACTACCGGCAGGCCGGCCGCCATGTATTCAAAGAGCTTTACCGGCAATGCTGCCACATAGCGGGGCTCAGGCTGCAGGATAGCCAGTCCAACATCCGCGGTGTGCATGAGAGCCGCGAGCGCGTCGTATGGAACCCACCCCACAAAATCAATAGCGCCTTCGAGGCCACGGCAGTGCTCACGGAAGCGCTGCTCCTCGCTGACCGGCGTAAAGATGCCCGCCAGTCGCAGGCGGGCCGGGATGCCCTGATCGTGGAGTCGCCTTATCAGGTCGATGTACCCCAGCAGACCTCGATCGGTCGAGAGCCGACCCACGTAAAGCAGGGTCAGGTCAGGACGCGTGAACACCGGCGCACAGCCGTCAGTAAATCCCCGCGCGGGATAGTGACCGACGATGACTACGCGGCGATTCAAGCGCTGGAACAGCGTGGCGAGGGTTGCGTCCACCGTCACAACGGCGGATGCGGCGCGGGCGCCCGCCCGTTCGGCAAAGTGGATGAGTCGGTAAAGCAACGCTCCTCCGACTCCGTGAAGGCGCGGCCGGCAGAGATCGGCGTAGTGCTCGTGCGCGTCATAGATCACCGGGCGGCGGTGAAGTTTTCCCCAAAGTAGGCCGGCCGGCAGTGTATCGAAATCGTGACAATGAACCACGCCCGGATCCTGTCGACTGAGCATCGGCAGAGCGGCCCGCCAGAAGAGGGGCAGGCGCAGAATTTGCCGCGCGCCCTCGCCGTATGCCGATGGCACATGCTGAACTCGCGTGACGTGCACGCCTGACGGCAGAACCTCCTGGGCGGGCATCTCCGCGGCCCGGTCCCAGGCGATGACGGTCACTTGGTGGCCCAGAGCCGCCAAGCTGTTGGCCTCTTTCAGTACCCGCGGGTCAGGGCGAAACGGGTTGGAAAGGAGCATCGCGACGTGGATGGGGTCACGATCCGTTGGCATGGCAAGCCATAGGCGTCGGTCTGGGGCCTCAGTACCGGTAAAACCGCCGGTAGATGGCCCGCGCGGCCCGATAGGGGGCGCTCTCCTCGATGCGGCCGTAAGATGGGTAATCCCAGTATGTCTTTCGGGGCATCTGCATCAAGTCGTCGAACTGCTCTGGGGTCAGGCCCAACTTCTTCATGACGTAGATCTTGTCGTCTTGCTGCAATTCGGCCGGATAAGGCGGGCTTTGCAGTTCTGCCAAAGCTTGATCCCTGGTTATCTCACCGGAGCAGATGAGGCTGGAAAGATGGACCCGCCTCTTGTCATAGCCAAATTTGCGTGGCAGGATGTACCCCTGGTAGAACCTGGTGTATATGCTTTCATAGTGTTTTCCGCCATAATACTGCCATCCAAGTTCCTTCTCCAAAATGGGAATGGCATCGTGTTTGACAAAGTCAATATAGTTGAGCAGGTGAATCATCCTACGCCCAAGACGGTGCCAGTAATACTCCAAAAACCCCATGTGCGGATAGGTCGAGAGCCTGCCCGAACCGAACTGCCTGTGCACGCTCTGGATGTACCGCCAATCCATGTGCCCACGGGACCACGCCCGGGGCAGATGGCTTTCGGTGCGCGCATTGTAGCCCGCAATGATGTACCTGACCCCCAATCTTCTTGCCGTTTGATAGAGGAGCGCGACAATGGCATGATCTGATGGAATCTCAGAGTCGGGTGTAGATGCCTTGAGGAATGAAATCTGCAAATCCCGGAACTCCTCCCAGTCTATCACGTGGGTGTGCAGGTCAATGTTCAATCGCTTTAGGGCCTGATGGATGTTGTTGGCCGCCAGTTCCGAGTCCCAGCCGTTGTCGAGGTGCACGGCAAGCGGTCGCAGACCGAGCTCCTTGACCTTTAGCGCCACAAAGGTGCTGTCTACGCCGCCACTCACGCCGATCACGCAGTCGTATGGTTTGCCAGTACCTTCCCGTTTGATGCGGCCGATGGTAAAGTCAAGTCTTTGATTTCCCGCCTCGCCAGTGAAAACCCTGCGAACAACGGCAGCATCATAGGCGTGGCAATGGTAGCACACGCCGCCTTGATCAAAATGCATGTCAGGATCCGTGGTGTCCATGACACAACGGGTGCAGATCTGGTAGGTGTCAGCCATGAATCTGTCCTCCTGAGAAAGCCAGCTTTAGCTCATCTGGCGTGGGAAAGCTGATCAATACTGCGCGCAGGGGACCTTGAAAGACAAACATACTGCCAGCTGCGGCAGCGGACGCGCCGCCGTCGCGTACGGCCGAGACCAGGTCGTTGATGGTGCGGGCACCTCCACAAACCACGACCGGTATGCCGAGCGCTCCAGCTACCTGGCTAATCAATTCGATGTCATACCCTCGCATGGTACCGTCGCGGTCAATCGAGTTGAGCAGCAATTCACCGGCGCCAGCGTGCTGCATATCGGCGGCAAGGCGAACCGGGTCGAGGCCGGTCCACCTGTTCCCGCACTGCGTAACCACCTCTTGCCGTCCTCTCCGGTTGCGTCTGACGTCAATGGAGACCACAATGCTCTGGCTGCCGTACAGGTCGGCTGCTGCCCTGACAAAAGCCGGATTCTCGACAGCATAGCTGTTGATCACCACCTTTTCGATACCCAAGCCCAGGATGGTTCGGATGTCTTGCAGGTCTCGAACACCTCCGCCATACCCCAGTGGCATAAAGCACTCGCTGGCGATCTCCGAGAGGAGTTTGAAAGGTGGCTTGCGG
The DNA here is from genome assembly GCA_002328075.1 of Anaerolineales bacterium UBA2181. Taxonomy (GTDB): domain Bacteria; phylum Chloroflexota; class Anaerolineae; order Promineifilales; family UBA4811; genus UBA4811. The sequence continues at coordinate 25,062 of DCVT01000006.1, read as the reverse complement.
TTCTCCACAGTAGCCGTTATGTCGAGAACCACAAGCTCGTCCACCTCCTTGTCGTTGAAGATCCTGACAATGTTAATGGGGTCTCCCAGGTAGGTGGGATCGTTGAACTGAACCGTCTTGACCAGTCCTCTGTTGCGTAACAGGAGGCAGGGGATGACTCTCGGCCGAATCATCTCACACCAGCTCCGCGAAGTTCTTGAGTACTCGCATGCCAAACTTGTGGCTCTTTTCTGGATGGAATTGCAGCCCGATGATGTTGTCCTGGACAACAGCCGAGGCGAAGGGATACCCGTAGATGGTCTGAGCCAGCACGTTTTCCGGGTTTTCGCAGAGGACGTGGTACGAGTGCACGAAATAAAACCGGGCCTCCGCATCCAGGCCGGCGAAGATGGGGTGTGCGCGATGTGGCTGCAGGGTGTTCCATCCCATGTGGGGTATCTTGAGGTACGCTTTGTCCGCGTCCAAGATGAATCGAACCGTTTCCGCAACGATCCAGCCAAGCCCAGGTAGATTTCCCTCTTCGCTACTTTGCGTGAACAACTGCATTCCCAGGCACAGACCGAGCACTGGGATCTTGTCCTTGAGAGCCCTGGCGGCTAAAATCGGAATCAGTCCACGCGCGTCTAGGTTACGCATACCGTGGTCAAACGCTCCCACACCCGGCAGTACCAGTTTCTCGGCTCGGGCTATTTCGGCGAGGTCAGACGAGACGATCGACGGAGCGGCCACTTTCTTGAGCATATTGGCTATCGAGGCCAGATTGCCCATACCGTAATCAACGATCACGACCACGATTCACTCTCCGATCAAGTCACGAACGATGGCTCCGGCTTTTTGCGCGTTCTCCTCCGCAGTCAACTCGGATGCGGCGCGGTGTGATTGCTGCTTGTAATACGTGATCTTGTCGGCCGTGAGCCGGTTCAATGCATGCGCTAACGATCGGGGTTCAAAGCTATCGGACACGACACCGCAGTCGTACTCCCGCACGATTCGCTGCATCTCGATCGACGGTCCGATAGCGACCGCCAGACGTGCTTGGATGAACTCGAATAATTTGTTTGGAAGTGCGTGTGCCAGGTTGAAATTGGTGGGCTTGCACAGAAATAGGCCAATATCGTATTCATTCGTGGCCGCCACCAGCTCCTTCATTGCCACTGGTGGCACTATCTTGACGTTTTTTCTTTCGCGCGCTAGCGAGTGAAGCTTCTTCAGATAGGAAGATGGTGTTGCTGGGACCAGCATGAGATCAAGAGTAAACCGCTCATCCACGTGATCCATCGTTTCGATCATCGACTCAATCCTGCGCGACGGGTTGGCTCTTCCGTGATGGATGACCCTCACGCGACCCTCCCGAGTCGGCCGGGGCGATAACGGGACAAACGGTGGCCAGCTCATGATCACCGCAGGTAGCACGCCGTATACCCGGTCGTATTCGTTGGCCAGGCCCGCGCTAACAGTGATGACCTGGTCGCATTGCGAGAGATACGTGTTACAGAGTAGATGATTCTCGGGCTGGAACACCAGACGCCACCAGAGCCTGTCCTCGAAGTTCCGCGGGTAGTACTCCCGAGCATCAAAAAGGATTTTGGCTCGTTTCCGCAGGTTGATGACTAGAGGCAATAGCCGCAGATCGTGGTTAACAATCAGGTCATATTCGTTGGTGGTCAGGTGGTGGGCCAGCTGCGGATAAATCCTGGCATCCAGCTCGAGAAGGGCCTTGGTGTGACCAAGTGCGACATGGGGGATTCGCCGTCCCTGCTGGAAAGCGCGCAACGCCATGCGGCCCATCCGCGTTACCGCCGTCCGCCGAGCCTGAAGACGCCGAGCGGATGTCGCCGCCTTTTCTCTGATTATGGTAACGCAATGGACTCCATCCATCTGTATGTCTTCGGCACCACGGACAAACCCGACGGCCGTTGTCAGGTATTGGCTCTTCAGCCAGTTGATCATCCGGTGGGGGCGCGGGTCGGTACGCGGGTCCGCTCCGCAGACCACCAAGACCTTCTTCGCTGAACCGGTCATATGGCGCATTCGACTACCTTGCGATGGCTGCTGTTGACCCGAGTAATCGGTTTAGAGGCAGTCGCCGGCCAGTTCACGGCATCAACCGCCGGATGTTCCTCCCAAGAATGTCCCTAGCAATCCTTCCAGCGCCTCGGCGGACCTGGGCAACAAACCGCCTGGGTGCCTTCAGATCATCTCTGGCGTATGAAGGATAGTCCAGGATGGTCTTCTTGGTCAGACTCATGATTGCAGCGAACTCCTCTGTGGTCAACCCCAGTTTCTTGGTCACATACCCCAGGTCATGTTCCTGCAGTTCCGTGGGATAGGGTGCTTCTTGGAGCAGCTCGAGGGCCCGATCTCTGGTTATCTCGCCCGAGCAGATGAGGCTGGAAAAATGGCCACGTCGTTTGTCAAAGCCGAATTTGGTGGGCAGGATGTATCCCTGGAAGAACCGCGTGTAGATAGATTCATGGTGCTTGCCACCATAATACTGCCAGCCGAGTGCATTCTCCAGAATCTTGATCGCATCCTCCTTCCGATAATCAACGTAGTTCAGAATATCTATCCACTTCTGCGTCCGGCGGTACCGCCTCTCTTCTTGCCTGGTTCGGTGGGGGTATGTCCTTAACTCGACCTGGCCGAAGAGCTTATGCACACTTTCGATGTATTTCCAATCAAAATGCCCCCGCGACCAGGCTGCCGGGACGTGAGTCTCGGTTCGTACGTTTCGGCCAGTGATGACGTATTTGACACCCATTCTGTCTGCCATCTGATACATGAGCGAAACGATGGCGTGATCGGTCGGGATTTCGGAATCCGGGGTAGAAGCTCTCAGGAATGCCAGCTGGAGGTCTTTGAATTCCTCCCAATCAATCACATGCGTGTATAGGTCGATGTCAAGGGTGTGAAGTGCCTTGTGGATGTTGCTGACAGCCAATTCGGAATCCCAACCGTTGTCCAGGTGCACCGCCAGCGGTCGCAGACCCAGTTCCTTGACCTTGTACGCGACGAACGTACTGTCCACTCCACCACTCACGCCTATCAAGCAGTGATAATCTTGCTTTGCCCCCTCTGACGTTATTCTGGCCAAAATGGATTGTAGTCGCTGCCTCCCCTCTTCACCAATGAACACGCGTTCGTTGGCTAGTTGGTCGTAGCGGCTGCAATGATTGCAGATGCCGTATCTGTCAAAGCGGATATCAGGATCTGTCGTATCCATCACACACCGCGTGCACAGCCTGTGGTTGTGCTTCACAGTCCCAACTCCCGCTTAATATTCTCGATAGCGTCTGGTCTGAAGTAGTGATCGGCTGAGCATACCGGTGCATTCATATTGTGAAGCCTCTGGACGATATCAGACAGATCCCGCGGAGTCTGTGCAAGGAAAGCGTGACCGCTATGGTAGAGATGCAGAACGTTTTCATACCCGGAGAGCGGCAGGATGACAGTGGGAACGCCCAAGCCCAAGGCTTCGTAATGGCACGTGGATGCGATGCTCGCGTGAAGGTGGGCCCGGGCCAGCAATTCAAAGGTGGACGGCGGTTCGCTGCCAAGCAGAACATGAACATTCCGGTGTGGCAGGAATGCTGCATCGTACGGCTGTCTGCTCGTGTCGTATACCGGGTGCAGCTTGACGTATAGATGAAAGGGCAACGGTGTGCCAACCAAGGACAGGAAAGCTAACAGGAAGGCGATTAAGGCCTCGGAATCTGTTCCCTGTGCTGTAACCACTAACGCGATATCCTTCATGGGTTCCGCCGTGCTTCTGACCGCCCGGTACTGGTCTATCCTCGGGCTGCCAACCACACATATCTCTTCGCGCCAAAAACCTGTGGCGACCAACTCCTCTTCCCAGTGCGTTCCGTAGATAAAAAGGCGGTCAGGTATTGGCATGCAACGTCTGAACCTGGCGGCATATGCGGACCAGGAGTAGGATGAGTGGTTCCTGTCGACAAAACCGTGCTGGAACTCGATTGCCACAACACCGCGCTCCTTGGCGGCTGCCACGATGTCATGCTCGCCGGGGTCAGCCACCAGCAGGAATTCAGGGTCAATCCGTTTCAACAACCAGGAATATAGTCTCTTCGCCCATAGGAAGCGCAATATGGTTCGTTCAATCGCCCCGGAGGTCAGAGCATTTGGCCCCAACTCCTGATGAAGGCATTGGCTTAAGCTCTCGGCCACCGTGCGGACACGTCCAGCGCATCCCGTTCGTGCCAGAAAGCCGGACACCAACTCGAACAGGCTCGTCGTGAGGTCGCTCCGGATCAACGCCGCGTCGCTTCTTGGCAGAAATGCTTTGTTGTTGAGGCTTTCGATCTTGAAATACTCGCCGATCTCCCGAAGAAGATCGTCAAAAAAGTGATCCTTGAATAGACCGCCTTCCTGTTCGCCGCGCGCCGACAAGTAAGACTCGACAACATAGCGCGCCCGTCGCACACGAGACAACCTGCAAGCATCCTGTACCGCCATGGATAGCCGCTTTCTGCGCGTCAAATGCTTGTTTCCCACTAAGGGATGATTGGCCAATCTCACTGCCACCTGGGTTCGCAGCAAAGGCCACACACACCAGCCGTCAACCATGTATTGTAGCAGGTCATGTTTTGACTCTATGTGACAGATTCTCTCCCGCACTGCTGCGGCTGAAATGGCTCTGGATCTCGAGTTGGCTGACATGCACTGATTCCTCCCTATCTCTGCGGGAATCTATCGTGGGTGCACAATACCATGCAATGCGGTCAACACTTGCCGAACGCTACGCCAAGCTGTTTTCTTCTCCGAACGTGTGTAGAAACCCAGAAGGGCCAAAACAAAAGGATAACTGAGAAGCAATGCCCCCTTGCCAACCAGGACCACTTGAACCGAACCCGCCTGCAACCTGACACCCAACGCGAAAAGAACGACTCCCGCCAGCACGATTGTGCCCAGCCTCTTATACTCGTACGGAAAAGGATATACCCGCACTGCCAGAACCCAAGCCAAAGCCAGCATGAGGCCAAAGGATAGAAAGGTTGCCCATGCTGCTGCCATGATGCCATATTGTGGGACGAGCCAGATGTTGAGCAACACGTTGACGACGGCGGAAGACACCGTGATCAAGGGGATCAATCCAGTTCTTCGCTTGAGGAACAAGAAGCTGACGGGAATGTAGTATAGACCATCCCACAACAATCCGCCAACGACCCACGGCGACACGCGAAAAGCTGCGTGAAAAGAAGGTGCCGCGATCAAAAAAATGATCTCTCTTGCCAACAAAGCCAAACCCAGAGCCATAAAGCACAGGAAGAAAACATAGTAGGTCGTAAGTCGGGCCAGCTCGGGTTTTGCGGCGTCACCTTTTTGCGCATCAACCTTGTAGAGAAATGGAACCCACGCAGCGTTGACCGCAGCGGAGAACAGACTCATGGCAGTACCCAGCTGGTATCCCAGTGAATACAATCCCAGCTCTCCCAGAGGCACAACGCGCTGCAGGATCGCACGATCGGAGAGCTGTAGCGTCCAACCGGCCAGACTGTGTGGTACCAGCGGCAGGCTAAATGCGAGTGCAGCAGTGAAGATGTCACGTCTCCAGGTCAAACGCGCGTTTCGGAGCGTCAGGATGACATGTGGAATGGCGAGGATCACCAATGCCTGCAAAGTGCCTAACAGGTATCCATATGCCCCCTGACTGCGACGTACGACCCAGTTAACCACCAGCCCGATCGTCAACAAAGTCCTCGATAAAGTGATCAGTACGTAGGGTACTGGTCGTTCTCGGACCTGCAGGGTTACCAGCGGCAGTAGACTGAGCGTGCTTAAAAACGAAATCCAGATTGCCGGCCGAATATAGAGGTGAAAAGGCACATCCCTGAAAATCACAGGGAAGATATGACTGCCGAATTGGTCCAGCACAACCGCTGCGCCCAACCCGACCAGGATCATGCTGATCCAAATGGTGCCGATGGTCAGTCGACGCTCCCCTTCGTCTCGCGCGGAAAAGTGGAAGCGACCAGCAGCACTGTGCAAGCTCAGTGGAAACAGAATACTCAACACCGAGGTGATCGTTCCTGTCACCGCCATGATTCCGTAATCAGAAGTTGTCAGATGGCGGGTATACAGGGGAATCAGCAGAAACCCTGCCAACCTTGAGGCCATCCCTCCCACGCCGTAGACAAGTGACTTTCCCCCCAGGTTTTGAAGGCTTGCCCATAGACCTGGTTTGTCAAGCGGCATCACCTGCTCTTGACGACCGTCAACCGGAAGGATGTCCATCGCCGGCGGTTTGCTGCTCAGTATCCACCTCGCCACTGGCTGTCGATGCCCGGGTTCGCCAGGAATGGAAAGCAACTCCCGACTCGGATCCGCCAGCACATGACAACGAAACTGCACTTGGAAGTCCATGGGTGTGCCGCAGACGTCCAGCCTCAACGTCGCCGAGTACGTGGGTCCACGCCAGTGGTGTACCCCGTGGGATGTCCTCGGTTGCCCGCCGGCCGAGGATCGCTTCCAGGTGCCGCGTCTGCAGCCCATGACCCGGCCGAATGGAGCGCACGTTCTCGTGGGTGAATTGCTCCCCGGCTTTCATGTCTCGGGTGACAAACAAGGACCGACGAAACACGCGGCTCGACATCTCGGCCTCGGTTACCTCGTAGCTGACTTGACCTAAGGCCAGTTCAGTCGTTCGGATGGCCTCTACCATGGCCTGGAACTCGTCCGGTTCCAGCGAAAAGGCGCTATCCGGCCCTGGCACGGCGCGCGAGAGCGTGAAATGCTTCTCCACGATGCACGCGCCGAGCGCGACGGCCGCCACTGGCACCGGAATCCCCAGTGTGTGGTCCGACAGGCCCACCGGTACGCCAAAGGCCTCTGACATGTGCGGAATGGTGCGCAGGTTCATCTCGTCAGGCGGAGCGGGATAGGCGCTGTTGCACTTGAGCAGAGCGATCTGTGACGCACCAGCTTCACGGGCGGTGGTCACTGCCTCGTCAATCTCTGCCAATGTGGCCATACCGGTGGAGATGATCAACGGCTTGCCAGTTCGCGCCACCCGCCTAATCAGGGGAAGATCCACAATCTCAAATGAGGCGATCTTGTACGCGGGGACGTCTATCGTCTCCAAGAAATCCACTGCCGTGGGGTCAAAAGGGGTGGAAAAGAGATCCATCCCCAATTCGTTTGCGATTTCTTTCAGTTTCGGCTGCCAGTCCCAGGGGGTGAAGGCTTCTTGGTAGAGATCGTACAGCGTGCGTCCATCCCACAGTGTCCCACCTCCAACACGAAAGTACTCCCGATCCGAGCGGATCGTCAGTGTGTCGGCGGTATAGGTCTGGAGCTTGACTGCGTCGGCGCATGCTTGCTTGGCCGCGTGGACGAGCCGCACCGCCTCGTCGAGATCCTGGTTGTGATTCGCCGAGAGCTCGGCAACCACGTACACCGGCGAACCCGGTCCAATGCGCCGCCCGCTGACCTCAAACTGGCTGGTCATGAAGGCTCTCCTTGATCTGAACTAGGTGGAGGGCTGGCTGTCCCCGGACCTGGGCCATTCCAGCACGGATGTATCCGGCTCTGGTGAAGGCGTTCACGGAAGGCAGATTGATCGGCTTGACGTACGCATGGATTCGCCTGGTCGCCGTGGTCCCAAATAGCTGTCGCGAAGCCAGGCGGATCAAGTGGCTGCCGTAACCCCGTCCACGACTAACCGGCGCCAAACCGACGGACACCGTCGCGCTCTCGCAATCGATCTCAAAGCGAATCTGACCAATTGGGGTTGCAGCGCCATCCAACCCAATGAAGAAAAACGTCCGGGACTCGTTCAATCGAGCGTTGAACCACGCCACATGTTCCTGCCAGGGTATGGGCTCTGACGAGAAAGAGGCTGCCCGTGTGAGCGGATCGTTGGCCCATTCCCAGAGCAGGCGACAGTCGGCCGCCTGTGCCGGCCGCAACGACAGTTGTGGTTGCCACATTTCCTGCAGCACCCGACGGATACCATCCCCGTCCACCAGCGCCTGTCCGCGCTGCGACATCGCCAGTCTCCGTCCAGGCGCGCCGGCCAGGCCGGTTAGCTCCGAGGCGATTGCCGCAGCCGTCACGCCGCTAGCCCGGCCAAGGTTAATCGCCGCGCCAGCGGCATCCAGCCCGGCCGCCACCGATTCCTGATTGTCGGCCAGAACCAGTACGAGGCTGGGCATGCCCATGAAGGCCAATTCCCCGCAGGTGCTGCCGGCGGCTGAAACGGCGAAATCCGCCCATGCCATAAGGCCCGCCATGTCGGTCACGTTACGCTCAATGCGCACGCAAAGGTCCGGTCGGCCGGAGTGCAGGTCTATTGCTGCCCTTTCCAGTACCTCGGCGTTCCTGTTGCCGCCACCTACCACGACTGCCACCTCAACACCTTCGACATCAATTCCCTCCAAGGCTCCGACGACCTTGAGAGTCACATTGTCCGGATCTGCACCCCCCATGGTCACTAGCAGTCGGCGAGCCACCGAAGGAATGACGCGACGAGTATTTTGCCACAGTCTGAATTCACGTCGCAGCAGTGCGTATTTGGTGCCAAGCAGCAGGCGTGTGTGCCGTTCACGGTCGGCGTAAAGCGACTCGTCAGCGTAGATGTTCTGGTTGAGTACCACCTCAGCAAAGTAGTGTTCTGCGTGGCCGCAGTCGTCCAGAAACAGCAACCTCAGCCCCGCTTCCAGGATGGCTTGCTGGTACGCTGCACCAAACTGATAACCATCGGCCACCACCCAATTTGCCTGCTCGTCGCGCGCCAGCTGGGCCGTCAATTCAGCGTCGGTCTCGCTGCCCCCGGTCGCGCCCAAGCGCGAACGAGTCATACCCTCCGCCTCGAGTCGCGCTTCAATGGCTGGCGTGGTTTCTGCCATGACGAACGTGACTTTGCCACCGCGGTCTTGCCAGGCTTGCGCCAATGCCAGGCAGCGCATGACGTGACCGGTACCCATCGCCGCGCTGGCGTCGGCGCGGATGATCAGGGTCGGTTGGTCAGGGTGATGGTTCACGGTAAGCCACCACCTTCTGTTGCACGTGACGGTTGATCTCGGCCCACTCCGGCCGCTGTCTCAGAAGCGCCAACACGTCCTGCCACGAGAACTCGTCGTGCCCAAGGTGAGTATAGATCTTCCGCACAAAGGCCAGGTCCTCTGGCGTGTCCACTGTCCAGCGATAACCGGAATGGTCTTCGGCGTTGACCACACCGTGGAGCCGAAACCGGTCAGGATGGCGATAGATGCAAGGGGTGACGTGTTCCCGCGAGCTCGGGTCGTCATCTTCGCGCCAGGCACGCTCAAGGGCGGAGTAGCTTATCACCTCGACGTCCAGTCCTCGGGGAAACGTCCGCTGCAGTACATTGCTGGCATAATCCACGTCAGCAGCCGAGAACTCATTCACCACCCAGTCCACTACCTGGGGATCAACCAGTGGGCAATCCGCAGTGACGCGCACCGCGACGCTTGCCCGGTGTTCCGCGGATGCTCGAAAAAAGCGGTCCAGAACGTCGTGCTCGCTTCCTCGAAAGCTGGGCACGCCGAGTCGTGTGCACTCTCCCTCGGTTGCATCGTCGCCGGGGACGCAGGTCGTTGCTATCACCACTGCATCGAGCGACCGCGCCCGCTGCAAACGACGTACTATGCGGCCCAGCATCGTCTCTCCGTCGATATCGCACAGGATCTTGCCGGGCAGCCTGCTGCTACCCATGCGTGCCTGAACGATGGCAATCACGCGCGACTCGCTCATAACCCGGGCAGTTGCCCTCGTCTTCCGAGTAGGAACATGGCGTCCACGTTTTCGCTGTCCACGTACCTCAGGCGCTCTTCCCGGATCAGCTCCAAATCCTGGAACTGGTCCAGGTACAGACGCACGAAATCGGACTTCCAGAGCAGCCCTTTCTGCCTTGATACTCGATCTCCGTGGTCTGCCCCGCATAATACTCCAACCCCCAGATGTAGCGACTGGTGCAGCGATGAATCTCCGCCAGGGCCGTGTGAATATCGGCCGGGCTGATGTGTATGAGCAAGCCCGAGGTGAACACGAGATCGAAAAACCCATCCTTGAACGGAATGTCGAACGCAGTCCCTTCAATGAGGTTGATGCGCTTGGTTCGCGATTTGGCGAGTTCCACCGCGTCAGACTGCAGCTCAATTCCAAACAACGCGCCAAACCCCATGTGCTGGAGAAATAGTAGTTGATTGCCGACATTTGACCCGACTTCCAGAACCCGGCTAGTGCGGGCGATCCCGGCAAGGAACTGCTCATTGAGATGGCTTCTCGTCAGTCCATAGTTTCGGTGGTAGAGGGCGTCTACCTGTCCGAGAGAGAGGAGGTTCCTCTCGGTATACTCGCGGCCGAATTCGCCCGTCCATTGCTTCATCTGCTCGGTTGAAACGCCAGTCATTGTTCCGCTTTCAACAAGTTGGCGTAGACCGGGTGCTTGAGCGCCCGGATGCTCTCTGACTCATCAAGAAGCTACGGATTCCAAAACTTCTCCACGATGTCCCAGAATTGCCGCGGCCGGTACCCCATGAAAGAACAGAAATCCTCCATGGCCCTGTGATCCAACAGGTGGTCATGGTGCATTACCCAATTCACGGCCTCATCTCTAGTGATCTTGCCTTTTCTCACCCACCGCGACGCGATATCGGTGGCTCTGGAGAACCCGAATTTGGGGTACTTCATCCAGAGATGAACGATATAGGCCAACGAGTCTATCTACCCATAGTTTTCGATAAACCCCTCGCGGTTCCATTCGTGATGAAGGTCCATAAAGCCGTAACGTTTGGCGATCTGGTAATTCCGCTCATCATCCCATGGCACAAAGTAACTCAAGAATACCGCCTGGGGCCAACTCGGCTTAGTTCTTCTTCGGAGGTGGGGGCGATGGCGTTCAGCTCTTGGAGCGGAATCCCACGAGCACACCAAAAGTCGGTGATTCTAGCGCCCAGTTTCTGCCCGGAGGAACTATGCCCGGCCACGATGAACGGCTGCGCACTGCATGAATCCTCGACGGTCGCGCCGTAGGTATAGGCGGCATTTTCCCCATAAATGATCAGAGGGATGTTGAGGGCCACTGCAAGCCTGGGAGGCACCGTGTAGATGGCAGCCTCGATGAATCGCAGCGGCTCGCCCAACTCTTCAAACCCTATCCGTGTGGCCCTCCTGAATAGATCTGCGCTCACTCTGAACACCCAAGTGTCGCAGTTGAACGTCTCTTGCAGGTTCTGAAGGTTGTGGACTCCTGCGCCCGTGTGAGTGAACGGATCCGCCACGCAGACGAGCAAGGGGTTCATGCTCAGGCGCTCTTTCATCATGTAGGTCAGGAAAGTGCTGTCCTTACCGCCGCTGACGGCGATCACGCAATCGTAGCGGCCGTCTTCTCGTCGGTGTTTTTCGCAGAGGGAACCCAACTCCGCGAATCGGGCCTGCCAATCGACCAGGGTCCGTCTCTCGAAATTCCGACAAGCCTGACATACTCCGTCCGCGCCGAACACCGATCCGGGTCTCGTGTCAGGCATCACGCACCTGGTACAATATCGCATCAATCATACCTCCTCTGGCATGCCGTTTCGCGTACCACTGGGCGTCATGCGCGATAGGCAGAGATCACTTTCTCAACGGCCACGACCACATCGCTGATGTCCCCGCTAGACATGGTCGGGAACACGGGAAGGGTGATGGTCTGCGCGTAAGCCCTCTCTGCGACTGGACACAGCCCACGCTCGTACCCAAGCGCCCTGTAATAGGGGTGGTAATAGACCGGAATGTAGTGGACATTGACCCCGATACCCTCTGCCCGCAGGGCTGCAAAGACCTCCGGGCGTCCGACCCTCAGCCGCTCCAGCACCAGTTGAATCACGTACAGGTGCCATGCCGGGTGGTTCATTGCCAAGACCTTGGGTGTCCTGATCTCGGGTGTGCTGGAAAAGGCTTCCTGGTAGAGATCAGCGATCGCGCGCCGGCGAGCCAGCCAACCATCGAACTTTCTCAGTTGACTCAGACCCAAGGCGCAGTTGATATCAGGCAAGCGGTAGTTGTACCCCAACCCCTCCATCTCATAGAACCAGCCGCCCTCGGCCGCTCTTTGCCGATGGTCGGTGGTGATGCCGTGATTTCGAAACCAGCGCATCCGCTTGGCCATCTCGGGATCGTCCGTGGTGACTATCCCCCCCTCCCCCGTTGTGACGTGTTTGACCGGATGGGTGCTAAAGGTGGTCAGGTGGCTGATAGCGCCCACCGGTTGCCCTTTGTAGGTGGCGCCCAGCGCGTGCGCCGCGTCTTCAATGAGCACAAGATCGTGCCGCTCCGCGACGGTTCGCAACTCGTCGAGGTCGGCCGGTTGCCCGGCCAGATCCACGGCGATGATCGCCCGCGTCCGGGGAGTCACCGCCGCAGCTGCCGCCGCCGGATCAATATTGAGCGTATCCGGTCGCACATCGGCAAAGACCGGTTTGCCCCCTTGATAGAGCACGCAGTTGGCAGTGGCAGCGAATGTCATTGGGGTGACGATGACCTCGTCGCCGGGCCCAATGCCGGCAGCATAGGCGGCTGCGTGAAGGGCAGCCGTGCCCGAGTTCACTGACACAGCGTGGAGGGCGCCGACCCGCGCTGCCCACACCTCTTCGAATTCAGCGACCTTGGGACCGGTGGTGAGCCAGTCACTCTGCAGCACGCTGACCACGGCTGCAATATCGGCCTCGTCTATGCTGTGCCGGCCGTATGGCAGGAGAGTGTCTCGTACTGGCGTGCCGCCATCTATTGCTAACCTGGCCACAGGTCACTCCTCAACCATCTGGCGCAGCTCGTCATGGGTCAACCACCGGGTGTTGGTATCGCTGCCGAATTTGGTGCCGCTAACCATTGGTTGCGCTCCCGAATAAGTCGGCGTTGCCCACCACGGATGCACAGGTTGGATCAGATACATGTCGTCGAATTCAAGCGTGTACCGCGACTCGTCCCGCGATACCAGCACCTCGTGGAGCTTCTCGCCAGGTCGGATGCCAACGTTCTGTCGTTCACAGTCGGGTGCCACCACGTCTGCCAGGTCCGTGATTCGCATGCTGGGGATTTTGGGGACAAAAACCTCACCACCCCTCATCAACCCTACGCACTTGATCACAAAGCGCACGCCCTGCTGCAGCGTGATCCAAAAGCGCGTCATCCGCTCGTCGGTAATTGTTATTCTCCCGGTCACCTTTTGCTGGCGAAATACGGGGATCACGCTGCCGCGGCTGCCCACCACGTTGCCGTAACGAACGCAGCCAAAGCGTGTCCCGGAAGCGCCCGCGTAGGAGTTGCCCTGCACAAAGAGCTTTTCGGCAACCAGTTTGGTGGCGCCATACAAGTTGATGGGGTTGACCGCTTTGTCGGAGCTAATGGCCATCACTCTGGTTACTCTGGCGTCAATGGCGGCGTCTATGATATTCTCAGCACCGAGGATATTGGTCTTGACTGCCTCGAAAGGATTGTACTCGCACGACGGGACCTGTTTGAGAGCTGCGGCGTGCACGACGACCTCCACGCCCTGCATGGCCCGATGCAGGCGTTCCTTGTCCCGCACGTCGCCGATGAAATACCTCAAGCGGGGGTCGGTCAGCTCTCTCTGCATCTCGTGCTGCTTGAGCTCGTCGCGACTGAAGATGATCAACCGGCGCGGGTGGTGTTCCGCAAGCAGAACTTTGGCGAATTCCCTCCCGAAAGATCCTGTCCCGCCTGTTAAAAGAACCGACAACCCTGACCACTCCATCTGTAGTCTCCTGCAAAGCGCCTTTTCCAGCCGCTAGCTTTCCGGCCTTTCCTGATTCTTTTCGCTCTCTGCCCACCGCAGCATGTACCGCGCCCCCTGCGCCTGCACCGTCGGGACCCCATCGGCCGGCGCAGCAACAACCCTGACCCCCTGCTCCAGGCACGTCAGGCGAAAGATCTCGGCCGCCTCGCCGTCCTCCTCCAGGTGCAGCGATTGATGCCCGGCCGCCTGCACCCGCTCCAGTGTCTCCCGCGCTTCCTGCCGCAGCTCCCGGTAGGTCCGCAATGACGCCCTCATGTACTGCGTGGTAAGGTGCGCCTTTACCGCCAGGCCCTGGGGGGTGATAAAGTACTTGAGCTTGCGGCGCTGCATCTGGCGGACCTTGACGTAGCCCTTGTTGATCAGCCGCTTGATGTACCAGTTGACGCTCCCCACCGCCACGTTCATCCGCGCCGCCAGGTCGGCCTGGGTGATGTCCGGGTCGCGTTCGATCTCTTCCAGTATGCGGAGGTCCTGCTCTAGCTGGGTGTCCATCAGTCGCCGAATTTCAGATCCTGAAATTCAATGCCTGAATTATACACCCGGTTTCGTGGCCTGTCAAGCCCCCCGGCCGACGCCCCGATAGACCCACCCCGCGGCCCGCACCTGCTCCGGGTCCAGGGCGTTCCGGCCGTCCACCAGGATCGGGGTGGCAACCAGGCCTTGCAGCCGCGCCAGGTCCAGGCCCTGGTACTCGCCGTGCCGGACCATCAGGACCAGGGCGTCGCACCCCGCGGCGCGGGCGTAAAGGTCGCGCTGGTACTCCTCGACGTACGGGTCGTGCACGCGCACGTCCGCTCCCAACTGCGCCAATCGCTGAACCAGGTCCGCGCTGGGGCTGTTGCGGGTGTCGTCCGAGTTCTCCAGGTAGGTGTACCCCAGCACCAGGGCGCGCGCTCCGGCTATGCCTTTGCCTCGCTCCCGCAGGGCATCGACCACCAGGTCTGCCACATGCAGCGGCATCCCGTCGTTGACCGCCCGGGCGGCCGGTATCAGCCGCGGCGCAAACCCCTCGCCGGCGTTGGCGATGAGCAACCAGGGGTCCTTGGGGATGCAGTGACCGCCGACGCCCGCACCCGGCAGGTGCATTTGCCGACCGGGGCTCTTGTTGACCAGGTCACGCACCTGCCAGACATCGCCGCCCATGGACTCGCACAGCAGCGCGACCTCGTTGGCAAAGGCGATCTGCACATCCCGGTAGGCGTTTTCGGCCGTCTTGACCAGTTCGGCGGTCAGGCAGTCGGTGGGGTCCAGATCACCGGACACCACCTGGCGGTACAACCGCACCATGATCTGCGCCGTGGCCGGCGTCCAGCCACCCACCACCCGGTTCATCTGACGAATATTGGCCAGCAACCGGCCGGGCATCACCCGCTCTGGGCAGTTGCCCAGGAAAAAGCCCTGGTTCACCGGCCGACCGGTGGCCGCCTCCAACGCCGGCCGGACCAACCCCTGCATGGTGCCCGGCGCGATGGTCGATTCTATCACCACCAGGGCGCCCGGCCGCAGGACCGGTCCCAGGTTGGCCAGGGCGGTGCGCAGGGCGGCGTACTGCGGCCGATGGTTCTCGTCCACCGGCGTCTCTACCGCAATCAGGACCACGTCGCAGTCGGCCAATTCCCCGTACTCGACGGCGGCACGCAACCGGCCGGATTCGACGACTTGGGCCAGCAGCTCGGCCAGGCCCGGTTCCTTGCCCTCCATGGGCAGGCGGCCGGCGTTGATCTGGGCGACGCGATCGGCGCGCACGTCCACGCCCAGCACGGTGAATCCGGCCCGCGCGAATTCGCACGCCACCGGAAGGCCCACGTAGCCGAGCCCGATGACGGCCAGTTGGGCCGTCTTTTGGTCGATTCGCCGGCCGATGTCCTCCAGTTCCACGTCAGACCTCGACCACCTGGTGCGTGCGGCCGGACTCGACCAGAGCCAAAGCCAGGCGCAGCGCGGCCAACCCGTCCTCGCCGGTCACCGGCACCGGGGTTCCATTCTCAACCGACTCGAGAAACGCCACCACCTCGGCCCTTAGCGGCTCGCCCCGCTTGACCGCGTAACGGACCATCTGCCCTTCACTGACTCCCATGACGTGGCGCAGGCCGCCCCACAGTTCCTCGCCGGCCTGAGCGTTTTCGTAAAAATAGAGGTCCTGCGTCAGGTCATCCACCCGGAACATGCCCCGTTCGCCCAGCACCAGCGTTTCGCGCACCTTCGTGGGGGTCAGCCAGTTGATCTCCAGCGAGCCAATGATCCCATCCGGAAAGCGCAGCATGGCCAAGAGCAGGTCCTCGTGGGCAGTGTGTATGCGTTGCTCGGTCTCGGCGTACAGGCGCACCGGGTCACTGCCGGTCAGGAACCGCATCACGTCCAGGTCGTGCGGCGCCAGGTCGACCACCACCCCCACGTCGCGCACCCGGGCCGGGAACGGCCCGGTCCGTCGGCACACAATCTGGAATTGGCGGCCCAGCTCGCCGGATTGCAGCTTTTTTTTGAGCAGCTGGGTGGCGGGGTTAAAGCGGACAATGTGCCCGACCATCAGGGCGCGCTTTAGCGCGTGGGCCCGCTCGATGAGGCGCATCGCCTCGGGAATGGTGGCGGCAATGGGTTTCTCCACCAGCACATGGGCGCCCGACTCCATGGCTGCCAGGGTGACCTCCTCATGCAGCGCTGTCGGTACCGCCACGGTGACGGCGTCCGGCCGCTCGGTCTCCAGCAGTTGGCGATAATCGGTATAGGGGGTCACCTGGTACCGTTTGGCCACCGCGGCCGCCACTGCGCCATTCTGGTCAGAGACGGCCACCAACTGGCACTGGCCCAGTTCGGAATAGACACGGGCATGGTTCTGCCCCATTGAACCCACGCCGATGACTGCGGTGCGTATCATGCGTGCACCTGGCCGGTGAACGTGTTGACCGTGGAGGCGATGGTCTCCAGGTCGGCCGGCGTGAGCGCCGGATGGATCGGCAAGGATAGGACCTCGCCCGCGGCCCGCTCGGTCTCGGGCAGCGCAATGTCGTAACCCAGCTCTTGCGTGTAAAAGGTTTGCTGGTGGACCGGAACCGGATAGTACACCCCGCTGCCCACGCCGCGCTCTGTCAGATGTGCCAGCAAGGCGTCGCGGCGGCCGTCCGGCACCCGGATGGTGTACTGGTGGTACACGTGGGTGCAACCCGGCGGAGCCAATGGCACGACCACGCCCTGCAGGTGCCGGTCCAGAAAGGCGGCGTTGGCCCGACGCTGCGCGTTGAACCGCTCCAGCTTGCCAATCTGGGCCAGACCGATGGCGGCATGGATGTCGGTCATGCGAAAGTTGTAACCCAGCTCATCGTGATAATAGCGGCGGCGCATCCCGTGTTGGCGCAGCACGCGGGCCCGTTCGGCGACGGCCGGGTCGCTGGTGGTGATCATGCCGCCCTCGCCGGAGGTGATGTTCTTGGTGGGGTAGAGCGAGAACGCGCCGGTCCCAAAGGAGCCCACCCGCCGGCCGTGGTACGTGGCGCCGTGGCTCTGACAGGCGTCCTCAATCACGACCAGACCATGCTTCTCGGCCAGTTCCAGGAGTGGATGCATGTCCGCGCTCAGACCGAACAGGTGAACCGGCATGATGGCTTTGGTCCTGGGGGTGATGGCGTCCTGAACCAGGGCAGGGTCGAGGTTGAACGTGACCGGATCGATGTCCACAAAGACCGGCCGCGCACCGACGTACAGGATGCTGTTGGCGGAGGCGATGAAGGTGAAGGAAGAGGTGATCACCTCGTCGCCCGGGCCTATGTGATGGGCCAGCAGCGCCACCGTCAGCGCGGTGGTGCCCGAACTGGTGGCCACGGCGTGCGAAACGCCGCACATCCCGGCGAATGCTTCCTCGAATGCCTTGACCCGCGGCCCCTGCGCGATGACGCCCGAGTCCAGTACCTCGAGGACTGCCTGCTTTTCCTCCTCGCCCATCAGCGGCTTGGCTATCGGTATCATGCTGCACTCTCCCATATTGCGACCGGAATGGCTATCACGTCGTCTCCGTCCTCACAGTCCGCCAGCACCAGCCCGTCGCGGCGGGTCACCTCGCGCAGCCGTCGGCCGGTGGGGGATACAAAGCCGCGCAATCGGGCCGGGTTTCCATACACCAGGCCGTAATCCGGCACGTCGTGGGTGACCACGCTCCCCGAGCCGACCAACGCCCACCGGCCGATGGTGATCCCACAGCGGATGGTCGAATTGGCGCCCAGCGCAGCCCCTTGACGGATCAACGTCTCGCAGAGCACCCAGTCGTCGGCCGATTTCAGACTCCCGTCCGGGTTGATCGCCCGCGGCCGCAGATCGTTGGTAAAGCAGACGTGCGGTCCGACAAAGACCCCGTCCTCAATAGTCACCCCGTGGTAGACCGAGACATAGTTCTGGATTTTGACGTGGTCGCCGATGATGACGTGGGCGTCGACATAGACACCCTTGCTGATGACACAGCCGGAGCCAATCCGGGCGCCTTCACGAACCTGCGATTGATGCCAGATGCTGGTACCCTCCCCAATCTGGGCCTGGGGCGAGACCTCTGCGGTGGGATGAATGCGAACTGCCATGGATTCTCCTGCAACCGCCGGCCGGCCTCAACCTCGATGCCAGGGGGCTGGTACGGGGCGAACGGCCGCTTGCCGGCGCGGCTCATTGTAGCAGAGCGTCCCGGGCTGGCAAATCAGGGGTGGCCCCGTTTGGTTTCCAGCAGCTCCTTGAGCCGTGCCGCTATCATGGTCATGGCCACCTCGTTATGCCCGCCCTCTGGGATGATCACGTCGGCGTGGCGCTTGCTGGGTTCAACAAACTCCAGGTGCATCGGGCGCACCGTGGTCAGGTACTGCTGTATGACCGACTGTACCGACCGCCCACGCTCCTCCATGTCTCGGCTCAGCCGCCGGATGAAGCGCAGGTCGGCATCGGTGTCCACATACAACCGGATGTCCATCAGCTCCCGCAGCTCAGGCTCGGAAAAGATCAGGATGCCCTCCACCAGGATGATCGGCGCCGGCTCCACGTGTATGGTGCGGTTGGTGCGGGTGTGGGTGGTGAAATCGTAAACCGGTATCTCTATCGGGCGGCCAGCCGCCAGCTCGCGGATGTGCTGGATGAGCAACTCGGTCTCCAGGGCGTCCGGATGATCGAAATTGATCTGGTTTCGATTCTCCTTGGCCAGGTGCGACAACTCGCGATAGTAGGCGTCGTGCGGAAGGTAGGCCACCTGATCGGCACCGACCTTGTCCAGGATGGCGTTGGCCACCGTGGTCTTGCCGGACCCGGTTCCCCCGGCTACGCCGAAAATCACCGGCAGATGAGTGTGGTCAGTCTTCATGCGGTAACTTGCCTTTCCGGCCGGTCAGCCGGCTCAAGAGGGTTGTGGAACCAGTGCCGTGCGTCGCACGTGTGGTCGACCTCTTCCAGCCTCCGGCCAACGCCAGCGCAAAGCCGGCAGCTGCCAGGCCGATGCCCGACCAGGTCAACTCGAATCCGGGTGAGTGCCAGACACTGATCCTGGCAAAGGGAACTACCCGCAGATCAAAGGACGAATCCTCCAGGTTCAGCCTGGCGGTGTTGGTCAGGACCTGATCGGCAACCAGTTCACCGGCTCGACCCTGGTAGGCGCGGAGGCGAAGACTGGGCGGTCCGGTGGTGGATTGGGGGTAGACCTGAACCACCACCCCCTGATCCGGAGCGGCAAACGAACGGGGACCCTCCGCGGCCGAGAGCGGGATGGTCAACTGGGTGGCCGCCGGCCGGTCGGCCGCCGTCTGCAGCGCCAGCGCAGCGCCCTGCGCATCGGTGCCGGTGGCGGTCAACGCCGGGCCGACCTCATTCAGACGGTAGGTCACGCGGTGCCACCGCCAGTTGTCCTGCAAACCCAGCCTCGCGGTCTCGGTGATCCCTCCGTTGGCCACGACGAGTTCGCTGCTGACAGCCGGCCTGGATCCCTCCGAGTTCCATTGGACGGTCAACCGGGCCAGGTGGAGCGTGTTTCCGGTGGGCTCTAGCACCAGCGATTCCCCCTCCACCAGAGCCAGTTGGGCATAGCCCCAGCCGGCACGGTCGGTCCATGCCCAGCCCGCGATGGCCAGCAGAGCTCCCACCATGGCCAGTGCAGAGCCGATCGCCGGAAAGAGGGCAGCCGCGGCCGGCGGTGAGTCCTGGCGGGAAGCCTCGCCGTCTTGCCCTTCCGTTTGGGTTTCCTCAGACGCCTCCTGGTCTCCACCCGAAATCCGCGAACGGCCGCCGCGGGCAACTGCCACCGCAGCCGAGAGCCGTTCCAGCGCGTCAAAAGCGCGCAGCAAGAACGTCAGGCTGGCTCCGGCTATCAAAAGACGAAACCAATTGGACTGTGTCAGCGTCAGCAGGCCGAGCTCGTAGAGCTGGCGGGCAGGTAGGTTGAGCCGTGGAGGGACAGAGTTAAGCCAACTCTCCAGTTCGGCCGAACCCGTCGCCAGTCCTCTGGGAACCTGAGGGAGCCAGAGGGTCAGCAGAGCCAGCAACCCCAGTAGCCCGAGCCAGATGGTGAAAAAGAGGTTGGAGGTGAGGACTCGCCAGGCGTGCGCCCAGAGGTTGGTCTTGGGTGCTTTCGTGCTGATCACCATGCCCTCTAGCCGTGCCGGCGGCTGTCACGCCGGTCTGGGTGGATCCGGACGCGGTTGCGAGCAAAAAACGGCCTCGGTGCGGTATCACCGAGGCATCCGAGAGAGCCATCCATCGGAATTGAACCGATAACCTGACGCTTACGAAGCGCCTGCTCTGCCGATTGAGCTAGGATGGCTGACCATGGCCAGATTATACCAATCCGGTTTGCTGTTGGCAAGGATTGATCTATAATCACGGCCGTGGACCGGTGCGTGTGGATCATTTACAATCCGGCGGCTGGCCCGGCCGATGTGAAGGCCGACGTGGCTCAGGCGAGTCGTTTTTGGGAGATGCGCGGGTGGGAGGTGGCCGTTCGCAGCACCCAGGCGCCTGGGCACGCGGCGGTCCTGGCCCAACAGGCGGTCGCCAGCTCGTGCCAGTTGGTGATCGCTGCCGGCGGAGACGGCACCGTCGGACAAACGGCCCACGGTATGGCCGGTTCGCCGATACCCCTGGCGGTGCTTCCCGTCGGAACGGCCAACGCCTTTGCCAAGCTGCTGGGGATGGTGCCTCCGGTTCAGATGATGCCGGCGGACATCGACCAGGTTTGTGACCGGTTGGCGCGCGGCCGGGTTCAGCAGGTGGACTTGGGCCTGGCGCACGCTGCTGGTTTGCCCGAGTCCGGCTGTCACTTTCTCTCCTGGGCCGGCACCGGCCTGGATGCACACATTGTTGAACAGGTGGAGCCACGGCCCAAGTGGGTCAAGCAGATGGGTGGAGGCCGGCTTGGTTGGCTCTCGTACGTGATGGCCGGGGTGCCGTCGGCGGTGCGGTTCGCCGGCATGGACGCCGAGGTGCAAGTGGATGACCGGTCGGTGAGTGGTCACCTGGTGCTGGCGTTGGTCTCCAACAGCCGGCTGTACGGCGGCGGGTTGGTCCGGCTTTCAGAAGATTCTCACCTGGATGACGGGACGTTGGATGTCTGGCTCTTCAAGGGGCACATGTTCCCGGACACGGTGGGCCACGCTGCCCGCCTGCTCAGCGCCCGCCACCTGACCAGCGAAAACACAATCCGGCTGCGTGGCCGGCATGTGACCATCCGGGCAGACCAGGCGGCTGCGGTGCAACTGGACGGCGAACCGGCCGGTTATGCACCGCTGACCGCTCAAATGGTTCCCGGGGCGCTGCGCTTACTGGTACCCGTTGACGCTCCGGCCGATCTCTTTTGCCTTCCGGGCGAGCCGTTTGCGGGGTGAGGGGAGGTGGCGCTCGCAGCCTCCCTACGTTAGCCGAGGAGTGATCCGTGAATTACCTTTACCTGCTGTTGGTGGCTGTTCCTCTGGCGGTGATTGCGCGGTATAGCGGATGGAGCTATGTGGTGCAGTTTGTGGTAGCCGCCATTGGCATCGTTCCGCTGGCCGGGTTGATCGGCGAGGGGACCGAACACCTGGCCGTCAAAACCGGTCCCAAGTTGGGTGGGTTGCTAAACGCGACGTTGGGGAACGCGGCCGAGCTGATCATCACAGTGTTCGCCATCCGGGCTGGTCTGCTGGAACTGGTCAAGGCCTCTATCACCGGATCGATCCTGGGAAATCTGTTGTTGGTCCTTGGCGCCAGCATCCTCTTTGGCGGCCTAAAGAACGGCCGGCAGAGCTTTCATCGAACACAGGCCTCGGTCAACGCCACCATGCTGATACTGGCGGTGATTGCGCTGGTGATTCCTTCTGTTTTTAGCGTCACCATCGCCGCTACCACCGGCGGCGACACCCATACCCACCTGGGTCCGCTCTCCAACGCGATGGGGTTGGTGAACCCGGACGTGGAGGCATTGAGCCTCGGCGTGGCCACGGTCATGATGCTGATCTATGGGCTGGCCGTCTGGTACTCGTTTGGTTCCCACGGCGACGGCCCACTTACCCGGCCGGCTGCCCATCTTCCGGCCACGGCCGGCTGGTCGGTCCGCAAGTCCTTGTTGGTTCTGGTCTGTGCCACCGCCTGCATCGCCTGGCTCAGCGAGATCCTGGTGGCGGCGGTGGAACCGGTGGTGGAAGGCCTCGGTTGGACCGAGTTCTTTTTGGGCATCATCGTCATTCCCCTGGTCGGCAATGTTGCAGAGCACCTGGTTGGCGTCCAGGTGGCGCTCAAGAATCAGATGGACCTGAGCGTCGAGATCAGCGTTGGGTCCAGTCTGCAGATCGCGCTTTTTGTGGCCCCGGCGCTGGTTTTTATCAGTCTGCTGATGGGCAATCCGCTCACGCTGGTGTTCAATCAGTTTGAGTTGATCGCCCTGGTCAGCGCTTCACTCATTGCAGCTCTGGTTGCCCTGGACGGCGAATCCAACTGGCTGGAAGGGGCTCAGTTGCTGGTGGTCTATGTAATTGTCGCGTTGGCGTTCTTTTTCCTGCCCGTAGGATAGGCCGGCGGCGGCCAGATCGAGCCAACACCCTGGGAGTCCGACGGTGGGCACACGTTCACGACTGGAGCGAGAAGCCCGGACCGTGCAGGTCATGATCGAGATGTTCTGTCACGACCGGCACGGGTCGCAATCCGCTCTGTGTGCCGATTGCCAGGCGCTATCTGACTATGCCGGAGATCGCCTGGAGAGGTGCCCCTTCCAGTCGGGCAAGACTACCTGTGCAAAATGCCCGGTTCATTGCTACCGGCCGGCCATGCGCGAGCGAATCCGCGAGGTCATGCGGTATGCCGGCCCGCGGATGATCTTGCGGCATCCCATCCTGGCGATCTGGCATCTTTTGGACGGCCGCCGCCAAGAGCCGCTACGCGGCTAGCCTGACCCGCCGCCAACCGACCATTTTGCGGGTCGTGCCCGGTCATTCGCCCGGTTTGGGGTGGTACTCCCCCTCCAGCCAGGTTTCGCCCTCGGCCCAGCCTTCCCGTTTCCAGACGGGCACGATCTCTTTGATGCGATCGATAGCGTAGCGGGTGGCTTCAAAGGCGCCGTCGTCGCGGTGGGGCGCGCCAACCGCGATCAGCACGGCGGCCTCAGCCAGCTCCATCCTACCGATCCGATGCACCACCGCCACCCGGCGAATGGCAGGCCACCGCTCCCGGGCCTCTTTTACCACTTGGCGCAACCGGTCGGCCGCCATTTCAGGGTAGGCCTCGTATTCCAGGTGGGTCACCGGCCGACCCAGATTGTGGTCGCGCACCGTTCCGGCAAACACGACCACGGCGCCTGCGCCCGGTTCAGTCACCAGCTGGATCAGCCCGGCCGCGTCGATGGGGTCCGGGGTGATGGCCACGTGGGTCCAGCCTGGCTCATCGGCCGACGGCCGGGCGCCGCTGCCGCCGCTCACCGGGGGAAAGATGGCGACCTCATCGCCCGGTGCCAGAACCTGTTTCTTGCTGCCATAATTGTGGTTTACGGCGATGATCATGCGTTGCAGATAGGGGGCCAGCGGTGGGTAATTGGCCGTTAGGTGCGCTACCAGGTCAGCCACGGTAGAACCCTCCGGTAGATCGAGCGCCAATTGGGAAGTGCCGGCAAACTCTTTGAGCATGGCAAACAACCGGACGTTGACGTGAATCGTGCTCATGCGATCTGTATCCTCTCTGCCTCTAGTCTAACACGCGCCACAGTCGGCAACAAGGCAACCCTGCTGCTCAGGTTGGTCAAAGGCGAACCGGAATCTGGCCCATGATCCGAACATATTCCAGCGTGACGTGGCAGCGCAGGGCAAGTATCTTGACGCCGACCCGGCCGGCGTGACGCAGCGTTTGACCAAAGGCCGGATCGGCCGCATCGTTTGGTGCAAAACAGTCGGCGTCCGTTCGCTGGACGCAAAAGACGACCGCGGCGCAATCACCACCCGCCACCGCGCTCACCAGTTCGTCCAGGTGCCGCCGGCCGCGTGCGGTGGGCGCATCTGGGAACCGGGCGATCCCCTCGTTGACCAGCGTCACCGACTTGACCTCGATCCAGCAGGGAGGACCATCATCGGCCGCATGCACCCGAAAGTCGATCCGGCCCCCTCCTAGAAGCACCTCGCGCTCCAACTTGGCCGGTTGAGGCAGACCGCGAATCTGATTGGTTTGCAGGCCCAGTTCGACCAGATCATTGGGCAGCCGGGCGTCAACGGAGACCAGGTGGCATCCGTACTTCACCAAAGCCAGATCGTAACCGGTCTTCCGGAGGGTCCTACCCTGGCAGGGTGCCGGTCGCAACCAGACCGGAGCGCCCGCCACCAGCAGCTCTCCCAGCCGGCCCGAGTTTGCCAGGTGGGCCGCCGTCGGCTTGCCGTTCAGCGAGACGTCGACCCGAAACCGGTTGGTCCGGCTGAGGAAAATGGCCGGCGTCAGGGCGCCATGCCTGATGCTGGGTTGTCCTTCGGTCGAATTCGTCATCATCCGTCCGACCGGCCAATCTCAGCCCAGCCTGGTTGCCGGGAGCGCAACGACACGGCAACCTCTAGGAGTGCAACGAAAAACCCCACTTGGCGCGTGGTTCTGACCGCGACATGGGCGAGAGGACGCGGCGCAGGCGGCCCCGAATGCTCGCGCCAAGTGCCGTGCGGAGTTCGCTTCACGCAGACGGGGCGTTCATTGCACTCGATTTGGGTCTCGGATTCATCCTGTTGCCATCAATACGTTACGCATCCTGTTCATGTCGCCATGGAAAAGCTTGAACAGCCGCCTGAGATTGACCCCCGCGCCCGTCCACTGGGCTTGCAGAAGGCTCAACG
>DCVT01000014.1 GCA_002328075.1 Anaerolineales bacterium UBA2181 | reverse complement strand
GTGGCGGTGGCACTGGAGCGTCTGTCGGTGAGGGACCTGCGCTTCAGATCGCGCCAGATGAACCGTGCGCTGGGCGCATCGCAGTTGGGCTATGTACGCGACAAACTCAAGTACAAACTGGACGAGCGTGGCATACGCTATCGGGCGGTTCAGGCCGCCTATTCGAGCCAACAGTGTTCTGCCTGTGGTTTTACCCTATCGATGAACCGCCGCACCCAGGACCGGTTTGTCTGCCTGTGGTGCGGGTATGCAGCCAACGCGGATGAGAACGCGGCCTCCAATATCGCTGAACGCCAGAGCGACAAGGAATTGAACTCGCTTTCCTTCCGCGAAGTGGAGGCAGCGCTGGCGATCCGGTTCATGCGCCGTCTCCCGGATGCCCGTAGTGCATCCGCCGGGCTAGACACCTCGGGTGCCCAGGCAGGCGGCGAGAGCTACAAAAGGTCAACACCTGCACTGCGCGCAGGCGCAAGTGTCAGCCTGGTTCAAACACCCGTGTAATGGTTGTCTGTAAAACGGGTGACTATAGTACTCTGCGGCCATTTGACTTTCTGAACTTGTTTGCTATGATGTGTCATGTTGACGTTAATAGCCGCTCGGGTTATATTAGTGAGCGGACTGGCAAATTTATAAAAGGAGGTATTAAGCTATGTTGTTTCTTCCCCGTGAAGACGGCCAGGGGTTGGTCGAATATGCGTTGATTCTCGTTCTGGTTGCAGTTGTCGTTATCATCATCCTAGCATTGCTGGGGCCGGCAATCGGCAACGTTTTCAGCGCGATCATCAACGCTATCTAGATCGGCACCAACACCCGAACCAAAAACAGAGCCTTACCGACGGTAAGGCTCTGTTTTTTTCGCCATCAAGGCTGTGGAAATAGGGTCAGGAACGCCTTAGCACCATGGTTGTCCAGATGGGTAACGACCGCGGCCTCCGGCATCCGACGTGACAGCGCTTGCAGCGACACCCGATCTTCCGGATGAAGGATGACCACCACCAGCCCGTCGCCTGGCTGCCAGGGAGGGGATTCTACGTCTAGGCTTGTCATCTCGTTTTCCCATTGCACGCCTTCCAGCTCTAGCTGCGTACGCAGGGCATTACCATCGTAAAAGTGAGGGAACGCGACCAGGAACACCTGGCCGCTCCGGCTGTATTGGACGATGGTCTCTGCCAGGCGGCTGGAAATGGGATAATTGCCTCCCGAAAGGGTCTTGGGATAAACGGCAAAGTAGTCTGCCCTCGTCTCCAGGCCCTCGACCACCCACAATCCAACCACAATCAACGCCATCGCACTGCAGGACATCAACCGCCGGCGGCCGGATGGGGTCAGGCCCTCCAACCACACCCGCGCTTCACGGCACCACCGAGACAGCGCGACGGCCGCGATGATGCAGGCCAACCCCACCGCCCCGCTGGCTCGGCCGGCATTTGGCACCTCTCCTGGGAAAGCCAACGAAAGGGCGCTAGGCAGTGAGGCGCCCAACAACATCACCAGGAGCAGCTGGCTCCGCCGCCATCGCCCCACCAGAACACCGCACCCCATCAGAAACGTTGCACCGCTGACCAGACCTAGATGCCGCTTGAACGGGACATTGATGTGGGCAACGCTGTCGCCGAGAACGTTGAACATGCCGGCCGTACGCGCCAGGTTGCGCCACAGCGTTTCCACCATGTCCGGCGGAAGGGTCGTCTCGCGGTCGGTCAGCCGGCTCGCTACCCGCAAGGTGTACAGCTGCGGGTTGTCGTGGGCAAACCGAGCTAGCGGAACGTAAAGCAATCCGGCCACATCCAGTGCCAGCAGGAGCAAGAAAAGGTCGGCCTTGTTCCACTGGCGGCGGCACAGCCTGTGCAGCAACACAGCCACCGCCAGGACTGCCGGCATGACCAGCCACGCACTGTAGGTGTGAAATCCCCAACCCAGTACCCAACCGACGCAGGCCCAGCGCAATGGTCGGCGCTGTGCCAATGCCCAGTCCAGGACGGCAACCAACAGCAGTGTAAAGACGGGCATCAAAATAAAGCGCAGGCCGGTGCGGCTCAGGATGACGTGCCATCTACTTACCGCCAGCAGTCCGGCCGCCAACAACCCCACCTCGCGATTGAACAGCCGTCTACCGGCCAAGTAGACCACCGGAATGGTGGTGGTTCCCAGCAACGCCCCGACCGACCGCAACGCTGGATAGCTCAGACCAACCAACCGCACGTATCCGGCCGCCAGGTAGAGATACAACCCCTCGCGGCCGGGATGGTAGGTGAAATAGATCGGCCAATCGCCTGCCAGGACGCTCTCCACGCACCGGAAAATCAGGGGGAGGTCGACTCCCGGCTCGGCCGGCAGACTGTCAATCGCCCACAAACGATAAACCGCCCCAAGCCCGGTGATGATTGCCAGCATTGCCAGGTCATCCGGCCACCGGATCCGGAATCGCGGATAGCCGGACTGCAACCTCGATTGAAGCCAACCTCGAATGTCTAGCGCGCACGCGCCCACCACAAACAGCGCCAAACCCACTTGCCAGAGCAGCACGCCGTGCGCGGTAAGCCGATTCCCGCCAAAACAAGCATAACTGCCCAGGCTCATCGTGGCGCCCAACCAGGTGGCCCATGTGTGCCACGGACGGCCGCCAAACAGCACGCGGGAGGAAAGGGACTGCGCCCGACCTTCGTCCCACTGGTTGAAGGCCAGCAGCGCGCCCACCAGCACCAAACCGACCACGGCCCAGGCGTTACCGTCAACTCCGCGCCGGTCCAGTAGGTACTGCACCCACACAGCGGCGGGCAAGCAGAGAAAGCCGATGGCCCGGCGCGCTTGACACCCGACCGACCGATGCCTGACGATATCAGGGAGCATTTTAGAGCACATTGTCGGACGCTCGTCAGGTTGCCAGGTTGCCTTTCAGCCGCTCATGGCCTATAATACCGTAGGATTGCTCGCTCTGACAAGAGGAAAGCAACCAGCGGAGGAGTGCATGCAAAGACGGTCAGACACATTTCGAAAGGGTGTGTGGTTCCTATTGACCCTAATGCTGCTGCTCGTTCCTGCGGCAGCCGGCGCCCAAAGCAAGACGTTGTACTGGGAGCAGTACCACACCGATATCACCGTGGAGACTAACGGCGACTTGATGGTTCAGGAGCTTCAGACGATCGCCTTTACCAGTGGGACTTTTACCTACGGATATCGCACCATTCCGCTGGGCAAGACTGAAGGCATCGATGACGTTCAGGTTTGGGAGGGAAATCGCCAGTATGCACCTTCGACCTCCCAGGAGAGCTATACCTTTAGCGTGCGAGAGCAAAGCGGCGAGCTGGTGGTGTACTGGTATTTTCCGGCGACAACTGGTAGTCAGCGCTCATTCAATTTTCGCTATTCAGTGCGAGCGGCCATCAGGATGGATGAGCGCCAGGGCGATAGCCTTTTCTGGAAGGCCATACCGCCGGATCATGCATTCCCGATTCGAGATGCGCGCGTGACCGTGCGGTTTCCGGCCGGTGTTGAGTTTGGGGATATTGTCTCCTACGGCGGCAAGGCCGTCTCATCCATCGAGGGGAACACCGTCTCCTTTGTGGCCTCTGAACCGCTTTCGGCCGGCGAGGAATTGGAGATCGGAATAGCAGTTGCTCCCGGTATCGTCCAGGCCGAAGCACCCCGGTGGCAGCAGCGGGAGGAGCAGCGGGCCATCTGGAACCTGGTATTGGGCGCGCTGGGTGCAGTCGTCCTCACCGGCGGTTTGGTGGGCGTGATTCTCCTGTGGTATCGGCGTGGTCGCGACCCAGAGGTGGGATTGGTCGCCGAACTCCTCAGCGAACCTCCATCTGAGGCGCCGCCCGGGGTTGTTGGCACGCTCTTGGACGAGCGAGCCGACATTAAGGATGTGTTGGCCAGCCTGGTCGACCTGGGTCGACGGGGATACCTGGACATGATAGAGAGCCAGGTGAGCCGAGGGTTGCTGGGTCTTGGCCGCGGCTCTGAATTCACGTTTCGCCGCACCGGAAAACCGTGGGATGACCTGGCAGCATTTGAGCGCACCATTTTGGATCGGGTGTTCAAAGGCAGCGCCGAAAAGTCTCTGGACAGTCTGCGCAACCAGTTCTACTCAGCGTTGCCCGATATCAAGCATGGGCTCTACCAACAATCCGTCCAATATGGTTTTTTCCGCTCCAGCCCAGAGTCCGTCCGACAGAAATTCGCCGCGGCGGGTGCCGGCTTGCTGATCCTAACGGTCGGGGCCGGAATCGCCGCTTCCGTCCTTTTGGCCCAGACTGCCTCCGCAGTGATCTGCCCCTTTGTTGCTGTAGGCATTGTTGCAGTGGCGTTGATCATCGCGGGCCAGGCGATGCCCGTCAAGACTCGGCTTGGCGCTGAACATGCCGCCAGATGGAGGGCATTCCGCCGGTACCTGCAAGAGATCGAGCGGCATAGCAAATTGGAGGAAGCGACTGACCGGTTTGACCGCTTCCTGCCCTACGCCGTTGCGTTTGGGCTGGAGCGGTCGTGGATCAACAAATTCGCGGCCGTTCCTGCGACTCCCATTCCTCATTGGTACTATCCTGCCTGGATAGCTGCCCGTCCATCTGGAGGCAACGACCTTCGCCCAACGGGCGGGGGCGGCAGGGGTATCCCTTCGTTAGACGCAATGAGCCGAGGCATGGCAACCGGTCTTTCAAGCATGAGCGCCGGCCTGGTGGCGATGCTCAACACGGCCAGCAGCGCCATGGTCAGCCAACCACAGAGCTCCGGGGGCGGCGGTCGCGGCGGGTGGAGTGGCGGTGGGTTTAGCAGCGGGGGCGGCGGTGGCGGCGGAAGTGCAGGATTTGGGTAGAGTCAGATGAAAAGCAGTGGTAAAGCAATTGGGTTCATCTTGATCGGCGTTGGACTGGTCATCCTGCTGGCGTCCATTGCCTGGGTCTTGGTGGTTGAAGCCAAGACACGTGGTGGCGCTGCTTTGGGTGGTGTTCTGGCCTTGATCATCGTGGCTCCCCTGATCGGTGGAGGAGCCTTTCTGTTGACCCAGGCCAATCGCGAGGACAAGGCCATGGCGGAGGTCGCCCGGCAGCGCCGATTGCTGGGCATCATCAAGGCCCAGGGGCAGGTCAACATCTCTGATCTGGTGTTGGAGCTGCGGACGAACCGTGAGCAAGTCCGACACTGGATCTATGATCTGGTGGACAAGGGGTTGTTCAGTGGTTACATCAACTGGGATCAGGGAACGCTGTACAGCGAACAGGCCAGCCAACTGAACCAGGAAACCAGCTGCAAACACTGCGGGGGTGCCGTGCGTTTGGCGGGCAAAGGCGTCTTGCGCTGCCCGTTCTGTGGAACAGAGTATTTCATCAGTTGAAGGAGATGTTTTCCATGTCAGATTACTTGCAGCAGATCACGGAGGGTAAGTCCGGCTTGGCCAAGTTGATTGCCAAGATCCCTGGTTTGGGTGACTTTGTGGAGCGGAACGATTTGCGGGCCGCGGACAAGCTTCTACGCCAGACGCTGGCGCAGCGTGTGGAGGACGAACGCCGGCGGGTGAACGACCTGCAGCAGCAGATGCTTAGCGGACCGGGGTTGTTGCTCCTAGATGATATGGAGCGGGCGCAAACCCAATTGGGGACCTTTGCCGACTCGATTCGCACGGCCAGTTATGGATACGCCGGCCTGTTTGACAAGGTGAAAAAGGATTCGGACGAGCTGACCAAGCTGTACGAGTATGACAACCAACTCTTTGAGCACGTCCAGGAGGTCGACGCGGCTTTGGACGCCGTCCAGGCAGCGATTGACGAAGGCCAGGGGTTGCAGGCCGCCGTCCGTGCGTTCAACAGCACGGCGCGGACGGCCATGGACGCTTTTCGTCGCCGCGAGGAGGCGATGACCAGTCAGTAGAAGCAAATCAGGTCGGTGCACGGGAAGCAGCCCGTCGGCACCGGCCTGCCACGATTGCACGGTAGAGGAGAGATTGTCATGGCACGAGTGTTCGACGTTATCGAGTACCCTGATGCGATGCGCAACGAGATGGTGCGCCGAATCCCCGAACAAGGATCGGGTGACTTTCGCATTGGATCACAACTGGTGGTGCGTGAGAGCCAGGCGGCGGTGTTTGTGCGCGACGGGCAGGCGCTGGACACGTTCCAGGCCGGCCGGCATACCATTACCACTGCCAACGTCCCGTTGCTGACGAACCTGATCGGCAAGGTTTTTGACAACCGCACCCCCTTTACGGCGGAGGTCTTTTTTGTCAACATGACCGAGTTCCTGAACCTGGGCTGGGGAACCCAGCAGCCGGTAATCGTGCGGGACCCCGAGTTCGGCGCGGCCGCCTTGCAGGGGTTTGGCTCCTATTCCATTCAGGTGAGCAACCCGCAGATGTTCGTGGCCAAGATTGTGGGAGCTACCTCGTCCTACTCGACTCGAGATATCGAAAACATGCTGCGGGGAGTCATCCTGGAAAAGCTGCAGGATGTGTTGGGCGAACTGAAGCTGTCCGTCCTGGACCTGGCAGGCATGGTGGAAGAGATACGGGGAGCGGTCCGCGCCAAATGCGCGGAGGTCTTTGAGCAGTGGGGGGTAATGCTCAAGGCGCTGGTGGTCAACTCCCTCAAACCGGCTCCGAACCAATTGGAGGTCCTGGCAGAAATGGGCCTGGTGAACGCTGGCCGGGTCCAGGGGTATCAGGCGATGCAAACAGCCAAGGCCACCGTGGAGGCCGCCAAACAGCCGGGTGGCGTGGCCGGGGTTGGCGCAGGGTTAGGTGCAGGAATGGCCATTGCCCAACAAATGACGCAGGGCATAATGGCCGGTCAACAACAGCCCGCGCAGCCACCGCAGCCCGCCCAACCGGCGCAGCCGGCAGCTGCTCCAACGGGCGCGATACCGGATATCATGACTACAGCCCAGGCCGCCGCCTACCTGCAGATCACCGAGGCCGACGTGCTTGCTATGATCGCAGATGGCTCACTCAAGGCGAAGAAACTGGGGACCACATTTCGGGTCACCAAAGCGGCCATCGACGAATACATGGCGGCCTAGCATGGGCAACCCGCAATGAGAGGGCGGCTGCCGTAACCGACAGGCGTCCTCTCATTGTTGCGTTCTATCTGCCCGCGGGGGCAGAGCCCTCATCAAACAGTGCCTGAAGCTGGTCCAGCACTTTTCTGGATAAGGGTTTCTCGGTCCACGACCGGACGTGGCCCTTTAGCTTGGTCGCTCGCAACACCGGTACGCTGGTTTCGCCAACATTGAGCGAGACCCGGTCATTGATAAAGACTACTGCGGCACTGATTGGCACTTCGGCCAGATCTGGCGCCCGTTTGTTGACGAACCGCCGCAGCGCGTCCACCTGATATTGGGCTTCGCGCGTCGGGTTTCCCATGCCCTCCTGACCCATAAACCGCAACAGCCGGCCGAAGGAAAACCGCTGGCGCCACCGATCTCCGTCCACCGTGTAGACGCCACCTTCGGTTTTGATTACCAGCGCCATGGCCCCAACCGGCGTAAGAAGCACGTGGGGCACACGGAGTGCATAGTGATATAGCTTGAACTCCTTGCCCAGACCCTTGAGGCTGGCGTCAAGGACTTGGTCGGGCCTGGGCGAACGACCCCAGCGGTTCGTGTAATAGATCCCGATGTTCGAAAGGATGAACCCGACCAACAGCGCCAGGAACGGCAAATAGAGGACCAGAGTGCCAGAGAACCCCCACCGGGGCGCTACCCAGGTGACCACCATGCCACTTACCAGAATCGCCAACCCCAACAGACTGGCAAATTGCCCGATTTTCTTCCGTCGCCGGACCAGACCCTCATCACGAACAATCAGCATCTTGGCTGTTCTCCTCAAGTTTTCCCAGAACCAGACAGGCATTTTGGCCACCGAGGCCAAATGAGTTGGAGAGCGCGACCTTGACCGTTGCCTGACGGGCCAAGTTGGGCACGTAGTCCAGGTCGCAGGCCGGGTCCGGCTCCTCATAGTTGATAGTCGGGTGAATGATCCCGTCGCGAATGGCCAGGGCGCAAGTGATTGCCTCAATGGCGCCGGCCGCGCCCATCATATGGCCAACCATGGATTTGGTCGAGTTCACCGCCAAGCGGCGGGCATGCTCACCAAAAACCGTCTTGATCGCTCTGGTTTCAGTCTCGTCATTCACGGGCGTAGAACTGCCGTGGGCGTTGATCAGGTCCACCTCCGAGAGCTGAATCCCCGCATCCTGGATCGCCCATCTCATGGCTCGCACCGCTCCGGCGCCATTCGGGTCAGGTGCGGCCGCGTGAAAGGCATCTGACGATGAGGCATGCCCCAACACCTCCGCGTAGATGCTGGCACC
Organism: Anaerolineales bacterium UBA2181; assembly: GCA_002328075.1. Classification (GTDB taxonomy): domain Bacteria; phylum Chloroflexota; class Anaerolineae; order Promineifilales; family UBA4811; genus UBA4811. The sequence goes on along the minus strand of DCVT01000014.1, from coordinate 82,332 downwards.
CCGCGCTCGGGCGTGATCCAGGCTCTCCAGCACCACCAGAGCCGCGCCTTCACCCACCACGAAACCGTCGCGACCCGCGTCGAACGGTCGACTCGCCCGAGCCGGTTCATCATTGCGCATTGAAAGCGCCCGCATGGCCAGAAAACCAACCAGCGCTCCCTCGTGCACCGTCTCCTCAACTCCACCGGCGATCACCACATCCACAATGCCGCGACGTATCCACTCGCATGCCTCACCGATGGATTGGGTTCCGGTGGCACAGGCAGCCACCACCGTGCTGATTGGGCCCAGCGATTTGATCCCCAGACTCACATGGTAAGACGCCATATTTGCCAGCGACGACACAAGCGCGAACGGGCTCACGGCGCGATACCCGCGGGCCCGATACTGCTGCATGGCTTCGTCCGCTTGAGCAAAGCCGCCGATGCCACTCCCGATGAGCACTCCCGTGCGCTCCGGATCGGCCAGGGGAAGCGGCAAACGGGCATCGGTTAGCGCCTCGCGGCAGGCCGCCACCGCAAACTGCGACGCCCGCGCCATACGTCGCGCCTCTTTCAAAGGCATATAGTCCTGCGGACGGAAATCCCGAACCTCGGCCGCGATCCTGCAGGGAAGCTCCGAGGCATCAAAACGGGTGATTGGACCAACGCCCGATCTCCCAGCCTGCAGCGCCGACCACGTGTCGGGCACATTCAGAGCCAGCGGAGTGATGGCGCCCATTCCCGTCACCACCACGCGCGCCCTACGTTCCGGACAGATCATGACTCCTCCGCCTCCGTGACCGGGTTGAACGCCGCCAGCCCGGTCTCAATGGCGGGCACCAATCCGCCAGAAACCGCCAGCCGTGCCTGACGGATTGCATTCTTGATGGCCACTCCGGTGGAACGACCGTGACCAATGATCACAACGCCTTTGACCCCCAGCAAAACTGCGCCGCCCACATTGAACGGATCCAGTTGCGCTCTGACGCGTCCAAAGGCCGGTTTGGCCAGCAATCCTCCCAGGGTCGTCACCGGCCCCGACTTGATTTCCTTTCCAATCATCCCGATGAGCATCTTGGAGACGGCTTCAGCGGACTTGACCAATATGTTGCCGGTGAACCCATCCATCACAACCACGTCTGCCTGGCCGGCAAAGAGCTCTTTCGGTTCGACATTACCCACAAAGTTGAGAGGCGATTCGGCCAGCAAATGGAACGCCTCCTTGACCAGCGCATTCCCCTTGCCGGCTTCTTCGCCGTTGGAGAGGATCGCCACTCGCGGCCGGTCCTTGCCCATCGCTCTTTCGGCATAGGCCGAACCCATGAGTGCAAACTGGTACAGGTATTCGGGTCGGCAATCCACGTTGGCGCCAATGTCCAGCAGGACAATCGGTCCAGTAGGCAATGGGAACGGCGTGGTGAGACCGGGCCGCTTGATGCCCTTTATGCGGCCCAGCCGAAGGAGTGCACCCGCCAGGACAGCCCCAGTATTACCGGCTGAGACGAACGCCTCCGCCTCGCCCGAGCGAACCAGGTCCATACCCACTACCACCGATGAATCCGGGCGCGCCTTGATTGCCTGAGCCGGGCTTTCACCCATTTCGACGATCTGGCTGGCGTGTTTGACGGAGAGCGGCAGTCCGTGAACGTCATGCTGAGCCAGTTCAGCCCGAATCTTGGCCTGGTCACCTACCAGGACAATTTCGTCGCCGTATTCCCGCGCCGCCAACACCGCGCCTGCTACATCAGGACCGGGATAGCTGTCACTACCCATTGCATCCAGAATAATCCTCATCATCGCCTCATTTCTACCGGGTCGAACCCAGGTTAGTGTGAGGAGGGTCTGCCCGGACGCCACCCGAGCAACCACCCGACGACCAAACCCAATGCCGTCACACCCCCCAACACGCCGGCTGCCGTACCCGCTGCCATGCTCGGCACGTTTCTGCGTTTGTTGGATGACGGTTTAAGATTGGCCAACCTGGCGGGTTCGGGCTGTGCAACTGCAAGGTTTGGTGCAACCATGGCCGGCACAGGCATCATCTCAGCTGACAGGACCGGCGTCGAACGCAACAAGGTCGAGTAGGCAGCGGCGAACTCGGCACCGAATAGTATGACCACAAAAGAGAGGTACAACCAGGTAAGTAGACCAATGACCCCTGCCACTGGGCCGTACACTGCCTGCCAGTTGGCGAATTGACCGGCGTAGAGGCCAAAGAGGAGCTTGAGCGACTCCCAGCCCACACCCGCCAGCACCGCGCCCGGCCATACGTCTCGCCAGCTGATGGGCACCGAGGGGAACGAACGGAACATCAGGCCAAAAACAACGGTTGAAACAACAAATGGGAGCAACCAGGTGAACATAGCCTGGGCCAGCGCCATCCCAGGCACCTCGTGTGTCAGACCGGATAGCCAGTACCAAGTGCTCCGCGCCACTTGCGAAAGCACGAGCAGCAAACCCAATCCCAGCACAACGGCGATGGATATTGCCCGCCGGCGAACGGTGAGACCAATGCTGCCGATGCCGTTGAGTCCCCATATCTGGTCAAGTGCCAGGTGAAGCTGGTTGAACGTAGACGAAGCCGACCACAGGAGGCCTAATACACCGATGACACTTGAGGTGCCTCGTCCGTTTTGGATGGAGGCTAACGCGCTGCTGACCAACCCCCCTACCTCGGGCAGCAGTTCGGCCACCAGATCCATGACATACTGACTGGCGTCCCGCGCTGCCGGCCAGCCAGCATTCAGCAGGAAACCGATGATCGCCAACAGCAGAAGCAGCAGAGGAAAGAGCGAAAACAGGGTGTAATATGCCAGCGCGGCCGCCATCCGATTGGTGCGGTGCAGGGTGTAATTCTGGATAGAATCACGCGCAACCTGAACGATTTCTCGCCGGGTCAGCCACGGCCGGGGAGGTGGTGGTGAGGCCATATAGTGTCAGTTCTCAGAAAAGGGAACGGCGCCTTCAGCCAGGTCGTACTCTATCCCAATGTGCGCTCGCAACAACCTCTGTTCACGCGCAAGGTAACAGAGCTCCAGAGCCAACATATCTGGGATAGTTTCGGCGGCCAGCAGAGCCTGTTTGTCCACCGGCCGGATCTGCAGCAAGATTGCAGTCAGAAAAGCCAGCAGGGCCGGTTTTTCAGGTAACGGCGACAACTCCAACTCAGATTTGGCCATCTTTGCCAAGAGGTCCACATATGCCGGCAGCCGCTGACTCACGGCTTTCGCCAGGTGGTAGGCTTTGGTAGCTTCGTCCTGCACCGGTGGCAGAATCTGGATCACGCCACGCAGGAACGGGCGATCGCGCAGGAGCGAGAGAATGCGAAAACGCTGGTACCCAACGGTCAGGATGTTCAGCCGGTTTTCCCGCAAACGCGTCACCTTTGTGATCACAGCCGAGGTACCCACCGGAAACGGCTCGGCCTCACCGCCGACTTCCCGGCCGCGCTGGATGAGCACAACACCGAACGGTTTTGACTGTTGAACACAGTCCTCAATCATGCACTTGTACCGCTCCTCAAATATGTGCAAGGGCAGCGGCATTCCCGGAAACAGTACGGTCCGCAATGGGAACAGAGATAATTCGTCGTGCGGCGGTTCCAACACGTGCCAGGCATCCTTGCTGACATCATTGTAAAGCAAGGGAGCGCGGTTGACAAGGGATTCCACTCGGCTATAATATCACCGTGTTAGGCGGTTGTGGCGGAATTGGCAGACGCGCTAGGTTGAGGGCCTAGTGGCCGTTAGGCTGTGTGGGTTCAAGTCCCACCAACCGCATCGGAGCCCTGGTGTGTTGCGCCAGGGCTTTTGCTTTTTTTACAGGAGCGGTCATGAAGATACAGCACTATACCCAGACGCGGCCCGAACCCGTGGCAGAAGGGCCGGGAATCACCGTCAGGTGGGTGGTTGGCAAGGAGGATGGAGCACCCCACTTTGCCATGCGGGTTTTCGAGGTTGAACCCGGCCATTCAACGCCGTACCATAGCCATGCCTGGGAGCACGAGGTCTTTGTCCTGACCGGAGAGGGAACCGTGCGCCACGAAGTTGAACAGGAAACGGCCGTCAGCCACGGCAGCGTGGTATTCGTGCCGGGAATGGAACCGCACCAGTTCATCAACCGAGGAGACGGAATCCTGAGGTTCATCTGCCTCGTTCCTATTGAGGGATGACCGGCCTCCCAGGGGCCGATCCAACCCGCGTCCTGCATCGCCTGCTGGTCGGGCCCACCGTTCTGGAGAAGGTTCCAGTTCCGGCGGTTATTCTGCTGCTGTGTCTGGCGGCGGCTGGTTTGTGCCGATGGCTGGGAGACTTGCCGGCCGCTGCCGGGTGGTTACTCTTTGTTCTGCTCGATTGGATCCTTTTGGCCGGCCTGCCGCTAACTCACCGTTCGTGGGGACCGATCCACCCCCCACTGCTGGGCCTGGCCGGTTGCCGGGCGTTCGTGGCGGCACTGATGCCGGACGCTGGCCATACACCTGCCTTTTGGGGCGTGATGGGAATGGCCACCGTTGTTGTCGCCCACTCCACGTGGGTCGAGCCATTTCGGATCCGGGTCACCCGACTGTCCCTGCAGGTTGCCACTTGGCCGACCAACGCACCCGTGGTCCGGCTGCTGCATCTGACCGACCTGCATCTGGAGCGGGAAGGCTTGCTCAGCAACCGACTACAGTCGGTCATTGAGCACCTGAAACCGGACCTGGTCTGTTTCAGCGGTGACCTGCTCAACCTGTCCTTCAACCGAGAGGCCGGGTCGATCGACGCCGCCCGGGCAGCCGTCAGTCGGTGGACTGCTCCCTGGGGCGTGTACGCCGTCTCCGGAAGCCCTCTGGTTGACCTGACATCGTCAACCGAAGCTATTCTCAGCGATCTTGACCACGTTCACTGGTTACGGGATTCCTGGATTGAGGTGCAGCCAAACGGCAATGCCCTCATTCTGGTCGGGTTGAGCTGCAGTCACAACCCCACCGTAGACGGGCAGAAACTCGATACTGTCTTGAGCAGCGCACCCCGCGGCGTCCCCAAGATCCTTATCTACCACACTCCGGATCTAGCGCCCCAGGCTGCAGAAGCCGGATTGGATTTGCAGCTTTCGGGTCACACTCACGGAGGCCAGATTCGGTTGCCGTTGTACGGCGCCCTGGTCACCAGTTCTGTCCTGGGGAAACGTTACGAATCGGGTTTATATTCCCTCGGCGGCGAAAAGCGGACACCAATGTGGCTGTATGTGTCGCGCGGCATTGGCATGGAAGGCGGGGCCGCACCACGAGCCCGGCTACTGTGCCCGCCCGAGGTTGTCTTGTGGACGCTATCCGGCCAGGGAGAAAGCCCACCCGGGACCGAACAACCTGCCTGAACCCTGATCAGGCCCGAGCCTGTGTCAGTTGGTACTGATGACTATCATCCGTGCCGCCGCCGTCCAACAGCTCCAGTCCGTGCGGCAAGGCCGGCAGCACAACTTGCAGATTCTCTCGGGCACCTTTGGGGCTACCGGGCAGGTTGATGATGAGCGTGCGACCTCGTATGCCCGAAACCGCCCGTGAAAGCATGGCATGCGGAGTGACCTGGATGCTGGCCAGACGCATCGCCTCAGCCAGACCCGGCGCCTCCCGGTCTATGACATCGCGGGTAGCTTCGGGGGTCACATCACGCGGTGAGAAACCGGTTCCACCAGTGGTCAGGATGAGGTTGATCCGACCCGAGTCCGCCCATTCGGCCAGCGTCCGACTGATCGCTGCGCGCTCATCCGGAATCGTGCTCGTCAGAACCACCTGGGCAGCCAGACGCCCCTCGACCAAACGGCGCAAGACCGGTCCGCTTTGGTCCGAATAAGCGCCGGCCGACGCCCGGTCGCTGATGGTTAGGATACCGACCCGAATAGCTACCACGGCTCTCAACCCGTTTTCGTCGTTGCAGCGACGGATGTCTCCTGCTCGGGCGGCAGCAAGTCCAGCCAGGGTCCTCCCATGCCGTCCTCAGTGACCCCATAGTAGACATCGATCTTGCCTTGGTTCCGTTGCGCGAGGTCGTACCGCGTGACCCCACCCCGCTTCTGCTTGCGCAGCAGCGCGATGTTTCCCTGCCAAGTCACTGTGGAAGGGTCCAGAGGATTGTCTTCCTCTTGGGTGATGGCATAGTGCCACAACCTTCGGGCCGATTTCCGCGTCACGTTCGTGACCACATTGTTGTTGCGCAGGTCGCGCATGTGGTGATAAAACACTCCCTGGCGGCTCTGACTCTGGATGATCTGTACGCCAGTTCGGGGTGGTTCGATCTGGTCAGTCTGCGGCTCGGTGGGCTGAACCGCCTCCGGCTCGACCACCGGCACCGGCTCAGGCGGGGCCCCAGACGCGTGTGAGCGCCGAACCAATGCCACGATCTCGTCCCTCACTGCCAGGCTGGTTTCAGCCTCGTCCCGAACATAGATCTTGTTGTCGCTGATGGCATAGGGGACATCGCGACCGCGCGGAACGACCAATCGAATCACCGAGACCGCCTGGGTTTCCTGAACGTCAGCCTCCACCTCCAACTCTGGCGTGATGCTCTGCTCGATGGCATTGAGCAGCATGTCTATCACGCGTCCGGGGTTGGTGACGCCCACAGGGGGTGCCTTGGGATTGGCGCTCACTCCCACATAAATGGTGCCACCGTTGGTGTTGGCGAATGCGCACACATCGGCGATGATCGCATTCAGGCGGCTTCCCGTGCTGGCGGCCTGGTCGTGGAAAGACATGACGATGCTCGGACCTGCCTCGCGGGCAGATTGAACAAAATCAACCGGCGCTCGCGTACCCCGAAACGGTCGGGTGCGGGAGAAATCCAGACCCTCGAACAGCTCCTTCAGAGCCGCAAAAGACGTCTCTGGCAATAGGGCCTCGGTCATTCTCTCACCGATGCCCAGGTTCTTGCGATCCTTGGGCAGACCAGTCAGCCGGTGTGCGTCTGAGCCCTGGATACATCGCATCGGACGCGGGTATTCGGGCTTGCGACCATCAAAAAAGTGAGCCGTGGAATACCGCCCGCGTTTGTCCAGGTCGGTCACTTCGAGTGCGTGGAGGTTGGGATCTTGCGTGTACGCGATCTTGGTCTGCCCGCCGAAATCGAACCCTCGCATCGCCACCCCGTGTGAGCTGTTGGCATGGGCAGCGATGACCAGACCGCCTGCCTGCCGAATGGCTTGGTATGCAGTAGTCACGTCGCTGGTCGCCCCGACCGTGGAGCTGCCTTTGTCCAACTCCTCCGCCGGTACCCGCAGCGAGAGCAACAGGTACTCCAGTTCGCGGACGCCTTTTTCGGGTGAGAAAACGGCCAGAATATGAAAGCCCAGTGTAGCAGTGAATTCAAAACCGGGCAGAATGAGCAGTTTGGTTCGCAAACGTCGGTATTCGTCCAAGCGCCCCTTTTCGTTGGGTTGAATCCGTCCGAGTCGTTCAAGCAACTCCAGATCGGCTATTTCCTGCAGCATCTGCTTGTAGCCGGCCATGGTGTTATGGTCAGTCAATGCCAGAATATCCACCGACCGGGATTCGGCAGTTCGAAGGATATCCAGATAAGTGACCTGCTCCTCCTGGTAGTCGCTGGAGGCAGGTGTATGAATATGCAGATCCATCCGTTTCCACTGCATGTGGGTATTATGGGAGCGTCTTGCTCTTTTGCTCACGTATCAGTCCTTGGTCAACCTGACCGTCTATTCATATCAGTCCGAAAACACACCCCCAGGCGGGATGATAAGAATGGCACTCGAGGACTTGCCGCCAACCCCTGGTGCCCACTACGCCGGCCCCGAACTCTGTACCAACTCCGCCAGATTGGATGAGAGCGCGGAGGCAGGGAACGGTTTCAATAGGAACAGGTCGGCTCCCGCTTCTGTTGCTGCCCGGGACAGGTCCTGGCCGGAGGTCAGGATGACCACGGCGTTGGCTAGGATCTCGTCCGCCCGTATCTCCTTCACCAGATCCAGGCCACTCTGGCCGGCCAGGTTGCAGTCTATTACAAACGCTTCCACGCCTTCCGACCGCCCCCGCTCAAGGGCCGCGGCCGGTTGCGTGGCCTGACTCACGCGAAAGCCATCCATCTCGAGCAACATGGCCAGCAGGCAGACGGTTGTCCGGTCATCATCCACTACCATCACGTGCTTCATCCGGCGCCTCCTTACCATCGCACAGGGCGGCGGCGAACACGTCGTCGATTCGCTCGGCAAAGGTGAATTTCATCACCTGGCGGATCTCCTCAGGCACTTCCTCCAGATCCTTGTCATTCCGGCGCGGCAGAATCACCTCTTTCAGCCCGGCACGATGGGCCGCCAGCACCTTTTCCTTGATCCCGCCGATGGGAAGAACCTGGCCGCGCAGGGTGATCTCGCCGGTCATCCCAATGTCCGGCCGAACGAGTCGTTGCGTGACCAGCGAGGCCAAAGCCGTCGCCATGGTCACGCCCGCTGATGGACCGTCCTTGGGGGTTGCCCCGGACGGAACGTGGATATGGATGTCGTGCTTGGCGAAATAGTCCTCCGGGACATTCCACTCTGTCGCCTTGGAACGCACGTAGGTCAGAGCAGCCTGGGCTGATTCCTTCATCACATCGCCCAATTGACCGGTCAACGTAAAACCTGAACTCCCCGGCATTCCAGCCGCCTCAACGAAAAGGATGCTGCCGCCGGTCGGGGTCCAGGCCAGTCCAGTGGCTACGCCGGCCACTTGAGTCCGCTCCGCCACTTCTTCATAGTACTTGCGCGGTCCCAGGTATTTTACCACATCCTCCGCGTCCACAGTCACCTGATCCGTATTGCCCTCGGCAATCTGCACCGCCACCTTGCGGCAAACCGTACCGATCTCACGCTCCACGTTGCGTACGCCAGCTTCCATCGTGTAATGGCGCACAATCGTGCGCAGCGCGTCGTCCGTTAAACTGAGTTCTCCCGGCCGCAACCCGTTTTCGCGCAGCTGGCGCGGGATCAGGTAGCCGCGGGCAATGCGCACTTTTTCCATCTCGGTGTAACCAGCCAACCGCAGGATTTCCATCCGGTCGCGGAGCGGCCCCGGAATCGGTTCCAGCATGTTGGCCGTGGTGATGAACATGACCTGCGAAAGATCAAACGGAACATCCAGGTAATGGTCGCGAAACTCGCGGTTTTGCTCCGGGTCCAACACCTCCAGCAGCGCGGAGGAAGGGTCTCCACGGTAGTCCATTCCTAGTTTGTCCACCTCATCCAGCATGAACACGGGGTTATTCGTCCCGACACGCCGCACAGCCTGGATGATGCGGCCGGGAAGTGCACCAATGTAGGTACGCCGGTGACCTCGGATTTCGGCCTCGTCACGCACTCCGCCGAGCGACTGACGCACGAATTTGCGCCCCGTGGCCCGCGCAATGGATTGGCCCAGCGAGGTCTTGCCAACGCCAGGCGGTCCGACAAAGCAGAGAATCACGCCCTCTCGCTCTCGGCGAATGGAGTCCTTTGGCAGTTCGTCGATCGCGCCGTCCTGTTCGGCCTTGCGGTCCTGTCGTAATTTGCGCACCGCCAGGTATTCGACAATCCGGTCCTTGATGTCCTCCAGGCCGTAATGGTCTTCGTCCAACACTTGCCGTGCATGGCCGACGTCCAGCACATCCTGACTGGCCGCCGACCAGGGAAGGCTGGTGAGCCAGTCAAGGTAGGTGCGGATCACACCGTACTCGGCCGAAGCCGACGGCAGCTTGGCGAGCCTATCCAGTTCCCGGCGCGCTTCGCGGTCCGCCTCCTCCGGCATAGCCGACTCCTCGATCTTTCGCCGGAATTCTTTTATCTCGACGGATTGCTCGTCTTCTTCACCCAGTTCGCGGCGAATGGCCTTGAGCTGCTCCCGCAGGAAATACTCCCGCTGTACCTTTTCCATTTCGCCCTGTGCATCGGTCTGTATCTTCCGACCGAGCTCTAGCACTTCCAGCTCTTTGCCCAGGATAACCATCAATCGGCGGAGCTTTTCGGTAACGCTTTCGATCTCTAGCAGCTCCTGAGCCTCATCCAGATCGATGCGGATGTAGGTGGCGATGGCATATACCAGTTGGCGCGGATCGTCCACGTTCAGTGCCGCGGTAAGCAATTCGCCGGGCATGCTTGGGACCAATTCGGCCAGCCGCCGGAACTGATCCAGGACGTTGCGCATGAGCGCCTCCACCTCAAGTGTTTCCTCGGTCAGGTCCGGAAATGGCTCCACGCGGGCAGTGAGATAGGGTTCATTGCCGGTCCATTCAGCGATCCGTATCCGTTCCAGCCCCTGGACCAGTAGGCGGATGCTGCCGTCAGGCGCTCGAAACAGCCGGTGCACTGCCGCAGCAGTCCCGCACGTGTACACCTGGTCGGGAGTCGGTTCGTCGATCTCTGGCTCGCGGCTCGCGAAAAGGCCTATGATCCGGCCTCCGGCCACCGCATCGTCCACCAGACGTATGGACCGCTGCTGCCCGACGTTGAGCGGCACCGCGGTGAGCGGGTACACTACTGTTCCGCGAAGCGGAAGGATCGCCAGCTCTGAAGGAATCTGCGGCGCGGCTTTGCCCTCTTCCTCCGGAACAGGTTGCTGGTCGCGTACCTCAATTTGGGTTTTCGTCTGATCCTGTTCGCTCATCGTGACTACTTGATGCTATGGCTGCCTCCAGGGCCGCCCTGCTGCTTTTCTACGCCTCACCTCACTGGGACGCGGAGCGCCTTCCGCTTGGGCATCACAACCGTCAGGAATCCGTCTCCGTACGATGCCTCGACCTCATTTTCGATCACCGGTGAGGGAAGCCTTACCTCAGTCCGAAACTCTCCGAACTGAATTTCCATCTGATGATACGCACCCTGGGGAGCTACGCCGGGCCGGACGCCGGACACAACCAAAACACGGTCGGCGAGCGACACGGTGATCTGCCCGTTCCGCATCCCGCTGATTTCGATGCGGGCGACAAATGCATCCTCAGTTTCACAGATGTCAGTCGGCGGCCTCCACGCTCGCGCATGCCACAGCACACGCCGACTACCCGACAATTCGGACTCTGGCAGCGCGGAATCCGCAGCGAGGGATTTTCGCTCCAGCATGGCCACGGCCTGTACCTTCTGCATCATGTTGGCTCACTCCTGCAGGTCTGCGACTCCATCATACTCATCGCACGTATTCTACCACATCTGGCAATTTTCCTCAAAGATTTCGTGCAAAATCTGTCCTCTTCGGCTTGCGTTGGCGGTCAGCACTGCTATACTCTCCGGCACGTAACAAGAACCTGGCGACTCACCCTGTTGTCGGGAACGGTCCATCCACTGCTTCGAGTTGGCTTTGGCTACCATTGAGCAACGTATCCGCGATCATGCCCTGGAATTGGGGCTGGACGGTGTCGGTTTTGCTCCTGCCGTCCCGGCCGAACACCTGCAGTTCTACCTGAATTGGTTGGCTGCCGGTCACCACGGGGAGCAGTCGTACCTGGCCCGCCCTGACCGGGTCGCTCGTCGCCAGGACCTGAACCTGATTCTACCTGGTGTGCAATCGCTTGTGGTGGTGGCGCGCCACTATTGGCTCGGGCCGGAACCGGCCGAGCTGACCGCGCCAGACCGAGGTCGCATCTCCATGTATGCGCGGGGCACCGACTATCATGCCGCGCTCTTGCCACAGCTGAACCGCCTGTTGACCCTGATACAAACCGAGGCCGGACGACCGGTACGCGGCCGTGCCTATGTGGATACAGGACCGTTACTCGAGCGCGAACACGCCCGGCGCGCCGGCCTCGGTTTTATAGGCAAAAACTGCTCTCTCATCCAACCTAGACGCGGTTCTTGGCTCTTTCTGGGAGTCCTGCTCGTGGACCTGGCGCTTGAGCCCAGCGCCACGCCAGGGTCGCCCACCTGCGGCGCTTGCGAACGTTGCCTGGCCGTCTGTCCAACGGGCGCACTGGTGGCGCCGTACACCCTGGATAGTCGGCGCTGCATCTCCTATTGGACCACCTATCTCTCAGGCATCATCCCCCGAGCCTGGCGCCCTTGGATCGGAAACCAGGTCTTTGGCTGCGACCTCTGCCAATCCGTTTGTCCGTGGAATCGATTTGCCACACCGGCCGCGACTATGGGCCAGGTGGTTGCCGGAGCGCCACCTCTGATTCCCCTGCTAGCGCTTTCGGAAATCGATTTTGCCCAACGTTACGGCCGCACGCCCATCGGACACCTGGGTCGCGAGCGGTTTTTGCGCAATGTCGCCGTGGCGCTGGGCAACTGGGGCGCTCCGAAGATCGTAGCTCCTTTGGCCCAAGCCCTGGCCGAACCGAGTCCGACTATCCGCGCCCACGCCGCCTGGGCACTCGGACGAACCGAGGTTCGCCAGGCAAAACGCGCTTTGGAAAAGGCCCGTTCCCGCGAGGATGACCCGGCCGTCATGGAGGAGATCATGTGGGCTCTGGCCGAAACCGAGTAGACCTCATCGGTTCGTTGACTGGAATCAGGCGGGAGAACCACCACCAACGTGATCCGGGAAGCCCACCGCCGGCGCTGAGGATGCGGAGCGCAGGCCGGTCAAGTCAACGGCTCAAAACGGTAACTTGAGGCGTGGTATTGGATTTGGCCATCACGGACCCCCACCGTGTCCAGCCCATCCAGAATGCGCCCGACATCCGACACCGCGTGCCAGTGCAGGAACCGAACGGGGTCCTCCACGCGCAGGCCATCGCACGTAAAGCAGACGTTAGGCAAGGACCCGACGAAACCCGCAAGATACGTCCGAATGGCGTCCGGTCCCTGCACGGCAGCACGGGCCGTTACATAGACCGCATCCTGGTGGTAGAGCCCGGCCGTGGCCTCCAGATCACCGGATTCTAGCGCGCGCCAGTATCGCTCAACCACATCCAGCTCGGGCTCCGGAGCCACCGGCCAGGAGTACCGAGCGATGGCGTCCCAAAGGTCGGGGCCGTGTTCATGCGCCCAATCCCAGCTCCAAAAATTGGCGGCCGGCAGATTGTGTTCTTGGACAGCGTCCAGAAACTCGACCACTTCACGGGGTCGAGCGCGAAAGTAGGCGCTGCCATATTGCTCGCCATATGCAGAGCCCGTGGGTATCACCGGACGGGCAAATGGGAACTCGCGGTGCCGGGCCAACGAGCGCCGGACGCAGTCGGCCGGGGTTTCCCCGACCCAGTACATCTGGGGCATATCCCAATCGCACCCCGTGAGAAACGACTCCCATGGGAAGCTGGTGTGAAGTTGCGGATAGCGGTAGGAACTCAGCGCCAAAGGTACGCCTGGTAGCTGTCGCCGGAGCTCGTCCATGTAGGCACGAGCCTGATTGGAGCGTCCCTTGGCAGGGTGCTCGGCGTTGATGACGAACCCGTCCAACCTCAGGGCGTGACACCGATCCGCGGCGATACGAGCCTCGCCCAGGGGATCCTCCATCCACAGCCAGGCCCATCCCCATACACGCAGTCCGGCCTCGTGAAACGCCTGGGTCGCCGGCTCGGATAGAGCGCCGTTGTATGCGCGGGTACCGTCCGCGATTTTGATCAGCACATGCGTGAGCCCGGCCTCCGCAGCCATGTCTGCCATGCGCTGTGGCACTCCGCCTCCCACGCGGTGGAGTTGCCAGATGTACATACCTTTGCCCTGCAACGCCATGTGGCACCCCGGCCTAAGGCTCAAACTCATGAAGAATCGATCTGCCTATGAACTCGCGTAAAATCGAGTTATCTGGAACAAGCCGTGCAGGGCACGGCTCAAACCAACGGAGGAGCGCCAACAGACGCTTGGCTTCGACGCGTTCCCGCGTTCCCGGTTCAATCTGAAGCAACAACGGTTCGGCCAGCGGTTTCAAAGCCGCCAGATCGTACACCAGCGCCGAGTTGAACATGACGTCAGCGTGTTCCTGGTAAGGAAAGATGTAACTCTTTTCGCCGTGCCGTACTTTCTCCCAACGCGCGATCGTGTCGGCCGCGTTGTACCCCCGGTGCGTCGCATCGCGGACGATCCGCCGGATGAGCCGCGTATCGGTGGTCGGCACCCGGTTATGCTGGTCCAGGTTGAGCTGAGTCAATGCTGAGACATAGATGCGCATGATGGATTGAGATGGAACGTACGGAACGAGGGCCGGATTGAGACCATGGATACCTTCCGCCAGAATCACCTGATCCGGAAGCAGCCTCGCCTGGCGCCCGGTTTCCCGCCTTCCCGTTTGAAAATTGTAGACCGGAAGGCCGATCTCCTTGCCATCCATCAGCTGCACGAGATGCTGGTTGAACAGCTTTAGGTCCAGCGCCTCGAGCGACTCGAAATCATAATCGCCCATGTGATCGCGTGGCGTGTCGGCGCGGTTGAGGAAATAGTTGTCCATGGCCATGGTGAACGGCCGAACCCCCGCCGCCAGCAGTTGGATCGCCAACCTCTTTGAAAAGGTGGTCTTGCCGGAAGATGAAGGACCCGCGATCAGCACCAGTTTGATCTGCTTTTGACGGGCAATTTCCTGCGCAATGGCCGCGATCCGGCCTTCATGCAGGGCCTCGGCCACCAGGACCACCTCCTGAATTCGGCCGCTCAGAATCGCATCGTTCAGCGCCGCCACATCCTGGACATCCATCAACTGCAGCCAGCGGCGATACTCGCGAAAAACGGCCGCCAACCGCGGATGATCCATATATTCCAGGGGTCCAGTGGGAGCTTCCTTTTGAGGGAACTGAATGACGAAACCAGGTGGGTAATGTCGCAGCGCAAACCAACGCAGATAACGGGTAGAGGGCACCATGTAGCCGTGGAAATAGCCGCTGGTCTGTCGCAACCGGTACATCACCAGGTAAGGTTTACGCCGATGCTCCAGCAGACGAACCTTTCCCAGATCGCCCCGTTCCTGATATAGCGCTGTCGCATCGGTCAATGGCAGTCGCTCTTTGGTGATGGCGTCATCACTCGCCACGATTTCGCGCATCCTTGCCTCAATCTCGGCCAATTCCTCGGGCTGAAAATTGGGACGACCGTCAACCGTGCAAAAGTAACCACCAAAAGGCAGCGAATGATCCACGTAGACCTGAGCTTCTGGAAACAACTCGTGAGCCGCCGCAACCAACAGCAACGACAACGAGCGACGATAGATGCGCATTCCGTCCGACGAGTGCAATGTGACCGGTTCCACCTCGCTGTCGCTGGTGATACGATACGTCAACTCCCGGATCTCGCCGTTGATGATCCCGGCAACAATCAGCCGTTCATCAATCAGGCCGAAGGCCCGAAAATATGCCTCCAACGGAGTCCCGATGGGCCCGGCGAGTATCAGATTGTCCGGAAGCCACACCTGGGCCGTCGCCCGCGGCGACCCGATGATCACCGATTGCTTCTCGTTATCCATGCCCGCTCACCAACTCATCAGCCATCCTCTCCGGTCAGAATTCAATGAGTCGCCCCCGGCCCGCCGGAAATGGCCGAGACACGGCCTTGTCTCCGACCACAATCGCAGCATCACGAGTCCGCGGTCCGCAGGACGGCTGCCCGCAGCGTGTCCAGGCGCTCAACCAATGAACCCAAGACCCCATTGACAAATCGAGCCGAGTTGTCTGAACCGTATGACTTGGCCAACTCGACGGCCTCGTTGATGGCCACCTTGACCGGGGTGCTACTGTCCATCGCCAACTCGTAGATAGCTATGCGCAGAACGTTCCGATCCACAATGGCCAGCTGGTCAACCGGCCATTCGGGCGCGTACTCTGCGATGAGCCTGTCCATCCCGGCCCGGTGGGCCAACACCTGGTGGACCAATTCAGAGGCGAACTCGCTCACGGCGGCGGGCAGCGGGGTCTCCTCCAGGCGTTCTGCCAGGACCCGATCGGCCGGATGGCCAACGCAGTCGATTTCGTATAACGCCTGCAGAGCGAGCCCGCGGGCACGACGACGAGGCTGCATCGCTAGGCCGAACCGTTCTCCGGGTATTCGACGTCTTCAACGTGAATGTTTACCGCGGTGACAGCAATTCCGACCAGGCGATCCATCGCTCGAATGACTTCTCTCTGTACCTGGTGACTCAGCGTCCTCAGATCTACTGCGCGGACCACCAGGTATAGATCCACGGTCATCGAGTTCTCATTGACCTCAACCTCGATTCCCTCGGCTGATATCACCCGGCGAAAGATGCGATCCACCCGCGGCGGCACCGACGCCATCCGCACCACGCCCTCGGTGTAGAGAGCCGCCTGCTGGATGATCTCCAACAGCACCTCGGGCGCCACCGTGATCTTGCCTTCCGGCACCGTCTGCATATGCCTTTTCCTCCCTACTAGCTGCCGATTCCCAGGCCACCATCCACTCGGAGCGTGACGCCCGTGATGAACGACGCCCCGTCCGATGCCAGAAAAGCGACTGCCTGGGCCACATCCTCGGCCGTGCCGTACCGGCCCAAGGGTGTCAATTTGAGCAACGCTTCCTTGACGTCCTCTGCGAGGTCCTGCGTCAACTCTGTGGCAACGTATCCCGGAGCCACCGCGTTCACCGTGATCCGGCGCGATCCGACCTCCCGGGCCAGCGCGTAGGTGAAACCAATCACCCCAGCCTTGGATGCTGAGTAATTGGTCTGTCCAACCTGACCCACGAGGCCGGAAACACTACTGATGTTTATTATCCTACCACCTTGACGAGCGCGCAACATCGGCCGGATTGCAGCCCGACAGCAGTGATAGACCCCACGAAGGTTGGTCTGAATCACTGCGTCCCAATCCTCATCCTTCATCTGCATGAGCAGACGGTCACGAGTGGTGCCGGCGTTGTTCACCAGAATGTCGATAGTGGAAAAAGCGCTGACGGTGGCCCGGATCAGGTTTTCTGCCCCTGCCGCCGACGAAACATCCGCCTGGACTGACAGCGCTTCGCCGCCGGCTGCTTGAATCACGTGGACCGTGGCATCAGCCTCGGCGGCCCGGTGGCAGTAATTCACAACCACCCGGGCACCGCGACGCGCCAACTCTATCGCCACCGCCCGGCCAATTCCACGGCCCGCTCCGGTGACCAATGCTACCTTTCCATCCAATCTCGTCACTCTACTCCTCCACCTGCTTGAACCCAATTCAGGAACTCGCTGATGTCCGGGAGATGCTGAAGGTTGAACCGACGAACCTGGCGATCAATGCGTTTCGCCAATCCGGTGAGAACGTCGCCGGGCCCAATTTCGACCAGTGCAACCACGCCCTGAGCGAGGATCCACTGCACAGTCTGGGTCCATTTGACGCTTTGCGTGAGTTGCGCCACCAACTCTTCCCTGATCGCGGTCACACCCACCAATGGCTGCGCTTGGACGTTGCCGATGACCGGTATTCGTGGCGGCCGGATGTCTGCCCCGTCAACCGCGCACGAAAAGGCCGCCGACGCTTGCTGCATTAGCGCCGAATGGGCAGCAATAGTCACCTGGAGGGGCACGACCTTTTTCGCGCCTGCGTCGGATGCGGTTGCCATCAGCCGCAAGAGTGCATCCCGCGAACCCGAAACTACTACCTGGCCGGGACAATTGTCGTTCGCCACCTGCACTACCTGTCCCGTCTTGCGCTGCACTTGACTGCAGAGCGCGTTCACGCGGTCCGACTCCAGACCCAGGATCGCCACCATTCCACCGGGGTTGGACGCTCCGGCCACCTTCATCAACCGGCCGCGCTCCCGCACCAACAGGAGTGCGTCGACCAACTCCAGTGAACCGCAACATACCAGGGCACTGTACTCTCCCAGGCTGTGCCCGGCCACCACAGCAGGGCGGATTCCAACCTGTTCCTGCAATGCCAGCAAGGCGGCAATGCTCACGGTCAGAATCGCAGGCTGTGCGTTCTCGGTATCGTCGAGCGTCGCCGCCGGACCATCCAGAATGATGCGAGACAGGGAGAAGCCCAACGCTCGGTCGGCGGTGTCGAATACCTCGCGAGCCACCGGAACCTCGTACAGGTCCCGGCCCATGTTAACCGTCTGCGAACCCTGTCCGGGAAAAAGAAAGGCTACTCGTTTTTCCACCGCAGCCACCATTTGGCGACCGGACGCGCCGCGAGGAGGGAATGCATGATCTCGCCTATTGCACGCCGAATCGGTCGATGGCATTGCCCGGAAAGAAAAAAAAGACGCCGGGAGCATCCCAGCGTCAGAATTCGTGTTATCACCAGTCGAAATGCAGCCCTGATGGTTGGGGAGCCTCTGGCTAGTCCTCCATCTCAAACACGGTCCGGCCCCGATAGACACCGCAGTTGAGACAAACGCGATGCGGACGCATCATCTCCCCACAAGATGGACAGGCAACCAGATTTTCCAGTTTGAGAGCGTCATGGGAACGGCGCCGACATCGGCGACCTTTGGATTGTTTTCTTTTGGGCAGCGCACCCATGGATCACGCGCTCCTTTCGTTGCTACCAGTGCTATTCTCAATGTGCCATTCAGAGGGCAATTATACAGAACGAAAGAGCACTGTCAAACCGATCCGGCAGACAAGTCAGCCAAGAGCGGCCGTTGCCGGCGCGATACAATCGGCCAGGTCGTTGCGCGGGTTGTTCACAAGAGTTCCCACCGGATGGGCCACCATGCCCTCGGCCGGATACGGAACCAGCCACGGCTGCAGCGCCACCGGCTCCTGTACCGATGGGTCCAGCCAGCACTCATACGCGTCCGACGGCAAGATGACGGGCATCCGGTCGTGTATCTGGGCCACCAAATCGTTCGGTTGCGTGGTAATAATGGCGCATGACAGGATCACAGAACCATCTGGAGCGCGCCACACCTCCCACAAGCCGGCAAATCCAAACGGTTCCCCGGATGCCAAGCGAATGTAATGCGGCTGCTTGGTCGTGCGCCCGGGTGCCCTTTGCCATTCGTAAAATCCGTCCGCCAATACCAGGCATCGGCGACGGCGAAACGCGGCTGAAAAGGCAGGCTTGACCGCCACCGTTTCCGCCCGGGCGTTGATCATCCGGTTGCCAATGGCCGGATCCTGGGCCCACGACGGGATCAATCCCCAGCGATAGTACTCCAGGAGCTTCCGATTGGTGTTGGCAACCACAGCAACAGGCTGGCTGGGGGCAACGTTGTACCGCGGCGGCAACTCGGACGGAATTGAGAGCCACGGGAATGCCAGCGCCAATTGATCCACCGGTGTCGCCAGCGTAAACCTGCCACACATACGCGTCCCTACCCTCTGGGAATGCTGTCCGTCAGCACTTACACGGCCCGGTCAGAGCCGCTTACTCTCACTTTTGCTCACGGCTGGTCGGATGACCAGCCGTACCGTCTAGATCCCTAGGCAGATCGCTGAGCTTCGCGGGCGATTTGCACGCTGCTGCTGGCGCCGATCCGGTTCGCCCCAGCCTCCAGCATGGTCAGAGCGTCCCGCAGGGTCCGGATTCCGCCCGCTGCCTTGACCCCTATGTGCGGCCCCACAGTCTGCCGCATCAGCATGACATCGGCAACCGTCGCCCCGCCTGGCCCGAAACCGGTAGAGGTCTTGACGTAATCGGCGCCGGCGGACACCGCAAGTTGACACGCCAGCACCTTTTCGGCATCGGAGAGCAGAGCAGCCTCGATGATCACTTTGAGCCGAACACCTTCCGGGTGACACACATCAACAACCGACCGGATATCCGACTCCACCAGCGCCAGGTCTCCCGACTTGAGGGCTCCGACATTGATGACCATATCAACCTCGGCCGCCCCGTCCCGGATTGCCTGATCCGCCTCCAGCGCCTTGACGCTGGAAACAGCAGCGCCGAGGGGAAATCCATTCACTGTGCAGACCAGAACGCCGCTTCCCTTTAGAATTCGGGAACAGAGCTCCGCGTACGTTGGGTTGACGCAGACGGTGCAGAACTGGTATTCCACCGCCTCGGCACAGATCTGCTCGATCTGAGAGCGGGAGGCCTCGGGCCGCAGGAGTGTGTGATCAATGAATTGAGCGACCTTTTTTGGATCGGTTTTTGACAACATGGCGTCTCCGTCTGCCCCGTTTTTGGCTGTCTGGGGCGGGACATACTGCCGGTCGACTATCATTCAAGGCAGCCCATTATAGCACCACGCCACACCGCCGACAAAACGGCAACCAGGGCCATCCTGGATCACGTGGTTCCCTGCGTCTCCCCGATGGGAAACCGTCAAGCCGTGGGGGCCCGGAAGGCATTTTTGTGGTAGAATGTTGGTTTAACGCTTTTGAGTCGGCCTCGCTGCCATGAGAAACGACCTCAGCAAGCGCAGGCCGGGTGCCTCCGGCTGACCGGCTTCTGATACGCAACGAGATGGACGGCAACCAAGACCAGGGAGTAACGCTGCCAAGCGCACGACCCACCCCGACGGTGGAACGGTTTCAGGCGGTGATCCGGCGGCTCGACCCGCGGGGGGAGTGGCAAGCGCGATATCCAGAGTTGGCCGCGCAATGCGTTTTCCTGGTGGACCAGTTCCAGCAACGGATAGCTGGATACTTGACTCCGGAGCAGCAAGATCTGGTGGCAGATGCCTTGCTCGCCTCATTTCAATCGCACGGCCTGACACTTCGCAAGTCACGCGATGCGCTCTTTTTCGAGCATCCGCTGGCAACCGCCGATTACCTGGCGTCCTATAGACTGGATGCACCCACGCTGGCGGCTGCGTTGTTGCACGACGTGGTGGAGGACACCACCATGTCAGTTTCTCAGATCGTCGGGCAGTTTGGTCCAGAGGTGGGAAAAATCGTCGACGGAGTCACGCGTCTCCAGGCCACGGGCAAGCAGGTGACCGTCCAGGCGCAGCATGACGCGCAGGTGGACACCACCAACCGCCTCTTTGAGTTCATGGTCGAAGACCTGCGAGTGGTGGTGGTCAAGCTTGCCGATCGCCTGCACAACATGCGCACGCTGGCAGCTCTATCCAGGAAGAAACAGGAAGAAAAAGCACGCGAGGTGCTCGCCGTCTATGCTCCACTGGCCTACCGGCTGGGCATGTGGGACGTCAAATCCGAGCTGCAGGAGCTGGCCCTCAAGATTCTCGAACCGGTGCTTTACAACAGCTTCCAGCTGCTCATGGAACGGCGGGCCAGAAATCAGGAGCGCTGGCTGGACATTGTCAGGCGTTCACTGACCGACCAAGTAGCCTCTGCCGGCCTCGACCCGTTCGTCGAAGCTGCACCCCAACAGATCTACACGCTATACCAGGAATACGAGCGTGCGGGCCGCCTTCCCAGCCAATTGCCGGATCTGATTCGTGTGGTAGTGGTGTTATCCGACCGTTGTGATTGCTACCGTGCACTATGCGCAGTGCACGAGCTATGGAACCCCGTGCCGGGCACGTTTGATGACTATATCGCTCAACCGCGCGAAAACCTGTATCGTGCCCTTCATACCACCGTATTCGGTCCGGGTGGCCGGCTGCTCAAGGTTAGGTTTAGAACCCGAGAGATGCACCAGATAGCCCATCACGGGATCTTGGCGCGGTGGAGCGCCGAGTTCTCGGAGCAGGAACAGGGATTCGAGGGACTGCAGCGACTGACGCAACGGCTGCGGCCAGTTGAGGGAATTCCAGAAAGAGCCGATAGGCTTTCTGCGTATCGTGAGGTTCTGACGGATCAGATCCAGGTCTTTACGCCGGAAGGTGAGATGATCGAGCTTCCCGCCGGATCCACGCCATTGGATCTGGCCTATCAGATACACACCAAGTTGGGCGACGAGGCCGATGTAGCGATCATCAACGGGTTGCCGATGCCGCTCAACACCCGCCTGCGAAGCGGTGATCAGGTTCGGATCGAACGCAGCCGAGCTCAACTGCCCCGTCGAGAGTGGCTAGATGAGGACCTGGGGTACGTCCATTCGACCTATGCCCGTAGCCACATACGACGCGCGTATCGCCGGTTGCGAGAATCGGAAGGGACTGAAATCGGCCGGCTGGCGGTGGAGCGCGAGATGAGGATGATGGGTTTGGCGCATTATGATCTGGCCGCCATCGCTCGTCAAATGGACTATCCAAGCGTACAGGACTTGTTGGTGGCCATTGCCCGCGCCGACGTCATGCCGTACCGAGTAGCCGAGGCGGCCATGTCTGCGGTGTGGGCTTCCCTGGAAGACTCGCCGGCTGGCGAAGATGTTGTGGCTGCTGTCGGTGACGTCCAAGTGCGCGGTCTGTCCGGCCGGCCGGTCAAGCGTTGTTCAACGTGCAAGCCGGCGCCGGGCGACCCGATCCTGGGCAATCTGTTGCGCAGCGGACATGTGCGGGTACACCGATTGGATTGCCACCACATTGCTCACGCCTCCAAGGGTGGCGAACGGTTGAACCTGGTGGAGGTGGATTGGGTCAAGCAACCACTCGTCAAACGCGAAATTCACATCCGGCTGGCCGCCACCCAGCGGAGTGGTTTGGCATACGCAGTTACTCAGGTTCTCGAAGCTGAGCAGATCAATATCCTTGAGGTGCACGGCCGCACTGATCGCGAGAACCGAGTAGGTATGTTGGCCATTTCCGTAGAGTTGACCGATCTGCACCAGCTCATCCGCATACTCCACAGGATCGGCGAGATAGCGGGAGTCAAGGGGGTGCAGCGGGTGGATTCACCGTATCGACCGGACGACGATTCCATGCAATGGGCCATTGAGGAGGTCCGCCGGGCTTGATAGGTCGGTGACGGGTCCCGAAGGCGTACTGCCGGGATTGATAGGCCATGCCTCCAGAAAAGATCATCGTTCGCGGCGCGCGCGAACACAACCTCAAAAACATAACGGTCGAGATCCCGCGAGACAGCCTGGTGGTTATCACGGGGCTGTCGGGCTCGGGCAAATCCTCGTTGGCGTTCGACACGATCTTTGCCGAGGGCCAGCGCCGGTACGTGGAATCACTGTCCGCGTACGCCCGGCAGTTCCTTGGTCAGATGGAAAAGCCGGATGTGGACCAGATCGAAGGTCTTAGTCCGGCCGTCAGCATTGACCAGAAAGGTGTCAGTCGGAATCCGCGTTCAACGGTGGGCACCGTCACCGAGGTGTATGACTATCTGAGGCTCCTGTATGCACGGGCCGGCATCCCTCATTGTCACCAATGCGGCCGGCCGGTGGAGCGGCAGAGCGCCGAGCAGATCGTTGAGGCGGTGATGCGCCATCCCCGCGGAGGCCGCGTTCTGATTCTGGCGCCGCTGGTGCATGACCGCAAAGGTCAGCACCAGAACGTCTTGGAGGAAGCCCGCCGGATGGGCTTTGTTCGAGCGCGCATCAACGGGCAGGTTCACGACCTGGACGAAAGAATCGATCTGGACCGCTACAAGATGCACACCATCGAGGTCGTTGTAGATCGGCTGGTGATCCAGCATTCCCAGGACGAGAACAATGCCGATGCGAACGCAGCTCGGTCGCGGCTGACCGACTCGGTGGAGACTGCACTCAGGCTTGGCGAGGGCGTCATGACCGTGGCCAACGTATCGCAGACCCCACCGGTGGACACGCTTTACTCTGAGAAACTGGCATGTGCATACTGCAATATCAGTCTGCCCGAGTTGGAGCCTCGCTCTTTCAGCTTTAACACTCCCCACGGAGCTTGCCCAAGCTGCCAGGGGTTGGGGGTGCAGCTCGAATTGGACCCGGATTTGGTGGTTCCCGACACGTCCCGCAGCCTTCAGGAGGGCGCCCTGGACCCTTGGCCGGTGGATGAGGATTCGTGGACCTGGCAGCTGCTCCGATCTGTGGCGGATCGTTTTGACATCCCGGTCGACCGACCATGGCGAACCTTGAACGCGGCTCAGCAGCGGATCCTCTTGCACGGCAGCGGCGATGAGCGAGTCATGGTTCGGTACGCGCGCCGCAATGGGGACGCGCATGGCGAATACCTTACCCAGTTTGAGGGGGTGATTCCGAATTTGCGTCGGCGGTATCGTGAGACCAACTCAGACTATATGCGCCAAAAGATCGAAAACTATATGGGCGAACGGCCGTGTGCGGCGTGCCATGGTTCTCGCTTGCGGCCGGAAAGCCTGGCGGTAACCATTGACGATAACCGGATTGTCGACGTCGTCGATTGGCCGGTGGCACGGACTCTAGCCTGGATCGACCGGCTCCAGAAGCCGGGCAGCGAATCACCAATGGCGACAAGGCAGCGGGCAATCGCTGGCGTCATTCTCAAGGAGATACGCGATCGATTGGATTTCATGGCAAACGTTGGCCTGGAATACCTCACACTCAGCCGGGCGGCCGGTTCGCTAAGTGGTGGCGAGGCCCAACGCATTCGGCTGGCAACTCAGATTGGATCCCAATTGATGGGCGTGCTGTACGTGCTGGACGAACCCAGCATTGGCCTGCACCAGCGGGACCAGGCCCGGTTGTTGCGGACGCTGGAGGGTATGCGGGACCTGGGAAACACATTGCTAGTGGTGGAGCACGACGAGGACACCATGCGGGCCGCCGATTGGATTGTTGACCTCGGCCCCGGGGCTGGCATCATGGGCGGAGAGGTGGTGTGTTCTGGCCCCCTGGAGGAGATGATCGCCTGTCCAGAATCCCTCACCGGCGCCTACCTGTCCGGCAGGATGTCAATCCCCATCCCGCTGGCGCGGCGGCCGGGAAACGGAAAACTGCTGGTTGTTCGCGGTGCACGGGCACACAACCTGAAATCGATCGACGTCCGTTTCCCACTGGGGAAGCTCATTTGCGTCACCGGAGTATCTGGCTCGGGCAAGAGCACGCTCGTCATGGAGACCCTGTACAATCGGTTGTCGCAGATGCTCAACGGTGCGCGGTCCCAGGCGGGCGAACACGACGGAATCGACGGAATCGAACACGTCGACAAATTGATCAACATCGACCAAAGTCCCATAGGCCGAACTCCTCGCTCTAACCCGGCCACGTACACCAAGCTTTTCGACCAAATCCGAAGGCTTTTCTCCAGCCTGCCGGACGCTCAGGTGCGCGGATACGACCCAGGACGCTTTAGCTTTAACGTCAAGGGGGGACGATGTGAAGCTTGCGAAGGCCAGGGCCAGTTGCGAATCGAGATGCAGTTCCTGCCGGATCTCTACATTCCTTGCGACCTCTGCCACGGGACACGGTTCAACCGCGAGACATTGCAGATTCACTTCAAGGGATTGAACATCGCAGAGGTATTGGAGTTGAGCGTTGACGAAGCTCTGGACTTTTTCGCCAACTTTCCTGCCATTCGACGGACGCTGATCACGCTGCGGGACGTCGGTCTGGGCTACATCCGGCTCGGACAGCCGGCTCCCACCCTATCCGGAGGCGAGGCGCAGCGCATCAAGCTGAGCCGCGAGCTATCACGACGCTCAACCGACCAGACGCTTTACATCCTGGACGAGCCCTCGGTGGGACTCCATGCGCACGATGTGGCCAAGTTGATCCAGGTCCTGAACCGGCTGGTGGACAAGGGAAACACGGTGATCATCATAGAGCACCATCCAGACATCATCAAGGTAGCAGATCACCTGATTGATCTGGGTCCAGAGGGTGGCGATGCCGGGGGACAGATCGTCGCTGAAGGAACCCCAGAAGAGGTCGTTCAGGTCCCGGGTTCGCACACCGGGTTCTATCTGGGAAAGCACCTCAAAAGGCCGGCATGAACCCGGCCGCCTTGGTTGGTGCTCGGCCTACCCCCGCCACTCGGCCAGCCGTTCCAGGGTTTGGACCAATGCCACCTTCCAGTCAAGCTGGCCTTCCTGGTCCCGTCGCATCCATATAGCGTGTTTGCTCACACGAATTGCGTTTCCCAGGAATCGCTGCAATGCCATGCGGTTGGCTTGCTCAAGTCCAGAGCGGCGGATGGCGATTTGCCCGTCTACCGTGACTACCGAAAGGGCACCGGCCTTTCCGGCCAACAACCGGACGCGCAACTGATACAGCAGGTTGTCCACCGGATCTGGAATCGGCCCAAAGCGGTCGGCCAATTCGGCTGCCATCTCGTCGATGGCGCCGAGCGTAGCCAGGCCCGCCATACGCCGATACAACCGGAATCGGAACTGCGGTTGCGGAATGTAATCCTCCGGAATGTAACTGTCCAGGGGAAGCTCAATGCTGATCGTGTCGGGCAGGAGTTCTAGGCTGGCCTCATCTTGAACTGCCTTCAGCATCGCTGGATCCAGCTGGTCCCGCTGTTGCATGACCGCCCGGGCAAGCATGCGGGTGTACAGGTCAAATCCAATGGCAGCAATCTGCCCGTGTTGCTGGGTGCCCAGGATCTCGCCTGCTCCCCGGATCTCCAGATCCCGCATCGCGATGTTGTACCCGGCGCCCAGTTCGGTGTGCTCTGCCAAGGTCTCTAGTCGTGCTCGAGCCTCGGCCGAAAGATGGGCCGCATTGCGGTAAAAGACGTGGGCAAACGCCCGCCGAGCTCCCCGTCCAACCCGGCCGCGGAGCTGGTACAACTGCGCCAGGCCAAACAGCTCCGCCCGGTCCACGATGATCGTGTTGGCGTTGGGAATATCCAGCCCGTTTTCGATGATGCTGGTCGAGACCAACACGTCCACTTCGCCGGCCACAAAGGAAAGCATCACCCGCTCCAACTCGTAATCGGCCATCTGACCGTGGCCGACGGCAATCCTGGCCTCGGGAACCAGGCGGCGCAGGTGTTGGGCTACGTTGCGGATGGTCTCCACCCGATTATGGACGAAAAAGACCTGGCCGCGGCGGTCAATTTCGCGCAGTATCGACCGCCGCACCAACTCGGGGTCGTACAACCCGACGTGCGTCTGCACCGGGAGCCGCTCTTCCGGGGGAGTAGTGATGAGGCTGATATCGCGAATGCCGGTAAGTGAGAGGTAAAGTGTGCGCGGGATCGGCGTGGCGGTCATGGTCAACACGTCCACTTCCGTGCGCAGCTTTTTGAGCATCTCCTTGTGCGCCACGCCAAATCGCTGTTCCTCGTCCACCACCAGCAAGCCAAGGTCGTCAAAAACCACGTCTTTCTGTAGCAGCCGGTGGGTGCCAATGACGATATCGACCTTGCCTGCCTTGAGATCCCGCAGGATGCTCGCCTGTTGTTCGCGCGAGCGAAAACGGGAGAGCATCTGTATCTCCACTGGAAAGGTAGCCAGGCGTTGAACAAAGTTGTTATAGTGCTGCTGCGCCAGCACCGTTGTCGGCACCAAGACTCCCACCTGTTTGCCGTCCATGACTGCTTTAAAGGCTGCACGCAACGCAACCTCGGTCTTGCCATAGCCGACATCGCCGCACACCAGTCGGTCCATGGGCCGGGGCCGCTCCATATCCGCCTTGACCTGGTTTATGACCCGTAGCTGATCCTCTGTCTCAACATAGGGAAAGGACGCTTCCAGTTCAGCCTGCCAGGCTCCATCGGCCGAAAAGGCGTGGCCCCGAACGGAGGATCGCGCCGCATAGAGCGCCAAGAGCTCATCGGCGATCTCGGCTACCGCCTCCTGCGCCTTGGCTTTGGCCTGCGTCCAGCTCACCCCACCCAGTCGATGCAAGGTAGGTTGGCTTTCATCGGCGCCAATATACCGGCTGAGCCGGTCCGCCTGGTGGATTGGAACGTAGAGCTGGTCACTCTCGGCGTAGGTGACCAACAGGTATTCATGGGAGGTGCGCCCTACGGTCCTGGTCACCAACCCCTCGTAACGACCGATTCCGTGGTCGATGTGCACCACCAGGTCGCCCGCCGCGATATCTGCGTAATGGGTCTCCGGTGCAACCGCCTTGGGCCGCGGCGCCTGCCGAGGGTCGGGGCGTGACCACCCAAAGATCTCTCCATCCGTCAGCAGGTGGACCAAGGAGCGGACCCCTGGTGCGCCGGGTTGGCCTGGCTCGGCCGCCATCCGTCCACGCAGCTCGAAACCATCGCTCAACGTCCCCTGAATGAATGTCACCGTGCCGTGTTCCGGCAGGTCTGGCAGATCTTCCCTGGGAGTACTGGCGGGACCGTGATCACTCCAAAGGTCGGCCAGACGCGCCGCCTGTCGGCTGACCAAGATCACCCGCTCCCCTTCAAGGTGCAGGTGGACCAAATGCTCCAACATCGGTTTCACCTGGCCGCCGTAACGAGGGCCAGGAATGAAGGCGCCCTGCAGGTCGCTCGCGCCGGTTCCGTCCACCAACCCGCCGAGGCCCACCGCGGCGCGACTCCGCAGGGTCGTTTCTAACACCGGCCAGTCCCACACAGGTGACTGGTATCCCGGCGGAATCCCGTCCACATTGTCGCGTTCAGCTCGAATTTGCTCTGCCCGACGAGTCAACTCGCCCAGCTCGGCCTCCAAAAGGTCCCAATCATCGACCAAGACCAGCGCATCTGCCGGAAAATAGTCCACCAGGTTCCCCGGCTGCTGGTAGAAACAAGGCAGGTAGAACTCGATCCCCGGGAACGGCATGCCTTCGGCCAGCATTTCGAGGTCTTCCCGCCACTCCCCGTCTCCCCGGAGCGCCTGCAGCGTCGCCGCCACCCGGGGACCGTGCCTGGGTAGCGCCTCAGAGGCCGGTGGAATCGTTACGGCCTCCAACGCGCTCACGGTGCGCTGCCGGGTGAGGTCAAAGGTGCGCAGGCTCTCCACCTCGTTCCCATAGAGCTCAATGCGCACGCCCACCGGCTGGTTGGCAGACGGCGTGCAGATGTCCAGAATTCCGCCTCGGCGGCTGAACGTACCCGCCTCCTCAACCACGGTTGACGGCCGGTAGCCAGCGTGCAGCCAGGCTTCCAGCAGCTTGTCCAATTGGATGGTCTGGCCAACCTTGAGGCGGCGCGTGTTCGCAAGAAAATCGCGGGGTGGAAGCGTTTTGTACGCCAGCGCGCGGGCAGACACAACTACGATAGGTGGAATGCTCGGCCGCTCAGAGGTAGCCGCAGAGGGTTCTTGCGACTGCAATCGAGCAAGGACATCCAGTCGGCCGTTCCGCGAGTTCACCCCCCAGGGCGAACGATCAAAGGGCAGCGAAGTGGGTTCAGGAAACCGCAATACCGCCTCTGGCACCGGCGACCACGCGGCCAGATCCTCGGCCGCCTTTGGTGCGTGGTCCACGCGAGGAACCACCAACAAGATCGGGCGACCAAGGTCACGATGAAGGGCGGCCGCCACCGGCAACCGCGCTGCTCGGCCAAGCCCCAATGATGCCCCGTCCAGGGCTCCGGCCGCCAACGCTTCGACCAACTCTCGGTACGGCTGAACAAGATCGAGCGCGGAGAGCAAACCCGACAGATTCATTTCGCCTGGATTCCCCACATCGCCATCAGGTTCCGTCGCTGTTGCCAACCGATTGATTTACCAATTCAGTGCCGCCCACGCAGCGGTTGTGTCGGCTCATGGCCAACTCGATTCCGCCCTGCAAAAAGGACATTGCTCCGCCGGCTGCCTCTTGCAGCACCACGTCGCGCAGCTCCTGCTCCGCTGGCAGGAACCGTTCTAACACATAGTCGGCCGGGTCCATCCTCCCAGGCGGCCTTCCGATGCCGATCCGCAAGCGGGCAAACTGCTGCTCTCCCAACTGCTCCAGGATTGAGCGCATGCCCTTGTGGCCGCCGCTGCCGCCGCCGGCACGAAATCGCACCGTTCCCAGAGGAAGGTCGAGGTCATCGTAGGCCACCAACAAGAACTGCGGTTCAATCCGATAGAAACGCGCCAATCTGGCGACGGCTGAACCGCTCGCGTTCATAAAAGTCTGTGGTTTTGCCAACACAACCGGCCGGTCGGCGAGACTGCCCGTGGCAATCAGCGCCTGGTGTCGCATGCGCGAAAACACCAGTCTGTTTTTGTCAGCCAACACATCCATCAGCATGAAACCGATGTTGTGCCGGTGCAACTGGTATGGAAGGCCGGGATTGCCCAGGCCGACCAGCAAATAGCGCTGACCGATCATCGCCCGCGCCGTGCGACCGGAGTCTCGCGGCGTCGGCGCGAGCCGAGCCACGCCAGAGATCTGCGCAGCCCACCGCGCACCACAACGTAAACAGCCAAAAGGGCAAAGGACGCCAGGGCGAGTCTGACGCCCGTGAGCAGCCCTCCCTTGACGCGCGCGGTATCAAACTGGCCCTCCAGGCGCAACCCGGTCCCGCCAGAGTCCGCGGTGGTACCCGTATCCGGCGTCTCCGAATCGTCGGCGCTTGGCGTCGGCCGCGGTGTGGTCGAAGGAAACGGGGTTAGCGTCGGCAACTCGGTCGGGATCATGACCGCAGAAGTCGGACTGGGCGCGAGCTCCGCCCCCTCCGTGGGCGTCACGGTTGGTGTCAACGCAGCCGATTCGTTGGCCAACGAGAGACCCAACACATAGTATTCGTCATAGTTGGAATCCTGACGCACCACGCGGAGCCGAAGACGGTACGTGCCATCAGGGTAAAAGGGACTTCCGGCTTCGCGTCCAATGCTGGTATCCCAGACCGCCAGCATCCCGCTCACCACCTGCTTGTCGGACGTAAAGAAAACCACCCAATCCCCCAGCGGGTCGAATTCCTTTAGGAAGGAGAGTTCATAGCGCAAGAAACTGGGATCAGAGGCCGTGCCTTCAATGACCACCTGACCGCGCACCACCGCGTTGTCGCGCGGTGAGGTGATGCCGTTGGCGGCCTGGACCTTCCAGCCCCAGGCAAGTGCCAAGCCCAGGAGCACCCACATCACCAGGGTGCGCCCAACCTGATACCGGCTTTTGTCGCTGCTGCTCATACTGCTCTCAACCCACCCGCTCACATGGGAACCACCATCTGGCTCGCAATCTAAAATCGGGCAAGCATCCAATTCTAAACAGAAAACGGCACACAGGCAAGTTGACAAACCTTCCCATCTCGAATACTATACTATACGAAAGCATTTGCACGGCAGGAATAGACCATGAGCGAGACAGCACACATGAACGACGCAGAGACGCGCATTGCGACATTTCCCGCCACTGGGCCGGAACAGGTGCCCCTCCATCTCACACCAGATATGTCGCTCAAGGCAACGATTGGCGCTTTTGTCAAGTACATGCGGTACGAGGGGTTTAGCCAATATACCGTGCAGGCGTTTACCAGTGACCTTAACCTGCTGGGAAGGTACTTGGGCATCGGCCAACCTATCGGCCAGGTCACCACCAAAAACCTCAACGATTTCCTGAACTGGCTGCAGCGGGAGCGCGGTGTGCCATGCAGCCCCAAGACCTATGCCCGTCGGGTCACAACTCTGAAGGTGTTTTTCAAGTGGCTGCACAAGGGAGGAATATTGGTGTCCGACCCGGGAGCGCCCGTTATCCACTACTCAGTCCGGAGTCCCTTGCCCGAGGTGTTGACCGAGGACCAAGTTAACCGGTTGCTGGCTGCAGGGCAACAAGTGAAGGCTGGCGCAGGAGGCCGCAAAGGTGACGCGCGGCCGCTCCTCCTTCTCTCACTAATTCTGGATACCGGCATAAAAAAGGGCGAGGCGATGGGTATCAATCTCAACCACATCGATCGGTCCGACTCGGAGCGGCCGGCGCTCTTTGTCCGCTACCGAAGCCCGGCCAAACGGTACAAGGAACGGGTCATCCCGCTTGATCCAACCTGGCTATCGCTGCTGGATGAGTACCTGGGACAATACAACCCTCAGGAAACGCTTTTCACTTGCACCCCAAGGAACCTGGAGTACATCCTTCGTGACCTGGAGGAGCTGGCTGAGGTTGCCAAGCCTGTATCGTTCGAGAACCTGAGGTGGACCTCATCAGTACACAGCTTTATCAAGGGCGCCAACACCGACGAGCTGCGGGAAAAGTTGGGCCTGTCAGAGATCACCTGGCGCGAAACCCTCTCCAAGATAGAGCGCCTGGCGCAGGGCCTCAGCCCCAGGCAGCCTAACGGCTGATCGCTGCCGGCAGGTATAACCGGTTAGGCAGCGTCTCAAAGGCCAGGTTCACATCCAGGTACCGGCCGCGCTGCCACCCTCCCAGCGCATAGATCCGGGTACCCACTCGCACGGCCCCCAGATTTCGCCATTCTCCTCCCGCCATCAGCAGCGGAGTCTCGACATTGTGCCATGTGTCGGTTGCCGAATTGTACCGCTCGCTAAACGTCACAAACGAACTCCAACCGCCACCGATGAGGTAAACCTGCCCTGCCACTTCCGCCCCGCTCGGCCCGCCCCGGGGCGTAGACATCGAGGAACAGCTCTCCCAGACATTGGTGTCCGGGAGATACCGCTCGCAGGCGGCGTATTCGCGCCGACCGTCGTACCCGCCCACCACCAGGATGCCTGACTCCGTGGTGACGGCAGCAGCAAAACCTCGCGGCGTAGGCATCGGTGCCACCGGCTGCCATCTGTCCACACCCAGGTCGTAGACCCAGCTAGCCCCAGAATAGGATCGACCGTCCCAACCTCCGAACAGAAACACCTGGTCGCTCCAGGTCGCGGCCGCATAGGCGGTCAGAGGCGCCGGCAGTGGAGCACGGTTTGACCAACGGTCAGCGCCCGGGTCGTACAGCTCTACGCTGGTGAGCGGGTCGCCGTTGTCGTCACTGCCGCCGGGAACCAGTATTTGCTGCTGCACGGCAACCGCCTGCACGTTGGCGGCCGGGGTAGGTTTGTCGCTGCAAAGAGCCCAGAGGTCCAGCATTGGATCGTACGCCATCACACTGGCGGTCAATCCGGCCGCCGTTTCGCCTCCGATTACATAGATCCGCCCACCCAGGTGAGCCACGCCAAACCGGCCCCGGGCGATTGATAGGGGAGATGCACTAACCCAGAGCGATTCGGGCTCACTGACGGCCAGGTTATTGCCCTCCTGGACGCAACCGGCGGTGAATTCGTTGTCGCAGCCGTCTGCCAGCGTTGCAGCGGACCGAGGCCAGGTTAGCAGGGCCAGCAGTGCAGCCGTCAACACACTGACTGCCAGGTAGAGGCGTTTGTACCAGGGGAGAGGAGGCAGCACAATCCGGTCCAAAGCCACATCGCGGCGGGGCTGCTCCTCCGGCAAAACCACCGTCGGCAAGTCGACCTGACCTGCCGCTTGATCCCCCACCTCAACCCACCCCTCACGGATGGCAAAAACGGTGGCCTCAGTGCGCGAACTGATGCCCAGTTTGGAAAACACGTTGCGCAGATGAACCTTGACCGTGTTCGGACTGATGCCCAGCTGGTGAGCTATCATCCGGTTGGTGGCTCCTGTGGCCAGGAGACACACGATTTCCTGTTCCCGCGCGCTGAGCGGCTCGCCCGATTCCACCATCGCCGGACCATTATAAACCAGCGTGGCCAAAGGGCAACCTGGCCTTGCCTTTGATTGGCCAGAGGTTATAATCTGGCGCTGTTGTTTGGTGCGAGGAGATATATGGATGATTGATTGTCAGTGTCCCAACCACAATACGGTTGAATTGCCCGAATGCATCGCGCGGTTGAACGACCTGGCGTACAACCTCTGGTGGGTGTGGCAGGCAGATGCCCGCGAGTTGTTTCGGATGTGGGACTATCCGGCGTGGCGCCGAACGCGTCACAATCCGGTCAAGATGCTACGGAGCATGACACAAACAGATATCGACCGGCTGGCGCAGAACATCCCGTTCCGGCGCAAGCTGGAGCGTGTGATGATGCGATACGACGCCGAGATGCAGAACGGTGGCTTGTGGTTCCCTGGCGTCTATCCTGAGCACAAACGATCTACCATCGCCTACTTTTCGGCCGAGTTTGGCCTGCACAATTCGCTGCCGATCTATTCGGGTGGTTTGGGGATTCTTTCTGGCGACCACTGCAAAGAGGCCAGCGACCTGGGTGTCCCTCTGGTGGGGGTGGGTTTCATGTACCCGCAGGGGTATTTCCGCCAGCGGATCCCGGCGCATGGGTGGCAGGAAGCCGTGCACGAGGCAGTCGATTTTACCGACACCCCCATCCTGCCCGTGATGAACGGCAACGGAGATCGTCTCACGGTACCGGTGCGGCTGGACACGCGCGACGTGCTCGTTCGGGCATGGTGCGTGCGGGTCGGCCGGGTGCGCATCTTTCTGATGGATACCGATTTCGAGGCAAATGCCCCCTGGGATCGGGAATTGACGGCCCGGCTGTATGGGGGCGACCAGGAGATGCGTTTGCAGCAGGAGGTGATCCTGGGCATCGGGGGGTTGCGTGTCTTGCGAGCCCTTGGCCTACAACCGACGGTCTGGCACATGAACGAGGGACACTCGGCGTTCCTGGTGTTGGAGCGGATTCGAGAGCTCGTCCAGACCGGAATGACGTATGAACAGGCCCACCAAGCTGCCTTCGAGACCTCGGTTTTCACCACGCACACGCCTGTGCCGGCCGGCCATGATGCCTTTCCGTTCAACCTGGTCGAAAGGTATTTTTGGCATTTCTGGGACGATATGGGTCTGGACCGGGAGCGCTTTATGCAACTGGCAGCACACCACGATGGATGGGGGAACAACTTTAACATGACGGTGCTTGCCATGCGGAATTCTCGTTACATCAACGGGGTGAGCAAAATTCACACCGCAGTGAGCGGCAAGATGTGGCAGAACCTCTGGTCCGGGCAACCGGCGCCCATGATCTCCATCACCAACGGGATCCACACGCCAAGCTGGGTCTCTGGAGAGATCGACCGCCTGTTGGACCGCCATCTGGGTCCGGACTGGCTACAGCACCACGACGACCCGGCCCTCTGGCAGCGAGTCTATGATGTGCCGGACCATGAGCTCTGGAACGTCAAGCAAGACCTCAAGCGCAAAATGTTCTCGTTCATCTGGGACCGCGCCCGTCAGCGCTGGATCGAGGGAGAGGCCGATGCCACGCAGTTGCTGGCCAGCGGTACCATGCTCGATCCTGAGGCGCTCACCATCGGCTTTGCCCGTCGGTTTGCCACGTACAAGCGGGCGACACTGGTGTTCCGCGACCTGGAGCGGCTGAAACGGATTCTGTTGGACAGCAACCGGCCGGTACAGCTCATCTTCGCCGGCAAAGCCCACCCGGCCGATGAGCCGGCCAAGCACCTCATCCAACAGGTGGTCAATCTGGCCAAGGACCACCAGTTAGGGGCACGGATTGCCTTTGTCCAGGACTATGATATGAATCTCGCCCGATACCTGGTCCAGGGCGTGGACGTTTGGCTCAACAACCCCCGCCGCCCGTACGAAGCCAGCGGCACCAGCGGTCAAAAGGCGGCGCTGAACGGAACGCTGAACCTTTCGGTCCTGGACGGTTGGTGGCCAGAGGCGTACGACGGGGACAACGGCTGGGCCATCGGTGGGCGGAATCATCGCGACGAGGGAGAGGACCAAGACGCTCCTGACGCCGAATCGCTGTACCAATTGCTGGAGCAGGAAGTGGTACCCCTGTTCTACCAGCGCGATGCAGACGGCATACCGCGCGGGTGGGTTCAGGCGATGAAAGAGTCGATGCGGACCGTTTCGCCGGCTTTTTCGTTGCGGCGAATGCTCAAGGAGTACACCGAACGGGCCTATCTGCCAGCTGCTCGCGCGGCGGCCGCGCGGCCGCCTGCCTGAGACGCCTGGGCTGCTGGCGCCCGGCGCGCCGGAATCACCCTGGGGGCAACCCAGAACTTCGTCGAGCGGGTCATTCGGCCGGCATTGAGTCGCCGGTCTGTTCCAGTGCGTCGAGCTGAGCAGCCACGGCCGTGTTGCCCACCATGGCCAAGAGGGCAACGGTCACCATTCCCAGCAAGATCCAAAAAGCGACTGTCAGCGCCAACAGCGCTATCATGATGGCGAATACCAGCGCCGCCAGCCTCAGGTTGTGGGCCAGCATCACCACTGCGTTGCGTAGAGCCAGACCAACCCGCTGGTCAGCCTGATCCACCCAGAAGGGAAGCGCAAACAGCTGCAGGAACAGCCAGCCGGCCAGCAGCACAAGGTTAAGGCACATCAACACGAACGCGTACGGTTGAGGAAACGGCCCCAGCGCGTAGAAATAGGCCGCGTACCCCAACACCAGGACCACCAAGAGATTGGGTGCGCCCCACTTCCAACTGCTCAGGAAAAAGCGATTGAACGCCCCCCAGAAATCGGATAGCCTGGCGAACTGACCGCGTGCCACCCGATGGGTTACGTAGAAAAGCGCGGCCGTGGCTGCCGGCCCCGGGATGATCAGCACCTGGGCCACCAGCCATATCAGGTTGAGAACCATCAGGGTGAAGGCTTCGTCCCAGTACGCCCGTAGCGCTTTGCCGATCAACTTGAGTGGCTTGTCCATCCGTCTAGATCTCCTGTATCGGACGTTGCTTGACACCCGAGGGTGGCATGGTACAATCCGGCCGGTCGGTCAGGCCCCCATCGTCTAGAGGACCAGGACATCGGCCTTTCAAGCCGGTGACAGGGGTTCGAATCCCCTTGGGGGCACTCCCAAACCGCCTTCCAAAGATCAAGTCCGTGTTGGCCAAGAATACACGCCGCATGGAGTGCTTGGCCGGGACACCACCGCGACACCGAAATCGACGACGCTGTCACGGCCGCGCGAAGGGCCTTCCCGACATGTAAGAGGTCGCACCCGGATCCGGGTGCGACCTCACTCGTTGGCTTATTCCTTTCCTGACGGCCGCACTTTGCGCCGGCAGCCTCTGCCGGCCGTCACGGCACCGTGATGCTGTCGCTGGTCTCTACGTTCCGGGCCGGATCGTAGGTGTAGCCACCCTTGACCACGTCGTTCACCGTAAAGGTAAAGGTGGCGGACTGGCGCACCTTGCCCGACTCAAACCTCACTGTACCGTCGGCGCCGGTCACGCCGCTGGCCGAGCCGGAGTAGGCACCGCTCCAGGTGCCATTGACCGTCGCACCGCCTACGAGATTGCCGGCGGTGTCTTTGATGGTCACCCCGGCGATGGCGCTCCGGTTCGGGCCGGCCGTCTTGTACGACATGGCGATGTCAAACACATACATGAACGCATCGCCGCCCCCTCCGCTGCTCACAGTCACACTCTGGCTCGCGGTACCGGTCGCGCCATCATCGTCCGTCACGGTCAGGCTGACTGGATAGGTGCCGCCCTCTGCGTAGGTGTGCGATGGGTTCTGCTCCGCTGATGTGTATCCATCGCCAAAGGTCCAGCTCCACGCTACGACGCTGCCGTCAGAATCGGTGCTCGTATCGGTCAAGGTTGCCGTCAGGTCCGACGTGGTGTAGGTAAAGTCGGCGGTGGGCGGCTGGTTCTGGCCACCGCCGCCGCCCGCCGCAACAACTGCGTTGTACACGTTGACCCGACCCCAGCCAAAGCTTTGATCCCAGCCGACGGCCCCCAGATCGTCCACCGTGCTTTCGATGATCTGCCGGATCTCGTCGTTGGTCTTGCCGTCGCCATTGTTGTCGGTCACGCCCACGGCGAAGAGCAGGCCGGCCAGGCCGGATACCTGCGGCGCGGCCATCGAGGTGCCCTGGAGCTGGTCATAGTTCTTTGAGTAGGAGTACGACGTGGTGAGATACACATCGTAGGTCGGCATGGTGCTGTAGATTCCGCCCGGGTCATGATAACCGCTCATATCTCCGCCGGGCGCCACCACGTCGAGGGCGCTGCCCTTGTTGGAGTAGCCGGCCAGCAGGTCATGCCAGTTGGTGCTGCCCACGGCAATGCAGTTGACAAAAGCTGCCGGGTAGGACACCTTGCGGGCACCATCGTTCCCGGACGAGGCGGCGATGACCAACCCCTTGCTCCAGGCGTAGTTGATGGCCGCTTCTTCGGCCGAAGAGCCGATCCTACCCCCAAGGCTGAGGTTGATCACGTTCGCCCCGTTGTCTGCCGCGTGGTAAATGGCGTTCACGATGGCGGTCGTCGGGCAGCCGCTCTGGTCACAGACGCGCAGCGGCATGACCTTGATGTTGGGGCTATAGCCGACCCCAGCGGTGCCATCATTGTTGTTGGTTACGGCCAGCGCGATGCCCGCCACGTGGGTCCCGTGCCCGTAGGTGTCGGCCGGATCGTCGTCACCGGCAAGGAAATCCCAGCCGGGGAAGATTTTGCCGTTCAGATCGGGGTGACCGGCATCGATACCGGTGTCGATCACTGCTACCACCGCCGAACCGTTAAAATTGCTGCCCAGATAGGTATAGGCTTCCTGCCAGTCCATGTCGGCGTCGAGGTTGGCACAATCGGTGCCATCGCACAGGGTGCCACCGTTGTGCAGGTCCCACTTGAGGACGTAGCCGGAGTCGTTCGGCGCGTCGTGGAGCTGGCGCAGCCAGTTAGGCTCGGCAAAGACCACCCCGGCACGGCCGTTCAGCGCCTGCACGGCAGCGGAGACGGCCCCATGCCCGACCCTCAACACCAATATGCTCCCATCGCCGATGCTGCGCACGACCGTGCCCCCGACTGCGCGCGCTACCTCGGATGCAGAGACTCCCGGCTTTACT
This sequence comes from Anaerolineales bacterium UBA2181, assembly GCA_002328075.1. Taxonomy (GTDB): domain Bacteria; phylum Chloroflexota; class Anaerolineae; order Promineifilales; family UBA4811; genus UBA4811. The sequence continues at coordinate 44,199 of DCVT01000014.1, read as the reverse complement.
TTGAGCAGAACCTCTCCCTCAACAAAGGGCTCTGCACCTTGCTCGGATGGTGACAGAGCGGCGGCGGAGAAGGGGATTGACACCAGCGTCAGGAGCAAGAAGGTCAACCCAATGAACTTGAAGGCTGTTCTGTTTTTCATGGCAATCCTCCCTATTTCTTCTTTCAACTTGCACTCGAATCTCGTACCGTCCTGGCAGAGTGTGGGTTTGTGTCTTATCACGTGGTGCAGTCTCGTTGGCGCCTCCATTTAGCCGTCGTCCTACAACGCTCTCCTGCGTTTGGCTCGCAGTCCCCCAGCAAAAGAGTCGGCGACGCAAACACCGTCAAGACAGGCTCGAGCCCGCATGAAGCAGTCGGCGGCGCCCCATGGGTCAAGAGGTCAACTGCCGCCTGGAGGCTTTTCTCCCGAGTTGTGCTGCTGTCCGTACGATTCCTCGAACTGCGTCCACCTATCTGGCGACCATTATTGTAGATCAAGATCCCATTTTCCGCAAGTGCCGCGACCCTGCCAGAGTGGACCGGGTACCCGCTTCCAGCCACGCCAACGGGGTCGCTAGCAGATGGTGAAGAACCCGTATTGGGGTGGCGCCCGGCCGGATTCTGCCGATACAGACCGTGGATGGGGTGCGCCGGCCGAAAACGCTCGCGAGAGAGATAACTGAGCAATACCCGCGCGGGTGCGCCGACACCGGGTGTTGGTTCGGGTGGAATGGAGATCCAGGTCGTGGCCAGAGAGACTAACACGGCACGCCACCGCTGACCGAGTATCTCGCAGTTCTGCTATAAACACTGAGCTCAACGGCGTAGAACGTCGCCAGAGCGGACATGAGCGTGCGGTCGGCGAGACTGCCGCCGCGTATGTCACAACCTTAACCGGGTGAACAAGTCGACGTCATGGGAGGACTCGTCAGCGGTTGGCTGCTGCGCCAGGGTCAGGGCGTCATCTCGTACGCATCTCGGAGGGCATGCACCTCCTGCCAGATCCGCCCGTAGCGGCCGTCATCGCTGACCGGTTTGCGAATCATCCGGAGGCAGTGCTCCATCTGTTGGGGCGTGCTAGTGGGCTTGCTGTACAACTGCAGGGCAAAACCCGCCATGTCCCGCACCATCCAGTCAAAAATCTGGTCCACCAGGTCCTCGCCCACATGGTACAGCTCGGCCGCCTCCAAGATGAGCTGGCCATAGACCACCAACGTAAATATCTCTCCCAGCGCCAGCAGAAAATCTACGTCTTTGGTCTGCGCCTCGCCGGGGGTCGCCCGCGCCAACAACGTCTTGAACTCGGCCACCTGATCCTGAAACGCACGGACGTTGGGAAGGTCAAACCTACCAAACACCGGTCCATAGTCGTGAAACTGGATCCGGCCCAAACCCTTGGCAGGACCCTGCCGGAAGAGAAAGTCATCGTTCACCGGCTCGTCGCGCAGCGGCACCACCGGGTAGGCAGCCGGTTGGAAGAAGTAGTTGGCCATGAATTTGACAATGAGCGCGATGTTGACGTGGACCGTCCCCTCCAGCTTGGGCAACGCTCGGATGTCGCGCGCCGCCATCTCAAAGTACATGTCGCTCTCAAACCCCTTGGCAGCGATGACGTCCCACAGCAGGTTGATGACCTGTTCACCCTGGGTGGTGACCTTCATCTTGACCACCGGGTTGTACAGCAGGTAACGACGATCCTGGGGAGAGGCAGAACGCATATAGTCCGACGCCCGCAAGGCAAAGAGCTTCATCGCCACCAGGCGCGCATAGGCATCGGTGAACATCTGCCGGACGTGCGCAAAATCGGTCACCGCCATCCCGTACAGCCGACGGTTGGCCGCATGCCGGACAGCCTCGTACAGCGCGTGGGTACAGATGCCGATGGAGGCCCAGCCCAGATTGTACTTGCCAATATTCACCGTGTTGAGCGCGCTGTCCCAGGCGTCCTGGCCCTGGGAGAGGATTTCGTCCGCGGTGACCGGGTAGTCGCGCAGCACGAAATCGGCCACGTAGGACTGGGTGTTGACCACGTTCCTGACCAGTTGGTAGTTCCGATGGCGATAGTCGGCCGTGAAAAAGACATACTCGCCGCTGTCCGCCATCTTGCCAAAGGTCGAGACCATGGGCGCGATGTTGCCGTTGCCGATATAGTATTTCTCACCGTTGGCGCGAAAGGTGCCGTCGGGCTGCGGCGCCAACGACATCTCGGTGGAATAAATGTCCGCGCCGTGGGCTCGCTCCGAAAGGCCAAACGCAAAGACGGCACCGTCCTGGAGCAAGCCGGCCGCCCGGCGCTTGGCGGCCTCATTGCCGCTCATCCAGATGGGGCCCAGACCAAGAATTGATACCTGCCAGGTGTACCAATAGTGGAGCCCGTAAAAGGCCAGTATCTCGTTGAACTCGCAGTTGCGCCATGTGTCCCAACGGGAGTCTGGGCCACCATAACCCGCCGGGGTGAGGAGGTCGGCAAACAGCCGTTCGGACTTTTGGAACTCGAGCATGTCTGCGTACCAGATGCGCTCGCGATCATCGGTCTTGAGCCTGACCTTGCCTTTGCGCTCAAAGAACTCGATGGTCTTTAACATGATCTGCCGGGACCGTTCGTCACGATACGGCCGGCTGTGATGATGGGGGTTCAGCAGCAGCATGGATCACCTTTCCTCCTGGCTGGTCAGCTCGCGCCGTAACACCTTGCCGACCATGGTCTTGGGCAGAGTCTCGCGAAACTCTACCTGTCGCGGAACCTTGTAGCCGGTCAAACGCTCCCGGCAGAATGACCGGATCTCATCAGCCGTTGCCTGTTGCCCCGGCCGCAGAACAACCCAGGCCTTGACCGCCTCCCCCTGCCGCTCATCGGCCACACCGGCTACGCTCACCTCTGCCACCGCCGGGTGGGCAGCGATCACCTCTTCCACCTCTCGGGGCCAGACCTGGAATCCGCTGGGCTTGATCAGGTCCTTCTTGCGGTCCACGATGAACAGATATCCATCCTCGTCCATGTAGCCCAGGTCGCCGGTATAGACCCACCGTTCGTCGGCGTGGCCAACCGGACCCGAACGGATCATGTTGGCTGTCTCCGTGGGACGCTCCCAATAGCCGACCATGATCTGAGGCGCCCGGACGATCACTTCACCGACCTCACCCAGGGGTAGCTCTCGCTCGCCATACTCGATATCCACAATCTGCACATCCACGTCCGGCAGCGGAACCCCTACCGATCCCTCCTTGTACGCCCGATGGATGGGGCAGCAGACGGCCGCCAACATTGTCTCGGTCATGGCGTAGGCCTCCAACAACCAGCCGCCGGTGAGTTGCTCAAAACGCTGCTTGGTCTCCGCCATGAGCGGTGCGGCCGCCGACCAACAAAGCTTCATGGATTTGATGTTCGCCTTGCCGCTTACAACGTCAGGGTGGTTGAGCAAGGCGATAAAAAGCGTCGGAACGCCGTGCAAACAGGCCGGGCGCTCCCGGCGAATGGTGGCAACCAGGTCATTGATGTCTCGCGGATTGGGAACAACCGCCAGCGGCCAGCGCGCCACCAGCGCCGTACTCAGCGCCATGTTGCCATACACGTGAAACCCGGGCATGACCCAGGTGAGCACGTCTTCCCAATCTGCCAACACAGACCGGGCATAGGCATGAAGCTGCATGGCGGACATGAGCAGCGCCTGATGGGTCCCCAAGGCGGCCTTGGGAGTGCCCGTAGTGCCGCCGCTGAACAGCAGGATGGCCGGGTCCGAGGGCCTCACGTCCACCTCAGGTTGGCCTTTCCCGGACTGTTGCTGGAGCAGGGTCCCCAACCAGTGGTCACCGGCCTGTAACGTCACCCGGTGCCCCTCTTTCTGTTCCTTGGCCAGCGTGAACAGCGTTCGCAGCAGCGGTGGCAGATACTCCTTGATGTTGGTGACAATGATCCGGCGCAGGCTCGTCTGGGGTTGAACCGCCTTGATCTTGGCGTAGAACGGCGTCAGAACCACAACGGTTTCGGCTCCGATCTCGTTCAACGAGTACTCGAGCTCGCGCTCGGTGTACAGAGAGTTGATCGGCGCAACGATGACCCCCGCCTTCCAGCCCCCCAACTGGCAGAAGATGGCCTGCGGGCTGTTGGGCAGCACCAGTGCCAGACGGTCACCCTTTTTCACGCCCAGGCGCATCAGCGCTTTGGCAAATTGACTGCTCAGCGAATCCAGCTCCTGGTAGGAGATTCGTTTCCCCTTGAACACCAACGCCGGGTGCTGCGGCCGAAGGCAGACGGTCTCGGCCATCACATCCAGCAGCGTGGATTCGGGATAGGGCTGCAGGGTCTGCGGTAGATCAGGATCATAGCTCTTGAACCAGGGTCTCGTTTCCATTTCTTGGTCACTCCAACATGAATGCGTCGGCCGCGCCATAGTTTTGCCGTCCGGCACCCTCGTGCTCCGGAGGGACTTACAACACCGCGCCCTGCGGCCATGAGCGCAAGACCAGGCGAACTGTCGGCGCTCGGCCTTGACCAAAGACGGGTCGGCCGAGGCAAGACCCGCAGGAGCCAGTGAGGGCGGATTCTCTTACTGTGCGAAGCATATCACAATCAGTCCAATTAGCCCAACCGCGGGCTGCCAAGCGCAGCGTCAATGACTGACGACCCGCGCTGGGTGAGCTGGGGTGGTCGCCGACCTGCGGGTGGCCCCCAAGCGCGATTGGACGCTCCCCTGGCCGACGCACAGCCAGGCTCAGGCAATTTTCTTGCAGTCCTCATATATTCGCGCCGTATAATGGCTGCCAGATGTTGTCAAGACAGATCAAGATCGGTCGAGCCAGCAGCCGCGCGCGTCGCCTTCAGGTTGATGCCGGGCAGCGCGGGAAGCGAGACCGACGATGATACCATGGAGGCAGAGATGAGAATTGTGCGATGGAGCCCGAGCCAGGACCTGATCAGCTTGCGTGAAGCGATGGATCGGCTTTTTGAGGAGAGTTGGACAGGAACCACAGAACCGGATTGGTCGCGGCGCGAAACCACGAGGGCCTGGAGACTGCCGGTGGACGTGCACTCTACCGACGAGGAAATTGTCATCCAGGCAGCGGTGCCGGGCGCAACCGCCCAGGACGTAGAGATCACCATCGAAGGTGACACATTGATCATCCGGGGCGAGCTACCAGTTCGGCCGGAGAACGTCAACTATCTCCTGGAAGAGCTGCCGGCCGGCCGGTTTCACCGGGCGTTGAACCTCAACATCCCGGTTGAGGCCTCGCGTGCCGAGGCTACGTTTGCCAATGGCGTGCTCACGCTGATCATTCCCAAAGCCGAGGCTGTCCGACCGCGTCAAATCAAGGTCAAAACCGAGTGATCTCGTCTGGGCGTAGGCGAAACGCCCATGGGCCGAGATCAATCAGTGATAACCACACCCACGAGCACAGCGGTCCCATGACCGTCAGCCGGAGGTCGGAAGACAAGAACAGAGTCCGCTGAGTTGGCCTGCCCGGCGGGTGACCACATGGCGCTCTGGGTAGGCCAACCGGGAGGGTGCAACTCGGGGCGAACGCCGGCTCATTTCCGGCGCATGCGCGCCCAGGCCAGGACCAGCAGGGCAGCCAAACCCAACGGCACAGCCAGGCATGGCCAGGCAGACGGCGACGGGACGGCAACACCGGCCGACCTTGCGCCCGCCCCGGCCGCGCTCTCTGGCTCTACCGGCATCGGCGTCGGCCCCTCCAACGTGGGAGCCTCGAGCACAACCGCCTCACCGACGACAGGACTTGGACTCGGCGCCCGCAATTCTGTGGGGGCGTCCAGCACAGGAGCCATGGGCGCGGTCGGGCTGGGTGGGTTGGGCAGGTGGGCGGTGGCGGTGGCCGTCGGTGTAGGGGTCGGCTCTCCCATCGCCACCACCACGGGCTGGCCGATCCGCAGGGTGCGATCAGGGTCCAGCACATTGAGCCGCAGCAGGTCATCCAGTGTGACGCCGTACTGCGATGCAATCCCGTAAAGCGTGTCACCCGGTTCCACCAGGTGAACGATTGCCCCGTCCGGCCGCGGAGTGGGCGTTGGCAGCTTGGTTGCTGTGGGCCCCGGAGTGTATGACGGAACAGATGGAACCGCAGAGGCGCCGCTGACGCCTTCGGCCGTAGGAGTTGGCGCGGCCGCTGGCGCCGGCATCGAGACGGTTCCTGCTCGGTGACTCGCGATCAACTGCGCCGTCAGATCCAGGTAATAGGTCCCGCTGCTGACGCTGGGTTCGATGGCCGTTCCCTCCATCCACTCGTTAAAGCTGGTGATGACGACCAGGTCCGGGTTGCTGGCTGCTGCGCCCGCCCAGCATTGTTGGTAGTATGCTCCCCCGGCGCGGTCCCGCACATAGGAACCGGAGCGACCAGGAATTCGCGTATCGTCCCATCCGGGCAGCACGGTGGCCACCCAGTATCGGTAATCGCCCAGCGCAGCGGCGCGGGCTCGCACCTGGTTCCCCCAATGGGTCAACGTGCCAACCGGGTCGGCCGACCAGGCCACCGTGTACAGGTGCAGGCCGTCAAAGACCGCCAGATAGTCGACTGAGGTGCCTTCGGCGATCCAAAGGCTGTCATGGTTCGGGTCGATCTGCTGCCGGATCTGTGCCCAGGCATCTACCGAAAGCAACCAGGACGCCCAGAAAAAGACCACGGGGCGCCCGTCGATGCGTAGATAGGCCGGTTGCTGAGCGTGAATGGTCAGCAGGTGCTGCAGCGCGGCCACCCGGTCGGCCGGGCCGGAGAAATACGGGCTACCGGCCTCAAAATCGACCGCCACCCGAAAGTTGTGCGCCGCGGCCACGTTGAGGAGAGCGGACAGGTTCGACTCGGTCTGGTTGCCACCGCCCGGCCCGTACCACGACTGCACAAAGCCGTCCACGCCGGCGGCTTGGGCCTGGCGGACATGCCGCTCAATGGTGGCCGGGTCAGTTGAAACATAGGTCTGAGCCGGCAGATCGGGTAACCGGTCAGGGTTCCAGGTGCTCATGTCGTACCAGGCGTAATAGAACGCCAAGACCAACGAACCCGCTGCCTGGGCAGGCCTGGCCCGGGGGGTTGAGAGGAGCAGGGAAACAGATAATAGTATGACAACCAGAGGTGATCGCTTCAGAACAGCCTCCCTGGTACCGACCAGCGCACAATTGTACCAGAGACTGGCCTTCGCCCGAGGTGCTCGTGACGTTTGCAGACTTGGGACCACCCGAAGCACAGAAACGGCAAACCCGGCGTGTCGCCCGCGCCGTAAGCACCCGGCGGGCGGTTGTCCCCTCCGCTGGGCTCTGCGCGCTACCGAGCGGTCAACATCCCGACCTTGAGGATGGATTCGTCTCGCTGATATCCCTGCCCATGCAGCAGTCTCGGGTGCGCATGGGTTTGACCCTCAAACGAGTCGGTGGTATCCTCTGGTGGTTACGGGGCGGAAGCCATCACCACCAATAGGAGCCCTTGATTGAAAACATCCAAATCCACTTTGCCCGGCCGGCCCGCAGCCTCCGAGAAACGGCGGACCGGAAATCAGGTGCGTGAAACCTGGCGGGCGCTGCGCAACACGCCAGAAGCCTTTCGCCTGGTGTGGACCGCCAGTCGCCGCGCCGCGCTGGCGGGCGGCGCCCTGACGCTGGTCGCTGCCTCGCTGCCCGCGGCGCAGGCCTGGGCCGGCAAGCTGATCATCGACTCGATCGTACACGCGACCGCCGTGGGCATGGAGCCCATGGCAGGACTCCGCTATGTCGTTCCCTACCTGGCGCTGGAGCTGGGCCTGTTGCTCCTCGGTTCATTGACCGGTCAGGTGCGCAGCCTTTCCGACCGCATCCTGCAGATGCAGCTGTCCAATCACGTCAACGGCCTGGTCATGCGCCAGGCGATCCGGCTCGATCTGCGCTTCTTTGAAGATCCCATCTTTTACGATACGCTGCAGAACGCCCGGCGCCAGGCGGACACCAGCGCACTCAACATCGTCAACTCGACCATGCAGATGGCCCAGCAGCTCATCACCATGGCTTCGCTGATCGCTTTGCTGCTGCGTTTCAGCCCGTGGCTCGCGGTCATTGTCTTTTTGGCTGCCATCCCATCGTTCCTTTCCCAGTCGCAGCACGCCGAGCGCGCCTTTCGGGCCGTTACCCGACGCGCGCCGGAAGCCCGACTGCTGAACTACCTGGAGATGCTGCTGACCGGCAACGAGAGCGTCAAGGAGGTCAAGTTGCTCGGTCTGGGCGAGCCGCTTCTCGGACGTTACGAGGAGCTGTTCACCCGCTTTTTCCAGGAGGACCGAGCCATCGCTCAGCGACGCACGGTGGCCGGGTTGGGCTGGGGCCTGCTATCCAGCCTGGTCTACTATGGCAGCTATGCCTGGATCGTGCTCCGAACCGTCGCCGGCCGCATCACGCTGGGCGACATGACCATGTTCCTGGCCATCTTTCGGCAGTCCCAGAACTCTATCCGTTCGCTGCTGGATAGCCTCAATCGGCTCTATGAGAGCAACCTGTTTCTCGACAATCTGCTCACCTACCTGCAGTTGGATCCGTTGCTGGTCGCTCCGGTAGACGGCCTGATCGCGCCCGCACCTATCGAGAAAGGCGTCGAGTTCCGCCACGTCTCGTTTCGCTACCCCGGATCCGAAGTCGACGTGCTGCGCAACATCAACCTGCACATTCAACCGGGCGAGCGCATTGCGCTGGTCGGCCTGAACGGCGCCGGCAAGACGACGTTGATCAAGCTGCTCACTCGGCTGTACGACCCCACTCAGGGGCAGGTGTTGCTGGATGGCGTGGACCTGCGCGAGTACGATCTCACCAGCCTGCAGCAGCGCTTTGGCGTCATCTTTCAGGACTATGTGCGCTACCAGTTCACGGTCCGGGAGAACATCGGGTTCGGCCAGGTGGATGCGCTGGACGATTTTGCCCGGATCCAGCGCGCGGCCGACCGTGGAGGCGCTAACGCGCTCATCCAGCACCTGCCCAACGGGTACGATACCATGCTGGGCCGGCGTTGGGAAAAGGGTCAGGAGTTGTCCGGCGGCGAGTGGCAAAAGATCGCGCTGGCGCGTGCGTTCATGCGCAAGGCTGAGGTTCTGGTGCTGGACGAGCCGACATCAGCGTTGGACGCCGAGGCGGAGTACGAAGTGTTCCGGCGATTCGGCGAGCTGATGGAGGGCCGCATTGCCCTGCTCATCTCGCATCGTTTCTCCACCGTGCGCATGGCGGACCGGATCGTGGTGCTCTCGGCCGGCAAGATCGTCGAACTGGGGAGCCACGCCGAGTTGATCCGGCTCGACGGCGCCTATGCGCGCCTGTTCAACCTGCAGGCGGAAGGGTATCGCTAGGCAGGAGACGCTGTGCGGGCAATAAGGACCCGGTGATCGGCGGTGGACCTGACCGGCAAGCGGTATGCGCGGCCGGGACCCTTGGGGGTAGTTCAGCGGGAGTGACGGAATCGCACATCTTGGCGCCACCTGGGGCACTCGCCCACTGATGGGGCGCCAAGGGCAGTGCGTTCGGTGGCTCCGCGGGACCGACCGCGGACTGACCACCGGCCGCCGGCCAGGTCTGGGAGGTGCCCGGGCGCCAGCTGGCTCTGACCGTTGTCCACGAGATTCCGCCGATTGGCGACGCGGCCCTGGACCGCCGATTCGTTGACCCTGCGCGTGGCGAGCCTAAACGTACACCCGAGTGCGCGACACCAAGTCCCCTTGCGGCCCTGGCGGTGACACGAGCGACTGGCCCTGCTGGGTGGGGCGATCCAGTTGCCGGCAGCGAATTCTCGGCTATGATCGTGTCAGGATCGGCCGCCGGCGCCACCACGTGGTCCGTTAGGGGCTCCCATGCCGGCGCAGTCTGAATCCACCATCACCCATCCACCGGCCGGCAGCGCCCGTCTGCAGGCGTTGGTCACCGTCCACGCCGCCGTGGCGCCCAGACCCACCCCACCGTTGACGACCGTCCAGTCATCCGGGATGCCGCCGGCGGATCGGACGGCGTCAACCGAGGCGCTGATAGTCGCCTAGCCAGTGCACCTTGGTGAGGTGCTCTCGAACGGCGTTGTACATCCGTACGTCTCCCGTGATCAAGGGCTGATCATCGGCCTCAGCCAGGGCCAGGTACGCGGCATCGTGTGCAGAGCAGCCGAACCTCTGAGCGATGGAGAACATCCGCCTCCAGCTTACCGGTTTTAGCGAAATACCCAGCCCTTCAAACGATGACAAAATGCCCTCTGCTTGCTCATCGGTGAGACGCCCCCGACGCCTCGCCTGCACCACGGCATTGGTCACCTCGTAGAGAAGCAGCTCTGGCGCCGCCAACTGCACCTGCCCGAGCACGTGGTCACGGATCAGTGCCTGTGCTTGATCCTGTGCCTCGTCAGGCAAGAAGGCCCTCAGGATGACGTTGGCGTCTACTATCACTGGCGAGCCTCCAGTTCGGCCCGCGATGCCTCGAACAGGTCGTTCGCTGTCACCTTGGCATCCTTGAGTGAACGCGAAAGCCGCAGGATGTCCAGGTACGCGTGCACCTGGCGGAGCCGCTCGTATTCGTCGGGAGCAACCAGAACCGCCACGGGCTTGCCGCGATGGGTGATCGTTATGGGTCGTTCTGGGATTAGCTTGAGCCAGTGAGAAAGGCGATTGTGCGCTTCTGTAATCGTAACTATCACTTGACCTACCTCTAACTAGACACTTGATCTAGACATTTCTACCCACATGATGCAGAAAAGTCAAGCCTGCACCCAGATGATTCTCGCGGTCGTACCTCAAGCGAGCGCGGCACGACCACATTCGGGTGCGATATTGTTGTGTCAGGGCACCACCGAATCTGAATGACCAGACAAGGAGTCTGGTTCTGGGAAAGGGCCGTCGGGCTTTGGACGTGCATCCACAACGAAAACGGCAGTCACTCGGGGGCCGGATCCCTGGCGTCGAATGTGGGCGACGAGGATGGATCCCTCTGTGACGGCAGTAGGCATAAAGCGGCCTGGGTTGCCTTCCAGGCCGCTGTGGTTTGCCAACGATTGACAAGCTGCTCCGTCTGCCCCGGCTAATGGCGCAGCACGATCGGCAGATAGATGTACCGGTACGGTTCCTCAAGAGATGCCGTGCAGGTCACCTCTACGTCACCGATGGCCCACCACCAGGCATAGTGGGCATTGTAATAGTGAAAGCGCACCCGGATGGCCTGACCGGCTGCCAGGGCAGCAATGTTCAGGGATCGGGTTTCCGGCGCAGGGTACCCCACGTCGCTGCCCTGCATCCGCAGCACGTTGTTCCACGTCACGCCGTCGTCTGTGCTGACGTCAACGTCGGCGGTCTCGGCGCCATAATAGCGAAACTGGTTGGCGAACCTCAACTCCACGCCGCCGCAGTCAGTCACGTCGATCAACGGGCTGATCAACTGCTCGTCTTGGTCCTCTCCCATGCCGGCGCAGTCCGAATCCACCATCACCCATCCACCGGCCGGCAGCGCCCGTCTACAGGCGTTGGTCACCGTCCACGTCGCCGTGGCGCCCAGACCCACCCCACCGTTGACGACCGTCCAGCCATCCGGGATTCCGCCGGCGAAACTCGCCTCGAATGCAAGCCGGCCACCGACCACCGTTTCGGCGCTGGCCAGATTATTGTCCGGGTCAGGGTCATGCTCGTAGGCGACGACGCGGGCCTGGTTGACCAGGGTCGCCATGGCCGTCGGCGTGACGCTCATCGTGACCGTCGCCGAGGCGGCCTGGGGCAAGGCGCCCAGGCTGCACGTCACCAGGCCGTCCTGCCGGGTACATGTCCCCTGGCTGGAAGACGTTGTGCCAAAAACGGCGCCGGCCGGGAGCGTGTCGGTGAGCGTCACCTGCGTGGCAACGGAGGGACCCAGGTTGACGACCACGACGGTATAGGTCAGCGGCGACCCCACGTGTGCCGGATTGGGCGCGCCCGACTTGGCTACCGCCAGGTCGGCCACCGGCAGAACCGAGGTGCTTTCTGACGCGCTGTTGTTGGCCAGATTCGGGTCGTGCTCCCCGGCAGCTACCGCCGCCATGTTGTTGAGGGTGCAGGTTGCGGTGGGCATCACAACGATGGTCACGGTGGCTGCATCGCCGGCCAGGCTGCCCAGGGCGCAGGTGACCACCCCGCCCGTCTCGCCGCAGGTGCCCTGGTTGGGTATGGCGGAGGCAAAAAGCACATCGGCCGGCAGCGTGTCCACCAGCATCACCTGCGTGGCAACGGATGGGCCCAGGTTGGCGACCACGACGGTATAGGTCAGCGGCGACCCCACGTGTGCCGGATCGGGCGCGCCCGACTTGGCTACCGCCAGGTCGGCCACCGGCAGAACCGAGATGCTTTCTAAGTCGCTGTTGTTGGCCAGGTTCGGGTCGTGCTCGCTGGCGGCTACCGTCACCGTGTTGGTCATGGTGCCGACAGCGGTGGGCATCACGACGATGGTCACGGTGGCTGCATCGCCGGCCAGGCTCCCGAGGCCGCAGGTGACCAACCCGCCCGACTCGCCGCAGCTACCCTGGCTGGGCATGGCGGAAATCAAAACCACCCCGGTGGGAAGCGTGTCGGCGAGCGTTACCCGCGTGGCGGCGGATGGGCCTAGGTTGGCGACCACGACGGTGTACGTCAGAGGGGACCCCACGTGCGCCGGATTGGGCGAACCCGACTTGGCTACCGCCAGGTCGGCGACCGGCAGAACCAAGGTGCTTTCTGACGCGCTGTTGTTGGCCGGGTTCGCGTCGTTTTCGCTGGCGGCTACCGTCACCGTGTTGGTCATGGTGCCGGCTGCGGTGGGCATCACGACGATGGTCACGGTGGCTGCATCGCCGGTCAGGCTGCCCAGGGCGCAAGAAACCACTCTGCCCGACTCGTCGCAGGTGCCCTGGCTGGGTATGGCGGAAATCAAAACCATCCAGGTGGGAAGCGTGTCGGTGAGCGTCACCTGCGTGGCGGCGGATGGGCCCAGGTTGGCGATTTCGACGGTATAGGTCAGCGGCGACCCGACGTAAGCCGGATCGTGTGAATCGGTTTTGGCGACCGCCAGATCAACCCCGGGTCCGCCCGCGCCGGAGCACAGCACGCGCACATTGTCCACCATCCACCAGTAGTCGTAATCAGCTTCATGGTAGTGGAAACGCACGCGCATGCTCTTGCCGGCGGCGATGGCACTGATGTCAATGTCCTTGGTGTTGGGGCCGTCGTGTGCGCCCTGCATGCGCAGTACGTTGGTCCAGTAGCTGCCGCCGTCGACGCTCACATCCACGTCGGCGATCTCGTCGTACCACCGCGCAAACCGGTTGCTAAACACTAACCGCAGCTCGCCGCAGCCGGTGGCGTCGATATCCGGCGTGATGAGTTGTTCGTCTTGGGTGGCGGCCGGCCCCGCCCACGAGGAGTCCACCATCGCCCACGGCTCGCGGAAGGGTGGCGGCGCGGTCCGTCCGTACGGATTATCTGTCATCCATGTGTCTGCGCCGCTGCCGCCGTTGATCACCGTCCACGTGATCGGGATTCCGCCGCCAAAATCCTCATAAAAGATGGCATTGCTGCGCACCTGCGTGGTTTGCACGGCGACGTTGTTGCTCGAGACAGGATCGTAATCGCCAGAGGCGACAACGGCTGTGTTGACCAGCGTGCTGGTCAGCACCGGCGTCCACACCACCAGCGTGACCGTCGCCACGGCGCCGCTGTTCAGCGTTCCCAGCGTGCAGGTAAGCACGCCCTGGTCGTGAATGCAGCCGCCATGGCTGGGTGCAGCGGAATCGTACAGCGCCTCGCCGGGCAGCGTGTCCACCAGCCTGACACCGGTGGCAGTATCGGGCCCGCCGTTGGCGACGACCACCGTGTAGGTGAGCATCCCGCCGCCCCAAACCGGATCCTCTGACTCGCTCAGGGTCACGGCCAGATCGGCCCGCGAGACCACGCTGGTTGATTGCGTGGCGCTGTTGTTAGCCGTGACGCGGTCGGGCTGGTCGCCGCTCACGGTAACGGTGTTGAGCAGGCTGCCGATGGCGGTGGGGGTGACCACCAGCGTCACGCTAGCCTGGCTCCCGCTGGCCAGCGCACCGAGCGTGCAGACCACGGCGGCTGTGCCGCCGCACGCGCCCTGACTGGGGGTCGCTGCGCTTAGGATCACGCTTCCCGGCAGCGTGTCCGTCAGCACGACGCCGGTGGCGTCCAGCAACCCATGGTTGGTTACCGTGACGGTATAGACGAGAGGATACCCCACGCCAGTCGGGTCGGGTGTGTCCACCTTGGTAACCGCCAGATCGGCCTGGTCTCCCACGGCGGCCCGGTGGGTAAAGGTGTTGTTCGCCGGGAGGGGGTCGGGCTGATCCGATGTGACCGTGACTGTGTTGGTCAGTATGCCCGTGGCGGGAGGCCGGAGGACCAGCGTGACGGTGGCCGTCGCGCCGGCGTTCATGGTCCCCAGCGAGCAGGTGACCACATCCCCCAGGACGCAACTCCCCTGGCTCGGCGAGACCTTGGCGCTGGCGGCCGGTTCGCCGGGCAGGACGATCAGGTCGATGAGGGCGTCCGCCCCATTGTGGCCGACGTACTGGTAGCCGATGCGCAGGTCACCGGCCGGCAGGGCGGATGGCAGCGTCAGTGTCCGGTGCGTCCAGGTCCAATTGAGCGGCCAATCATCATCAAGGCGACCCAAGAGCACGTCGTCCCCGCCGCCGACGTCGCCGGCCACCAGCCAGACGTTGAGGTCGCAGTTGTCGGAGGGATACCGGCACAGGCCGACGTGGCCCATCGACCAGACGGTGGTGGTCATCCCGCCGCTCACCGCTTCCAGGTAGGGGCTGAGCAGCCACTCATTCTGGTTGGAGCCGTACGTCACTATGGCCGTGGTGCCCCAGCCGGGGTAGGCAAAGTCGGACCAGTTGTGGTCGGTGTTCTGCACCCGCTCCGTCCACCCGGGCGGCGGCACCAGGCCGCTGTCGAACCCTTCTGTCTTGGTCGGTATCGTGACGCTGCCGGGCGGCAGGGTGTCGGTGAGGACCACTCCCGTGGCGGTTGACGGGCCACGGTTGGTGATGACGATGGTGTAGCTGATCGGCTGCCCGACGGCGACCGGGTTTGGGGCGCCGGTCTTGACCACCGCGAGGTCGGCCAGGTCCACCGGCGTGACGACGCTGGCCGTGTTGTTGCCGACATCCGGGTCGCCCTGAGCAGCCGAAACCCGGGCCGTGTTGGTGAAAAAGCCCGGCACCGTGGGGGTGACGGCGAGGGTGATGGTGGCCGCCCCACCGGGGGCCAGACTGCCCAGCGCGCAGGTGACCGTGCCCGCGCCGTCACAGCTTCCCTGACTGGGGGTGACTGCGCCGAGGGTGAAGCTGGCGGGCAGCGTGTCGGTGGCGACGACGCCGGTGGCGGGCAGCGGGCCGTGGTTGGCGACGACAAGGGTGAACGTCAGCGGGATTCCCACTCCGGCTGCAGCGGGAGCGGCCGTCTTGACCAGCGCCAGGTCGGCCGGGTCCACCACCGTGCATTCCGCAGCGCTGTTGTTCGCCAGGTCGGGATCGATCTCGTTTCCGGTGACCGTAGCGGTGTTGGCCCACACGCCGGAGGCGGTGGGCGTGACGGCCAGCGTGACCGTGGCGGTCGCGCCGGGGGCCAGACTGCCCAAGGTGCACGTGAGCGGGCTCGCGCTGCCGCAAGCGCCCTGCGTGGCCGACGCCCCGGCGAGGGCCAGACCAGCGGGAAGCGTGTCCGTGAGCCTCACTCCGGTGGCCGGGGAGGGGCCGGCGTTGGTCACTACCAGCGTGTAGATGAGCGGTTGGCCCGAGTTGACCGGGTCGGGAGAGTCGCTTTTGCCGAGGGACAAATCGGTTTGCGGCGTGACCAGGGCGCAGGCGGCAAACTCGGAAGTGTTGCCATTAGCGTCGGTGGCGGTGGCCGAGACCGAATACCCGGCCGGAAGAGCGACTGGTAGGGTGACGCGGAAGCCGGCATGGCCGCTGCCGTCAGTCGTCGCCTCCAGCGAGCCGTGATGGTCCTGCCCCTCGCCGTAACCCGATGGATCGCACTCAGGCCCGGCGAAGAACTGGAGCGTGAATCCGGCGTTGCTGGTGCTGTTGAGCGTCCCCGCGACGACCAAGTCGCCGTCACCCGGCGCGGCAAAGGCCAGGACGGGGTAGTTCAGCAGAGCATTTTCGCCCGTGTCGCTGTCGTCGGGATCGTTAGGGGTCACCCCGTCGCCGCCCAGGTCGATCCCCAGGCCAGCGTTGGCGTAGATCCGGTTGGAGAGGATGGCGTTGCGGGCGGCGCCGACGCTGATCAACACGCCCGAGCTCCCGTTAAAGGCGATGACGTTGCCCGCGCCGTTTGCCATACCGCCGATGGTGTTGTAGGAGCCCATGCCGCTGTAGATCTTGACGCCGTTGCCGCTGTTCCCCAGGGGCCCTGTGCCCGTGGCGTCGGTGCCGATCCAGTTGCCCTCTACCCGAGTGGTCTGCCCGGCGATGCCGACGCCGTCACCGATGTTGCCCGAGACCAGGTTGCCCGCGCCGCTGTCGGCGCCGCCGATGAGGTTGTCGCGGCAGAAATCAGAGACGCCGATGCCGACACTGATATTACCCAGGGCGGCGGTGCCGGCGGCGTTGGTGCCGACCCGGTTGCCCTGAACGACATTGTCGTGAGTCGCCCCAAGGCCAATGCCGCCTACTCCGTTACCCGAGACGAGGTTGCCCTCGCCGGCGCCCGTTCCGCCAATCTGGTTGCCGCTGGCGTAGCGCAGGTATATCCCGATGCCGTCGTTGCCCAGGGCGGTCGTGCCTGCGGCGTTGGTGCCGACGCGGTTTCCCCGGATCAGGTTGGCGGTCGCGGCGAGCGAGAAAACGTCAATAAAGACCCCATGACCGCCATTGCCAGAGATCAGGTTGGCCTGGATCGTGTTGTCGCTCGCGCTGCTGACCCGGAGGCCGGCGCCGACGTTGCCCAGGTCGAGCGTTCCTGTCGCGTCCGTGCCGATTCGGTTGTTCTCGATCTGACACTCGGAGGCGGTCAGCAGGATGCCCACGCCGACGTTGCCCGAGATGAGGTTATCGGCGATGACGTGCTGCCAACCGCCTGCCTGCCAAAAGGTCCCGTCATCCGTGCCGATGCGCACGCCGCTGCTCGAGTTTCCCAGCGCAGCCGAACCGGCGGCATTTGTGCCGATCCGGTTGTGGCGGATGACATGGCCAAACGAGGTGACGCCGGCAACATAGATGCCAGCGCCGCCGTTGCCCGAGATCAGGTTGCCGTCAACCGGAAGCGCCCCGCCGATCGTGTTGTAGGAGGTGGAATCGAGATACACACCATGGGTGCTGTTGCCCAGCGCGGCGCTTCCGGCGGCGTCGGTGCCGATCGTGTTAGCGGCGATGATGTTGCCCGACGTGGGATACCCCGCCCTGCCCTGGAGATAGACGCCGGTAGCGTTGCCTGAGATGAGGTTACTGCGCACGGTATTGTTGGTCGCGTCGGTGATGAATATGCCGGTGGGGTTGGCAATCGCGGCGCCGCCCGTGATATCCGTGCCGATGTAGTTTCCCTGGATCAGATTGCCGGTGCTGTTCGTCCCGTCGATCCAGACTCCCCGAATGCCGTTGCCGGCAATCAGATTGCGGGCAGCGGCCGTCGAGCCGCCGATCGTATTGCTCCCCGATTGGTAGATGCGGATGCCGCTTTCACCATTGCCCAGATCAAGCGCGCCGCCGGGGTCTGTGCCGACAAAACAGCCCTCCACGACGTTGCCGCCTCCGGTCACAAGAAAGAGGCCGTCGCTGCCAAAGCGATTGATGGCCAACCCGCGCAGCGTGCTGCCACCGGCCGTGATAGTTAGGCCGTCCGCGCCCAAGCCCGCGTATCGGCCGTCCAGCTCAATCACCGGCGTGCCGGCAAAGTCAGGTTCCGTGCTGCCGTCGATGACCACCGGGTCGCTGACCGTGGGCAGGGCAGAGGCAGGCTGTATCGCGTGCGGTCCAGGTCCCGGGATGTCAAATACGACGATGTCCAGCCCAGGCTGCGCGTTGGCCTCCTGGATTGCCGCCCGTAGCGTGCAGACGCTGCCACTGGTCTGGCAGATGTTGTCGCCGGGATTGCTGTCGGCGGCGTCACCAGTCGAATTCACCGTAAACTGGTTAGTCACCCGGGTCTGTTCGACGGCCGTGTTGTCGGCCGGGTCGGGGTCCAACTGATCGCCTGTCAGGAAGGCGACGGCGGTGTTGCTCAGCATCCCGGCGGATGTGGTCGTCACCGCCACGGTCAGCGTCACCGCGCGGCCGGCGGGGATGGTCCCGAGGATGCAGTTGAGCAGGTTCCCGACGCGCTCACAACTGCCCTGGCCGGGTACGATGTGACCGGCGTCCACGCTCAGGGGCAGCGTATCCGTCAACCCGACCCCTAGCGCCGCAGCGGGACCGGCGTTAGAGACGACGATGGCATAGGTGAAAGTTGCTCCAATCCCCACCGGGTCGGCCGAATCGGACTTGGTAACCGCCAGATCCGCTCGGCCGCCCCTGACGGATGTCACGGAAGTGGCGCTGTTGTTGGCCGGGTTGGGGTCGGATTCGAAACTCGTCACCCGCGCGATGTTGGTGAGGCTGCCGGCCGCTGCTGCCGCCACCCGCGTATAGAGCGTGACCGGGACGAGCGCGCCGTTCTCCATCGTGCCCAGGTCGCAACTGAGGGTCCCCCCGGCATAAGCGCAAGAGCCCTGTGTCGTCTCATAGCCCTGGTACTCTAGCCCTGTGGGCAGCGTGTCAAACAGCATCACACCTTCCGTGCCGACCGGGCCGCCGTTGGCGATGGACAGCGTGTAGGTCAGCGGTTCTCCGGCCATCACAGGGTCGGGGAGGTCCGTTTTGAGCAACCCCATGTCGGCCCCGCTCGCCGGGCAGCAACCCAGGATGATATCGTCCCACGCATCCAGCGTCTCGCCCATCGTGTTGCGCAGCCGCACGTGGACCGTGCGCAGGCCCTCACCGCCGGCTGGCGCCAACGTCCAGGAAAGCGTGGAGGCGAACGGCTGCCAGGAAGCACCGGCGAAATCGGCGTTGTTGCTTACCAGCATGTCACCGGCCCATCCGGCGCCGTAGATCGTCAGCGCTACGACCGGCGACATAGTGACCTGCGCCTCGCCGTTGATGACGATAGGGAACACATTTCCGCGGGCGCCGAAATTCTGCCCCCAGAAATGGTAGCCGCAGTTGTCGGTCAATACGACGCTTACTGGATCAAAGGTATAACCTACGCCAATTTCGCGAAAAGCCGGGTTGAGGATATTCGCGCGGTGACCGGGGCTGTCCATCCAGCCGGCGACGACTTGCTCAGGCGTCGGGTCGCCGCAGGCGACGTTCTCGCCGGTGGCGACGGCGTCGTATCCGGTGCGGTAGATGCGGTCGCCGGGGGTGGAGCCGTCGGAGCCGATATGGTCGTGGAAGCTATTTGTCGCCATGTCGTCCGTCTGCACCTGCGCCGACTCATTCAGCAGGCTGGACATCTTGAGCGGCGGCAGACCATGCGCGGCGCGCGCCTGGTTGGTCAGCTCGATGACGCGCGGCACGGCCTCAGCACGATCCACCGGCGGGTTGACGAACGTTCCCGTGCATCCGTTTCCGGAGCCGCCAGGATAGGTCCCTACGTTGCCCACCTGATCCACCGCGCGGATGCGGAAGCAGTAGGTTGTGGTATAGGCCGTCTGCACCGGCGCCCACGGCCCAAAGAGCGCCTTGCTGTGGGCAGGCAGGTAGTCCAATTCGGCGCTGGCTGTGAACCAGTCCGTCCAGGGAGGCGAGTTGACGGCGTACTGAATCTCATAATAATCCACGCCGGACCCCTCGTCAGAGCCGGACCAGCGGATGGGAATCGCCAAACCGGCCGTGCCGGCCGGCGGCGCTTGCAGCGTGGCTGTCGGCGGAGTATGGTCGATGCCAAAACCGGCCTCGCCGCTGGCCGATCCCGCCAGACCGACGAGCAGGGTGTGGTAGCCTTCAGAGACGCCGGTCAGCGGCAACCCGGCCTGGTACCTGCCGGTCCCGACTTGATTCCACTCCAGGGCCACGGGGGCGCTGTTGAGCGTAGCGGTCAGCATGCTCGCGAGGTCTGCCACGCCCGCGCCGGTCTCGTCGTACACCTCAACGCTCACGGTCGCCGTGAGTTCGGTATTGTAGTACGACTGGTCGGTGCTGGCCGCCACGCTGCGGCCATGGGCGGATAAGAGCATGGCACCTGCGTGCAATGCAGCCTCCTCATCGCCGATCGTCACCGAGAGCAGCGCCGGTCCGGGCGGCCAGCCGACTGTGTCGGTGGTAAAGCTCACCGTGGTTGCACCGGTGGTCAGGTATACCTCTTCCCGCCCGTTGCGAATCGGCATGCCGTTCACACCACTGACCTGCCAGTCCAGGAGCATGGCTTGCGGCGCAGCCGCGTGGCTGAGGGTGACCTGAACCAACAACTGCCCCATCCCGACATCTACTGGAGCGCCGCCGTTGACCACCATCTCGGTGACCGTAGTACCGCCGGACGGCGCTTCGTAAGCCACACTCAGCGCGACACGGCTGTAGAGCGTGACCTGCTGTGTGGTCGGGTCGTACTGCAGCGGGTTTACACCTACCAGCAGCAGCACTGAGTGGTCCAAATCGGCCGTGCCGTACCAGTAAACCTGCGCCGGGTAGGTCCCGGTGAGTATCTCGCGTCCCGGCTGCGGGCCGGAGGTGCGGTTCACCGGGATCACGGTTTCGAGCGTGGCCGTGCCCGGATGTGGATGGCTGTCCTGCCCGACGAGCGTGATGCCGGTGACGTCGGCCCCGGCCGGCAGCAGGTAGGCCCGCACCACCTCGGGCAGGATGGGGTAATGAGCGGCGCCACCTGATTCGCCGGTGTTTCGCAGCTCGAAGCGCAACGCGCCGTCGGCGTCGGTGATGACCGAAAAGTGAGGCGTTTCCACCACCACATCGATGGTATGGACAGTCGTGGCTGCGCCAATTGCCACCGTCTGTGCAGCGGACCCCGCCTCTGACCCGCTGGTTGCAGCCGGGGCTTCGAGCGCAGCCTCTGCCCGGGCGCCGCCGGCCGGAGCAAGGCACCGCCCCGCGAGACGCTGAGTCGGCAGGCCGTAGAGCGCAATGCCGTAGCGGGTATAGGTGTCGTAGGTGCTCCAGGCAACCTGGACTTGATCGTTGAACAGCACCTGGGCTTGCCGAAATGCATCTCCAACCGAGCAGACGGCCGCATTTCTGACCCGGCTCAAAAAGCTGGCGAACAGGCGGTCGTGATGTTCGACGCCGTAGTTGTATCCAAAACCATAGACCGTGGGCGCCAGGTAGGCTATCTGTCGGTCCAGAAAAACGGTAGAGAAGGTGCCATGATAGTGGTTAACGGCCGGCGCCGGCGGTTGGGAGACGGCCGGGTACCCCGAGTGGCAGCCCGCATTGATGAACAGCGTGCCGGGCTGCACCGGCTCGTCAGCCAGGTCCTCGGCCAGGAACTTGTTCCCTTCGGTTGTGTTTTTCAGTTGATCCGCGTGGGAATAGAGCACGACCAGTGCCGCGTTTCTGACTGCCTCCAGCACGCTCGCGCCGGTCCAGCCGGACGTGAAACCATTAAATCGGTAGAAATGACCGAGTTCGAGATAGCCGGGCAGCAGCGTTGTGCCCTCCGGGATGTCGGTGAGAGTGAACGGTGGAACGACATTGGGAACGATCGCCCCGTTGAAACACTGCCGCCAAAAGACTTTGTCGTTCTCTTGATGGAAACCGACCGCCACCTGATTGACAGCGGTCACGTTCAGCGGCGTCTCATAGGCTTGGATCAGCTGCGCCAATCCCCGAGGAGTGGCATGAAACAGGCGCCCTACGGCCATGTCGGCGACCGGCCGCAACACGTCATTGGGGTCACGGGCTGAGAAGGAGGCATACGGCACGTCGGTCAGAATCAGTCGGGCGCCCGAATCGAGCAAGGTGGGGCTGCCCTGCGCCCCGCCCATATCTGCCGGGTATTTTCTCTCGCATAACGCATCTTGAAGATGACACCTCGCATCGAGTGGATCGCTTCTGCGCACCGAAGGGATCACCGCATCGTCGCCGATGATGGCGAGATATTTGAGCGTGCGGCTATACGGGCTGAGGGTCTGGATGTAGTTGTCGATCGCGATCCCCATGTTGGTTCGGTGCACCGTGTCGCGCGCGTACGTGTAGGTGGCATAGGGAAACGGGTTGCTGGGGTTGGTGAGCGTGATCGACTGGCGGGCGTCGATCACGACTCCCCGGTGGTCGCCGGCGTAGCGCGCCAGGCGCTGCAGCGCCAAATAAACGGTGCGGGATTCGGTGACGCTGCTGGTCCTGACAAACTGGTTCTTGAGTGCGTCCAGGTCGGTCAGGACGATGACTTGCGGGTTCTGGATGACCTTGAGGGCCGCAGTAGCTGCCGTCACGTCATTCCACGCTATCTCGACCTGGTAGTCCCCCACCTTGGTTGGCGCGGTGAACCAGCCACTGAAATAGATATCACGAAAGAAATCAGCCCCCTGACCGTCTCCGCGCAGGCGGAAATCCGCTTCATCGTCGCCCTCACCGATGGTGATCGTGATCCCGGTTGCGGTGGTGATGGGACGCCCGCTGACAATGTCGGTGATGACGCCAAAGGCATACACCCGGCCGCCGGGCAGTGCGTTGGGCGTATCGAGATACAACGCTCCAATGCCAGAGAACTCGGACGAGTTGCCCGTGAGATCGGTCACCATGGCCAGGACCGGCTCGATGACGACATCCGCCACTCCCAACGTCACGCTAAAGGCGCCGTCCCGCACGACGGTCGATGTGATATAGTGCGCACCGCCTCCGCCATAGAGATCTACCCAGCTTGAGGCCGGCGCGTCCGTCGTTCCCACCAAACGAGGTGCGCCGTCGACGTACTGCACCGGTTGCAGCGCAGGCGGATGCCGGCGGTTGTTCGGCCCGTCCCGCCCGACGCCGACCCCCATCAAGGGCACAAGGTCGACCGGCAGCAGGGTGTTGTCCCAGATGCGATTGTAGCGCAGCAAATTCCCGTTGGTCGGCTCGGTCGCCTCGCCACGCACGACCTGGATGCCCTCCTCTCCGTTGCACGCGATCCAGTTGCCTTCGTCCGGCCGGTTTCCTCCGACGATGGTGTTGGACGCAGCATAGATATAAACGCCCTCCTCTTGGTTGCCCAGGCATACGTCGATTTCCGTGCCCAAACCAATCTGGTTGCCCTGCACCACATTGTGCTCGCTTGCCGCGCCAAAGATTCCAACGCCCATTCCCCTGTTGCCGCTAACAATGTTGCACGGCCCGGTGCACACCTCCGACAAACGGCGGCCGCCGACGGTATTGCGCGCCGCGCCGCCAAAGATCGATACGCCGGCTTCGCCGTTGGGTATCTCATCTTCTCCGGTGCGATTGAGACCAATGTAGTTGCCCTGCACCAGGTTCTCTACCGTGTTGGTAAGGGCGATGAACACGCCGTCCCCACCGTTGCCGCTGATGAGATTACAGGGACCCTTGCAGGTCGTGTCATAGCCCATGCCGCCGACCAAGTTTCGGGAGGCGCCTGCGTACAAGGCAACGCCCACCAGTGTATTGGACACGGCACCCGTTCCGTCCGGGTTCACGCCGATGTAGTTGCCCTGCACCCTGTTGTGCGTGGTGCCGTTATCGTAGACCAACACGCCGGCTTCGCCGTTGCCGCTGATCACGTTGCACCAGCTGTCGCATATCGATTCGTCGCGCTCCCCGCCGATGGTGTTTCCCGACGCGCCATCCTGAATGACAATGCCCGAGTACCGGTGGGGGATCGACGCCGTGCCGCCGATGTTCAGACCGACATAGTTGCCCTCCACCACGTTGCTGCTGGTACCGGCATCTTCAATCACAATGCCAAACTCGCCGTTTCCACTGACGAGATTGCACGGCCCGGCGCAGGCTGTACCGGGCCGGTCACCGCCGACAATGTTGCCGGACGCGCCGCCGGAAATGACAATGCCCCAATCGGTGTTCGAGATGGCGGCCGTGCCAGCAAGATTGACGCCGACATAGTTGCCCAGGACTGTATTGCTCACTGTGCCGCTATCCAGCATCCACACGCCCGTCTGGTTGCCGCTGATGAGATTGCACGGCGCCGCGCACGCTGTGCCGGCGCGGTCCCCGCCAATGGTGTTGCGGTACGCGCCCTGCGCGATCAGCACACCGATCTCGTTGCGAAGTGGCCTGTGGTTGATATCCACGCCGATCCAGTTGTCCTCCACCCGGTTATCGTGGGCGCCTTTAAAGAGCACGATACCTGCGCCGTACTTGTCCGCACTGGCAAAGGTATTGCCGGCAATGACATTGTCCACCACGAGGTTATGGTGAGCGCCGACGCCGATCTCGATCCCCGCCGTGTCGCCCGTCGTGGCGTCCGTCACCCCGTCCGCGCCGAGGCCCACATAGCATCCCTGGATGGTGTTTCCGCTGGCGTTCGGTCCAATGATTCCGACCGATGCCAGCGCCAGGTTCTTGATGGTGTTGTTTTCCCCGACGATCACCAACGTGTAATACAGGTCCAGTCCTCGAATCAAGATATCCGGTTCATCATCTCCATCGATGTCACCGTCGATCGTCGTGGACGGAGCCCTCAGAACATAGTAGAGCTCGGAGTAGGTTGGGTAAGGGACGCCGATGGTTGCGCCGTGTGCAAGACTGGCACTGAACTTGATCGTGTGTCCAAAGGTTCCATGAGCGGCATACTCGTTGTTCACGGCCCGCAGCGCTTCGTTGAGGGAGATACGTTCGTCCGGGCCAGGGTCGGCGATCAGGGCGCTGACGGTCCCGGTAGCGCCGTCGATGACCACGGACGTGGTGTCGACCGTAATTTCCAAGGCAGCGCCGCCTGGCCTGTGCGTTTCTTCTGCCCTGGTTTCGTTCTCCGAACCCACCGTGGTTTGCGGCAGGGCCAGGCAAGAAGCGCCATAGCCGACGCCTGTCGGGCAGATCTCGGGCAGGAGGCCGGGATATTCGCCTCTCGCACTCGTATTCGATGAAGCGCGGGAGAGGACAACTGCTTCTGCAACCACCGAGTCTTGGAAGGCTGGCGCGGTGGACGTTGGCGGTGTGGTCGCCAGAGCGCGCGTTTCCTCCGTAGCGAAAGGCGAATCTATTGACAACGTCCCGCCTATCGCGCCGAGATCCGCCAGATGAGAGGAAGACAAGGTCTCGGAAGAGGCGGGAGCGGCCGGTGCGAAAGTGGGCGCGTACCCGACCGGCAGAAGTTCGTCCAGGGTCCCCACGCCGGAATAGACGGGCTCTGAGCGCGCACCTGTCGCGGCCAAGGCTGCGGCCGAGGGAACGGGCGGTTCTCCTGTGGAAACCAACCACATGAGCGCCACGAGCATACAGCCGCCGCACAAGAGTGCGAATCCCAAACGCACGAGACCATGAGGCCACAACTGCTTCGCGTGCATCGTTGCCTGGCTCCTTTCTTAGGGAGGGTGGAGAGCACTCTTTTGGAAATGGTACAACGATTTGGTAGGTGGAGTATACTCAGCTAGCGCGCAAGGGCAAGTATTTGCTGCGGAAAACAGAACGGCTCCTGTGCTCCCTTGGTTCAAAAGGGCAGTTGGGGGGAGGAAGAACGCCACCGGAGTGCCTTTGTTCACCCAAGGTAGCCCAAGGACTGCTCTCGGTCAGTAGGAACAAAAACTCCTGCCGCTCACGGCAGGAGTCTCGCGTAACCTGCGGGAGCGACGGGCCAGGCCTTCGGAGTAGCAATATCCGCCCGCTTCCTCCCCGCCCCATAGTGCCCAAGGGACCCTAGAACACCGGCTCCGGCACTAGCGATCCCCAGCACGCCGTGACCCCATGGTCCCGGCAACCTGGCGCCTCCTTGCGAAGGCTGCACGATGGCATTCGCAAGGAGGCGTGTTTATGTCAGACGGTCCGGTTCTCTCAATCAGATACGAGCAGTCCCTTGATCTAGCAGGCGCTGACGGCTGGAACCCAGGCCGCAGGGTCTTTGTCCAGCTCTTCGACAGCATGATCAGCTCGGGGCTGCCGGCCAGGCTGAGCGGCAACGCCTTCAAGGTGCTGAGCGCGCTCGGCCTGGCCGCCTCGCCCCTGGGCAGCGGCTCCGCCAGGGACGAGGCCTTCTTCCGGGATCTCATCACGGCAGGTGTCCTCGCGCCCGACGACCGCGGCAAGCTCTTCTGCTACGTGGCCCACGACGAGCTCGTCCGGCGAACCGGCGTCAGCAAGAACACCCTGTCCCGCTGCACGGCCGAGCTGGAGGAGCACGGCATGATCGCCAAGCGCGTAATTCGCAAGCGCGATGGCACTCGCTACAACGTCTACTTCATCCTGCCCGGCTCCCACCTGGACAAGTACAACACCCACCACCCGCCTGCTCAGCGTGCGGACTCCAAACCAGTCCCAGAAACTGGGACAGGCTCTGAGACGATGCCACTCCCAGATGGTGGGACCGTCCCAGAAGTTGGGATGAATCTTAGACCTATTGTGGCAACTACCACCACAACGACCGCGCCCGCGCAGGCAGATTTCGACCAGGAGGCGGTGCTCGCCTACTTCGCTCAGCGCAAAGGGCTGGCCCACTACCGGCCGACCGCCCATGACAGGAAGAGGCTGGCCCTGCTCCAGGAAGAGGGCTACTCCGCCACCGAGGTCCGCGCTGCGATCGACCGAGCCTTCGACACGCTCCCACCGGACGCCCCTCCCATCCGGATGTTCTCCTACTGCGCTACCATCGCGCTGGCGACACCTCCTCGCCGCCTCCCCACCCCCGAGAGCACCCGAGACTCCGCCGTCGAGCCACCCGGGGACCCTGCCTCTCCCGATGACGCCGCCAACGCCAACACGGACACACCGCCTGTCCTGAAGCATGCCATCCGCCTGTACGAGTCGGAGATCGGCCCTGTCACGCCGCTGATCGAAGCCGAGCTCTACGCCCTCGTCGCCGAGTACCCAGACGCCTCCGAGTGGGACGCCGCCTTCCGCGAAGCAGTCCGTGCCGATGTGCACAAGCTACGTTACGTGCACAAGGTCCTCGCCGGACGGGCGGCTCGTGCAGCATCCAACCTTCCACTACCAGGAGGAACCCATGTCAAATACGAATCAGCAGCTACACAACGCAACCGAGGGTAAGCCGACGAGGGCCGCCGCCGTCGCACCCCGCCCCCTGGCCGCCGTCTTGGACCAGGTGACGACGAGGCTCTCCGCGCCGCCCAGCAGCGGGCAGCCTCCATGCAGCCCGTCGACTTGCCGGCCGTCCTCGGCACAGCAGACGCATGAGAACGGCCCGTGTCCTGTCTGCGGCGGGCTGGGTTGGCTGCGGACAGATCTGCCTGTGGGACACCCAAACTTCGGGCGCCTGGTGCCGTGCGAGGTCTGCGGCGAGGTTCACCGGCAGATGATCGCTCGCTATGACCTGCACTCATCCCGGAAGGGGCGCGCCATGAGGCAGGCGTTCCGCAACTTTGGCCTGACAGGCCCAGCTGCCGCAGCTACCGAGGCGTTCAACGCGGCCGTCGCCTTCGCCGGCAACCCGGTGGGCTGGCTCGTGATCCACGGCCCGAAGGGAAACGGCAAGTCCCACCTGGCGGAAGCCGTCGCCAATTTCCTGATCGAAGAACGCAGCACGCCTACGTTGTTCCTCACCGCGCCAGACCTGCTCCGCAGCCTGCGCATGGAGGTCCAGGCCTCGATGCGTGGACAATCTGAAGGTGCCCCTGCCCTGTTGGACGCAGCTCAGGAGGCGCCGGTGCTCATACTCGACGACCTGGGTGCCGAGAAATGGACGGAGTGGGCCGAGGAACAGCTCTTCCTGCTGCTCGACCTCCGCTACCGGCTGGAGCGGCCAACCTTTGTCATCACGAATGAGGATCTCGGCATGCTGCCCGGCCGCATCTACTCCAGGCTGGGGGATCGGGCGCTGTGCAGGGTGGTCCACAACCCGGCCCCAGACTATCGCTGGGGTGACGGCAAGGTAACGGTCTAGAACGAGTGGAGGAGGATGCCTTGAAGCAGCGCCGCTGCCTTTCTCGCAAGGTCTGGGAAGGCATCAGCAGCGCTGAGGTGGTGCATGGCGTTAGTAGTTGGCCAGCTCGGCGATCAGCTGGGCGTTATCCCGCATGGCCCGCTCAAGTGATGCGCGGAATTCGTCGCGTGATGCCTTGTGCCGCAAGTACTCGCCGATGGCATCACGGATCACGTCGGTCATGGCCCGCTCTTCCACAAAGGCCAGGAGCCGCAGACGCTCGTATTCTGTTTCGTTCAGTCGAAGCGTCATTGCCTTCATACAGCCACCTCCTGCTGATATCTTGGTATCAAGATACCACACAAGGCCGCGCCTGTCAAGTTCCGGGACGGGCATCTCCCCAGCTTCGAGAACTCAGCCGTGCGGTACAACTCGGTACCCTCGGGAAAGGCGACTCACAATCTCTGAGAAAGGAACTCCATCAATGAAAGAAGCAGCACGCAACAACGGTGTAATCAACATTGGCCTCGACCCTGGCTTCGGCGGAGTCAAGGCCGCTCGGATCTCCCCGGCCGGTGCACAGGTACGATCCTGCCCTCCGTCATCGGCATGGGCCAGACAGATCTGGGACTTCTCTCCATGGGCAGCCGCAGCCAGCAGAAGCGCTCGCGCCTGCCCGACCAAGTCAGCTTCGGCAGCTGCACCTACCTCGCCGGCGAAAACGTAGCCCGCTACGCCCGCCCCATTGAGCGCATGGACTACCAGCCGCTGGGAGATGGCCCAGAGCTGCGAACCCTGTTCTACGCAGTGACGTACCGCCTGCTGGGAGAGGGTGCACACGCAGCAAACCTCATGGTGGGCCTTCCGGTCGAGGTCATGGCCGACGGCGACCAGGCAAGAGCCACCCTTCGCATACTGCGCTCCTGGATGGTAGCCGAGCATCACTATGCGGTCAACGGCCATCAGGTCGATCTCACCATCCGGGATGCACGGGTCATGGCGCAGCCGGCCGGGGCATTCTTCGCCTGGGGCCTGGACGACCTGGGTCGCTGGGTGCGCCCCAAGGACGACCTGTGGGCGCCGGCGGCCATCTGCGACATCGGATTCAACACCCTGGACCTGTTCACCGTCGAGGCCGGCGAGGTCGTGGGCCGCTTCACCGGGGGAGATACGCTCGGCATGCGACGTGCCGCAGAGACGCTGGCCAGCAGCGTGAGGTCTGCCTTCGGCGTCGGGCTCTCGCTGCACGAGGCGGACGCACTACTGCAGCACAAGCAGCCCCGCCTCCATGCCGCAGGGGGAGAGCAAGACATCCGTGCCGCGGTGCATCAGGCACTGGACATGACCGCCGCGGCTGTGATCTCTTTCGTCGAACGCCAGTGGGGCAACGGCCGCCAGTTTGCGCATCTTCGCTTCGCCGGTGGCGGAGCCGAGTCATTGCACGACGCCCTCCTTCGCCACTATCCGCATGGCGTGCTGCTGCCCAATCCGGTGACCGCCAACGCGCTGGGGCTGGCCCGCTACGCCGCTCGAGTGTTCGCCAAGTGATGTCAATCTGATGCCAGGTGACAGCAACTTGATCGCAATACAGGACAGGACGAGCCGACCACGCCGACGATCACCGCCGATCCAGCTCACTATCAGGCTCTACCCCGGCCTCGACGACGACCTGATCGGCTGGCTCAACAGCGTAGGCCACGGGCATCACGGGACCAAGGGCTTGGCGGTCAAGGAGGCACTGCGCCGTGGTTGCCGCGCTGATCAGGGCCTGGCCATGGCCACCGCCTCCGTGCCAAGCTTGGCAGAGATCCGCCAGGTGGTCGAGGCGGCGTTGACGTCTGCCCTCGGTCGCTCTGGCTGCGTATTCAGGGGAGGTAGGCCACTCGCAGATGCGACAGAAACTGAGACCGAAGGCAGCGAGGAGGCAGAAGGCGTGCTGGAAGCATTCGGCCGGTCCTTGGTGCTGGGATAGGACCGGAAGGATGATCGCTGACCGGCCCTTCATCAGAGGCAGCATGGGGAGCCTTGCCACTCGCACTATGCGACCTGGTAGCAGGTCATCTCTCAAGCCGCCCGGCCCGTCAAGGAGGCCTCCACCAGTACGCCGAGCCGTCGACGTGTCGGAAGCCCGGACCCCGCCGCGCCCCTGCGCTTCTGGCTGCTGCTCTGCAGGTGCGCCAGACCGCGCCTCGGCGCGGCGGGGTAAGCAAGCCAAAAGGCTTCCTGGGAAGTGCCCACCGAAGCCCAGGCCCATCGTGCATTTCCGCTACAGGAAACTGCGAACTCCCCCAGGGAGAATGCCATTTCACTGCATGCCCATCGGCTGCTGTGCCCCTGCGGGGCACAGGTGCGCCGAGGCGGAGTAGGAGAACCATGAAGCGAACCAATCGAAACCTGAGCCAGAAGATCACCATCCAGATCACCCGGCCGATGCTCGCCGATCTGCAGAACCTGGCCACCAAGAGCGGCGAGCCCATCGCCGAGATCGTGCGACAGGCCATCCGCAACGCACTCGACGAGACCGACCTGACCCTCGGTACGCGGCGCGCGTTTGACCGGCGCTTCCAGAAGCGCATGGAGGAGATGGAGCAGAACCTCCTGACGCTGATCAACAAGAAGCTGGAACCGGTCGAGCAGAACCTGAGACAGAGCCTGTCTCAGAGTATCGCCAGGCTTCCGGTTCTGGTCGGACGGGAGGTCGATGAGGCGCTCGGACGCTTCTACAGCAAGATAATGGGCGTGCTCACCTCGAGCGAAGAACAGAGAAAGAAAAGGCGCTGGTAACCGGGAGGATCACATCATGGCCATGACGTGTTACACCGACTGGAAGTTCATCCGGGCCGGAGCCACATCCAAAACCAAAGGGCTGCTGCGCTACCTGGAATACAGGGAGGATCGCTACAACCACCACCCGCGCGCCGCCGGCCCGGAGCGCTGGATCGACTGCGGCCTTGGCCGGGGCTGGCGCGAGATCCTGAGGAACGCTTCCGAGCTCCAGACCGGCAAGGTGCTCCTGCGCTCCCTGGTCATCCGCCCACCGCAGGAGCTGGTTGCACAGCTCCAAGCCATCGACCCGAAGTTGTGGAACGACCGCCTGAAGCTGATGAAAGAGGTCGTGGATCGGGTCATGGGCGCCGAGATGGAGCGCGCCGGGATCCAGCGACCCAACGGCAGCCGGCAGCCTCTGGATCTACCCTACTCCCATGTGATCCACGCCGGCGCGGAAAAGGAGGCGTCGAAAGCTCGCACGCCCACGTGATCGTGCCGGCCATGGATCGGGATCGCGAGCGGCCCTTCAACGTCTACCTCAAGGATACCCAACACACGCGTGAAGTCGCCCGGCGCGAGACCGAGCACCTGTTCCAACTGGAAAAGGGGTCCGTGACCGCCCACTTGAGCAGCCCAGGGAAACTCCCGAGCGCACGTGGGACCAGCCGTTGGACAAGGACTGGCATCCCTCATTTGGAGGGCGTGAGCTAGACATGCCGGACTTCCACGGGAGGTAGTTCTCCGGCCCAACCCGTGGCCAAGCAACTCACCAGGCGTTGGTACATTGCACCGCCTATGGCTGGCCCATGACGCATCGGCAGGAAGGCTCAGCATCTCCTGCAGACACCGGCACACTCAGGCCTGCGCCTGCCCCAGTTATCCGCGCCGGGACCCCGGTTTGCGGAACGAGCCACTAGTTCTCCTCTCCGAATATCCCGTCATACAAGTCTTGGCCATAACTGGTCTGCAGCGGCTCGCCTTCGGCCAACTTGAACGTGCGCGTTCCGTCGGCCTGCCTCTCGGCCCGCAGGAAGATGGCGTTGGCCGTCTTTCTTTTGTGGAAGCCATGCGCCAATTCGTACAGATGCGTTACGTACAGGACCTTAATGCGTCGCTCCAGCAATGCGGTCACGATCTGCCTGGCAATCTCCGAGCCTTCCCGTTCGTTGGTCGCGGCAAACGACTCGTTGAACAGCACCATACAGTCAGGCGCGATCTTGTCGACGATGGCGCTCATCCTGCCCAGCTCCTCGTCGAACTTGCCGCTCTCCATGGAAGAGTCTTCTTCACGCTTGTAGTGCGTGAAGAGCCCTGTGCATACATTGGCGCAGAAAGACTCGGCCGGCACGAACATCCCGCACTGCATCATCAACTGCGCCAGCCCAACGCTCCGCAGGAAGACAGACTTGCCGCCCTGGTTGGCGCCGGTGATGACGAAGAGCTCCTTGCCGTCGGCATTCACGTCGTTTCCCACGACCTGCCGCTTCATCGTCAATGCCAGGCAGACGTCATACAACCCCACGAAGGAGTGCCGGCGCTCGCCGGCCGTCGCGGGCTCCGAGAACGCGATCGGCTCTCCCAACTGGGCAAGCTGTTCGGAGAGGTTCATACAGCCGACGTAGAAGGCCAGCTCCATGTACAGTATGTTGAAAAAGCTGTCGATGTGGTCTGCAGCCTGGGCAGCCGCGTTGGCTACCAGGTTGATCCCCCTGCCTACGAACTCCCCAAGCGCCCTCGCGCCATGCTCATCGCGAGGATCGAGTCTGAAAGAGTACACCCGTGATCGCTTCGCCGTGACCCGCTTCATCCAGGGCTGTCCCTGGTGATTGGGCCGCCGCAGCACATAGTCGGTCCCTTCGTTGCCCTTCCCCGGCTTGCCACTGATCAGCACGCCGCTCCGGAACGCCAGGCGCCGGAGATGATCGTCCATGAGGGCGAAGTAGTCGTCGGTGAGCTCCTCCTGGATCATCGCAAAGAACCTGCCAAAGCCTTCCGACTCGAAGCGATGGGCGTGCTGGTCGGCGATTCCCCTCAGCTTCTTGAGAAGAGCGACGAACATCGCCAGCATCTCTATCGCGCTGTTGAGGATCCCGCTTGGGTAGGAGCATGAGATCCACATCCAGTGGTGCCTCTTGCTCTCGATCGCCTGTATGGGGATGCTGTAGATCTCCCTCACGACGGCGGGGTTCTTCAGGCAGTCCTTGAGGATCTCCTGGCGGTAGCGGATCCTATCCGGGTCCGTCAAGCCGATCAGCACCGCCTCTCTTGACACCCCATAGACAAACCGGTCGCCCTGCGCCATCGCCTCAAAGAGCGTGCCCAGCTCCAGGTCCTGTATGAGCGCCTGCTGGGTCGACGGCAGCTCCTGCTTGGAGCCCAAGTCCCGGTCGCGATGCATGCGCAAGATCCTCTCCACCTCCTGCGACAGCACCTGCTGGTCCGGCGGCGGTTCCTGCTTGCTGTGGAAGTCCCGGTCGCGATACATCAGGAAAACCTTCATGGCCGGATGCGCTCCCTGATCTGCTCGAAAGTCAGCCGGTGCTTCTCGGCAATGGAAAGGGCGTAGGCCAGACCGTCGGCGGGCTTGCGCACGATCTTGAACGTGCGCATGGCCGGGTTCTCGGGCACGGTCGTGCTGACCATGCTGACGGTCTTAGCGCTAAGCGACGACAATTCGTCGATGAACGTCACCCACACGCACAGCAGGTCCAGATCCATCACCTTCGCCATGATCTCTTTGCTCAGGAAAACGGCGTCTTCCAGGGTGGTCGAGGCAAAGATCTCGTTCAAGATGAGGATGGTATCGGGCGTGGCACGGTCAAGGATGTCGTGGATGCGGACCAGGTCATCCTGCAGTTTGCCGCGCAGGTTGCGGATGTCTTCCACTCGCTCAAAGTGGGTGACGATCTGGTCGAACAGGAACAGCCGCGCCTCGCTGCCGGGCACCGGACAGCCCAGGCCGGCCAGATAATGCAACTGCCCGAACATCCGGGCAAAGGTCGTCTTGCCACCCTGGTTCGGGCCCGAGACCACGATCACGCGCTCCGGCCCTTCGAGGAAGAAGTCGTTGCAGATCACCGGCCTCTCGCGGAAAAGCGGGCTGTTCGCCAAAGCCAGATCGAACGCCTCGCAACAGTACACGTCGCGGCGTGCTGCGCTGACCTGCGGGTAGCAGAACCCTAACCCCTTGCGCTTGATGCCGGCGATGAAGTCCAGATAGGCGACGTAGAACTGGATCTCGCGGTCGAAGCTGCGGATCGCGTCGTCGACAAACTCGCCGTGACCGGCGCAGAACCGGTCGAGCGCCGCAAACTGGGCCGGGTGCAGCCGGGCGACGAAATCGAGGATCTGCGCCTCGATGTGGTTCATGCCGGCTCCTTTGTAGAGATCCAGGCGGTAGTCTTTCACCGCCCCCTGCCTGAACCTCTCAAAGGTCTTGTCCACCTCCGCGCTGTAGTCCACCTCCCCTTCGTACTGCCGGACCTTCACTGTGTCCCGCCGGACGCTCACGGAATACTCCAGGGTCGACAGCCCGTGCTTGACCTCCAACGCCTCCGTCCGGAGCGACTGGAATGCCTGTGACTGGACGTAGCTCGTGACGTACTCGCGGAACGCCGACAGGCCGCGCGATCGGAGGTGGGCCAGGCCCAGGTCACGCTCCAGGTCACTCACCGCACCGCAGTAGACCAGCGCCGCCTCCAGAAACCAGCCCTCTCTGTGGTAGTGAAAGTCCAGCTTCTCCACCAGTGCCAGGTAGCGGCGCACGATGATCATCTGTTCGGCAAAGGCCTTGACGCATGCCATCAGCGCCCCGTCCTCCAAGTCCCACATCACCTCATGGCGATAGAGGATGGTCTCGGCATCGCGCAGGGGCGTGTAGAAGAATGGCTTCAGGCCGTAGACGTCCTTGCGCGCCGTGATGGCGTCGACGACCTGGTCAAGGTTCAGATCGGCAAAGCAGGCAGGCTCCCCGGGCGCCTCCGCTCCCGGTCTGCCTTCCGGCCTCTCGAACAGCACGCTGGGGAAGGTCATTGCACTGCTACCTCCGCCTGGTTTGTCCGCTTCCCGGTGCGCACATAGACAAAAGAAAAGCCTCTACCGGCCGGACACGGAACCGCGTCACAGTGGTAGAGGCTATCAATCGGGAAACCGATGGATCAGGGGACCAAGTCCCCTCGGGTCAGCCTCATGACCCCTCTATTTGCCCGGATTCTAGCACGGCGCAGCCAGAACGTCAAGGGCGCTTCCGGGCCTGTCGCCGGGCATTGGCTGGCCCCCCGGCCTGCTACAACCTGTCGCCTCTTCCAGTCCCCGTTTCCTGGCAGTCGACATTCCACCTTCGCGCCCAGCCCAACCGGACTCGATGGCGCACACGACGTCCCGTAGCGCACTGTGGCGCTGGACCGCACCCGCCATGGTGCACCGATCCGGAAGCGTCGCAGCACCTCCGGATCGGTGGGAGTGGCGAGGTCCCGCCCGGCCGGCTCAGCCCCAGGCTGCTATGACCGGTCTAGATCACACCCGAGTTATGGCGAACCAGGCTAGCTGGTCTTGGGTGCTGCCGTAGGTTCCTTCGCACGACGCCGGTGCTTGAGCGTGACGGCCAACTGGGACATGGATTCGACCAGCGCGTCTGGCACGTCCGCTCCGTCACTCAGCTCGTGCAGCACCTCACAGAGCATGTCATCCCAGGCCCGAAGCGTGCACTCGCCTACCTGCGTTGTCGCTGCCTGCACAGAATGGTTCACGATCTCGTCTCCCTTCGCAACGGCCCTTCCCGCCCGGCTCACGGGCCTGAGCAAAGCCGCACTGACGGCCGAGAGACACGGCGCCTCTCTGTCTGTCGCCAATCAACCTTCTGACTGCTCCGGCTTCAGAAACGCATTCACTCCATCGGCTGCCATCGTACCAGCTCCTCTACCCGAATGCCGGAACCGGCCCTCCCAGAAGCGGCGCCTCGCGCACTTCGGGATCGGCGGCCGCCGGCTTGACCCGGCTGGACTCCCCAGGCCAGGCACTTGGCTCCTACCGCACAAACGCCCCCCGCCCGGCGTACTCGGCGGCATCCCCCAGCTCTTCCTCAATGCGCATCAGCTGGTTGTACTTTTCCACCCGCTCGCCGCGGCAGGGAGCGCCGGTCTTCAGGTGCCCCGTGCCCATGGCCACGGTGAAATCGGCGATGAAGCTGTCCACCGTCTCGCCGCTGCGGTGCGACACCATGGCTCCCCAGCCGGCCTTCCGCGCCATTTCGATTGCCGCGATCGTCTCCGTCAGCGTGCCGATCTGGTTGAGCTTGATCAGCACCGCGTTCGCGACGTTCTCGGCGATGCCACGCGCGAGGCGCTGCACGTTGGTCACGAACAGGTCGTCGCCCACCAGCTCGATCCGGTCGCCAATAGTCTGGTTGAGTAGCCGCCAGCCGACCCAATCATCTTCGGCCAGGCCGTCTTCCAGGACGACGATCGGATACCGCCGTGTCCAGTTATCGTACATCTCCACCATCTCGGCCGAGGTCACCTTCCGGCCTTCGGTCTGCAGATGGTACAGCCCTTCCTCGAAGAACCCACTCGACGCCGGGTCGAGGGCTATCACGATCTGTTCGCCAGGCTGGTAGCCGGCTCTCTCGATGGCGGTCAGGATCACTTCAACGGCCTCCGCGTTGGCCTTGAGGGCTGGGGCGAACCCGCCCTCGTCGCCCACGCCCGTGGAGTATCCCCTATCCTTGAGCACCGCCTTGAGCGCATGATACGTCTCGCTTCCCCACCGCAGCGCCTCCCGGAAGCTGGGCGCCCCGACGGGGGCGATCATGAACTCCTGCAGGTCCGTGCCCTGCCAGTTGGCGTGTACGCCCCCGTTCAAGATGTTGAACATCGGCACGGGCAGCAGCGTGGCCGACTCACCGCCCAAGTACCGGTATAGCGGCACGCCGGCTGCTGTGGCCGCAGCGCGCGCAACCGCTAGGCTGACCCCCAAGATGGCATTCGCGCCGAGCCTGCCTTTGTTGGGCGTGCCGTCCAGGTCCAGCATTGCCTGGTCTATACCGGCCTGGTCCAACGAGTCCGTGCCCCGAATGGCCGGCGCGATGTCGCGCTTGACGTGCTCGACCGCCTGAGCCACCCCCTTTCCGCCATAGCGCCGCTTGTCACCGTCGCGCAGCTCGCGGGCTTCGTGCACGCCCGTGGACGCCCCCGACGGGACCGCCGCCCTGCCGCGTGTACCACACTCCAGGCCGATCTCTACCTCGACGGTCGGATCACCCCGCGAATCAAGGATCTCACGCGCGCACACGTTGTCGATTCTGGTGTCCATGCTCGTCTCCTTCTTGTGTTTGGTGTTCAAGACCTTCTCGAATTGTGTTCGATCATACGAGGCGCCGGCTCAGTCGCAGCCGCCCCGCAGGCCTCATCGGCCGGGTGCCCATATCCAAGCGCCCTCTTGGCGTGGTCCCGCACCGTCCGGCTCGGATCGGCCAGGGCGCCTTCGATCACGGCTCGGACCTGGTCGCCGCCGACCCGTGCCAGCGCGTCCACCGCGGCCACCCGCACCACTAGCGGAGTCGACAGATCCAGCGCCCGCCGGGCGAGGGCCGGCACAGCCCGCTCGTCGGCAAAGCGGCCCAGCGCCACCGCAGCCGACTTGAGCACGAAGGTATCGCGCGCGGTGTCCAGCAGATCGATGAGCGGCGCGACCGCGCGCGGCTCGTGCAGCATCTCGCTCAGGATGTAGACCGCCAGCCCCGCCCGCGTCGGCTCGAAATGCCGAAGGGCAGCGATGAGCTTGTCCACGTACTGCTCGCCGTCCGTCACCAGGGAGCGCCCGCATCCAGGGCAGCACTCTGCCTCCGCAGGCACTTCCTCCCAGCACTCCGGGCAGTAAGAGCTCATCGCCCTACCGACCTCTTAGATGGCACGTGTCGTTCATGGACACCAGCGTAAAATCGTCGCCATCCACCTCCAGCACGTTGATGGCGCAGGTGTCTTGCCTCAGCCGCCAGAAGAAACTATTGCGCAGGCCCAAAACACCCAGCAAGATCGCCCGGTTGACCACGGTATGGCCCACAAGGACGATGGTCTTGTCGGGATGACGAGCAGCCAACCCCCGCACCGCCTCCATGGTGCGCACGCGCAGACTGTTCAGCGTCTCGCCTCCTGGGATCTGTGCAGTCTCGGGCGTCCGATACCAGGCGTCCACCATCTCCGGCCAGCGCTCCCTGGCTTCGTCAGGAGTCAGCCCCTGCCACTGACCGTAGTTGATATCGGTCAGGCCGCGCTGGATCTGCACCGGCAGGCCGAACTGCCGAGCGATCGCTCCGGCGGTCTTGATCGCCCGCGACAGCGGACTGGAGTAGACGGCCACCGGTCTCCACTCCGCCGCGATATGCTGCGCCGTCGCCTCAGCCTGGGCAAGGCCTGTCTCGTCCAGCGGCACGTCCGCCTGCCCGCGAAAGCGCTCCACTCGATTCCATTCCGTCTGGCCATGACGCACCAGGACAATGAGTGTCATAGACTCCCTCGCAGCTTGGTCGCATGTCTTTGGATCGTGTGTGATACTCGGCCAGGGCCGTTCGCCGAAGTTCATACACGTCCGCCTTGCGCTCCGCCCGGGCCTCGCCCGAGAAAAAGGCCACCGCCCTGACCCACGACACCTGCTCCCAGGGGTGTTTGGGCTCGTGCCTGTTACTCCAGTCGATCTTCCGCACGTACTCCGCGGCGTCCGCTGCCAGGGGAGCCAGCCTGTTCAGCGCCACCTCGGCAAGCCAGCGCACTGCTTCCTCATCCCGAGCAAGTGCCAGGGCGCGGCGCAGGTGGGGCAGGCACAGGCCATCCGACGCGGCGTACAAGGCGAGGAACTCCGGATCCGCCAGCTCTTCTACCAACCAGCCCACTTTGATCTCGACCAGGCCGCCGATCAGCTCACACACACGGCAGGGCTCCACCGCGGCCAGACTCTCGAGGAGCGAGTCGGCCGGCGAAGGGCGCAGCAGCCGGCGGCCGAGCCACTGTCGTATAAACCCCGAGCGCTCCAGCCGCTCCCTCAGGCGAGCCTGCCTGGCGGCGCGCGGCTCAGGGTTCGCCGCCAGGTATGCAGACAGTGTCCCCACAACATGGCTGGCCAGATCCTCGTAGATGATGCCGACGCCCAAGCCGTTGCCCCAATGCTCCTGCTCGATCGCCTGCAGCTCCCAGGCATGCTCCTGGCAGAGCCCCTTGCTACGGGCAATATGCATTCGCGTGGTGCCATCGGTCACGTTTTCGTACAATAGATTGTACAGGTGTCGTCCATCCATCTTCGCGCGCAGCCGGCAGATGGGGCAACCTGCCTCGCGAAACGCCTGCCTCAGGTCGAGCGTAAACACGCCTGCCTCAAGCCCGGCCCGCATCCAGGCGCGCCCCGGTCAGGGCGCCGAGCGCCCGCAGCCAGGCATCGCTCTCGTCGCCCCACGGCTCATCTCGGAAACGGGCATCGTTCTTGCGAATGAACTCGCTCAGATGCTCGACCAGCCGCGCCCACAGGGTGCGCTGGGCGGCCAGTAGCGCCTGGAAGACCGCCTCGTCGCGCAGGCAAGCCAGGGTCTGGCGAAAGTGAGGCAGGCACAGCCCGTCGGACGCTTCGTATGCGGCCAGCAAGCCGTCCTCTCCCAAGAGCTGCTCGTTCAGCGTACTCAGGTAGATCTCCTCCATCTGCCCCACCTGGATGCAGGCTGGGCACTCTGCTTTCGCGCTCAGCCGGGCGACCAAGTCGGCCGTCGCCGCTGCCGGCTGGCTGCGATCCAGGCTCTCTTGAGCCCGTCGCAACGACTCGGCCGGCAGGGCCTGAAAGCGAGCACTCTCCATCGCCCCGAGTACACTCCCCAACACGTCGTGCATGAGGATCGCCACCCCCAGCGACGCCCCAGCACGGTTCAGTTGCCACGCATGCTCGTGGCAAAACCCTTGCGCCTGGCGGAGCTTGTCTCGCACACCTGGATCGTTGACGCTCTCCCACAGCAGACCGTCGAGATAGCGCTCGGTACTACGCGCCATCAGGCGGCACACCGGGCAGCCCGGATCGGCCAGCGCATCGCGCAGGTCATAGTAGCTCGCGGTCCGGCTCATTAGCACGCCCCCCAAAAAAAAGGCCTCTACCGGCCGCGACGTCCTTCTGCGTCACGGAGGTAGAGGCTATCAATCGGGTAGCCGATAGATCAGGGAGGCGAACCTCCCCCGGGCGAGCCTCATCGCCCATGTCCTACTCACAGTCTAGCACAACTACTGGTGGGCGTCAAGCGCCTCTTGTGCGGTGTCCAGGACATGCTATACAGTACATGAGGTATGGGTACAGCGTCTACGTCCAGCGTGTGCTGGAGTTGGCGGACATGGCCGAGAGAGGAGACCTCGCACGCTATGCATCCTGGAGCCCGTATCGACTACAAGACGTTCAGAAACATCAACCCTGAGGCAGCTCGGCTGGCCGTGTTGGAATACCTGAGCACCAATGATGGAAACGTCGCCGATGCCGCCCGCGTTTTTGGCATTACGCGCCCGGTGGTGTATGACATTTTGAGGAAGCAGTCTGAAGGAGACCTCAAGGATCGATCGCGAGTTCCCATCCACCAGCCCAACCGAACCCCGGTTGAGGTCGAGAAGAAGGTGATTGAGGCGAAAAAGACGACTCGATTGGGTCCTCAGCGGTTGTCCATCTATTTGGCCAAGTACGAGCAGGTCCGCGTCGCCGCCGGTACGATCCGTCACATTCTCAGGCGCAACCAACACGTCCTCACCGGCATCGCCCCACAAGCCCGCCATCGGCGGGAGAAACGCGAGTTCGTGGACGGGTACAACGCCCAGCCTTTCAAGGTGGTTCAGATGGATATCAAGCACATTCGTGACCAGAAGGCACTCTCCAAGGAACAGATCATCCACCTCGACCTGCATGCTATCCCCAATTATCAATGGAGTGCGCTGGATGTCTGTTCCCGGTTCAAACTCATCGCGTACTCCCGCCAGAAGTCCTGGACCAACGGCTTGTGCTTCTATCTTTGGGTTATCTCCTGGCTCAGGTCGAATGGGGTCACCGCCCAGATCACGTTCACTGTCGACAACGGTGAGGAGTTTGGTGGCAAATCATGGCTCAAGGTCAAAGAGCTCCGCAAACTCATCGCCGGCTTCGGCTGTCACTTGATCCAGAACCGTAAAGGCCACCCGGAAGAGAATGCTCACGTCGAACGATCTCATCGCACTGATGATGACGAGTTCTACCGCCTACGCGCCATGGCCCTCAACAGCGAGCGGGACCTCCTGGAGGAGGCAATGGGCTTCATTTACTACTACAACAACGTCCGAGAGCATTCATCCCTTGATTACCAGACACCCTGTGCACGCCTGAAACAGACACTGCCCGATCTCGGTACCCCATACGCTACATCCAACCCTTCAATTTGGAC
Source organism: Anaerolineales bacterium UBA2181 (assembly GCA_002328075.1). GTDB lineage: Bacteria > Chloroflexota > Anaerolineae > Promineifilales > UBA4811 > UBA4811. The sequence continues at coordinate 3,096 of DCVT01000014.1, read as the reverse complement.
CGCGCCTCTGTTGCCCTTGGCCCTTGGAGTGGATACAATGTCCTGGCACAGCACCCTCTTCGGGCAGAAACAGAGCCATCGCATCCTATTTCTGGCCCTGAAATCGCACGAATCGCACTGAAACAGTAGCCTCGCAGGCCACTTGGTGGACCTGCCGAGCGGCCCGTGGCTGGAAAGAGAGCACCTATGCCAGTAGGCGTAGTCATCTCCGCCATGCGCAGGTCCAATCTGGCGGCTCTCAGCACCCTTTGGCCGGTCTGGGTTTCGAGTCGGCAATCTAGATGCAATTGCCTTGGGCAGAGCAGAAATGACGAGAGCACCATCCTCACCTCAACATCCACCAGTACAGGCCAAGCAGCATAAAGACCAGCGCGATGCCCCGAAACAGGCCCAGGTCGCGGAGCTGCCGGTCAACGCGCTTCGCACCAGTGACGATCTCCAGAAAATCGACCAGATCGCGGACCAGGATCCTTGACACCCTCTTGGCGAAAGGCGAGCTGTTCTCCACGAAAGATATCCCCACATCCGCGCACCTGAGCGCGATCGTGTCGTTTGCCCCATCACCAACCATGGCCACGGAGTGACCGGTCTGTTGCAGCAATCTGATGAGGATCCCTTTCTGGTGCGGCAACAGACGTGCAAAGATGGACCCATGCGCAGCCTGCCGTGCGACCTCGTCGAACGGCATCGCGGCGATATCCTTGCCGGTCAGGCAGTGACTCGAGCCATCGCCAATCCCGGCCTGTTCGCCAACAATCATCGCCGTCTCCGCTCTGTCCCCGGTCAGCATGACAGGTCTGATCCCCTCCGCTCCCACACTGCGCACCCAACCACGAACTGCCGGCCTCAATGCGTTCTGCAGGCAAATCACGCAGAGAAAGGTATAATGCCGGGGTGGCATCTCTTCTCCTTGACTGCATGCCATGACCAATACGATGTTGCCCTTCTGCTCTGCCGAGTCCAGGGCTGTACGAACCGAGTGCAGAAAGGCGATGTCGGCTTTTCTTTCGGCGCCCGAGGCATCCATGTATCGGGTGCACATCTTCAGGATCACTTCGGGATCTCCCTTGGCAAAGCATAGCCTCTGATCGCCGACGTCAAACCCGGCCGCCATGTACCTGTCTTCCGAATCAAATGGCTTGTCGTAGACTCTTTTGTACTGCGCCGCGAGCTGCTCGATGTCAAAGCCATGCCGGAGAGCGAAAGCGATCAAGGCCCTATCGATGCGGTTTGCCTGATCCCTTCTCTCCAGAAAAAAGACATCGTTACATAGGGCACAGCCGATACCAGTCAGAGCGCCACGCTCGTCATGCGGCAGGGACGACACCACCTCGAGCATCTCGCCTGCGAAATGGATACTTCCCACTTCGATGTCCAGAGTGGTCAAGACGCCCGTCTTGTCGAGGCAAACGACATCAAGTTGACTCACGATATCCAGGCAGGTTGCGTCGCGGACCTCGATGCCTCGAGCCTCAAGCCTTCTTGCTTCGCTCGAGGTCAGGAGGTACCAGAACAGCTCATGATTCTGCAGCACGACCATGGCGGCGGCTGCTGCCAGGAAGAGCAGCGACACCAGAGCATCCTGCTCGTAGCGGCGCGCGGCAGCGATGAAAGGCGGCAGGAGCAGAGCGAGCAGCCACAAGTGCTGTGCTTGGATCAGTAGGGGCCGTCGGCGCTTGTCCTCTTCCCAGGGCTGATTCAGGATCTGTCCGAATTCGGTATCCTCCCCGGTCGCGACCACGATACCCTTGCCGCTGCCCCTGATGATCTTGCTCCCTCGGTAGATGTAGACGGCCTCTTCGTCGACTCGTTTTTCAACCGGCATCAACTCCCCGGTCAAGTCCCACTCATCCACTTCCAGGCCCCGTGCCTCAAGCAGCTCGAGGTCGGCGGGAACCAGATCTCCCGCCTGGAGGAGCACGATATCTCCTTTGCACAAGCGATCCTCAGCGATCAGTGCAGCCCACCCCCGCCCGAAGCTGTCGCAGCACTACCTTCCATATCGTCACGTCCCCAAGATCAAAAAAGCCTCTACCGCCCGTGGCGCCCGTCGCGTCACGGAGGCAGAGGCTATCAATCGGCCAGCCGATGGATCAGGAGGCACAGCCTCCCTGGGCGAGCCTCATCGCCACGCTAACATGCGCTATTCTAGCACATCAGGAGTGAGCGGTCAAAAGAGCGATTAGGATCGAGTGTCCAGCGGCATCTTGGAGGAGTGCCCGTGCCTCTGCGGAAGGGTGCAGTCAGTGTTTTGGCTTCACGATCCATGGCAGACGGCACCGGCTAGCGCCTCCCCCGAAACGGGGAGGCTGCAACCAGCGTATACCCCACCGAATACCAGAAGAGTGACGGCACGATGCAGGAATTAAGCGAACAGAACGATGCATGCTGGGGCGCAACGCTCAATGCCGAACGCCGATACAGGACCAAGGACAGGCCGGCCGGGGCAACGCGATGGTAGAAGGAGAAGTGGGCGGAAGAAGGACTCATCGTGTGGGGCCATCGATCGTGACTGGTGCAAATATGGTGCAGGCCGAGGGTCAGACTTGCTGATTGCCGCGTGATCGTCCCTTTCTATGGTGCAGACGGCGGTCTGGCGGCCATTCGGGGTCTCTCTATGATGCGAACAGGGCACTCATGTCGCGCCCGCCCGGTGCCTCTCGCAACCATGCCGTCAGCATCCCCACATGGAGGATTGATTCACCTCGTTTGTATCCCCGCAGCGTGCGGTACCGCTCCTTGATGGTCCAGCCAATCACCTGTTCCGTCGTGTTGTTGCTCTCCGGCACCACCGATCCGCCTCCAGTCACTCTGGTACCATAGCAGGTGTATCGTTGCCAGTGATTCCACAGGTCCAGCACGTGATTGCGCATGCGGTACCCCAGTGTTGCCCGCCTTCCCTTCCCCGGCGCTTTCGCTGGAGCGTATCGCTCATACAGCTTGCCCAGCAGCTCTGGTGCGTTTCCTGGCTGCCCAAGCATGATCCACTCCAGTTGGCCAAGGTCTTCCAGCAACTGCTCAGGCGTGGTGCCAAGGCCTTCCTCGTCCGGCGCGGCAGTACGCAACATGCGGTCGGCGGTCTCGGCCACATACTCC
>DCVT01000054.1:34919-61900 GCA_002328075.1 Anaerolineales bacterium UBA2181 | reverse complement strand
GACGAGTTCTACCGCCTACGCGCCACGGCGCTCAACAGTGAGAAAGACCTGCTGGAGGAAGCCATGGGCTACATCTACTACTACAACAACGTCCGAGAGCATTCATCCCTCGATTTCCAGACCCCTTTCGCCTATCTCAAGCACGCACAGCCGCATCTAGATGACTCGATCCGATATGCCCAACCCTTCATTTTGGACAACGTCTCGGTTGCCCTCGGCCCCTGGAGTGGATACAATGTCCTGGCACAGCACCTCACCAACACGCTTCCGGACAGACGGTCCAGTGTTGCGCCGTCATACACCCCCACTACCAGTGCGCGCTGAGGCGAGGCATCTTCCCAGGAAAACCTATGCAACTGGACAAAGACATCACCCGGCCGCCAGGATGTCGGGTCCACATCCAGACCGTCCCACTGACCAACGATCTGGCCGTCTCCCCCCAGGGCATGCACAAAAATCTGCAGCGGTCTCTCGGTAGCCTGCTGGACCTCCCACGCAGTAAGCATGGTCACCCGGCCGGACGGCGCATCCAGCCGCCGGTATCCGCGGAACGTCAAAATCCCACCCACATCGGTGTCAACACCCGGCCAATCAAAGGCCGGCGCCGCGTCCACCGACAGCACCAACTGACCGGCGGCCTCCCGGTGCGGCCCGACCGGCCACCAGGGCTCCAACAGAGCATCGGGCGTCTGGTCAACGGCCACCGCCAGCCACCCACCGTTAGCCGGCCAGATCAGGCTGGCGCTCGCGTCAAACCAGCGCGGCCGAACGTCGTTGGTGTCCCATTCGGCAGCAAGTTGGGGGACGATGTCACCCGGCCGAAGGCCCGAGAAGGCAACGTCGGCCGCGTCTCCACGTGGTTCCACGTAGTAAAGGAATATGCTCCCGCCCAGCGATTCCTGCGGTTCAATTTGCCGGAACCAGGCAAAGGTGTCCCGATCATCACCCAGAACCATGCCGTGAAGGTTGGTGACGCTGATGGCGTACCAACCGGGAGCCGGGTCGTCGGGGTCAAACGCCTGGCGGGATGGAGGCGACTGCTCCGCTCCAGGCGACCAGGTCGGCAAGGCGTCAAACTCAACGCCGTACGCGCTGGGGTGTGCCGTCCCAAAGTAACTCAGTTTGACTCGCTCGCCGGTTGAGCGCTGCCAGTCGACCAGCGCCGGCAGGTCCTGACCCCAGTCCACGTTGCTGTCAGACAAGAGCCGCCAGCCCTGAATCGGCCAATTAAAGTAGGCGAGAAAATGAGGCCACGCCACCAACGTGATCAGGCACAAGAGCGCAATTGAACCGGTGCCCACGGCCAGGCCACGCGCGCGCGACCCACCAACCCGCGGCGAGACCAACCAAGCGGCCGACAGCAGGGCCAGGAACGGCAACAAGGGCAACAGATGCCGATAACCGATGTTCAGGTTGCTGAAAAGGCTGGCCGCGGAATACGCCAACACCGGGAGAACAAGTGACAGATGCGGCAGGCCGGCCGCCAGCGAGACCGCCCAACCCGGTGGGCGCGCTTCGCCCTCCCCAAGGGCGCGGAAAGCCAACCAGCGGTCGCGGACAACCAGCGCGATGGCGCAGCCAGCGACAAACATGGTAGGCCAGGGAGTCTTGGCCACAAACGCGATCGGGAAATAGTACCACCATCCGGTGGTCGAGTAATGGCCCGCAAGGTAAGCACCGTGCGGTTTGGGCAGGTATTTCAAGAGCCACGCCAAATCGTCCCAGAACGCCCCGCCTGGCAGCGGCCGCAGCTCAAAGCCATATACCGCCCAGACCGCAACCCAGCCAATGCCAGCTGCCACCACCGCGGCCCCCAGCGGTCTCCAGCTCCGCCGATCGACCGCCAGAATTCCAGCCAGAACTGCCAAAACCGGCAGGATCAGCAAGGCGTTGTACTTGGACGCGGCGGCAAATCCTAACCCCAGCCCGCAGAGCAGCAGGGACGAGGGCGAGCCGTTCTGGCTCCAACGCCAGAAACCATAGACCGCCAGCACGAAAAAGGCGGTCATCGGCAAGTCACCGGTGATCAGACGGCCGTGTGCCAGAACGTTCGGATCCAGAGCAAGCAGCGCCAGCGCCCCAAACCCCACCAGTTCATCCCCCAGTTCCCTTCCCCAACGATAGGTCAAAGCTGCCAGCAGCAAGGTCAACCAGACTACGGGTAGTCGCCCCAGGAAAAGGAGCCTTTGTGGGTTCTGATTGATCCGCCAGAGAAAGGCGTCCCCAGACAGCGTCCAATCGCCGTCCGACCAATAAGACGAATCGAGCGGGAGTTGAAGATCGGGCTCGGTCAACAGGGGCACGGCCGCCAGAGCACTGCTCAGCAGCGGGTGCCCCAGTTCAAAGTGAGTCGCGCCGGCAACCAGGTACGCCGCGCCCCGAAAAAGATGGCTTTGCTCGTCGACGGTGGGGCTTTCCCTCACCATGCTGCTCACCAGGAGCCAGCAGGCCAGCAACAGGAGCACCACCGCCAGGCGCGCCAAGAGGCGGTGCACGTTCCCGTGGTTGTCGGCTCTACATCCTGCGCCCACCAGTGCGCTCCATCCTCGTCAACAGTACACCGTACCCCCCATGGTGTCAAGTCAGCGTCTGCCCCAGGCGCCTGTCAGCCATACGTGACCGCCTGACTCGGCCATGATACAATGAGGCGTCATGAAAGCATGCACCTGGCCACGCATCGCCGTTGTCGCCGGAACAGCTCTCGGACTGGTCGTGGTCTTGGACCTCGTGCCGGCTCTGCGCGGACCGGAAGCGTGGCGTTGGGCTCTGCTTCCGGCATCTGCCGCCGGCGACGCTACTGTAGCGACTGCGTCAGCGCTCCTTCTCCTGCTATGTGGCTGGTGGGGCGCCGGTCGCTGGCTAGCAGCTCGGCCGACATGGATTCGGACCAACCTGGCGCTGGCCGGGTTCATGGTGCTGGGGCTGCTACTTCAGGCCACCCAACTGACGGCCTACGGACTGAACCCGGCGGTTCCCCTCTTTGAGCGTCTGGCGTCTGACCAGGCCAGCGGGTACCTCACGGTTTCGCAAGAGGTCGAGTCGGTGCACGCTTTTCTGGCCGACTACCCCGACCTCATGTCCGAGTTCCGCCCTGATCCGCATCCGCGAAGCAAGCCACCCGGCATCGTGTTGGTCTATTGGGCCACAGAGCGGATCCTCACCAGATTCCCATCCTTTGCTGCCTGGCTCGGGCATTGGGCGCGGGGTATACGCTGCGAAAACCTTTGGCTCGTTTCACTGCCGGACACGGCCCTGGCCGCCAACACGCTGGTGGGGGTTCTCACCGCGTTGACGTCGGCGTTGGCGATTTGGCCGGCCTTTGCCCTGGTGAGCCGCCGCTACGGCGCCCGGCCGGGTTGGCTCGCGGCCGGCCTGGTGACGCTGGCCCCCGGCCGCCTGCTCTTCACACCCCACATGGACACGGTGTACCCGCTCGCCATGCTGCTGGCCTTATGGCTGGTGGACACCGGCGTGCACAAGGGCCATCTGTGGAGGTCGGCACTGGCCGGCGCGATTATCTCCCTCGCCACCTTTATGAGCCTGGTAAACGGTTTGACCGCGGCCGTCACCTACCTCTATCTGCTGCTTTGGCGGGAGCCGCAACCGCCTGCCAAACGGACGCCCGTCACCGCTCACCTCGCGGTCATGACGGTCGGAATCTTTTCTGTGTGGGCGGTTTATTGGGCCGGATACGGCGTGACACCGATACAGATATACCTCGCGGCCGCGCCGGCCCGTCACGACCTCGGTCGCAGCTATTGGCTTTGGCTGGGCGCCAATCTCGTTGATTTTGCCGTCTTTGCCGGCCTGCCCGCCTTTCTGCTGGCGTTACCCTGGCGCCCGTCTCGCGTCCGCTGCAACGGATTGCTCCGCGACCCTCTCCTGTCGGCGTATTGGTGCGTGTTGTTGGCATTGAATCTGAGTGGCGCCATTCGCGGTGAGGCGGGCCGGATCTGGTTGATGCTGAGTCCCCTTCCGGCGTTGTTGGCAGCCGCCCAGCTGGCGCGTGCCTCGCCGGCCGCAATAGCCCGAACTCGACCCGGCGTGGGCGCGGCCGTAATGGTTGCCACCGCCCTCGCCACGGCCGCCATGGGACTGCGCTGGCAGGTCACCCTGCTGGAATGGCCATCAGCGGAACGGCGCGAGCCGATTATGCTCAGCCCGGATATTCCGAACACCCTCATGGCCCAACTTGGGCCCCAGATACGAATGGTCGGCTACCAGGCCAACACCAACAACGCGCTAGATGTCACCCTCTACTGGCAGGCCCTGGACCGCCCTGACACTCCTTATACCGTCTTTCTCCACCTGGTCGACCCGACCGGCGCCATCGCCGCCCAACGCGACTTCATGCCCCAGGCCGGGCGGCTGCCCACCACTTGCTGGCAGCCGGGAGAGTATGTGATTGACCAACACGTGCTGGATATCCGCGGCCTTGCGCCCGGCGACTATCGGCTACAGGCCGGCCTCTACCATCAGCCGAGCATGGAAAGGCTGGGCGAACCCGCCCAGCTCGGGGTCATCACCCTCCCCTAGGACCTATTCTCCCCAGAGCGCCACCGTCCCCAACGCGACCCGCTCGCCCACCGGCTCCATCGTCGGCAAGTAGTAGAAGCCGGTGTGCACCATCACCTCGCCCGGCGCCACGCCATCCGGAAGCGATATCAGGTACCGATCCATCACCATCTCACCCCGCCTCCAGTCGCTGGTGGGGTATCCAACCGGCTGCCGGTCCAGTTGCGCCACCAGCACGCCGCTGGGATCCGTGACGTGCACGTAGGCGGTATAGTCCAGCGCCGGCGCCTGCCGGGCCTCCCAATAAAGGGTCACCGCCAGCTCCACGCCGGCGCTGTCGGCCGACCAGCCGCGCAATACAAACGGCCCGCCCAGGTCAGTCTCGCAGGGAAAATCCGTCCGCCCCCGGGACGCTCCGGCCGGGACGTGAAAAGCGGTGAACTGGTTCTGATGCTCGCCGGCTGCGCCCGTGGGAAAATGAGCTGCCAACCGCGCCAGGCTGGCGCCGTCGTCCGGCCGGACCAGGTAGACCGCAGGCTCGTTCGGTCGACCGAGCGGGATCACCCCGGCCGGGCCGTAGTAGCTGCGAAATTGGTCCGTGTCGCCCTGCAAGGCAAAGTAGATGGTCGCCATCTCTTCCTGGGTAGGGGTCAGGTAGACACTGGCCTCGGCCGCTTGGCTGGCCGCATACTGTCCCAGTTTCCAGTCGTCAACCTGAAAGGCGGCCGGCAGGTCGGGCTGTTGGGCATAACGCCAAAAATAGTCCCGCACGCTCAGGACGGCACTACCCAGAAGCAGCAGTGCCAACGCTCCGGCGACGAGCCACCGCCACCGCCCTTCCGACGCCAGGCGCCATAGTCGGCTTACCCCGCAGGCAACCAGGATGGCAACTACCGGCGCAGCCCCGATCATCCGGCCAAAGTGCGGGGCATCACCGCTCAGGATCGTCGGCAGCAGCATGACAAAGAGCCAGAGGAGGACAAACAAAGGCCGCCGATCAACGGGTTCTCCCGACCGCCGCCGCATTGGAGCCAGACCCACCAGGAGCAACAGCCCTTGAGCCGGGTCGAGGTACGGCCGGCCGGGCAGATTGTGTCGCAGGTTGATGTCCCCCTCCCAGAAAAAGCCCCGCACCAGCCGACCGACGTTTCCCAGCCAGGTGAGCCAGGGCTTGCCGGGCACCGCCCCAAGCCCCTTGTTCGCCACAAAGCCGGTCCTGAATGCAAAGAAAAAGGGATACCGGGCAAAAAAGATCAATAGGGGTCCAGCTGTCACCAGCGATACCAGCGCCATAAGGCCTACAGATCCTTTATATCGCGCAAACCCCGGGCCGTCCCGCAAGAACCAGTACGGCACATAGAAGACAAAGAGCAGCGGCAGCAGCCGCGAAGCAGAATAGGTGTACTGACTAGAGCCGAGCAAAAAGCCGGCCGCTGCAAACCATCTCCAGCCTGACCATCCTTTGCGACCGGCCGGCTCAGAGTCGCCGGCGCTACACCCCCTTCGAACTCCCAGCCAGAAGCAAGCCACCGTCGCCGTCTCGACCGGCACCAGGAGCATGGCACGGATGCCAAACCGGCTGAAGGTGATGGCCGAGTAGAAAACTGCCAGCGCCAGCGCAGCCAGCAGCGGAATGCCGCGCTCGGTTTGACGGTCAAAGAGCGTAAAAGCCGCCGCGAACGTGGTCAGGACCCCCAATACGCCGGCCGCCGCTGACACGAAGCGCACCGCCCACGGGGATGGCCCAAACACGGCAATCGACAGCGCTATCAGATACGCCTGCAGCGGTTCCCGACCGTAATTCCCCTCCAGAAAGAGCGGGAACCGGGTGTACTCGGGCGCTCGATCCGCGTGCGCCTCATCCGCATACAGCTCCCATGCTTCGTGATAGATGGGAAACGACTGACCCTGCAGGAGCGCGAGCGCATCCAACCCGTCATACGCCTCGTCGTGGTAGAGCCCCGGCGGAAGCGAGTCAAGATGCCAGAAGCGCAGCCCGGCCGCCAGCAGCAGGATGGCGACCAACGGCAGGTCCCGGCGCCAATGGCCAATGGCAGGCATGCTCATGGTAGCTCCACCGCTCCCAGCCAGACCCGGTCCCTGCCCTCCGTCTCCCAACGGGCCATGGACTCGGGGTGGTAGAGCCCGAGCCAGAGGTCGACCCTTCCGGCGGTGCCGTCGGCCGGCGCGGGGAGCGGGTGCACCTGGACCAACTCCGACCCGCGCCGCCACCCCTGCCAGACCGCACCCAGCCCGTCCCATTGGCTCACGATCCGGCCGTCGGCGGCCACTGCGTGGACAAAGATCTTGACCGGCGCCGGGTCAGCCATCTGCCGCCAATGCGTCACCAGCGTCAACGGGCCGTTGTCCGGCCCGTCGCCTGCACCGCCGACCTGGTACTCCAGGAGCGCAATCTGGCCGCAGTCCTGGGTGAACCACCACTGGGCGTCCGGCCCCTTTAACGCAAGCCCCGTTCCCTGGTAGAGGGTGTATCCGGTCCCCGCGCTGATCCGATGAAAACCGTCGGCAACCAGCGGCCAAAGCAGCGGATGGAGCGGGGGGTCGTCCGCCAGCGCCAGCCAGCGCTGCTCCCCGGAGGGCATTACCAACGCTGTACCCGGGTCAAACCAGGCCAGCCCGACGTCATTGGTCTCCAGCAAAGCTACATCCGACGGTTGCATCTCGTCCGGTTGCAGCCCGCCCAGCGCCAGCTCGGCTGGGGCGCCGTGCGGGTCCACCGAATAGACGAAGATGCTGTATCCCACCTTGGCCAACACCTCACGCTCGCGGAACCAGGCATACAGGTCGTGGTTCTCAAACAAGACGCCCTGCAAGTTGGTGGCGCTGATGGCATAGATGCCGGGCGCCGGATCGGAAGGCAAGAACGGCCGCGCCTCGGGGTTCATTAGCCGAGGCGGATAGCTTTCCAACCCCAAGTAATCGATTCCGTAATACTCTGGTCGGGCTTCGCCGAAATAGCTCAACCACACGTGCGGCACCTCATGCTCCACCATCCAGCGCCTCAGGCCTGCCAGGTCTTGCCCCCAGTCCAGGTTGCTGTCCACCAGCGCGCGCCAGCCGTTCTGCGGGCCGCCCGCGAACAGGTTGAAATACGCCAGGTGATGAGGTGCCAGAACCAGGCAGATAAGCAGCAGCGCCCCGCCGGTCGTCGCCTCCACCGCCCAGCGCCGCAGCAGCGGAGCCTGGGTCGACACCCAAACGGCCAGGAAGGGAAGCATGGGCAGGAGATGGCGGTAGCCGAGGTTGATCTGGCTGGTGAGCGCGATGATAAAGTATCCGGCCGGAACGATCAGCAGGGCAAAGTGTGATACAGCCTGGTCTGCTTTCGCGACGCGCCGGTTCGCGCGGGACACGGATTTCACCAGCGCCCACCCGATCACCGCCAGCGTGGGGATCGGGGTTTTGAGCAAAAACGCCACCGGAAAGTAGTACCACCACCCGTGGTCCGAGTAGCGGCCGAGGAGGAACGAAGGTGTGCTTTTCTGCACGCGCCCGCCGATATCCAGCAACTGCTCCAGGTGGTGAGCCAGGGGCAACGTCTGGCCGGCAAGCTGGGGAAAGAGGGGCAGACCGGCCGGCAGCGTCCCTATCTCAAAGCCGTAACAAGCCCACAGGGTCAGGAAGGCAGCCGCCGGATAGGTGATGACGAGCCGAGCCGTCAAGCCCCAGGGAAATCGACGCTCAACCCTCCAGCGGCCGATCATGCATACCAGGATCACGAAACCAAAGAGCGGCACAAAGAGCCCGGCGTTGAACTTTGTGTTTTGCAGCAACCCAAATATCACCCCCGCCATTATGCCGCGTCCCCAATTAGGGCGATCCAGAAAGCGCCAGAGGGTGTAACCTGCCAGCGTCGCACCGGCAGCTATCCCCAGGTCGGTTGTGGCCAGGCGGGTGTGAGCCAGAATATTGGGATCGAATGCCAAAAGCACAAGGCAAAAGAGCGCCGCCTCCCGACGCCTGGTCAGTTCATATGACCACCGTCCCGCGACAGCCGCCAACAGCATCCCCAGCCATACGGTCGGCAGCCGGGCCAGGAACATGATGTGCTCTACGTCGTTTCCGATCTCCCAAAGAAAAAGCTCCGCCGGCCGGTGAAAGCTTGTCTCAGCCCAGGACGGGTCATCCAGCGGGAGACGCACCGTGGAATCATAAACCAGAAAGGAGGCGCTCAGCGCGTTGAGCCCCAGCGGGTGCCCCACGCGCATGTGCCGGTTCTCGCCCCGCAGGTAGCCCAACCCACGGGTGATGTAACTCTGTTCGTCATAGACCGGCGAATCCTCCACCAGGCTCGCCATGGCCAGGCCGTAGGCGAGCAGCAGGGCGACCGCTGCCAGCCACGACCAAATCGACGCTGCGACCGGGTTATGGCGCTGCACCAAAAGCCACTGAAAACCCCAGCGGCCGAGGCCGGGCCTCGGCCGCCAGGGTCCCTAAACACCACCCGTTGGCAATTATGAATCGAGCGGCGTTACCTTGAACCAATCGACAAACCAGATGGACGGTTTGTACTCGTCGGTGGTGGCAAACAGGCCAAAGTACGGGTCATTCACCCACCGTGTGTCGGCCGAGGTCGCATACAGCTGGCCATTAGCCAGCATCCTCAGGCCATCGGCGCGCACCTCCACCCGCCAGGTGTTCCACCCGTTCGAATCAATGTTGGGTACCGGATCCCGGATGAACCAGGACGCTGGATCGGTAGTGAGCCGCTTGAGTTGACTACCTTCGCACCAGGGACACCAGTAGAGATAGTCGACCCGCTCAAACAGGAGCTTGATGGGTCCATACCAGATCAGGTTGGTAGCATAAAAGTGGTTGAAGCAGTTGCTGCTGGCATACACATTGGCCAGATCGGGACATGGGCCCCCGTTCCAATCGCCGCCAAACACCACACCGTGGGATGTCAGGTTCGCCAGGTGATGGATTTTGGAGCGGTATTCGATGGCATACGGAAGGCTGGGCGCCTGAACCATGGGGCTGGCAACCAGCCAGTCCCATCGATCGTCCACCATGATCACCAGCGTGTTATCGGCATAGTAGGAATAGGTCTTTTCCAGGTACGACATCCGCCTAACACCCCAACCCGTGCCCGGATTATCGAATTCATCATAGTATCCGGCAATCGCCAGGCCAATGTTGGACCAAATGCCTGCACCCCACGGCCCGTTGGGACGCACCCGATAGTAGTACTGGTTGGCAGGTGAAAGGGGAGGGTTGAACTGCCGCGAACTCGCAATACCAAGATTGAAGGTACTTGCCGAACTGAAATCGGCCGATCGGGACTCTTGCAGCTCATAGTTGGTTACATAAGGTCCCACGGTGTTCCAGGACACCGTCCATGCGTTGCTGCTGTTTGGACGGGTAACGGACAATTTCGACACCGGCGGATAGTTCTGCCAGATGGCCGGAAAATACATGATGGTCCACGTGCCCGTGACACCCCGGCTGTCCGCGATCACCGGTCCGCCGGCAGGCTCGGCAGTCTCTGGCGGATTGATCTCTTGGGCACCAACTTCCATTTGGAAGCCCCACCCAAGCAACATAAACGCAGCCAAGAAACCGAACACCAGCGAAAAACGGACAATGAAACGATGGCTCTGAAGCAAGGATCTCATGCGTCGACCTCCAATGCGGCAAAGTAGCAGTGTCAATAATTGTACCCGGCCGACCGAATGCCGTCAACGACACAGGTCGCGAACCAGTATGATCCGATCGTCCGGATGACCGGGAATGGCCAATCGACTGCCATCACCCCGCCGATACATGCCCACCTGCAACAGGCAAGGGCAGGCCAGCTGCGGCTCAGAGAGCGATAGAAGAGATAGCTGCACAAACTCGTCGCCCGGCCGGAGCGTGGTCGCAGCGACGTCCAGCCCGTCGCTCTGGGCCACAATGGAGGCATCGGCCGCCAATAGATGCACAAAGATGGCCAGATCAGCCGGCAGGGCAGCATCCACCCGCCAACGGGTGATCAACTCCACCGTCGGGCCCTGACGGTCAAGCAACCTAAAACCCAGAAACGTGGCCACGTCCCCCACGGCCACGCGCGTCACATCCGCGGGAGCAGCCGGAGACGCCGAAAGGGCATAGACCGCATACGACGGAATGCCCGCGCTCCGGTACAGCGGTGAAGACGGTACGCTGCCGGTCTCGATAAGGCTCCCGGCCATGGCCGCAAACTCGGGCACATAGAGCCTGCCCTCGCCCCCAACCGGATAGACAACGGCCGCGCCGGCCTGCGCCCACCGGACGGCAACGTCACTACCCAGGTTGCGCCGCAGCGAGGACTCGTCTATCGGATCAAACCAGCTATCGACAACCACCGGGACGGTCTCCGGCTGGCTCTGGATGTCGCGTGCGATCTCGAGCAGGATAGTCTGATATTTCCAGCGCGTTTCGGTAGCGGCCGGCCACCGCACAAAGCCGTCCCGCACGGTCCAGCCCGCCGTGATGGCCAGCCAGACACCCAGGAGCCCGAATCCGATTTTCCCGCCACCTCTAAATCGATTTGCCAGCCACCGGGGTACCAGCGCCGGAAAGAGGTACACCACTGGCATAGCACCGACCATCCGGTTGAGGCTGGGCGCATCCGGGCTGAGCATGCTGGGCACCAACCCCACCACGAGCCAGGCAAGAACAAAGAAGAACCTGGCAGATCTCCACCTCCAGACCGCCACCAGCAGGCCCGTCAGGAACAGCACGGCACCGAGCGCTTCAAAGACCGGCCGATTGGGCAGCGTATAGGTCCAGCGGGGATCTCCGCCCCAGACCAGGCCCCGCACCGTGTCCCAGGCCGACCCGGCAACCGGCGCCAGGTCACCGGCGCGCAGAGCATCCATCGGACCGCCCAGTTGCCCTACCCGCTCCTGCAGCTCCGGGTGAATGCGCAGGGTCACCAGCAACGGCGACACCACCAGCAAGGCCAGCAGTCCAGCCCCGCCTAGCGCAACCCAATGCCCTCTGACCATCTCCCTCCGAAACACCAGCAGGTGCGCTACGGCAACCACAAACAGCACCGGAAGAACGCGAGCCGCGGTGTAGGTGTAAAAGGTGAGCCCCAACGCCAGGCCGCAGAGCGCCCACCACCGGCCACTGCGCCGACCTCCGGCGACAGCGCGCTGAAAGGCCAGCACCGCCACCAACAGCACCGCCGGTTCGGATATCGGCCGGATGCCCACCCGGCTAAACACAACCGGCCACCAACTCACCGCCAGGCCGGCTGACGTGCCCAGGGCAGCGCCTAAACCAAACGGCCGCCTGACACAGGTAAACGCGAGGGCGACCACCAACAGGCCAGAAAAAACCGCCGGCAGCCGAATGCTCAGAAAGTTATCGCCCAGGAGCACCTGAAAAACAGCACCCAGGTAATGGTACAGGGGCTCATGTCCCCAACCCTCCCGGAAGAACAGGGCATGCCGGCCAGCCAGAATACCATTCGCGATGTCCGCATCCAGGACCTCGTCCTGGGCCAATCCGGGGGGCACATCCTGCAGCGCACACAGCCGGAACGCGGCCGCCGCCAGGAGCACCAGGGTCACCAACCAGTAATCACGGGACTTCATAGATCAGAACCGAATACCCTACCCGGTCGTCCGGTTTCCTTGCACGGAACCAGGCAAAAACCGTCTTGTCCTCGTCCCGCCGGTGCAGCTCTTGCAGCATGCTCACACTGATCGCATAGGTGCCCGGTCCAGGCTCGGCCGGATTGAAGGGTGGGTTTTCCCACAGATCAAAGTGGTGCGGCAGTCCGGGCAGCGGATCATAGTCGACGCCATAGTACTGCGGCGGCGCGCTGCCAAACCACGCCAGCTTGACCCGAGACTGGCCCTCGCTTTGCATCCAATGACGCAACCGCTTCAGATCCTGACCCCAATCGATGTTGCTGTCCACCAGCACCCGGTAGCCGTTGCCCGGGCCCACCACCTCGTTGAAATAGCTGAGATAGTGCGGAAAGATGCTCAGGTTCGCCCCGACCACCCACACCAGGAGCCCCCCCAGGGCCAGCCGGCCCGCCCACCCAACGGTGCCGGCCAGATCCAGGTCGGCAAATTGGCCGGCGCCAAAGGCAAAGAGCAGCGGCAGCATCGGCAACAGGTGCCGATAGCCCAGGTTGACGGCCGACTGGGAGCTCACCGCCAGATACCCTAACGCGGGCAGCACCAACCAGAGCGACACGCCCACATGGGATCTGGCCCCGGGCCCATCACCGCGAACCATCCGCCGGCCCAGCCGAGCCGCGGCCCAACCCAACAGCCCCAGCGTAGCCAGCGGTGTCTTGACCCCCAGCGCAATGATAAAGTAAGCCGCAAAGCCCTCGGTCGAGAAACGTCCCAGCAGGAATCCCGGTCGCCCGCCGCCGCTCTGGTCCAGGATGGCCTGTACTCCACGCCAGAACACCGGCATCGGCACGGCAAGCCCACCGGCCGAAACCGGCCCCCAGTCAAAAGCAAAGACCGCCCAGACCACCAAGAGGGCAGCCACCGGGTAGGCAACGCAAAACCGCAACAACACGCGGCGCACATAAAGGGGTTCAGCGCGCCAGCGACTCAGCAGCGCCACCAGCCCCAGGAGGGCCAGCATCGGCCCAAACACCAGCGTTGACAGCTTGGCGCTCAACGCCAGGCCGTAGACCGCCCCGGCACCAACCACGGCCGGCAGCGAGAACCTTCGTCCAACCGCCCACCATAGAGCGGCGGATGACCAGAACACCAGGGCGGCCGCACCCAGATCGGTGGTCACATACCGGCTGTGCGCCATCAGGTTCGGATCGAACACGAACAACATCAATGCTACCAGCGCAGGGTCTACCCACCGCCGGTCGACGGCCGCTGGAAACCACGCCCGCGTGAGCCGAAAGAGAGAGGCGCCCAGCAGCAGACTGAGCCAGAGGATGGGAAGGCGCGCCAGAAACACCATCCGGTCGGCATCGTTCTGCGAGTGCCACAGCAGCAGGTCGGCAAATCGATACCACTCGGCTGCCTCCCACGACCAGTCATCGACCGGAAGCGTCACCGACTCCGTCAGCAAGGGGAGCGCTGCCAGCACATTGATCAGCGGCGGGTGCTCGACGCTCAACCGTGGATCGCCCGTGCGCAGAAACGCCAATCCGCGGGCAATGTGGTTCTGCTCGTCCATGGTGGGCGAGTCGCCCGTCAGGCTCGACATGGCCAGGCCAAAGAACGCCAACAGCAACAAGATCGGCAGGCTACGCCTGATCACGTTGATGCCTTTTCAGGTCCCGTGCAGTCGCCGCCAGGTACACGGCGCCGCCGACAACGCCCGTGGCCCGATTGACGAAAAAGAGGATCAACGACAGCGCGACCCCCTTTTCCTCTGCCACACCGGCGCTGGCAAACAAGACGGATGCCAAACCCTCACGAACTCCCAAACCGCCTATGGACGGCACCATGAGTGACAGCGACAACACCGGAACAAAGGTCATGTAGGCCCACGCCGGCAGATCGATTCCGATGGCCAGGCCGGTCAGCAGCCACCAGAAGATCAGCATCACGTTAAACACCACCGATACCGCCAAGGCCCCCGCCACCGCGCGCCGGCCGCAACCGGTCACCGCCCGTTGGATCCGCCCAACAGGACCGTCGCCGGTCGGCGAGACCAGCCGGGCGACGTTCGTCGGCAACCATCGGTCGACCAGCCGGCCTACGCGGTCAAGCAGGCTGCCATGCAGCAGCAACCCGCCAAATGCCAGCCCCAGCGCCGCCAGAGCGCCCAGGGAAACCACGACCACTCTGGGGAGCTCCCTGGCTGCCACCGGCAGTGAGATCAGGGCCATCACGAACAGCACAAGCAGGCCGGTCAATCGGTCAACCACGACCGTACCCACGGCCATACCCGAATCCATATCCCGCGTCACCTCCGCCGCCCGGACAACGTCCCCCCCAAAACCGCTGGGAAGAAAGCTGTTGAAAAAGCTCCCCACAAAGTAGAGCTCCACCAGCCGGCCAAGGCGAACATCCGAACCCAGCGCTCGCACCAGAATCAGCCAACGCACGGCTCGCACGGCCAGGCTGACCACGAACATGACGTACACGGCCAACAGCAGCCACCAATTAGCTCCCTGCACGGCCTGCCAGACCCGACCAAACGGGATCTGGGTCAGCACCCACGCCAGTGCGGCCAGGCTGACCACCACCTTGGCGAGATTAGTCATCCAAGCGCGACGGCTCATGGGACAATCACCTGACCAATGTCCACTGAATCCAGGGTCACACCGCCAA
This sequence comes from Anaerolineales bacterium UBA2181, assembly GCA_002328075.1. Classification (GTDB taxonomy): domain Bacteria; phylum Chloroflexota; class Anaerolineae; order Promineifilales; family UBA4811; genus UBA4811. Next base: position 47,126 of record DCVT01000054.1, on the reverse strand, counting down.
CCGTATAGGTGCTTCGCACAAGCGTGGCCCGATCATAAAGGCCCAGGCGCGCCTCGTAGACGCCGGGTGGCACGCTGAGCCGATGTGCTTGCGCAATGACGTCTCCGCTCTGCCAATGTCGGGCGGGCGCGCCCAGACCGTCGTGCTGACCGACCGGATTTCCGGCGGAATCAAAGAGATGCACAAAAAACTGCACCGAATCGGCAAGGGGACCATCCGCCTGCCAATACGACACCAGACCAAACCCGGCACCATCCCATGCCAGGCGATGACCCAGGTAACTGACTCCGGAATCAAAACGCACGTATGCACGCTCCGTCACCGGCAACGTGACCACGTTGGCCAGACGGTATGCAGAGAACGCCTGATCTGAACTGAGCACGGTCCCCAGGTCTACCAGGTCTGCCTCCAACGCCGGCTCCACCGGCAGAATTGCCGGCCGTATGAGGGTGCCGCCGCCGGCCGGAAAGAGCAGCGCTTGCATCGGGTTTACGTAGCGCAGCACCAAATCCGACCTTCTCAGGTACAACTCCATGGTGGGTGGGTCCATCGAGTCCGGTGTCCAGCCAGCCACCACCACCGGCCCGGCTATGTCTGATTTGTCAAGGTAGGCAGCCGCCTCCTTCAGCGCTGTCTGCCAGACAAAGTGCACCTCCGGCTCCTGCCGCCAGGCCTGAGCCGCCAGGATCGTGGTTACCAGCACAACCGTTACCCAGATTGCAGTCGCCCGGTCCTGCACCCGGCGCCAGCGGAGACCGTTTGCCAGCCTGGACAGCCGGGAGGCGACCTCGTCCAGAGTCAGCCCAACCGGAACGCCCAGGAGCGGCAGCGCATTGATGCATCGAATCGAACTGGGGGCGTCCACCGTTACCAGGCTCGGCACGACCGAGCCCGCCAACCATATCAGCACGAACGCGTTCTCCGGTCGCCGCCAACGCCAGGCGGCCATCAACAGGCCAACATAGAAGAGGACCGCGCCTATCGGACCGTACACCGGCCGATTGGGAAGGTTTTGCCGGACCAAAGGGTCGCCACGCCAACCGAAAAAGCCGAGCAGCTTGGCGCCGTTTTCCACCACCGGCAAGGGGTCGCCGGCCAGCAGCGAGTCCAACGGCCGGTCCACCTCCCCGATGCGGTGCTCGGCGCCAGGATGCGCCAAAAGCCATCCAACCAGCGGCGCTGCCACCAGAGCCATCAGCCCGATCATGAGCACGAGACCGCGCCAATGGTGTCGCACCCGCCGCGGATCCACCAGCGCCAGGTACGCTACAAACAGGACAACAATGAGAGGAACGGCCCGCGCGGCCATGTAAGTATGTAGACATAGGCCGGCCACCACGCCCGCCCCGGCGAGCCACCGCCACCCCACCGAACGGGTGTCACACGCAACCTTACCCGTTTCGAGCCCACGCCACAACAGGTAAGCAGCCGCCCCGGACAACAGCGGCAACGCGATGGCTCGCACTGCCAGCCGGCTGAAAAAGATCGGCCAAAAGAGCACTGCCACCAACGCAGCGTTGACAAGCGCCACGCGCTCACTAAACAGCTTTTTCGCCAGCGCATACCCAACCGACACTACCAGGATCCCCGCGTAAGCCGAAGGCAGTCGGAGGCCCAGCGCGTGGTCACCAACCAGCGCCGAAAACGCCGCCTGGATGTAGTGGAATCCGGCCTCATGCCCGTAGGCCTCCTCGAAATAGACCCCATGCCGGCCGGCCAGAATGCCCTGGTTGATCAGCCAGTGCGCTACCTCGTCATGCTGCAGACCCGGCGGCAGGCCGTCCAGGCCCACCAATCGCAGGGCGGCGCCCACCAGCAGGATAACCAACAGAACCCACCGAGAACGGCTCATGGGGTTCCCACCAGCACCAGAACGTAATCCTGACCACCGTCGAGCGGAACCCGCAGTTCGGTGACCGGGTCATACAGCCCAAGGGCGACGGCCCGACCAGCCAGCGTCTCACCCAAGAGGTGTATCTGAACCCACGAGTCGCCGGCTTGCAGCGTGTACGGATCGACCCACAGCCCATCGTCAACCGCGGTTGCAGAACCCTCGCCGTTCAAGAGATGGCAGAACACCGCCAGCCGCGGTCTGGTATCCACACCTGGTGGCGGCGGGTTGCTCACCAACCTAAAGGCGGGCAGACCGGTCGGTGCGGTCTCTGCCTGCCAGGCAGTAGTCAAGTGGGCGTCGCCGGCCGATGCAAAAGCCAGGACGAGCCCATTGGCAAACCGAGCGGGGGTGGCCGCCGAGACGCCGCCTGACGAAAGCAGCCGCGGCTGCACAGCGTACAACTGAAAACCGCGCACACGGACCACGGGGGTGGCGACCGAATCGAACAGGGGGACCAGCTCCTCCGCCAAGGGCGGAAAGCTCGTCAAGGCTACGTATCCACCCTGGCCCGGGATGAGCAGGGCACGGCGTGGATCGAACCAACGTGATTGCACCGCACGGTTCAGGTCGATTTCCAGCGCCTGCCGATCCCAGGGCCCGGCCAATGCACTGGATACCGACACCGATTCCACATCCGGCCGTGCGTTCAGATAGCCGGCCAGGTCATGATAATCAGCGCGGTACAGAAAACGAACCATGCCCTTTTCTGGCCACACCCGAAAATAGTCATTCAGGTCCCGGCCGGCGTTGGTCGCGATGGAGACCACCGCCAAAGCGAACACAACCCATGACCAGCGAGGCCAACGGTGCCGCGCCGCGCGCCACCCGGCGTCCATTGCCACGGCCATCAGGAGATACGTCGCCGGTTGCGCCACGATGGTGTGGCCAAGACTGGCGGGCGGAAGACTCAGGAACCCGGGAACCAGGCCGATCACGAACCACGACACCAAAAACGCGCACTCGCCCCGGTCACGCTCGCCGCGCAGCTTGAGCGCCCGCGCCACACACAACGCCAATCCGGCAAACAACCAGGCGGCGCCGATGGGATTGAGCACCGGCCGGTCGGGCAGATTGTACAGCCATTCACCGTCGCCGGTCGCCCAGAACATCGAAACGGTCTGCCCGACATGGTGCAACATCAAAGTCAGGTCGCCCTGCATGGCCTCGGTCAGGGGCAAAGCCACCTCTTCCACCCTCCCGACCATGGCCGGCAGTCGGGCCACCGATACGACCAGCGGAATCGCCATCACTACCGTCACCGCCAAGGCAAGCAACACGCCGCCGACATGCCGCCGCCATCGGCGCCGGTCCCACACCGCCCAATAGACCAGCATAGCCACCAGCACAATCGGCACACCACGGGCGGCGAAATAGGTATAGAGGCCCACGCCGAGCGACACGCCAGCCAGAGCAAACCGGATCAGCAACGAGACCCGCGGCCGACGGCAAGCATCACCCACACCCCGAACCCCCAACCAGAAAAAGGCCCAGGCCGCCAACATGAAGGGCAGTACACTGACATGGCGCAGCCCGATCCGGCTGTACATAAGAGACCAGAAACTACAGGCGAGCCCGACGCCCGCCAACAGCCCAACATGGCCGCCAAAGAGTTGGCGCCCCACTGCCACCGTCAATGCCACGGAAAACACGCCCAGGCCGGCCGAAAGCCAGCGGATTCCGACCGCGCCTGGGCCAAACAAGGCCAGAAATGCGGCATTCAGGACATGGTACAGCGCCTCGTGGCCGGACGCATCCGGGTAGTAGAATGCCCACTCCCCGTCCAGTACCTTTTGTGAGATCACCAGCGATTCGATCAGCTCGTCGTCGCGCCACCCAGGAGGGATCTGATCCAACCATAGGAAACGGAGCGCTGCAGCCACCAGCACCAGCACCAGCAGCATCGCCCACGGCCCTCTCCTGGTGACCACCGTTTCCATGGCAGCCAATGATACCCCAAACGACCCGGCCGACAAGCCGTCGACTGATCCGGGTGCCCGGCCGGCGTCCGTCCGACCGAAACCCTCGCCTGGCAGTTTGAGAGACGCCGATTTTTCGGGTATAATTCGTGTGTAATGGTCGACACCACATACCGGAGCATTCATGTCAAACCACGGACCAGTGTTTCCTTTTAGCGCTTTGGTGGGACAGGAGCGCATGACCCGCGCTCTCATCCTCAACGCCATCAATCCACGCATCGGCGGGGTCCTGATCCGCGGCGAGCGTGGGACCGCCAAGTCCACTGCGGCCCGGGCACTGGCAGCCCTTTTGCCGGACATCGAGGTGGTTGACGGCTGCCGTTTCAATTGCGACCCCGCGCAACCCCACCGTTTTTGCGACGAGTGCCGTAGCAGGATCGAAACGGGTGAACAATTGACGGTCGAAATCCGGCAAACCCCATTCATCGACCTGCCGGTCAGCGCCACCGAGGATCGCGTGGTCGGCACCCTGGACATCGAAAAGGCCATCCAGAAAGGGGAGCGGCGCTTTGACCCCGGTGTTCTGGCGGCCGCCAATCGCGGTCTGCTGTATGTGGACGAGGTGAACCTGCTGGATGATCATGTGGTGGACCTCCTGTTGGACTCGGCTGCCATGGGGATCAACGTTGTCGAACGCGAGGGAATCTCCTTTTCCCACCCGGCCCGTTTCATCCTGGTCGGCACCATGAACCCGGAAGAGGGTGACCTTCGGCCGCAATTGCTGGATCGCTTCTCGCTGTGCGTCGACATCCAGGGACTCCACCGGATCGCCGACCGGATGGCCATCCTGCAGCGGAACATCGAGTTCGAGGAGGATTCGGCCGGCTTTCACCGGCAGTGGGCAGAGTACGATCGGGCGCTCTCGGCCGAGATAGCCAACGCCCGTCAGGTGGTGGACGGTGTTCAATACTCCCGCCAGGACCTGGCCACCATCGCGGCGCTGACCAGCAGCCTGCGGGTCGACGGCCATCGCGCCGACCTGGTCATCCTCAAAGCCGCCCGCGCTCACGCCGCCTTTGAAGGCCGGACTGCCATCGAGGACCGCGACATACTGCTGGCAACGGAGCTGGCGGTGCCGCACCGTCTCAAGCGACAACCGTTTGAAAAGGCCCAGATCAACGTTGCCGACCTGGAAAACCAGCTGGAGGCCGCTCGCGCCGAGTACGTACCCGACGCTGAGCTGCAAGAGAACGGGGCCTCCGAAGCCGAACCGGTAAAAAAAAAGCGGAACTAGCTGACCAGGACAGAGAAGGCACGCCCGAGACCCAGCGGTCGATCAACCCGGCACGGCAGGTGATCCCCGCCACACCGCAGAGCGATCAGTGGTGGGAGGGGGGCGAGCACGTCGAGGTGGGCGCGTCCTTCCAGTCGCGGCGACTGGACACCCCGCTCGACCGACTAACACGAAGCACGGCCGGGCGCCGCAGCGAAACCCGTACGACACGCAAGCGTGGCCGCTATGTCCAGGCCAAACCGGCCAATGGCGACGTCAGCGATCTGGCCTTTGACGCCACCATGCGGGCCGCAGCGCCGCATCAAACCCAGCGCGACCATTCAGAGGTCGCCCTTGCCCTCCACAGCAGCGATCTGCAGAAGAAAATCCGCGTCCGCCGAGCCTCCAACCTGGTGCTATTCTTGGTGGATGCCAGCTGGAGCATGGCCGTGGCGGAACGCATGGAGGCGACCAAAGGAGCCATCTTTAGCTTGCTGACGGACGCCTATCAACGAAGAGACCGGGTCGGCCTGATCGTGTTCCAAAAGAACTCTGCCACCATGGTCCTTCCGCCCACTAACTCGGTGGACCTGGCGCGCAAAGCGCTGGTCGACATTCCGGTGGGCGGCAAGACCCCTCTGGCCGCCGGACTCTCCATGGCCCTGCAGGTTGTATTGCAGGAAAAGCGAACGCATCCGGACGTGATGCCGCTGCTGATTGTGTTGACCGATGGCGCCGGCAATGTGAGCCTGACGGATCTGCCCCCACAGCAGGAAGCCTACCGCATTGCCGAGCTGTTCCGGGACCAACATATCCGGTCTGTGGTCATCAACATGGAGCACGCTGCCTTTGACCAGGGTCTGGCACAGCAACTGGCCGACTGTATGGGTGCGCCGTGCTACACCCACAGCCAGCTCAAAGCCGAAATCCTGTACCGAACCGTCCGCAACCAATTGGAGGCAGCACAACCCGCATGACACCGGCTCTTTGCCTGGCCGATAGGCAGTACCGCATGATTGTCTTTGACGCTGGTGGAACCCTCATCGGCGCCGACTGGCCTCGCGTAACCAAGGATATGTCCAATGTGGCGGCCCGCCATGGCCTGTCTGTGGGAACCGAAGCCATCCGCAACAGCTTCCGTGAGACGTGGCGCGACGTGTTGCTCGGGGTCATTCCGGACCAGGCCGACAGTCCGCAGGCGGTGACCCGCTTCTGGCACCACCTTCTCGCCCATACTCTCGATCGTGCATCGGCCACCTCCCCGCGAGGTGCGCTCAACCACCTGGCCTGGCGTGTCGCAGTCGACTTTTACCCGCAGTTTGACGCCGGCGATTACCATCAGTTGATCGAGGGTGCCCATTCCGCCCTGAGCGCCCTGTCCGACGCCGGTTTTCGCCTGGGAATGCTCTCCAACTGGTCACCACGGTTGCCAGATGTCCTGGAACGCCTGGGGATCCGCCCGTTCTTTGAAACCGTCGTCGTATCGTCGCTCGTGGGTTTGGCGAAACCCGACAGAGCGATCTTTCATCTCGTTGAGGAGCTGGCCGGATGCCGGCCGCACCAGTTGCTGTACGTGGGCGATAGCCCGTCCGCGGATGTCGTTGGCTCAAAGGCGGCCGGCTGGGACGTGGTGCTGGTGTCGCGCGGCGACCCCGCTCTAGGGGCGGCCTCCGACGCCGACGCAGTGATTCACAACATCAGCGACCTGCCGTCGCTGCTCACACCCTGTTGACACCTTTTCAGACGTGTTAGCCAACGATCCACCTATCGACCAGCCCGCTCAGCCGGCAGGCCCACCTCCGAGCCCGGCGAGCGACAGTTGGCCGGCCGGGGAGTCCTCGTGGGGATGGGGAACGCGCATCACCATTGCCTGTGCCTTGGTGGTCATCCTGCTGTATACATTCGCCACGCCGGCCGGATTGTTCGCCAAGGCAGACATCGTGGCTTACGCCATCTGCCACCGAATACCCAGCCACTCGTTGGCGTTGGAGGGTCGCCCTCTTCCGCTGTGTGCCCGCTGCACCGGCACTTTCCTGGGCGCGGCGCTGGCGTTGGGCGCCCTCTTCTCTTTCCGGCGTCGGGCCAGCGACCTTCCCCCTGTCCCGATATTGCTGGTGCTCCTGAGCTTCACCGGTCTGCTGGCCCTGGATGGTCTCAACTCATACCTGACCCTGTTTCCAGGTGGCCAGCCACTCTATCCCCCACACAACGCGCTGCGGCTGCTTACGGGCACCCTGCACGGCCTGATGCTGGGGACCATACTGTACCCCGTGGCTGCCGGAACGTTGCTGCGGGATCACCTGCCAGAGCCTGCCATTGAAAACTGGAGCCAATTGGCCAGGCTCACGGTCTTCACGCTGGGCGTTGCAGCCCTGGCGCTGACCGGATGGCCGGTTGCGTTGTGGGTAGCGGCCGTCCTCTCCACGCTGGGCATCCTGCTTGTGCTGGCCACCGTTTACGCGGTCATGTTTGCCATCGCAACCGGTCAGATGAATCGGGTGGTTCGGCGGCGCGACGCAATAGCTCCACTTCTGGCCGGCTTGGCGCTTGGCCTGCTTATGCTGGGGACAATTGCCGCGGCCCGATACGGCCTGACCGGGACCTTGACAGGGTTTCCCGGCCTCACCGACTGACCTGAGTTGCCTGTGCTATAATTCCGTCAGGCGAGCGAGCCTTGAGGAATGCAGGAGGGACAAAGATGGTGGAATTGCTTGCTGGAGCCGGTGGCATCGCGGCTGCCTTTGGCCTGGCTTCCAGCGCCGGTTTGAACGCGTACATCCCATTGCTGGTGGTAGCCGTCCTGGGCCGCCTCTCGACGATGGCCGGCTGGGACCTTCTGGTTCTGCGACCTCCTTGGGATACACTGACCAGTTGGTGGATCATCGGCCTGCTGGCCGTTCTGCTGGTTATCGAAATGACGGTCGACAAAATACCCGCAGCCGACACCATCAACGATGTTGTCAGCACCATCATCCGACCGGCGGCCGGGGCCATTCTCTTTGCTGCCAATGCCGAGGCCATCGCCGACATCCATCCGGTCCTGGCGCTGGCGTGCGGCGTTCTTTTAGCAGGAGGGGTTCACGCAGTAAAGGCTTCAGCCCGGCCGGTGGTGACGGCGACCACCGCGGGGATCGCCAACCCGTTCGTGAGTGTGATGGAGGATATACTGGCGACCGTGGTCTCGGTCCTTTCGGTGCTCATCCCCATCCTGATGGCTGCCATCCTCATCGTCGTCATGATCATGGCGATCGCCTGGTGGCACAGCAGGCCAAATCGCCGGCTGCCTGCCCGTTAGCACCAGCAGCGAACCAACGCACCCACGCACAACCCCACCAGGACCCCACCCACCACGTCGCTGGGATAGTGCACCTGCAGAGCAACCCGGCTGGCACAAACCCCACCCAGCCACACCGCCATCGCGACGTTGCCGGCCCAGGGCATCGAGCTGGCCAGCACCGCCGCGATGCCTCCCACCCGCACAGCATGGCCCGACGGAAAGGAATGCCGATCGAAAGCGAGGTAGAGCAACCCGCCTGATTCGCCCGGACGGGTACGCCCGAACGCCCGCTTCAGGACGGCGCTGACCAGACCTGCCGCCAAGGTCACGGCCACGAGCCGTTTTCCTGTGCCGGCCAGTTCTGCGTTCGCCAGCCACCAGAGGCCCAGCCCCCCCACCAACCACCACTGAGCGTCCCCCGAATGAGCCAAAATCCAGGCGGCCCACCTGCCTGGAGGACGGCGCACCATGGCCGCCGCCTGCTTCCCCAACCGATGATCCCACCCGATCAGCCAGGAGCGAAGGTTCATCCGCCGTCGCCCAAGGCCCGGCGACAGATCTCCAACTGGAACGGTTTGTCTACGTCCATGCCCAGCTCGGCGTGTCGCAAGAGCACCACGCGGCCGTTCAGCCCCATTGACCGCGCCACCCGTTGTTCCGCTTCGGCAATCGACAGTCGATGCAGCAGCAACTTGACCAACACGCCAAGGCCGATTCTCCGCGCCTGCCGCAACGCGCTCTTGCGATCGCCGATCAGCTCCTCGAACAATTCCCGCCGGTTCTCGGTGACGTGCGAATGGAGGACAAAAATGTCCCCGCCCGCCATGTCACCATCCGTCAGGTGAACGTAACTGCGCCGAGACTCGGGAAAAGCGGCTTCCATGAGCTCGCGTCGCACCACGCCGTAATAAAACTCTATCGAGGGATCAGCGCACTGGCTGGCGAATTCGTCCACCATCCCACCAGAGATCAGAGGTATGTCGCCACTGCAGAGAAGGAATTGCCGCGGCGTCGGATCGAGAGAAAGCAGGTGATCGGCAGCTCCCAGCGCGTTGGCCAACAGAGAACCCTGATCCGGTACGCAGGCCGCCAGCTTGGTCGACTGGATGCCGGTGTCCTCCGGCAGACCGCCCACCACAATCCGGTCCACGCAGCGGGCCGCCGTGAGCGCATCCACCACCCGCTGCACCATCGGCCGGCCCGCGATGTCCACCAATGCCTTGGGCATCCCTTGCGTGCATTCGTACAGAATATCCCCCTCCTGAGGTATTCCGCCCGCCGTCACGACGCAGTCCATTGCCTTCACCTCCTTCCTAAAGCCGTTCGCAACGCTGCCTATCCATTCAGCTTCAGAATCTCCGGCCGCCAGCCCAGTTCTGCAATCATGGCCTCCAGCTCTGCACCCGACAGAGGTCGTCCCTTCCCGGACGCCGCCACCAGCGCAGCCTCCATCATGTTGGTCCCAAAGGAACGACCATCCAACCGAGGCGTGGTCGTAACCAGGTAGCGCACGCCAGCCCGGCCAAAATCGGCCACGTCGGCTTCGGTCGTCGTATTGGTCAGAACCGTTTTACCGCCGAGATCAGAAGGCATATGCCGTTTGACGTAGAGGCAGTCACCCGAGACAATGCTGGCCCAACGGTACCACCGAGCGAATTTGGGCACAGATTCGTGCTGCTTCTCACCGGTTGGATAGATCATACTGATGGGCAACCGCATCACCACCGGCGCCAACACCCGGGCCAGCCATTCCACCTGCCGCAGCGATTTCAGCGGGACCGGAATTCCCAGAGCAAACATGAGATCGCAGAAGACGGTGTCATAGCCGGCCTCTACTAGCCCTTTGCACATGCCGTACCGGTCCAGCGCACTCGTGTTCATCGCCCGCTTGGGCGAGATTTCGGAACCGATCTCTTGCTCTACCCATCGCATGGCCCGATACTCCAGCGTGTCTTTCAGTCCGGTCCCATCCACCACCGGCGTGTGCCGGACTCCCATGACCAGTTTCTGGGCGGCCCGCAGCGGATAATGCCGACGGTCGGTCCCTACGGCCAGCGTCAAACCGCCAACCCCCAGCGCGTCGACTTGGCCGTCCAACTCGCGGTAGAGCCGGGCAGCCTGCTCGACGTCACCGTCCGTGCCAATACGCTCCACCAGGATAGATTGGCCCAACACGTCAAGCGTGGCCTTTTTGTCGCGCTCCCGGCTTCCGAGGCTGATGCTCACTGCGCGCTTCATGATCTTGCTCCCGGCGACAACCGCCGCATTCGGCAACCTGACCTCGCTAACCACGCCATCGCTACTCCTATTCCTGCCAACAACCAGTTCAAGATCACATCCACCCGAACCGAACCCCAGTAGGGAACGGCATCGCCTCGCAGCAGATCGATCAACCCCAGCCCGGCGCCCCACCCAACAAACAGGAGCCCCGTTCGGACGCCAGGAACCGCATGTCGCGTCCCTGCCCACAACCCGACCAGCAACAGCAGGTTCCAGACGGCCGTCAAAAGCGAGACGTTGTAGCGATATGATACCACGCCAAAGAGGTCGGGCAACTCGGTAGCCAACCAGCAAGGGTCCAGCACTTCGCGACCATAGGCGCATCCCACCCGAATACACCCCAAAGCAGCGGCAGCGCCAATCGCCGGTGCCACCAGCGCCAACTCGTCGGCCAATCGCCGCAGCGAAAGCTTGCGGATACGGCAATAGAGCGCCAACACCAAGACCACTCCTGCGAGTGCACCGTGCCAGGAGAGGCCTCCCAACCAGAAACGATAGGCCTGATCGGTCCTGGTCGCGAAATAAGCCCAATGGGCCGACACATAGCCGACCCTGGCGCCAACCACTCCGCCCACCAGGGCCACCCACGCACCGTCAATGTACCGATCGGGACGCGCCACCCGCCGTCCGGCCCGCCGCACCATGACGGCCAGACTCAGCAGCAGACTGATATTCAAGAACAACGTGTAGGGGCTCAACCCATACCCTGATGCTGGTCTCTGGCGGAATCGGCCTTCCGGTTCATCTGGATAGTATCTTACCACTGTGCAACTGCAGCCGCAACGCGCGCCAGCCCGTTGCGCAGCGTCATTCCGTGTGCTATACTGCGCGAGATTCCCGAGGAAAGACCTGCTATTAGAAGTCAAGAAGCCGAACATTAACAATTTCGAATAACGTAGGGACGTTGCTCCTTCAGGATGATGTAGATGCGTGCAAGGAGCTTCCGGCAAACGGCGCCGATCGCGGTACCGTGATGCTTGCCCTCGGCCCGTTTGGCCTGGTAGAAGCTCTGCAGATCGGGATCGTATCTCACAGCCATGCTGGCAGCTTGCCAGAGAGCGTGACGCAGATAAGGTGAGCCTCGCTTGCTCATGCGGGCTTGGGAGGCCTGAAACTGACCTGTTTGATAGACGGTCGGGTCAATGCCGGCATAGGCGACCAGCTTCTCAGCGCTCTCAAAGCGGTTCACATCGCCAATCTCGGCCAAGATAGCTGCCCCGGTAGCCAGACCGATGCCAGGGATAGAAGTGATGTGTTGTGGGATCTGGGCCATCAAGGCCTCCAACTCCTCATCGACCTGGGTCCGTTGCTGCTCCAACAGCTCGATCTGTTCGAGCAGGCAGCGCATCTTGATCCGGACGGCGTCGGCGAGAAAGCCGACCCCGACGGATCGGCGGGCAGTGCGTTGAATGGTTTCAGCCTTGTCGGCCCCAAAACGCCCGCGGCTGGTGGAGCGGAGGAGCTGGCTCAATTCGGCCAGGTCAAAGTCGGCGAACTCGTCCGCGGTGACTGCCTCTTTGAGCAGCTGGCGAGATGATTTCAAGAAGACGCTCGAGAAGAGGGTTTC
>DCVT01000054.1:0-34761 GCA_002328075.1 Anaerolineales bacterium UBA2181 | reverse complement strand
CGGTCGTTGGAGAACGAGAGAGCGGATTTCAGCACCTTGCCTTTCTCATCCAGAATCAGAGCAGCGTGTTTGTATTTGGCAACATCAATTCCGCAATACATCATGTGGACCGCCTCCAGTCTATTAGGTGAAGTGAGGTGGCCCCGGACATCTACGAGACTCTCAGCCTTGTGAGTGATGCGCAGCCAAGCTGCAACCTGCTTATTCGAGACCCCTCGTAGAGCCGAGGCGACAGTCTTTCGGACGAGGCCGAGCCTCAAGGAGAGTAACGTCGACCTCAGCTTCTACGAGGTATTGTACGCCAGCTTGACGCTGGTCAACAAACATATTTATACAAGGAGATTCGCATGATACAAATCACCATTGAATACTGCGCCGTTTGACAATACACATCGCAGGCTGTCAGTTTGGCAGCTGACCTGCTCAAGACAATCGAGTACCGGATCAAATCAATCAGTCTGGTGCCCAGCGACGGCGGCAAATTCGAGGTAACGGTCCAGGACAAGCTCATCTACTCCAAGTTGTCCACCGGCAGGCACGCGGAACCGGGCGAGGTGCTGGGCTTGATCCAGAAGGAATTGGGTTGACATGGAAATCGCCTTTGCCCCACAACGAATCCTTTGTTTGACGGAAACCCTGAGTTGGGACGAAGCCCGAGAGCGCGCATGGGACAAAAAGACCTCGGTCTTTGCCACCGGCTTGGGCAAGCTGTTTACCCGACCCAAACCCGACGAGATCAGGATTACGGATCAGGAAAAGCGCTGGGAACCTTTCTGGCACGTCGTCTGCTCCTCGCGTTTTGTCTTTGACCGCAGACAGCACTACCGACTGCCCATGTCTCAACCCGAGGTGCGCTCGGTGGTAATTGATGATCACGAGTATCTGCCCGGCGGCGAACCTCGCGGACTCACCTTGGTTGGCCTGGAAAAGTGCCGCGTCGAGGACACCGCCAGCCGTTTGGTGGATGCAGTCACCGGTGAGCCGGCCGAGTATTGGCACTTCATGGAGTTCGACGCCCAGCCGATCGAGTCCGTTGCCGATTGGCGGCCGGCGGACAGCACCGTGGTGCCACCCCAGATTCGCGCGTCAACCGTAACCCGAGACGCCCTGGTCAACCTCATCAAACCGCTGGATGCCGACACGATCCACCAAGACCTGATCACCATTGAACGCGTCGATCTCTATTTCAGGCCAGTATATGCATTTGCCTTCCATTGGACACCCAAAGAGCGGTCGACGATTGCCGAATTCGACGGGTTAACCGGCAAGACAAAGCTGGAGAACGTTCACATACACGAACCCGTCGGCAAGATGCTCAGCGCCGACGTCCTCTTGGATGTGGGCATTGACGCCATCGATCTGCTGGTGCCGGGCGGGGGCATCAACATCAAACTCGCTCGGCCGACCGATTTGGCCGGCCAGTAGACCAGGCACAAGGTTCGGCGACCCGTGGGCAGAGAGACCGCATGAGGCTGGTGGTGCAACGAGTCAGCCGCGCAAGCGTGGCCGTTGACGGCATTACAGTCGGCCAGATCGGCCGAGGTTTTGTCATTCTGGTAGGCGCGACCCACAACGACGGAGAGGATCAGGCCAGGTGGCTGGCCAACAAGGTAGCCGGTCTCCGCGTCCTGGATGACTCCGAAGGCAAGCTCAACCTCTCGTTGCTCGACATGGCCGGCGAGGCGCTGGTCATCAGCCAGTTCACCCTGTATGCGGATGCCAGTCGTGGCCGGCGGCCGGGCTTTGTGGACGCGGCCCGGCCGGAGGTCGCTGAGCCCCTGGTCGAGCGCTTTGCCCAGTTGCTGCGCGCTGAAGGCATTCACGTCGCGACCGGCGTGTTTGGCGCCCACATGCTGGTAGAGATTCACAACGACGGCCCCGTGACACTGATCCTGGAACGTTGACGCCGTCCACCGACCTACCCACACACTGAGCCTGTTCAATTAACTCGTAAGGAGGCGGCGGCGCATGGCGGCATTGGCGGCCACACTCCGCCCGACCCAGCAGCGGGTGCCGGACTACCCAACCGACCGGCCTACCGTCAGTGCCGTGCCCGGCAGCGGAAAAACGCTGGTCCCAGCCCACCTGGCTGCCCGCCTGATCGCCGATGGGCGAATCGACACGCCCGCGGGTCGGCAGGTTCTCTTGGTGACGTACCTGAACGGCTCGGTCGATACCGTCGGGGTTGGTGTCGCCGAGTTGCTACACGAATCCCATCGCGCCATACGGTCCTGTGACGAGCGCACGCTGCACAGCCTTCCGCGCGAAATACTGCCGACTCCACCGGCCGCTGCCGGAATAGCCGAGGGGTGTCCGGTCCTGGAAGAGCGCCAGGCCTCCCGGTTCATCTCACAGGCAGTAGATGGCTGCATCCGCGAGAATCCGGACGCCTGGCGCTCCTTCGTTCCCGCCAGTTCGGGCGACCCGGTCCCACTTCAGGCCCCATGGCGCAGAACCACGGAAAAAGCCGCCGGTGACCACATCCGGGTAGCCAAGAATCACCGGTTGGCTCCTGACGACGGCCAGGAACGCCTCCGCCATCGCCTTGGCGTGCACTTTCATGAGGTAGGCCGTGATCACAACTCCGCCGCCAGTGCCCCCGGCAGGGCGAGCGCCAGCCGGGCCAGGACGGCCTTGCGCCGCAGGCGGCCGAACCGTGGCGCCGCTCACTTCTGGACATACTTTTGGGAATCTATGGCCGTTGCCAGGCGGCCCTCATCGCAGGGGGCGTGCTGGATTTCGACGACCTGGTGTGGCGGGCGGCCGATCTGCTGGACCAGAGCCCGGAGCCGGTGCAAATGCTGCGTCGGCGCCGGCCGTTTGTACTGGAGGATGAGGCACAGGACAGCGTTCCGCTCCGATCTTACCTGCTGGAAACGTTGGCGGGCCCGGCCGGGAACTGGGTCCGAGTGGGCGACCCCAACCAGGCGATAGCCAGCACCTTTACGGCGGCTCGTCCGCGCGATTTCCGAGCCTTCCTGGCCCGGACGGCCGCGCAGCTCCATGCGTTGGCGGAATCCGGACGGTCAGGGCGGCGCATCATCGGGATGCCCAACCGGCTGGTCTATTTGTCCAGCCGGCATCACCCGCTGGCCGAGTTTGAACAGCAGGTGTTCTCGCCCCAGCACATCGCTCCCACCCCACCGGATGACCCGCAGCCAAACCGGCCGGATCAAGAGTGCAGGGTGCACATTCACCTCTTGCCCGCCGCGAGCACGAAAAGCTGCGCAGAGCGGCGCGGTTGGCCCACCGGCTGGGCCTCCGGCCGGCCAGACCAGACGTCGGCCATCCCGTTCCCCACCAACGAGGTGGGTACCAGCTGCTTGGCCGGCTGGAGGAGATCGGGGTACGCTACGACGAGCATCTGCGGCGCAGCATCCGCGTCCGGCGCGTCACCGACAATCTGGTGGCGTTACTGGGTCTGCTGGCCCACCCACCGGATGCGCGTTGGTTGGTAAGGAGCCTGGACACCCTGCTGCGTCTAGAAGTTCTGAGTGCAGCTGGCTTAGGCGGCGAGGCGCTCCGCCAACTGCACGCCGTGCTGGCCAGCGCACACCGGCCGGAGACGCTCTTTCTCCCAACGGGCGGACAATCACCGCTGGACGCCCGGGCTCCCAACATCGCGTCGCCAGCTGAACGAACAGCGCTTGATCCTGGCGCAGGCCCACGAGGCCCGCGACCTGTTTGGCCTGCTGCGGTTGCCGCCGGACGATCTGGTGCCGGCCATCGCCGACCGGTTCCTGCACCAGCCGGAGCACCTGGCCATCGCCTAGCACATCGCCGGCTACGTGCGCGACCTGATGGATGCGCATCGCACATGGCAGCTGCCCGAGTTGGTCGCCGACCTGAGCAAACCCGGCCGGGACGCCAGTTCGTTCCTCGGTCCGACCGCCGGCGGCCTGGGTATCAAACCGCAGCCAGGGCGAATCACCGTCACCACACAACACCGGTCCAAGGGCATGGAGTGGGACACGGTCCATATGGTGGGCATCGACGGATTCTGAGTGCCGGACAATCTGGAGGCCCATTTTGTCGGCGTTCCCGGTTTCCTGGAGGTGGCCCCTAGCGCCGAAGTATTGGCGCAGCTCCGGGGGTTGCTGATCAGCCATGCCCAGCTGATGCCCGACCTGGATGCCGCCGAGACCGCGCACGTCGAGGTCATTTGTGAGCGGCTGCGGCTCCTCTACGTGCGCATCACCCGGACCAGAAGGAACCTTTTCATCAGCCGCAGCCAGGCAGGCCTCGTCATGACCGCGACGTGGCGGCCGGGCCCAGCGCAGCCCTGCCGGTGCTGCATCGATCCTTGGAAACCTACCAGCCCGGCCGATCGAGCAAGGTGCAGGATGGCGGCCGTCACGATGAGCCGAACGTCGACCGCGCAGAGGTTGCAGAACCTCTCTGACTGCCCTCGCCGGTTCCGCCGCGCGACCTACGGCCGGTACCATGGCCGGCGCTGCCGGTGCCGCGGGACCCGGAGGAGGCGGGCGAACGCGGCCGGCGGTTCCGCGCTTTGATGCAGCGCTGTTTTCTAGGGTTGACAAGGCCAGCGAAATACCTGAAGGCGTGCAGGATTGGTGGGACGCCTGGCAACGTCATTGGGTCGTCCTGCCACCCGGCCGCTGCCTGCCTGAAATCGGACGCAGCGTCCCGATCGGCGGGCAGCAACTGCCCGTCCGCATCGATCTGGCGGTGCTCGGTCAGAACGGCCGGGCGCTCATTCTGGACCGGAAAACCGAACAACCGCGTCCCCGCCACCATGGGGCTCAGCCCATACAGACCCGCTTGTACCCGTTTGTGCTGGTCGAAGGCAGCGACGCACTGAACCACGGCGTGCCCGTTAGGGCCGATGCCATCTGCCTCACCTATTGGCCGGCCAATGAGCCACGAAACCCCGTGGTGTTCCGGCATTCGGCCGGTGCCCACGAGGCCACACGAGAGCAGCTGCTGGCACTGGCGAGGGACTATCAGCGATGGATCGCGAGGTAATGCAGCAGGCCGCTGATCCGGCCCACTGCCGGGCGTGCCAATTCGCCGGCTACCACCACCGCCAAACCGGGCAGCTAGCGGACCAGAAGGAGAAACCGGCCGACGATCTGGATGTGGCGCTGGAGCCGCCCTGCGACCAGCCGGGAAGGGGTGCTGTGCCAGGACATTGTATCCACTCCAGGGCCCGAGGGCAACCGAGACGTTGTCCAAAATGAAGGGTTGGGCGTATCGGATCGAGTCATCTAGATGCGGCTGTGCGTGCTTGAGATAGGCGAAAGGGGTCTGGAAATCGAGGGATGAATGCTCTCGGACGTTGTTGTAGTAGATGTAGCCCATGGCTTCCTCCAGCAGGTCTTTCTCACTGTTGAGCGCCATGGCACGTAGGCGGTAGAACTCGTCATCGTCGGTGCGATCAGATCGTTCGATGTGGGCATTCTCTTCAGGATGGCCTTTGTGGTTCTGGATCAGCCGACATCCGAAGCCAGCGATGAGTTTGCGGAGCTCCTTGACCTTGAGCCATGATTTGCCACCGAACTCTTCACCGTTGTCGACCGTGAAGACGATCTGGGCTGTGACCCCATTGGACCTGAGCCAGGAGATGACCCAGAGGTAGAAGCACAAACCGTTGGTCCACGACTTCTGACGGCAGTACGCGACCAGTTTGAACCGGGAACTGACATCCAGCGCACCCCATTGATAATTGGGGATGGCATGCAGGTCGAGGTGGATGATCTGTTCCTTGGTGAGCGCCTTTTGGTCACGAATATGCTTGATATCCATCTGAACCACCTCGAAAGGCTGAGCATGGTACCAATCCACAAACTCACGCGGGTCACGCCGGCGGCGGGCTTTGGGGGCAGCATCAGCGAGAACGGGCCGGTTGCGTCTGAGAATGTGACGGATCGTGCCAGCGGCCACGTGGACTTGCTCATACTTGGCCAAGAAGATGGACAACCGCTGGGGACCCAACCGTGTTTTCCTTTTGGCCTCAATGACTTTCTGCTCAATCTCAACCGCCGTTCGGTTAGGCTGGCGAATAGGAACTCTCGACCGATCCTTAAGGTCCCCTTCCGCCTGCTTCTTCAGAATGTCATACACCACCGGGCGCGTGATTCCAAAGACTCGGGCGGTATCGGCGACGTTTCTACCGTTGGTGTTCAGGTACTCCAACACGGCCAGTCGAGCTGCCTCAGGGTTGATGTTTCTGAGCGTCTTGTAGTCGATACGGGCTCCAGGATGCATACCGCGCGAGGTCTCCTCTCTCGGCCAAGTCCGCCAAGTCTAGCACACGCTGGACGTAGACGCTGTACCCATACCTCATGTAGTGTATAGGATGTCCTGGACACGGCACAAAGGCGAATTGACCGACCTGACCGGTCCGGGTATACTCACGTCGGTGAAAGGTTTGGAGCAATGGACCGAGTGACACGCCGCAGACCCACGCCCCGCCAGCGCCGAGGGTGTTTAGGATGGCTCGCCTGGTTCGCACGCCTGGCGTTGACGCTCATGGTCCTGGCGGCCGTGGCGGTTGCGGCCGGCGTGCTCTACCTGAGGGCGCGCGACACGCGCATGCCCATCACGCTGGTCATCGGCGGCGAGGCCCGAACCGTACAACCCAGCAACGCCCTTTCGGCCGCCGAGCGCGCCTACTTGCGAGGGTACCTTACGCTGCACGCAGCCGACCTGGAGAAACCGGCCGGCCCGAGCGATGCACCGATCCCCTTTGCCGTCCACCCGGGAGAGACCGCCCTGAACGTCGCCGACCGCCTGGCGGCCGCCGGGCTTATTCGCGACGCCACCCTGTTTCGGCACTACCTGCGCTACTATGATCTGGACGCCGGGTTGGAGGCGGGCAACTATACCCTGCGTGCCAGCATGACCATACCCGAGGTAGCCCAGACGCTCAGCTTCGCGCTGGCCGACGAGATCGAAATCCGGATCACCGAGGGTTGGAGGTTGGAGCAGACGGCCGACTACCTGGCGGCGCATCCCGAGACCGGGTTGAAACCAGACGAGTTCCTGGCCCTCGCCCGCCGGATGCCGTCGGCCGACGAGCTGGCGCTGCCAGTCGAGACCGGCTCTTCCGATGAGGATCCGCTGTTCTTCCTGGCCGAGATCCCGCCCAACGCCTCGCTGGAGGGCTATCTTTTTCCAGACACCTACCGGCTGCCGGCCGATGCCACCGCCGCCGACCTCGTCCGCACGATGCTCTACACCTTTGGCCAGCGGGTCTCGGCCGACCTGCGACAGGGATTTCTGGGACAGGGACTGACGCTACACCAGGCCGTCACGCTGGCCTCCATTGTGGAGCGCGAGGCCCAACGGCCGGAAGAGCGGCCGGTCATCGCTAGCGTCTTTCTCAACCGGCTGCGGCAGGGGATCAAGCTGGACGCCGACCCGACGGTCCAGTACGCGCTGGGTTGGCAGGCCGAAACGGCCGAGTGGTGGAAGCGGCCGCTGCTGCTGGTCGACCTGCAGATGGACTCTCCCTACAACACCTACCTCTATCCGGGGCTGCCGCCGGCGCCCATTGCCAGCCCGGGTTTGGCCTCGATGGAGGCAGTGGCCCACCCCGAGGCGACGCCCTACTATTACTTTGTGGTGGACTGCACGGCCGACCAGCCCGGCACCCACGTCTTCGCCGTGACCTTTGAGGAACACCAGGCCAACGTTGCCCGGTGCCGGTGATCCCATGAGAGAGCGATGGGAATTCGGCCGGCTGGCGGCCCGGACTGCTCGGCTCGCGCTGCTGGTCTGCTTGACTCTGGCCGCGGCCGGCTGCCAGGCGTTCCCGGGCAGCACCGCGCCGGTGATCCGGATCGGGCTGGTGGCGCCCTTTGAGGGCCGGCACCGGCCGGTGGGCTACGACGTGATCTATGCCGCCCGCCTGGCGGTCCGCGAATGGAACGGCCGGGGCGGCGTGGGTGGCTACCGGGTGGAGCTGGTGGCGATTGACGACGGCGGAGATATCGAGCGGGCGGTTCGGGCGGCGCAGAGTTTGGTCATCGACCCGCAGGTGGTCGGGGTGTTGGGTCACTGGCTGGAGGAGACCACCACGGCGGCCTCCCCGACCTACGCCGAGGCAGGTCTGGCCCTGGTTCCTACCTCGGCCGACGCTGCAGCTGCCACAGCGGCAGCCCCGCCGCCGGAAGGATTCGCCGACCGGTACCGGGACGTGGCGCCGCTGGGCGAATTACCGGGGCCGTACGCGCTAGCGGCGTACCAGGTGGCCAATCGGCTGGTGGAGGCGATAGGGGAATCCATTGCGGCCGGCGGCAAGCCGACCCGCGCCGGCGTGCTCACTGCGCTGAGCGCGACCGAACCGTGAAAATCACCCGGTTGCACTCAGGTGATCACGTCATAGTGCAGCGGCAGCGGTTTGACCGGCGCGTCGGACCACCGGACCGCGCTCAGCAACTGCTCGTGCGCGGGCACCAACCGCTCCGGGTCGTTGGCGTGGACGGCAAAGAGCGGCGCCCCGACCTTGACGGCGTCGCCTACCTTGACCAGCACCTCCACCCCCACGGCGTGGTCGACCTGGTCCTGCTTGCGCTCCCGGCCGGCGCCCAGCGCCATCGACGCCATGCCCACCTTATCAGCGTGAACGGCCGCAATAAAACCGGCGTGAGGCGAAGGGACCGGCTGCACCAGGCGGGCGGTTGGCAAAAGCGTCGGCTTTTCCACCGACCGCACATCGCCACCCTGGACCCTCACGAGTAGGCAGAACTTGTCCCAGGCCGACCCGTCGGCCAGACGCGCCTGACACATGTCGCGCGCGTTCACCAGGTCCGGGGCGGCGCCGGCCAGCACCAGCATGTGGGCCGCCATGGCCAGGCAGTGCGCCCGCAGGTCGGGCGCCCCGTCGGCGCGAAGGACCTCGATGGCCTCCTTGACCTCCAGCGCGTTGCCCACCATGCGGCCGAGGGGCTGATTCATGTCCGAGATCAACGCGACCATCCGCTTGCCCGCGTCCTCGCCCAGCTGCACCATCAACCGGGCGAGCTCCACCGCGCGCTCCACCGTGGGCATAAACGCACCCCGGCCGACCTTGACGTCCAGCACCACCCCGTCCGCGCCCCCGGCCAGTTTCTTGCTCATGATGCTGGCGGCAATCAGCGGCAGCGCGCTCACCGTCGCGGTGACGTCCCGCAGCCCGTACAGCTTGCGGTCGGCCGGCGCCAGGTTAGCCGACTGGCCGCACAGCACGATCCCATGGCGTCGCAGTTGGCGCAGGAACTCTTCGGTCGTCAGCTCGGCGCGCCAGCCGGGAATCGATTCCATCTTGTCCAGCGTGCCGCCGCTAAAGCCCAGCCCCCGGCCGGACATCTTGCCCACCGGCACCCCACAAGCCACGACGATGGGCAGCACGATGAGCGTCGTCTTGTCGCCCACACCGCCGGACGAGTGCTTGTCGATGGCAAAATCGACGTCGCCGTGCACGTCCAGGACGTCGCCCGAGTGGGCCATGGCCAGCGTCAGGTCGACCGTCTCCCGCCGGCTCATCCCGCGCAGGTAGATCGCCATCAGCAGCGCGGCCGCCTGGTAGTCCGGCAACCGGTCAGCTGTGTATTCGTTGATGAACCAGTCGATCTGGGCGGTGGTCAACTCACCACCATCTCGCTTGGTCGCTATGACATCGGTTGCGCGCATACCAGAGACCCCTTTTCTGCCAGCATAGAACCAGGATTATAACACGAACCGGCCGGCAACAGAAAGCGCCGACCGCCCGTCGGTCACTGGCCGTCCGGCGCCGGTTCGACGAATCACCGACACGGCCATGGGCCAGGGAACGGCCGGGCCGGGAACGGCGGCTTCCCGCCAGCGATCGCCGCGTTCAGGCCGTTTTGTTTGACATCGATTGCATATCGGCTATAATGTCCCCGGTCAGCGGGCAAAACTCCCGGACTCGAAGCGACATGAGCTACGCAGGGACACGACGAGACTGAGACCCAGATCTGTGTCCCTGAACGCCCGCCGTGGAGCCAAGATTCGCCGGAAATGGTTGCCCTCAGGAGCAGCCCACGCGCGGTCGGTCGTGACCGTGGGCCACTAGAGAGCGCCCCTCCCAATAGGCGCCGATCCTTCTGACACCGCATCGTGTCAGAAGGGCGGAGCTCGCCTGAAACCCGGCAAGCACACCGATGAAACGCCCTGGTCGAGCACCGTTCTGCGAAACGATGGCCCAGCAACCCGTCCGCCCGGATCGGTCGACAGCCCATCGGCAGCCCAGAGCCTCCGAATGCCGGCACTACCCATGACCTGGAAGGTGGGCACCGGACCGAAATGAACATGGCGTCTGAAAAAGCCGTGCCCGCCTGGCTGCACTACCTCGATCTGGCTTGCGCCACCCTGGCTTGTGGGCTCTGGTACGCGACGCCTCAGTGGTGGCCGCTGCTGGTGGCGCTGGCCCCGTGGGTCATCCGCCTGGCGGTGACCCGGCGCCTGACCCGCCGCACGGCGTTCGACCTGGCCATGGTGCTTTTCCTCCTGACGGCGGCGGTTGCGGTCTGGGCAGCCTTTGACCGCGACGCTGCCTTTGCCCGCTTTTGGCTTATGGTCGGCGGGGTGCTTCTCTTCTATGCGCTGGTGAATGCCGAGCCGGCCGGCAATCTCCGGGTCTGGTTTCTGGCGCTGTTGGGCGCCGCGGTGGCGTCGCACTTTGTGCTCACCAACGACTGGGAGCTGTACCCGGCCAAGGTCGACCTGGTGGCCCGTCTGGGACGGGCTCTGCAACCCTCTTTGCCGCCGCTGCCGGGCCCTCACCCCAACCCCAACGTGGCCGGGGCTACCATGGCGATGCTGCTGCCCTTTTCCGGTCTGGCCGTGGTGCAGAGCTGGAGGAGGATACGGGCGGTGCCGCGGTCCAGGTCCGTGGGAGTGTGGTTCGCCCTCGCCCTCGGCCTCGCGTCGCTGCTCCTGGTCATTCTGGGATTGTTCCTGACCGTGTCGCGCTCGGCCTGGATCGCCGTCGCCGGCGCCCTGCTGCTGGCCGGGATGTGGCTGGCGGCCGGTCGGCTTAGCGGAGGGAGCCACACCGCGCGAGGCTGGATATTTGGCGGCTGCCTGGCGCTGGGCATGGCGGCGGCCGCGCGGGTGGTCCTGGTCTGGCCCCAAGCCCTCACCACCCTGCTCGAGGCACTGCCCGGTCCCAGCGGTACCGGCAATCGCGCCGAGTTGGTGCGCGACGGCGTGATCCTGGTGCGCGACTATCCCTTTACGGGGCTCGGGCTCGATGGCTTTATGATGGCCTATTCTAGCTACGTCAAGCTGATCCATGTCGGCCACAGCCCGCATGGGCACAATCTCTACCTCGACGTGGCCATGGAGCAGGGGCTTCCGGCGCTGCTGATCGTGTTGGCCATGAGTGCGACGCTCTTTACTTTGTCCTTCCGCGACCAGGCACGCCGCGACGGCCGGAGGCCGAGCAGCGAGTTGGCCGCGGCGGTGCTCTGCTGGCTGATCATCCTGCTGAACGGCCTGGCAGACGACCCGTTGTACAACGGCCATGCCATGCTGTTCTTGCTGACGCCCCTGGCATTCGCCGGTCCCCCGGAAACGAGCTGGACCGCGGCCGCCCGGCCGATCGGCGCCATCGCGTTGGTGGTCATGATCGTGATCTTCCGCGGTCCCCTGACCTCGCAGCTTTACTCCAATATGGGGGCGGTCCTCCAGAGCCAGGCCGAGCTGGGCGTGTACAGCTGGCCCGAGTGGCCAATCCAGGACGAGGTCCGCCGCCAGGTAGACCTCCAGCAGACGATGGCCGCGTTCGAGCGGGCGCTGGCGCTGGACCCAAGCAACCCCACCGCCAACCGCCGGCTGGGCATGATCGAGCTTTCCCGGGGCGACTACCAGGCGGCGCTGGTCCATCTGGAGGCGGCCTACGCGGCCGAGCCGTGGAGCCAGACGACCCGGCAACTGCTGGGCGAGGCCTGTATCGCCAACGGCCGGCTGGAGGAGGGACGGGCCCTGTGGCACGGGGTCAGCAACCGGGAGGGTCAACTGGCGATCCGCGCCTGGTGGTACGGGCACATCGGCGAGAAGGAACGGGCAGAGTGGATGCAACAGGCAGCCGCCAGCCGGCCGTGACGCGGGACGCCGGGCTCAGGCGCTACCTATCCTGGCAGGCCTCCAGCCTGGGGCGGTACGTGTGGGAGCAGCTGGTGCTGGCGCTGTTCGGCTGGATACCCACGGTTGTCGGCATCGGCCTGCGCGCCGTGGCCTACCGGCTGATCATGAAACTGGAGGGCATCGTCGCCATCGAGCGCGGTGTGCGGATTCGCTTTGCCGACCAGATCCGGCTGGCCCGGGGCGTGTACCTGGACGAGGGGGTCTATTTGCACGCCTGCCCGGGGGGCATCCAGATCGGCCAGAACACGCTGGTGATGCACCACGCCGAACTGCACGTCTACAACTTTCGCCACCTGCCGCACGCCGGCATCAAGATCGGCCGTGACAGCCTGATCGGCGAGTTTAACGTGCTGCGCGGCCAGGGCGGCGTCACCATCGGCGACCGGGTGTACACCGCTCCCCTGGTACAATTGGCGGCCGTGGACCACGTCTTTTCCGACCCCAACCGCCCTTTTGTTGAGCAGGGCATCACCGCGCGAGGCATCACCGTCGAAGATGACGTCTGGATCGGAGCCGGAGTTGTGGTCACCGATGGGGTGCGGATCGGCCGCGGCGCCGTGGTGGCGGCCGGTGCGGTGGTCACCCAGGACGTGCCGCCCCGCACGGTCGCAGCCGGCGTCCCGGCCCGCGTGGTCAGGACCATTACCGGCGACGAGCCAGCGCCCGATACGCCCGTCTATTTCTGATGCATTTGAACGAAATCCTGTCGATCATCATCCCGGCCTACAACGAGGCAGACGGCATCGCCGGCATCGTCGAGCGGGTGCTGGCCACCCGGCCGGCCCTTCAGGCAGCTGGCGTCGAGCTGGAGCTGATCGTCGTCGACGACGGCTCCCGCGACCGGACCGCTGAAGTCGTGGCCGGCTACGCGGAGGCCCGCCTGGTGCGGCACCAGCAGGTCCACATCGTCCATCCGGCGCGACCCGACGCCGCGGTATGCGGTATCCGCCAGCGCGGCGCCCTTGAGCAGCAGCACCGGCACCGCGTCCCGCGCCAGCGCCTCCAGGACCGCCTCCAGCTCGTGCAGCATCCGGCCGACGGACCCGGCCGCGTGATAGTAGGACTGCTCCAGCACCTTTAGCACAACCGGCGGGACGCCCAACCGGCCGCGCAACAATGGAAACAACAGCGGAGCGAGGTTTTCAGCCTCGACCGCGCGGCGCAGTGCGTCCCAGTCGAGATCCCCCCGGGCGGCAAACACCAGCGCCTCCTCCACAGCGGCCGGCTCCCACAGCCCGCGCAGGCACATGGTCACAAACCGGTCCTCGGCCCGGCCTCTTCTTAAGGTGCTCTCTACCACTTCCCTCTGACTCTCCATAGCCCGTCTACCGGCCACGGGCGGCGCCTAATCCCATCACGTAGGCCTCCGCGCGCAACCGCCAACACCCACGCTAGCGCCGACCGCTACCCAAACCAAGCGCCCGACTGCCCTGCTACACGAATCCTGACAGCAACTGCCCACTGCCCTGTCCTACCACCCGCACGCCCCACGGCCCACCCAACGCAAGTCACGCCGGCCAACACCGCGCCGGCGCGACCCCCAGTCGATTCGCCGCACCGATCGCACCTCACCGGGCCGTTAGGCCTTGCCCCGAACCTCTGCCAGCCACGACAAAGGATCGGCCGGCGGCCGCAACCCCAGGTACCGCTCAGCCCGGTCCAGATCCGCCTGGAACCGCTCCACCTCCACCGCCCGGCCCGGCTGGACATCAATCCCGGCGCTGGCCGCGCCCAGCGACAGCACTCGCTCCGCCAGCGCTCGAATGGGTGTGGCCACGCCACTGCCCACGTTGACCGGCTCCAGGATCGGCCCCTCCGAGAAGCCAGCGCACACCAACGCTTCTACCACCGGCCCGATCCAGACCAGGTCCAGCAGCTGGTTCCCGCCATACAGCACCAGCGGCCGGCCGCCCTCCAGACGGTCGAAAAACGCCGGGATGACCCGCCCGCTGTCGCCCGGGCCGTACACGTTGGCCAGTCGCAAAACGACCAATGCAAAATCGCTGTCCTGCAGCGCGCCCAGCAGATGCTCGGCGGCCGCCTTGGACGCCCCATAGACGTTCTTGGGCCGCAGCGGCGCGTCCTCCGCCACCGGCAAACGCTCCGGGTCGCCATATACCTCTCGCGACGAGGTAAACACCATTCGGGTGGCGCCGGCCGACCGCGCCGCCTGCGCCACCTGCACTGCCCCCAGGACATTGATCAGCACGGTTCGTTCGGGGTCGGCATCGGCGTCCAGCACCCGGGATACGGCCGCCAGGTGCAAGACCACCTGCGCTCCGTCCACGGCCTGCTGCAGCAACTCGGGGTCCAGTATGCTTCCCTGCAGTAGGCGCAGGCGGGGTTGGTCCGCGCGCTGCGTCCACCAGCCCAACCTCGGCCGAGAAAGGTCGTCCAGCACGGTCACCTGGCCCGCGCCGGCCGCCAGCAGGTAATCCACCAGGTGGCTCCCGACAAAACCCGCGCCGCCGGTCACAACGACCCGGCTGCGCTGAAGGCGCGTCAGGCAACTCTGCAGAGAGATCATTAGGCTTCCCTATCCGTGAACAGGCACCCACCCGCTCGGGTGAGCGCCCAACCTCGGCCGCCGGAATCACAGCCGCCAAGCAGGACCCCGCCGGGCTCCGCCCTTCTGACAGACACGTCAGGTCAACACCGATAATCAGCTCATCCGGCACGTGCCGCCAAAGATGGCGGCGCTCCCGGCGGTGCTCGATGGCGGTGCTCCCGGGGGCACACCGGGCCGCGCTCCCGGTGGTGCTCCCAGCGGGACGGTTCACGAATCACGCAGCCTGCCGCCGCCGCCGGTCTCGCCGGCCGCTCGCCCACGTACCGCTTGATCCGGCCGCGGCGGGAATTGTAACCCGGCCGGGCAGCGTGCACAAGCCGCACGGTAGCGTGGGCCAGCGGTCAGAGGTCAACGGTGCAGCCCAGTCCCGGCACCTCGGAAGCGATCAGCCAGCCGTCGGCCAGGATGAAACGCGGCCGCGTCGGATCGTCCGCCAGGTCGATGTACCCGTCCAGGTCGACATACCGCACGTTAGGACTGCTGAGAGCGAAACCGAGCCCGGCCGCCGTGAGCAGCGCCGGTTCATTGATGCAGCCCACCATGGTGGCCAGGCGGGCGCTGCGAGCGATGGCGTCGATCTGCCGGCCGCATTGCAGCCCGCCGCAGGTGGCCAACCGGACAGAGAGTCCGTGGGCAGCCCGGTCAGCCGCAATGCGCAGAGCCGCGGCCGGTTCGACTGCCACCACGATGGGCACCGGGCTGAATCGGGTCAACTCACGCAGGCTGGGCACGTCCTCCGGCGGTAGCGGACGCTCCAGGATCTCAATTTTGCCCGCCAACGCGCGGCAGACGTCCAGCGCCTCCTGTAACGTGTACCGCTGTTCCCCGTCTAGCCGCAAGGTAAAGTTGGGGAGCGCAGTTGCCACGGCGTTAACCCGTTGGACATCGGCCTGCGCGTCCAGCCCGCCCTTGATCTTGAGAATGCGAAAGCCCTGCCGGGCCCTCTCGCGGGCCATCTTGACGGTATCTCCGACCGAGCCGATGTTCACCGTGACCGAGGTCATGATCCGGTCCCGATAGCCGCCCAGCAGCCGGTGCAACGGGAGTTGGGCCGCCAGTCCCAACAGGTCGTAGAAGGCCATGTCAAAAGCGCACTGGACTGACGGCGTTCCCACGGCCAGCGACGCGATCTCGTACAGGGCGTGCTCGGTGTTGAGTGGGTTCAGGTCCCGCGCCCGTTCGGCGCAGGCACGGCACGCCTGGCTCACCTGCTCCGGCGTCTCTCCGGTGATGGCGGGGTCAAAGGCGGCGCATCCCCAGGCCGTCTGCCCCTCGCGGGTGTCAACGCGGACGAAAAACAGGCTCACCCGATCCATCCCCGCGTGATGGGCGGTTCGAAAGGGGACACGTAGGTTCAGCTCCACCGGAATCACTCGGACCTGAGTGATCTGCATCCATCACCTCCAAAAAACGGTTTGTCGGCTGCTATCTACCTTTCGACTTGGCTGGCCAATCGGCAGGCTACTGGGGTTGCAGGTAAAGCACACCCAATGGGGGCAACGTGACCGCGGCCGAATAGGGTTTCCCCTGCCAGGGGATTTCCTCGCCGGCCACGCCCTCGGCATTGCCCACGCCGCTGCCACCGTACTGTAGCGCGTCGCTGTTGAGCAGCTCAGCGTAGCGACCCGGCCGCGGCACACCGATCCGATAGCCCGACCGCGGCACGGGCGTCATGTTGGCCACCACAATCACCGGCAGCACTTGGTCGCCGGCCTTGCGGATGAACGAGACGATGCTCTGGTCCACGTCCCGAAAGTCGATCCATTCAAAGCCCTCCCAGGAGGAATCCACCCGGTGAAGCGCCGGCTGGTCCCGGTAGAGCTGGTTGAGGTCTCGGACAAAGGACTGCAGTTGGCGGTGCGCCGGCAGGCCGTCGTCCAGCAGGTGCCAGTCCAGGCTGCCGTCAAAGTCCCATTCGCGCCACTGGCCAAACTCGCCTCCCATAAAGGTCAGCTTTTTGCCCGGGTGCGCTGCCATGTAGGCATAGAACGCCCGTAGGTTGGCAAATTTCTGCCAGTCGTCGCCGGGCATCTTGCCGATCATCGAGTTCTTGAGGTGGACGACCTCGTCGTGCGAGAGGGGCAGGACGAAGTTCTCGTTAAAGGCATAGAGCAGCGAAAAGGTCAGGTTGTCATGGTGGTACCGGCGAAAGACCGGGTCCTTGCTCATATAGAGCAACATGTCGTGCATCCAGCCCATGTTCCATTTGAAATCGAACCCCAGGCCGCCCAGGTAGACCGGCCGGGAGACCGCCGGCCAGGCGGTGGACTCTTCGGCAAAGGTGAGCACGCCGGGGTACTCTTGGTGGACCACTTCGTTGAACCGCTTGAGAAAGGCGATGGCGCCGAGGTTTTCCCGGCCGCCGTACGCGTTCGCCAACCACTCGCCCGGCTGGCGCGAGTAGTCCAAATAGAGCATGGACGCGACCGCATCCACCCGCAGCCCGTCGACGTGATAGTGGTCCAGCCAAAAGAGCGCGCTGGAGAGCAGGAACTCTTGCACCTCCGGCCGGTCATAGTTAAAGATGAGCGTGCCCCAGTCCTGATGTTCGCCTTGGCGCGGGTCGGCGTGTTCGTACAGGTGGGTGCCGTCGAAAAAGCCCAATCCCGCTTCGTCCTTGGGAAAGTGAGCCGGCACCCAGTCCAGGATGACGCCGATGTTCGCCTGGTGGCAGCGGTCGATCAGGTGCTTGAGGTCGTCTGGCGTGCCAAAGCGGCTGGTCGGGCAAAAATAACCGATGGTCTGGTACCCCCAGGAGCCGTCGTACGGGTGCTCAGTAATGGGTAGCATCTCGATGTGGGTGTACCCCATCTCCTGCACGTAGGGCACCAGCTGGTCGGCCAGGTCGCGGTAGGTCAGCCAGCGGCCGTCCGGCGTGCGCTTCCAGGAACCCAGGTGCACCTCGTAGATGGCGATGGGCGCATCCTGCGCGTTGGCGGCCGCCCGCCGCGCCATCCAGTCCCGGTCCTGCCAGGCGTAGCGTTGCGCGTCGAACACCAGCGACGCGGTCTTGGGCCGCAGTTCGGCCGCAAACCCCAACGGATCGGTCTTTTCCACCACATAGTTGTTCGCCCGGGAGCGGATCTCGTACTTGTAGATCTCCCATTCGCCCAGGCCGGGCACAAAAAGCTCCCAGATACCGGTAGAACCCCGCGGCCGCATCGGATGGCGCCGACCGTCCCACCCGTTGAATAGCCCCACCACGCTGACCCGCTGGGCATTGGGCGCCCAGACCGCAAAGTTGACCCCATCAACCCCCTCCACCTGACACAGATGGGCGCCCAGCCGGTAGTAGGTCCGGTAGTGAGTCCCCTCCTGGAACAGGTATTCGTCCAGGTCCGAAATCACCGGCGGAAAGCGGTAGGGGTCCTCCGCCTGGTAGGTGTGCCCCTCGCCGGTAGTGATCTGAAACGTGTAGCGGAACAGCTCGCTGCAGCCGGCAAAAACGCACTCGAAAAAGCCGTCCGGATGGACGCGGGTCATAGCGGCCGGCTCTTCGGCACCGTACGGCTGGACGAGAACGTCCCGAGCATGCGGTAAAAAGGCGCGGACCGCCACCGCCGGTTTTCGACCCACCTGGACGGGATGGATGCCCAGCACGTCAAAGGGGGCGCTGTGGTAGGCGCCGCAAATGGCGGCGATGGCGTCGGGATCGGCAGTCGCTCTCATAATCTGCTCCTTTATAGTTCCAATACGGCCCGTCGTCTACGGGTCGGCCGGCGGGTCCGCCGCAGCCGGCTCGTCTGGCTCGGCCGCTGCCGCCAGCTCGCCCGCCAGTGCGAGGTCGACCGTGTCCTCCGGTCGGGCCAGTTGCCAATGCACCCGGTGAGGTTCGGCTGCCACCAGCAGCGCTTCCCACTCGGGCCGGTTAGCCACCGGTTGTCCGGCCTTGGTCCGCCAGTCACGCGCCTGCCAGCTGCGGACCCATTGGGAGGCGCCGCGGATCAGGTATTCGGCATCAGACAGCACCAGCACGGCGCACGGCCGGTGGAGCGCACACAGCCCCTCGGCCGCTGCTCGCAGCAGGAGCGCGTTGGCGCTGGTGCGCGGCTCGGCCCGACTGAGAGTGCGGACGTGCTCTCCCTTGCGCAGCACCACCCCCCACCCGCCCATGCGGCGCGCCGCGTTGTAGGACGCCTTGACCGCTACCGACACCTCGGCGGGTTGCGCCTGATCCAACGCAGCCGGCGGGGCAGCGGCCGGCGAGGTCAACGCCCGGCGAGCGCGGGTCGCCATCTGGTCGGCCCTTTCGTTGTGCGGGTGGTCAGCGTGGCTGCGCAACCAGTGCCAATTGAGCGTGTGGTTCTGCGCCAGGCGGTCCAGCTGGCGCCAGAGCTGCTGGTTCTTGACCGGCTCCCGGCCGCGGGTCTTCCACCCGTTGCGCTCCCAACCCGGCAGCCACTCGGTGATCCCCTGCCGCATATATTCGGAATCGGTGTACAGGTCAATGACGCACCGGCCGAGCAGCCCCGTCAGAAAGGCCAGCGCCGAGATGGCGGCCTGGAGCTCCATCTGGTTGTTGGTCGTATCGGGGTGGTTGCCGCTGAGATACCATTCCGCCGGCCGGTCATCCGCCGCCTCGGCCGCCGCCGGCCGGATGATAGCCGCCCAGCCGCCCGGGCCGGGATTCGGTCGGCAACCACCGTCGGTATAGACCTCAAACTGGGGCAGGTCGTCGGACTGCAGTCCACTCTCCATGGGTGCTTCCAGAGTAAATCATACCGGGATCGGCCGCGAACGGCAAGCGCGCCGTGGGCCGCAGTTGACAGTTGCAGCGTTGTGGCTATAATACCGCCCATAGCGCGGGTATAGTTCAGCGGTAGAACGTCAGCTTCCCAAGCTGAATGTCTCGGGTTCGAATCCCGATACCCGCTCAGGAGGAGGAGAGCGCCGAAGGGCCGCCCGAAAGGGTGGCCCTTTTTTTCGCCCGAGTTCAGATGGCCCGGCCGGCCAGACAGACGGGTGGCGAGCCGTCAGACACCGCATGGGACCGGCGGTGCTTTTGGTGAGGGTTTGTCGCAGCGTTTGGCTGGCGATGACCAAACGCTGGATCTGTGCCGTGCCTTAATAAATCTGGTGCAGCTTGGCATCGCGCATGTATATCTCCAGCGGACAGTCCTTCATACATCCATAGCCGCCCAAGACCTGCGCCGCATCCATCGTGACCTGCATGACCTTGTCGCCGGCAAAACACTTGGCGATGGCCGCCCCTTTGGTGTTGCACACCCCTTGATCGTGGAGCCAGGCGGCTCGCCGGGCTAGCAGTCGCGCAGCGTCCACCTTCATCGCCATGTCGGCCAGTGTGAATTCGATGGCCTGCTGTTGGGCGATCGGCCGGTCCAATTGCCGGCGCTCATCGGCAGAAGCCACTGCCATCTCCAGGGCCGAGCGCCCGATGCCCACGGCCGCCGAGCCCGCCCCCGCAGCGACTCATCCAATGTCATCATAGAGAGGATGCCACTCCGGCACACGCCGCGGCGAGCTCCTCAGCGATGATGCAAAGCTCCAGACCGCCCAGCCCGCAGCCGCCATACGCTTCGGGCACGGCGCTGCGGAGCAACCCGAGCTTGGAATACCTTTCCACGATCTCTTGGGAGAAGCGCTGCTCTCGGTCCGGTCCGGCCGCCACCGGCACAATCTCGTCTTGGGCGAGCCTGCGCACCAGATCACGCAATTGCAGGCCCGGCTCGGTCGATGCAAAACCAATCGCGTTTACCTCACACGCTCAAGACGTCTGCGCCTTATCGCAGGAACGCGATCACCTCGCGGTTGAACCGCCTGGGAGCCTCGATCGGCGGCAGGTGTCCGACACCCGGATAGGTCAAGAGTTGCGCTCCCCGGATGTGCGCTGCCAGATACCGGCCGTTCTCATGCGGAACCAGCGGATCGGTATCACCGTGAACCACCAGGGTCGGTGCGGCAATCTGCGAGAGCTGGTCGGACACACCCAGGCGAAAATGACCCATGCACGCGCCCAACTGCCGCTGGTACGATTCGGCCGACATGGGCTTGGCGATGGCGTTCTTGACGATGCGATCCAGGTCGTTGGGGTGGGCCGCCATGTAACCCTCGCCGGCAATCGCCGTGAACGTCCGCCGAACCCGCGTATCGACGTCCTGTTCCGCGCTCAGCAGCAAGGCCACGATCTCCGGCCGTGCGTTGACTCCGGTCGGCCCACCGGCCGTGGTCGATACCAGAACCAGGCGGTCCACCAGTTCTGGATGCCGAATGGCCAGCTCCTGCGCGATCATACCGCCCATCGAAATGCCGACAAGGTGCGGCCGCCCGAGGTTGAGGCTCTGGATGACACCCGCAGTGTCTTTTGCCATGTCGGCAATCGTATAGGCGCTGGTGCCAAGGGCGCTGTCGCCGGCGTCGCGGTTGTCCATGTTTATGACCCGAAACGCGCGAGAGAACGGTTTGATCTGCTTCCACCAGCCCAGCCGCGTGCTGCCCAGCCCGCTAATCAAGAGCACCGGGTGGCCGGCGCCGATGTCGTCATGGTACGCAGTGTGCGAACCAACTTGTATCGTGGCCATCTTTCCTCCTAACCCCAAAAACCTGCGCCCAGAACCAGGCTACGCTGCACGTCGGTATCCTAGCTTTTCGCGGCCGCGGGATCCGGGCGATGGCGGCGTTCCGGAATGCCGGCCAGCCTCCGCACCATCTTTTTCCTGGACTCGATGTCATACTGGGTGGTCATGGCGATGGCTTCCATGATTGGAGAGCCGCCGCCGTGGTACGCTCCAAACAGGTGCACCCCTGCCGACGAGGAACAGAGCGTGTCGCCGACGTAGCGCCACAGCTGCGCAGCATCTTCCGGAGGAATATCTGGATTCCGGGTGATGTACTTGTACAAGAGGTCTTTGGTCTCCGGGTTGAGGAAATCACCCTCATACGGGAAGGTGGCCGGCATTCCACCCGAGACGTCACAAAGAATCTCGGCTTCGCGAAAGACCTTTTCCCCGGTCAATGCCCGTCCCACATTCGAGTAGATCGAGTTCGGGATATAGCTGCCAGGCCCATACGGGCAGATCCCCATCTGAGGGATGTAGACCTCTGGCCCGCTCAACTCGGAAGCGGTGAATCCGGCCGCATATCCCAACTCGGCAACCTGGATGATCTCGGCCAGTTTGTTTCGCACGTGCGACTCTTTGTGAATCCCATTGTACTCGGCCGCCAGAGACACCGTACCCAGCATCAAGTCGCCCATCGCCGGCTTGCAGCCAGAATAAGAGTGGCGATGGAACAGCGCGAACAGGAGCGCGCAAACGCCGCCGTGGATCGTCTCCCCGCACAAGAACACGCGCTCCCAGGGAATCAGCGCATCCTCAAAAATCGTGTACGAATCGGTCGCTGCCGGCGCGAACCCTCGCGGGAAATGCTCCCGCTGCCGCAGGTTGTGCACCGATACCACCTGCTTGACGCCTTCCCAATCGGCCGGTATCGCAAACGCCACCGCCCAATCTCTCTCCTCGGGCAGCAGCGCGCGGGTCGGCAACACCAGGATCTCATCGGCGACCGACGCCTCCGAGTTGTGGACCTTGGCCCCGCGCACCACAATGCCGTCGCTCCTTCTTTCGACGACCCGCAGGTACATGTCCGGGTCCCTTTGCTGTGAAGGTCGCTTGACCCGGTCGCCCTTGACGTCTGTCTGCGCGCAGCAGCCCACCAGATCCTCTCGCTGGAATCGTTCGAGCCATCTGACAAAGTTCTGGTGGTATTCGGTGGCCCCGTTGTTCTGCCGGTCGGCCTCGTAAGAGACATTGTAGATGGCATTCGCCGCGTCCACCCCCATGCAGCGCTGGATGCATCCGCCCGAAATCTGGCACAGCGCGCGGGTCATGTCTTGCTTTTTGTGCAAGTCCTCTTTGCTGTGATGGATATGGGTAAACCGATTGATCCTTTCACCGGTCAGATGCGAGGTCGCGGTGCACAGGTCTTGATACTCGGGCCGGGCAGCATAGTCAAACGTCAGTCCGATGGTGTGGAGGGTGGGCTTCTGCAGCTCGTCGGTGCGATCGATCTTGTGCCCGTTCACATAGAGGTTCCGCCGCATTTTGCGCAACCCCTCGATGTATTGTTCCTTGGTTCTCATGTTTCACGCTCCTCAACTTTCTTGGTCCAGTCGTTCCAACCCTTTCCGGTCTCTTCCCACCGGTCACCCTGCTTGACCTTTCCACCAGCCTTGGCAGCCGTACATCGACAATGTTCGTCTTCCTAAAGGCCCTTCCGCAGTGTTCTGCGCCTTTCGGCGATCGGCCTGGGGACCTTGGTGACCACCGGCGTCATCCGTCACCTGGATCGCCGGCCGATGCGGGAATTGTATCACCTCTCAACCGGCCAGTTTCTATGGGTTGCCTTCCTAAACAATGACCGCACTATACCACCCAAATCGATTTCCATCCAGAACCGCCTTACCGCCTCCGGGGACTATTTCCGGCCGGCCAAATCGAGTGGCCCACCAGAGCAGAATGACCTCCAGTCTGTACCGCCGGCCGCACTTCGCGCTCCTTTGCTCCATGGTTCCTCCAGTCCGAGCACGACCAATATCGTCTGCTCTGTCCACTTTCTCGGCGAAAACCGTCCGCCCGTAACCAGGCCAAGGCGTGTGAGGGAAGGACGATCCGCATGCATACTTTCGACTGTGTGCTGCAGGACACCCTTGGCTTTCTGCCAGACCCTGCCATCCGCCCATATCGCCAGGCGCGCCGGGCTGCCAGCCATCGACCGGGTCATCTGGAGATCCTGGGAGTTCGCCAGGCGCACCCGTTTCGGCGCAGAAACACCTTGCTCCATTCGCCGACGGCCGCAGCAGTTGCAGGCCTGCCTGCGGTAGCCGCAAAACCGGTGCAGGTGAGACCCAACGGGTGCATTGACGGCGGGACCGCGGAGCTATCCGAGCTGAACCTCGCGGCTCCAAATCCCGATACCCGCTCAGCAGGAGGAGAGCGCGGAACGGCCGCCCCTTACGTCGGCCGGCGGCAGCCGGACACCTACCGATCGATGACCGCCGACGAGGCCGGGTTGTTCACCCCGCGGCCGCGCAGGAGAACCCCCGGGGTGCGGCCGACGATCTGCAGGTCCAGCCAGAGCGAAAATCGGTTCACGTACTCGATCTCCAGCGCCATGCGTTCCGGCCACGGTAGGGCGTTGCGGCCGGACACCTGGGCCAGCGAAGTGATCCCCGGGCGCATGGTCAGCTTGACCAGATCCGCGTGCGAATAGTGCGGCAATTGAAAGTCGTGGTCCGGCCGGGGACCCACCAGGCTCATCTCACCGCGCAGGACGTTGATAAGCTGGGGCAGCTCGTCCAGCCCCCACCGGCGCAACCGGCCGCCCAGATAAGTGACCCGCGGGTCATTGTCCAACACGCAGGTAGAGCCGTCGGGATTGAGGACCATCGGCGCTCCGACCCGCATGGTGCGCAGCTTGAACATGCCAAAGACGGCCCCCCGCCGCCCCAGTCGCGACTGCCGGATGAACGCGGGACCGGGCGATTCCAGGCGGATGAGCAGCGCCAACAGCGCCAGCAGCGGGCTCAGCAGGACCAGACCCGCACCGGCCACGGACAGGTCCAGGATCCGCTTGGCGGCCAACTGCAGGCGGCGCAATCGACCCACCCAGTTCCCCTAGATGACGGAGGAGTCAGCACCCAGCTGTGGGTTCGTCACCAGCGACCGATAGTACTCGTCGGTCTCCAGCAGCTCCTGGTGCGTGCCCATGGCCACCAGCCGCTTTTCGTTGAGCACCAGAATGCGATCCGCCCGCTGGGCGGTGGACAGCCGGTGGGCCACAACGAACAGGGTCTTGTCCTGGACCAGCGCCGGCAGCGCGTCCAGGATAGATCGTTCGACCAAACTGTCCAGCGCCGACGTCGGCTCGTCCAGCACCAGGATGTCCGGGTCCTTGATCAGCGCCCGCGCGATGGCCAGCCGCTGTTTCTGTCCCTCCGACAGGTTGACGCCCCGCTCACCCACCGGCGCGT
The DNA here is from genome assembly GCA_002328075.1 of Anaerolineales bacterium UBA2181. Classification (GTDB taxonomy): domain Bacteria; phylum Chloroflexota; class Anaerolineae; order Promineifilales; family UBA4811; genus UBA4811. Next base: position 10,090 of record DCVT01000054.1, on the reverse strand, counting down.
CGTAACCCTCTGGCAGGCCGGCGATGGTGTCGTGGATCCCGGCCACCCTGGCCGCCTGGATGACCTGCTCCTGATCGGCATCGGGATTGCCATAGCGCAGGTTGTCCATGATGGTCCCGGACAGCAGCAGGGTGCTCTGGGAGACGTAGCCGATGCGCCGGCGCAGCGAGCCGACCTCATAGACCGAAGCCGGCCGGCCGTCGAACCGGATCTCGCCGGCCGTCGGCCGGTAAAAGTGCAGCAGGAGGCTCACCAACGTGGTCTTGCCCACCCCGCTGGGCCCCACGATGGCCACCCGTTCACCGGGCCGGACGTGAAAGGAGAGGTCGTCCAGCACCGGCTCGCCCTGGTCGTAGGAAAAGCAGACATCCTTGAACTCTACTTCACCGCTAAGGCGCTCGACCTCTTGGCCCGCGCCGGTCTCTTCCGGCACGATATTCAAGAGCGCCGACACCCGCTCCAGGGCAGCCAGCGCGCTCTGGAGTTGCAGGTTGGCGGTGGCCAGGAACTGCGCCGGCCCAAAGACGTACCCCAGGTACGTCTGAAAGGCCAGCAGCGAGCCCAGCGTCCAGTTGCCGACGATGACCAGGTAGGCCCCGGCCACCAGGACCACCATTCGGGCCAGCTCTCCCAGGGAGGTGATGGCGATGCCGGCTACCGAGCCGACGGTCAGCTGCTCCAGGCCGAGCTGAAAGGCGGACCGCAGCTGGGACATGATCCGATCCACCTCGCGATCCTCGGAGCCAAAGGCCTTGATGAGCGAAGTGGCCGACAGCGATTCCTGCATCCGGCGCGAGACCTGGGCCTGTTGCTCCATGCCGTGATGGCTGAGGATTCGGCTCTTTCCGGCGAAATAGCGCACGCAGACCACCAGTGCCGGGAGGACGACCAACGCGGCCAGGGCCAGCCGCCACTCCAGGTAGAAAAGCAGCGCCACGCCGCCCACGAACCGAAGCGCGTTGCTGGCAATGTACACAAGCGTGCTGGAAAAGAACCAGCGCAGCCCCTGCACGTCGGAGAGCAGGCGTGACATCAGGTAGCCGACCTCTTTATCGTCAAAGAACGACTTGGGAAAGTGCAGCGTCCGGCCGAGGAGCTCTTGCTGGATGTCCAGGAGGACCGTCTGCTCCAGGCGGGTAAACGCGAACTTTTGCAGCAGGTCGGCCAGCATGCTCAGCCCCTTGACCGCCGCCAGCAGCAGCACGGCCGCTGCCAGCAGGTTCAGCTGCCGGCCGAGGATCACGTCGTCTATCAGGTAGCGGCTGATGAGCGGCTGGGGGAAGCTCAGGAGCGAGCTCACCAGGATGAGCAGCGCGCCGGCTATCCCCTTGCGCCAGTGGCGGGAGACAAACGGCCGCAGGTTCTGGAGGTCAGCTCCGGCGCTGCCCGGGCCCGCCCGGCCGGCCATCCGGTCGTCGGGCAGGGTGTGGGACAGCCCGCGCTTTAGGTAGGAAAACCAGGAATTCACGCCCTTGGCCCTCGGTTCACGTCGGCTCGGACGCGCCGGCGCCCTGACAGGCGAACCGACGTCGTGACAACCGGCCCGCGCCGAACAGCATCGGCCGGATGCCGGCCGCCGGATCGCGCCTGACGGTCTCTACAGTCACGTTCCGGTCCAACCTCGTCCAATCGGGCCGATTGTCGGGCCGTCTAACCGGCGTTCACCGGGTCTTTTGAGACCGCGCCTCGGCCATTCGGCCTGATCATGGTCGCTACGCCCTTAATGGATGATCAGCACGTCACAGGTCTCAACGTTGCGGCCGGGATCATAGATCCAACCGCCCTTGAATACGTTGGTCACGCAGAACTGGTACGTGCCCTGGTCCGTGTCAGTGATCCGGAACGTGACGCCGCCGTTTCTGGTCGAGACCACCTGCTGGTACGTCGGGGATCCGTCCGGCCGGATCCACCGCACGTTCACCTGCGCCGAAGCCACACCCCGGTCGGCGGTATCCAGGACCTTGGAGGTGGCGCTGACGGTATAGATGCCACGTCTGAGCGAGGACCGCAGGGTGATGGCCCCCATGTGCATGGTGTTCTCCGGCGTCGCCGTGGGCGTCGGCGTCTGGCTCGCCGTGGCCGTGGGAGTGGGCGTCTCGGTGGCGGTCGCCGTGGGCGTGGGGGTCTCGGTCGCGGTCGCCGTGGGCGTGGGCGTCTCGGTCGCGGTCGCCGTGGGCGTGGGCGTCTCGGTCGCGGTCGCCGTGGGCGTGGACGTCTCGGTGGCAGTCGCGGTGGGCGTGGCGGTCTCGGTCGCGGTCGCCGTGGGCGTCGGCGTCTGGCTCGCCGTGGCCGTGGGCGTGGGTGTCTCGGTCGCGGTCGCGGTGGGCGTCGGCGTCTTGGTGGGCGGTGGGGCTTCGGGCAGCGCAATGGCCATGGCCGGGTCGCCAAAGAGCAGGTAGGTGTCGATCAGATCCAGGTTGTACCCGGTCGCCCACAGGTTCAACTGGGCGGCAGTCGTCGCCTGCCCCAGGATGACCAGGCCGTCCCTATAGACCGCGTTGAAAAAACCGCTGTCCAGGTAACTCTGCCCGGTGGCAACCCCCAGGCCCGTGGGGGACCAGCTCGCCACCGCCCCCTTCCCCTGGGCACGGGTCACCACCTCGGCCAGGGCGTTGTAGATGGCGGTCAGGTGCGGATAGATATAGTAGCCGTCCAGGCAGGTCATGGGCAGCATCACCGGCAGCTTGCCACCGTTGGACAACCCGGCCACGTCGTTGTTGTTGAACAGGTTCTCGCCGGCCCACAGGTTGTTGGCCCCGTGCCCGATATAGTTCACGATCAGCTTGCCGGCGTTGATGCCGCCCAGGATCGCCGTCCGGGCCGCGCTCACCGTCATGTGCGTCACCAGATAGTAGACACGGTCCGCCTGGTAGGGCGCCGGCAGGCAGCAGGCCAGCAGCCCGTCGGATACCGCGGCAAAATCGCCGCCGGTGTCGGCATTGTCGGCCACCGCCAGCACCTGGTACTGCCAGTCGCCGACCACCGGGTCGCCCTCGTAGGCCACGATTTTGTCGACAAAGGCGGCCGCCTCGGCGGTGGTGTTGACCGCCAGCCGCCCCAACATCATGTCCGGCAGGGTGTCGTTGCCGATCAGCGTCACATAGCGGTTGTCGGCCGCCGTCTCGCCCGACCAGGGATCGGCCGCTGCCAGGTAGGGTGGGAAATAGCTCACCCGCCCAAAGCCGGCATAGTTCTTGGGGTCATAGTGGCCGTCGCCCACCAGGACGACGAACGAGGGCGCCTCCGCCCACTGGGCATAGGCATAGGCCAGGAAATCGTGGATCGGCGCCGCCCCCACCAGACCATACCCAAACTCGTCGTACACGTCCTGTAGGTTCACGGTCAGCGCGCTCCGCCCCTGGGAAGAGCGCCAGCCGCGCAGCTGCTCCGCCTGGGCCCAAAAGGCCGGATGGGTAATGACCACGTGCTCGGCGCCGTTGGCGGTGGACCTCAGGTTGGACGCCGCGTCCGCCTCGACGGCCTGCACGGTCCGGTAGGCGGGGTCCGCCAGCGCCCGGTAGCCGGCCGGCGCGGCCAGGGTCTCCTGGAACAGCGCCGAGTAGGGGCCGGATCCGGTCACGGCAATGCCCGTGATCAGTACCGGGGCGGCCGGGTCCGTCACGTCATAGACGACCAGTTGGTTGCTGCTGAACCCGTTCACCTGGAACTTCCAGGTCCCGCTCGCCGGGTACCCAAAGGACAGCTCGTTCGCCTCGGCGGCAAAGGTGTTGGCGAACGCCAGCTCGACCCGGTCGATGAATACGAAGTCATAGCCCAGGCCGGTGTCGTTGGGAGCCACCACCGACAGCGTGTTGCTCCCGGCTTGCAGCAGGCCCTGCGCGACCGGCGCCTGTACGGTCTTCCAGGTGATCCCATCCCACCAGACGTCGGCCACCGGCGCGCCATTGAGGCTGATGGTCACATGGTGGTCCGGGTAGATGACGTTCGCCAGCGAGCCCAGCAGCGACACCGTCAATGTGGCCGAATACTCACCGGCGTATGGCGCAGCCAGCGAAAAGGTGTGGGTCCAGCTCGGCCGGGTGGGAGGATAGACGTAATCCCAGAACCAGCGCTCCAGGTCGTCGCCGCCCGGCGCAGACTGCCGGTAGTAGACGTTGGCCTCCATCGGGCGCTCCGCAGGATAGTGGGCGGGAATGGCGGCATCGGTTGGCGTGCCGTCGCGCCACCCCATCCGCAGGCCGGCCCCATGGCCATGCGTCAGCCAGTAGACGTTGTCGGCCGTGTATTTGGAGGTCACCGGCTGGCCGTAAAAGACGAGATAGTCACCGGCGTCAAAGGTTCCGTCGGACTCACCCTCCACCTGGATCGCCACCTCGCTGCCCAGGTAATAGAGTTGGAAGGTGCGCGGATCCAGCGAATCCACCGGCAGGCCGGCCGACTGCAACTGGGCGTAGGTGAGCTTGTAGAACCCGTCCGCGCGAAGCTTGACCCGCCAGCCGGGCTCAGGCGGCGCCCAGGGGACCGCCCGACTGCCGCCAACCTGATCTGCGCTCGCCCTGCCGGCGGCCGCGTCGGTCTCAACGGCTTGGTCCGAAATAGAGGGCAGGACCCGCGACCGCCAGTTGCGGGCGCTCTCATAGTTCAGCAGCGACTGCTGCAGCACCCGTTCGTACGCCGTGGACTCGGCCGCGGCCGGACCACCGACCGCCGGCCGTTCCCCGGCCGCCCGGGGCGCAAAGGTGACCCGTACGGTCAAACTTTCATAGACAGTGAGCTCCCGGCGCACCGGATCGTACTGCACCGGGTACAGGGCGATGCCGACCACCCGTTGTTGCCGCAGGATGCCGTCGCTGACCACCCGCGCCAGCGCTCCCGGGTATGGCGACCGGCCGGCGTAAACCGCCGCATCCTCCCGGTAGCTGATGCTCGGCGCCGGAAACGCCGAAACGCCCTCAACGCCCGGCGGTGCATCCTCCCATACCACCGACTGGGTCGCGACCGGCCGGACCGGACCGCGCAGCGGTACGGTGTGCGCCGGGCCCGGCACCACCTGAACGCTCAGGTCGGCACCCAGGGGGACGCCGATGGCGGTGGACCAGAACGGCAGCTCGGGCGCCCCGGCCTGGCCGGTGGAGGTCGCGCCCGGGATCGACACCCGCACGTACCGGGCGCCGCCCACGTCGGTTGGAGCGACAGTCAGCCGCTCCCACGGCACGCTGATCTCGACAGCCACTCCCCGGTCCGTCGATGACAGCAGCCGCACCTCGCCGCCGGATGGGGCCGCCGGGCGCGGTGTCGCCCCGGCGGCCGCGACCAACAACAGAACGCCGGTCGCCACCGTCACCAGGACGACGGCGCCCGGCATCAGCTTTTGTCGCATTCGGTTACATCCCTCGTGTCAGGCCCCCCTGACCAGGCTCATGACATCGGCCCCCACCCGGAAGCCCAGGGTGTAGAAAGGAACCTGCTCCGCCAGCCGAGCCACCGTATCCAGGATGCGCTCCACGCCGGCGTGGTGATAGTAAGGCACCAGCGCGTTCTGGAGGAGGCGCTCGACCCCATGCCGCCGCCCGAAGGGCGCGACGTTGTGGCCGCCGGCCCGATCCAGAATGAAGAGCTTTTCCAGGGGCACCCCGCCCGGCGAGCAGCGCGCCGGACTCGTATGCCAGGGCGTGCCGTAAATCAGGAATTGGCTCCCGCGCCGGCGCAGGATCACCTGGTCCTCGCCCAACACCATGGCCGAATGGCGGTCGGCCAATTCGCCGGCGACCGTCGACTTGCCGGCCCCGGACGGTCCAACGAACGCATATCCCGCCCCCCGGTCGTCGACCCCGGCGGCGTGCAGCAACAGGTCGCCGGTCTCCGCCAGCATGTTGACCACCAGCACCATGTCGATGTCCTGGAGGGGGTAGACGGCCCGGCCGTTGGCCCCGCCGGCGTTGAACTGGCCCAACACCTCGCCCCAGCGGAAGGACGCGTCCACCGCCACCTGCCTGGCGGGCGGGGAATGCGCCGAGGGCACAAAGACCCGGCGCCCGGCGTCGTCACGCCACAGTTGCCAGCTCTCGGCGCCGCGAAAGAGCGCGTGCCAACCCGCCGTGGAACGGGGCGCCCCGTCGCGGACCCGCAGGCTGAGCCCCCCACGCGGCCGGCCCTCCAGGCGGAAGGGAGCATGGCACGGCGGTAACGTCAGGGGAACCCGGCTATCGGCCCCGTCCAGCCAGAGCTCGAGCTCTGCCAGCCGGAAGCCGATGACCCCAGGAGTTCCACACCCAGTCGTCACCCGTCAGCGCCTCGCCACCCGATCAGGCCGGCGGAGCCGTGTAGCAGGTTGGGTCGTTCTTGCAGCCTAATGGCGTCATGGGCGTGGTGACGATGCTCGTGTTGCAGACCGTGAGCACTGATGTTTTGATGTCGAGCCGCACCTTGCGCAGCTCGGGTCTTTCGTAGGTCAGTCTCTTCTCCAACGTGGTCCTCCTGGTTCCATTAATCTGATAATTGCGAATGAACCAAGTCAGCGGCCCGCGCCACGCGCAGGCGACCGATCTGGCACACATAGTCCACCGGCGTCTCGTCGTCGCCGTGTACCAGCTGCGACCAGCCCGGGCACTGCATACACAGCACACCGGCAGTGCAGGTCCGGCAGGGAGTGTCCCGCGTGCGCTCCTTGCGCCGCACACCCCCCAGGAACTCCCACCCTTCCTGGAAGCCGGCCCCGCCACGCAGGTCGTAGGCCGGCCGCCGCGCCATCATGCACAGGCTCAACCGGCCGGCGCTGTCGATGTGGAAGGAGCGCAGACCGCCGAGGCAGGTGTACACATGCTCGCCATAAACCACCGTCCCTGCAAAGTCGCGAGAGAGCCGTTGCAGCTCCGCTTGTCTCTCCGGGTATTCCTGGTCCAGCGCGACGATCTCAACCGGCGACAGGCGCTGGTCCGGCGAGGCCCCGTTCCCGCCCAACCTGGGAAAGAGCACGGCGTCGAACCGGTACGGGACCCCGTATTGGGCCGCCAGGGCCCGCATCGCCTCCACCTCGTGGCGGTTCGCCCGGACAAGAACGCTCTTGAGGTTCAGGCGCAGTCCCCGGTCGAGCGCCAGCTCGATGCCCCGCAGGCAGCGGGCAAACGACCCCGGCGCCCGCGTCACCCGCTCGTAGGTCGCCTGCGTGGCGCCGTAGAGCGTGATCTCAAGGTTCGACGGCCGCCATTCCCCCAGGAAATCGGCGATCTGCGGCGTAAGCAGCGTGCCGTTGGTGTACAGCGAAACCAGCATGCCCTGCTGCTTCACATGACGGTAGATGTCGCAAAAATCGGGGCGCAACAGCGGTTCGCCACCGGTCAGCAGCAAAAAGAGGCAGCCGGCGTCGGCCAGCTGATCCACCACCTGCGTGATCTGGGCCAGCGTCATCTCCCGGGCGGCCGCCTCGCCGCTGCCGGCCGGTTGGTTGATGTAGCACATCAGGCAGGCCAGGTTGCAGCGCTCGGTGATCTCCAGGGTGCCGCTCAGGGGGAAGCGGCGGCCGCTCAACTGCCTGAGCAACTCGTCGGCCACCTCACCCAACGTCACCACCGGACAGCCCGGGCACTCCACCGCTCACACCCTCCTCACCGCGCCGGCCGATTCGAGCTCTTCCACGAACCGGAACAGGTCCGCGGCCGCCACCCGCGGATCGACCTCGTATGCCTGGCCGATGGCGGCTTCAAGTTCTTGCAGCGTCGGCCGCCCGTCAAGCTTTTCCCAGATGAACGCGCCCAGCGGGTTCATGGTATAGATGCAGTCCATGTCCGCCACATCCTGGCGGACCGGCACCAGCACGAGCTCATCCACGATGCGGCGAAAGATAAACTCGGGATTTCTTTCAAAACGCGCTTCTGGTTGATCCAACCGTACACTCCTACGCCAGGTATTTTGATAGTCCCGGCAGCCTCTTGAGCAGATACTTGGGCCGCCGGAACCGGGCGCCGCGGCCCAGGTTCCACCGCGAGCGCAGCGCCGCCAGTCGGCCGAGCAGCATCATCACCGGCCGGTCCAGGTCGATCTGCGCCCCGGCCCGCTCCAGCGCCGCCACCCGGCCATAGAGCTGCGCCCCAGGGATGCTAGCGTCGGGCCGCGACAACGCATCGCCCTGAACGGTCAACCCGTAGTCGTGGCGGACTATCTGCTTGCGGACCACGCGGTGCGCCACCACGCGCCCCGGTTCCGTGCTGCACAGCACGACGTCGCCGATCCGCACCGAGCGCGGTGCAGCCGGCCGCACCAGCAGGACGTCGCCGTCGCGCACCAGCGGGGCCATGCTGACGCCCTGCGCCCGAAAGCGCAGGGCCACCCCGGCCCGCAGGAGGTCGGCGCTCAGCTCGGCAAACGCAGCCGAAGTGCAGCGCAAACTGACACAGGTCGCCATGGGCATCGCGCTGATCTCACGCTCCGGCACGTCGCTGCCCTGCACTGTCGCCGACACCGGCGAACAACTACTTGGTCCTCACTTCGAGCGGTTGACTCAAGCCGGACTTGCCGTCCATGGGCACGTCCTGCAACCAGTAAAAGTAGGTGGTCTTTTTCTCCAGGCCGGCGTCCGTGAACCGGTAGACGGCTCCGCCGCCAGCCGGCGACACACCGCTGGGGATGATGTTCTTGTTGACCAGCGTCCGCACCTCGTCCAGCGACATGGCGCGGTAGAGGTTAAAGCCGACGTTGTTGGTCTCGCGGGTGGTCGCCCACTCGAGCACCACCTTTTTGGCCGAGCCCTTGGCCGTGAAATACGCCAGATCCACCGCCAGCGGCACGTCCTCGTCGCCGTCCTTCGAGGGCGAGTTGTGAGCGCCGATGACCAATAGGTCAAAAGCGGGCGGAATGTTGCACACCTCCGGCCAGTAGAAGGCGAATTCGTAGACCAGCGGCCACTCCCAGCTGTAGGTCTTGTTGAACGTGATGTTGTCGGTGTACTGAACCCCTGGTGGCGGATACCCAAGCTCGTCGATCACGGACGTGTCGGCCGCACCATTGGTGGCCGGCGATTTCCACGTATTGTACTCGGTCCGGGCGCCACCCAGCGTAACGTCCCAGACGGCCTTGTTCATGTTCCACATCAGCGAGCTAGCTGAGACGAGAGTGGGTGGCGGATTCCCGCCCCCAGTGCTGCCGTCGCCCGGGCCCGACAACCACGGACCGAGCCTTGTGGGGTTGGACGCGTTGCCTTCGGCATAGATGTAGCCATGATACCAAGTGAACACCTGCGTCGGGCTGATGCAAGACATCTTGAACATCATGTGGTCAGAACCCCACAACTGCCCGAAATCGTGCTTGGCAGATCCCCAACCAGCGGTATCGAGGTAGGCCCTATCGGGCTGATTGTTGCTTACGTTGCCAAATACGTTGTCGTTGACGCTCCGGTCCACCACCAAGGCAAAATACAGCCAGCCACTGGCGTCACGGTCGCGGTACATCGTCGCCCTCGTTCGCACACCTGTCGTAAGTGGCGGCGAGTAGCCCACGATCTCGTAGCGACCGCTCAAATAGTCGCCGTCACCGTAGAACAACCCATTGACGGGCTTTTCGGCGGGCAAAGGAGGCGTATTCTGCGCTGGGAGTCGGGGTTCGCCAACGGGTTCGGACTGCACCGGGAATTGGGCATCCCGGGGGGGGTCGCTGGCCGCGCTCAGCGCCGACACGACGGCCACCAGCAGCACCGTCACCATCAACCCCACGAACAGCAAAGCGGTTGCTTTTCTTTTCATCTTGCTCCTCCAGTCAAAAAGATCGAGAAACCTGTCGCATCACTCATAAAACCTACAGGGCCGCGTATTACGTTACCGGATCATCTGGGGATCTCGCGGCGCGCATGACCTCCTTAAAGCGGTATATACCATAGGCACCCTCCCCAATCGCCTCCATTCACGGGTTCTGGCAACAACTCTAACCATGCCGCGTAAGCGACGGATACACTGCCTTTACATCCAGGCCCACATAGACAAACGTATGTTACTCCAGTACTGTATTCCTGTCAAGTGGACCGGCCAACTGTGTTCGCCCAAAGTAGTAGAGTCCCCTTTTGCCAAAGTTAAAGTGTCCCCTATGGAAAGGGGAACAAGTGTGGACGAACTACTAACCATGAGCAAGACCGAACTCAATC
>DCVT01000039.1 GCA_002328075.1 Anaerolineales bacterium UBA2181 | reverse complement strand
AAGTCTACCCGACTTTCGCTTATTGACGTGTCCACTTTCTTGGGGGAAGGTCATTCCGTCTCCAGCAGGGCAATGTCGCTGTGCTTCACCCGGTGTGTGCAGGCCAATTTTCCGCACCATTTTTCGCTCTTGGCCCTCTCCTTCACTTCATCCAGTCGCTCCCAGGACAAAGTGTGTCTCCACAGTACTTCCTCACCGCGCGGCGTATCCACAATCAAGAGATACTTCATTGCGCGCGTTATGGCCACGTAGAGCTTGTTCAAGAAGTATTCATCCTCAAGCACCCTGGCTGTGTCTCTGCCGGACGAGCTGAAAAGACCTTGTGGACAGGCGTCCCCATATTTGTAGAGGATCACTTTGCCAAACTCGGATCCCTTGGCCGACATTGGGCTCAAGACAGTGAACAGGCCGCTCTGGTCCGATCGATTACCCAGAAGCGGATCGGCACGCACAAATTCATCTTCTTGTCCCTCCTCACACGGTATGATCACCACCGCGTCCTGCGTCATTTGTTCAAACTGCCGTTCCGACAGGGCGTCTCCCAGGATCAGCAAGGCAGGCTGCCAAATCGGGCGCTCGCGCCGCGGCCAGCCGCGATACCCAGTCTCCTTCCGATCGTGTTTGTCAGACTGGCGCGACCTCGGATATAATACCCAGCGCGAGGAGAGTGCCCGGATATGCTGGACATCCTGGAGTCCAAGCGCGTTGGATGGCCGAAGCGGCTCCGTCAGGGCCAGGTGCTTTTTTTACAGGGCGATCCTGTCAGTTGGATCTACCTGGTCAAGCATGGCCGAGTCAAGACCCATGTCCTCTCCAAGGACGGCAAGGCGAGAGCTTTTGGCATCTACGGACGGGACGACGCGCTCGGGCTCACCGCCTTTGTTCTGGGACGAGATCACCTGTTTTCGGCCAGCGCCTGGGAAGAGGCTGAGGTATGGGTGGTTTCGCCTGAGGATCTGGCTGCCTTGCTCCAAAGCGATCCAGCCTTTGCCCGGGCGGTCATCCATTATCTGGCCACCTATGTCGAGGCGTTCCAGAACGAGGTAGAAGCGCTCAGTTTTTTGGATACGCAGGATCGGCTCAAGCGTAGCCTGGAGGCGCTGGCGGCCACCCACGGCCACGAGACTCGCGAAGGCATCCAACTCGATCTGACCATCACCCACGAAGAGATCGCGGAGCTGACCGCGGCCGACCGGTCCACTGTGACCATGCTTCTGAACGAGCTCAAGAGGCAGGGCTACCTGTGGAAGGTGGGGCGCAAGATCGTGATCCTGCCCCAGGCGCACATGCGCATCCTGGAGAATCTGGTGGCGGCAGTCTGCCGCGCCGACGAGAGCAGGGCCAGGCACTGGGCAGCGCAGGCAGTCGATGAGCAGATCGATCCGGTCAAGATATTCGAGACGCTTACCCGGTGCATGCAGTCGGTGGAACAATCCCAGAGGCGGGGGGAACTCCTGGCGCCCGATCTGGTGGGCATGGCTGTAGCGCTCAAAGAAGCGATCTCGGTGCTCGAATCAGGGTCTGGCCAGGGGCCGGATTCGTTGCGATCGCTGGCCACGGTTGTCATCGGTACGATCGAGGGAGATATCCACGATGTGGGCAAGCGCCTGGTTGGCGCTCGATTGACGCTGGCGGGGTTCAGGGTCGTCGACCTGGGTGTCGATGTCCCCATGGCTCGATTCGTCGAAGCGGTCAGGCAACATCAGGCGGATTTCCTAGCGATCTCTTGCATCGTCAAACTGGGACAGGCCAGGCTGGCTGACATCAAGGCTGCGCTTGGGAAAGCCGACCTGGGCCAGGTACGGGTCTTTATCGGCGGCGGAGGGGTGACTCAGGAACAGGCCGCCGAGCTGGGGGCAACCGCCCTATCGGACCCATCCAGCCTGATCGAGCTGCTTAGTGGGCCGACCCTGGCACCGAATTTCCCCGATTTGTTGTAAAGCCAACAGACAAAACCCACGACGAGCATAGAATGGTGCTTAATCGATGCTCGCCGTTCTGTCTGAACTGCCTGGATAGCGCCGGGAGACCATGAACCCTCTCTGGATCCATCAGAGCAACTATGTCGAATATCGGTCACCGCAGTACCGGCACCTGTCGGTTGACCAGGTGGAGCGCCTCCACGACGCCAGCCTTGAAATCCTGGCGCGGACAGGGGTTCGCCTCCATCATCGCGCCGCGGTCGACATCATGAAAAAGGCCGGCGCCACGGTCGAGGACGGTAACCAGGTCCACATTCCGGCGGGGCTTGTTGAATGGGCCCTGGGGCTGGCGCCCAAGCGGGTCGTTCTCTGCAACCGGTACGGTCAGCGGGTCATGCCCCTCGAACGTAACCGGGTTTTCTATGGCGTGGGACTTGATTGCCCGTACATCCTCGATCACCGTACGGGCGAGCGCCGCAAGGGAACCATTCATGATCTCGAGGAAGCAGTGCGCATCTGCGATGCGCTGCCCAGCATCGATTTCGTCATGCCGGTCTGCCTTCTCTCCGACATCCGCCCCGCCAATGGCGGGATGTTCCACGATATCGAGGCGGCTGATCGCCGGCGAATGGCCATCTTGCTCGGCAACACGGTCAAGCCGATCCTGTTTGACACGGCCACCCCCACCGGGTGCGCGGCTGCAGTGGAGCTGGCGGAAGCTGTGGTCGGGGGGGCAGAGGCGTTGCAGCGCAACCCCCTGTGCGGTTGTCGAATCAAGGTCAGCGATCCCCTTCGGCACGACGCGGAAGCGCTGGACAAGCTGCTCTTGCTCGCCCAGAAGGGGCTACCGTTTACCTACACGACCAAGGTGCTGCGCGGGATCAACGGTCCGGTGACGGGTGCGGGCGCCATTGCCCTGGCCAACGCCGGCAATCTGGTGGGCATCGTGCTGGCGCAGCTGGTGAACGAGGGAACCCCGGTCATCCACGGCGGGGGGTTCAACGATCTGATGGATATGAGCAGGATGGTCGAGGTTCTTGAGGCACCGGAGAATCGCGGGGGCAGCTCCGAACTGGCGCGTCACTATCGATTGCCGGTCTTTGGGCTCGCCGGATCGAGCGACGCCAAACAACCGGACCCGCAAGGGGCGGCCGAAGCCGCCTTTGCCCTGCTCATTGAGACTCTCCTGGGCGTCAACTTGATCCACGGGGTGGGATGTTTGGAAGGGGGCGAATGCTATTCGCTGGAGCACCTGGTCATCTGCGACGAGTTGATCAGCTATATCAAGCGCTTTGTCCAGGGCCCGGAGGTGAACGAGGAGACTCTGGCGCTGGATATCGTCCACCAGTTGGGGCATGGCGACGGCTTTCTCGGGAGTGCACACACACGCACCCATTTTCGGGAGGATTGGTACCCCCGGCTGCTCGATCGGGACACGTACGAAGGGTGGTGTCAAGAGGGTCGAAGGGATGTCCGTTTCAAAGCCCGCGAGAAGATCGAGAACCTGCTCGGTAGCCACCTGCCCGAGCCCCTGGCAGCCGACGTCAGGAGCATCTTGGACGAGGTCATGTTGGGAGCGGCACAAATAAGTCCAGCCGCAGGCAAAGGTTACGCTTGAACGCGCAGGAGCGAACCGCACAGTTCATCCATGACCTTGTCTGGGAGGACGTTCCAGAACCGGTGAGACGCACGGCGCGAATGTGCCTGGTGGATAGTGCTGGCGCCACCCTGGCCGGCACGGTTACGCGGGTCAGCCAGATCGGGGCCGACTATGCAGCCGCAACCTGGCCGGGTGAGGAGGCGACGATTCTCCTGCACGGCAGACGCGCCTCACCCGTCGGTGCTGCGTTCGCCAACGGCTGCGCCTCGAACGCCATCGACATCGATGACAGCGCTCGCTACGCGTACGGCCACGCTGGCGCTCAGATCTTTCCCACTGCGTTGGCGGTGGCTGAAGCAGAGGGGCTGAGCGGCGCCGAGATGCTGGCGGGCATGGTGGTGGGCTATGAGGTGGCCCATCGCGTCGGTCGCTGCTGGCATGCATCGCGGTCGGTCTACCAGGGCTGCGGCTCCTGGGGATCGGTTGCCTGTGCGGCGGTGGCGGCTCACCTCATGCACCTTTTGCCTGCGCAGGCGGCGCACGCGCTGGGCATCGCCGAATACCATGCGCCCAACATTCCCATGATGCGGGATGTCGACCATCCGGCCATGGTTAAGCACGGGGTCCCCTGGGCAGCGATGACCGGCGTTATCTCGGCCGGGCTGGCGCGGCGCGGCTTTACGGGCATTCCGGGTATCCTCACCTTGGCGGAACGTCCCGCCACCGGCGGGAATGAATTCCAGGAGTGGGGCAGGGACATCGGCGAGCACTTTCTGATGGCCGATGGCGTGGCATGGAAATCGGAGGGCCTCGCTTTCTGCGGCTGGGCCCATGCCGGCGTCCTCGGCGCCCAGCGCTTGGTGGAGCAGTACCGCATTCCACTGGACGAGATCGTCCACATCCGGGTCGAGGGCAACCATGGCACCGCGAGCCTGCCGAAGGGCCTCCCAACAACGACCGAGGAAGCGCAGTTCAACGAGGCCTGGCCCCTGGCGGCGATGCTCCTGGACGGTGAGGTCGGCCCGGCGCAGATGCTGGAGGAGCGTCTCGCTGACCCCCGGATCCGATCGCTGGCGCAAAAGGTGGAGGTGGTTGAGACGCGGGAGCTCGAGCACCTGCGCGAGCTTTTTGAGCAGGGCGACCCGCGAGGCCGCTTTGCTGGCCGGGTGGTCATCACGCTGGCAGACGGCCGGGAGGTTGACTCTGGCCTGGTTGATAGCGGCCTGAGTTTTCCGCCGTCTGGCTGGGATCAGGAGCGGATGTCGCACAAGTTCGAGTGGCTGGCAGCCACCGTGCTGCCCGAGACCGACGTCCAGCCGGTTTTGGAAACGCTGTGGCGCTTTGAACGGCTAACCAACGTGCGGGAATGGACGAGTGGGCTCGCTCCCGCTGTTCGCGGGCGGAACGTCCCGCCCCCTGCGGGTATGTTCCACGGGATGTTCAACGGTGCCAGATGGACCGGCGGCGAAGCCCGGCATGAATGAAGCGGAACTGACCGAGAAAGTTTGGGAGATCAAGGAGGAGGATTTCAGAGAACGAATCATCGCTGACCGAGTAATCGTTGATTTGAGGTGATCACAAAGAAGGAGAATATCATGTCTGTTGAGAGAAAAATGCATGTTCTGCTTTCGATCGTGGTGCTGGCGGGGCTTTTCTTGAGCTCCTGCACCACCGCGACGCCCGAACCGACCAAAGCGCCTGAGCCGACAGCCCCAGCCCAGGCGGCCACCCAGGCTCCACCAGCGCCAACCAGCAACAAATATGGTGGGATCTTGCGTCACGCCTATTATGCGCCCGGTTTCCTTGACCCCGCATTCCTTTCGTCAGTCGCCGACGACGAAGTCGGCAAAATATGGCATGACTTCCTGGTGTTCATCGGCGAGGATAACCAGCCCGACGTCACCCGTAGTGTCGCGGAGAGCTGGGCAGTGAGCGACGACGGACTCGCCTGGACGTTCAAGTTGCGCCAGGGCGTCCTCTTTCACGACGGCAAGAAGATGACCTCTCGCGATGTCAAGTTCACCTTTGACCGGCTGCGCGATCCGGAGGTGGGCGCCGCCACGGTTGATATGTACAAGAATATCACCGACATCCAAGCGCCCGACGACTACACCGTCGTCATCCACCTGAGCAATACCAATCCTGATTTTTTGAAGGACCTAGGCGACTACCATGGCCTGATCATGGATGCCGACGGGACCGATTTTGCCACTCAGTGGAACGGCACCGGTGCGTTCATGATCAAAAGCTACCTTCCGGAGGAACGGCTGGTCTTTCAGCGCAACCCGAACTACTGGCTAAAGGACGAAGAAGGTAACCAGCTTCCTTACCTGGACGGAATGGAGTTCATCTTCCTGGGAGATCCGGCAGCACAGATCGACGCGCTTCGCGGCGGTCAAATAGACTATGTGCTCTACCTCCCACCCGAGTACGTGCAGGTTCTGAAGGATGACCCCAACACCGACGTCGTCTCTTCGCGTTCGAACACCACGTGGCTGATCCGGATGAGGTCTGACGAAGAGCCCTTTAGCGACGTTCGTGTGCGGCAGGCATTCAGGATGGCGACCGACCGCAAAGCCATCCTGGAGGGTGCGATTTCTGGCCTGGGCGTCACGGGTCGGGACACCCCCTTTGGGCCCGTCTATGGTGATTTCTACCTCGACCTGGAGGAACCCGTGCGTGATGTGGATAGCGCCAAGCAACTGCTGGCGGAAGCCGGCTACCCGAACGGCTTGGAGATCGACATGAGCGTGCAGGAGACATCGCCTGCCCCTGCCATCGCCACTATCTGGAAGGAGCAGTTGGCCGAGATCGGCGTGACGCTCAACCTCCAGATTATACCGGCGAATGTCTATTACGGCGAGGAGCTGTGGAGCACGGTAAAACTGGGGATCACCGACTGGGGCGCCCGGCCTTACCCGCAACCCTATCTGGCGCTTGCCTACACCTGCGGAGCGCCCTGGAACGAGAGCCATTGGTGTGACGAGGAATTGGACGAGATAGCCGCCATGACCGCCAAGGAGATGGACCGTGCGAAGCGCACGGCCGGCTACCATCGCATCCAGGAGATCTTTGCCGAGCGCGGCCCCCTGGTCGTGCCCTTTTTCGTCGACAACCTCTGGGGCGTCAACGCCAAGCTTGCAGGCCTCAGGCCTACGATGGGCCTGGGAACCGCGCTGGACCTGCGTTACGTCTACTTTGAGAAGTGATCGCGCCCGACAATGGCGGAACGTCCCGCCATCTGCGGGGTTGATGGGGTCGATGAACCGATCCCTTCAGCCTTGGCGACCTGCCCCCGGCCCCCGGCCGGGGGCAGCCGCCTCGGGTTGAGCACCCCGTCGCGGCGGATCGGGAGGTGCAGATGGAGCCAAAAGAAGGTCGTACACATTCGAAGCGCGGGTCGTCATCCCCCATTGTGGAACGTCCCGCGAGTAGAGCGACGGCCGTTTGGTCGCGATTGCGGAACGTCCCGCGAACAGCGGGGCGGAACCTCCCGCGATTAGCGGGCAGGCGCCAGCCTGCCGCCGTAATGGGTTTCGGCATCATGCTTTTCTTCGTGGTGATGGCGGTGGTCGGGCCGCTGGTGGCGCCATACGGCTATGCGGCGCAGGCGATTTCGAATCGTTTGCACGCTCCATCCGGCCAGCACTGGTTTGGCACCGACCAGTACGGGCGGGATATCTTCAGCCGTGTTCTGGTGGGCAGCCGGCACGTGCTGGTGGTGGCCGGCTCGGGCGCACTGATAGCCGTTCTGATGGGGCTGACCCTCGGTCTCGTGTCGGGTTATTTTGGCGGGCTCCTTGACGAAGTCATCATGCGCCTGATGGATGTGCTTCTCTCGATTCCACCCCTGCTGCTCGCCATGGTCATCCTGGGCACTGTCGGGCCGTCCCGAGCCAACGTGATCCTCGTCGTGGGCTTTCTCTATATTCCCATGGTGGCCCGGGTCGTGCGAAGTGTGGTGCTTGACCTCAAGACGCGCGAGTTCGTCGAGGCGGCCAGGCTGCGAGGCGAGCGCAGCCATTACATCATGTTCCGTGAGATTCTGCCCAGCGTCCTGCCTCCCTTGGCCGTGGAAGCCTCGATGCGCTTCTCCTATGCCATCTTTCTGGTGGCGTCGTTGGGATTCCTGGGCCTGGGGGTACAGCCCCCGACTCCAGACTGGGGCCTGATGGTGGGCGAGGCGCGCACCTGGTTTGCCCAGGCGCCCTGGGTGCTGCTATTTCCGGCCGGCGCTGTGGCGTTACTCGTCGTCGGTGTTGGCTTTGCTAGCGATGGCCTGCGTCGAATGCTTCTACCTGGGGGGGCGAGTCAACTATGATGAGCAATGGAGTGGCACCACCTTCCCAGAGCACCGAGCCGGTCCTCCAAGTCACCGACCTGTCCGTGGTGTACAACACGGAGAAAGGTCCACTCCCCGCCGTTCGGCACGTGTCGCTCCGGATCGGCCAGGGCGAGATTTATGGGCTGGTAGGCGAGTCCGGATCGGGCAAGACCACTGTGGCGCGTGCCGTGGTGCGCTATCTTCCCGCCAACGGCGCCGTCAGTGGCGGGTCCGTCTTGCTGAACAAACTCGACTTGATGGGTCTGTCGCCGGTTCAGATGCGCCGCGTCTGGGGCTCCCAGATCACCATGGTGCATCAGGACCCATCGGCCGCGGTCAACCCCTCTATTCCGATCGGGGAGCAGATCGCCGAAGTGGCCCGCGTACACCTGGGTATGGACCGCCGCCAGGCCAGAGAAAAGGCGCTCCAGATGCTGAACCAGGTGGGGATGTCCGATCCAGAGGCAGTTGCCGGGCGCTATGCCCACCAATTGAGCGGTGGGATGTTGCAGCGCGTCCTGATCGCGACTGCGCTGACGACCAATCCACAGCTTCTCATCATGGATGAGCCAACCACGGCGCTGGACGTGACGACCGAGGCGGTTATCCTGGACCTGGTACACGATCTCCTGGAGCAGTACCAGACAGCCGTGCTCTATATCACCCATAATCTGGGCGTAGTGGCACGCATCGCCACCCGGGTCGGCGTGCTGTATGCCGGCGAACTCATGGAAGAGGGCGCCGTGCCGGATGTATTCAAACGCAAGCTGCACCCCTACACGCTGGGGTTGTTGGGCTGCGTGCCGCGCGTCGATATCAGCAAGCATGATGTTGAGCTCAACACGATCCCGGGCAGTATTCCACCCCTCGACGGGTTGCCCAGCGGTTGCATCTTTGCTCCGCGGTGTCCCATGGCGGAGGATGCCTGTCGGCTGGAACACCCGACTCAGGTCGAGGCAGAGCCGGGGCATCTGACCGCCTGCCGGCGCTGGCAGGCGGTGCCGCGCTTGCCTGACCTCTTTGCGGCGCCTCAGAGCGAGATAGAGCGGGGCGAGACTCCCGAGGGGTCATTGGTGCTGGATGCGCGAAATGTGGCGAAGCATTTCAAGCTCAGAGGTATGGGAGTCGCCGCCCTCTGGCGACGGGGGCCTTCGGAGCTTAGGGCGGTGGATGACATCTCCATTCGGGTCCGCAAAGGACATACGATGGGGATTGTCGGCGAGAGCGGCTGCGGCAAGACCACCTTTGCTCGCTGTGTGGCCGGGCTGGTGGAGGCCAGTTGTGGCGAGATGATTCTCGAGGGGGAGCCACTGGCCTATTCCGTCGCCCATCGGCCTCTGTCGGTGCTGCGAAAGATACAGATGGTCTTCCAGAATCCAGATGCTTCGTTGAACCCGCAGCTCTCGGTGGGGGCGTGCATCGGACGCCCGCTCATCATGCTGGGCGATACCCCGCGCAACCAGGTCGGGCAGCGTGTGCGCGATCTCCTGCGGGCGGTCAACCTGCCTGAGGCGTACGCTGATCGGTTGCCGCACGAATTGAGTGGCGGTGAAAAGCAGCGAGTTGCCATTGCCCGGGCCCTGGCTGCTAACCCGACCCTGATGATCTGCGATGAGCCCATTTCGTCCCTGGACGTCTCGGTGCAGGCTTCGCTGATGAACCTGTTGGTGAGGCTGCAGGGAGCCCAGGGAACCTCGTACCTCTTTATCTCCCACGACCTGGCAGCCGTGCGCCATGTCTCGGATTGGATTGCAGTGGTCTATCTGGGTCGCCTCTGGGAGGTGGGCCCGGCGGAAGAAGTATTTTCACCACCTTTTCACCCGTACACCGAGGCGCTGCTTTCCGCCTTGCCCATTCCCGACCCCGATGTGCGGCAGAAGCGTATTCGGCTGCTGGGCAGTGTGCCCAGTGCCGTTCATATTCCACCGGGCTGTCGCTTTCACACCCGCTGCCCGCACAAGATTGGCGCCGTCTGTGAGACAGAAGAGCCGGCCTGGCAGAATGTGGCCCGCTACCATTCCATATGCTGCCACATCCCGGTGGACGAGTTGTGTGACCTGCAACGCCACCTATTGCGGGTGGAACGTCCCGCACCCGGCGGGAAGGAGGGGGAGCGGTGACGACCTACCTCGTGCGTCGCTTCGCATTCATTCTTCTGACGATAATCGCAGCGTCCCTGGTCATCTTTGTGGCGACGCGGATGATGCCCGGTGACGTGGCGAGGGTGATGTTGGGACAATTCGCCACCGACCAGGCGGTTGAGAACCTACGCGAGGAGCTGGGCCTCAACCGACCCGCTCACGTTCAGTACCTCGACTGGCTGATCCACTTTCTCACTGGCGATTGGGGGGTCTCGCTGGTCAATCGTCTGGAGGTGCGCGGGATGGTGTTGCAGCGACTTGGCAACTCGCTGAAACTGGCAGCCCTATCCCTGGGAATCTACGTGCCGCTGGGCATCTTGTTGGGGGTGGTCGCCGCTCTCAATCGGGAAGGTCCCGTCGACCAGGCTATCTCGGGTTTGTCGATGGCACTGGTGGGGCTGCCCGAGTTCGTCACCGGGCTGGTGCTGATCGCTTTTGTGGCGATTTCGTGGCGGTTGCTGCCTGCCAACTCGTCTATCGATCCAGACACACCGCTGCGCGAAGCGTTCAAGTACCTGATTCTGCCGGCCATTACCGTGAGCCTGACCAGCCTGGGTTACATCGCCCGCATGACAAGGGCCAGCACCATCAATGTCCTGCGAGCCGACTATGTTCGGGCCGCTGAGCTCAAGGGTCTTCCGCGGCGGCAGGTCCTGCTAAAACACGTGCTCCGCAACTCCTTGCTGCCCACGGTCACGGTAGTGGCCATGGGGATTGGCTGGCTCATTGGCGGCCTGATCGTGACCGAGTCGGTTTACGGCTATCCGGGACTGGGGCGATTGCTGGTCTATGGTATCCAGCGGCGGGACCTCATCCTCGTCCAGGCGGTCAGCATGGTCATTGTGACCATCTATAGCTTCTCAAACCTGGTGGCTGACATCTTGTACGGCGTGCTGAATCCGCGTATTCGGCTGGCAGATTGACGAACCATTGTGGATGGTTGGCGCATGTCACCCACCATCCGTGAGCGATTGTATGCATGGGAGAGGAATGACTGTGGAAAAGTATCCGAACGTGACAGTATGTGGCGGCGGCAGTGGTGGCCTGGCCATGGCTGCCGATTTGGCCTTTCTGGGTTGCCGGGTCAACCTGTACGAAGTACCTGAGCTGCGAGCCAATCTCGACCCCATCCGGGAGTTGGGCGGAATCCAGTTGACCGGTCGCACCTTCTCCGGGAAAACTGGATTGGCCAAGCTGAACGCCATCACCGACGATCCCGTTGAGGCCCTGGCAGGCAGTGAGCTGATCTTTATCAATGTTCCGGCCATGGCGGTGGGTCCTTTCCTCAACCATCTTGTTCCCCATCTAAGCCCCGGTCAGGTGGTGGTTGTCACCACCAGCTATTGGGCGGCTCTGCGATTTAGACAGCTACTCAAGGACGCCGGCGTTTTCGACCGCTTTGTCTTTGCCGAGATGAACATCATGCCTTACCTGGCCGGCAAAACCGCTCCGGCCGAGGTCGAGATCAGCAACTACAAGCGGGAACTGCACCTTGCAGCTTGGCCGGCTTGTGGCAATGAGGTTGCGCTCGATCTCGTCCGCCGGGTCTATCCACATACCCAGCCCTGCAGGAACGTGATAGAGCTCAATCTCTGGCCGGGCAATCCTGGCGTTCACGTGCAGGTGGCTCTTCCCCGGGCGGCGTTCTTTCTCGAGCGCGCCCGCGTTTTTCACTTTTACAGCGAGGTGTCCATGTGCGCCTCCCGCCTCACCGATGCCCACGACGCGGAACGGATGAGTGTGGCGGCTGCCTATGGGTGCGAGAGCATAACCTGGCCGGAAGACTGCCGCAGGATCTACCAGTACGAGGGCAAGAATCTTTATGAACTGCATGGGTCCGTCACCGACCCGCACGCCGAAAAGTGGAACCAGATCGAGGAGATCGAACGCCTGCTGGTCGAGGATATCTGCTACTCGTTCATTCCGATGGAGCAACTGGCTCAGGTGGCGGGCGTCCCTGTCCCGGTGACCAGGGCGATGGTGGATATCACGGGCGTGTATACGGGTTACAACTATCGAGCTGAGGCAATCACGCTTGAGGAGCTCGGACTCGCAGGGCTGAACAAGGACCAGATCGCTGCCTTTGCGACGCACGGTCGGATCTGAGCCGCAGGTAGGCCGGGCTGGCCAACTGGCCGATCGAACGTGATCCTTGGTAGTGCAACATGAAAGAGAGGAGAGTATGACTGGTTTGCCCAAATTGGCCGTGTGCGGAAGTGGAAACGCAGGGCTGTCGATCGCCGCAGACTCGGCCTTTAAAGGGTTCGCGGTGCGTCTCTTTGAATTGGACAGCCTCAATGGGCTGATACGGCCCATACAGGATGCCGGCGGTATTGAGGTCACGCCAACATCCGAGACGACGTCGGGCAGGACTGGATTCGTTGCGTTGGAAAAAGCCACGACCGATCCGGAGGAAGCGGTGGCGGGCGCGGACGTCATCATGATTACCGTCCCTGCCATGTACCACGCTGCGTTCTTTGACGCCGTAGCGCCGTATCTCTGCGACGGCCAGATTGTCTTGTTCAACACCGCCTACTGGGCCTGTCTGCGACTTCTGCCCCGTATGCGTTCGTTACCAGCCAAAATCATCCTGGCAGAATCCAACATCATGCCGTATGCTGCCCAGAGAGACGGTGGCAACCGGGTGCACATCACCCGTTACAAGAGGAATTTCCGGGTGGCGGCCCTTCCCGGCCGGGAGAGCGATCACGTGTTTGCCATTCTGCGGCAGGTTTACTCGCAGTTCGAAAAGGTCGAGACCGTACTGGATATTGATGTCGCGTCCGGCGGGAATCCGGCCATGACTGCGCCCATGACCATTCCGATGGCCGGGCTCTATTTTGACCGTTTTCGAGGCGGCAAGCTGGGCGCCATGGCCACCTCCATGGGCTCTCGCCTTCTGAATGCCTACGATGCAGATAGAGAAAGGCTTGCCAGGCTCCTGGGCAGCGAGCGATTTGAATCCCAGATCAGTTACTATTGCGGAACGTACGGGTACAAGGGCGACGACATGGCGCAGATCATGCGCAAGTCTGATACCATAGACTGGTATGCCACCTCCGACTATGTCAAGCAGCTCATCGACGAGGATCTTGTGTACTCGTACGTGCCGATGGTCCGGATGGCGGATTCCCTGGGAATTGATCTCGCCGCCACCAGAGCTATCGTTGAGGTCCTCGGGATCATGTTGGAAACCGATTACTGGGGTATGGGGCCGACCTTGGAGGACCTGGGTCTCGCCGGTCTCAACCTGACACAGGTCAAGAACCTGCTGATGACCTGCGATCCCAACGCAACTAGCTGACTCAACGCCGGTCTGGTCGGGATCCCCGCCCCAGGGTGAGGTTGGTGGCGTGCCCCCTGGTTTTCCCGATCCCGCCGCCAAGACGAGGAAGACGATGAACACCATGGATCGTGTCGCCGGTTTCATCCGGAATCTGAAATGGGAATCGATCCCCCCTGAGGCCCAACAGAGGGCAAGATGGTGTCTTCTGGACGGCCTTGGGGCTGCGTTGGCCGGGACCCTGACCCCGGTGAGCCGCATTGCGGCCGGCTATGCGGCTGAGAGTTGGCGCGGCGAGGGGGCGACCATCTTGCTCCGCGGGCTGCGCGCTCGAGCGCCCGGGGCGGCCTTTGCCAACGCCTGCGCCGGCAACGCGCTCGATATTGACGATGATGCGATCTTTACCCGCGGCCACCCCGGCGCCCAGCTCATCCCCGCGGCGCTGGCGGTGGCCGAGGAGAGCGGCGCCAGCGGGGCGGCGCTGCTGGAGGCGCTGGTGGTTGGCTACGAAGTGGCCATCCGCACCGGGCGCTGCTGGCACGACCATCACGAGATCTACCAGGGCGATGGCGCCTGGGGATCAGTGGCCTGCGCGGCGGTTGCCGCCCACCTGCTTGGTCTGGACCATAACAAGGTCAAGCACGCCCTGGGGATCGCGGAGTATCATGCCCCCAACGCGCCGGTCATGCGCAATGTTCGCCATCCCACCATGGTCAAACATGCCATCGGCTGGGGCGCGATGACGGGCGTGACCTCGGCCGAGCTGGCAGGCCGGGGGTTCACCGGGATCCCCTGTATTCTGGGATTCGACCGGTACCGAGAGTGGGTCGAGGACATTGGTGAGCGCTACTGGATGACCGATTGGGTCTTCTACAAGGCGTGGTGTTCCTGTGCTTGGGGGCATCCGGCGTGCCTGGCGGCGCTGAACCTGATGCGTGAAAACGCCCTTTCGGTGGACGCGATCAAGCACATCCAGGTTCGGACCTTTGAGGAAGCGGTGTTGCTGTACCAGGGCTGCCCCACGACAACAGACGAAGCGCAGTTCAACGTCCGGTGGCCGCTGGCCTGTCTCCTACTCGATGGCGAATTGGGACCGAACCAGGTTCTGGAACACCGCCTGGGGGACCCGCGGGCGCGAGCGCTGGTGGACAAGATCGAGCTGGTGCTGGACCCGGAAGCAGACCGGTTGTACCGCGAGGCAAAGGAGATGGATCTGCGAATGCATAGCGCCGTGGAAATCACGCTGGAGGACGGGCGCATCCTGGACTCGGGCATGGTGGAACGGGCGGCCGACCGTTGGGACGGGGCGGCGCTGGAGGCCAAGTTCCGCTGGCTCGTCGGGCATGTCCTGGAGGCTCCGGTTGTGGAGGGGCTGATCCGTCAGGTGGCCGAAGCAGAAGCGTTGCCGTCGGTGCGGGAGCTGCTGCAGCCACTGCAGGCACCCCAACAAGCCGGACAGTCGAGGATTTCCCAGCACGGGCCACTGACTCGGAGAGAGTCCGGAAGCGAATTAAGATGAACCGAGGATCAACCGTGAGCCAATCGGCACAGCCCGAGAGTGCGCCCATTCACATGCCGCAATTCCGTCTCCTTTCCGAATTGCAGATCGAGCTCCTGGTCCAGGCGACGCTCGAGTGCCTGAACCGGACCGGCGTCGATGTGCTCAATGCTCAGGCGCGGGAGCTGCTGGCTCTAGCTGGCGCCAGCGTCCAGGGATTACGGGTGCGAATCCCACCGAGCCTTATACGAGACGCTATTGCCGCCGCACCACGGTCGTTCTCGCTCTGGGGGAGGGATCCCCGCATACATCTGCGGATCGAGGCCGCCGAGGGCCAGGCCCATTTCGGTGCCGGCCCAACCTGTCCCTATTTTGTGGAGCCCGAGACCGGCGAAAGGCGCCGCTCTCAGCGGGGAGACCCAGGCTTGACAGCGAGGGTCTGTGACGCGCTGGAGCATATTGACTATGTCATGGGGCTGGCCTTGCCGGACGACGTGCCGCCCAATTTGGCGCCCGCCTATGAGTTTGCCGCCATGGTGGCCAACACCGGCAAGCCGATCGTGGCCTGGGCTTTCTCGCTGGACAACGTTGCCGATATTTACCGGATTGCCGTGGCTGCTGCCGGCAGAGAAGACGCTTTCCGCGAGCGACCGTTTGTCGCCTTTTTGGCGACCTGCCAGGCGCCTCTGATGCACACGGAAGCCGAGTTGGCCAACGTCTTTTGGATGGCGGATCGTGGCCTGCCCATCGTCTACATGGGTGGGGGCACCGCCGGCGTAACAGCCCCCATCGGCGGCGCTGGCACACTGATCATCAACCTGGGGGCAATTCTGAGCGGTCTGGCGATCATCCAGCTCTACAAGCGGGGGACGCCAACCTGTATCGGCAGCGTGCCAACAGCACTCGACCCAGCATCGGGTCGGATGCCCTACGGGGCGCCCGAGATGAGCCTTTTCAGCGCGGCTATGTCCGAAATCACCCGGCAGTTGGGGCTCCCATACATGGGGACGGCCGGCGCGTCTGAGGCGAAAACCCTGGACGCCCAGGCCGGCATCGAGTGTGCCTTCCAGGTGATCTTTTCCCAACTTAGCGGTTCTACGCTGCCGCACGACGTCGGTATGTTGGACAGCGCCAACATCGGCTCCTTGGAGATGTTGGTGATGGCGGACGAGATCATTGGCATGACGCGCCGGATTACCCGAGGTATCGAGATTGGCGATCTGGCGGCGACGCTCGACCTGATCGACCGGGTTGGTCCGGGCGGCGAGTTCATCTCCTGCAAGGAAACCGCCCGAGGCGTGCGGCGAGAGGTATACATGACGCGGCTCATGGATCGCCAGCCGTGGGACCAGTGGCAGGCGGCCGGATCGGCGGGCATGAGCGAACGGGCTCGGGCGCGGGTGCAGCAGATTCTGGCGGAGCACGAGCCGTTGCCGCTGCCGGAAGGCGCCGCCGGCCAGATTGACCAAGTGTTGCGAGAGGCCGAGGCGCGGCTTGCCCAGACACCTCCCTTGTCGTCCGCACCGTGATCGAGGTGGGTGGGGCAGGTAGGCGAGATGGCGATGGCTTGGAGGCGGCCAGTTCCTGTCCTGGCCGACCGGCGTTGAGCGCAGTATCTTGCGCCGGGTGGATTGACAACCGGATTGCGTAATGCAATATATATACAATACCTAGCGATTCACATTGGTGTCCAGGTTCCCCATGTCCCGACACTCGCTGCCAAGCGCCACCTGCCTCCGGAGCGCCGCGACCCCGCTTTTTGCTGCGCCGATGCGGACCATGGGGTGCGGTCCCGCCATCGACTGGCGCGGCGGTAGGTGAGGGTGGGGTAACCTGCCTGGTGTTGGACGCTCTGCATTTCTCAGCAATGGCCATCTCATTCACCCTCAATGGTAGTCAGGTCATCGCCCAAAGCGACCCGGCGACGCCGCTCCTGGATGTTCTGCGCGGCGAGCTGGGTCTGACCGGCACCAAGCAGGGCTGCGATCACGAGGGGGAATGCGGCGCGTGCACCGTCCTTCTGGATGGTCACCCGGTCCGCTCGTGCCTGACCCCCTTGGGCAAGGTTGCTGGTCGAGAGGTGCTCACGGTGGAAGGGTTGGCCGGCCCCGATGGGTTGCACCCGCTGCAGGCCGCCTTTGTCGAGGTTGGGGCAGTCCAGTGTGGTTACTGCACCCCCGGCATGCTGCTATCGGCCAAGGCGCTGCTGCACCGCACATTATGCCCCAGTCGCCCCGAGATCATCGCAGCGCTGGAGGGCAACCTCTGCCGCTGCACCGGCTATGCCAAGATCGTGCAGGCAGTCGAGCTGGCGGCCGCCCGGCTGCGCGGCGATGCACCCCACCTAAACGCAGCCCACGCCGGCCCGCGGCCCATTGGCGGCAGTGCGCTGCGCAGCGACTCGCTGGATAAGGTGACAGGCAAGGCCCGTTACGCCGAGGACCTGACCCTGCCAGGCATGCTTCACAGCCGCGTGCTGCGCAGCCCCCTTCCCCACGCCCGCCTCTCTTCATCCTCCGTCCTTCGTCCTTCATCGCTGGCAGAGGCCGGTGAGCTGCCAGGAGTTATCCGCATCCTGACGGCTGCCGATGTCCCTGGTTCGAACGGCTTTGCCTATTACAGCCAGGACGAGCCGGTTCTCCCGCCGGCCGGCGCAACCCTGCGCACGATTGGGGCGCCCATCGCTCTGGTGATTGCCGAGAGCCCGGAGCAGGCAGAGCGGGCACTGGCTATCCTGCAGGCTGACTTGGAGCCGCTACCGCACGCCTTTGATCTGGATACCGTCCTTGCCGATGGAGCCGTTCCTATCGCCGGCGAGCATAACCAATTAGCGACCTGGGATCTCCAGCACGGCGATCTGGAGGCCACCCTGACGGCCTCGGATCACTGCCTTGAGAGCTGCTATGAGACGGCCTTCCTGGAACACGCGGCGCTGGAACGCGAGGCGCTGCTGGGGTACCTCGACGAAGAGGACCGGATCACAGTAATCGGGGGCTGCCACGAGCCTAATTTTCAGCGGGGCTATATCGCCGATGCGCTGGCTCTGCCGCCGGACCAGATTCGGGTGATCGTTCCGCCCACCGGCGGCTCGTTTGGCGGCAAGCAGGACCCCTGGCCGTTCATTGCCACCGCGCTCGGGGTTTTCCACACGCGCCGGCCGGTACGCCTGGTCTACACCCGCCGCGAGTCCTTTGATGCCTCGCCCAAGCGCCACCCTTATCGCGTGCGCTACCGTATGGGGGCGACAGCCGACGGCCGGCTGACCGGCGTTCACGTCCGCATCGACTGCAACACCGGTGGCTATGACGGCCACGGACAGTATATCCCCAACTTTGCCCTCACCGCCAGCGGCGGACCTTATCGCTGGCCGGCGGTGGACGGGAGGGCCCGCTCCGTCTACACCAACGGCCCCAAGGGGGGGCAGTTCCGAGGTTTTGGCACTGGCCAGTCCAATTTCGCGCTCGAGTGCACGCTGGACGAGCTGGCCCAGGAGCTGGGCCTCGATCCCCTGGATCTGCGGCTTCGCAATGCAATTACCGAGAAGGACTGGTCCTTCCTGGGCCACCCGGTGGGCGAGTCGCTGGGGTATCGCGAGGTCCTCGAGGCGGTCCGGCCGCAGTACCAGCGCTTTCTCGAGGAGGCCCGGCAGTGGAACCAAAGCCGGGTCGGTCATCCGCTGCGTCGCGGGGTCGGGCTGGCCGGTATGTGGTACCGGTTTGGCAAGTCCGGCTCGGTCCGGATCGAAGCCCACGCCGAGCTGGCTCAGGATGGGCATCTGATCATTTGCTGCTCCGCACCGGATTATGGACAGGGGACCAACACGGTGATGAGCCAGATGGCGGCCGAGGCGTTCGGCGTTGACCGGGAATGGGTCGAGGTCGTGAATGCCGACACTGCCCTGGTGCCGTACAGCGGCATACAGGGCGCCTCCCGCGCCACCTACTTTGTCGGCGGTGCAGTCAGAGAGGTTTCGACCGCCCTTAGAAGCGAGGTGCTCGGGACTGCCGCCGAGCTGCTGGACTGCGATCCGGACTCACTGGTCATTGAGCGGGACCGGGTGATAGCTGCCGGCGCCGATTGCCGCGGCGTCTCGCTCGCCGAGGTGGGCGGTGAGTTTGATCGCATGGGCAAGCCCAGGCGGGTCGCCGGATTTTTCGACCTGGCATCCGCGTTTCCGGCCGAGATCCGGCCGGAATATCTCCCCCTTGTCGTCACCGGCGCCCACCTGGCCGATGTGTCGGTCCGTCTGGATACCGGCGAAGTGAAGGTGCGGCGGATGGTGGCCGCCCACGATGTCGGCCGGGCCGTCAATCCGCTGGATGCCGAAGGGCAGATCGAAGGGGCGGTGCTGATGGGGCTGGGTGCGGCGCTGATGGAAGAGGTGTTGCCGGGCCAAACGACCGGATTGAGCGACTATTACCTGCCGACCGCCCAATCCATGCCCGAGCTTCAAGTCATCCTGGTGGAGGTGCCCAGCCGGCACGGCCCGTACGGGGTCAAAGGTTTGGGCGAGGCGGCCATGCTCCCTTCCACCCCCGCTATCATCAATGCTGTATCGCGGGCCATCGGCGTTCGGCTGCGCACCATCCCGGCCACACCCGAGCGGGTGCTTCAAGCCATCCAGCTTGCGCCGGCGCAACAGGGTTGCTACGCGGGACCACGGACCCGCAACGCGGGAGGCTCCTGACCGATGCCCGCCTACACCACGCCAGCTACCCTGGACGACGCCCTGGCGCTGTTGGCCTCCCACAAAGGCCAGGCGATGGTCATCGCCGGCGGCACCGACCTGATACCCGACCTGCGCCGTGGCGTCAAGTGCCCTCAGGCGCTGGTGGATATCAGCCGCATCCCGGAACTCGCCCACATAGAGATGACGGGTGAGTGGTTGGTCGTGGGGGCCGCCACCACCTTTGCGGCCCTCAAGGAGCACCTGGCGATCCGCCAGCGGGTTCCGGCGCTGGCTGAGGCGGCGAGCGCGGTGGGAGCCATGGGCATCCAGACCGCCGCGACCTGGGGGGGCAACCTGGTGCAGGCGATGCCGGCCGCTGACGGCGCGATCGTCGCGCTGGCGCTGGAGGCGGAGGCACGGGTGGCAGAACCGGGTGGGGCAGCGTGGCGCCCGGTCGCGTCGCTCTTTCGCGGGCCGGGCCAGTCGGTTATCGACCCCACCCGCCAGATTTTAACCCACATCCGTGTCCCGCTGCCAACCTCGCCCCTGGATAGGGCTCAGGGCAAGCGCTGGGGCAGCGCCTGGCGCCGTGTCGGTCGGCGCGATTCGCTGGTGCTGCCCATTCTCAACTGCGCCGTCAAGCTGGTGCTAGAAAATGCCTCAATGCCTTATGATCCCCCCAACCTGGGGGGGCAGGGGGGGGTGCCCAACCTGGTGGGGCAAGTGGAGGTGATGGCCGAGGACCTCATCGAGCGGGCGACAATCGCCCTTGGGCCGGTCGCGCCGCGGCCATTCCGAGCCCAAGAGGCCGAGTCGTTCCTGGCGGGCAAACCGCTCTCTATCGAGGTGTTTGAGGAGGCCGGGCGGATCGCCCAGCGCGAATCGAATCCGCGCAGCAGCGTTATGCGCGCCTCGCGCGAATATCGGCTGGCTGTGATCCCTCACATCGTCTCCGATGCCCTGGCCGCGGCAGCCCATCGAGCGCAGGTGGGCCGGCGAATCCATGAGTCACTGAATCAGCGTCTCAGTGGATCAGTGAATCAGCAATCAGAAGGAGATTGAACCGTGGTCCTGCAGAGTAACTACACCGCCTACGCAACCCCTCGCTTCCGCAAATTATCCGACGACCAGATCGAGCAGCTTCACTGCGCCAGCCTGGAGATACTGGAGCGCACCGGTGTGCGGCTGTATGAGCCGGCAGCATGGGCGCTGCTCCAGAGAAAGGGACTCCAGGTGGAGGACGGCAACCGGGTGCGCATACCGCCTGGAATCGTCGAGTGGGCGTTGGCGGCGGCGCCCAAGCGCACTGTGATCTGTGATCGGCACGGCCGGCGGTCGATGCCGCTGGAGCGGAACCACGTGTTTTTCGGGCCGGGCTCGGACTGCCCGAACGTGATTGACGTCCGGACGGGGCAGCGCCGCCGAGGTACGCTGCAGGACATTGTGGACGCGGTCACTGTGTGCGATGCGCTGCCCAACGTGGACTTTATCATGTCCTTCTGCATCGCGTCAGACCTCCCCCAGGAGACGGCCGACCGCTACCAGATGCGCGCCATGCTGATGAACAGCACCAAGCCGATCCTCTTTGTCACCACCGAGTTCGGGGGGTGTGTGGATGCGGTGAGGATGGCGCAGGCGGTGGCGGGCGGCGCAGATGCGCTGCGGCGCAATCCCAACTGCGCTTGCTACATCAACGTGACCCACCCGCTGCGCCACAATCAGGAGGCGCTGGCCAAGCTCTTGTACCTGGCGGAGCGCGGCCTGCCCACTACCTACACGCCAATGGTGCTGCGTGGGGTGAGCGGACCGGTGACCGCCGCCGGCGCCATTGCCATGGCCAACGCCGGCGAGCTGGCCGGGCTGGTGCTGGCGCAGATTCAGCGCGAGGGAACCCCCATCATCCTGACCGGAGGCGTGAACGACATGCTCGACATGCGCACCACCGTCGACTCGTACGGTGATCCCACCAATCGGGTGATGCTGGTGGAGCTGGCCCACCGATACAACCTGCCGATTTTCGGGCTGGCGGGCTGCAGCGACTCCAAGATACCCGACGAGCAGGCAGCGGCCGAAGCAGCCTTTTCCATTATCCTGGAGGCGCTGGCCGGGTCGCAGATGACGCACGACATCGGCTACCTGGAAGGCGGGATGTGCAACTCGATCGAGCAGATCGTGATCTGCGACGAGCTGATTGCCTATACCAAGCAGTTCATGCGCGGGCTAGAGATCAACGCCGAGACCCTGGCGCTGGACCTGATTGACGAGGTAGGGCCGGACGGCGACTATATGAGCACCCGCCACACGCTGAAACATTTCAAGGAGGATTGGTACCCGCGGCTCTTCGACCGGCGCAATTATGACGAGTGGGCAGCGGATGGGAGCAAAACGCTGCGGGAGCGGGCCCGCGAGAAAGCGCTGTCGATACTGGAGAGCCACCACGCCGAACCACTGCCGGCCGATGCCCAGCGTGAGATCGACCAGATCGCCGAGCAGGCCCGCTGATCCACCGAGTAGGCGAATTCACCATCGCCCCGGCACGGTCGCACCAAGGCCGCCCCGGACCGCTTGGGTGGGGCCTTGCTGGCTGGGAGGCCGTCCACACCGAAGGTCTTGACCGCAGCCGGCCGTATCGCCCGGCACACGTCCGTTCGGCGGAGCGGCGCCGTGTGCGCCCCGCGCCAGTGCCGGCTGGCCGTAGTAGACCATATCGTCTCCGACGCCCTGACGGTGGCGGCCAATCGGGCGCAGGCGAGCCAGCGAATCGATATGTCTTTGGCACCGTGGATCGGCGAATCAGTGATCAGAAGGGAACTGAACCTTGGTTATGCAGAGCAACACCACCACCTACGCAACCCCACGTCTCCACAAGCTTTCGGACGACCAGATTGAGCAGCTTCACTGCGCCAGCCTGGAGATACTGGAGCGGACCGGCGTGCGGCTGTATGAGCCGGCAGCGCTGGAGCTGCTGCGGAGAAAGGGGCTCCAGGTGGAGGACGGCAACCGGGTGCGCATACCCCCTGGGCTGGTCGAGTGGGCGCTTGCCGCTGCCCCGAAGCGGGCGGTGATCTGTGATCGGCACCGCCAGCGCGCGATGCCGCTGGAGCGCAACCACGTGTTTTTCGGGCCGGGCTCGGACTGCCCGAACGTGATTGACGTCCGGACGGGGCAGCGCCGCCGAGGTACGCTGCAAGACATTGTGGATGCGGTCACTGTGTGCGATGCGCTGCCCAACGTGGACTTTATCATGTCCTTCTGCATCGCGTCGGACCTGCCCCAGGAGACGGCCGACCGCTACCAGATGCGCGCCATGCTGACGAACAGCACCAAGCCGATCCTCTTTGTCACCACCGAGTTCGGGGGGTGTGTGGATGCGGTGAGGATGGCGCAGGCGGTGGCGGGCGGCGCAGATGCGCTGCGGCGCAATCCTATCTGCGCCTGCTACATCAACGTGTCCCACCCGCTGCGGCACAACCAGGAGGCGCTGGCCAAGCTCTTGTTCCTGGCCGAGCGCGGGCTGCCCACCACCTATACCCCCGTGGTGCTGCGTGGGGTGAGTGGCCCGGTGACCGTCGCCGGCGCCATTGCCATGGCCAACGCCGGCGAGCTGGCTGGGCTGGTGCTGGCGCAGATTCAGCGCGAGGGAACCCCCATCATCCTGACCGGAGGGGTGAGCAACCTACTTGACATGCGCACGACCGTGGGCGTGTACGCCGACCCGACCAACCGGGTTACCTTGGTGGAGCTGGCCCACCGGTACAACCTGCCGATTTTCGGGCTGGCGGGTTGCAGCGACTCCAAGGTACCCGATGGCCAGGCGGCGGCCGAAGCGGCCTTTACCATCATCCTGGAGACGCTAGCCGGGTCGCAGATGACGCACGACATCGGCTACCTGGAAAGCGGCATGTGCAACTCCATCGAGCAGATCGTGATCTGCGACGAGCTGATCGCCTACACCAAGCAGTTCATGCGCGGGCTGGAGATCAACTCCGAGACGCTGGCGCTGGACCTGATTGACGAGGTCGGGCCGGACGGCGACTATATGAGCACCCGCCACACGCTGAAACATTTCAAGGAGGACTGGTACCCGCGGCTCTTCGACCGGCGCAACTATGACGAGTGGGCGGCGGATGGGAGCAAGACGCTGCGGGAGCGGGCGCGCGAGAAGGCGCTATCGATCCTGGAGAGCCACCGCGCCGAACCGCTGCCGGCCGACGTACAGCGCCAGATCGACCAGATCGCCGAGCAGGCCACCTGACACTGCGGAATTGGGTCATGCCGGCCCGTACCCCGGCTGGTCGACGATCTGTTCGGGCTGGGCCCGCAGCCCGCGGCAGCTCGCGGACCGCTACACCGTCGGAGTGGCCTGGCCATCATCCAATCCCACCATCGTGGTGCGCCGGCCCGCCTCGGCGGCGTTCCCGCCTCGCTCAACCTCGCCAACGACCGGCTGGGGGCAGCCAATGCCCGCAGGGTGGTGGGGGATCTGGCGCTGCGCCAAGCCCACCTGGCGGACTACCAGGCCATCGGTGCCACCTACGTCTGCACTGCGTGTAGTCACTAACAGCAATCCAAACAAGCCTACACACAACCACCACACCAAATTCCGCTCGGAAAAGGACAACGGATTCGAGTAGTTTGGTGCGGTGTCAGCACGTTGCCCCAAGAGCCCCTCTTGCCCGAATCATGCTGAACATTGGCCCAGGAAATATGGACACAACAACGGTGTCCGGGCAGGGCAGCAGGCAATGTTCACGTGCGCTGCCGGTCGCAGTCAGGGGACAATGCACCCATGCCAGTTTAGTGCGGGGGGGCAGGTAGGTGAATTTCTGCACGGGGCAAGTCTTTTGCCCTTTCACATCTGTGACATAACAAACAAAATGTTCCACATAGGCGTGATTCGGCCCTTCCAGCTAGCGAGAGGAGGCTCGCATCACCATTGGCCACACAGGGCCGCACGTCCCGCAGCACGACCAACAGGGCATGCCGCTGCACGCCAGTTGGGCGTCACGCTGGATGGCGCCCAGACGTCATATCTCGCGTTTATGGTCGTCTTGGGATTAGTATCGCGGTGGCCAATGACGCCAATACACAAGGCCGCACGCGCGGGACCGCAAGGAGATTGGTTGCGCGCATGGCGATCCGCTGCTTTCGAGAGTCGTGCAGTACGCGCGTGTGCAGTTCTTGCCGCGCGGGCGATCATCCCCCCACCGGCTCGGGCGCGGTAGAGGTGGCCTGGTTTCATGACAGTTTTGACTGGTGGGGAACGCGAGGCCTAAGGACTACACGCAATCCTTTGTCATAGGTGTATTCATGTGAATACAATTGTGATCGATTTCACAAGTGTATTCATGTGAATACAAAGTTAGCTGCAAGTGCGCTGACACACGCATCATTATGACTGGGAGGGGAAACCATATGGTACGGTACAGGGGCGCCCTCGGTGGTCGAATCGCCACTCCCCCTACCCTACTGGCGGATTTTGACTGAGAGAGGTCGATCAGTCGGAGACGTCCAGGGCAATCCGCAGCGCGTGATGCAGTGAGTCCAACTTGGCGGCCGGCAGAGTGCCGACATAATTGGTCAAGATCGTTTTGGGCAGGCTGACCAGTTCGTCGCAGTGAATGCTGCTGTCGTGCTTGAGCCCTTCTTCGGCCCCAACCGGCACTTGCGTAGCCAAACCATCATATGCGGAGTAGACGGGCGCACAGATGACAGTCGAAAACCGAGAGTCAATCAAAACCTGACGACTCACGACCACGAAGACCCGCTGTCTCTTGGGGTCCAGCGCTGAGGGGTGCGCCACCAGGTATAGTTCACCGCGCCTCACAGTGGCACCTGGTATTCAAGTACGTCGGCCGCCTCCTGATTCAGGAATTCTGCTCGACGGTTGATGATCTCCATGTCTCGGGCATTCTGCTCGTCGCGGATCAGTTGGCTGATGAACGCCCACAGCGCCGTTTCGATCAGTTCGGAGCGTGTCTGACCGCCTTGTCGGGAGCGCTCATCCACTGCCTCCAGGAGGTTCCTAGATAAGGTGATAGATGTCTTGACTTTCATACTACTATTGTACTCCTTCTTGGAATCCCGTCAACTAGTAGCTACGACAACCTACACAGCTTATACCAACTAGCATAGGATAGCGAACACCATGAGCCGATTCGTCGGCTGCCAGCGTGAGCTGGATTCCTCGACGCAGGTTCGGGCCCAGGGAGGCACTCAGTTCCCCCTGGTGAGTGGGCAGCGACGGGTAGGGTGGGAGCGGCCGTCCTTGCCTGCGCCGAGCCCCTCAGGTGCCTACTGCCCACACAGTCGGCATACGCTAGTCTAGACATGGCGAACCGGCACCTTGCAGGACTCATCTGCTATCTTCCGCCAGGTCGCGCTCGATCTGCTCCAGGTTGAGCAACCGGGCGCGCACGCCGGCCGCCTCCGCGCGCGCCGCATCGGTAAACTGTGACCGGCCAAAGAAGATGTAGTGCACCGCCCACCCTTCTCCCTTACCCGGCAGATCACGCAGCATCCTGGGCGTCTTCTCTTGCACCAGTTCGACCACGACGTCGCGACTGACCGGCCGGTCGCCCCACTTGCATTCACCCAGCAAGATTTGCTTCTCTCGCCAGGCGATCGCCACGACATCCACCTGCACCCCAGGTGACCAATGAGCGCCGACATTATCCGGCGCAAAAGGAAGGTTGCCCGCTTGAGCCTGGCTCAGGATCCAATCACGGCAGACCTCTTCGAAGGCCAAGGCGACAAAAGCTCGCAAGTTGTCTTCCACCATTTGCCATAAGCGATGCGTCAACCCGCGTTCGATCAGGTGCAGGTTCGGGTCAACGAAGCGATAGTAAAAGCGCAAAAATGGATCGTTCAGGTGATAGCGGCTCTGCTTGCTGGTCCTGAGCTGCTCGAGAGGAACGGTGGCGGGGACACGCCGCTCGATCAACTTGAGCTCCAGCAGACGCGGAAGATAGTGGCTCAGAGCGGACGAGGGGAGCGCCGCAAAAGCCGAGATATCCTCCCGGCTGTGCCGGCCGTCAGCAATGGCTTTCAATACAGCCTCATAGACGGTCGTCTCGCGTTGGGTCAGATCGCTGATCAGCACCAGCGGTTCGTTGCGAAACCAGCCGGTACGCTGCAAAAACAACCTCTCCACGTTTGCGGACAGCGTTTCCTGATCGTTCCACCGTTCCAGGTAAGCGGGAACACCGCCCAGGATGGCATAGACGGCCAGGCGTTTCTGCACGTCGTAGTGCGGCAGGAATTCCCGAATGTCGGCGAAGCCCAGTGGCGATACCGGCAGTTGGGCGGTCAGGCGGCCGTACAGAGGCGCTTCATGGGACATCAGATGCGTCATCACCCCGATGTGTGAGCCGGCCAGAAAGAGCAGGACCTGGCTATCCTTGAACAGGTGATCCCAGGCGGCCTGGATATGCGACCCCATGCCGGGGTCCTCTTGCAGCGCATACGGCAACTCGTCAAGAATGACTATGGTGCGTTGCTGCCCCACCGCCTGGGCAATCATCCGCAAGGCCTCTTCCCAACTGGGTGGCTGGATATCCAGATCCGCCCGATCCAGGCCGTGCTCCCAGGCGTAAACCGTCTGCGCCAGGTTGGCTATCAGGGCTTTCCTGGGGTCGCGCTTGGCAACCCAGTAGAGTGTGGGCAAGCCGGTACGGCTGGCCCAGGTCGTCAACAAGGTGGTTTTCCCCACCCGTCGGCGCCCATACACTACCACAAACTGTGCGTCCGGTTGCCTGGCAAATCGGTCCAACTCCAGCAGTTCGGATTGACGATTGAAAAACCTGGACATGATACGGCCTCAAACGGAAGGAATGTACATCAGACTATTATAATCTGATCTACAATCTACGCAATACCCAGGTGTGGCCACTGGGTCGGTGTGTGGGACATCACAAGTCCGGCAATGGGGTCACAACGTCTGGCACCGTCCTTTGCCGGTTGCCTCGCTGGATCGCTCTCCCGGTCATGATATGGGTTCGGTATCAAGCGCTGTCGGCGTCCTCGTGCCAGATCGCCCTATGCTCTTACTCAACCCCTGGAGCAGGACGGTAAGACTGACACCGTCTTCGCCCGTCAACCCGGCGGTCGTCGGGTAGCGCAGGACCCGCGGCTGATCTTGTGTGGGCATGATCACCTCTCCCTTCCATAAAAACGGTGACCCCCTGCGCATGACCTCTATGTGGCGAATTGTCTACCTTTCCGACAGCAGCATCCCGCAGCCGGCGAGACGCTTTTTAAAAGGCCTATTGACAGGTCGCTTGATGTGGTGTACGATATCTTCTGCGATGTCACATATCCGGACTATGAGAGGAAACCAGATGACCAGATACGCTCTCAATCTGCCAGCACGATTGAAAAACGAAGCCGAGCAATGGGCCGCCAGCCAGGGAGTCTCACTCAACCAGTTCATTCTCTGGTCGGTGGCCGAAAAGGTTGGCGCCTTGAAACAGGATCTTGATGATCCCGCTCATCCATATATCAGCTACCGGCGAGGGGCTGCTGGGCAGCCCCGGCCGGTGGTGCGCGGCACGGCCATTCATGTCCAATCCCTGGTGACTGCGGCCAAAGAGTGGGGTCTGTCGAAAGAGCAATTGGCGGATGAGTATGATCTGTCAAAAGCTCAAGTAGAGGATGCATTGGCGTTTTACCGGGAGCATCAAGCCGAGATTGATGCCCTCCTGGCTGCGGATCAAGCATTGGAACCAGCCCATGCCCAGGCCTAAACTCCATCTGGATGCAGACGCTTCGATCAGGTCGCTTCAACGAGCCCTAGTTGCCAGGGGGCACGATGTAACTCGCACCCCCAACGACTGGATGGCGCTGGATGCCAGCGACGATATGCAAATGATGGGCGCAATGGGGCATGGACGTATCTTGGCTACCTTCAATGTGCGTGATTTTGCCACTCTGGCCAATCGGTATCCCCAACACCGCGGAATCGTCCTGGCAGCGCAACGTAGCTGGACGTTGACTGACCTGATTAGGGCATTGGACCGTTTGTTATCCGTGACTACCTCGGCTGAATGGATAGGCCAAGTACGCCGGTTAAGTGATTGGCGCCAAGAATGACTGCATCGTTTTTCCGTAGATTTGGATTTCGCACTGGAACGGCAGCCCCTTCAATACGATCTGCGCAGATATCTGGCGGCGATCGACCGTGTTCTGACCGCTGAGGCCTATAGAGTAGAGACAAAACCGAACCAACAACATGTGGTTCACTGCGCATTTGTTCGCTTTCGTGGGCTCACCCATCAGCT
Source organism: Anaerolineales bacterium UBA2181 (assembly GCA_002328075.1). Lineage (GTDB taxonomy): Bacteria > Chloroflexota > Anaerolineae > Promineifilales > UBA4811 > UBA4811. The sequence continues at coordinate 7,854 of DCVT01000039.1, read as the reverse complement.
GGGTATCTCGCCACATGAGACAGAGGTTCTGGCGATCAAGCTGGAGATTGATACGAATCCACCACAAGGGGCGCAACTTGACACCAGTCTGGTGCAGCGTCATGTTGCTGTTCATCTGCAGCATCATGACCGGGCATCGCTTTTTGCCGGAAAGCTTCACGTGGTTCTGCAGCGAGAGCATGTCAAAGGGCGTGACTGGTATGATCTCTACTGGTATTTGAGCCAAAAGCAATGGCCGGCACCCAATCTGGATATGCTGAACAGCGCACTCGGCCAATGTGGCTGGGCAAGGGGTGTCATCACGGCGGACAACTGGAGATCGCGGGTACACGACAGATTGGACCAGCTGGATTGGGATCGCGTGGTGCAGGATGTGCAGAGATTCTTGATCGAGCAGCAGGAGCTAAGCGGCTTCCAGAAGGAAACGCTCGAGAATCTGCTGATCGGATAGGCAGGTTTGCTTCACCGCCTCCCTGGTGTTGGGGGTCACGGTCTTGGATCGGCAAATGGCCAGATCGGACGTGCAGGAGGAAGGGTGGACAACGGGGGCCGGATGGCCTTTTGGCTCATAGAGACAGATGGATCCGTCGAGACGGCCCAACTCCAGAATGGCATAGTTGGCATCGGTTTCGTCCAGGATCGATTCGCGTCGGGCAAACCCAGGGAGCAGGCCGTTGAGTCGGACGTGGCTGCGTTGCCCGGCGGTGCCGTGGCCGAACTCGTGGGCAGTGGCGACACAAACATCAGAGAAGGGCGAGGGGCTGCCTCCATACATCGTTCAGGGTCATCCCGTTATCAGAGACCATGGGAGGGCCACGATGTTCTCTCCCATTCTTCTCGTTTCTTTCCCCCCGTGGAACAGTATCCCGCCGACGGCCGCGGGATGATGCTGAAGAAACGTCTGTATCCCACCAAGATCGCGGAATCCTGGGTTGCCGGTCTGCTTGACCTCGATGACCAGCAGTCGGCGTCCATGTTCGATCACGAAATCCACGCCCAGGCCGTCTCGCAGTCGCCAGAAACTCACTCACCCGGCCGGCACCAGCAGACGAGCCAAGACCCGCAGGTGGTGAAACATGAGCGTTTCGAAATACGCGCCGTACTTGCGCGCATGCCTCAGGCTCTCAAGGTCGTAGTACCCAGACAAAAAGACTGCCAGGCCCGGGTCGTTCCAGCAGGCCTTGGGCGATTTGAGCAACCGCGTGGTGTGGCTGGCGGCATAGGATGGGAGCCTCTCAAACAGGTGCGTCGTTTCCAGAAGGTTCAAATACCGGTGGACGGTGGGTTGCGACACCCGTGCATCGCGGCCGATCTCGGATTGGTTAAGCAACTGACCCGAACGCAGCGCGGCCAGTTCCATGACCTGGCGGAAATCCAGGAGACTCTCAATCTGCGAGATCTGCCGCAAGTCTCGCTCGAGGTACGTGGCGACATAACCCTCCCACCGGCGCACCCAGGCTTGAGCCGATGTCAGAGTAATCAGTGGAGGCATGAGACCCCGCAACAGGATCGCCTCTCGCGCTACATCGGGATGTCGCTCCTTGCCCGTTTCGTGGCGGGACTCGACGAATGTATCGACGCGACCGGTTGCGGACTTGCCAAGGAGCGGCCGCGTATCTGGGCACCCGCTGGCGAACCGCCGGGAGAGGAGATCTACCCGTTGCGCAGCCAATGCGTCCGTAAGGTGCGCGAGTGCAACGTGGCTGAACGGATGGCCGCCTGGCGCCCCGAGCTTCAGGCTGTGTTGCCGGGTCTGGCCCGCGAGTCCGACCCGGCTCTGGTGCAGCTGCGGGAGCTCGTCCGCCGCATCCTGGACGATCCCACGTTCGCCCGAGGGCGCAACTGCACCCGCTATCTGGGCGACCTGATCATCGCGCTTTCTCTGCCCGATGGTGTGCCCCTCTACACTACCAATCGACGCCATTTCGAGCCCCTCTTGGGAGCCCTGGGAAAGCCGTTGTACACCCCGGCTGCCGCCTGATCTCTCACCTGGGGTTCCATCGGCAGGCTCCAGCCAATCACCGAAAAAGGATCCGGCCTCCTGTTTCTTGAAGCGCTTTCGAGCCATGAACCCAGCCTCCTGCATCTCTACTGCCGTCACCCATGGTAACACCGAAAGAATGCAAAGGACTCGTTTTGGGCGTGTTTTTCAACACCCTCCTAATTGACGCTTGACAGACTTGAACTGCATATCCTGATCAGGGATTTCGTGCACGAAGCGGATCGTCTATTCACCTCAACCCCTGATTGATGATGGCCCGAATCTCTTGAACGAACTCGCCGGGCGTCAATATCACGAGATCACTCTCAGCGGCAACGTCCACGGTAAAGTCCTGCCTGTCCAATGTAAGGAATCGATCGGCACCAGCAAGATGGGCGGCCGCCAAGATAGGGGCATCCTTGGGGGCAATGAAGGCTTCCCAATAGGTCGATTCCTCCACTGGCGGATCTGGAACGATCTCAGGGTCGATGCTGGCCAACAACTCCACCAGGACCGGCAATGCTCTTGGCAGCTTCTTGCGCAGATTGCGTTCACATTCTTCCAGTACCTGTTGGGAGAGAATCAACTTGAAGAGGCCAATCTCGGCCATCACCAGCACCGCCCGGCTGGCGCCGCTTCTTGAACCCGCACCAGCGATAAGCACACTTGTATCAGCAAAAACGCTAAGCATTTTCCATGCGCTCGCGCAAGATTGTTTCCCGCTCTTCCTTCAGGCCCTGGAGCAGATCCGCCAGGCTAACACTCTCTTCTTCCATCAACTCGGCGATCTTGTCGGCGAGGCGTGGGACCTGTGGCTGTCTCGGTGTGAGCATGACCACGTCTCCCATCTGAAGGAGTGTCAAGATATCTCCCTCCCTTACACCCAGGTTATCACGAAAGGCTTGCGGAATGGTGATTTGCCACCTCTTCCGAAGGCGGACCGGATTACTCTGGATATCGCTAGCAACTCTCATACCGGACATTGTACACCATCCTACTTTCAAACTTTCTGATTTTCGGATTATGCGATTATTGTATCCTGGATTCTGGTCACCGTCAAGCGAAGCAATTCGATCAAGGCCAAACTCTCTTGATGCCCGAGTCAGCCTCCAGATTGGCCACAAGTGTGTACAAACGTCCCCAATCTGTCCTCGTTTGTTGGGTGTACCGCAGGGCCATCGCCCTGCCGACCAGTCAACGCCTTGAGCAGACACCTGTTGCTCCAGCCAGCTTGAGCCGATTGTGGCGCGCCAGGGGAACAGCGAAAAGGAAGGGCGGCTGTTACAAGAGTTCTAGAGTTGGTTCAGCGAGCGTCCGGAGACAAGTGACCTACAAGGGGCTCGGCCCCCCACCGCAGTCTGGCGATCCAGCAGCCGAATAGCCAATGGCGCCCACGAACCCCCGCCGCGTCTGAGTACCTCAAAGAACTCACGTTCGGTCCACATTTTCTGTTCACGCCTGTTTTCCCAATCAAGAAAACACCGCATTTTAGGAAAACTGACAACCCCTTGGCAGGATTGTGGTGCCGGACTGTCACGCGGGAAATCCAGGGCCTGTGTCCGGGCTAGCCCGTGCCCAGGATATCGCTCAGCTCTCGTGCCAACACGTACTGTGCCGGACTCTCACGAACCTGCAGTGCCTCAAAGTGCTGCTGTGCGCATTTGATCTTGGCCGCCTCCGGTCCTCGCAGGTAATCTATAAAGAGCTCGCCCTTGGTCTCGACCACCAGGTAGAGCCGCTCCCCGCCGTCCTTGTCCACCAGCACCGCCCAGTCCGGGTTGTAGTTGCCCGGCGGCGTCGGGACGGTGAACCAGCCCGGCAGCTTGGCATACACCTTGACCGCTGTGTTCTTTTCCAAGTCGTCAGCAAGAATCTTCTCGGTGCCCGAGTCGTACACCACCTGTTCGTACACCGATTTGCGGGCGTCCAGCATGTTCTTCAGGTAGCCGGTCGGCTCTTCCTGCTGGAAGAGCTACTGAGCATGGCAATAGTTGTCGCCAAGGCGCGGGTACTTGATGCCGTCCACCACCGCCAGCCGCTTGCAGCGGTTGATGGCCTCGGCCGCCAGCTCGATGAACTGCTGCGGGTTACGTTCGAAATCGTCCAGCCGGGCGCTGCCGGTCAGGATCCGGTAGATGCTGCGGCGGGTGAGCTGGGTCCGGTCCTGCAGATCGGTGAGCAGGTCGGGCAGCTCGACGTCGGACTCGGCCAGCACCACCGTCGCGGCGCCCGCATGCTCGGTCGCCTCTACGCCAGACTTGCCGATGGCAATGTCCGCTTTGCGCCATTGCAGACGGGACTTGGCGATCGGCGGCGCGTCGCGCAGCGCTCGTGTACAATCCTGGACCAGCTTGTCGTTGTCAAAGTACAGCCGGTAGGTCATCCGGTGTTTGATCCGGTCCCAGAGCGCCTTGAACGCCGGGCTGTCCAGCACGGCCTGGCGCGGCCGAACCGGGCGACGCTCGTCCGCGTTCTTGATTTCCAGCCGGCCGGCCGGCTTGCGCAACACCTGCACAATCAGCTCGCGCTGCGCAGCGAACTGCGGGGGAAGCAACTGTGATGTTTGTCAAGACGCAGAGTCTGCCTGGGCAGGCACCCAGGATTTATGATCGCGAATCATGGCGTTGAGAATGGTCAGTAGCTTTCGCATGCAGGCAGTCAAGGCGACTTTTTTTAGCTTGCCTTGATCAATCAGACGCTGGTAAAACGCATTGATCACAGGATTGTGTCGCGACGCAGACAGAGCAGCCATGTACAGGACCCTCCGTACGCTGGCTCGCCCTCCCCAACACGAGCGCTTGCCACGGAACTGCCCACTGTCACGGTTGAGTGGGGCAACGCCCACCAAGGCAGCAATCTGTTTGCGGTTCAGCCTGCCCAACTCTGGTAGTTCGGCCAGGAGAGAAAAGGTCAAGACAGGGCCGACCCCTGGCACACTGCGCAACTGGACTTCTTTTTCTCGCCAGGTGGGGCTGTTGCGCACCTCGCGATGCAGCTCCTGGTCCAGGCCAGCCAGCTCTTGGTTTAGCCAAGCAAGATGGCGCTCCAGACCGGCTTTGAGGTCGACGTGGACGCGAGACAGGCGATTCTTCTCAGCAACCGCCATGTCAACGATCTGGCGACGACGGGTCAACAGAGCCGACAGGCGACGGCTCTGTTGGTCAGGTAGATTCCGGGGTCAGCAACTGTGGTAAAAGTACCCAAAACATCGGAATAGAAAGTCCCCCCAACATCGCGTAGAAAGTGCCATCCAGGCAGATGCGGATAACGACAGTTTGCCCCGCCAGCTCGGCGGGGACACTGTAGCGGTTGCCTCGTACATCGATGAAGCTGTCCCAGGCAACCTGGCGGGTCTCTCGATAGGAGGTATCATAGCGTTGAGCGGGCAGCGGACCCAGATAGGGCTGCTCTCGGGCAAAGCGCTCCGCCACCACCTCCTTGACTGTCCCATGCACCCGAGGGTCAGCTTCCTCGGCTAACCATTGCTCGGCCAGTTGGTTCAGATGGGCCCAACTCTCAAAGCAGCGGTAGCGCACAAAGAAGTTGCCTTTGATGTACCCCACCATGCGCTCATCTTTGCCTTTCGTTCGGGCTCGATACGGCCGGCAAGCCCGCGGGTTGAAGCCATACCAAAAGGCCAGATCCAGAAAGCGCTCGTTGAAGCGGGGACCACCGCCTTTGGCATAATCCAGCACAGCACACTTCTGGTTATCCACCAGCACCTCTTCGGGCACGCCGCCGAAGTATTCCAGGCTGCGGATCAGGCCCTCATAGGTATGCTCGGCATCCTCGCGGTCGGTGCACCAGAAGTGGAAGCGACGCGAATACCCCAGCTCGTTCACGATGAAATGGACCTTGACAGGCTGGCCGGCAATCCCGACCACCAACTCACCCCAGTCGCTCTGCAGTTGCTTGCCGGGCTTGGTCTCAAACCGCACCGTTGCCCGGCCGGGTCGCAGCGCCCGTTTAGGAGCGATGTATTGGCGCAATGTGGTGATCCCACCCGAGTAGCCCTCGGCCTGGATCTCCCGCAAGATCACCATCGCGTTCCAAACATCATTGGTCAGCATCTGATCCACTTTTGCCTTGTATGGATCCAGCTTACTGCTCCGCCGTTTCCGCAGCCTTGCTGGGGCACCGTCGCGTCTCAGAGCTCGGCTCACGGTCTTGGGGTGAACTCCCAATTCGACGGCAATGTCTTTGAGGTAGACACCGCGCTTGAAAAGTGCTTTAATCACAGCAAAGTCCTCCTTACTGAGCATAGGTACCTCCTCTCTCTGATGACGTGGAGGTACATTCTACGCGATGTTGGGGGGACTTTCTATTCCGATGTTTTGGGTACTTTTACCACAGTTGCTGACAAGGTGCGTAATCCGGCCCATGTCGACCACTGATTCCGATGCATGTCGTCCACCCGTTCCGGAGCATGCCGACCACCCGTTCCGACGGCATGCCGACCACTTTTACGGGGCACGCCGGATTCGGTGGACGACATGGTTGGATTCGGTGGACGGCATGGTCGGAATTGGGGAGCCAACCTGATCCGATAGATTGCGGCGCTGGCTAATCTTGTCGAGTTGTGTCATCCTCCGCCTCACAACAGTGGAGGAGGTAGAGATGACCCAAGAAAGGTTAACCATGCGCAAGATACGAGAAGTTCTCCGTCTGAAGTGGGTGTGCGGACTGTCGAACCGGGGGATCGCCCGGAGTTGTTCCATTTCCCACAGCACGGTCGCCGAGTACCTGCGAGGTGCACAAGAGGCAGGGCTCCGGTGGCCGCTCCCCGAGGACTTGGATGAGGATGGGCTCTTTGAGCTCCTTTTCCCCAAGTCAACTGCTTCCAGTCCGGGCGTCATTCCGTGTCCTGACTGGCAGAGGATTCATGCCGAACTGCGCAAGAAGAGCGTGACTTTGCGTCTGCTGTGGGTTGAGTACCGCGAAGACCACCCGACCGGCTACGGTTACAGCCAGTTCTGTGCGCTCTATCGCCAGTGGGCCAAGCGGCTGGACCCGCCGATGCGGCTTCACCACAAGGCTGGCGAGAAAGTCTTTGTCGATTATGCTGGTCAGACGCTACCCGTCTGCGATCCTCAAACGGGCGAGATTCGCTACGCACAGATCTTCATCGGCGTACTGGGGGCCAGCAACTACTGCTACGTGGAAGCCCACTGGAGCCAGGACCTACCCAATTGGATCAATGCCCACGTTCGTATGTTTGATTTCTTCGGCGGGGCGCCCGAGATCCTGGTGCCAGACAACCTCAAGGCGGGAGTGAGGCATCCCTGCCGCTATGAGCCAGATCTCAATCCCACGTATCTGGATCTGGCTCAGCACTACGGCGTGGCGGTCATCCCTAGCCGTGTTCGAAAACCAAGAGACAAAGCGACGGCCGAAGTGGGCGTCCAGGTGGTCGAGCGCTGGATCCTCGCTCGGCTGCGTAATCGCACCTTCTTCAGCCTGGCTGATTTGAACCAGGCTATTGGCATACTGCTCGACGAACTGAACCGACGGCCGATGGAGCATCTCGGTCGCTCCCGGCGCGAGTTCTTCGATCTGGTGGAAAAACCAGCTCTCAAGTCTATTCCCGATCTGCCCTACCTGTTCGCGACCTGGAAGAACGCCCGCGTGAGCATCGACTACCACATCGTATTCGAGAAGCACTACTACAGCGTCCCCTACACGCTCATCCACGAAGAAGTCCTTGTTCGCGCCACCGAGGGTACCGTTGAGATCTTTTTCAAGGGATCTCGGGTTGCTTCCCATCGTCGCGTCAACTCTCCCGGACGGCACTCGACGCTCTCCGAACACATGCCACCTGCTCACCAGAAGTACCTGGAGTGGTCGCCGCAGCGGATCATACGCTGGGCTCAGAC
>DCVT01000009.1 GCA_002328075.1 Anaerolineales bacterium UBA2181 | reverse complement strand
CCACCGAGGCCAGTTTGATGTTGGCGCCCTCCAGCACCTTCTGCACCCGATTCACGGTTCGGCTACGCTCTTCAATCACCTTGCGGCGATAGCGCGTCAGGTCGCGCAAGGCCCACTGGGGCTTGGGGGGTATAAAGCTGGCCTTCAGCATGCCATGCATCTGCAGTTCGGCCAGCCATTCCGAATCCGTCACATCGGTCTTGCGCCCGGGCACTTTCTTCACATGCTGGGCATTCACCACCAGCACCTCAAAGTCACCCTCCAGCAAGTTGTGCACTGGCTTCCAATAGTCGCCGGTGCTTTCCATCGCCACCGAGGTGCACTCCCACTCTGTCAACCAATCGTGCAACTCCAGCAACTCGGGGTCGCTGTCCCGAAGGTTCTGGTTTCCCAGTGCAATCGGTCGTCCGAGGTAACCCGCATTCGCGTGGTCACCACGCTCTTTTTGTGTACATCCAATCCAGCTGCGCGTTGGTAAAGAACTCGCATTCGCTTGCTCCTGCTAGATTCGGGCCGGTCAGGGACCTCTCTAGTCAAGAGACTATTCCACGTGCTCGCAGCAACAATTGGCGGTGCCTGGGGGGTACCCGTGGCTGTATCCGATGCAGGCTCGCGGCACCATTATCTAATCGCCCTCAGACCAGCCCTCATCACCAGTATACCACGCTTGCGCGTACGCCGTCGGATCGTTCATTTTCATCCTTGGAGGAGCGCGGAGCTCATCCCGTCTCCCTCAGGGGTTGAGCCACCTATGAAGCCCGCAGCCGGAGAGATGACCCACCCTGTCAGCCAAACGAACGTTTGAGCTGGGGAGTTCTATCTTGGCGTTTTTGGGGAATTCTGATTTGGCATTGACACGGTCGGCTCAACGCGAGCCCGCTCTTCGGACAGCGGGGCTTGGCATCCAACCAGGGACCTCCTGGCTCTGAGGCATTCTCGTGAATCGGCCCGATTCGTCGCAGGATCTGTTTTTGCCAGACCGCCGATTACCAGTCTCGGTTAGCCTGGCCTTCTACGATCCTGCAGGGGGGACAAGGTGGGTGCATTGGCGAGTTTGTGATGTCCCGCGGCATGTGCTCTATCAAATGGGATTCTGTTATGAGCATCTGTTGCCGCAACAAATACCATTGACGCCGGTGCGCGCAACTGTTCACCGTTCAGTCGGAGTGTGGTATGCTTTCCGCCGTTATGGTAAGCGGGATTGATGCGCTTGTTGCCGTGATTGAGCGACTATGCGCCGAGGTGGCCGCGCTGCAACGGCAGGTGGCGCAGTTGACAACGTAATTGCAGGCGGTTAAGATGCGCCTCGCCGAATTGGGGCACCGCAATTCAAAGCCCCCTTCGTTTGTCAAGTCCAATCGCGCACCGCGGACTGAGCCTCGGCCACCGCGCAAGAAGCGGGCAGCCGAGCACAACACCTCTCGCAAACGTGAGGAGCCGACACGGATTGAGCGGCATGCTTGGTCGACCTGTCCAGATTGTGGCCATCGGTTGAGGGGAGAGAGCATTGACTATACCCGACAGGTAGTGGAGTTGCCGCCGCCACAGCCGGTGGAGGTGATTGAGCACCGAGTGATCAAGCGCTGGTGTCCGTCGTGTGAGCGGTGGCAGCGGCCGCCGCTGGAGCTGACCGGTCAGGTGATCGGCCAGGGGCGGATTGGGGTGGGGATCGCTTGCTTGGTAGCCTACTTGCGGACGACGCTGCGGCTGCCGGTGCGCCGGATAAACGAATATCTGCGCACGATGCACCAGTTGGGACTGAGCAGCGGGGAGATTGCGGAACTGACGCATCAGGTGCGGCGAGAGTTGCAGTCGCAGGCCGGTGGGCTCAAGGCTGAAGTACAAGCTAGCCGGGTGGTGCATGGGGATGAGACTGGGTGGCGGGAGGATGATCACCTTCGGCGGGTACAGCTGGGCCATGGTGACTGATGGACCGGCTGCGGTGCGCTACTATGAGTACAATCGGAGCCGGAGCCACGCAGTGCCAGAACAGATCCTGGGAACTGGCTTCCAGGGATGGTTGGTAACGGACTTTTTACTCAGCCTACAACCTGCTCCTGGTACGGCATCAGCGATGTTGGGTCCACTTGTTGGGCGACCTGCACAAACTCAAGGAGGCCCACGCTGGCAACACCGAGGTGACGCAATGGGCAGCAAGGGTGCGTCAGATGCATGACGATGCCCAAGCTTGGCTGCGTGAGTATCCTACTCTTACTCCTGAAGGGCGTGGGGTGGAGTACGACCAACTCTTCGCCCAGGCGGGCGAGTTGGGCAAGCAGGACGACTTGAGCTACCAGCATCCATGTTGCGCGTTAGCCAAACGGTTGCTGCGCCATCAGGATGAGCTATTTCAGTTCGTGCTGGTCCCCGGTCTGCCAGCCGACAACAACCTGGCGGAGCGCAGCATCCGGCCGCTGGTGGTCATCGGCAAGATCAGCGCTGGCTCCCGCAGCGCAGAGGGGACAAAAACACGGCTGACGTTGGCCAGTCTGTTCGGGACCTGGGCGGCCCGCAACCTCAATCCGTTCCGCCAGTGCCTGGCGGCACTGCAGCATCCCCCGGCGACTGCCCCGCCGTAAACCGTTTTACCCCAACGGTGAACAGTTACCGGTGCGCTTGGTCTCGATTGCGATTTGCGCTATGATACTTGTGAGGCTGCTACTTTCGCATCCAACGTCGGTAGGGATAGGACTTGAGCCCAATGCTGAGCGTCTCGCTATTGGGCGGCTTTCACCTTAGTCTTGACCAGACCCAGATCACGGGCCTGGATACGCCGCGCCTGCAGGCATTGCTGGCCTATCTGATCCTCCACCGAGACGCTCCCCAGTCCCGGGCACACCTGGCCTTTCTCTTTTGGCCTGACACAACCGAATCTCAGGCCCGCACCAATCTGCGCAACCTATTGCACCACTTGCGGCGCGCCTTGCCGAACCCGGACACCTATCTGGATGCACGCGTGCAGACCTTGCAGTGGCGATCCGACGCACCGTATGCGCTGGACGTGGCCGACTTGCATTCTGTGCTGGCTCAGGCCGAGCAGGCGCCAGGGATGCGTGATTCGGCCGCAGTTCGAGAGGCGTTGGAGCGGGCTGTGGCCCTCTACAAAGGGGACTTGCTACCCAGTTGTTACGACGACTGGATCATACCACAGCGTTAACGCTTGCGGCAGACATGCTTTGACGCCCTGGAACGACTGGTACGCATGCTGGAGGAGCAGCGTGACTATCAGGCGGGCATTCTCTACGCCCAACGCCTGTTAGGAATGGACCCGCTGCACGAGGCCACCTATCGGCGCCTCATTCAACTCCATGCCCTCAACGGCGACCGGGCCGGCGCATTGAGGGTCTATCATACCTGCGTGACCGTCCTGCAGCGGGAGCTAAACGTGCATCCCAGCGCTGCGACCCGGGAGGCCTACCAGTAGCTGCTGGGCGCGGAGTCGCGCCCATACCCGGCCATGCCGACGACGACTGCCTTTTCTCCGATAGTTGGGAGGGAGCGAGTGTGGAAGCAGATGCTGCAGGCCTGGCGTGCAGTTGCTGCGGGCGGAGAACCGCATGTCGTCATGCTGTGCGGAGAGGCGGGAATCGGCAAGACCAGATTGGTGGAAGATCTGTTGCAGTGGGCAGCGCGACAGGGTATCTCTAGCGGCAGTGCCCGCTGCTTTGCGGCAGAGGGAGAACTGGCTTACGCGCCGGTCACCGCCTGGCTGCGTACCCATCCATTGGTGCCCCTGGAAGATGTTTGGCTGGCAGAAGTGGGGCGGCTGCTGCCGGAGGTGCTGGCGGGGCGACCGGACCTGCCAAGGCCAAGTGTCCTGACCGAAGCCTGGCAGCGAGAGCGCCTTTTCGCAGCTCTGTCTCGCGCCATCCTGGGATTAGATCGACCTCTCCTGCTGACGATTGACGGCCTTGAGTGGTGCGACCGGGACACCCTGGAATGGCTGCATTTCCTGTTGCGCTTTGAACGCGGTGCGCGGCTGCCGGTGGTGGGCGCCTACCGGCCGGAGGAGATTGGCGACAGCCATCCGCTGGTATCCTTGCTCCTGGCACTGCGCCTTGAGGGGCAAGTGACCGAAGTAGGCCTGGGACCGCTGGACGAGTCCGCGACCCGAACGTTGGCATCGCTGGTTTCCGGCGTAGAGATTGATACCACTACTGCTCAGCGCCTGTACCGCGAGACCGAGGGCAAAACGCTGTTCGTGGTCGAGACGGTGCGGGCTGGGCTGTCGGCTCACGACCAGATGACGATTTCCGGTACGGATCCCAAGCTCGCTCAGGATACCTTGCCGGGCAGTCTGGGCCTTCCGCCGAAGGTGCAGTCCGTGCTTTAAACGCGCCTGACGCAGCTCTCGCCGCCAACGCGTGAACTAGCCGGAATGGCGGCCACCATCGGTCCGGAGTTCAGTTTTGCACTGTTGGCCAGGACCAGTGACCGTGACGAGGATACCCTGGTCCGTGAGCTCGACGAGCTGTGGCAGCGACGAATCGTTCGGGAGCACGGCGCAGACGCCTACGACTTTAGCCATGACAAGCTTCGGGAGGTGGCCTACAGCGGAATGAGCGCAGCGCGCCGGCGACTGCTGCATCGCCACACCGCCCGGGCTCTGGAGACGCTCCACGTCAGCGAACTGGACCCCGTGTGCAACCAGATAGCGGCGCACTATGAGCGCGCCGGTCTTCCTGAACAAGCAGTTCCCTACTAACTGCGCGCGGCCGAGGTAGCGCGCTACGTCTATGCACACGAGGAAGCCATAGCTCTGCTGCGGCGTGGCCTGGCGCTGGTGGAGCAAGACGTGCTGGCCGCGGGCCGTGGGGAGCGCCGCGCCGAGATCGCTGTCCGGCTCTGGGAGGGGCTCGGTGATATCCTCGAACAGCGAACACAGCATGAGGAAGCACTGCAGGCTTACCGGAACGCGCAGGCGCAGGTTCCGCACGGAGATCGGATATGGCAGGCACGCCTGCATCGTAAGGCGGGTGCAGTCATGCGGGAGCAGAGGCGGTACGCCGAGACGTTGGACGCCTGCCGCCAAGCCGAGGCGGCGCTGGACAGGCAGCCCGTCGAAGACGGCAGCCACTGGTGGGCAGAATGGATTGAAGTGCAGCTTGAACAGGTCTGGGCGCACTATTGGCTGGCCCAATGGCTCGAGATGGACAACCTGGTGAACAAGGTGCAGCCGGTCGTGCAAGAGCGTGGAGGAGCAGCCAGCCGTATGCGACTCTTGATGGCCTCGTGCCTGATGCATCTCAGGAGAGATCGCTACACAGTATCGGACGAGATGCTGGCCGACGCGCGAGAAGCACTCGCTTTGGGCCGTGAGTGGGGCGGCCCAAAAAACAGGATCGAGTGCCAGTTCGAACTTGGATTCCTGCACCTATGGCGGCGCGAGCTCACAGAGGCTAAGGAAAACCTTCTGGCCACTCTGGAGCTGGCCGCGACCTCTGGGATTCTGACCCTGCGGACCCTCAGTCTGACCTATTCGACCGTCTCATGCCGATTCAGGGGTCAGACGGTTGGGGTTTTGGATTCCGTGATGCGTGCCCACGAGGCGGCTCAAGCTGCCCACATGCCTGACTATGTGGCTGCGGCCAAGGCTAACCAGGCGTGGCTCGCTTCGCGCAGGCAGGACCTTCCCAGGGCGCAAAAGCTAGGCCAGGAGGCTCTTGCGATCTGGCGGCAGTCGCCGCTGGTGTACCCCTTTCAATGGCAGGCCCTCTGGCCCCTCATCGGCGTGGCGCTGGCAGGGGGCCGGGAGGACGAAGCGTGGGCCTATGCCCAAGCGCTGCTGGAACCGATGCAGCAACGCCTTCCCGATGCGCTGAACACTGCGCTGACGGCGGCGGTTCAGGCGAATGCAGAGGATCAGACTGGAGCAGCGCGTCGCCAGCTGGATCGGGCCATGGCGTTAGCCCGGGAGTTGGGTTACCTATGGTGGACTCCTGGAAGCCACGACGTCTGGCGGCCGGCCAAGGCCCAATGCGTTCAGTGTCTAGCGGGGTTACGCCGGGCGTTTGCTGCCCGTCGTAACCCCGTTTTGTTTTTCCCCGCAGATTCCTCCTGCCAAACGCCCGGCGAAACGCTCTGCAAACGGTGGTTGTTGTATGATGATTTCTGACGTTATGGGATGTGCGCCCAACAACGACCGTTACAACGAGAAAGGGAGGAATAGAATGAGAGCAAGGGTTTCTGTGAGGAGGCGGCCATGAAGTTAAAACTTGAGTTGGCAGATCCCTTTTGGTGGTTATGGGCCGTCACCTTGGCCTTTGTCGTGGCGGCGGTAGCTGGATGGACACCCGGTTACTATGTCGTAATGGCCGTGAGTGCCCTCCAGGTGATCGTGTTCTTCGTGCGCGAGCGGAGCGTGATGGCTTTTCCATCCCAGGTCCGCATTGTGTACTTTGCCCTGACCCTGACCGGGCTATGGTCGGCCGTGCGCCTGCCCTTTTGTTTGGTGCTTCTCCTGAGAACCATCATGGTCGTGTTCCTCGGTCGCTGCAGCATCGCGCTACTTCTCAAGCACATGCCCTGGAACCAAAATCGGGCCGCCCGGCTGGTGTGATCAGAATGGAGTTACGAGCAGTTTGGAGGATAGGAGGAAACCGATGATTCTCATAATTGGTGCAACTGGAGTTTTGGGTGGCATCATCACCCAGCGGCTGCTGGCCGAGGGCAGGGACATGCGCATCCTGGTGCGCCACAACTCCCCGGCCGAGGCGATGGCCCTGCAGGGGTTTCCACGTCGGCTCGTTCCCTGATCGACGCCGGCGCCCAGCCGGTGTATGGCGACCTCAAGGACCGCGCATCGCTCGACGCGGCATTGGACGGGATCGATACGGTCATCACCACCACCAATTCGGCCATGCGCGGCGGCGAGGACGACGTGGATACGGTGGATCGCCAGGGGAGCCGCAACCTGATCGAGGCGGCCCGCGCGGCGGGGGTGAAGGGGTTCATCTTTACCTCGTTCCTGGGCGCCGACCCGAATAGCCCAGTTCCCCTCTTCCAGGCCAAGGCCGAGACTGAAGCGCTGCTTCGCGAAAGCGGGATGCCCTACACGGTGCTAGCTCCCAACTTTTTCATGGAGAGCTGGATCGGCATGGTCGTCGGAATTCCGCTACAAACCCGCCAACCCGTCACGCTGGTGGGCCAGGGTCAGCGCCTGCACTCCCTCATCTCGATCGGGGACGTGGCGGCTTTTGCCGCAGCGACGGCAGGCCACCCGGCCGCGATCATCCGACGATTGGCCATTGGCGGCCCAGAACCTCTGTCGTCGCGCGGCATCGTGGAAACCTTTGGTCAGGTTCTGGGCCAGGAACTGCCGGTGCAGTTTGTTGGCCCCGGCCAGGCGATCCCGGGACTGCCCGAGATTGTTCCGCCCGTCCTTGCTGGCATGGAGATGTACGATTCGCCCATCCCCATGACCGACGTGGCACGGACCTTTGGCGTGGAGCTGACACCGATGACCTCAGTGGTTCGTCAGATGCTTGGCAACCCGGGAGCATAGCGAGGTCCCAATCTCATGGTGTCCAACACGCTTTCAGACCGGCCGGCATACGACTCACACCTCTTTGTACTGCGCATGTGGCCGGAAGACCTGGGCGCCGGCAGGACCGACTGGCGCGGCAAGGTCCAACACGGGAATAGCGGCGAGGCGCGGTACTTTCGCGACTGGCCTACGCTGGAGGCCTTTGTGAAAGCGCTGCTGCCGGGAACCGACACAGCCGCAGGTCAGGTAGAGGGTACGGAGGAGACACATATCGCCTCTCAGGGGTGATGAGCGTAACCGTGGGACGCGACGATCTACGCCGCAGGAGATGGCAGCGGCCGACAGCTTAGGCGCCCAAGAGTAACAAGTGCATAAGCCAACAGGGAGAGTGAATGATGTCAAGACGGACGCGGCACATTACCATTGTTCTTTTTCTAACGGCGCTGTTTCTGGCTCCGCGCAGCGCACAAGCTGCCGAATGCGCCTGGAACGGCAGCGTTGGCAACTGGAACGATGTCTCCCGGTGGAGCTGCGGAGCGCTGCCTGACGCAGACGATGATGCGGTTATAGCCGGCGGCGCGGTCACGGTAACCGAGGACGCCCTCGTGGGCTCCCTGACCCTCTCCGGTGGGACCCTGACCGGCGACGGTCACCTGACCGCCGGCACCGTCAACTGGTCGGCCGGGACGATGTCCGGCAACGGATCGACCACCGCCACCAACGCACTCAACTTCACCGGCTCGGCAAACATCCTCCTCATCGAGGGCCGCACATTCAACAACTCCGGCACTGCTACCTGGAACAGCACCGGCTACCTGTATTCCGACGCGGCAACTGCGAGCTTTAACAACCAGGCTGGGGCCACCTTTACGGTACAGACCGCCGGGTCATACGTGGTGTACGGGGAAGGAACGTTCAACAATGCCGGCACCTTCACCAAGGCCAGCTCGGATACCACCACCGTCCGCACCCGATTCAACAACACCGGTGTGCTCAGCGCGGGGTCCGGGACGCTTCTGCTCGAGAACAACTACACTGCCTCGACCAGCAGCGGCACTTACCACGTCGTATCCGGTGCCACCTTGCGCCTGCACGGTCTCTACGCTGCCATCAACCTGAACGGAAACGTGACCAGCACCGGGACCGGAACGATCGAAATCGCCGGTGCGGCCAATGTCGACGGCGCCTTCTCGTTTCCCGGCACCGCCACCATCACCGGCATCAACTACGCCAGGCTGAGCCTGACCACCGACACCACCACCGCCGATATCGCCATCCTGAACATGTCGGACACCAACGGGACCTTGCTGGGCCCGGGCCACCTGACCGCCGGCACGGTCAACTGGTCCGCCGGGACGATGCGCGATAGCGGATCGACCACCGCCACCAACGCACTCAACTTCACCGGCTCGGAGAACATCCTCTTCATCGAGGGCCGCACATTCAACAACGCCGGCACCGCTACCTGGAACAAGACCGGTGAGCTGTACATCAACCCGACATCCTCGAGCTTTACCAGCCAGGCCGGCGCTACCTTTACCGTCGAGTCCTCAGGGTCGGCAATCACACACGGGGGCGGAGCCTTCCGCAACGCCGGAACCTTGTATCTGTGATCCGGCAGATTGAATACCTACGTCTTTTCGCTGCAAGCTGGCGGGGTGACCGCCCTGGTCATTGGCGGGACCACGCCTGCGGTCGATTATTCTCAGTTTAGCGGTGCCAACGTGGAATTGGCCGGTGCGCTCAACGTCAGCTCTGTCGGAGGATATACGCCGCGCGTCGGTGACCGCTTCTTCCTGTTGACCTACAGCTCGACGCGGACCGGCGACTTTTCGCCCGTGAACGTTCAAGCCATCTCGGGCATCTTTTGGAAACTGCTCTACAAGGACCAGTCGCTGCATCTGTGGGCAACAACTCGGCTCTACATCCCGCTCGCCGTCTATTCTACCGTCAGCCAGCAGCTTCCCCTCTCGCTCCCGCAGGTCTCTGCGCAGCAATCAACACCCCGGACCGGGTCAAGCCGGTTGTCCAGTCGATAGATCAGACGGAGGTGAGTTCTCAGACCAAAAACAAGGAGGTTGCACGCACCGAGTGACCGAAACCACAGCCGGGCCTGGATTCCAACCCAATAACCTGGGCTGAAAAGAGGCTGACTCGATGCGCACACTCTAGACCGTCAAGCCTGTGATCTCCAGGTGACCTGTCGGTGCGGGTCCACGGAGACCGGGCAAGCGTCGTTGACCGTGGGCTATCGCACCTTTCGTGATCGCCTTTCTCGACCAGCGAGCGGACATCTGTGGCCGCCAGGCCCGTGGCGCGCCCGCAGTCAAAACGTCTGCAGGTGGATGGTGGGGGACACGCCTGCCCCCCACCCAGCTGTCTCCACCCTATCAAGGACTCGCCAAGCGCACCGCAACAGGCAGATAGAAGCGAGTAGCCCGTGACAGGATCACGGCGTCGTCGGGACGCTCAGGGTGCATCTGGTAGTTGCGCACCCGGATGCGCGGGCCGTCTCCGTCCTCCGAGGCCAGTCCCATGACGGTGACGCGATCCATCACACCCATGTCGGACCAATCGCCGTTGTAGCCATCGATGAACGCGCGGACAAGACCGCTGCCGTCAGTGACCCACAGCGCCGACAGGTCGTTCGAGCGCGCCGCGATGGTGCCGGTGATCTGCACCAGCCAGCCCTGGTTCTCCTCCAGCGCTGCCTGGTGGGTGGTCAACGGCAACGGTTCGGGAACCTGGCCATCGCCAATGACCTGCACCATCTCAGCCTCAAAGAACTCGATTTCGGTGTCGCCCTGATAGATGCCGACGGTGCCGACCACGCGCACCAGCGTGCCACGAGTATAGTCCTCGGCATAGATGTCTCCGGCCGGGGCGTGGACGGTGATGCCGCCGGTGTCGTCCTGTACATAGAGCACGTTGAAAAACTCGCCATAGGCGGCCGTGATCACGCCTTCGATCCACACCAGCTTGTTCAGCATCTCGGGCTGGTTGCCGCCGGCGCGCACCTCGGCGATGTCGCGCCGCTGGAGTGGGTCGCCCAGCAGCCACATCACCACCTGCAGGTTGAACAACTCGTTCTGCTTGCCGTCGCCTGCGACGTAGGCAAAGGTGTTAAAGGCGTCGTTCGAATCGCCGAACATAAAGATGCGCCCGGCGCCGGGGATGGCATAGCCGGCCGCCCCGGCCAGATTGATGCCTGCGGGGTAGATATAGGCATCGCCCCAGCTGTCTTCGTCCGAGTTGTGGGTGCGATTGAGCGTCGTACTATAGTGCGGGCCGCTGGACGAACCCGCGTCCAGGTCGCCCATCACCATCAAGAAGCCATTCTCGCCCAAGGCATCCGGCGTCAGCGGTCCCCTATCTCGGCTCATCAGCGAGCAGATCGACCAGGTTTGGATCTCTTGCACGTTGACGCCCACGCCGGTCGCTTCCCACGTCGGAAAGAGGTGATAGACGACGCCCCACTTGTAGCCGTTGTTGTTGTTCCCGTCTGCCACCTGGTCGTCGTTTATGCGCATGGGAACATGGTGGCCCACGCGGCCCTCCACTGCCGCCACCAGCTCGTTCATGCGGTCGGCCGCCGTGTCGGCCCATTCGACCTTGCCGGTATAGTCGGCGATGCCGTTGAGCCACAGGTTGCCGCCGGCAGCCGCAAAATCGACGATGGCGTCGATCTCGGCGGTGGTCAACTGGTGCGGACCGTAGGCATTGATGACGAGCAGGCGCACCGTTTCGGTGCTGAGGTCGGAAGCGGTGATCTCGTCCAGGTTGAAAAGGACGTTGTAGCCGTGGTGGGTCATGTCGGCGACAAAGGAGCGAACCTCGGCCGGCGAGATGCCTACGTTGTTGTGCCCACCGTCGATGAGGATCAGCGGCACCGCTTCGTCGGTGACCTGCAGTTGGACCGCGCGATGGTTGTCGCCGGGCAAGTCACCCGGCGGCGCCCCCTCGAGCGCGGCGACCACCTCGACCGGGCCGGTCGCGGTCGGCTGCCACGAGACCTGGACAAAGCCGTCCTGACAGGGCCCCACATCGCAATTGCCGACCGCCAACGGGATGGCATCCATCAACACGCCGTTGATGCTGAACGTCACCGTCAGCGTCTCGGCCGCCGGGCCGCGGTTGGTCACCCGTGCGGTAAAGACGCTGGGGTTATAGACGGTGGGGATGGTCGGCTGGACCGTCAGGTCGGTGATGCTCACGTTCGCCTCACCCATGGTCCACACCGGCGATGAGACGATCCGGTCGCCGTCCTCCTGCGTTGCCATGACGAAAAAGTACTGCACGCCAGGGTCGATGGCGAGCGTAAACGCCCACATACCTTGGCCCAGGTAGGGCTGGGTGGAGCTGACGACCGCCCCCTGGTTGGTATAGAGCTCGATCAGCGTCGTTGCTTCGCCGTCGGGATCGTCAAAGGTGATCAGGAAATCGATCAGGCCGGTGTTGGGCAGCTCTGAACCCATCCAGTAGCCGTTGGCCTTGAAATGGAGCCCATAGTTGCTGTCCTCGGTGGCAAAAGTCCGCCGGGCGCGCAGCGCGTCCATCAGGTCACCCTTGGTCAGGTCGGGCATCACCACGCCGGTGCGGTGATCGACGATGGTGCCCCACAACAGCGAGTGATTGTCCGAGTTGTTGGTCGCTCCCACCTGCCAGCCATAGTCCAACGAGCGGACCCATTCGTCGAAGGAGAACACATACGACGTACCCCAGCCGTTGCCCACCTCCTCCAACTGGGCCAGGTGCTCAACCTCGGGGTGGTAGGCCCAGTCGTTAAAGTTCATCCAACCGGGGTGGTTGAACATCATCAGGATGCCGTTGTCGTCGATGGTGGTCAGGCCGGGGTTCGCCAGCCAGTTGTAAAAGCCATCCACCGTGACCCCGGGCTCCAGGTTGGGGGTAAAGTCGCAATACGAGCAGCCAACGTCGCTGCGCACGGCACGGCGGACGGTGTTGTAGACGTTGATGTGGCCCTCGGCGCCCTGGGTATATTCGAATCCCACCAGAGCGACGAACCCGCCGTCCTCGGTGTGCGCCACGGCCTGGGCCATCGTGTCCACCCATTGTCCGTCCCCGATGGAGTACGAGTGGTCGGTGATCCCCAAAAAGTCGAGCCCGGCGTTCCGGGCGGTGGTAAAGGCCAGGTTTGGCGTCCCGGCGCCATCAGAGTAGGAGGTGTGGTTGTGGAGGTCGCCGTGATAGGCCCGCATCGGCGGCTCGACCTCGGTGGTAAAGGACCAACTGCGATCTCCTGTCGGGATGGGCAGGCCGGCCCAGTCGGTGACCGCCTCGTCAACGGTGAGGGTGTATTCGACCTCGGGCAGCAGCAGCCCGCGCGGGTTGAGCGTCAAACGAAAGGTGGTATCGTTGTAGGCAACGCTGTCCCATGGCACGTTCCCATACGGCCCGCTCAGGATAAAGTGCGTCCCGATCACCGTCTCGGGTCGCAAGCTCTCGGTGAAGGTGATCACCAGATCGGCGCTCAGCGGGACGTCAACCGCACCGGGGCCGGGAACACGATCGACGATGGTCGGCGGTGTGACATCCAGCGGCCCAGTGGCAAAGCTCCAATTGAATGCCGCCAGCGGGTTGTCCGATAGGTCCTCGATGCCGGCGGTGAGCGTCGCCGTGTGGAGGCCATCAGCGGCCAGCGCCGTGTCGGGGGCAAAGGTGGCCCGGCGGGTGGCCGGATCATAGATCACCTGGCCCGACACATTCCCGCCCGGCCCGTCGAGTAAAAACGTGGATGCGTTGACCGTCGCCGGTTCGATCGACTCGCTAAAGGTGGCGTACAGCGGCCGGTGTGGGTTGACGCCGGTCGCCTCCGGGGCGGGGATCGTCTCGACAACCTGTGGCGGGGTCAGGTCCAGCAGTCGGATATCGGCCGCGGTGGGCGGCATGATGCGGTATTCGTCATACGTATAGAAGACCGGCCCACGCACATGAATGTACTGCTGACCCACCGCCATGTCGGGAGGAAAGAATCCCTCACGGCCGATGGCGCCGGTGCCGCCGCTGCTGTCGGTAAAGAACGCGCGATTGGCGTCGACGGCGGTGATGGTGATGTCGCGCACCTCGACGATGACGCTCTCATACGGCTCGCTGATGGCCGTATTGTTGTAGGGGATCTGGGCCGCCGTGCGCAACGTCGGGGCGCACACGTCATCGCCGTCGCCCAAATAGATCCGGCCGGGGTAAGAGTACTCGGTCATGCCATAGTATTCCAGCATCTCGCCACGCACCAGATACTCGCCGCCCAGGAACGGCTTGATTCCCGTGCCGCTGTAGGCATAGAGGCTGCTCCACGGCCCGGGCGCCTCGGCAATGATATAACCCCGGCTCAGATGGGCGCAGACGGTTCCGGTGGTCGTGATAACCAGTCCCACATAGGGGGATGGGTACGTCCCACCGCTGCCCGGCTGGGTGGTGTACTGGATATCATAGATAGGGATGATCGGTGGCAGGGGCTCGCGCACCTCGGTCGTGACCGGAGCGCCGACAGCGCGCGTGAGCCAATCGGAGGCCCACACGCCATAGTCGCTGTTGACCAGCGTGGTGGGCGTGACGGGCGCGGTGACCTGCACCGTGCGCGCCGTCAGGGCGGCATCGTCGAGAGCAGCGATCGTCCAACTCACCACGTTGCCCGCCAGCAGCACTCCGCCGTCCGAGATCGGCCCCACCAGGAGCGACGGGGGAAAGCTGTCGGTGATGACGACGCCGGAGCGCAGCTCGCCGGTCTGGTTGACGGCCGTGAGGGTGTAGACAAAGGCCGCACCGCTGGCAACCGTAGCCGGCGCTTCCTTGGCGATCTGGAATCCGGGCTCCAACGGGCCGCAGGATTGGGTCGGTGAGCTGCTGTTGCGCGGCGCCGGCGCGCCGGCGCTGAAATCGGCCGCGTTACTGTCGGAGTCGGTGCAGCCGCCGTCGGCGCGCCACACAGCGTTGGTGTTGCTGGGGGCCGGGGTCGGCCCACTGCCCTCATAGCAACTGGCGGTGGATCCGTAACCGACGAAATCGATGATGCCGCCGCCGGTGGGGCACGTGCCGACAAGCGACGTGGTCGAGTTGACCAGCGCCACCTTGCCGGCCGTGGCGCTCATGGCAATGCTGCCGGTCGCCTCCGGCGTGGGCAGGGGCGTGGTGCCGCCCGCGCCCTGCGCCTGCTGGATCAGATAGTAGCCGCCGGGCGCGAGTGATCCAGTCAGGTTGGTGACCTGCCAGGACGAACCCGTCGCCGAGGCGTACTGCACCGACCAACCGTTCAGGCTGACAGGAGTAGCGCCGGCGTTGAACAACTCGACAAAGTCGTGCGTATAGGTGGCCCCGCTGTTCCCCCCGCCGCCATAGACCTGGCTGATGCGAACGTCGTGCGCCAGGGGCGCGGCGGCCGCGGCGTGGGCATTTGTAGTCGGCGAGGCCCACCCGGGCACCAGCCCGACCAGCAGCGCCAACAGGACCGAGATTCTTGTCACACTGGCTTTCATATTACTCTCCCTGTTTCAATCGGTCTGAGGGGTTCAATTGATCCCTGTCCATCGGGTGCATACGTCCGGCCGGCGTTGGGTCACGATTCGACCATCTCACAGCACGCCGAGGCGGCCCAGAGTGATTCGGGCGCCAGGCACACGCGTGCCTGGCGCCTATGTTCAATCCAAACGTCCCTTTGCGCTCCTAGGGGGCTCTCCAGTTGAGGAACACCACCGGCGCATAGATGGTGTAGAGCTGCTTGACGGTAAACGTCGCCGTGGCCGAACCCGTTCCGGCGTTAGCGGAGGCGAACTCGACCCGATTGGTGATGGTCTCGCCATAGAGCGCGCTGTCATCATCCAACGTAGCGGTAAAGACAATGACCAGATCGGCGCCGGCGGCCAGGTTGCCGCTCCAGCTGATGACGCCCGCGTCATGGGTTGCGCCGTTGGCGGTCACAAAGCCGACAAAGGTGATGCCGACCGGCAGCGTATCAGTCAGGACGATTCCGTTGGCAGCGCCGTCGCCGTCGTTGCTCAGGGTGATGGTATAGGTCACCACCTGGCCCAGGTCGAGGTCGGCACTGGGTGCCACGTCCTTGCTGACGGTCAGATCAGGCTGGGTCACCGTGAGGACGCCAACATTATGGATGTCAAAACCGTTGCCCGGATATACGCCGTCCAGATCACCCAGGTGCCAGGTGCTGTTGGGGTTTCCGGCGGCCCAGTTGCCGTCAAAGCGGATGGTGTACGAGTAGACGCCCGGCGCGGTGGGCGTGAGCGTAGCCGCAAAGACGTCGTTGTTGCCCAAGCGCGCGTTAAACGCCGCCTCCACCCAGGTCCAGCCGGCGGGATCCGCGCCGGTGCCATAGCCGATCTGGCCGCGCAGCACCTGGCCCGTGCCGAAGGGAATGTTGCTGAACCACGCCTCGCCGCTTATGTCAGGGGTGGTCTCACCCAGGGTGATGGCGATGACGGCCGGACCGTTCAGCACCGCATAGCCCGCGTGGACGTCGCGGTAGAGGTACAGGGTCGCAGGCGCGCTGATGACCGCCTGGCGGTCGCCGCTGTTCAGGATGTCACCCCGGCCGTCGTCCCAGTTGTCGCCGGCCACGATCTTGTACGACAGGGTGTAGGGCGCCGTCACGTCGAGGATGACAGTGGCGGTGTAGACGCCGGTGACGCCGTCACCGGTCATGGGGGTGGCCGTGGTCGACCAGCCGTTCAGGTCGCCGGCCACCTGGAGCGTGACCCCGTCGGGCACCACGTTCTCCAGGTCGTGATAGACAAAGGTGACGGGGTATTGCTCGGTGATGTCGGCCGGGCCGCGCGGCAAGAGCTCGCGGTGGACCACACCAGAGTAGTTATAGCCACGCGCCACGCCGGAAGCCACGACATAGTCGCCCAGCACGTAGGGGGTCAAGTCAGTATAGTTGGGGTCGCCGGGAGTGCCCAGGTTGTAGTAGCGGTAGACCTCGACCATGCCGGAACCATCGTCCACGTACAGGGTGTAGGCATTCGGTTTGCCGATGACGTAACCCGCCACTTGCAGCAACTGGCCCTCCACGTCTTCACCGGTAGCAGCGACGGTGTCGACGCGTGCCGGTGTGACCGGGATCCCGAGCCCCAGGTCAACCACGTCGGCGTTCTGGGCGGGCAGGATCTGGGTCTCATCGCGGTACTCGCTGATGGCGCCGGTCACACGCACGCGGTGGTGGCGGCCCACCGGATCGAGCCCGGTCGACGGTCGGTAGACGAGTATGCCGCCCGTGTCGTCCTGAATGTACAGGTAGCGCGGGCTGCCCGAGTAGGTAAAGACGCCCGGTTCGACAGTGACAATGCCTTCGATGGTCACGCTCTCGCCCCAGCGAAAGCGCGCCGCGCCGATGGGAATGACGCGATGGACCATCACCGAGGCAGCGTCCATGTTGTTGTCCGCTACCCAATCCGGAGGATCGGCCTCAATGGCGGCCATATTGACCAACACGCCGGATTCGTCGATGCCGTCCGTGGCGAGCAGGGTGAGCTTGAAGCTCATCGCCCCGCCAGCCGCCAGCGGAGCGTCCCAGACCCAGGTCAGTGGATCGGCCGGGGTGCCCGTTCCAACCAGCGGCACTCCGCTGTCGTCCAGGACGTACATAAAACCCGGCGGCAGCACATCGGTCAACGTGATCACGTCGGCAGCATACGTCGTCGACACGTTTTCGATCTGAATGGTATAGGTCACCAGCGCGCCGGCGCCGTCATACACATAGACCTCATCGACCAGAGCAGTCTTGGTGACCGCGATGTCATAGATCTGGGAGGTGAGCACGCCCCGCTCGACGGCGTAATACCACCCGGCGTTGGGATTGCCAACGCCCCAGTTGCAGTCAAAGCGGGTTGTGTACGAGTAGACGCCGCCCACGGTGGGGGTCATCACGCCGGTAAACTCGTCGTTGTTGCCCGCATCCAAGCTGTAGGCCATCGGGAACCAGTCCCAACCGGCCGGGTCGGCGGCCATATCGCCATAGCCCACCTGGGCCAGGATGGCGCGCCCTTGACCAACCGGGTTGGTGAGGTTGTTAACGTAGACCTGACCATAGACAGGCTCGGTCGCCTCGCCGGCGTTCGTCTCCAGGCTATAGGGCCACTGCAGGTTGGCCCAACCGACCTCCACCGCGCGGTAGTCGTGTCGCTCCGGTGCGTCCACCACGGTGTAGGAGCGGTTGAGGCTGTTGAGCCATTCCCAATGGTCGGTGGCGCCATCGTTGACGATGTATTTGTACTCGTGCTCGTCGCCGATGGTGAGGTTGGGCACGGTCGAGGTATACACCCCACCGCCGGCGTCGCCCATCAGAACCGGCGTCCAGCTGTTCCAGCCGCCGGCCAGCCAGACCGTTTCTCCGGTCTCGACCACGCCTTCGATGTCATGGTACACAAAGGTCACATCGGTGATGAGAACCTCTACGGTAAAGACGGCCTGGGCGCTACCCGCCTGGACAGTGCCGCTAAAGACGGCGGTGTTGGTCACGATGTCGCCATAATCACCGACGTGAACCGCCGAAAAGGTAAAGGTGATGGCCGTTCCGCCACCCAGCGCGCCTGACCAGGTGATCTGGTCGTCGACCACCGCCGCTCCCAGGGGCTGCTCGATCCAGGCGCCAAAGTCGACCTCGGCCGGGAGGGTATCGGTCAAGAGGACGTTCGTGTCCGCGGCGCCGCCCGAATGCGCCAGATGGATCGTATACGTCACCGTACCCAGGTAGGGAACGTCGGTTATCGGCGCCACAGCTTTGCGTAAGTCGACGCACATGTAGCAGGTCACGCTGCTGTTGCGGGGTGTGGGCGGAGTGATGATCACAAAGTCGAGCGCATTGTTGTCCGTGTCAGTGCAGCCACCGTTCTTGCGCAACGCCGCTGTGGAGTTACTGAGGGCCGGTGTTGCCCCACTACCCTCATAGCAGTTGGCGGTGCCGTAACCGACAAAGTCGATGATATTGGCGCCGGCGGGACAGGCACCGGTTAGGGGGGTCGCGCTGTTCACGAGGGCAACTTTGGCGTTGCTGGCCGCCATCGCAATGGTGCCGATGGCGTCAGGTGTCGGCAGTGGGGCAGTACCACCTGCACCTGCGGCCTGTTGGATCAGATAGTAACCACCCGGAGGTATGGACCCAGACAGCGTCGTGACCGCCCAGGTAGTGCCGGTAGCCGACGCATACTGCACCGACCATCCGGAAACGTCCACGGTTGCCGTGCCGGCGTTGAACAGCTCAATAAAGTCGTGAGTGTAGATAGAACCAACGTTGCCGCCGCCGCCGTAGACCTGGCTGATGACGAGGCCGCCTGAGCTCTGCGCCAGCACATCCCGCTCCGGCGCGGCCAAAGCCAGCAGCAGGGCGGCGAACAGCAACGTCGCCAGACCCAAACCGAGCCCAGCTTTCACATTTCGTTTCGCATTCGACATAATCGCCTCCTATTCATTGACATCCATACCGAGCGGTCCGTCCAACGAAGGGTCAATAGCCACCTCCTTCCGAGTGTCG
This sequence comes from Anaerolineales bacterium UBA2181, assembly GCA_002328075.1. Taxonomy (GTDB): domain Bacteria; phylum Chloroflexota; class Anaerolineae; order Promineifilales; family UBA4811; genus UBA4811. The sequence goes on along the minus strand of DCVT01000009.1, from coordinate 43,774 downwards.
TCATCACGCAGCGTCCAGCTGTCTATCCCTCAATGCCCGCGCAAAACCAGCGGAAGGTAGATCCTGTGCTCGGGGGTGGTGGTCAGGATCGCACCCCATTCCCCGGCCAGGTCCAACGTCACCTTGCCCCCGCTCACGGTATACTGCGTCTGGTTGAGCCGGTCGGTCAGCCGCGTGCCGTCGGCCACGTGTCCCGCCAGGTCGACGGTCACGGTCTGGGCCGCCGCGCCCCGGTTGACAATCACCACCGCCGTCTCAGCGGTCCCCAGCGTGCGCCCAAAGGCATAGACCAGGCGCGCGTCTTCGATCAGCAGTGTGTCGAACGTGCCTGTGCGCAGCGCCGGATGCGCACCCCGGATCTTCCCCAGCCGCGCATAGTGGCTGCGGACGTCATCGCGCGCCACATAGTCGCCGGGCGTGTCGTCCCACGGGAATGGCACCCGGTTGTACGGGTCATCCTCCCACTTGCTGCCGTACCAGCGGCCGGGCGCGTCGATCCCCACCTCATCGCCGTAATAGACCATCGGCGAGCCCGGCAGCGTGAACTGGAGGATCGCCATCAGCATCTGCCGCCGATCGGTCGCCGCCGCAGTGAAGTCGGTCGCCGGGTCGTAGGGTAGCGGATCATCCTGGTCGTACCCCAGTTGCCACTTGCCCAGCACAAAGCGCACCCGGTTGGTATCATGCGAGCCGACCAGGTTGACCATCCCATACCACGCTTGCGGCGGATAGTCCTCCTGAATCTGGCGCAGCCAGCGGTCGAACTCGCTCACCGTGATCGGACGGAGCGTGCCGCCCGATGACGAATCGTTGTTGTCATTGTCCCGATAGACACGGTCGCGCATAAAACTGAGCAGCGCACTGCGAAAGCGATAATTCATCACGCTGTCCCACTCGGCGCCCAGCAGCCACGAGCGGGCATCGCCCCATTCCTCGCCGAAAATCGCCGCCTCGGGGTTGGCCTCCTTGACCGTCTGGCGAAAGCCCTCCCAGTAGTCATTGGTCGGCGCGTGCCAGGCGCCGCTGTCAATGTCCCCGCCCACGTCCAGCCGCCAGCCCAGGGCGCCCGATACAATCCACTTCCCGCCGATGGCGGCGGCGGGATCGTGGTCCCAAAAGTACTGCCGCACCTCGGCGTGCTCGCTGTTCAGCAGTGGCAACGTATCGTACCCCCACCAGCTCTGATAGTTGGCGCCGTTGGGGCTGCCGTCAGAGCCGACGCACGGGCCGCTGCCCGGCGTCACGTCGAAAAGGCGAAACCAGTCGCGGTAGGGCGAGACCGGGCTCTCGCACGCCCCCAGTGTGGGATGTCGGCCGTAGCGATCGAAATAGACGCTGTCGGACGATGCGTGGTTGAACACGCCGTCCAGAACCACCACCATGCCGCGCGCCTCCGCCTCGGCGAGCAGCAAGCCAAAGGTGTCCTCGTCGCCAAAACGTGGATCGATCCGACCAAAGTCGGTCGTATCGTACTTGTGATTCGAAGGCGACCAAAAGATCGGGTTGAGATAGACCGCCGTCACGCCCAGCGAATGGAGATAGTCGAGCTGGTCGATCACTCCCTGCAGGTCGCCGCCGCAGAAATCCTGGCTCCAGCGGTTCTGGAACGGCCCAGGCGCGCGCGGATCGATCACCGACGCGTTCCAGGTAGTGTAGGTGATGCCGCTGCTTGGATTCTCGTAGAACGGATACGTGCCCGATACGACGTTGTTCGTCGGATCGCCGTCGCGAAAACGGTCGGAAAAGATCTGATAGACGACCGCGTTCTGAAGCCAGTCGGGCACCTCAAAGTCAGGGTCGTAGACGGTCACGTCAAAGGCATAGCCAAAGCCCCCGTCGTTGTCGTAGGCGCGGCCCCAGCCGTTCCGGCCGTCGAACTCGATGTCGTCGACGTACCAGTCGGTATCGCTGCCGTCAGTCACCTGGAGCTTGTAGAAAAAGACCGTCGGGGTGACGGGCAGGGTGACGGCCGCCTCCCAATACTCGTAATCACCCAGGGGATCGGTGACCGCCGTCGAAACGGTCATCGGAGCGACCACGGCCGCCAGGTTGGCCGGCCACGCATAGAGCGTCGCCCCGGTCAGGTCGCCGGCACACGCCCGCACCCGCAGTGTGACCGTGCTGCCGGCCGGCTGCGCACCCCACGGGTCGCGGTAGACCTCGTCGCGCGTCATGTGGCCAAGACAGCCCCACCAGACGTCGTCGTCGTGGGAGGCCGAGCCCTGCGTGACCCGGCGCACGTCGACCACGCTGCCGCTGACATTGGCGGCCGTGGTGGTGATGGTGTTGACTCCGTTCTGGAGCGGCACCACCTGGGCAAAGGCGCCGCTCGCGGGGTCGACGACGGGCGTATAGACCGTCCCGTTGACGTCGAGGGTGACGGTCACGCCCTCGGCCGGCGCGGCCACGCCCAGCACATCGGCCACCGTGGCGACAAAGTGCTGCCCGGGTTCCGGCGCGGCGATCGTCACCAGCGGGCCGTAGGTGACACGCCTGACGGCGACGCCGCTGCCCAGCGCACTCTGGGCGTTCACCGTGATCGTGTTGCAGCCGCCGCTGAGCGTGACCGGCTGGGCAAAGCGGCCCTGCGAGTCAAGTGCCGGATAGAACGGCCCGCTGGCGTCCAGCGTCACCGAAACCGATACCGCGCCGGTCGGCGTGACATAGCCGGTCACCGCGATCATCGGGCGCACAAAATGCGCCCCCTCGGCCGGCGCGGTGACGATCACGTCCTGCGTTGCGGTCAGGATGTAGGTCGCCAGGTAGCGTTGGGTGGTCGGGTCGTTCCAGCCGGTCGACTGGTCATCCGAGGGCACCATGTCGTAGGCGCCCTTGCTCCCTTCGGTCTGGGTCGCATAGAACTGGAGGTGGATCTGGGCGCCGGCGATGGTGGCCAGGTCCAGCGCGGACAGCGGAACCGCCAGCTCGAACCCACCGCCATCGGTGAACGCGATCCGCTCGCCGACCATCACCCCGCCGCCAAGGCCACCCCAGTTCTGCCCACCGCCGGTCCCATAATCACTGCCGTTCCAGCGGCGCAGCTCGGTCCAACCGTTGTCGCTAAAGCCACAGCAGTCACGGCCCACGATGTTGCCCCGAACGAGCACATCGGGGATGATGCGGTGGGGGAGGACCACCGGCGTCGCGCCGACGTTGGCGAGGGTGGCGGTGTAGGCAAGCGTGATGGCGTTGCCCCACGGGTCGGTCGGTGCGCTCCCGCCGGTGGCGGTGTACCGGCCGGTGGCCACAGCCAACCCAAACGAGCCGGTCGATTCGGTGTGGTCATAGGACGGCAGCGGGATCAGGACGTACAGGTTCTGTGTATCGTTCGTCACGTGCAGGCTGATGACATCGGTCCACCTGGTGCCAACCCAGTCGGCCGGGCCGGGGGAGGCGAGGTCGCCGGCCGGGTCGACGGCGAGCGCCGGGCCGTAAGCCGGGTAGAGCAGGCCGTCACCGACCGTGGCGGCGCCGATGGCCGGCCGTGTCAGCATCAGAACGAGTCCCAGAATGGCCAGCAGGCCAGAGCATCCGGCGAGTGCTGCAGGTCGGAATCTTTTGCTCATGTTCGTCCTCGTTCACGCCTCGGCGCACAGGATAGTGGCCCACGCCAGAGGGTCCAAATGGAAGGCGATTGGCAGTACTGTCGTACCAGGGTGCACCCACCATCTTTGTCGCAGTCGCGGGCTCTGCGCCCGACGCGAGGTGTTTTCGTCACATCCGCCTATGGGAAGTATAGCATAGGTGCATGCGGGGTACAAATCTCGCTGGCGTATTGGTTCACCTCAGATGTTACCGAACTACGAATGGTCAAGATCGACTGACCATCGATGAACATAAGTACGTGAGGATCAGGCGCAGGGCTTACCCGGGAGCGACCCACGTTAAGCGGAGCCGGCTATTGGACGAGATGGAGGAGGCGACCGGCCTGCATCGAAAGAGCCTCATCCGGCTGATGAGTTGGGATCCCTGCCGTCAGCGGCATCGGGACAGCGAGGGCACACCTGTGGCGTGGCCGTCCACTCATCGCTCAAGGCTATCGCGGAGAATGGTGATGATGTCTGCGCCGAACGGATCCCGCGCAACCTGGTCAGGATGGCCCAGCATCTGGTCCATCACGGCGAGCTAGAGGTTATCCCCGAGCTAAGACGCTACTCGACACGATTCGTGTCTCACCCGTGAACCGGATTTGACGCCAGCTGAGACAGGACGAACCGCCATTGCCGCGTCGGGAGGCCGCTTCAAGGGAGACCCTGGGGCGAGCGGCGGTGCAGCGTGTTGCCTGAGACGAGCCAGACCAAGGTCACTTATCGGTCGATCTGGTCCACCATGGTGGTCAAGCTGCCGGCCGGCATTACATGCATAATTTGAAGATGATCGATGTGGCCAATGGATGCCACGGCAGACGCTCCTTGTCAAGCGGCTGCAACTAGAGCACACAACAACTCACCGTCAGACTGCCAGGGGATTTCGTAACCATGTGACATAGCGCCCGTCAACGCCCGCGACGCGCACCGCGTTGCCCCCACCGCCTCCCCGCACCCTTGGAGGTTCCACCAGACCCCCAGGGGGGCTTCTTACGTTTCCCCCACCGGCCGAAGCAGCCCGATACTCTCAAGAAAGAAGGCTGTCAGGGGAAACAAACAAGCCCCCGACTGGGGGCTTGTTCAGGTAGCGGGGCTTGGATTCGAACCAAGGACCTCCGGGTTATGAGCCCGACGAGCTGCCACTGCTCTACCCCGCAACGACGAAGCAAGTATACCAGGCCGCGCGCTCGTGTCAAGCCCGGGTCGCCGCAGAACTGCGGTCCCACCTGCGGATCCGTCGTCGGCACGGACCCAGCACATAACGAAACGCATCACCGGTGTTATACTTGGGGGCAGTAGGCCATCGGGCCAAATCAGACAATGGCGGAACAAAGCTACCCAGAGCCCACTGTCGGCGCGTTGATCTTTAGCCCGCAGGGATTGCTGTTTCTCATGCGATCCCACAAGTGGCACAACCGGTACGTGGTGCCGGGCGGTCACATCGAACTGGGCGAGCGGATGGAGGACGCCCTCCGTCGCGAGGTCAAGGAAGAGACCGGGCTGGACGTCCACCATCTGGAGTTTGTCTGTTTTCAGGAGTTTATCTACGACGATTCGTTCTGGGAACGGCGGCACTTTGTCTTTTTCGATTTTGCCTGCCAGGCCGAATTGACCGAGGCGACGCTGAACTCGGAGGCTCAGTCCTATGTGTGGGTCACGCCTGCGCAGGCTTTGGAGCTACCCATTGACCCGTACACGGAACGGGCCATACGCGAATGCCTCCGCCAAAGGCAGTGCGTGGACCAAGGTACCGGCACGCCAGCCAGCACCAGACGTCGTGGGCCTTGACATCTGCCACCCATCACTTATAATTTCCCTGCAATGCCTATACAGCAGCTAGTCAACCAGAGGCGCTGGGATGATTATGTCCCATGGCGCTTTTTTTTGGTTGGCAGATACCGCCTGCGGTGCCTGCCAATGACCAACTAGAGGTGGAGACGATTTCGTGGAATCAAAAGGGTTCAGGGCGCTCAAGGTAAGCCTGGCATCGCCAGAACAGATCCTCAGCTGGAGCTACGGTGAGGTAACCAAGCCAGAGACCATCAACTACCGCCGCCTGCGGCCGGAGAAGGACGGCCTCTTTTGCGAGGCGATTTTTGGGCCCACCAAGGATTGGCAATGCTATTGCGGAAAATACAAGAATATCCGCTACAAGAACATCGTTTGTGACAAATGTGGGGTGGAGATCACCCGCGCGTCGGTTCGCCGCGAGCGCATGGGCCACATCGAGCTGGCCGCCCCGGTCGCGCACGTCTGGTACACCCGGCGGGTTCCCAGCCACTTGGGTCTGCTTCTGAACATCTCGCGCCGCAACCTGGATCGCGTCCTCTACTTTGCGCAATACATCGTCACCCACGTGGATGAGGAGGCGCGGACTCGAGCTCTCAACCGGCTCTTGGAAGAGGGCGCCGAGACCGAGCGCAACCTCACGGCCGAGTTTAATGCCCGCAAGGCAGCCACCCAACAGGCATTCACCGGAGATATCGAGCGCCTTCAGGATCAGATAGCGGAGGTCAACCTCCGGTATGAAGAACAGGTCAACAACCTGACCGAAGAGGTCGTCAAGGCCGCCCAGCACCTGGAACGCCTGATCGAATCTCACATGGGTACCGTGATGCAGCAGGCACTGGTCTTCGAGCCTACCGGAGAGGTGCTGGCCCGGCCGGAGGACGTCATCGGCAACGAGCATCTGGTTGCCGTCCAGACGACCTCTCGAACCCGACTGAACGAACGGCAATCCCAAATCGAGGCCCAGCGCCAGCAAGAACTGCAGACCCTGGAAAAGCAGATAGGCCAGATACAGGCTGCCGTGCAGCTGCAACTGGACGAAATAGACCAGGAGCTGGCGATTGAGATCGAAAGGCAGCGCGCCGACCAGTCGGCAAACCGCGACGACCTGATGTCGTTTCGGCAACTGGAATTTCTGGGTGAAGCGCGTTTTCGCCAGTTGAAAAGCCAGTGGGGACAGGTCTTCAAGGGCGACATGGGAGCCGAGGCCTTTCACGAGATCCTCAAGAATCTGGACTTGGACAAGCTGGCAGACGAGTTGTGGCAGGAAATCCGTTCCACCCGATCCAAGCAGCGGAAAAAGCGGGCGACCAAGCGGCTGCAGGTTGTCGATAGTCTGCGTAAATCCGGCAATCGCCCGGAGTGGATGATTCTGACGGTCCTCCCGGTCATCCCACCGGATCTGCGCCCCATGGTTCAGCTGGATGGCGGCCGGTTCGCCACCTCTGACCTGAATGACCTCTACCGGCGGGTGATCAACCGCAACAACCGACTGAAACGCCTCCTTGAGCTCGGCGCGCCGGACGTCATCGTCCGCAACGAAAAACGTATGTTGCAGGAGGCAGTGGACAGCCTCATCGACAACAGCCAGCGCGGCAAGGCGCTCTCGCGGCGCGGCCGCCGAGAGCTCAAATCGTTATCCGACATGCTCAAGGGCAAGAAGGGACGGTTCCGCCGCAACTTGTTGGGCAAGCGGGTGGACTATTCCGGCCGGTCGGTCATTGTGATCGGACCCAAGCTCAAGCTGCATCAATGTGGCCTGCCAAAAACCATGGCGCTCGAGCTGTATCGTCCCTTTGTGATTTCCAGGTTGGTTCACTATGGGGACGCCAACAACGTCAAAGGCGCCAAACGCTCCATCGAGCGCGAAAGGCCGGAGGTGTGGGAGGCGCTGGCCGAAGTGATCAAGGAACGGCCGGTGCTGCTCAACCGCGCCCCCACTTTGCACCGCCTGGGAATTCAGGCTTTTGAACCGGTACTGGTTGAAGGCAAAGCCATCCACATTCATCCGCTGGTATGCGCCGCTTTTAACGCCGACTTTGACGGAGACCAAATGGCGGTCCACGTCCCGCTCTCCGAACGGGCGGTGAAAGAGGCACGCGAACTTATGCTGGCGCCACGCAACCTCCTTAAACCGGCTGACGGCTCTCCAATCGTCACACCCAGCAAGGACATGGTGCTGGGGATCTACTATATGACGACCATTTCCAGTGACGAGTCGTTGCCCGGTCACGGCATGATCTTTTCCGACGAGGACGAGGTCGAGCTGGCCTACAGCCTGCACAAGGTTCACATCCACGCCCAGATCCAGCTCTACACGGAGACGTTTTTGGATGACGCGAACAAGCGCTATCCCGATGGCGAGGCTCGCCGCCGGCTCGTCACCACCTGCGCCGGCCGAGTCCTGTTTAACCGCGTCTTGCCACCCGAAATGCGCTTTTTCAACAAGACGTTGGGCAAGGGTGACGTTCAGGAGCTGGTGGGCAGCATCTACGAAATGGTCGGTTCGCAGCGCACGACGGAGGTAGTGGACCGGATCAAGGACACGGGTTTCGAATTTGCCACGCGCTCCGGGACAACCATTGCAGTCTCTGACCTGACCGTGCCAGAACTAAAGAAACAGATTCTGGAAGAGGCCAGCACCAAAGTGCACGAAGTGGACCGCCAGTTCCGGCGCGGGCTCCTCACTGAGGACGAGCAGTACAGCCGAACCGTCGCCCTTTGGACGCGCGCCAAGGAACAGGTGGAGGAAGCCGTGCGAGCAGCCATGGACCCCACCGGGCCGGTGGCCATGATGGCGCTCTCGGGGGCAACCAAGGGCGGTTTTGGCCCCATCACCCAGTTGGCCGGCATGCGTGGCCTCATCGCGGACCCAAGCGGCCGCATCATCCAGCATCCCATCCGCTCCAATTTCCGCGAAGGGCTCTCGGCGCTGGAATACTTCATTTCCACCCATGGCGCCCGCAAGGGTCTGGCAGACACCGCGTTGCGCACGGCCGACGCGGGCTACCTGACGCGCCGACTGGTGGACGTCGCGCAGGACATCATCATTACCGGAGTGGACTGTGGTACCCACCAGGGAATCTGGGTGCGAAAATCGGATAACGTCGGCAACCAGACGCTTGCTGAGCGTATCTCAGGCCGGTATCCCGCCGCGCCGGTGGTGGATCCCAACACCGGCGAGATCCTGATTGAGACCCAGGAGATGATCAGCGACGAGCGTGCCTCGGAGGTGGAGCGTCGCGGAATTGCCGAGGTGTACGTGCGGTCGCCTATGACCTGCGAGATGCCGCGCGGGCTGTGTGCTTACTGCTACGGCCGCGATCTGGGCCGCGGCGAATTGGTCAAGACCGGCGTGGCAGTGGGGATTATCGCTGCCCAGTCCATCGGCGAGCCTGGCACCCAGCTTACGCTGCGCACCTTTCATACTGGCGGCACGGCCGAGAAACGCGGTGACATCACCGTTGGTCTTCCCCGCGTCGAGGAGCTTTTTGAGGCGCGGCGTCGTCCCAAGGGCGAGGCCGTGCTCACCGACATCGCCGGCACATGCGAAATACGCAGGGTGGACGGAGTTCGCGTTGTCCGCGTTACCGACAGCGAGATTAGACAGCACGCGTTTGAAATCCCCGCGGATTGGGATATCCAGGTTGAGGATGGCCAGGAGGTCGCTGCCAACGACCTCATCGTCGTGCACGAGGAGCAAAAGATTCAGGCTCCGCGGGCCGGTCGCATCTCCCGAATTGGTCGCCAGGTCAACCTGTTCTGGGAAGAGAAGGATATGCACGAGTTCCCGATTCCGGCCGGCGCCCGACTGCTGGTCGTGGAAGGGCAATCGGCGAGTGCTGGAGAAGCGCTCACGGAGGGTGCCAAGAATCCGCACCACATCCTGTCAATCCTCGGCCGGGAAGCCACGCGGCAATATCTGCTGCAAGAGGTCCAGCAGGTGTACCGCTCCCAAGGTGTGCCCATCCACGACAAACACTTTGAGGTCATCGTCCGCAAGATGCTGAACAAGGTGCAGATCACGGATTCCGGAGAGACCATCGCGTTGCCCGGCGACACCATTCAACGGGACGAGTTCGAGCAACTCAACGAAGAAGCTCGCGCCCGGGGGGGTCGGCCGGCCCGCGCCGTGCCCGTGTTGTTGGGCGTGACCAAGGCCGCGCTGACCACCGATAGTTTCCTCTCTGCGGCGTCTTTCCAGCACACGATCAAGGTGCTGGCCGAAGCAGCCATAGCGGGCACCCGCGATGAATTGGTGGGCCTGAAGGAAAACGTCATCATCGGCAAGCTCATTCCGGCCGGGACCGGGTTTGACTACCAACCTGGAGAAGGCGAGGGCGAACTCATGTTTGCCGAGGAGGAGCGGCGTCCGAGTGACGGATCGGTCGACGCGTTCGAGGCAAAACGACGTTTTGGGCTAGACGAAGTGCCGGTGACGCTTTAACCCAGCGTGGGTCGCCGCATCTGACAGGGCCGTTCCATTCGTTGGACCGGCCCTGTTTGCTTCCGATGCCAATCCGCGTACAATTGGGATCGACCGTCGCTGGATCAGGTGACATGCTGTCTCATGGGTGATGGATTCGCCGCGCTGTGACGGTGCGAGTTGAGGTTATGATGGAAGTAGGCGCTGTTCGACAGGTGGACATCAGCCAGGAGATGCAGTCGTCCTACCTGAGCTACGCCATGAGCGTAATCGTCTCGCGCGCCCTGCCTGACGTGCGCGACGGACTCAAACCGGTGCACCGGCGCATCCTGTACGCCATGCACGACATGGGCCTCAGGCCCGAAGCGGGGTACAAGAAAAGCGCCCGAATCGTCGGCGAGGTATTGGGCAAGTACCATCCCCATGGTGACCAACCGGTCTACGATGCCATGGTGCGCATGGCTCAGGATTTCTCCATGCGTTACCTGCTGGTCGATGGGCAGGGCAACTTTGGCTCGGTGGACGGCGACTCGCCGGCCGCCATGCGTTACACCGAGGCGCGTCTGGCGCCCTTGGCCGTCGACCTGCTGCGGGATATCGAAAAGAACACCATCGAGTTTGTAGACAACTTTGACGGCTCGCTTCAGGAACCTCGCGTACTCCCGGCCAGCGTCCCGAACCTGCTGATTAACGGTGCGTCCGGCATCGCGGTAGGCATGAGCACCAGCATCCCTCCCCACAACCTGCAAGAGGTGGTGGACGCACTGGTGTTCATGTTGAACAATTGGAGCCATTTAGACGATATCGGCGTGAAGGACCTGATGGCGTTTGTTCAAGGCCCAGACTTTCCCACTGGGGGAATTGTTCACAGCCAACAGAATGGCGATACCAACGCTATTTCCACCGCATACGCCACCGGTCGGGGTCGCATCACCATTCAGGCCCGAGTCCACGTCGAGGAGATGTCGCGTAACCGCCACCGCCTGGTGATCACCGAACTCCCTTTCCAGGTCAACAAGTCCAACCTGCTGGAGCGGATCGCGGAATTACACCGCGACCAGCGCATTGAGGGCATTACCGACCTGCGCGACGAATCGGACCGCAACGGCATGCGCGTGATCCTTGAGCTGACCCGGACGGTTGATCCCCGTGACACGTTGGCCGCGCTGTTCAAACTAACCCCGATGCGGTCCACCTTTAGCATCATCATGCTGGCGCTGGTCAATGGTGAGCCACGCCTCCTGCCGCTGAAGCGTCTCCTGCTGGTTTACCTCGAGCATCGCCTGGAGATCGTGCGCCGTCGCAGCGAATTCGATTTGGCGCAGGCGCGTGCCAGAGCTCACATCTTGGAAGGTTATCTCATTGCGCTCGAGAACCTGGACGAAGTCATCGATATCATTCGCCGCTCACGCACGGCCGACAGCGCCCATGCCAATCTGCGCCGGCGGTTTAGATTCACTGACGAACAAGCGCAGGCGGTGCTGAATCTGCCTCTCCGCCGCCTGGCGGCTTTGGAGCGACAGAAAATACAGGAGGAGTACAAGGAAAAGTTAGCCCTTATCAAGCATTTGGAGGGACTGCTGGCCAGCCCCAAGAAGATGCGGGATGTCATTCAACGCGAGTTGTTGGACCTCAAGTCCCGCTACGCCGACCCACGGCGGACCAGGATCATCTCGGGGGAGAACAATGTAATTGCGGGCGAGGCGTTACTGCCGGACGAGATGGTTTGGGTAACCCTGACCCAAGAGGGTACGATCGCCCGAACAACCACGCCAGAGATGCCCCGAATTCCCGGCCGACCAGACCAGGTTCCTCAGGCACTGCTAGAAGCCAACACACGTGATACGCTCTACTTGATGACTTCTGGAGGCAAGGCGGTCTCTTTTCCGGTGCACCAGCTTCCCCAATCAGACGATTGGGCGGGCGGGTCCCACTTTGCCGATCTCACCAAGTTGACACGGCGCGATCACGTCTCCACCGCCCTGGTTCTTCCGTCGGAAGCTGCCGGCTTTCTCACCTTGGTGACGGTCAGGGGTGTGGTCAAACGCATCGTGCTGGACGACCTGCCCGGCGTAATGCCAGAGCCGTTTGTGCTGATCAATGTCGCCGATGACGACATGCTTGCCTGGGCGCATCTGACCGGCGGCAATGACGACGTTGTACTGACCACCGGCTCCGGGCATGCCATCCGGTTTGCAGAGAGCGCCGTCCGGCCGATGGGTCTTCCGGCCGGCGGCGTGTTGGGCATAAAACTGCAGGATGAGAAGGATGGCGTGGTGAGCGCGGCCATCGCCCGGCCGGACGCATATCTCTGGGCCATTGCCGACAACGGCTATGGCAAACGCACCAGTCTGGACCAATACCCAGTGCACGGCCGCTACGGTCAAGGGGTGATTGCGATGTCCCTTACGCGCAGCGCCCGGGCGCTGGCAGCGGTCGTCGTTGGCACGGCCCGAGACGTAGTCACCATACTGACGTCAAAAGGGACGGCTATGACCGTCCATATCGGCGACACCGCGGAGACAGCTCGAGCCCGGCAGGGAGAGCGTCTGGTGAAACTGGCCGAAAAAGAGCTGGTGGCCGGCGTCGTGGTCGCCGTGCTGCGTCCGGCCATCCGCCAGAACGCGGACGACGCCGGTTAACCGGCGAGACAGAACGCAAACGAGGATTCCATGAACTACCGCGACACGAGGGCAGAGTGTAGTCGATGCGGCGCCAGCTTCGTGTGGACAGTTGAGATGGAGCGCTACGTTCAAACGACGGGTCACGGTCGCGAGTCCGTGCTGCTGTGCCCGCACTGTGGCCCGCGCGACGAACGGGGCATTCCCCTGGCTCCCATGCAGCTTGATCCCCAGACCGGTCATTGGGTGGGACAGGTCAAATGGTTCGATCTCACCAAGGGTTACGGCTTTCTGGACCGTGGAGACGGAACAGACGTCTTTTTCCACCGCAGCGAAGCGCTGGACGAGATCGCAGCATACGCTCCAGGCCAGCAGGTGACCTATGACGTGGAAGAGACCCTTAAGGGGCCTCAGGCGGTAGAGGTGCGAATCTACCGGCCGGAATGAGGCGGATCGACCAGTCGGCCATGGTGAAACGCGGCCCAACTCGCTTGCCGCTGCTGGTTGGTTATCGGTCGTGGAAAACAGCGGCAAAGTGGTGTTGGTAGAGAACATCTACTATGTGAACCTCAAGGGGTGCCACTAGCGAGGTGTTCTGCCCTGCCCCATCCGTAACGTGGAACGCGATTGATGCCTGTCGGATTCCAGGAGTGCGTAGGTCTACGAGCTCCGAGTTCAGCCACACCGTAACCTCGGCGGGCGCAACGCCGGCCTCAGCGCCCAACATGACCCAAGGTTGGTTGACCTCTGCAGTCCACTGCAGCGCAGCACAGTCATCGCCGGAAATCCGAATCTGCGGCCAAGCTGGAACCGATCTGCCCGTTGCTGCCTCAACCAGGATGACCACTGTAGCCGGTCGGACCGACGGAGCTGGCAACAGGTCGAGCGTGATGCTGTCACTGCTCAGTACATTGCGGTCGCCGTCCGTGTATTCGACGTAAACCGTCCGGATGCCGCCGCCGGCCGAGAAGGTGAACGGTACCCTCCAGGCCCACGGCGTCCATGGCACATTCGCCAAGGAGGCACTCTCACCGGCACGCACACCGGTGATCTGACCCAAGCTTCCGTAACTCGAGACGCCTTCCTTGGTGAGCGTGAGCGTGACCCGGCACGAATCCGCATTGTCGGCGTCTTCGTTGACAAAGACGGGCAGGACGTACGGCTGAGCCCCAAGATCCATGGTCCAATAGTGTCCGTACCGGCCACCGGTCGAGTAACCAACCCCCACCTCTCGATACTTGTCCCAGAGCAGGTTGACCCAGTGATCAGGACTGTTCAACCATCCCATCAACACGTCCGCGGCAGTCGGATAGCCGGCCCCGATGTTCTCTCCTACATAACAGGCTCCCCAGCTATAGGGCACATAGCCCTGGGCACAAGCACGTTGTGCAGGCCACGCTCCATCGGAACCACTATGGCTCAAAAAGTCATTGGTGATCATGTCCTGATTGTGCGCCCGAGCGGCCGCGGTCAAGATCGGGCTGCGAGCCAGTGGCGTCAACCCGCGCTCAACCCTTACGGCGTTCACCAGCCGGACAAGTTCTAGCTCAAAAGCCACGTCCAGGGAACTCAGTTCCCCAGCCGCGTGCGCCATTCCCTGTGACGTTGGCGGGGAAAGTAGCCACAGACTCGCCGCCAGCGTGATCAAAATGAATCCGACAGTCAGATGGAACCGCCTCAGCACAATTTTGCCTTTCGAAATGACCGGCGCCGGCGCGGAACCGGACATCCGGTATTAGCTCCAAGCCTGCAGGCAGCCTGAATATAACTCATTTGACGAGGCTGAAAATAGGAAATCCGGCTACCCCGTTAGCCGCCTTCGGCCAGCGGTAGCGAGAACGAGAAACAGCTCCCCTTACCCATCTGGCTCTCGACCGCGACCCGCCCCCCTAACCGCTCCACAATCCTCCGGACAATCGAGAGCCCTAGCCCGTGGCCGCGAGCTCGAACCTGGTCTAGCCGAGCAAACGGTTGGAAGAGACGAGCTTGCTCCTCTGCTTCCAAGCCGGCGCCGTTGTCAAGGACCCAAAAACGCACCGTCGGCCGCCCACCCTCGCTCTCGGCTTCCGCATACCCCAGCTCAATACGAGGCGGTTTCCCTCCGTACTTGATCGCGTTGCTGAGATAGTTGGCCCAGACCTCTTCAACCCAGGGACCATAACCCCACACCATGGGCCACTCGTGGCGGACTTGCACAACAGCGTCGGCCTCCTCGATCATATAGGCCAGTCGGTGCAGCACCTCCGACACGATGGCCGACATGTCCAGCAGCTCGACCTCTACCTCTTCTCGCCGCCGGACGCTGGCCAGGAGCAGGAGTTCATCAACGATGTTCTGCATCTTGGCGCTGCCTCGCAACAGGGCTTTGAGGTACTGCTGCGGCTCCTCGTCAGAGACAACCGCTGCCTCCTGCAGCAACATGTCGGCGTACCCGATGACCAGGGTCAGTGGTCCCTTGAGGTCGTGCGCCACCGTGTGCGCAAAGGCGTCCAGCTCGTTGATGAGCCTCTCTCGTTCCTGTTCCGCCTGCACCCGATCGGAGATATCTGTAAAAGCCGCCAGTATCCCATCGAACCGGCCGTCCACCAGCAAGGGCCGGATGCTGGCAATCGAGGGAATCTGCTTTCCGCCTTGGCCCAGTAGTACAGTATCATACCGTCCACCGTTACTGCCAGCCCAGGCTTCCCACCCGCTCTGCACGGTGGGGTCATGCGGTGGCGCGAACAACGCATTCCAGTGCGTGCCCACCAGCACGTCCCGGCTGTGTCCCAGCAACTCGGCTGCCGCCGCGTTGGCAAACGTGAGAACACCGCGCGCGTCGGTGACCACCAGCATCTCCGCCATGCTCTCCACAATATTCTCCGAAAAGATCCGGAGGCGCTCGGTCTCCTCAAAGAGGCGCGCATTGTCGATGGCGATGGCAGCTGAGGCCGCAACCGTTTCCATCACCGTCTGGTCCTGCGCCGTGAACGGTGCCTCAATCTTGTTCACCACCTCAAGCACCCCCAGGGTCTTGTCCCGCATGCGCACCGGCACGGCGAGGAGCGAGCGCGTCTGCACGCCGGTGCGTTTGTCCACGCCTGGAAAGAACCGCTGGTCCTGGCTCACGTGAGGCACCATGGCGCACTCGCCTGTCTGCGCGACCCAGCCGGCGATTCCCTGCCCGGCCTCCAGGAGCATATCGGCCAACGCGTAATACGTGCCATTGTGATATAGGGCCTGGCAGACAAGAGACTCCTCCTGCCTGCCGGACCACAGCCATACCGAGCTGCCCTCAGCCCCCACAACCATGACGGCCGCCTTGAGAAGGCGCTCGATAACCTGTTGCAGTTCCAGGGTGGACGTAAGGGTCTGGCCCACTTGGTTCAGAAGCGTCAGCCGACGGCTCTGCTTGCGCCACATGTCCTGTCGTCTGGCCAGCAAGGATTCCAGCCGACAGTGATGAAGCGCCGCCTGGACCGAGGATCGTAGCTCGCGGTCATCGAACGGCTTGACCAGATAGCCATAGGGATGAGCCGCTTGCGCCCGCTGCACGATCTCTTCGTCGGCGTCTGCGGTTAGGTACACGATCGCGGCACCACAGTCGCGCCGGAGCGCCGTCGCCGCCTCTACGCCGTCCATGTCTCCCGAGAGCTCAATGTCTATCAACGCCAGGTCCGGCCGCTCCGCGCGCGCGCGATCAATGGCCTCCACCCCGGACCGGGCTATCCCTGTGATCTCGTAACCGTGCGCTGTCAACGCACTCCATATCTTTAGCGCAACCGGTGCTTCGTCCTCAACAATGAGTATTCTGGCTTTTCTCATTCGCATTTCGCGCACTTTCTGTTTCCAGCCGTACCGCCCAATCTACATTCTAGCACAGACAGCTTCTGGCTGCTATCTGACCTTCTCGAACCGGTTGCAGAAATAACCCGACGTCCATGAACCACAACCTGACCAATCCTGCGCCATACCGCTGAGCTCACCACGGTCTCGGATGGCCACAAGACCAACGTGCCGCCCTGGCAGGTCGCCCTCGAACCCTACGGTGGGCGTTGTCCAGTTTCACGCGCGGGGACGTGTGGCCAGCGTCAGCCGGTGGACAGCGTGGTTGCGCTGACGCAGGTCTGTCAGGTTGCCAGACCGGGTGAACCCGACCGGCCTTGCCGATCATCACTGACGGATATCCTTCGAGGAGCCGAACCGAACGCATACCCAGCACCTTGCCCGTAGACAACTTGCTTGGTCGTGACCGGCCCGACTGAGTATTCGGGCCGGTCAGGTGGCCGCATTCATCACGCCGTACAGGCTGAGATTCCCTTCCTTGCCATCCGCGCGGAACGTCTCCAGGAGCTCCAGCCCCGCTGCCCCTGCCAGGCGATTCAACTCGGCCATGTCGACCTGGTGGCAGTAGCGGTACCCTGTTCCGCCCCGTTTCCAATCCAGCAGGTAGTCGCCTGGCTCCAATCCTGCCGGTTGCACCCCAACGTTATCCCAAGAGACGATCTTGCGCCGCATACGCGGATGGTCGGCAAATTGCCACACAGAAACCACTAACTTGCCACCGTGATCCAGGTGCTCCGCCAGAGCACGCATGAGAGCCAACCGATTGTCGAAACCCGGAACGTGGTGCAGCACGGCCAACAGCAGAATCACGTCAAACTTGCGGCCGCTGACCGCGTCGCGCCACGCCGGCGCCAGCAGGTCTGCCACGAGCAAATCGGCTGCCACTCGTTCGAGGTGAGCAGTGCGCTGGATGGCCAGCTCGATCAATTGCGAACTGCTGTCAAGGCCCAGGTAGGTATAGGTAGTCGCGTTGACGGGTTGGGCAGACTCTGGGCCGGCGCCGTGCACGGGGAACGACTCGGACCACCGCTCCAACAATAAAGCAAACCTCCCCGGACCGCATCCCACGTCCAACACCCGAGAGCCTACTGGAATGTGATCGCGTAGGCGATGCAGGCCACTCTGTTCCAGGCTCCTGCTCTCTGCAAAGGCGGCCGCAAACCGGCCATAGAATGACCGGTTTATCTCGTTCAGGCGATCGGCCAGCGCTGGGTCCATGAGCCATTTTTAACACAGCAGCTCCCGCTTGACCAGCGGGCACTGCATGCAGCATCAGCCGTGTTCGGTTTCCCCGAAAAGCGTGTGGCGCATTACGCCGATCTCGTGGGCTTGCCCGGCATAGGCAGCAACCAGAGCGCCAACCCACCGGCGAGGCTGAACAGCACTGCCGTTACCGTGAACACGTCGCGCAGGCCCCACCAGACGGCAATGCTGGCGCCCACCAAGGGTCCGATGGCGTTAGCGATGGCGACGGTGGTGCTGCTGAGGCCGTAGACCGCTCCATGGCGCCCCTCGGGCACCAACCGCGCCAGCAGCGCCGAGACCGACGCCAGCACGCCTGCCATGAGGAAACCGGCAATGACCTGCAAGAGCGCCAGTTGCAGCGGGTTCTGTGTGAGGCCCTGTGGCAGGTACGCCAGCGACAGACCAAACGTACACCAGACCAACATCTTGCGCTGACCGGTCCGGTCCGATGCGCTACCTAACAGAAAGGCGCCGATGGCACTGGCCCCCGCGCCGGCTCCGGTGATCAGACCCGCCATGGTGGCCAACCGGACGCCTGGGGAACTGATCTCTTCCAGGAAAAGTGGAAGCATCGGACCCACCACGCGAGCACTCAAGCGGGCCAGCATGTGGGTGAGAAACACCGCGCGGAGAATCGGTGAACGGAGCACAACCAACAATCCATCCCACAGGCGAGTGTCGCCCTTTCCTTGACTCAGCTCCGGCCGCGTAAATTGCTCGTCTACCATAAACCGCACAGCCAAGCCCGCCAGGAATATCAAGGCGCCAGTGATCCAAAAAGCAGGACGATACCCCAGCGAATCCGCCACCAAACCACCCAATAGGGGTCCGAGCGAGTTACCCAGGTAGATACCGGTCTGCAGCAGCCCCAGCGCGTATCCTGATTGCTCTCGCGGCGTGTGCGACGCCACCAGCGCAGTGGCGGCCGAAACCGTTCCCGTCAACAACCCCTGTATGATCCGCAGGACCAGTAGCTGCTCCACGGTCTGTGCGAATCCCATGGCGGTGAACACCAGGGCGCCGCCGAACAGCGCCCTTTCGACCATCAACTTGCGCCCAAAACGGTCCGCCAGCGAACCCCAAATGGGCGCCATGACGGCCATAGAGATGGCGGTTCCAGAGAACAACCAGCCCGACCAGAACTTGACCTGGTCCGGGTCCGACACCCCTAACTCTTGCACGTAATAGGGAAGAAAGGGAATAACCACCATGAAGCCGAGAAGGGCCGTCATCTCGGCCCCGGTTACCACGTAGAGGGTCCGTCTCCAGTCTTGTTTCATGTGGGCGACACAGCGGCTGACCACTAACGGCAAACCGCCGATTAATCAATCGATCAGCCGCACGACGTCGGCTCTCCAACCGCGTGTCTGGTAGCCAAGCCGAGTTCCGGGCAGTCCTGCAGAGACGCAATCATACGGGAACCCGATCGGTGGCGCCGGCCGACTGGCGTAACTCCAGGCTCTGCCGCCCCACCACCACGTCTTGCCGGGCATAGTGCGCTGTTGCCACGCGCTCGATTCGCCCGCTCGGCGATGCCGGGGCTGCCCAACCAAGCCCAAGACTGCAGACGGGTCGCCAGCGCCCGGTAGGATCGGCCACTCCAGGAACCACAAACAACAGCACTCGAACGGTTCCAGATACGTGAACGCGCAAAGGTCAAAGACGGAGCCGGCGTCAGGAAAACAGCACATCCCCGGACTTGCCCAGTACTGGGTGATAATCGAACCGGACCACCCCTACGGGGACCGATGGCACAGCCTCGGCGATCAACGCAGCGCCCTTGTGGCCTACACCGCCACAAAGTTCAATCATGGTTGCTCCCTCAGACACCAATTTTCGGGCCAGATCGGCAGCAGCCTGATAGTCCGGCACCAGCGCTGTGGTGATCTCGCGCTGCGAGGCCCGAATGACGCTCGTGTGCACCTGGCCTTCGGCCGCCTGCGAAACTGCAATGAACGCCCACTTGATCATCCTACCTCCAGTCCCGTCTATGCTACCCGCTTTGGCCGTTATCACCTCCGCGCCCTTGGCCGTCGACCTGCTGCGGAACACCGGCCGCACGATTTGGAACGATGTTGTGCCGGGCAAGTCTGCAGACAGCCCGTGCACGCCGCATTGCAGGTCGTCTGGCCACGGTGCTGCCAACGAACCCGGCGGGTAGCCAGTCCTTAACCAAACGCCGACAATTCTACTATATTCAGGTCATCTTGGCCGCCAAAATTGGCTACTTCTGCCGGTTTCGTGCACGGGCGCGCTCAATCGCGGACCGGCCGTATGTCGCGTTCACCAGAGGTGGTCAAGTCGCGGCGCGATGTCGGGCTACCGTTGAATCGCTCAATTCCCCTCTGCTGTTTTTTGTGATAGAATTCTTGGAAATTACCGGGCGCAACAGACCGCAACAGAGGGGCAGAACGGTGGAAACTGGAAATGGAGATAGCATCGTCATCCGAATGGGCGGCGAGTCTGGCGAGGGAATTGTAACCATCGGTGAGATCTTTGTCCTGGTGGCAGCCCGCGCCGGGCTGGAGGTCTTTACCTTCCGCACCTACCCGGCCGAGATCATGGGCGGTCACGTGGTGTATCAGGCACGTGTCGGCCGGAACAAGGTGCTCTCCGACGGCGACGATATCGACGCACTGGTCGCGTTGAACCAGGAGGGCTATGATCAACACATCCATGAGCTGCGACCGGGCGGCACGCTGATCTACGACAGCGGCGAGTTGCAGCCACCCGATGACGGCCATGTTCACTATCCGGTTCCGGTGACCGAGATCGCCCAGCAGATGCAGTTCATGCGTGGCAAGAACCTTGTCATGGTTGGCTCCCTGCTAGCTCTCTTTGGACTGCCGCTGGTCAAAGGTAACGAGGTCGTCGAGGCCAAGCTGGGAAAATACCCAGCCCTCCTGCCCACGAATCTAGACTCGCTGGCCCGGGGTTACCAGTACGTTCAGGAGCATTATGGAGAACGGCTTCCCACAACCGTCGGACTTCCCGAGGGTGAACGCGAGGAACGGCTGGTGATCAGCGGAAACCAGGCGGCCGCCATCGGCGCGCTGGCTGCCGGGTGCCGCTTTTACGCCGGGTACCCCATCACCCCGGCTACTACCCTCATGGAGTTCATGGCTCAGCAACTACCTGCTCTGGGCGGCAAGATGATCCAGACCGAGGACGAGATCGCCGCCATCTCCATGGCCATCGGGGCCAGTTATGCCGGCGCCAAGGCTATGACTGCCACTTCCGGCCCCGGTTTTGCGTTGATGATTGAGGCGCTGGGTCACGCTAGCATGACCGAGGTCCCGTTGGTGATCGTGGATGTGCAGCGCGCCGGACCCAGCACAGGAATGCCCACCAAGACCGCTCAGGCGGACCTCTTTATGGCGTTGTACGCCGGGAATGACGAGGCCCCGCGCTTTGTCCTAGCTCCAGACTCGGTCGAAGACTGTTTCCATCAGATGGTCAACGCCTTTAACCTGGCAGAGAAATACCAGATGCCGGTCGTGGTCCTCTCCGATCAGGCCCTGTCAGCCCGCGTCGAAACCATCCCGGCGATCGACCTCGGTGCGATTCGGCTGACGGAACGTTTAAAGCCAGAGCCGGTTGAGGATGGCTCTTACCGGCGCTACCTTATCACCGAGTCCGGCATCTCGCCCATGGCGATACCCGGAATGCCGGGAATGTTCTATACGGCCGAGGGACTGGAGCACAGCGAGAAAGGCTCTCCCAACTACACTCCGGAAACACACCGGTCCATGACAGAGAAGAGGCATCGCAAGGTGGATACCGCGCGCCAGGAGATTCAGCGCCTGCCTGTGTCCGATCGATGGGGCGACTCCGAAGCCGAGATCGGCATCATGGGTTGGGGCAGCAGCAAAGGAGCGGTGCGCGAGGCGATGGCCCGGGTATCAGCCAACAACATCCGGGTGGAGGCATTTTATACGCGCTCGCTGCTGCCCATGCCGGACGGTCTCATCCGCGCGTTCTTGCAGGGTAAACGGGCTATCATCGTGCCCGAGCTGAACTACCGGGGCATGTTTGCCAATGTGATCGAGCACCGTTACGGCCGAGAGATCGTCAAGAATGGCATTCGCATCGTCCATCTGCCCAAATATGATGGACTTCCTTTCCGGCCGGTGGACATCTGCCGGGTGGTTCATCAGGTGGCCAGGGAACTGGCAGGCCGGGTTCTCAAGGTGTGGACACCGGGCTGCTGAGAATTGCGCAGGAAGGAACGTTCACGATGATCACCACCGAACAGAAACTCACGATCAAAGACCTCAAGAGCGCGGTAAAGCCCATCTGGTGTCCGGGTTGCGGTGACTATGGTGTTTTGAACGCGGTTATGAAAACCATCATTGGCCTGCAACTGGACCCAAGCCACGTGGCGATGGTATCCGGCATCGGCTGCTCCGGACGCTTTCCGGCCTTTGT
The DNA here is from genome assembly GCA_002328075.1 of Anaerolineales bacterium UBA2181. GTDB lineage: Bacteria > Chloroflexota > Anaerolineae > Promineifilales > UBA4811 > UBA4811. The sequence goes on along the minus strand of DCVT01000009.1, from coordinate 21,854 downwards.
CAACGCGTACGGTTTTCACGGCGTGCACGGACGGGCTCTGCCGTTTGCTTCCGGTGTCAAGCTAGCCAACCCGGATCTGACCGTCTTTGTGTTGGGTGGTGATGGCGACGCCTTTAGCATCGGGGCCGGCCACCTGCCACATGCCGCCCGACGCAACATCGACCTCACCTACATCGTCATGGACAACAGCATCTACGGATTGACCAAAGGCCAACCTTCCGCCACCTCACCAGCCGATGTACTCCAGCAATCCACAGTGAAATACAAAGGCCGCCGGAAGGGGATGACCGGGATGCTGAACCTGGCACAAACCGTCTCGCCGGTGAATCCCATCGCGATGGCGTTGGCCTACGAGGCCAGCTTTGTGGCTCGGGGGTTCTCCGGCGCACCCAAGGAGCTTCACGAGATTCTCAAAACCGCCGTGCTCCATCGCGGTTTCAGTCTTGTCCAGGTGATCAGCCCCTGCACCACGTTTTACGACACCTACAACTACTGGCGGCAGTTGGCCCAGCCGCTACCGGCCGACCACGATTGCACTGACCGAGCGGCTGCCTTCAGGTTGGCACTGGAATTGGACAAAGCGTACCTGGGCATCTTTTACCAGGTAGAGCGCCCGTCGTTTGAGGATCAGGTGGCCAAGCTGATCGCACAGCCGACCGACTCGTTCGCCCCTACCGCCGTTGCCAGCTTGCTGAACCGCTTTCGCCGATGAGCGCCCTGCTGATCGCTCTGCTGGTGGCGGGCATTATCGGCCTCGCGCTCTGGCTGATGGCCGAAGGTGAACCGGGCGAGACCGAACTCTGAACGGGTAGTGCCGCCGGTCCGCCGTCCAACCGCATCACGGGAAGAAATGCCTGCGGAGACCGCACCATGATCCACTGCGTGTCGGTCACCGGCTCCAGACCGGTGCAATTCCAGACATCTATGCGAACCGAATGGCCACCGGCGATGCCAAAGGTGACGGGAAAAGTCCACGATATGACGGTGGAGGTCAACACGCTGCCGGCGGTACTGTCCACGGTCACCCGGTATTGAAACGGTGGCGTGGTATCCACCGGCATCAGGTGGACGCTCACCATCACCTCCTGCCCGACGTTCATCGGACCGGCCGGCTGCCATTCAAGCTCGACCGCGTCGAGCGCCACGCAGCAATCCAACGAAACGAGATTTCGGAAGGTGGCAGCGTTGGCATCCGCGCAATTGGTGGCCGTCACGGTGTAGGCGTAGGTTCCTCTCATTCCAAAATCAATACGCTCCGGTTGCGCTGCACTGCTGGTTGCAGGCGACCCGTCCTCGAACTCCCACCGCCACCTGACGGGCGAATCGCCGGCGTACTCTGGGACAAAGCTGGCCGAACACCCGTCCGCCAATGCCACCACGGAGTGAATCTCGATCGGTTGGCAAGCAGGTTGGACGAGCAATCCAACCGGTACCTCCAACCGAGAAGCCTGTGGGTCGTTGGTCTCTAGCACAACCAGCGCGTCGTAACGGCCGGGCGCAAGGCCAGCCGCGTCAAGGACCACTACCAGGGTTGCGCCCGCTCCCGGAACCACAGTGCCGTGGGCGGGCGTGATACCGATCCATCCGTCCTCCACGTCGCCTGAGACCTTTGGCGCATCAGCGCGACCAAGTTGAACCTGGGCGGAGAACACCAGGTCCGCGCGCCCGCTGTTGGTCACCGTCAGACTGCGTGTGACTGCCTGGCCCGGCAGCAGCGCCAAGTCAAACAAGTCGGGCTGGCTCCGCAGGACTGGAACCGGAGTCAAGACCAGGTCCAGGGTGGTGGTCATCCCTTCAACCACAACCACGTCGGTGATGATCTCGCTGGCGTACCCAAGTAGGAACAAGCTGATGTCGTACGTTGCGGCCGCCAGAGTCAGGCTATAATGCCCTTGGGCATCAGTCAACGTGTGGGCACCGGCGCGAAGTGACTCGGCCGCTGTCACGGTGGCCCCAACCACCGGCTCGCCGCTTACTGCATCGTTCACCCGGCCGCCGAGCCATCCATGGCGAGCCGGACATCCACCGAGATGAACAACGGTTGCCCGCATCACCGCTTCACGGCTCGCGTGTCCCGGTATTGCTTCCACTGGAAAACTCAGAAAGACGGTGGGGACATCACCTACGTGAGCAATGCCCGCACCGCCGTGGTCTCCTACAAAAGCCACCAAACCTCCCCCATCCGGGTAGATTTGGTCCGACTGGTTGGTGAACGGATACCGCAGGTCGAACGGCCCCAGCCCGGCATAGGGACCCTGACCAGTCACCGTCGCGTGGAGCTGGTCCAGAGTCACAGCGCCGATATGCAGGTACTCCCTGCCAAAGGGCGTTGGCCCTGCGGTCCCCAGGTAGTTCTGGCTGGAAAGGAAAAAGCTGCCTCCGGCGTTCAAATACTCTGCTACCTGTGATTCGTTAAAGCCAGTGAAGGCTCCTGATGAATAGGCGCCGGTGAACCAGAGGACCATGGGGTAGCCCAAGAGGTCATCTGCCGCCGGGTCTCCGGCGGCGCTGGTATCCCACACCTGGAACTCGGTTTCCAAGAACTCCAGCGCGCCGGCATAGTACCCGCGCACATCCGGAACGTCCCGGTCATCATCCACCAACAGGATGCAGGGGAGCGAGTCCAATGGGAAATCCTGCACCTGCTCCTGGTCCACAACTAGCAAGCGGGAGACCGGCCGGAACCCGTTCGCGCGGGCGCGCAGCGTGTACACTCCGGCCGGCAGTGTCAGCGAGTAAGAGCCGGTGGCAGGATCGGTCGGGACCGGAAGCAAAGGCGTGTCCAGTGCCTCCACGATTGCCCCCAGCGGCCTGCCGTTGGCCGTGTTGGTGACCGAACCGGATATCGTGTGGCTTGGGGCAGTCGCCAGGTTCAAATCGACCGTGGTCACCGTGTCGGTCATCACCAGGATATTCTGCGCCGTGGCCGGCAGATAACCAAAGGCTGAGGCCGTCAGAGAGTACTGCCCGACAGTGAGTGTGCGGCTGTAGTAACCGTCGGCGTCGGCCACGGCCGGGAATGGCGCGCCCTGGCCATCTCGGACATCAATCTGGGCTTCGCCAATTGGCGCGCTCCCATCCTCGGCCCTCACCTGTCCGGCCAACACTCCCGTGGCGACCGGTAGCAGGCAATCACACATGTGGGCAAAGGTTCCCACCGCCGCCCGGACGAAACTGGTCATGTAGGCAAGATCAAGGTGCTCGAGCCGGTCATTGACGGTGTGGTACCTGGGATTAAAGTCACCCATGTCCTCGATGCCCAGGATGGCAGCATATCCATACTGCCAGAATGACGCATGATCGCTGGCTCCCGTGCCGTCGGCCGTGATCTCTGGCTGGAGATCCAGATCATAAACGCTCACCACATCCTGGAAGAGTTGAGCCAGCTCCAGCGAGGCAGGAATGCTGGATCGCGCATGCAGATCGATGCCAGGGTCAGTGCCCACGGTGTTATATCCGATCATATCCAGGTTCAACACCCCCAGAATGCGCTCTCCCCTGCTGTATGCCCGCGCGGCGTACGCTTGGCTACCCAGCAGGCCCTGTTCTTCACCCGTCCACAAGGCGAACCGCAGCGTGCTGCCCCACCGGTATTGCGCCAGAATCTCGGCCGCCACCAGAACCGCTATCGATCCGCTGGCATTATCGTCGGCCCCGGGCGCCAGAGCTCCGGGAGGCATATCATCCAGGTGGCCACAGAGAATATAGACGTCCTCGGGAGCGACCGACCCGGTCAACTCTCCAACCACATTGGGAGGAAGACCCGAACTCCAATGATGGTACTCGACGGCGAGACCCATGCCTTCCATTCTCTGTCCGACGTACTCGACCGCACGCTGGACGGGCACTTGGCTGTAGGTGTGGCGGGTTCCAATCGTGTACGAAAAACCGCCGATTTGCACAGGCCACTCTCCGCTCAGGCCACCCGTATCGCTGTAGAGATCGGTGCTGTCCACCTGGTCCATCATCTCCAGAATAGGGGGTTCTGGAGTAACCACAGCCGGAAAGGCGCCGGAGCGAATCGCGGTTCCCAACGGTTTTGGATCCAGCGTCATAGCCTGCAGGGCAATCCCTGTTCCCTCCAATCCCAACCCGGCGACGTCCGATTCGGTGCGCATCAATACCCAGTCGCTGCCTCGCAGCAACGGCCGTCCAAAAGAGCGCCAATCTGGTTCTTCCTGATTGGGACGGACATGGCCCAGGTAGTAACGGCCACCCTGCATGTCGGGGTCCAGCACAGCCACGGCGGTTCCTCCAGTCCGCAGCCTGGCGACGTCCGCTGTGGTTGCCCCGGCGAACAACAACAGGTGGCCATTCTGCTCCACCGATAGATACACGGGAACTCGCCACCTTTGCGCCGCTACCAACTCAGCCTCATCTCGGCAAACCAAGCTCACCAGAGCCTGGGGCGAATGATCCGTCATCTGCGCGGCAGCCCAATGGGCTGTCAACATCAATGTGCCGATCAGGACTGACAGAGCTAACCACCGAAGTTTCATGCGTTTCCGCCTCGTACTCGACCCACTTTAGCACGGTTGCCAGGCAACCGCAAACCACGATGACCGCCCGTTGACAGAAGCCCCCCCTTGTCTTACAATCACCGCCACGATCGCCAGCGGAACAGCCATCAAGCCGGTCAGTACACAAAGGTGGAGCATCTTCGCAAGCGGGATCCCACCGTACCGGACGCAGGTCCAACAACCCGGTGTGCTCCTGTCTGCTGGTTCACCGACGAGGTGTTCATGTCCAAACCCGGCCCGACCAGCGCGGAGATCCGCCAACAGTTCCTGGACTTTTTCGTCAGTAAGGGACACACGGTGGTGCCCAGTGCATCGCTGATCCCGCTCAACGACCCCACCTTGCTGTTCACCAACGCCGGGATGAACCAGTTCAAGGATGTCTTTTTGGGCGTCGGCAGTCGGCCCTACACGCGTGCCGTGGACAGCCAGAAATGCATGCGAGTCTCCGGCAAACACAACGATCTCGAGGACGTCGGAAAATCGCCCTACCACCACACGTTCTTTGAGATGCTTGGCAATTGGTCCTTTGGCGACTATTACAAAAAAGAGGCCATCCAATGGGCATGGGAGTTGCTCACCGACCGTTGGGGATTGCCCAAGGATGAACTGTTCGCAACGGTGTTTGAGGATGACAGGGGTGATTTGGGCCGGGACCAGGAAGCCTCGGACTGCTGGTTGAGCGTGACCGATGTCCAGCCGGACCATGTGCTCTATTTCGGCCGCAAGGACAACTTTTGGGAGATGGGGGAGTCCGGGCCGTGTGGGCCGTGCAGCGAGATCCACCTAGACCGCGGACAGGCATTCTGTGACCTTTCGGACGTGCCCGGGCACACGTGCCGGGTCAACGGCGATTGCCGCCGCTTCCTGGAGGTTTGGAACCTGGTTTTCATCCAGTACAACCGTCACGTAGATGGAAAACTCGACGCTTTGCCCGCCAAGCACGTGGACACCGGCATGGGCTTTGAGCGCATGGTGGCCATACTGCAAGGCGCGCACTCGAACTACGAGACGGACCTGTTTTCGGGCACCATGTCCCGCACGCAGGCGCTACTGGGTCACACGGATGCACAAAGGCGAGCTGACCCGGTTGCCTACCGCGTGATTGCTGACCACGCGCGTGCATCGTCATTCCTGATCGCTGATGGCGCGCTTCCAGGCAATCTCGGCCGGGGCTATGTGCTTCGCATGATCATCCGCCGCGCCGCTCGTTTTGGCAAGCGGCTAGGTTTCAGGGAGCCGTTTCTGGCCCAGCTGGCAGAGCAGGTGATCGGCGAGATGGGTGGTTTCTTCGGAGAGCTGGTTGATCGGCGTGAACTTGTCCTCCAAACATTGACTACTGAGGAGGAGCGCTTTCAACGCACGTTGGATGCTGCCATGAGCCAACTGGAGGAGGTGATCGCCGAGCTCCAGGCAACCGGTCAGCGCACCATCGACGGCGAGACTGCGTTTCACCTGTACGCAACCTTTGGCCTGCCACTGGAGATTACCCGCGACGTCGTCCAGGAGCGTGGATTCACGGTGGACGAAAGCGACTTTCGGGCTGCATCTGAGAAACACAAACAGGCCAGTGGAACAGGAGCCTTCGGCGCCCTCAATGCGGAAGAGACTGGCGTCTATGTCAGATTGTTGGCTGAGCTGGTGGACCGTGGTGTCTTGAGCGCCTCCGGCGTCGACCACGATCCGCATGGCCAGCTGGTCCAGCACGCCAACGTGGTGGCACTCGTGATGGATGGGCATGTAGTGGATTCAGCCGAGACCGGCGCCGAGGTAGAAGTGGTGTTGGATTCCACCCCCTTTTACGCTGAATCTGGCGGGCAGGTAGGCGATTCTGGTACCATCCGACAGCCAGACGGCTGGTTGATCGAGGTGGCGGACGTCCAGAAACCGCTGCCCGCGCTGGTGGTTCATCGCGGCCGAGTGGTCCGTGGTCAGATACGGACGGGGGAAGCTGCGCTGGCAGTGGTGGACGCAGAGCGCCGATGGGACATCATGCGGAATCATACCGCCACCCACCTCCTTCATCAGGAACTGCGCGAGGTGCTGGGCAGGCACGTGCTCCAACAAGGCTCGCTGGTTGCGCCGGACCGGTTCAGGTTTGATTTCAACCACCCCACCTTGGTTCAACGGTCAGAACTCGATGCCATGGAACAGCGAGTCAACCAGGTGATCCTGCGCAACCTGCCAGTCGCGGCCGGCCACGCTTCATTGCGCCACGCCAAAGAGCAAGGCGCCATGGCGCTCTTTGGCGAGAAATACGGGGAGGTCGTTCGGACAATCCAGGTTGGCGAACCCTCCCATCCATACAGCCTGGAGTTGTGTGGCGGCACGCATGTCAACCAGACCGCGGAAATAGGCCTGTTTCACATCGTCAGCGAAGGAAGCGTCGGAGCCAATGTGCGGCGGATCGAGGCCGTCACCGGGCGGGCAGCCCAGGCCCTGGCGCACGAGCAGTTCCGCGTATTGGATCGTGCCGCCGAGCAACTCAACACCAACCCCACTGAGGTGGACAGAAAGGTGGCAGCACTGCTCGAGGATATTCAGCGGGCGGAGAAAGAGGTGGCACAACTGCAACGCGCCCTCGCCCGCAGCCTCCTTGACCGGCTCATGGATACCAACGTGCCGCTTGGATCAACGCAAGGGGTCGCGAACGCGGGCGGTGTTCCGGTGTTGGTGGCAACTGTCGAAAACGCCACGGTCGATTCCATGCGCGAGATGTCTGACTGGTTCCGTGACCGAGTACCCTCGGGCGTGGCGGCGCTGGGGACCGTGTCCGGCGATCGGCCCACGCTGGTGGTGGCAGTGTCCCCCGACTTGGTCGACCGAGGAGTGCGAGCCGACAAATTGATCCAACCAGCCGCGCGGCTGATTGGAGGAGGAGGAGGAGGCAAAGCGACATTGTCGCAGGCTGGCGGTCGAGACAAGCTGCGGCTCACCGAGGCACTGGCGCTGGTGCCCTGCCTGGTCCTGGAGATGCTTGAAGGTTAGTGGTCGAACAGATCATCCAGCTCGAACCCGAAGACGACTACCACAGCATCCGTGACCGACTGGATTGGGTCCGCGCGAAACGGGTGCTGTTGGTTCTGCCATCCTCCAGCGAGCCGGTCGGCGAGAGGCTTGCGCTGGTCCTTGTGCAGCGACATGCCTCCCGGCTTCAGCTTGAGTTAGGCCTGGTGTGCACCGATCCAGGAATCGTGGCCGAGGCACGGGATCTGGGAATCCCCGTCTTTCCCACAATCGAGATTGGGCAGAACCGCAGTTGGCGTTGGCCTTGGAGACCGGCTCGCCAGCCCAAGCCACCTGCGCCGCCCCCCGTGCCCGATCCGGGCGACCTGCGCGAGACCTACCGCCGGAACCGCCCTCGACCGACCTGGCAACGGTGGGTAGCGCGTCTGGGAGGTATTGTGGTCTTTGTGTTCACTTTGGCATCGTTGCTGGTCAGCGCCATCTATCTGATCCCTGGCGCCACTGTGGTTCTGCACCCGGATACGCAAGTGCTCACGGTGACCAGCGTGGTGGTAGCTGATCCCGCAGTCGAAACAGCGGATTACAAGGCGGGAATCGTTCCGGCCCGCATCATCCGAGTCCAGGTGGCCTGGCGCGGCGCGGCCGCCACCACCGGCAATGTGGATGTGCCCGACGCCTATGCCACCGGCGTGGTTCTGTTTATCAATCAACAGGCCGCCCCGGCGACCATTCCCGCCGGCACGGTGGTGCGCACGACCGCCGGAACGACGGTCCGGTTTCGCACCACGCAGGCAGTAGAGATGCCAGCGGTGGTGGGAGCCACCGTTGAAGCTCCTGTGGTGGCTCTTGACCCTGGTGCATGGTCCAATGTCGGCCCCAATCTCATCAACCAGTTGGAGGGGGCGCTCGCCCTCCAACTCCAGGTACGCAACCTTTCTCCCACCGAAGGAGGTGGGGTCCGTCAGGTCAAATCGGTGACCCAGGCAGACATGGATCGCCTTCGCAACCAGGTAGCGCAGCAACTGCTTCAACTCGGCAAGGCAGAGATCCCCAATTGGATGACACCCTCTGAATTCCTGGCTGAGGAGACCTTGTTGCTCTATGTTGTGCAACGCGCGGATTACAACCGATACGTGGGCGAACAGGCTGATTCGGTCGAGCTAGAGATGTCGGCTCTGGTCCAGGGGGTGGTGGTTGATGGTAACGAGGGATTCGGGGTTGCCTACACCCAACTGGCGGCTGCCACCCCGCAGGGCTACCACCTGATTCCGGAGAGTATCGGCGCACCCCGTCGCGGCGAGGTGATCCAGGTGGACGATGAAGGACGCGTCACCTTTTTACTCCAAGGGCGGGCGCGGGCAGCGGCCAACATCAACCAGGTCACCATTGCGCAAAGCATAAGCGGCCTTCCTGTTGCCCAAGCTGAAGCCTGGATTCTGAGAGAGGTACCGGTTGACCGAGCGCCGGCCATCCGCGTGTGGCCATCCCAGTTTGGTCGGTTGCCGTATTTGCCGACGCGCATCACCACCCGGATTGACACTGCGGGATGAGCGCGCGTCCGAGCAATCCAACATTGCGCACAACCAAACCTCGCGCGACCGCGATGTCAGTGCCGCAGATGACAGAACCAATGGGCAGGGAATGTGTCCTGGGGTTGGATGTAGGCGAAAAGCGAGTCGGTGTGGCGCTGAGCGACCCGCTCCGCTTGTTTGCTCGGCCGCTCTGCGTGCTGAACCGAGCATCACGAGCGGAGGATTTTCGAGCTATTGCCCGACTGATTTGCGAGAGCCAGGTTGGGCTGGTCGTCTGCGGCTATCCGATCTTCCTCGACGGGACAGAAGGTGCTCAGGGGCGTCGGATACGCAGGTACGCCGAGGCTCTGGAAACATCCTTGGCCGCTGAATGCCCCACTCCGGTCCGGTTGTGGGACGAGAGTTATTCGACCAGGGAAGCAGCAGTGGCAATGGCGGCTTCCGGCCGGCACAGGACGTTTCGCGAACGTCGGAACTGGATTGACGCGGTGGCTGCCGCCGTGATCCTTCAGAGTTACCTGGACGAACGGCGACCGGCCGCCAGCCAGGAGGACAACACCCCATGATCCGCAAGAGCGACGTTCAGTGGTGGATTCAAGAGGTGCGGAGAAATCCGGATGCCGCGCCCGAGTTGGTCGAGATGCTGGCGGATCGGCTGATGGAACTTGACCTGGAGAACGAGCGCCTCCGCGACGAACTGGTGGGTCTGCGTCGAGGAGCACCCTTGACGACCGCGGACAGTGGCCATGTGACCAGGTTGCAGCAGCAAGTCGCTGCGCTTCAGGACGTTATCAAGGGGCAGGCCTCGGCGGAAGCCGCGCTGATTTTTATCTCGGACCGGGGCCAGGCGTTACGGATGCCACTTTCTCGAGCCCGGATACTCCTACGCGAAAAGCAGCCGGCTTTGGACCGATCCGCGGTTCTCAGCCTGCGCTCGCTTGTGTTCGTTCGGCCGCATGAAGCGGTCCTCATGCTGACCAACACGGGCCGGGTCGCTCGAATTCTCCCGCACCAGGTTCCCTTTTTGCTGGAAACCGGAGGATGGCTGGCGGAGCATGATGACGAGCATCGTGCCATCAACCTGGACCCCGGCGAGCGGGTTGCGGTGGCCGTCGCCCTTCCAGAGCCGCCCCGCTTCTGGACCGTCGTCACGCGGCGAGGGTTCGCCCGTCAGTTCCTTCACGCCCTGCTGGACCCGCATATTGCGGACCGGCGGCCGGTGATAAAGACTGACATGGCTGGGGACGAGCCGATCGCCATGGTTAATGGCGACCGCGGCGACCTGATGATGATCACCCGTTGGGGACATGCACTCCGGTTTCCACACCACACAGTCATGGGTCCTGGAACCATAGCCCTGACGATGGAACCGGACGACGAGGTCGCAACCGCCCTCTCCCTTCCCGACGAGGCAGAGGTGCTCTTGGTGACTGCTTCAGGCATGGCGCTGCGCCGCGAGGGCAGTGCCTGCAAGCGGCATACCAAACCGGGGAGTTCTGGTGCGCCCTTCATCCAGGCATTTGACGTTTTGGCTTCGCTGCCATATGCGGCGCGCGGCGCCCTTTTGTTTTTGACCTTTGCCGGCAAGCTGGTCTGCTCTCCCGTCGCGGATGTCCCGCTGCAGACCCGGTTGAGCAAGGGAAGTCAGCTCAGGCCCATGGTAAACCACCCGGCTGTGGCAGTAGCCTGGGTTCCGGGCGCACTGCTCTGAGGGCGCGACAATGCGCATCGGATTGGACTTTGGCACGACCAATAGTGGCGCCGGGTGTTACGACGGCCGCAGCGTTCACCTTTTCCACTTGGACCCGGCAGCCGAACCGGAAACGGTCATGCCCTCGGCGCTTTACCTCACCCGCGATCACCAGGCCATGGTGGGTCGCACCGCCATTGACACGTATTACCAAGAGAACATCGGCCGGCCGCGAAAGCTGGTCCGCCAATATGTCGGCGAGCTCGAACAACTCTATTCCGACGGCATGCGGGTTATCGAAGAGGTCTATTCCCTGGTCGATGAATGGAGTCCTGGTCGCTTGCTGCGATCCTTGAAGAGCGAATTGTCTGGGACCTATACCTCCACCAAAGTGTTCGGTCGCACCTACGATCTGGAGGAATTGATCAGCCTCATCTTGGGTGAAATCCGTCGCCGAGTCGAGAATGAGACTGGAGAAGCCGTTACCGGCGTCGTGCTGGGCCGGCCGGTTCAATTCGTCGGAGTCGGAGAGCCGCCGGCCGACCAGCGCGCCGAGGCTCGTTTGCATGATGCGGCCATGCGGGCCGGCTTCCTCGAGGTTTCGTTTGAATTGGAGCCGGTGGCAGCAGCGCTCCACTACGAACTCTCGGTTCAGGAGCCGCAGAACATTCTGGTGTTTGATTTTGGTGGCGGCACGCTGGACCTGACGGTCATGCGAGTCGGGGACCCTGCCGGCCGAACGATCTATGCGGTTGGAGGCATCGGCATCGCTGGAGACCAGTTTGACCGCCGGATGGTGGAACAGCTTCTGTTGGACCATTTCGGGCGCGGAACCACCTGGGGCGACGACCACATTCCCTTCCCTCGCCAATATGTGGATGCACTTCTCAACTGGCGGACGCTCCTGCAGTTGAACCGATCGGATACCTTGCGTTTCCTGCAGAACGCCCAGGCAACAGGTGACCACCCAGGGCGGCTGCTGGCGCTCCATTCGGTGATAGCCAACGACGAGGGTATCCGGCTTTATGACGAGGTCGAGCGCGCCAAAATTGGCCTCTCGCATTCCCTGTTTTCCCTCATCCGCCTGAAAACCGGGGAGATCAACATCTGGCAGCCGGTGACCCGGTCGCAGTTCGAGATGATCATCGGCGACGATGTGCACGCCATTCGAGCCTGTCTGATGAATACGCTCGACCGGTCCGGTCTGTCTGTCGGCCAAGTCGACGCGGTGATCCGTACGGGAGGCTCCTCACAGATTCCGGGCTTTGTCAGCATGCTTGAAGAGGTTTTCGGAGCCGGCAGAGTGGTTCCGATCAGCATATTCAGCGGTGTGACCGCGGGTTTGGCAATCCGAGCCGCCAGCCCAGAGAGATAAGCACGTGAAACCAATTCCACCGGTCATTCAACTGGACGACATCGTCCGCCTGCGCAAGCCGCACCCCTGTGGGGGATATGAATGGCGCGTGGTACGACTGGGTACCGATGTTGGTCTTGTGTGCACCACTTGTCGGCGCCGCGTGTTGCTGCCGCGTGGTGAGTTCAACAAGCGCTTTAAAGCATTTGTCAAGACGGCGGTCGCGCCATGATGGGAATGGTAGCGGTTCTCTATCTAGGGGCTGCGGCGGGGCTGGCGGTTTATGGGATGGTGGGTTGGTTCACCCTTTGGCTGTTTGTCCGCCATCGTCATAAGGCAACATCCGCGGCTACACCCCTCGCTGCATGCGCCGCGCCCCGGGTTACCGTCCAACTACCACTATACAATGAACCGCTCGTGGTGGAACGCCTGATTGATGCGGTCGCATCCCTGGACTATCCGCGGGACAGGCTGCAGATTCAGGTGTTGGATGATTCGACCGACCGGACCACCGCGTTGGCGCGGGCCCGGGTGCGGCATCATCGCACGGTTGGCTTGGACATTTCTCTGCTTCACCGGACCCAGCGCGATGGGTTCAAGGCAGGCGCCCTGCAGAGGGGACTCGGGTCCGCCTTCGGGGAGTTCATCGCCATTTTTGACGCCGATTTCCATCCCCAGCCGCACTTCTTGCTCCATGTCATCCCTCATCTTCAACAGGATCCTCGTCTGGGAATGGTGCAGACGCGATGGGGACACCTCAACGCGGGCTACAACGCGCTCACCAGGGCACAGGCAATTGCCCTGGACAAGCACTTTGCGGTTGAACAACTGGTACGGCACCAGGCTGATCTGTTTCCGCGGTTCAACGGCTCCGGCGGTGTATGGCGCCAACGTTGCCTGGTGGAGGTTGGCGGCTGGCAGGGAGATACCGTCTGCGAGGACCTGGATGTGAGCATCCGAGCCCAGTTGGCTGGTTGGCGCTTTCGTTTTCTTCCCGAGGAGGTCTCGCCCGCCGAATTGCCGCCCCACTTGACCGCCTACAAGATGCAGCAGGCACGATGGGCCAAGGGATCCCTTCAATGCGTCCTCAAGTATGGGCGAGCCATACTTCGAAGCCAGCAGCACACGATGGCTGCGCGGCTCTATGCGCTTATCAGCATGACCGGCTACACGGCCCACCTTCTCCTACTTGCCATGCTGCTGCTGCTACCGCTGCTGCTCTTGGACGGTTATCGTTTCTCGCCGTTCTTGGCAGCTTTCGGGTTGGCAGGCATTGCTCAACCGCTGCTCTTTGTCCTTTCCCAAAGGGTGCTCTTTCGAGATTGGGGGCGCCGGACGCTGACCGGTCTGCCCGCGTTGGCATTGATAGCGGTTGGGCTGGCGCCAAGTAACGCCTTGGCAATCTGGAAAGCGCTTGCGCGCCGCCCGGCAGTCTTTGATCGAACACCCAAGTACAACCAGGTCTCGTTACCTGGCGGTTGCTGGTCGGCGTATCCAATGCCGTCCGTTGTGGGTTCCGGCCGTAATCACCTGGCCCTCTGCGAGGCATCCCTGACCGTGTACGCCCTGCTGGGCGCAGGCGTAGCCCTGGCACGCGGGAGCTGGGGCTCACTCCCCTTTCTGCTGCTCTGCGCGGGCGGTTTGGGGTACACGGCCGTCATGGGATTCAGGGAGACAAGGGTAAGGGGCAGGAGGCTGCCGCGTGGAACCGAAACTCGCAAGAGAACCCTGAGCAAGAGACAGGACTGGCGGACGGCAATTGCCCGTGAGGACGGGTAGCCACGTACGTGCCTGTCCACCCCCTCCCTTCGTCAAGCCCCTGCCGCTGGCGCGGCCTCGCGGTGTCGTGCTGAACGGGTTGACCCAAAGAGATCTCCTGGCGTATGGCCACGGTCTCAACCGCTGCATTTTGTGGCCAGATGTGCGGCTGCTGCCCGGAAATGGCGCAGGGCAATAACAATGCGCCCAATGAATCCAGGGCGGCCAGGCCAGTTAGCTGAGATAGCCTCTTGGGAAAAACTGAAACCGCCACTTGACAAACACCCCGTATTGCACTACAATGTTTAGAAATTTCAATGTTGATGTTAAGATTTTCAATGTTGGACTCAATATCATGTACCCAGTCATTACTCAATGCCCTGTGTGTCACGACCCGTTGATTGTGGCTCGCCTTTACTGCCCGAGTTGCGCCACTGCCATCGATGGGCGCTTTAGTCTCGGCCGGTTGGCAAAGTTGAGCGAGGAACAATTGGCATTCGTCGAGACCTTTGTCCACTGCGAAGGCAAGCTCACCCGCATGCAAGAGGAATTGGGCATCTCTTATCCCACGGTTCGCAGCCGGCTGGAGGATGTGATCCGTGCCTTGGGATACGAGGTGGACGCCTCCGCAACAGCAGCCTTTGTCGTCTCGGAGGATGAGCGTCGAGCCATTCTGGCGGACCTGGCGGCCGGTCGCATCACGTCTGAAGTGGCGATGAATTTGCTGCAGGGTAAAAACTCGGCCGATGCCTGAGGCAAAACCATGAGCGAGATTCTGTCGGAACAGCGAGAGGTCACCAATTTCCATTCCATCGCGCTGGAAGGCGCGGGCAAGATGACCTACCGGCCGGGCACTGAGGAGTCACTGACCATCGAAGCCGACGCGCGGGTGATTCCGCACATCCTCACCGAGGTGCACGATGGGAGGTTGATCATCCGGCGCGAACCCTCATGGCGCCCCGACTTGCCAGGTTACTCTTCCACGATCAGATACTGGGTGACAGTGAAGCAGCTGGATGGGATTGAGATCAGCGGTGCGGCCGCTGTGACCGGGTTCCCAATGTCGGCCGACCGGTTCCAGTTGACAGTCACAGGAGCGGCCGATGTTCAACTCGACCTTTCAGTAACCGAGCTCGAGTCGCAGCTATCGGGAGCCTCTCGGGTGGCTTTAACGGGTACCTCATCTCAGCAAACTGTATCTGTCACCGGAGCTGGCCATTATGAGGCAGCCGATTTCCCGAGTCAACGGTGCTGGGTCAATGTGAGCGGTGCCGGGAGCGTATCAGTGCACGCACTCGAGGCACTCAGCGTATCGATCAGCGGGAGCGCAACGGTGTCGTACCGCGGCAATCCTACTGTACAACAGCGCATCTCGGGGGTCGGCCGGATCACGCGCCGGCCGGATCCGACGATCAAACCATAGGAGGTTCTCATGTCATACGAAACGAGACGACGCGAGATAATTCAGATGTTGGCCAATGGGTCAATCGATGCCCGGGAAGCCGACGAACTCCTGAAGAAACTGGAGCAGCCTGAGCCGCCGCCGACCGACCCCCCACCGGTTCGCCAATCCAAGAGAGCCCGCTGGCTGAACGTTCAGGTGTCGGATTCAACCAGCGGCCGGCACAAGGTATCGGTCAAGATCCCGCTGGCTCTGGCCAGCATTGGCCTGCGGCTGGGAGCCCGCTATGCGCCCGACCTCGAGCAGCTCAATTGGGACGAGGTTCTGGCCCAGATCAATACGCTGGAGGACGAGGTATTGGTCGAGGTCCAGGACCAGGAGGAAGGCGAATCGGTGCGGGTCTTTGTGAGTTAAGGAGGGGTACGACATGGCAAGCCAGTGCTTTGAAGTGCAAGAGAGCCCGGTTCTGTCGCTCGTGCACTGCCGCGGTGACGTGGTCATGCAGGGGTGGTCCAGACCGATGATTCGCATCCAAAGCGACGTTGAACAGCTACACACGCAGCAGGAGGGCCAGACTGTCATGGTGGAGGGCCAGTCTGACCTGCGGATCGACGCTCCCTACGATACCCAATTGCAGGCCGGAGAGGTCAACGGTGATGTTGTCATCAAGCGGATTGAAGGGTCAATTGCGCTGGCCAATGTCCGGGGTGACCTCGTATTGAGTGGGGTTGGTGCAGTCTCCATCGAGCACGTACGAGGCGACCTCTCTGCCCGCGTGGTGGAAGGTAAACTACTCGTACAGGAGGTGTTGGGAGACATGAGCGTCCGGGGCCTCAACGGGCGACTGCAGATCGATCATGCTGGGCGGGACCTGGGCTTGCGCGACCTGGCGGGCGATGCGCAGGCACCTGACGTCTTGGGTGACATTCGTTTACGAACCGCCGTTGTTCCTGGCTCACAGATAAGCTTGAAAGCCGGTGGCAGCATTGTTGCACGGGTGCCCGCCGACACCAGCGCCGACCTGACGCTCCGCTGCGGCCGGGGTCAGCCGATGGTCAAGGCCAGGCTGACGCAGACCGCAAGTTCGCATCAAGAGGTCACGGGTCGGCTGGGTGACGGCGGCTCCACGATAATGCTGGAAGCTGGCAGAGAACTGGTTTTTGCCGCCCGCGAGGCTGGATCCGAGAGTGATTGGGATGAGGTGGGACAAGAGATAGCTGCGTTGGGCAGCGACCTGGGAATGGAGTTTGCAGGCCTGGCAGAGGAGATCGCCGCCCAGATCGACCGCCAGATGGGGCGAATGAGTGCTCGACTGGAAGAAAAGCTGTCAGGGGTCGGCCACCTTAATGAGCAGGCAGCGCGCGCAACCGAACGGGCTCACAGGCAGGCTGAAAAGGCGGCTGAACGGATACGGCGAACTGCCGAACGTCAGGCTGAGCTCGCCCGACGCCGAGCCGGCCGAACCTATGGCCGAACCGATCGTGTTTCCCGCACGGTCGGGGGCGGACCCACCGTGCCGGAGAAGACCAGCGAACCCGTGACCAACGAAGAGCGGATGGTCATTCTGAACATGGTCGCTGAGGGAAGGATTAGCGTGGATGAAGCCGAGGCACTGCTGGAGGCGCTCAACGTGCGATGAGCACGGAATCTTCCCGCGAGTTGACCGACGGCTGGAAGTTGCGGTTCTTTTCCATCTGGATCGCCCAAGCCGGTTCCATGGCCGGCAGCCGGTTGGCTCAGTTTGCCCTGGTCTGGTGGTTAACCGAGCAAACTCGGTCGGCCACGGTCCTGGCATTGGCTACGCTGGCGGCCATCTTGCCCGGGGTGCTGATAGGGCCGTTCGCGGGTGTACTAGTTGATCGGTGGGACCGGCGCAAGGTGATGATCGCCGCCGATGCCTTTGTGGCTTTGGTGGCCCTTTGGGTAGCCATACTTTTTTGGAGGGGTTCTGCCACGGTATGGCACGTGTACGGGGCCATGCTGGCACGGTCATTGGGAGAGGCATTCCACTGGCCGTCCATGTACTCGTCCACCTCCTTGATGGTCCCGGAAAAGCAGCTCTCTCGGATAGCAGGGCTCAATCAGACGGCGCAAGGGGTGCTGGGCGTCGGAGCGCCTCCGTTGGCCGCGCTCTTGCTGGCGTTCTTGCCCATGCACCAGATCATGGTCGTGGACATGGTCACGGCCGCGATTGCCATTGGCCCGCTGCTGGTTTTTGCCATCCCCCGGCCAGCCCGCAACGTCCAAAGCAATCAGGACCGGAAATCAATGTCGGGAATGCGAGCGGGGCTGCGTTATCTGTGGTCCTGGCCCGGCCTGATGGCAGTCATCGGCATGGCGATGGTCATCAATTTCGTCATCAACCCGGCCTTTTCGCTCATGCCGTTGCTGGTGACAGACCACTTTGGCGGCGGACCGCTGGAGTTAGGCTGGCTGGAGTCAGCCTGGGGTGTAGGTATGGTCGCCGGGGGCCTCTTGCTGAGTGTGTGGGGCGGCTTTCAAAGCCGCATCCTCACTGCGCTGAGCGCCCTGACGCTGGAGGGGTTGGCCGTCGCGGGCGTGGGTCTGGCCCCACAAGGGTCACTCTGGCTGGCGCTGGCGGTTTTGTTTGCAGCCGGAATCATGAATCCGCTGGTCAACGGACCGTTTTTCGCACTGCTACAATCCGCAGTGGCTCCTGAATTGCAGGGGCGAGTTTTTTCCTTGGTGGGCAGCCTCACCTCCGCCATGATGCCGCTGAGCCTGGTTATGGCCGGACCTTTGGCAGACCGGATCGGAATACGGTCATGGTACACCGGCGGAGGGCTTTTCATCACCGTGCTCGCCCTGGGCTGCTTTCTGGTGCCTTCCATCATGAATCTGGAGCAGAACCACCAATCCGCCGCCGGTTCAGGGAAACCGACAGTGAGCACGGCCATGCTCGGCCGGGCTCTTGATTAACCGACCGGCGCATTTGCCTTCTGGGCCGATAGTTGTTACCATCCAAGGCGGAAACACGGGCACCCAACGCCTGCCGCCGGCATATGGAGACTGGTGATGATTGATCCGCGGATAGACAAACTGGCAGATGTCCTGGTGAATTACTCAGTCGCCGTCAAACCCGGTGACACTGTGTACATTAGCGGCGAGACCCTGGCCGAGCCGCTTCTGGAGGCAGTCTTTCGGAAGACCCTTGAGGCAGGCGGGCACCCTTGGCTACAGGCCGTGTTGCCGCGCCAAGCCGAGCTTCTCCTGCGACACGCTTCTGATCAGCAATTGGAATACGTGCACGAACCCTACCGCCTATTGGTTAACACCTTTGATGCCAGCATCTATCTGAACGCTTCTGCCAACACCAAGGCGTTGAGCAACCTGGATCCACGAAAGCTGGTCCTCCATCGACAGGCGCGATCGGAAATCTCCAGGATAGTGGCCGAACGCACGGCCCGCGGTGATTTCCGTTGGACCTTGACCATTTACCCTACTGACGCATTTGCTCAGGACGCCGAGATGAGCCTGGCGGAATATGCTGATTTCTGCTTTGGCGCGTGCTTGCCCGACCTGGATGACCCGGTGGGCTATTGGCGCCGGTTCTCTTCCTGGCAGCAGCAGATCGTGGACTGGCTAAAAGGCAAGGAACAGGTACGCATCGTCGGCCCGGACACTGATCTCAGTCTCTCAGTAGCCGGTCGGACCTTTATCAATGCCGATGGCCGGTTCAACATGCCGGACGGCGAGGTCTTTACCGGCCCAGTTGAGGACAGCGTCAACGGTCATGTTTCCTTTTCCTATCCGGCCATCCACGGCGGCCGGGAGGTGACCGGCGTCCGACTTTTCTTTGATCAGGGCCGTGTGGTGCAAGCCAACGCTCAAAAGAATCAGGACTATCTGTTTCAAATGCTGGATGCCGATGATGGCGCTCGGTATGTAGGCGAGTTTGCCATCGGCACCAATCAGGGAATCACCCGTTTCACCCGCCAGATACTCTTTGACGAAAAGATCGGTGGCAGTTTCCACCTGGCACTGGGCCAGGGCTATCCCGAGACCGGCAGTCAGAACACCTCCGCCATCCACTGGGACATGATCTGCGATCTGCGTGATGGCGGTGAGATTTGGGTGGACGGAGAGCTGCTTTACCGGAACGGCCGGTTTGTGATTCAGCTCCAATCCGCCGGATAGCATGCCCTCTGAGGAAGAATGGCTGCTCGGCTCGCCCTCAACCTGCACCCCCCCCGCACCGGGGCGCGACCGCTTAATCCGGCGCGCGACCTTGGTGCGGTGGCAGACCTGCTGGAGACTGTCTTTGCCGACGATCTGGACCCGGGTGGGCGCCAGATGATCCGGGAAGCCCGGTCACTAGCTCGCAGCGGACTGATGCTCCATTTGATCTCTCCCTGGTCCAGCGCGGCCGGAAGCCTTTTTCCAGGAATCATCTGGGAGGAGTCCGGCCGGGTGGTAGGCAACGTGACCGTCGGCAATTCCGCGCGGCGACCCGGGAACTGGCAGGTTGCCAACGTGGCGGTTCACCCCGACTTTCGCGGTCAGGGGATCGGCCGGCGGTTGATGGAGGCCACCATCGACCAGGTTCTCAACCGTAGCGGGCGCCAGATCAGTTTGCAGGTTCGCGATACCAACCCGGCGGTGGCGTTATACCAGAGGATGGGATTTCGACCATTGGGGAGCGTGACCCGTTGGATCTCGACCGGCCGGCCAAGGTTAGGTGCGCTCCACACATCCGGTAGTCCTGTTCGTCCGGCACAGTCCAAAGACTGGCTCGCCCTATGGCAGCTGTTCCGATCGGTGACTGTGGCCGCCCAGGGTTGGCCTGATCCGCTTACCATGCCCCACTTTCGGCCCCGGTGGTGGCGCTCCCTGCTACAGCTTCTCAACGACGAAACGATGCGGCGTTGGGTCGCCCCGGCCCCCTTCGATGGAATTCTGGACGGCTATGTCGAATTGCATGGTATTGCTGGCCGCTACCGGCTCACATTGCGAGTGAGAACAGGAGCCGTTGGGCAGGTGGAAGGTGACCTGCTGCAAGAGGCCTTGAGCGCAGTTGACCGTGCAGGTGATGGAACCGTCGTCATCGACCACCCATCTGAAGAAAAAACGGCTGAAGAGCGGTTTCGCGAGGCTGGTTTTCGCGCTGATCGCACACTCATTCTGATGCAGCTGCAGCTGAAACCCCAAGGCGGAGATAGCGATGGCAACATCTGAGGAACGCATTCAAGTACTTAATCTGATTGCCAGCGGCAAGATCACCGCTGAGGAAGGGAGCAAATTGCTGCGGGCGCTGGAAGAGGGTTCACACCCGCGCGAAACCGACGCCCCCACTCGGCCACGCCTGTTTCGGGTGAGGGTCACCGACCTTGCCTCCGGCAAGGCCAAGGTAAACGTCTCAATTCCCATGGGTTTGGTGAACGTGGGCGTCAGGATGGGTGCCCGATTTGCACCGGGTATTGAAGGGTTCAATTACGAGGAGATTGTGACTGCCATCCGGCAGGGAGCATACGGCCGCATCGCCGACATCACAGACGAGAACGCCGGCGAGCGGGTTGAAATCTACGTCGAGTGATGTGCGGCCGGCTTTCCGAGCTGGCGCACCACCATGAGCACCTTTCCCTTGACCTGCACCACCGACGGATCCACCAGAATCGGGGCCATGATCGGGTTTGCCGGCTGCAGCCGTATGCGGTCGCCCTCCTGATAGTAATACTTGAGCGTGCTCTCGTCGCGGTCGCTCAACCACACAGCGACCATGTCCCCGTCCCTCGCTGCATGATGCGGGGTCATGATGACGATATCCCCGTCGTTCACCATGGCGTCGATCATCGAGTCCCCTCGAACCTGCAACGCGTACAGCGGTTGGCTGCGGTCGTAATGCGGCAACAGGTCCCGCGACAGCTCAATCGGATCCTCGTCCCCAAAAGCCTCCACGTTGAACTCGACCGGTTCGCCGGCCCGAATTCCGCCCGCCAGCGGAATCCTGACCACATCCGGTATCAGTCTTGATTTGCCGACCGACAGCCTCAGTCCCCGAGAGACGTCTCGTTCGCGCGAGAGATACTTCATCTCCTGCAGTCGGTTCAGGTTATAGTTCACCACGGATGTCGAGCTGATGCCCACCGCCCGGCCGATCTCGCGGATGGTTGGCGGATAGCCAGTCTCAACCATGAAGCTCCGGATGAAATCCAGCATCGCCTGCTGCCGGTGTGAAAGCCTGTTCGGTTCGCTCATGTCATCCTCCACTCGCCTTATTCCCCTGCCCTGCGCGTTCGCTCATTTGTTCGATATAGCACCATTGTAACTGAACATCTGTTCTGTGTCAAGCATTCTTTGGGAGCTGGCCTTACTTTCCGGTACACTATCGCGAGGCGTCCACGTATCCCGCGGCAATGGCCTCGGCAGAGGTATTGCAGTTGTTTCTTCATTTTAGTCACACCTATTGATACATATGGTTTTATGTACTTGTATATCGCTTTGAAATTGAGTGAGTACGCCCGAAAAGTTGGCGTGTCCTATGGCACGGCCTGGCGCTGGTTCAGGAGCGGTCAGCTGCAGGGCTACCAGGTTGAGACGGGCACCATCATCATCACCGAACCACTGCCGCAGGCCATGGCGCCGGCGCCCATTCAGAAGGTGGCCGTCTATGCGC
>DCVT01000019.1 GCA_002328075.1 Anaerolineales bacterium UBA2181 | reverse complement strand
GTACCCATACCTCATGTACTGTATAGGATGTCCTGGACACCGCACAGTGACCGATTGACAAGCCTTCGCCAGGTCGGTACAATGCTGCGAGTCGTCGCCGGATTCGCACTGTAGGAGGGCGGCCGCCTGGGCAACACAGGGGTTCGCGGGAACCGAATACGAGTCTGGCTCGGGTCGTCCGCCAGGCATCAAGGGATGGTGCTGTTCGGGGCCGCCACCCTGGCTTATGGCCTGGATTATCTTTTCAACCTGGCGGCCGGCCGCATGTTGGACCCTGCCGGTTTCGGTGTGGTGGTCGGTCTGGGCGCCGTGGCTCAGATCATGACGGTCGCCTCTCGCGTGG
This sequence comes from Anaerolineales bacterium UBA2181, assembly GCA_002328075.1. Lineage (GTDB taxonomy): Bacteria > Chloroflexota > Anaerolineae > Promineifilales > UBA4811 > UBA4811. The sequence continues at coordinate 154,556 of DCVT01000019.1, read as the reverse complement.
TGCTGGCCATCGTGACACGGTACGTCTCCGGGTTCCAGGCGACATCTGACGCGACCGGACGAGAGGTGTCGTTCTTCCGGGCAGCCATGCGTGTCGGCGCCAGTCTGGGTGGTGTGGCCATGATCTTGTTGGTGCTGCTGGCAAAGCCTCTATCCCAGTTCTGGCGAATGCCGAGTTCGGCGCCCGTCCTGGCGCTGGCCGCGGCTGCCTTTATGATGGGCATCCGGCCGGTCATGGAGGGTGTGCTGCAGGGGGCGCGGCGGTTTGCCGCGGCCGGAATGGTTCAATTGTGTCAGGCGATCTTGCGGCTGTCGCTGGGGGTCGTGCTTATCGCAGCCGGATTGGGCGCGTTTGGGGCGATGCTGGCTCTGCCTGTCTCCACTTCGGCCGCCTTTCTGTTCGGTCTGGTGCTTTTGGGGCGGCCTTTTGTGCGGCCGGGTGCCGTTGAACACGGGGTGGCGGTGGCGGATGCGTTCCAGTATTCCACCGTGACTGCGCTGGGGTTGATAGGCTTCGCTCTGCTGATCAACATGGATGCCCTGCTGGTCAAGCGGTTTTTCGGACCGGCCGAAGCCGGTTATTATGGTGCGGCCGTCACGCTGGGCAAGGTGATCCAGTTCCTTCCCATCGCCATTACCCAGGTGCTCTTTGCAGAGGCGGCGCGGCGACGCGCTGCGCAGCAAGACCCGATGCGGGTTCTGCTGCCGGTTATGTTGATCGTGGCCGTTTTGTGCGGATTGATTGCGCTGGCATTTGCGCTCTTTCCGACAACGATTGTCTCTGTGGTCTTTGGGGCGGACTATCGCCTCGAAGGTAAGGTACTGGCAACGCTGGGTCTGGCAATGACGCTGTTTGCTCTGGTCAGTGTCTGGCTCCACTACTATCTTTCTACGGACAGGGTTGGTTATGTTTACCTGGTGCTGGTGGGCGTGGCGGTCCAGGTGCTGTTGATGATCCTGTTTCATGACGCACTCTGGCATCTGCCGGCAATCATGTCGGCCAACGCGCTTTGGTTGGTGTTGGCCGGGGGCGTGATGCTGTCGCGGGGTGGCCAGGTCCAACGGGTTGTGCCATGAAACGCGACCTCTGTGTCCTGGTGTGGCACGGGTTCCTGGGTGCCTTCTCAGGGATGGTCGGGGATTCCGAGTAATGGACGGTGGCGATGTCGTCTCTTGAATGCGCTGTTGGCATTATGGCCCACAACGAAGCGGCCAATATCGACCGGATTGTGCGGCGTATGCTGGAGCAGGAGCTGCGGACGGTGTCTATTCGGGAGATTGTGGTGGTTGCCAGCGGCTGCACGGACGGAACCGAGGACATTGTTCGTCAGTGGGTCGAGCGCGATGACCGTGTTCGCCTGCTGGTGCAAGCAAGGCGGGAGGGCAAGGCCTCCGGGATTAACCTGTTCTTGGGCCAGACCACGCTGCCTCTGGTAGTCCTCAGCAGCGCTGATCTGCTGCCGGAAACGACGGCCGTGGAGGCTCTGGTGGCGCCCTTTGAGGATCCGGAGATCGGCATGACTAGCTGCCGACCGGTGCCGGTGAACAACCCTGACACGTTCCAGGGTTTTGCCGCGCATCTGCTCTGGGACCTTCACCATCGAATCAACCTGGCCAGTTTCAAGGCGGGAGAGATGACCGCCTTCCGCAAGATCTTTGAGCGCATCCCGCACAACACAGCGGTGGACGAGGCGAGTGTGGAGCCGGTGGTCAGGGGACAGGGATACCAGGTGCGGTATGTGCCGGATGCAGTGGTCTACAACAAGGGGCCAGATACCACTGAGGATTTCCTGCGGCAACGGCGCCGGATTTATGCCGGCCATCTGGCCGTACGCGACACTCTGGGTTACGCAGTAAGCACCATGAGCGGGATGCGCGTCCTTTGGATTCTGCTGCGCAACCTGGACTGGCGGCCAAGGCAGTTTCTCTGGACCTGGTGTGTGGTGGTACTGGAGGTGTACGGTCGTTTCCTGGGTTGGCGGGATTATCGTGCCAAGCGAGATCACAGCGTGTGGGAGGTCGCCAAGACAACCAAGGATCTGCGGGCAAAGGACGACGCGTGAAACAGGTCGTTGAGTCTGCCTTTGTGTCGGGCAATCGGATGAGCACATGAGGTCGATGCTGGGCGTGCTGGCACGCATTCCGCTTTACTTTGGTTTCCGACAGGTCGGTTGGCCGCGTATGTTGCCCATCAACCTGACCTTGTCGCCCTCGCCGCGGTGCAACTCCCGCTGCCTCACGTGCAACATCTGGATGAAGCGTGAGACTGAGTTGCGCCTGGATGAGTGGGACCGGATTCTCAGCTCGGTGGGCATGGCGCCTTATTGGATTACCGTCAGTGGCGGCGAACCATTCCTTTTCGAGGGTGTGGTTGATCTATGCGAGATCGCCTATCGGCGCTGCCGGCCGGGTATCATCAACATCCCCACCAATGGTTTGTTGTTCAATAGAATCCCAGAGGCCGCCCGACAGATTGCGCGGCGGTGCCCGGGCAGCCAGCTGATCATCAATCTTTCGCTGGATGGGGTCGGGCAGGAACACGACCGGATCCGAGGCGTGCCCGGAAACTTTGTCAAGTCGGAAAATTGCCTGGCTGAGTTACTGGCGCTTCGCAAGGAGACGCCCAATCTGGCTGTGGGTATCCACACCGTTGTCTCGGTGTTCAATATTGACCGTCTGGATCAGGTGGCAGAATATGCGTTGGCATCGGGAGCGGACCAGTTCATCACCGAGATAGCCGAACCACGGGTCGAGTTGGACACGGTGGGATTGCCCATCACCCCCGATCGTGAGAGCTATGATCGCGCGATTGACCGACTGACGGCCCGAATTGCCCAACGCGATTTCCAGGGCGTGGCCAGGATCACCGAGGCATTCCGTATCGAGTATTACCGATTGGTCAAACGGGTCCTACAGGAACAGCGTCAGGTCATCCCCTGTTACGCCGGATGGGCGAGTGCTCAGATCTATGCTGACGGCACGGTGTGGCCGTGCTGCGTCCGCGCCGACAACCTGGGCAACCTGCGTGAGGTGGAGTACGATTTCCGCAAGATCTGGTTTGCCGACCAGGCCCGGCGCGCGCGGCGCAGCATCGGGTCCAGGGAGTGCTATTGCCCACTGGCCAACGCATCCTACACCAACATGCTGCACCACATTCCGACGGCGAGCCGGGTGGGCATGCGAGTTCTTTTCGCGCGGTGAGCCAAGGCTGCGTTGACGGCGGAGAGATGAGGCTGACCCCTCGGGAGATGGCCGTTTTTCGTACATGGTGTATCCATGGCTTTTGATTGGTTGACTGACTTTTTCCGTAAGTCCGATAAACCCGTCGATTATGCCGAAAGGACGTTGGCGGCTTATCGGATGGGTATGAACGCTCAGGGAGCGATTCGAGGTGTCCGAGTAGATGTGGGAGAGGACTGCTGCGACGCGGCTCGGGCGCTGCCGGCCGGTGCCGTCTACCACCCCGATTCGGCGCCGCGGCTGCCTCTCCCGGGTTGCCCACACGGCGGCCGATGCCGTTGCGCGTATCGGCCGGTGATGGATTTCGAGTTGCCGCAATGAAGGTGCTGGTTACCGGCGCCACCGGCTTTTTGGGCGGCGCTATAGCGCGTGCGCTGGCAGACGGGGGCGCTGACGTCCGGGCATTGGTACGTCCAACGTCGGATCGAGAACGTTTGTCTGGCATCGCGGTCGAATGGGTCGAAGGGGATGTCACCGAACCCCACACGCTCAAGGGCGTGTGCGACGGGGTGGATTGGATTGTGCATGCGGCCGGCATGCTGGGTCAGGCGGGCGTGGCTGAATCGCATTATCACCGGCTTCATGCGGGCGGAACGCGCAACGTCTTGTCGGAGGCGGTGAAAGCGGATGTCCGGCGGTTGTTGGTGATCAGCAGCCCTGGCGTGTTGGGCCCGATCTGGGGTGAACCGGCTGGTGAGGACGCCCCGCCGGCGCCCAGCAATGCTTACGAGCGCAGCAAGGCGTCGGCCGAACAGGTGGTGGAGCGATTTGTGACGGAAGGTCTTCCGGTCATTGTCATGCGGCCGGAGTTTGTGTATGGGCCGGGCGATACCCACGTACTTGGGTTGTTCCGGGCAGTGCAGAACGGCACGTTTTTCTTCGTTGGCTCGGGCGAGCACGTTTGCCATCCCACGTTTATCGGCGATGCGGTGGACGGGGCGATGCTGTGCCTGTCAAAGGGTAGGCCGGGTTCCGTGTATCATGTGGCCGGCCCGCGCCCGGTGACATTCCGCGAACTTGCCGGCGCCATGGCAAATGCGCTGGGCGTGCCCGCGCCGCAGGTGACGGTGCCTAAGACGCTGGCCTGGCTGGGAGCGGCCGGCTTGGAACTGGTGGCCCGGGTCATTGGCAGGACGCCGCCGCTCAGCCGGGCGGGTGTCGCGTTCTTTGGTGAGGACCGCCGATTCTCGTGGCAAAAGGCACGGCGCGACTTGGGGTATTGTGCTCAAGTGGAACTGGTCGATGGAGTGCAGCGGACAGTGGACTGGTACCGCGAGCGCGAGCTGTTGAAACCGACTAGGGCCGGAGGCGCAGCCTGATGATCGCAGAACACCGGCCCGTCTGGCTGCCCGACCGATCAATCCGCGACCTCTACCCTCTGGCTCTTGCGGAGGGTGAAGGCGTGGGGACAGCGTACGAGTATTATGCCAAACGGCTGGTGCTGGGGCGCATACTGAGGTCCGTTGGGTTGCCCAGGCGGATCCTGGTCGCCGGACTGCCGGAAAAGTACGGCGCAAGCCTGGATTTCCTGCTGCTGGCGGCCGAACTGGGGGCCGCACTCCTGATTGTGGATGAGAGACCGGAGGCGTTGGATAAGGGGCGACTGGCGCTGCAAAGAGCGCATGGGGCGGGATTGCTGCTTGACGTGCAACCCGATTTCCAGGTGACCGACGTTGCGACGCTGCCGTTGGGCGAGGAGGTTGACCTTGCACTTTCGTGCGAGGTGCTTCAACGCCTGAACGTTGGCCGGCGCGGCGCGTACGTCGATCGGTTGTGGGCACTGGCGCCGGCGGTTGTTCTCTTTGCGCCGAACGGGGACAACCCAGCTCATACCAGGTTGAGCGGCCTGAGCGGGCTGACGTTGGACGAGATGCGGGGATTGGCTGCCTGGGCGAGACACGTCGGGTATGTGGACATGCCGCCTTTTCCGCCGGGGGTTGTTCGCTCGGAATCTCAGCGTGAGAGCGCCGGAGAAGGTGTGCTGGAGGGGTTGGCGATGTGGGGCTTGGGAATCTATGCGCGGGCCGAGCGGTTCTTTCCCCGAACGTTGCGCCGGCGTCAATCGCACATTGTTTATGGGCTAGGTTTTCGATAGTTGAACCGCACGGTATTGTCTGGTACCGTTATTAACTGCCGCATTGCTGCGTGTAGTCACTCGCCACCATACCAAACAACCACCAAAACCGCCCAAAACACCACACATTGCCAACTCTGTTGACCCTATGATAGAATCATATAGGCACCTAGACGCATAACTCGGCGATAGGAAGCACCCGCATGCATCCGACAGATCATCCCACATCAAGCAAACCGCCCGAGAGACAGAATGCCCGTTGGATTGCCGCGCAAGCACGCAACGCCCGTATCCCGGCCTTTTTAGTCCTCCTGGTCGTGCTCTTTTACTGGAACGTGCTGACGGCACCGGCCGACCATATCGTGGGCGGCAACGATATGGCAAACCTCTTCCAGGTGTGGCTCGAAGAGGCCAGGTGGGCCGTACACCATGGCCAGCTGCCTTTGTGGACCCCGTACCTGGCCTCTGGCATGGCCTTTCACGCCGATCCGGAACCGGCTCTCTTTTACCCTCCGACCTGGTTGGCGTTCGCGATGCCCGCGACACGCGCATTGGGTGTTATCCTGGCCGGTCACGTCGCGTGGGCCGCCATCGGCTGTTATGGTTGGCTGCGGCGCCAGGACAGCACGCTGGCGGGCGCACTGGCAGGAGCTGCGCTGTTCGCCTTTAGCGGTTACACCTTTGCCCGGATCCAGGGAGGACACCAGGGGGTTCTGACCACCGGTTCGTGGCTTCCCTGGGGATTGTGGGCCATAGATGCGTTGAAGGGTTCTGCAAAATGGCGCCGCTCCGTGGCGTTGGGCTCGTTGGCCGTGGGGGCCTGTTTTCTCGCGGGTCACCCACCCACGTTCTTGCTGGTGTCGGTCATGTGGGGTGCTTACGCCCTAAACGTGGCGTGGTCCCAGCCGCACCGCCATCGATGGGGCCTGGTGGTCAAGTCCGTGCTGATGGGTGCGCTGGGGCTATGCCTGGCAGCGGTGCAGGTCTTGCCCTTCGCGCAGGTTCTTGCGACCAGCACGCGGATCGGTTCGGGCGATTACGAGTTCGGATCGTGGTTCTCCTGGCCCATTGGATACCTGGTTACTCTGTTGGTGCCCAACTTTTTCGGGGAACCGGTGCGGACCGGATACTGGGGAGAGGGCGTCCACGAGGAACTGATATTCTACGTGGGGGTCCTTGCCCTCATGCTGTCCTGGGTGGCACTCCGATCGCGCGAGAAGATTCGATTCTGGGTGGGCACATCGGTCGGTGCGCTGTTTTTCGCGTTTGGTGGATACAGCGCCGTCCATCCGCTGATCGCGCGGGTAGTACCCTGGTTGAATGCCGTGCGTGCCCCGGCCCGGGCAGGTTTCCTGTTCACCCTTGGCGCGGCCGTTCTGACGGCATCCGCACTGACCGCACTGGAACGGGCCGATGAAACCGAACGACGACGGCTCGTCGAGCCATTTCGCGGCCGCTGGGTCGGGACAACTTTGGGGGCGACGGCGGTGCTAGCAGTTATCTGCTATGGGTTGTTTGCTTGGGGACGCGATTCGAACCCCTCGGCCGGACGGATGTGGCACCTGGCCGGAGCCGTCGCAACGTTCGGCCTGTTTTTCGTACTCGCAATCGGTTACCTCCGTCAGTGGGAAAAGCCTCAAGTCGGCCGATGGATGCCGCTGCTGGCAACCGCGCTCTTGCTGCTGGACCTGTGGACCCTTGGGGTGGGACTGGTCCGCACGGTTCCGGCACCGCACAGCGCGTACTGGCGAATTGTCTCCGGGCATGTAGACCCGGCCGCGGGCAGAGTGCTGCCTTGGGGTTTGAGCATCTTTGAACAGAACGGCGCTCTCACTTTTCGGGTGCGATCCGTGTTTGCCTACCATACGTTGGAGGACGAGCAATACAACCGGGTGGTCAGCTCAGTTCCCGACCCGCGCGCCCGCGCGTATGACCTGCTGAACACCGCCTACGTAGTCACGATCAATCCCCTGGTCCTTACATCAGGCGACACGTTGTCGTTGTTGGCTGAAGAAAGCGGGGTCTACATCTACAGGCGATCCACCCAACTACCGGGGGCCTGGGTGGTGCCGTCCGTGCGTCTGGTCAGGGCAGCCGAGCTGCTTGACGAGGTCAACAACCCGAGCCTTGACCCGCGTCACGAGGCCCTGGTCACGGGAGCCCCGGATGGGTTTTCCTGCGAGGGAGGCGCCGCGACCGGGGCTCGAGTCCTGCTCGACCAGGAGGATCAGGTCTCGGTGCAGGTTGAGGGTGACGGCGGTTTCTTGGTGCTCAGCCAGCGCTACGCTCCCGGCTGGCGGGTTGTCATAGATGGTCAGCCGGTTCGTTCTCTCCGAACTTTTGGCATGCTGCATGGGGTCTGCGTTGCTCCGGGCGAGCACACGGTGACATTCGCCTACCGCCCGGGCACCTTGGTGGCGGGTGCTGGATTGTCTGCCTTTGCCCTGGTGGGCGTCCTGCTGCTGCTGTGGTACCCCTCGCGCCGCCGCACTCACGTGTATGAAAACACGGCGCTCTGAACGCGCGTGGCTGCTGGCGTTATTGTTGGCGGCGGCCTTTTTGCGTCTGTGGGAACTCGGCGATGTACCCCCCGGCCTGACGCACGATGAAGCCAACAACGTCCATGATGCTGCCGCCGTGTTGGATGGACTGCGGCCGTTCTACTTTCCGGTAGCGCAAGGCAAAGAACCTCTCTACCCGTACACCGTCGCCGGGTTCATGGCCGTGCTGGGCCGTGACCCGTGGGTCATGCGGTTGTCCAGCGCCGTTTGGGGATTGGCGACGGTGGCGCTCACCTACGTCTGGACCCGGCGAGCGTTCGGCACTGCAACCGCGTTGCTCACTGCGGCCGGTCTGGCCACCGGTTTTTGGTCGGTTTCGACCTCCCGCATGGGGTTGCGAGCGGTGACGCTGCCGGCCGTGTTCGCGGCGTTTTCCTGCCTGCTGTGGCTAGGGCTGTGGGGCAAAACAAACAAGAGCAAGATTCGGTGGGCGTTGCTGCTATCAGCCGGCAGTCTGCTGGGGCTCTCGCTGTATACCTACCTGGCGGCACGGGCGATGGCGCTGGTGCCGGTGGTATTTGCCCTGTACCTGCTCCTGGTGCGCAAGGCCGGCGCCAGGCAGCCCTGGGCTCAGGTCCTTTCGGTAGTGCTGATTGGCGCCGCGGTGGCAACACCGCTTTTCATCCATCTGCAAAGGCAACCTGACGCCGAGATTCGGGTGGGGCAACTGGATCAGCCACTGCGGGCGCTTCTGCAGGGCGACCCTGATCCCTTGCTGGCCCGGGCGGCCGATGCGGTTCAGTTCCTTTCAGTCCGCGGCGACACCTTTGTCCCCTATAACCTTCCCGGCAAGCCTGTCCTCGATCCGGTCATGAGCACCCTCTTTGTTGTCGGCCTGGCGATTGCCCTCTGGCGCTGGAGGAACCCGGCATACGCCTGGGCGCTGTTCTGGCTCTTGCTGGGATTGCTGCCGGCACTGGTGACCGGCCGAGAGGCAGCCAACCTCCGAGCGATCGGGGCGCAGCCGATGGTCTATTTCCTTCCCGGCCTCGCGATGGCTGAGGCGGGACGCCTGGTTGCTCGGCGGTTCCGGCTGCGAACGGACGGATCGGTCCCGACCGCATGGGCGATTTGGGTTCCAGTCTCAGTTGGGTTCCTGGTGCTGGGCGGGCTCACCTTCCACGATTACATCAACCGATGGGCGGCCGATCCGGACACGCGCGTGCACTATCATGCGGACGTGGTGGCCATTGCGCAATACGTTCAATCCCGGCCGCCGGGCCCCATCGCCATTTCGGCGCTGTACCCTGGCCAGTACCATGATCCGCGGGTGGTCGAGGCTGTGACCGGAGAACCGGGCAGCCACTTGCGCTGGTTCGACGGGCGCAGGGCATTGGTGCTTCCCCCGGAAGGCGGGTTGCTGCTGGTGCCGGCCTGGACACCACTGGCGCCCGACCTGCGCCAGTTGGTCGAGCCGTTGGCGGCGGTCGAACGGATCATCATTCACCCGGCCCACCTGAACCGTCATTTTGACGTCTTGAGCGCGCCGGCCGGCAGCGGTTTTGCGCGGGAAGTGGACGCCACAATGCCGCGATTGGGTGGGGTTCTGGCGGCGCTGGGCGCGGATCAGATGCCCACACGATTGGTGGCAGGCGAAACCGGCCGTTTGCTGACCAGTTGGGCAGTGACCGGCCAACTGGCGCCGGATCAGGACGCAGTGCTCTTTGCGCAGGTGCTGGGGCCGGATGGCCGGGTGCTGGCGCAGGAGGACCGGCTCGACGTCCCCAGTTGGAACTGGCATGTAGGTGATCGCTTCTGGCAGTTGTTCGAACTCACCCTGCCGCCTGACGCAGAGCCGGGCGTCTACCGGCTGATTGCCGGCGCCTATACGGTGGTGGATCGCGTGGATGCGGTGCTTGCCGGGTCCCGGCCAGACCACACCGCATCCCGACTCCCGGTGACCGTCGGCGGCATGCCGGCAGGCGATGCCATTGAGCTGGATCCGATCGAGGTGGTGTCGGATGGCTGAAGATCGCGCCCTGAATGCCGGACCCTGGCCGGCGCCTGGCGCAGGCTCTTTGTCCCGTCGCGGATCGCTGAGCTATTGGCTTCCTCTGGCCGTGGTGCTGGTGGCATTTCTGCTCCGCACGGTGCAGATTCAATCTGCGCCGCCCGGGGTCACGCACGACGAGGCCGCGCACGTGCAGGATGCGGAGCGAATATGGCAGGGGTTGCGGCCCATTTACCTCACGACGGCCTATGGTCGCGAGCCGCTGTATGACTATGTGGCTGCCCCGTTGGTGCATCTATTGGATGTGAGAGTGCTGCCCGGCCGGTTGGTCTCGGCGTTCTGGGGCACCCTCACCGTGGCGCTGGTGTATGCTTGGGCGCGGAGAGCCTTGGACCAGCAGACCGCACTGTTGGCGGCACTGCTGATAGCGGCATCATTCTGGCCGGTCGGCACCAGCCGCCAGATATTGCGATCCGCCGCCCTTCCGGCTATTATCCTGGCCGGTTACGCCTGTTATTGGCAGGCGGTGTACCGGGCCACGGAGCGCCGCAGCCCGGCCTTTTTCGCCATGGCCGGGCTCCTTCAGGGATTGGCCGCCTGGACCTACATGCCGGCGCGCATCACGTGGCTGGTGCCGGCTCTTTTTCACCTGTCGTTGGCCTTTGCCGACCGCAGGCGTTGGCGCAGCTGCCGGGCTGGATTCGTCGTCATGCTGGTCGTTCTGGCGCTGGTTGCCGCCCCGCTGGCAGCCTTCCTGCTCCAGCACCCTGAGGTAGAGGTTCGCGTGGATGAACTGGCAGCGCCGCTGCGAGCACTGGCAGCCGGCGATGCCGGTCCGCTGGCGCATCGGTTGAAGCAGTCAATCGGTCTGCTAACACACCGGGGCGACACCCAATGGTTGTACAACATTTCCGGCCGACCCCTGCTTCCACCGCTGGTGGCATGCCTGTTTTTGGGCGGGTTGGTGCTGGCCATTGTTGGTTCGCTGCGTGCAACACGGCCCGGCCTTCGTTTCTTGCTGCTCTGGTTGCCCATTGGCCTGTTTCCGGCGCTGGTCACCGGCCTGGAAAGCAGCTCGCTTCGCGCCATCGCGGCCCAGCCCAGCGTGTATATCCTGGCGGCCGTTCCCGTGGCGATCGCCCTGCGCTGGTCAAGCCGTCGATGGCCGGCGCGAGGCCTTATCCTGGGAACCATCCTGATGCTGGCTTCCCTGGCCGGCCTGGCCTCGCTGACCGCGGGAGACTACCTGGTGCGGTGGGCAGAAAACCCGAACACGCGGGTTGCCTATCATGCGCACCTGAAACAGATCGCAGCCTATCTGGATGGCCAGCCCGACCAATCGACGGTGACCGTTTCTACCCTGTACCCCGGTCCCCTGCACGATCCGTATGCCGCCAGCACCCTGCTGCGCCGGCTGGATCTCTCTATCTTGTGGCACAACGGCGCGGGCGTTGTCGTCTTTCCCCGCGTTTCAACCGCTCGAGCGCTGGTGCCGGCCGGTGCGCCGCTGAGCCCATCGCTCGCTGCGTTGATGGGCCCCAGCGCGCAACTGGTAGACCGGGTGATGCTGCGGTCCGATGATCTCTCGCCCTGGATCGACGTCTACCGGTGGTCGCCCGTGGATGCGATCGCCGCGCTACCGCTTGACGACCGGTCGGACATGGGACACGTTCTGGCATTCGCCGGGTACAAGGCGTCGCCGGATGAGGTGCAGCCGGGCGGCTGGATCGAGTTGATCACCTTCTGGGAGATTCTGGAAACGTTGCCGGCTGAACCCGAGCTGGTGCTGTTCAGCCATCTCCTGGCGGACGGGCAGGTGACCGCGCAGGATGACCGATTGGACCTTCCGTCATCGAGTTGGCGACCGGGCGATCTCTTTGCCCAACTTCACCGGCTGAACGTTCCATCGGATCTGCCGGCCGGTGATTACCCGCTAGAGATCGGCGGGTACCTACGCACAGAAGGATATCCCCGTCTGCCGATCTATCAGGATAACCAGCCGGTAGGGGACCGGCTGGTGCTTGCGCCCGTCAGGATAACGACGCCTCCCTGAGAAGCGCATCCAGAAAAGCGGTAGGAACACCCAGCTGTCCGAGGATCTCGTTTTGCGCCAGCCACATGACCCGCTTCTCGTCCGGCTCGGAATGGTCGTGGCCCAGGAGATGGAGCGTGCCGTGCACCACCAGAAGTTGGCTCTCCTGCAGCAGCGTGTGCCCGGCCGCCTCGGCCTGGGATTTGGCGCGATCCAGGCTGATGGCCACGTCGCCCAGGTAGACCGGCAGTTCCGGGGCGGGGGTTGACTCGCCCGATGGGAAAGCCAACACATCAGTTGGCCCGTCTTCGCCCATGAACTGGCGGTTCAACTCTGCCAGGCGGTCGTCGCCGGCGAGAAGAACGGTCATTTCGCCAGCGGGCGCTTGCTCGTGTGTCAGCGCCGCCCGGGCTGCCTCCACCACCATCTCCGCTGCCAGCCCTCGGTCGTCGGTGTCAAACAGGACCTCCACCACGTACATCCACTAGCCTCCTGAGGGCATTGCCCTTTCACCGTCACTGGCAGACACTTGCGTGCGGGCTCGCAATTGGTCGGATGTCCGCTGTCCCGGGTGCTTGGGCCGGGTGTGAAAGCGGCCATGCAGGCTTTCCACAAAGCTCTGTTTGATCAGGTGAATGTCGCCCAGCGTGAGCCCAGATTCGTCCAGCTCTCCTTCGGTCATGATGTCGGTGATGACCTGACCGACAACGCGTTCGATTTCTGGCCCCGTCTGAGTCTGCATCGCCGTGGTCGCCGCCTCGCACGAATCCGCCAGCAGGACAAGGGCCGTCTCTCGGCTCTGGGGCCTGGGCCCGGGGTAGCGATAGTCATCCGCGTTCACCGTAGCCGGGTCATCCGCCGCCTGCAGCGCCCGGTGATAGAAGGACTTGACCACTCGGGTACCCTGGTGCTCGGGTATGAACGCCCGGATCTTGTCCGGAAGCCGATACCGGCGGGCCAGCTCAACGCCATCCCGGACATGGCTGGTAATGATCTCGGCACTGGTCAGCGGATCCAACCTCGAATGTGCGTTCGCGGCCGTCTGGTTCTCCGTAAAGAAATAGGGTCTGGCGACCTTGCCAACATCGTGGTAGAACGATCCCACCCGAACCAGATCCGAGTCCGCGCCAATCCGGCGGGCAGCCTGTTCGGCCAGATTCGAAACCATCAGGCTGTGATGGTAGGTGCCGGGCGCCTGCCGCAACAGCTCCTGCAACAGCGGATGGTCGAGCCGGGCCAGTTCCTGGAGCTGGAGCGACGTGACAACCTGAAAAACGGTGCCGACCACGTAAAAGCCAACCAACGTGATCCCGGCCGAGAGCAGACCGTTTAGGAAACTGGCACCCAGGAGCTGCAGGATGCCCAACAGATCCGAGTTGCCCAGACGGTAGACCAGGACAATGGCCATATTGACGACCGCCACCACCACGCCCGCGCGGAAAAAGGCGCTGATGCGAGGCGATTTGCGGAGATACAGCGCAGCGGTGATGCCGCCCATGGCCACGAACAGGGCCAGCTCCAGCGAATTGCCGCCGATGAGTCCAACCATGGCAGCCAGGACGATCGTCACCCCGATAGCCAGGTGGCTGTCAAACAGGGAGGTCAAGAGCATGGCAGCAGCGGACGCAGGGAACAGAAACGGCAATATGGCCCTCCCGGGCACCATCAACTTGGCGGCGACGGTGAAAAACACCAGAATCAGCGAGATCAGGCTGAGGTGCCGGTCGCTGGTGAGGAACCGCGCGTAAAAGCGCTGGATGTACAGCGCCAACAGAGTCACAAGGACCGTCACGGCAACGCCCAGGCTGGTTAAATCTCGCCAGTCGCGCTCGGCGTGGAGCAGTCCGAACTGCTCCATCGCCTCGATATCGGCTTCGTCCACCTGCTCACCCTGGTGAACAATGGTCGAGTTTATGTCAAACGACTGTCGCACCGGTTGAACGGCGGCCAACGCTTGCTGCCGGGCCAGCGCCGTCGCCTGGGCATTGCGGGTTGTGTTGGGCACAATCAGCTGTTGGGCGAGGGCGGTGATGACCAGCGCCTGTTTCTCCGGCACCTCCAACCGAACCAAAAGTGGGATCCCCGCCTGAATCTGCTGCAACCGATCGGGGCGCACCTCTTCCCGCATGGCCTGGTCCACCACCGATACGGTGTCCTCACGGACACTTTCCCACTCTCTGGCGGTCAGACTCAGAAGCGAATTCATGGTGTCGTCTGTGAGATCCAAGTCCGGGACCGCCTGCAGGTAAGCGCGTTGACGGCCGCGACCGGCCAAACCGTCGGACCGCACCGTCTCGATGAACGCCAGAACCTGCCGGGTGTAGCTCACCTGAGCCCGCGCCACCCGCATATCCGGCTGGTCGTAGACATCGCGCACGGCGGCGGCAGCTTCCTCCCGCGCCCGCTCTGTCAGCACCTGCGAGATGTAGCTGATGCTTCGGGGAGCCAGGATGTCCTGATCGGCAACGTCACCCGCTTCGAGGTCCACTTTGGTGGCCGGAGCCAGTTCAGTGACCAGCGTGAACGTCAGCGCGATGATCAGAGCCAGGCCATAGATCACCGGACGAACACTGCGAAACCACTCCAGCGCTGGCGCCGGCTTGGGGCCGGGTTCGAGGTTGCGGGACGACGAGCTCACTGCCTTGCCTACGACTTAAGCAAACGTTGTGCGACCTGGTTGATCAGCCGGCCGTCCGCCCGACCCTGGTACTCCGCCATGAGCGGTTTCATCAACTGGCCTATGGCCCTGGATCCGCTCAGGCCCAATTCTGCGATCAACTGCCGGGCGCGCTCGGCAATCTCGTCTTCCGTGGCCTGATTTGGCAGATAGGACTCGATGATTGCCAGTTCGGCTCGCTCGCCGGCGGCCTCATCGCCCCGCCCAGCGCGCTCGAAATCGGCTATTGTCTCCTGCCGGCGCTTGGCTTCCTTCTGAAGCAGGGCAACCGTCTGGGCGTCATCCAGTTGGGTGCGCTGGTCCACCTCGGTCTGCTTGACGGCGGCCAACAACATGCGGATGGCATCCCGTCGCGTCCGGTCGCCCGACCGCATGGCGCTCTTGACATCCTCCGCCAGTGTTTCCTTTAGCGTTGTCATGGTGGCTTCTCCCGGTGTCCCTAGAGTTTGTAGCCGAACTGGCGAAGCAGGTCCTTGCGCCACTGGACATCGGCCGCCGACTCCGTGCCGACCGGCCGGTCCCCGTCCACAACTCCCAGAATGGCTCGCCCCTGACCGGTCTCAGCCACAATCACCTCCGTCGGGTTGGCTGTGGCGCAATAGATCCGGCAAACCTCTGGCACCCATTTCAGCGAGTTGAGCACGTTGATGGGGTAGTAACCCTCCGCCAGGAACACGAGAAAGCAGTGTCCCGCACCGATGGCCAGGGCGTTCTGTTGCGCCAGCGCGATCATGGCGTCGTCGGTTCCACTCAACCGCACCAGACAGGCACCCGACGACTCGCAGAACGCCAGTCCGAACCGGAGGCCCGGCACCGCGTTGACCATCGCCTCGTGGATGTCCTCCACTGACTTGATGAAATGCGTCTGTCCCAGGATAAAGTTGATGCCATCCGGTTTGTTGATGCGCACTGCTTCGAGCTGCATACCTGTCACCTCCTGCGAGCTGTTTTGCCACCACCGCGGCCGTCACCTGGTTCATCCTGGCGGCCATGCCATTCTGCGGCCGCCCAGAAGATGCAGGTGCAGGTGAAAGACGCTCTGACCTGCACCGGCACCGGTGTTGATCACCACCCGAAAACCATCCGCCGGCCGCTCTTGGCGAGCAATCTGCGCCGCTGCCAGCATCAGCCGCCCCAAAACGACGGCGTCTTCGCTGTTCGCCACTCCCAGGCTGTCTATGTGCCGACGGGGGATCAGCAAAATGTGGGTCGGCGCCTGGGGATGGATATCACGAAAAGCAACGATTTCTTCATCTTGAAACACAATCTGCGCCGGGGCTGCGCCCGCGGCAATTCGGCAGAAAGGGCAGTCCCGAATAGGCTCTGCAGCGCCCGGATTGGTCTCCGGTTTCGACATCCTGCCCAGATTCATTCTGACTGCGCCTGTGCTCTCGAGAACCCGTCCTTCATCCCTTACCCGGACCACGCAACCGGAGACCGGCAAACTGGCTGTTCCCAGCTCTTCACCCATCCTAGCACAATGCGGGCCACTTGGCAAAGCACGCGCGTGGACCAATCCACATACTGATTTGATGGTCGACCGCCAGCGGGGTCGACCTGCCACCATGGTTCTCACCCGGTGGCCTTGCACGCGCTCCAGGTGACCTGCAAGTAAGAGACCCCCGCCGGGGCTCCGGCTTTCAACGTCGCTCTATCGCGAGCACCTCGCCGGTCAGCGCATCGCCTCGAAAGCCTGTCAGTCGCACCGGCGTCACCGTGTTCCGCAGGTCCGCCGGATGATCCGCGTGCACGGGCATATAGTTGTCGGTGTACCCCCGCCACAGGTTCCCCTGTGCCCGAGACTCCCACAGAACCGACATGGTGCGGCCGACAAACCGTTGCCGAAACAGCTGTTGCTTTTGATTCGCCAACTCGCGGATCACGGCCAAACGGTCGGCGACCGTCCTGACCGGAACGCGTTCCGGCATAACGGCTGCGCGTGTTCCCGGCCGAGCCGAAAACCGGAATAGATGAATCCGTGCCAGGCTCAACTCGTCAATCAGCCTGCGACTCTCCTGGAATTCGCTCTCGCTCTCGCCCGGAAAACCGACCATCACGTCCGTCGTCACGGCGAGGTCTGGAATGGCGCTGTCAAGTCGCTCTACCAGGTTCCGAAACGTGCTGGGATCCATCGGCCTACCCATCCGCCGCAGCGCGGCACCGGCTCCGCTCTGAAGCGGCAGGTGCAGCTGCCGGCAGAGGCGGGTGTCCTCCCATAGCGCGATGAGCTCCGGCGTCACATCCCACGGTTCCACCGACGAAAGCCGGATTCGGGGTATGCTAGTCCGATCCAGGATGGCCGGTAGCAGCTGCGCCAGGCTCCAACGCTCGGATGGCGTGGCATCACTCTGATCTGCATGCGGCCAGCGATAGCTTCCCAGGCAGACCCCGGTCAACACCACTTCCTGGTACCCGGCTTGCTCGAGCGCCTGCAATTCCTCAATCAGCGTGGCCGCTGGCCGGCTTGATGCCGGGCCGCGGGCCAGGGCGGTGATGCAGTAGGCGCATCGGTGATCACACCCAGTCTGAACCTCGAGAAACGCGCGCGTCCGACCGCCCGGAAGGCGCCAGCTGGGGCCACCGGCGCCATCCGGCACCCAGCCGAGGCGACGCAACAGATCGGGTTTGCTCTCATTGTTGACCACTTCCGAGACCCCGGGCAGGGTCGACGCCTCCTGCGGTTTGAGAGTGACGTAACAGCCGGTCGCCACGATGCTGGCTCGGGGGTTAGCCGTTGCCAGCCGGCGGATCGCCTGGCGCGACTTGCGCTCCGCCTCGGCCGTCACCGCGCAGGTATTCACCACGCAGACGTGCGCCCGGTCGGGTCTTTCGGCCAGCGCCAATCCGCCACCGACTGCCTCCCGAAGCAGACGATCCATTTCGGCCTGGTTCAGGCGGCAGCCAATGGATGCGGTCCAGACACGCGCCGGATTGGCGCTGGTTAACGAACCCAAAAAACGCGCTGTCGTCATCGTTTTTTTATGCTCGGTCTCGGGCTGGCTGCCGGCCATCAGATCGGTGTGGTAGCGGGTTGTTCGGCTGGCGCACTGCCCGACGAGCCGGAACCGGCACCCGATAGCATTCTACCACACGGCCGCGGCGTGGTCGAGCAGACGCTTGCGTGCGCACGGTTCGCGTTCGTTTGGCGCGTACGCCGGCTTTGTGGTATATTGGTTGACGGCTGGCAGGATCAGGCGCCACTTGGATGCACCAGATCCTTGGTCGGCTGCTGAGCGACGAATGACCATACGCATCAGATATCAGTTGAGCCGCCGGCGCGGGCAGATCTGGCGGGATGCCGGCCGGTTGGGCGCAAGGTGGACGAATGGACGAAAAGAGAATACGAGTGCTGGTGGCGAAACCCGGTCTGGACGGCCACGATCGGGGCGCCAAAGTGGTGGCTCGGGCGCTGCGTGACGCCGGCATGGAGGTCATCTATACCGGCCTGCGGCAGACCCCTGAGATGATTGTAGAAGCAGCGTTGCAGGAGGATGTCGACGTCGTCGGCCTCAGCATTCTCTCGGGCGCGCACATGGCACTGGTGCCACGGATCCTGGAGCTCTTGAGCAACCAGGGGTTGGAGAATGTAAGGGTATTCCTCGGCGGGATCATCCCTGAGGAGGACGTTCCGCTGCTCAAGCAGATGGGCGTGGTAGAGGTGTTTGGCCCCGGTGCCAACACCCAAACCATTGCTCAGGTCATTCGTCACGTTGGCCACAGCCCAGAGGCAAGTTGACCGACGCCGGGCGCACAGCTGAGGCCATCCTGGCAGGCGATCGGCGGACGTTGGCCCGTGTGATCACCTGGATTGAAAACCAAGAGCCTGCCAGCCGGCCGGTCCTTTCTGCGCTCTATGCCCACACCGGCCGGGCGCACCTGGTGGGAGTAACGGGCTCGCCCGGCAGCGGCAAGAGCACGCTGGTCAACGAATTCGCCAAGCTCATTCGCCTTCGGGGTGGCACAGTGGGCATTGTCGCAGTGGACCCTACCAGCCCCTTCTCGGGCGGAGCAGTGCTGGGCGATCGCATCCGCATGCGTGACCTGGCGGGTGACGCGGGCGTCTTTATTCGCAGCATGGCGTCCAGAGGAAGCCTGGGCGGCCTGGCTCGAACCACGGGCGAGGTGATCAAGGTGCTGGATGCGGCCGGTTTCGGCACCGTCATCGTGGAAACCGTGGGCGCCGGGCAGTCTGAAGTGGAGATCGCCCGAACCGCACACACGACCGTGGTGGTCCAGGCGCCCGGCATGGGAGATGACATCCAGGTCATCAAGGCCGGCATTCTGGAAGTGGCCGACGTGCTGGTGGTCAACAAGGCCGACCGTCCGGGTGCCGACTCCGCGGTCAAGGCGTTGCAGATGATGCAGAGGTTGGGACGGGATGGTCGCCCCGCGATGTCCCTGCACCGCCGCTGGTATGACAGCCAGCCACGTGCCATGGAATGGGCACAGGCGCTCTTGCCTGATCTCAATTCAGTCGACGAGTGGGAACCGCCAGTTCTACAAACGGTGGCGATCAGCGGCGAGGGCGTCGAGGAGGTGCTAGACGCTATCCGTTCTCATTGGGACTATTTGCAGCGGAGCGGAGAGCTTAAATTCCGCGAGGCCGCCCGCATCGAGCGAGAGCTGGATCTGCTGCTGCGCGAGAAACTGATGGCGAAATTGCTCAACCGCACGCGGGGAGGCGAGTTCGAGTCGATGTTGGGCCGGTTGCTGGAGCGCGAGATAGACCCCTACACCGCAGCGGAGCTCTTGGTGCACCGCGGCGCGGATTGCGGTTGACACGGCTCCATGAGATCATTTTCATTGGGTAGGTTTTTCAGTTGGTTGGAATAAAGAGCCTGTTGGGCAGAGCTTTCGACGCGAACGAGCGCGAACTCCGGCGCATGATGCCGGTGGTGGAGCAGATCAACGCGTTGCGAGAACAATACCAGGCGTTGTCAGATGACACGCTCAGGGCCAAGACGGACGAGTTTTTGAACCGCGTGGCGGACGGGGAGACGCTGGACGCGATTCTGCCGGAAGCGTTTGCCGCGGTGCGGGAAGCGAGCCGCCGAACGATCGGCCTGGTCCACTATGACGTACAACTGATCGGCGGCATGATCCTGAATCGCGGCACCATCGTCGAGATGAAAACGGGTGAGGGAAAAACCCTGGTCGCGACGCTGCCGTTGTACCTCAATGCACTCACGCTCCAGGGAGCGCACCTGGTCACACCCAACGACTATCTCTCCAAGCTGGGCGCTCAGTGGATGGGACCCATCTACCACGCGTTGGGCCTGACCGTCGGCGTGATCCAATCGTCCCGCGCCGAAACTGCCGGCGGCTCCTTTCTGTTCGACCCGAGCTACATTTCCGATGACGAGAGATACCAGAACCTTCGGCCGTGCGGCCGCAAGGAGGCGTACCAGGCGCACATCACCTACGGAACCAATTATGAGTTCGGTTTCGATTACCTGCGGGACAACATGGTCTACGACCTGGCGCAATGCGTTCAGCGGGGACTGCATTACGCGATTGTGGACGAGATCGACAACATCCTCATCGATGAAGCCCGGACGCCGCTGATCATCTCTGGCCCGGCGGATGAAGCCTTGCCCTACTACCGGCAGTTCGCGCACATGGTGCGCTCTCTCCACCCTTCTGGCGAGGACAGCATCACCTCCGAGAACCCTGACGGTGATTATGTCTACGAGTTACGGTCGCGGAACGTGTTCCTGACGGAACGGGGAATTGTCAAGATCCAATCTGCGCTGGGCATCGAGAACATCTATGGCCCGGATCACGCCGAGATGCTGCCGTACCTGGACAACGCGCTGCAGGCCCATGTGGTGTATCAACTGGACAAGGACTATGTGGTGCAGGACGGTGAGATCATCATCGTGGACGATTTCACCGGTCGCCTCATGTACGGGCGTCGGTACGCCGAGGGTTTGCATCAGGCCATCGAGGCCAAGGAAGGGGTCCAGGTCCGCCGCGAGAACCTCACCTACGCAACCATCACTTACCAGAACTTTTTCCGGATGTACACCAAACTGGCGGGAATGACCGGCACCGCAGCCACCGAAGGGGAAGAGTTCGAAAAGATCTACCATCTGGATGTCACGATTCTGCCCACCAACGTCGAGTACCGGGCCAAAACCGGCGAACTAGAAACGCACCGGCGAAAACAGGATGGGGCCGAAATGGTGACGTTTCGGTCGCCGGACGGATCGGAGGTCTATTTCCGGCGCACTGACTGGCCAGACGTGGTATACGCTACCGAGGAGGTCAAGTTCGCCCGGGCGGTCGACGAGATCGAAAAGCTTCATCGAGCCGGCCAGCCCGTGTTGGTCGGTGCCGCGGCAATCGAAACCTCCGAGCGCGTCTCCAAGATGCTCAACCGCAAGGGCATCCCGCACCAGGTGCTCAACGCCAAATACCATGAACGTGAGGCGGTGATCATCGCACAGGCGGGCCGTGTCGGTGCGGTCACCATTGCGACCAACATGGCCGGCCGCGGGGTGGATATCCTGCTGGGCGGCAACCCAGACGGGTTGGCGCGCGAGCGCCTCCGACAGCAGGGCATTGAGGTGACAGAGGCTACGCCCGAGCAGTGGAACGAGGCGCTGGCCGATGCGAGGGCCGAATGCCTGGCAGATCGTCAACGCATATTGGACCGCGGTGGGTTGCACGTCCTGGGAACAGAGCGACATGAGGCGCGCCGGATTGACAACCAGTTGCGCGGCCGCTCTGGCCGTCAAGGAGACCCCGGGTCCTCGCGTTTCTATCTTTCGTTGGAAGACGAGTTGTTCCGTCGGTTCGGGGGAGAACGGCTCAAGAGCTTTATCAAGTCCAACCTGGGTGATGAACCCATCGAGTTGGCGTTGATCAACAAGTCGATTGAGCAGTCCCAGGTTCGGGTCGAGGGGTACAACTTTGACATACGCAAGCGGGTGCTGGAATACGATGAGGTGGTCAACGAGCAGCGGCGCATCATCTATGAGCAGCGGCGGCGCGTGCTCGAATTGGAGGACCTCCGTGACGTCGTTCTAGAGATGGCGAGCTCGTACCTGGCCGACCTGGTGAACTCGCACACCCGGGGAATTGAGGACGACTGGGACCTGGACGGGCTGGCCCAGGAGATTCGCGCCTTCATGCCCCTGCCGCCCGAGGCCGGAAAGGCAGCTTGGTCCTCCAAGAAAGTGTCTCTCCTGACGCAGGAGCTGCAAGAGTGGGCTGAAACGGTTTACGATCAGAACCTGGCCTTTATTGGTCAGGAGGTGGTTCGCGCCCTATCGCGGTCTCCTCTTCGCCTGGAGCAACTCGCCGGGGCCGAGAACCCACCGGGTTTCTTTGCCTTCCTGCGCACTGGTTTACGAGAGCGTCTCTCGGCCGGGCTGTGGACCCAATTGGAGGTCGCACCGGCGGGCAATCTGAGCCGCGACGACAAGGAGGGGCTGCAGGCAGTCTGCGGCCGCTTGATGACCCATCAGCGGGATCGGTCTGTCCTGCTGCGCACGGTGGACGGCCTGTGGATTCGGCACCTGACCGATCTGGACATCCTGCGTGAAGGCATTGGGTTGCGGGCCTATGCCCACCAGGACCCGCTGGTAGCGTTCAAAAAAGATTCGCACGAGATGTATGCCGCGCTCCTGGTGCGGATTCAGGAGGACGTGGTCAGGCAGACCCTCCGACCGATGGGCTTGCAGGTGGCGGCGCCGGCCGCGCCTCGCCGGCAACTCGTGACCAATCGCGCTGTGGAGGGCGACGGCAAGCAGCGGCCGGCGCGGCGAACCCAGGAGACGGTCGGTCGCAACGACCCCTGCCCGTGCGGCAGCGGGCGCAAGTACAAGAACTGCTGCATGCGGCAAGAGCAAGCCAAACCACATGCGGCGACGGCAACACGGAGTGGGGCAGCGGCCCCGGTAACGGCCGGGCCGTCCGCGAAGCGGCGCAAAAGACGATGACGGTGCCCAACCACGGTCATGATCCAGACTGCGAGGGTGCAATATTCGTGGCAGTCGGCCAAGGGTGTTGATGGAAAACAAGGAGATAACCGGTGGCTACTGATTTGAGGGAGCGATTGCGAATTTCGGAAAGGCAGCTGGAGGCAGTCAACGCGCTGTTGCTGGACGCAGATTCACGCGTGGTCAATGACCTGCTGGCGGTGGTTGCCAGATACGGTACGCCAGAGGAGATCAACCGCAAAGCGGCCACCGCAGGCCAGCTGGAAAACCTGTTGGGCCGCCTTAAAGCCGGCGGGTCCCCCTATGTCAAAGACCTGGAATGGTTGGTCGGCCAGCGGGATGCAGATGCATTCATCTCGGTGGCGGACTATCGGCGCCACGTTGTGGGGCCAAAAGCCGACGCCATGCGGTTCGCCGACGACTTTGCCGTCACGCTAGAGATCAGTTCGCTCAGCTACTTTCCTTTCTTGATCCGGCAGGCTGAGCAGAGCATCGACCAGGGCCAATTGATGCCCGGACGGTACATCCGGGTTCGCAACATGAAGGAGCAACGGGAGGACCACGACATCCTGGCGGTGGCAGCGGCGATGCAGATTGTCGGTGCCAGCCACGTGGAGACCCTGGACACCAAAGGTACCGACGGGTCGAACATCCACCTTGGCGGTCCGGCGACGATCACGGGCTATTTTGGCGGGATAGGCCAGCCCAATGAACACGCTCTCCAGTGGCTGGACGAGTATCTCTACTACTATACCGAGTACGGCATCCGGCAGGTGCTGAACATCAACCCGGGCACCGTGCTTCTGGGTTACCTGTTGCACAAGTTGGGAGTAGATAACGAGTTCAAGATATCGGTCTTTATGGGCAACGACAATCCTTATGCCGCGCTCTGGACCCTCATCGGCGCCCGGTTGTTCGGACGGGCAGACGGAAGCACCTCGCTCATCGGTTTCAACTGGGGCAACTCGGCCAATAATGAGACCATCGAGATTACGGCCGAGGTTCGCCGCTCACTCGATCTGGAAGATCTGGTGCGATTTGAGCACCACATAACCGAGACCTACAAGAGCATCGTCATTCAGCCGTACAATCGGCGCGACGAGCTTGTCCAACTGGCGGATCACGTCAAGAACATCTCTGCCAAACACGAAGGCGGCGATCCCGAGATCGACGCCAAGCGAGAGCATCCGTCCGATATTCTGGACTATTTCCGGGCCAAACAGGAGATCATCGAAGCGGGTGACCTGAAAGCGCTGGAACGAAACTATCTGGACAAGCACGATGCGCTTAACCGTACTGCCCGGGCGCTGACCGAAAAGGGCTTGTCCTTTGTCGCGGCATACAACTTGCACCGATAGCCTCCGCCTGCCGAAGTAGCGGATGGTGCCATGCGGACTGGGTCAGAGAGGTTCTTATGCCGAAACTCGCCGTGACCGGTAAAGGTGGGGTGGGAAAGACCACGATCAGCAGCCTGCTCGCCTATGCCTATGCCGAGCTGGGCGGCAACGTATTAGCTATCGACGTGGACCCGTCGCCCTGCCTGGCAGCTGCCCTGGGCTTTCCGCCGGAGCTTGTGACCGATTTGGTCCCTATTGCCAAGATGGAGGAGCTGATTCTGGAACGTACGGGCGCCAAACCGGGAACCACCGGCGGGTATTTCAAACTGAATCCCAGGGTGGATGATCTGCCGGACCGGTTCAGCGTGATGCATCGCGGGATTCGCCTGCTGGAATTGGGAGCGGTGGAACTGGGCGGCAGCGGTTGCATCTGTCCAGAGAGTGCAATGCTCAAGTCGCTCATCTCCCACCTGGTTTTTTACCGCGACGACCTCCTGATCATGGACATGTACGCCGGCGTGGAACACCTGGGTCGCGCAACGGCCGGGATGGTAGACGCCATGATCGTGGTGGTAGAGCCGGGAAAACGGAGCCTCGGCACGGCCGAGCAGATTGCCAAACTGGCTCGAGATATCGGCATCCGGCGTCTGTTGCTGGTGGGAAACAAGATGCGCAACGCAGGCGACCTGGATTTCCTGCACCGCTTCAGCCCGGGCCTGCCGATATTGGGCACATTGCCGGCAACGCCGGCCGCCGTCGAAGCGGATGTGCAAGGAGTGCCGTTGTTCGACGCCGTCCCCGAGATGGCGGATGCGGCTAGAGAAATGGTGGCTCGGCTAGAACGAGAGTTGAAGGAGGCCTAGCGACAGGACCTGGCTCGGCCGGGGGCTGTTCTGCTGACCTGCATCTGCATAGCAAGGAGTGCATGGTGAACGATCTTACCGAACAGTTTGTGGAGTTGATTCGCAAGGCAGCCACAGAACTGCCGCCAGACGTAGAGCAGGCGCTGGTCGCCGCCAAGGAGCGCGAGCTTCCCGGGTCGGCTGCTGCGGGTGCTCTGGAGACCATTTTGCGCAACGTCGGTCTGGCTCGTCAGTTATCATCTCCGGTGTGCCAGGATACCGGCACGCCGATTTTCGAGATCTATCATCCACAGCATGTCTCAACTCGCGAGGTCACCGCTGCCGTGCGCCGGGCGTGTGCACTGGCGACCCAACGGGCTTTTCTCAGGCCGAATGCGGTTGACAGCGTCACAGGAATCAATAGCGGCGACAACACCGGCGTGGACTTTCCCACGCTTCACTTTCACGAGTGGGACGACGACGCGATCAAGGCCCAGCTACTTCTCAAGGGGGGAGGGAGCGAGAATGTGGGTGCCCAATACAAGCTGCCCGACGCCCAGTTAAAGGCCGGTCGAGACCTGGAGGGGGTGCGCAAAGTAGTGTTGGACGCCGTCTTGCGTGCCCAGGGGGAAGGGTGTTCGCCGGGTGTCATCGGGGTGTGCATCGGAGGCGATCGAGGTTCCGGTTACATCAAGGCCAAGCAGACGTTGCTGCGCAGACTGGACGAACCCAATCCCGACGCGGCGCTAGATGCCCTGGAGCGACGCCTGCTGTCAGACCTGAACAGCCTGGATATAGGCCCTATGGGGTTTGGTGGACGAACCACCGTTTTGGGAGTACGCATCGCGGCGCAGCACCGGCTGCCGGCATGCTACTTTGTCTCGATCGCCTATATGTGCTGGGCAAACCGGCGCGCCACGGTGGTGATTCGAGACGGTCAAGCCACCTACGCCTAGGTGCGGCGGCCAACTGCTCAATTGGAGGTGATCATGCACAAGTTAACTGTCCCAATTCCGGATGAAGCCATTCGAGCGCTGCGCGCGGGCGACCAGGTCAGCCTCACCGGCATCATGGTTACTGCCCGCGACGCTGCTCACAAGTTCCTGGTTGAGACGTATGTACGAGTTGACCAGCCTACCCAGGAACTGGAGCTTTACCAAGAACTCAAATCCATACTCAACGGCGGTGCAATCTATCACTGCGGACCGGTGGTGTCCAAGAATCCCGATGGAACCTGGCGCTTTGTGGCTGCCGGCCCGACAACCAGCATTCGGGAGGAGGTCTATGAACCCGAAGTCATCGCGCATTTCAACGTCAAGGCGGTGATCGGCAAGGGAGGGATGGGGCCCAATACCCTCAAGGCCAATCAGGAGCACACCGCGGTCTATCTGAGCGCGGTGGGCGGCGCCGCCACGCTGATCGCCGACGCGGTCAAAGAGGTCGTCACCGTGTACAAGAAAGACGAGTTCGGCGTGCCAGAAGCTTTTTGGGTCATTCGGGTGGAGGATTTCCCGGCCGTGGTCACCATGGACGCCCATGGTCGTAGCATCCACGACGAGGTGGCAGCCGCAAGCCAGTCGCGGTTTGACGAACTGGTCAAATGAGTAGGTTCTTGTGCGTGAGGGCGATCGGAGGAAGCCATGAGAGATAAACGCCATTGGTTCTACCGCCTGTTGAGCCTGGCGGTGCTGGCCAGCCTGCTCCTGGCGGCCGGCACCGTGTGGGCCGACGACACAGTGTGTGTAGTCCAGTCGGGTGACACGTTGTTCCGCATAGCCCTGCGATACAACACCACAGTCACCGCCATCATGCAGGCCAACGGCCTCACCAATCCCAACGTGATCTATGTGGGTCAGCGGTTGTCCATCGCAACCACCGCCACCCCGGCTCCAACTCCGGTGGTATCAACCGGACAGACCACTTACACGGTGCAGACAGGCGACACCCTCTTCCGGATCGCTCTGCGATACAACGTCACCGTGGCAGCGGTGGCCCTGGCAAACGGCATCGTTAACCCCAGTCAGATTTATCCCGGCCAGGTTCTGGTCATTGATGGCGTATCGGCCCAACCTACGCCACAGCCCACGCCGTCGCCCGAGCAGCCGCCGGCCCAGGGCGTGTACTATACAGTAAAAGCCGGTGACACCCTGTTTCGGATTGCGGTCCAGCATGGCACATCCGCCGCAGCGATAGTGGCGGCCAACAACCTGGTTAATCCCAACGTAATCCTGGTCGGTCAACGATTGTGGATTCCGGGCGCCACCGGCACGACGCCGAGCGCTCCGGCCACACCCCAACCTGCGGCCACGCCGGTGGCATCCACCGGCTTCGGGTATGGCATTCAGGTGCACCTGCCAGGTCAGGACAAAGGCCGGGTTCTGGGTTCTGTCAACGATCTGGGTTTCGGCTGGATCAAGCAGCAGGTAGAGTGGAAGGTTTACGAACCAACTCGGGGTCAGATCAGCTGGTCCGAGTTGGACGCGATGGTGGATGCTGCCCAGGCTCATAACGTCAAGCTGCTGTTCAGTGTCGTCAAGGCGCCGGCATGGGCTCGCACGACCTCGACCGAGGACGGGCCGCCGGCCAACTATCAGGATTACTGGACGTTTGTGAGCGCGTTGGCGAATCGCTACAAAAACCGGGTTGCAGCCTACGAGGTCTGGAACGAGCAGAATCTCCGACGCGAATGGAACGGTGACACCCTTAGCGCCGAGCGTTACATCCAGCTCTTGGCCGGCGCGTACAATGCCATCAAGGCGGCCGACCCCCAGGCGATGGTGGTGAGCGGCGGTTTGGCGCCCACCGGCTGGAACGACGGCGTCACTGCCATCGACGACCGGGTTTACCTGGAAGCGATGTACGCCAAAGGGCTCAAGAACTACTCTGATGCCATCGGTGCGCACCCCAACGGCTGGGCCAACGGCCCGACCGCGATCTGTTGTCGTCAGGAAGCGAGTGTGCCCAGCCACAACGACCACCCCAGCTTTTTCTTTCGGCACACGTTGGAGGATTACTGGAACATCATGGCTCGCTACGGCGATACGGGGACCCGCATCTGGGCGACGGAATTTGGGTGGGGAACGCTGGACGGCTTAGGAGGCTCGGCGCAATCCGGTTACGAGTTTGTCAGTTACAACACCGAGGCAGAGCAGGCAACGTACCTCACCCAGGCCTTCACCCAGGCCCGGTCGTACAACTTTGTGGGAGTGATGTTCGTCTGGAACCTGAACTTTTGCCCGGTAGCCGGCGGCGGTGCAGAGCAGTGTTACTGGGGCATTGTCCGGCCGGATTGGGCGCAGCGCCCGGCGTACGGTGCGCTGAAAGCGATGGCCAAGCCCTGACGGATGTGTGGGTTTGATGGCCGGCACTTGCACCATCCGTCGACTCTAGTAAAATACCCGATGTTTGCGCCGCCCGCAGGGCGAAATTACCATTCCGCCCGAGCGACGGTGATCGGTTCCTGAATAGAGTACATACCGGCGCGGCCGGCGCGGCCGGCTGACCGGAGGTCAGCAGTCTCTATCCATCAGATAAGGAGGTATTGCTTTGCACATAGTGGTTTGTGCCAAACAGACGCCGAGCACCACGGCCGTGCTGGCCGTGGCCAACGGCAAGGTCACCTGGAGTGACCCAGGCGGCTCTCCCGACATCGCCAATCCGTGGGATGAGTACGCCGTTGAGGAGGCAATTCGCCTGATTGAAGCCCATGGCGGCAAGATCACCGCGCTGAGCATGGGTCCGGAAGACGCTCGCGAGGCGCTCAAAACCGCCATCGCCATGGGGTGTGACGACGCCGTGCACATCACCGACAGCCGGATGAAGGGCTCGGACACCCTCGCTACCAGCTACGTCCTGGCTCAGGCCATCAAGAAACTGGACGACGTTGATCTGGTCATCTTTGGTCGCCAGGCCATCGATGGAGACACGGCACAAACGTCCATGCAGGTGGCCCGCCGCCTGGGTTGGACTCCATTGTCCTTTGTGGCAGCCGTCAATGAGGTCGATCTCGCCGAGAGGACGATCACCGTGACACGATCCATCGAGGCCGGACGCCAAAAGGTGAAAGGACCACTCCCGGCGGCTCTGAGCGTGCTCAAGGAGATCAACGAACCGCGGTATCCATCCTTCAAGGGAATCCGCAAGGCGACCAAGTACATGGCGAGCGATCTGCAGGTATGGGGAGTGGCAGAGCTCGGCGCCGATCCGTCCAAGGTGGGGTCGGCCGGAGCGCGGGTCCGCTGGCCCGAGGTGTTTGCACCGCCGCCGCGAGAGGGCGAATGCACTATGATAGAGGCCGACACCCCCGACGGGGTTGCTGCGTTGCTGGTCAGCAAGCTACTAGAGGAGAAGGTGCTATGAGTGACATCCTGGTCTGGCTGGAGCAACAAAGCGGTGCGGTTGCACCCGTGTCTTGGGAAGTTCTGTCGGCCGCCCGCAACGTCGCGGGTCAGCTCGGCGTCGGCGTGGTGGCGGCTGCTTTTGGCCCGGGCGCGCAGCAGATTGCGCAGCCGGCCATCGAGCGGGGCGCGGACACCGTGTTCGTGTGCGAGGACGATAGCCTTTCGGTGTATCGGGCCGAGCCCTTTGCCGACCTCCTGTCCAAATTGGCCCGAGATCACGGCGTCAAGGCCATCATGGCCGGTGCCACTTCGGCGGGCCGCGATGTGCTGGCGCTGGCAGCGGTGGATCTGGACGCCGGCTTGATCCCGGACTGCACCGCCCTGACGGTAGCCGATGGCAAGCTGAAAGCGACACGCCCGGTTTATGCCGGGAAACTGATTTCGCACCTGACTTGCGATAGCGAGCCGGTTCTCATGAGCTTGCGGAGCCGGGCTTTTGCCGCCTCGGAGCCGGATGTTTCGCGCAGCGGAAACGTCGTAAAGGTAGATCCAGCGACCAATGCAGACGCAATCCGCGTACAGGTGCTCGGCCTGGAGGCGGCCGCGGGCGAGGTCAGCCTCACTGATGCAGCCATCATCGTGAGCGGCGGTCGCGGCGTGAACGGACCTGAGGGATTTGAGCCGGTTCGCGTGCTGGCGTCGGCCGTTGGCGGCGCATTGGGCGCCAGTCGCGCGGCAGTGGATGCAGGATGGATCCCCTACGCACACCAGGTAGGACAGACGGGCAAGACCGTCTCACCGGATCTGTATATTGCCTGCGGCATCTCGGGCGCCATTCAACACCTGGCCGGCATGCGCACTTCCAAGGTCATTGTCGCCATCAACAAGGATGCAGAAGCACCCATTTTCAAGCTAGCGCAGTATGGGATTGTCGGCGATCTTTTCAAAATCGTCCCAGCGCTGAGCGCCGAGTTCGAGAAAAGGCTCAAGTAACGCGCTGCAAGTGTTTGTGACATAGCAGTGAACACAGCCGGCAGCTGCCGGTGAATAACAAGAGCCGCCCCCGATAAAGGCCACGGGGAGCGGCTCTTGCTCTTTGCGGGACCGGCCGGATTTGCCCGGCGGCGAACCTATGCCAGACCGGGAACAACCAGACCAAAGAGGGCGTACAGGCACAGGGCCACCAGGGCCGCGCCCACAGCGACCGGCAAGAGCCAATGCCATCGGCGGGGCGTCAGACTCAGCACCACCGCGGCGAACAGCGAGACAATGGACGCGGCTACCAGGGTCGAAATTCGCATAGCTATACCGGCCGCCATCACCGCCAGCATACCGCCGAGTAGAACAGCCATTCCCGCAACCAATCGCTCCAATGCCAGGCCGGCGAGCACGGCCAGGGGGATCAGCGCCGGGAACAGGTATCTGCCTTGGTGCTGCACAAAGTGCAGGTTGTACCAACAGAACGAGAGAAACCCCAACAGCGCACAGGCACCCAGGACGAGGGCCGGCCGGTAATTGGCCGGTCGGACGCGAATCGACCTGGCTCGAGACCAGGCTAACGACACCAACAGAAGCGTCGCCGCCACGGACAAGACCAGCAACCCCAGGTAGATCGGGGTCGGCATGGGCAAACCCATCCACCCAAACATGCCCCAGAAGCTCTGAAAAGTAAACCGAACCAGCCGATCCAGCGTGGCACCCAGACCATACTGCGCCAGCCACGCCTGCGTCGTGGGCTGACCGAGGACCACCGCATTATGGCGGCTCAACCCCATCACGTCCAACCCGCCGTACACGGCCAGGTTACGGGTCCACCAAATGCCTCCCAACAGCAGCGCCGGGACCAACACACCCAACGAATAGCGTACAAGCCAGCGGCGATCGCGGCCGGTGTCCCACCAGCGCATCAAGATGGACAGCGCCAGGACGGGCGCCGCAATATATGCCTGGAGTTTGGTGAGGAACGCCAGGCCGAGCAGCAGCCCGGCAAACCATGCCGGCGCGATTCCGTGTCCGGGCCCATTGCTTACCATCGAGACCGAAACCAACAAAACAGCGCCCAGCAGCAGCTCGGCCAGCGCATCGTTATTGACGCCGGCCATCATAGCCACGTGCTGCGGAATGAAGGCCACCACAACGCAGACCATGAGGGTTGGCGCCGCCCGATTGGCGAACACCCGGCGGCCAACCTGATGGGCCACCAGAATCAGTCCGGCGCCCAGGACCACGGAAAACAACCGAAGCACCAGCAGCGAGCCTCCGGAGGCCCAGAATATCGGAGTAGCCAGCAGGTAGTACAGCGGCGGCTGATGGTCCTGGTACTGGATGCCGATGACATTGACCTCGGGAGGGAAGCCATGGGCCACCAGGTAGTCAAGTTGCGCCTGCCGGTAATCGCCGGACTCCATCACCGGGAACCGGCCGCCGGCCAATTGCCGGATGTAGTTATAGTGAGCCGGTTCGTCCGGCACCTGCCACTCCGGCGTGTAGAGGGCATAGAGAACCCCGAGCGCCAGGTAGCAGGCCACGATGACTACCACGGCCCCGGGCAGGTGATACGGCCTGTTCATTCTCAAGCTCTCCGGCGTCAGTTTCCGAGGCGCGCTCGCTCTTCTTCAGACAAGGTCGGTTCCAATTTCCTAAAGAGCGGTTCGGGCGGGCGCAGGGGCTGTCCGGCCGGGAGTTGGCTGCGTTCCCAACGCCCAGTCGCTCCGGTTGGGTCATACACCAGCGCGTCGTGACTGAATGCCTGTTCTTCAAACGAGCGGATCGCCAACTCTCCAAACAGCGGGCGGTCATATCCCAGGAAACCGTGCAGGCGTTCGGACGAAAAAGGCAGGAACGGCGCAAACAGCGTCTTGAGGTTATCTATTGCCCGCAGCGTGGTAAAAACCGTCTTGGCCGCGTCATCCGGGTTGCGATCGACTTCGAACCAGGGCGCCTGGGTGTCCAGGTACTTGTTAGCGCTCCTCGCCAGCGCCAGCGCCTCGGCGAGCGCCGCTCGGAACTGACAGGCCGCCAGCCGCTCCCCGACGGTGGCAAAACCCGCCTCAACCGCCTGCAACAGCTCCTGGTCCGCAGTCCGAAGGACTCCCGGGTCGGGCACCACCGCGCCAAACCGTTTGTAGGCGAAACCCAGCATCCGGTTGGCCAGGTTGCCCCACGTTGCCACCAGTTCATTGTTGTTCCGCTGGACAAAATCGTCCCAGTCAAAGTCCGAGTCCCGTGTCTCTGGCATGATGGAGGTCACATAGAACCGGATGGCGTCTGGATCGTAGCGCTCCAGTATGTCGGGCAACCAGATGGCCCAACTACGACTCTTGGAGAACTGCCGGCTTTCGATGTTGAGGAACTCGTTAGCCGGGACGTCGTACGGCAGATTGAGCCGGTTGGCCGGATTCGAATCGTAAAGGCGACCAATCCCCATCAACTCGGCCGGCCAGATGATGGCGTGGAACGGAATGTTGTCCTTGCCGATAAAGTAATAGGTCAACGCGTCCGGATCGTACCACCACGCCTTCCAGGCGTCCGGCGTGCCCTCGTTCTTGGCCCACTCGATGCTGGCCGACAGATAACCGATCACCGCCTCGAACCAGACATAAAGCGCCTTGTGCTCCCAACCCGGAAGGGGAACCGGGATTCCCCAACTGATGTCTCGGGTGATGGGCCGTCCCTTGAGCCCGCCGGCTACATAGTTGCGGGCAAAATGGATCACGTTCGACCGCCAATGGTCCTTGTCGGTTGCCAGGTAATCCGCAAGCTGCTGCGCAAAACCCTCGAGGTCCAGGAAATAGTGTTCCGTCTCGCGCACGACCGGCGTCGATCCGTCGGTCTTGCTGCGAGGATCAATCAGCTCCAGCGCATCCAGCAGTTTGCCGCAGTTGTCGCACTGGTCGCCGCGAGCGCTCTCATAGCCGCAATTGGGGCAGGTGCCCTCCACGTAGCGATCTGGCAAAAAGCGATCCTCACTCTCGGAAAAAAGCAACCGCTGAGTCTGCCGGTACAGGTGACCGCACTCGTAAAGCCGGAGGAAGATATCTTGCCCGACTCGGTGGTGATTTTCCGTATCGGTGTGGGTAAAGAGGCTATAGCTGATGCCGATCTTTTGCTGGGCCGACAGGAACCGCGAATGGTATTTGGCGAAAACCTGGTGCGGCGTCACGCCTTCCTGGTCTGCCTTAATGGTCACCGGGGTCCCGTGGCTATCCGATCCGGAGACCATGAGTACGTGGTTCCCACGAAGCCGATGGTAACGGGCAAAGATATCGGCCGGCAGATAGGCACCTGCCAGGTGACCGACGTGCAGGTCACCATTGGCGTATGGCCAGGCTACACTGACAAGCACATGAGACATCACCAACCTCCGCAATCAAATCAGGACGAAATCCGGATCAATCAGAATGAAAAAGCGCCGACACGAGGCCGGCGCTGCTGTTAACCATGACCGTGAGTTAGGACCATGCGGGACTAACCATCGCTGTGGGTTGCCTCACCACCCAACAGCCACGGTTGGCTTCGCATGGCCATCGCCGTACATCTAGCCTTCTTGCACATAGACGGCTATTCTACTGCAACCTGGCAAATCGTCAACCGTTGCACCCCCTGCCCGCCGGGCACTATCCACCAGTTCGTCTAGTAAACCCGGCGCACGGACCAGGCATCCATGAACCAGCCGTTGTTCAGGATTGCCCAACGGGCCCGCACTCCGATCCCTACGACCACGGTTTGCGGCTCTGAGACGTAGAACGTGTGGGTTAGCGTGTTGCGGGTGCCAAACGTGGGAAGATACCACCCACTGCTGGAGCCGGCGGCGATGAGCCGCACCTCTCCGGACAGCGGGTCCGGCGCCCAAATCTTGCTTCCGTCCGGGTTGTAGCCCACCACCAGATCTGGAAAGATGTTGATCTCCAGCGTGTAACCGCCCGCCTGGAGCGGAACGTTGGCCAACAGACGATAGCTGATGGCCCCGTGCCCCTTGAAGATCTTGACGGTATGATCACCGTCCCAGATATAGGTGGCATGCTCGTGCGGCGGTAGAAAATCCCGGGAGAGAACCCTGGTCTCGGGTCGAACAAAGGCATTCCACGGGTCGGGATCCAACGGATTGGTACCTTCATCCCATTCGAACCACCACTGATTGGGCACCTGCAACTCGGGTATGCCGTTCAAGTTGTACCACCCTCCCTCAAAGGAGGGGTTGGGCAGCCAGTTGGTGTCGGGGTACACCGCCGGCTCCGGCGTGGACGTCGGAGCCACCGTCCAGGTAGGCGATGGAGGCCAGGTGGCCGTTGGCAACGCGGGCGTGTCGGTGGGGGCAGGGGTGTTGGTCGGCCGCGGGGTCTCGGTGGGCGCGGTGGTGAGAGTGAACGTCGGCGGCAACGGCGTGGCGCTGGGTGCCGGCGTGTGCGTCGGCGTCGCGGTAGCCGTTGGGGTGGGGGTCTCGGTGGGCTCTGGGCTGGGCGTAGGGGTCGGGGTACACGTGGCCGTCGGAGGCTCGGGCGACGCGGTAGCGGTCGCGGTTGGCGGCAAGGTGCGCGTCGGCAGGCCAATCGCCGCGGTGGGTTGCAGGGTAACGCCGGCCACCTGGGTTCCATCCACTGGTCCTGTTGGCTGCCGCGCCCCACACGCGGCCGCCGAACCAAGCAATATCAAGGCTACCAACACCAACAAACCTGCTCGAGTCAGCGAGCGCGTGAATTGGCGGGAAATGTCACTCATCATGACCTCCAGGTGGGTTGTCAGTTAACAATGCCTTCAGGCCGACCACAAATTCCGGTTTCCCGCCGTGGGCGGGATGGCGGAGATACCGGGGCGCCATGCCGGCCGATACGCACGCTCCCTCGGCAACACGACCGATGGCCGCCCAGGTTGCCCGGGGAAAAAGCGTCCGCAAGATGGGAATCAACGCCGCACCATCAGCGATTTCCTGGCTGCGCGGCGCTCGGTTCGAAAGAACGCCCCGTCGTCCTATGGGATGCCACGGAAACGTGTTCCAGATGAGGCAATCGGCCCGGCCGCCCAAGGCACGCCACAGGATAGTGGCTGATGGCTCCCGCCAGAGCGTGCGACGACTGCTGCTTCGCCGATAGGCGGCGTGGCGTGCCCATGGCAGCGCACGATCACCACACAGCAGCTCTTCACTGGTCATCGGGACGCCGGAGAACCGGCACCCCTGGTAGCCGGCCGCCTCAGCCAGCAACACGTACTGCGCGTTGGCGAATGCGTCCAGGTATAGGACCAGGTTGTTCATCCGGATGCGGGGTGCGTCCGGAAGGTCGTGATCCGGATCTTGTTGGGCGTACTGGTTCATGACCTGCGAACCGCGGTAACCAGCCAGTCGCTCCAGCAGGAGGTCAAGCACCTTTTCGCCGTCCAGCGTCAGACGCCTGCGTTGATGGTGACGGATCAGCAGAATGGGTTAGGGACATAACCAGGCCCCTTTGGACAACTCTTTCCTCTCGTGCCCAAACGCCTCCAGGATGCCACATACCAGGCACCCCTCGCGGCAATCGGGCTGCGTCTCGCCCTGGAGGCTGCGCCGGAACTCCGCCAACAGGTACGCCTTGTTCACGCCGGTATGGATGTGGTCCCAGGGAAACAGCTCGTCATGAGGCCGCCACCGGTGAGCGTAAAACTCGGTGGTGAGGTCGGTCTCCAGAAAGGCTTGCGACCATCTTTGCATGGAAAAGTGCTCCCGCCATCCGTCGAATTTGGCGCCCATCTGCCAGGCACGGTAGATGGCGGGCGCAAGCTGCCGGTCACCCCGGCTCAGCACCGCCTCCAGCACGGTCTCCTCCGGATTATTCCATTTGAGCTCCAGGCCACCGCCGCGAGCCCGCTCCATGAGCGCGCTCTGTTTTGCGCGGATCGTCTCGGCCGGGTCCAGGCTAGCCCACTGGAACGGGGTGTGCGGCTTGGGAATGAAGGTACTGATGCCCAGGTGCACCCGCGCTCGGCGGCCGTGATGGCTGCGACCACGGCGAAGGACTTCCCAGGCCAGGTCGCTGATGGACTGCACATCCGCCAAGGTCTCGCCCGGCAGCCCAATCATGAAATACAGCTTGATGGTGCGCCAGCCCCGCCCGAATACCTGGTCGGTCACCTCGAGCAACTGCTCGTCCGGAATGACCTTGTTGATCACCCGCCGCATCGATTCGGTGGCCGCCTCAGGCGCAAAAGTGGCACTCCCTTTGCGGCCACCGCTGACGGCTTCCATCAGGTCGGTCGACGTCGTGTCCAGCCGCAGACTGGGTAGCGAGATGCTCAGCCGCCGGCGGCCGTACCGAGCGGTGAGCTGTTGGACCAGGGGCACAACTCCGCTGTAATCGCTGGAGGAGAGTGAGAGCAACGCCAGTTCTTCGTACCCGGTGGAGCGCAGGAGCGTATCCACTGCGTCTAGCACCTCCGACACCGGCCGCTCCCTCACCGGCCGGGTGGAAAAACCGGCGTGGCAGAACCGGCACCCCCGCGTACAGCCCCGCATGATTTCGATAACCGCGCGATCGTGCGTGGTGGCGATGGTTGGCACCACCGGAGCCATGGGCGGCGCCGGCAAGACAGCTACCATCCGTTTGCGCACCGTGGCAGGCACCTCACCGTCCGCGGGAAGGATCGCTTCGATTCTGCCGTCCGACCGGTAGCTGACGGTGTACAGGCTCGGCACGTAGACGCCGGGCAGTCGGGCCAATCGCCGCAGCACTTCCGGCCGACTGATCGCCCGGCATTTGGCCTCGCGTATTGCCTGCAGGATCTCGACCAGCACTTCCTCGCCTTCGCCAATGGCAAACGCGTCAACAAAGGGCGCCATTGGCTCCGGGTTGAACGCCGCGTGACCACCGGCAATGACCAGCGGGTGTTCGGATTGGCGATCGGAGGCCCAGAGCGGGATCCAGCTCAGGTCCAGCAGGTTGAGCACGTTGGTGCAAAGCTGTTCGTACGGCAGGCTGACGCCCAGGACGTCAAAGGCCATCACCGGACGTTTGCTCTCCAGAGTAAAGAGCGGGAGTTCAGCCGTGCGCAGCGCCTCCTCCATATCCGTCCACGGAGCGAAAACGCGCTCTGCCAGCATGTCTGGCTGCCTATTCACCAGATCGTAGAGAATCTGGATTCCCAGGTTGGACATGCCCAGCTCATACAGATCGGGAAACGCCAACGCCAGTCGGACGGTCGCCGAGTCCCATGGTTTGCAGATGCTGTTCAACTCGCCGCCGGCATATCGGCCCGGTTTGCTCACCCGAGGTAGGAGCATCTCCAGCTCGGGTTCAATGGCGCGGGAAAAGAGCCTCTCATGACGCATGGAGCGAATTATAACTGCCGGGAGACGATTGACAACACCGGCGGCTATGGTAAAATGCTCCCGTCAGGCCCATTCGTCTAGCGGCCCAGGACGCTGCCCTCTCAAGGCAGAAACACGAGTTCGAGTCTCGTATGGGCCATGGTCCGCTGAAGGCACCCGTGTTCACAGGAACGGGTGCCTGTTTTTTTTCTCAGTCGCCAGGAGTCAAGCCAATTGCTCCTTCTGTGCTACAATTCGTCCCAAAGGGACAGGGTGATGGGTGGCAGCATGATCAAGGTAGTGACGGTTGCGCAGATGCAGGCCATTGAGCGAGAGACTGATCTCGCGGGAGTCTCGTATTCTCAAATGATGGAAAATGCGGGGCAGGGGGTCGCCGATGCAGTGGGGGAGGTCGCTGCCGTCAGGGGGTGCCGGGTTCTGATCCTGGTCGGGCCGGGAAACAATGGGGGCGATGGATTGGTGGCCGGCCGGCTCCTCGCCGAGTCAGGTGCGGACGTGCAGTTTTACCTCTCGCGGCCCCGGGGTGATGACGATGCCAACTATGCCAGGGTCATCTCCATGGGCGTGCCCACCCTGGTGGCGGCCGACGATCCGCAAGGGGACCAACTGGCCGAGGCGGTTGCGTCGGCCGATGTGCTCATCGACGCCCTGCTCGGAACTGGGGCGGACCGACCCATCCAGGGCGACCTGAAAGCTCTGCTTGAGAGATGCGGCGCGGTTTTGCGGGCTTCCAGGGAGTTCCCCGGGTTGGCGCGCGGGCTTGTCTCGCCGGTCAGGCCCACGCCTGTACCCACCAGGACCCCGGTGGTGATTGCGGTTGACTGCCCCAGCGGGCTCAACTGCGACACGGGTCAACTCGACCCGGTCGCGATGGCGGCCGACCTCACCGTCACGTTTGACTGTCCCAAGGCAGGCCAGTTTCGATTTCCGGGCGCCACCGCCGTCGGTGATCTGGTGGTAGCCGACATCGGGAGTCCGCCCGACCTGGCCACCCGGGCGCAGGTCAGGCTCGAATTGGCCACCGCCGACGGTGTCAGGAACTTGCTGCCCACGCGCCCGCTTGACGCCCACAAGGGAACGTTCGGCAAGGTGATGATTGCGGCCGGATCACTCAACTATACCGGAGCGGCCGCTTTGGCGGGCGAGGCCGCCTATCGGGCCGGAGCCGGACTGGTTACCATGGCGGTTCCCTCTGCCATTCACGCGCCGTTGGCCGCCCGGCTGGCGGAAGCGACGTTCGTGCTGCTGCCGCACGAGATGGGAGCCATCTCTGAGAACGCCGCCCGTGTGCTCTTGCCCGCGGCCGACGGGTACGACGCTCTGCTGGTCGGGCCGGGGTTGGGTAGGGAGGCGAAAACCGGGCTGTTCCTCCGGCGCCTGTTGGCAGGTGATCGCGCAGCGGACCACGGCCGGTTAGGTTTCGCCCGTCCGGCCGGGCGTGAGGAATTGGATTCCGCCCCCGCCGGCCACCGCGCACTGCCGCCGTTGGTGGTGGATGCCGATGGACTGAATCTGTTGGCGGAAATGGGTGCTTGGCAGGCATTGCTACCTCCGGCGACAATCCTCACGCCTCATCCCGGCGAGATGGCCAGGTTGCTGGGCCGGTCGGTGCGGGAAGTCACTGAGGACCGAGTCACGATAGCGGCCCAGGCAGCCGTACAGTGGGGACAGGTCGTCGTTCTCAAGGGACCATTCACCGTGGTAGCCTCTCCCGAATCACGCGCAACCCTGATTCCCTTTGCGAACCCGGCACTGGCCACGGCCGGGAGTGGCGACGTCCTGGCCGGGGTCATTGCCGCGTTGCTTGGAATGGGAATGGAAGCGTCCGCAGCGGCGATCGCCGGGGCCTACCTTCACGCCGCGGCCGGGGCCAGGGCGGCGGCCGACATCGGCGCCGCCGGGGTCAACGCCGGCGACCTGCCGTGGTATGTGGCGGCGGTCCTGGCCGAGATGGGTCGGTAAAAGAAAACGCGGGTCGCTGTCCCCGGTGGGCGCAGCGACCCGCGCTTGCTCGTCAAAAGCAGCCCTATACGTTGTGGAACTCGCCGTCCACAACGTCGCCATCGGGTGAAGGCCCGCCGCCGGGCTCGCCTCCCGGCATGGGTCCAGCGGCGCCCGGTTGGCTGTACATCGACTGGCCCAACGCCAGTGTGGCTTGCTGAACTTCCTCGATCAGCCGGCGGATCTGCGGCGTGTCGTCGCCTTCGGCCGCCTTGCGGAGCTCCTGGACTTTGCTCTCGATCGGTTTGCGGTCCGATTCGGGGACCTTGTCGCCAAGTTCCTTGAGCGATTTGGTCGCCTGATACGCTACCTGGTCTGCCATGTTGCGCGCTTCGGCCAGCTCCTTACGGCGCTGATCATCGGCCGAATGGCGCCGCGACTCCTCCACCATCTTTTCCACCTGGGTTTCCGAAAGGTTGGTGCTGGCGGTGATGGTGATCTTTTGCTGCCGGCCGGTCGCCCGATCCTTGGCGCTCACGTTGAGAATGCCATTGCTGTCGATGTCAAAAGCGACCTCGACCTGCGGCATTCCCCGGGGCGCGGGCGGAATCCCATCCAGACGGAATTGACCCAGCAGCATGTTGTCCGATGCCATCGGTCGTTCGCCCTGAAACACCTTGATGTCTACCGCAGTCTGTCCGTCCTCGGCCGTGCTAAAGACCTCCGTCTTGGCGATGGGGATGGTCGTGTTCCGCTCGATGAGCGGGGTCATCACGCCACCGAGCGTCTCGACGCCGAGCGTCAGCGGAGTCACGTCCAGCAGGAGCACATCGCGCACTTCGCCGGACAGCACACCGGCCTGCAAGGCGGCGCCGACCGCCACGACCTCATCCGGGTTGACGCTCTTGTTGGGCTCCTTGCCCCCGGTCAACCGCCGGACCAGATCCTGGACCATGGGCATCCGCGTGGCACCACCCACCAGGACCACTTCATCGATCTCGCCCGCTTTGATTCCGGCGTCCTTGATCGCGCGATGATAAGGACCTTCGATTCGCGCCACCAGGTCCTCGCACATCTGCTCAAATTTCGACCGGGTAAGCTTGATCTGAAGGTGTTTCGGTCCGGACGCGTCCGCCGTGATGAACGGAAGGTTGACCTCGGTTTCTGCCGTGGACGACAGCTCGATCTTGGCCTTTTCGGCCGCTTCCTTAAGGCGCTGCATCGCCTGCCGATCGCGGCTCAGATCCACGCCCTGATCCTTGCGGAACTCGCTGACCAGCCAATCGATGATCTTTTGATCCCAATCGTCGCCGCCCAGATGCGTGTCCCCGTTGGTCGCCTTGACCTCTACCACCCCTTCGCCAACCTCCAGGACGGAGACGTCAAACGTGCCGCCTCCCAGGTCAAAGACCAGGATCGTCTCAAGCTTTTTCTTGTCCAACCCGTACGCCAGGCTGGCCGCCGTCGGCTCATTGATGATGCGCAGTACCTCCAGGCCGGCAATCCGACCCGCATCCTTGGTGGCCTGACGCTGACTATCGTTGAAATAGGCAGGGACGGTGATGATGGCTTGGGTGACCTGCTCGCCGAGGTAAGCCTCAGCGTCCTTTTTCAGCTTCTGCAGGATCATTGCCGAGATCTCTTGAGGTGTATAATCACGGCCGGTCTGCGGGATATACACGCGTGCGTCACCAGCCGAACCCTCAGCGACCTTGAACGGAACCATCTTACGCTCCACGTCCGTTTCGTCATACCGCCGGCCCATGAACCGCTTGATCGAATACACGG
The DNA here is from genome assembly GCA_002328075.1 of Anaerolineales bacterium UBA2181. Taxonomy (GTDB): domain Bacteria; phylum Chloroflexota; class Anaerolineae; order Promineifilales; family UBA4811; genus UBA4811. The sequence goes on along the minus strand of DCVT01000019.1, from coordinate 113,532 downwards.
TGTTCTCCGGGTTGGTCACCGCTTGCCGCTTGGCAGTCTGTCCCACCAGCCGCTCGCCGTTCTTGGCAAACGCAACCACGGATGGGCAGAGTCGCCCCCCCTCGGCCGTCGTGATGACGACCGGGTCGCCGCCTTCCATGACGGCAACCACCGAATTAGTGGTGCCCAGGTCAATTCCGATCACTTTACCCATTCGTCACTCCTCCTGAATCACATGAACTATTTGAGTCCTAACTTGCTCCCACACGATGATGGCTTGTGTTTCGCATAGATCTTCCAACTGCTGGTAGTCGCATACGCACGGTCCGCCGATGGCACAACCAACACAGCAGTATACGTGTCGGCCGATGACCGTCGGTTGCCACCGGATGGGAATCCCACAGTTCTTACAACGCAATTCCATGCTCAATGTCCCAACATTTCAGCCACTCAAAGCACGGTCAGTATAGACGGCAAATGTAAGAGCGTTGTAAGAGCGAGGTATGAAGTTGCTCAGAACGGGGCAGTCTGGCGGTCGGTCAACCGCAGTTGTCGGGCGGGTGGAGAACCCACCATGATGCAGGCCGGCTGGTCCCGCCGGGCAGCGGGCGCGTTAACCGGTCTCTTGAGAACGCCGCGCTATTCGTCCTCGCTGTACCCCTCGTCGTTCCACTCCCCCGGTTCTTCCAGCAACTCGTCAGTTTCGTCCTCGTCGTCACCTGCAAAATCGTCGTCCAACGGCCAGTCCAGTTCTACCGGGTCCAGCCAGACGATCTCCGATACCTCGCCACACGCAGGGCAGGTGAACATTTGGCCCATCCTGGATTGGCTGCCGACGTTGATGTCCGAACCGCATGAGGGACACTTGGCGAACTGCATCGCTATCTCCTGATGTTGAGACCGGTTGACTGCCCCGCGTCGCGCCGATGGACGCGCCTCGACACCGGACCGTGGCTCACTCCACCACCGGAATTGTGTCCAGCTCGATGTACAGCCGGAGCGGCAGGTAATACATCCAGCCCTCAACACCGTTCTGCAACCTGACCATCAACCATTCTCCGTCCACCGACTTGCCCAACACCGTGAGCGGAGTATCCGCCGGCAATTCGGCCACGATATCGAACCGTATGTTGGGGCCAGCGCGCAGATTGGCCGGCAGGTTGCCCACCGCCGCGTCCGGAATGGGCGTCGCAGTGGGCGTGTTGGTGGGCGTTGGGGTTGGGCCGGGCGACGGCGTTGCCGTGGGCGGGCGCTGAATGGTCATCAGCGGTAGGGGGCTCGGCACCGGCAACGTGGCCTGTAAAAAAGCCGGCCGTGTCACCGAAGGAACCGGTGCCAGAGTCGGCTGGTAGGCCGCCGCCCGCAGGGTCTCCATTTGGCGTTGCTGAGCATCGATGGTCGTCTGCAGCCACGCCACCGTCGCGGGCCAATCGGAATCATCTTGCGGGGTACAGGCGCAGGCCGCCGCCAACACCAGTGCCAACGCGACCCCATACACGGCTTTTCTCCACATATCGTTCGTCCTCTCAGCCGGCCATCAGCAACAAGCCGGATCTGTTTCCAATCGCCCGGTCAGTACTCGGCGACTATTATACCGCGTGCGGCACGGTTCACCAACGGAAGGGCGACCCAATGGATTCAGCCCCGCTTTGCTTACAGCGCGCGGACCCTCAGGTTTCGTCCGCCTCCGATCCACCGACCTGTCGCCCAACGGCTGCCAGCGCGGCCGGCCACGGATCCTCTCCACTCTGTAGCGCGGCCAGTGCGGGGCTGGTCGCATAATGCCCCCAATACCGCTGGGGAAGGAGCGCAGCGATGTGCGCCATGATCAGCTCCGAATAGGCCTCCAATTGCTCGCCCCTGGCAGGCTTTGCCAGCTCAGGCAGGCGCAGTGGCTCGCCGATTCGCACCCGAAAATGGGTTCGTCTGAGCTTCAGGATGTTCGCCTGAAATCGATCCGAGTTGATGATCGCCATCGGCACAACCGGCACGCGGGCCCGACTGGCAATATAGGCTGCGCCCTGCCGCGCCTTTTGCAGTGTCTGCGATCGGCTTCGTGTGCCCTCGGGCGCCATGCCCAGGACCTGGCCTTCCTTGAGCGCCGCAAAAACCTCATGCAGCGCCTTGCGGTCAACCTCGCCCCGGCGCACCCAGATCGCACCCGATAGCCCGAGGATCGGACCGAACACCGGATGTGGGCGCCATTTGCTGGCTGCAAACACGCGCACGCTTAGATGGACCGGCAGGGCCACCAGTACCAGCGGGGCGTCGACCTTGCTGAGATGGTTAGTCACGCAAATGAACGGGCCCTGCGGTGGCAGGTTTTCCCTGCCCTCCACATCCAACCGGCCCACCACGACAATGATCGACCGGACGAGAACCCGCGCCAGAACAGCGTATGCGTGACGAAACCGGCGAACCAGCATGAACTTTTTCCTCAGAGTCACTCAATTCGGGTTACGTTTGCCCACGGCCGTCACCGAGTACCCGGCAACTTGCAGACCGGCCGGACTGAGAACCACGTCGAACGGCATAGTGGCGTCGGCCGCAAGATCCGAACACAGCGCCTGAAAGCGAAAACCGGCTACCCGGCCGGCCGCGTCGTACAGCGTCACCAGCACCTCAACGTCTCTGGCGTTCTCGGCACCGCGGTTCTGCACCGCGCCGGTCACCCGATACAGGTGGCCCGATTCCGACCCCTGGTGCTCCATGACCTCTATGGCAGGGTGCCACAACTCGTCACGGCCGCTGGATTCAGCGCCCACTATCTGGACCGATACCTGCGGATCGGAGACCGTCACCGAGTCAAAAAGCGCGGCAAAAGGAGCGCTGCCGCCGGGAAACACCAGATCCAGCGCCAGCCAAACCGTGCGGCTGACGACCAGCGTTCCCTCCAGGTCTTCCAGGCCGACCAATAACTGAACGTTGCCTGCTGACCGCGTCGTGGCGTTGTGAACCTCGCCTAGCACCCACAGTCCGCCGGCGGGTGTCTCATGCAGGCCCAGGTGCATCACGTCCAGCCGCAACGGAGCCGGCGTCGCGGTCGCCGGTGCCGACTGCCCGGCCTGCCGATCAGCGCCACCCTCCGGGATAGTGACCCGCTGCCCAATCTGAAGCAACTCTGGCTGGAGGCCGGGATTGGCTTGTTGCAGACCGCCCAACGTCACGCCATACCGAAGGGCAATAGCGATCAACGTGTCGCCGGCTGCCACCATGTAGACCAGTGGGGTAGGGGTGGGCTCAGGCGTCACCGTGGGCGGCACCTCCAGGCTTGGATCAGGGATGCGCGTCGGCTCTTCGGTGGGGGTCGGCAACGCCACCGCCAGCAATTCGGTGGTAGGCGAAGGCGAGGGGGGGATGATCGTTGCCATCGCCGTCGGCTCGCTACCGCACCCAGCCACAAATACGACTAACACCGCCAGGACCGCGATCAAAAGGCCTTCCCCCGACCGGGCGTGGCAACCGGATGGGACCGGCCATCCGCGGGCAGCCGCGCGTTCTGGCGCGATGCCAATCACGGTATTGTCACGACCAACGAAATGCGGTAGAATCATCGCTCGCGATAACTGGTCTGGATACGGACGCGTTCAGAATGCCGATCTACGAGTATCAATGTGAGCAATGCGGGCTCCGCTTCGATCGCCTCGAGTCGATGGCGGCCACTCCCGCCACCAGTTGTCCCGAATGCCACGGCCCGGTACACCGGGTGATCGCGCCCGTTGGGGTCATCTTTAAAGGCTCCGGTTTCTACGCAACGGACAACCGCAAATCGGGTTCCGGGACGGCCAGGAACAACCGCAAGGCAGATGACAATGGTGGCAAGAGCAGCGATACCGGCGAGACTTCCGCGGCCGAGGCCAAGACCCCGCCTGCCACTGAAACTTCTGATTAGGAGCCACCGAACGCCGGATAAACTGGGGCTCTGAGCGGGTGGCTGAGCTCGAGACTGCCGAGGCTCCCCGACCCATTCAGAGTTGAAAACGACCCTCTGCCCAGACCATCTTTTGCTGGTAGTTGCGGGCATGGCCGGCCAACTTTTCCTGAAGCTCTCGCCATTTATCGCTGGACAATACGCGACGCATGGTCGCCAGGTCGTTGGCCACCACGCCCACCAGGATCTGTGGACGTTGGCCGTAGACTGTGTACCATGCCTCGGTCGGGCTCATTCCCAACTGCTGGATCGCCGGCGCCAATTCGTGTGCCATGAATTCAAGCGTGGTCGTTTCCTGCTCTGACTCGATGTCCCAGCTCATCAGCAGCTTGACCTTTCTGGGCATTGTTCTTCTCCGGGTGATGCGCTACTGTCCTCTGATCTGCCTCAAGAGATCCTCCGCCTGCTGCCGGGCTTCTGCACCCATCTGCTGATCGCCCGGACAGCCAGGTGAGGTCTCGGTGGCAAGAAACGACTCCAACGCCGAAATCGCCTGCTCGCGTTGGCCCAACTCCATGTAGGTGATGCCCAGGGCATAAAGCGCCTCCGGCATATCCGGATCCAGCTCCACCGCTTTTTCGAGGGCAACCAACGCTTCGGCGATCTGACCGCCCAACAGGTAATAGTAACCGATTCCCACGTGCGGTTCTGCCAGCGTATCGTCAGATTCGATTGCCCGGTCGAACTCGATGCGAGCCTCCTCCAGGCGCGATGACTGGATAAGTGCAAAGCCCAGGTTGTAGTGGGTCTGTGCATCCGTGGGATCCAGAGCCAGCGCCATGTTGAACGAGGCAACGGCCTGCTCCATGCGTTGGCTCAACCACTCGGCCATATCCTCTTCAGTACTCGCCGGGACCTGCCTCAGGTAGGCTGCACCCAGATTGGTATGAGCCGCCGAATAGTCGGGGTTCACCTCCAGCGCCTGCCGATAGGCATCGATAGCCTCGGACACTCGGGCCAACCGAGTGTAGGTGTTTCCCAGGACCAGATACCCTTCTGCCAACGCTGGGTTCAACGCCAGCGCCTCCGTAACAGGCTCCAACGCCGCCTCGCATTGGTCCTCCTCCAGCAACCGCCTGGCTTCGGCCAGGCGTTGATCGGCCAAATCGGGCGACGACACCAGGGCGGTCGCCGCGGTGGTTGCCTCCGCCGCAGCGGGAGCGACCGTTGGCTCAGATTCCACGCCGGCCACGATACGACACGCAACCAGCGCCAACACCAGGCAGATCATCAGCGGGATGTTCAGGCGGCGCATGAATCTATCCTCGGTTCAGGGTGGGGTTCAGAAGGACGACCTGGGTCTCGCCCGGCAAGCTCGACTTGGTCACCTTGAGGCTGTCCACCGGATGGACCTGCTCCACACCCATCTCTTTCATAAAGGTTTCCACGCGGGGCAACCGCAGTTTGGTTCCCGATACCTGGTAATGCATCGGGATGATGATGTTCGGCTCCAACATGGAGATGACCTCGGTAGCCTGATCTGCCGTGATCAGGTCCTTTCCGCCGACCGGGGTCAGCAGCACATTGACGGCGCCCAATGCTTCCATCTGTGACTGCCCCGGAACATGATCCAGCGCGCCCAGATGACACACGGTAACGTCGTCGATCTCAAATACGAAAATCGTATTGCGAGGGCTGACCCGATCACCGCGCACCGGCCGGAACACCGCCACGCCGGTGATGAACACGCCGCCGATCTCGTACTCGCCCGGCCCGTCCAGCACGCGCGAACTGCTGCGCACCGCCCTCACATAGTTTCGCATCGGGTCACTGCAGCTCACCGTGACCACGTCGCCTTTCGGGCGCGGATGCACGTACCCATTGTCATCGGGGTAGGGGTCAGTTACCACCGAAGAGCGGCCGCGCTCAGTGATCCTAAAACTGCTGAGTCCGTACCAGACGATCTCCATTGATTATCTCAGTCAGATATCGGCCGGCCCGTCCACCTGGCCGACCTATCGCCAGGCAGCGATTATACCGCATAGGACGCTGGCTGCCAATCACAATATGGCTACGCCATAGAGATTTGTCGCGTAGGGGTGGCCGACGGCACCGATGCGTCCGAGCCCTCTGCAGGCATCCGGAAGAGCCCAGGATCGCAGTCTTGACCTTGGTGAACGCTTCAATTTCCATGCTGTCGGGTCACCGGGTGGCATTGCTTTGTGAGGCCACCTGGAACGGCTTTACCATGACCACTTTGCGCAAGACCCCCCCAGCTCAGGTGTGCGGGGTGCTTGACAGCCTGTCCGGCGCTGGTTAGAATGGCTGCCACGCTGGACTGGGCACTCATGGATTCCGTGGATCGTGTAGCACTGGTGACCGGCTCGGGACGAGGAATCGGCCGGGCAATCGCTTTGCGATTGGCTCGCGACGGTTATCATCTGGTCATCAACTATCTGCGGCACAGGACCGCGGCTGATGAGACGGCCGATGAGGTACGCCGGTTGGGTCGACACGCGCTGGTCTTCAAGGCCAATGTGGGCGAGTTGGACCAGCTGGCGGCGCTGTTTTCCGCCACCGATCAGGAATACGGCCGGCTGGATGTATTGGTGAATAACGCCGCTTCGGGCTACAACCGCCCTGTCATGGAGCAAAAGCCGCGCGGTTGGGAATGGACCTTTAACATCAATGCTCGCTCGGCCCTTTTTGGGGCCCAGCATGCCGTGCCCCTGATGACCAGGAACGGCGGTGGCTGCATCGTCAATGTCACCAGCATGGGTTCCCAGCGGGTGCTGCCGGACTATGTGGTGGTCGGCGCGTCCAAGGCCGCGCTGGAGGCGTTGACGCGCTACCTGGCGGTTGAATTGGCTGTCCACCACATATCCGTGAACGCCGTCTCACCCGGCATGGCAGCTACTGAGGCGTTGCTACACTTTCGCGATCTGGTGCAGGACCTGGACGAAACAGTCAACCGTGTGACTGCCGAGACCCCGGCCGGCCGGTTGGTGACGCCAGACGACGTTGCCAACGTAGTGGCGTTTCTTTGCACTCCCGAGGCGACCATGATCCGCGGTCAGGTAATCGTTGTGGACGGTGGATACACTCTGGGCCACCGTATCGATCACGGCACGAAAAATGGGTGGCAATAGATGGGCACGATACACGACGTTGTGATCAAACAGCTGGTGACGCACTCGGATGATCGAGGCTTTTTTCGCGAGGTGTTGCGAGATGACGATGGGCTGCTGAGCCGCTTTGGTCAGACGTCGGTTACCAAGACATACCCCGGAGTGGTCAAGGCCTTTCATTGGCACCGCCACCAGCAAGATCTCTGGTACGTGGCCGATGGAATGGCACGCGTGGTCCTGCACGACGTTCGGCTTGATTCGCCGACCTACCGGCAGACCCAGGTCATCTATGCCGGTGAGGATAGCCCGGTTTTGATCCTCATTCCGATCGGTGTGGCGCACGGGTACCAGGTTCTCGGCACTAAACCGGTCATCCTCTTTTATCATGTGACCCGCTCCTACAACCGGGCTGACCCGGACGAGGAACGCATCCCTTGGGACGACCGCGAGATAGGTTTTGACTGGTCGATTCAGAACCGCTAGCGAGCTGCATCCACACCTCAAGACCGGGCGAATGAGCATCTTTCACAACGTGCGTCCGCCGGCCGAGGCCTTGGAGCTGATGCTCCGACACGTGAATCCGCTCGGCGCCGGCGAACTGGTGCCCACCAGCGAGGCTCTGGATCGGGTTACCGCCGCGCCGGTGATGGCGCCGCACCCCTTGCCCTTCTTTCGACGCGGTACCATGGACGGATTCGCGGTCCGGTCGGCCGACACGCATGGCGCCAGCGCTTCGCTCCCGGCCATGCTCTCCATCGTTGGTGAGGTTCTGATGGGCCAATCGGCCACCGTTGACCTGCGTCCGGGCGAGGCTGCCGTGATCCATACCGGGGGTCACCTGCCGGAGGCGGCCGACGCGGTGGTTCCCATCGAGGATACCCAGCCCCTGGGCGATGCCGAGGTGGAGGTGCTGAAATCGGTGGCCCTCGGCGAGAATGTGATCCAGGTGGGAGAGGACATGGCGAAAGGCGGGCAGATTCTGCCCTCCGGGCATTGGCTGCGACCGCAGGACATCGGCGCGTTGCTCGCGTTTGGCCTGGCAGAGATACCGGTGGTGACCAGACCGCGAGTCGCGCTGCTTTCGACGGGGGACGAGCTAGTCTCTCCGTCACAGCGCAAGCTCCAACCTGGGCAGATCCGGGACATCAACAGCCATACCTGCGCCGCGCTGACCCTCCGCGCAGGCGGCTCGCCTGACGTACTGGGGATCGTTGCCGACCAGTGGGAGGCGTTGCAGCATGCGGCCGCGGCGGCACTCGCGCTGGCTGATGTCCTGGTGCTGTCGGCGGGATCCTCCGTCAGCGTGCGCGACATGACGGCTCGGGTAATAGCCGGCCTGGGAGAGCCGGGAATCCTGTTTCACGGCGTGGCGGTCAGGCCGGGCAAGCCCACCATCGGCGCCGCGGTGAACGACAAGCCGGTTTTTGGACTTCCGGGCAACCCGGTGAGCGCTATGAATCTGTTCAACCTCCTGGTTGTGCCCACCATCCATCATCTGCTGGGTTGCCAAAACCCGCCACAACCACGTCAGGTCCAGGCCCGTGTCACCCGGAACGTGGCGGCGATGCCGGGTCGCGAGGACCACATAGCAGCCCGAATCGTGAGTCGTGACGGCGAGTTGTGGGCCGAGCCCGTTTTCGGCAAGAGCAATCTCATTCACACGTTGGTGCGGGCGGATGGCACCTTTGTGATCCCGCTGGACGCAGGCGGCGTGACTGCCGGCGACTGGGTCACCGTGCGGTATTTCCGCTGACCGGATGCGCAGCGCCGGCGCAAGCGGAGGCCAGGAGTCATCTACATGAAGAAAGCGCGAGACCTGTACCTTCACGACGTGCCCCTGGCCGATGCCTGGGCGCGATTTGTGGGAGCTCTGCAGGCGGCCGGAAAATGGTCACCGCTTCCAGGCGAGTGGGTCTCGGTGCCAGAGGCAGCCGGGCGGGTCACCGCGCAACCCATCTGGGCACGCTTGTCGGCCCCGCACTACCACGCCAGCGCCATGGACGGCTATGCGGTTCGGGCTGCCGACACAGCCGGGGCAACCGAGACCAGGCCCGTCGTCCTCCGCCTGACCGGCGCCGGCCAGGCGGAGGAAGCCCGTGAGCGGTGCGCCTTTCCGGTCAACACCGGCCATCCACTGCCATTGTGGGCGGATGCCGTCATCATGGTGGAACACACCCAATTGTTGGACGGCGAGGGAATGCCGGTCCTGGGAGGATCGACCGCCGGAAAAGCCATCGAGATCCGGGCAGCGGTGGCGCCGTGGGAGCACGTTCGGCCCATGGGCGAGGATATGGTCGCGACCGAGCTGGTTCTGCCCGCCAATCACACCTTGCGGCCGGTCGATCTCGGGGCCATTGTCGGATCTGGGCACACGCAGGTCCTGGTGCGAGAGCGGCCGCGGGTAGCGATCATTCCCACCGGCACGGAACTTGTCAGCGTGACCGACGCCCGGTCCCTCAAGCCGGGCGAGATCATCGAGTTCAACAGCATCGTGCTGGGGGCCCAGATCACCCAATGGGGTGGCGCTGCCACCCGTTGGCAGCCGGTTCCTGACGAGTTCGCTGCAATACGATCGGCCGTGCTGGAGGCAGCCCAAGACCACCATCTGGTGCTGGTGAACGCCGGGTCCAGCGCGGGAACCGAGGACTATACCGCATCCGTGGTCGCCGACGTCGGGCAGCTCCTGGTCCATGGGATTGCCGTCCGGCCCGGACACCCGGTCATTCTGGGGACCGTACGGCGGGCACGGTCCACGGGAGGAGAAGGCAGCCAGCCGCCGACGGATGAAATTCCGATCATCGGAGTCCCCGGGTATCCCGTGAGCGCTGCCCTCACCGGAGAAATGCTGGTGCAGCCCCTGCTGGACCGATGGCAGGGCCGACCGCCGGCCGGGTTGCCCGAGATCGAGGCCGTCATGACCCGTCAGGTGCATTCATCTGTGGGCGACGACGAATTCCTCCGGGTGAGCGTTGGGAAGGTGGGCGACCGGGTCGTTGCCACCCCGCTGAGCCGGGGCGCGGGTACCATCAGCACGCTGGTTAGAGCCGACGGCACGGTCACGATTCCGCGGTTTGTGGAGGGGCTTGCGGCAGGCGAGCGCGTCCGGGTCCGGCTGTACCGGGCGCCGCATACCATCGAAAACACCATCGTTGCCATCGGGAGCCACGACCTCACGCTGGACCTGTTGGCTCAACACGTAGCTGAGCGAGCCCCGGGGAGCCGTCTTTCCAGCGCCCACGTGGGCAGCCTGGGCGGTTTGGTGGCGCTGAGCCGCGGCGAAGCGCACCTGGCAGGTTCTCATCTCCTGGACCCGGATAGCGGCGAGTACAACCTCAGCTATGTGAGACGGTACCTGCCTAACCAGGAGGTCCGGTTGGTGACTTTGGTGGAACGAGACCAGGGTTTCCTGGTTCCACCCGGTAACCCGCAGGGAATTTGGGGCTGGGATGACCTGCGGCGTGAGGAGATACGTTTTGTCAATCGGCAGCGCGGCGCAGGGACTCGGCTGCTGTTGGACTATGAACTCGGCCGCCGCGGAATCTCACCGGAATCGGTCACCGGTTACCGACGACAAGAGTTCACTCACCTGGCCGTGGCGGCCGCGGTTGCCGCCGGGGCGGCCGATTTCGGCCTCGGGATCAGAGCAGCCGCCAGCGCTTTGGGCCTGGACTTTGTCCAGCTGGCGTTGGAGCAGTATGACCTGGTGATACCGCTCCAGCATTTCGATAGTCACCTTTTGCAGCCGCTCCTCGAACTGCTGAGCGACGAGCGGTTCAGGACGGCCGTGCGCGGTATGCCGGGATACAACGTGAGCCGGATGGGCCGGGTCACGCTCGTCTGATAGGATCAGACCTCGCGCACGTCCAGCATCTTTTGCACGAGGGGCGTAATCAGCTCCACCAGTTCCGCCATTGGCACGCCGTCCACCTTCATGGTGATCCTGGCATTGGTGGGGTCTTCGCCGAGGAACGTGCCCATCGCCAGGATGTTGCCGCCCCGGCCGGCGACCGCACCGGTTATTCGGGCCAGTTCTCCTTTAACCGCCGGGATCAAAGCTGAAATCCGCACCCCTTTGCTCCGGGCGCTGAACAGCTCAACAAAGACCTTGAACAGATCGGTCTCTGTGATGATGCCGACCAACTGGTTGCCGCGCATCACGGGAAGGCTCCCGATCCGCTTGTCCGCCATGATGCGGGCTGCCACTTCCAGGACTTCATTCTCACCAACCGTGATGACTTCTCGTTTCATGACTTCGGCCACGGTCAGCTTGGACAGAAGGTAATTGATCTCCCACACCGACAGGCTGGTCGCCGGCGAGGGTGATGCGTAGAGAAGATCCTTCTCCGACACGATACCGATCAGGCTGCCGTCCTTGGAAAGGACCGGAAGGCGCCGGACCTTTTCGTTACGTATCAAGTTCAACGCCTCGACCACGGATGTCTTGGGTTCCACCGTGATCGGGTGTCGAGACATACGTTCACCAACCAACATGCTCCACCTCCTGATTCAAACTGACAAGCGGCCAATACCCGTATCATATCCCGGGATGCAGTTGTCATCAAGGGTCAAATGCTACCCGGGTTGAATTTCCGTCCTCAACTAAGCGACTTTTCCCTTCACAACGGCATCAAGTCCAGAAACCGCGAGACCGACCGCAATACGCCGGCGGCATCGTCGCAAGCCAGGTCAAACCAACGGATCCCAGGGTCGTCAGCTCGGAACCACGTGGATTGTTGCCGGGCAAAACGGCGCGTCCCCCGTCGCATGCCGCTCACCGCCTCGTCCAGCGTCCACTTGCTCGTCAGGTACCATCCGATCTGCCGGTATCCAAGGCCCGACATAGAAGGCAGTTCCAGCCCATAACCCGCGTCCAAGAGCCCGCGCACCTCATCCACCAGGCCGTTCCGAAGCATGGAATCGATACGCTCGTCGATGCGGGCATACAACGCCGGTCGCGCTCGGATAAATCCGACCTGATAGAGACGGTAGGGTGGTGGGCTCTTCGTCTGGGCGCCGACCGACCGGCCGGTGGTCATGAACACCTCCAGTGCCCGTACCACCCGGCGGACGTTGCGCGCGTCAATCCGTGCCGCGCCGGTCGGGTCCAGACGGACCAACTGGGCGTGAAGGCTGTCGGCCCCATGCTGCCTGGCCTGTGCCTCCAACTCGGAACGCAGCCCCGGGTTGGCCACCACCGGAGGCACCTTCCACCCCTGGACGACCGACCGGACATATTGCCCGCTCCCGCCGACCAGGAACGGTATCCGGCCCCTTTGATGAATGCTGTCGATCGCCTGGTAGGCCGACTGCTGGTACTGTGCTACGCTGACCACCTGGTCCGGATCGGCTATGTCAATCAGGTGGTGCGGCACGCGTGACCGCTCCTCTACCGTTGGCTTGGCGGTGCCGATGTCCATCCCACGGTATACCAGTCGCGAATCGGCCGAAACCACTTCGCCGCCCAACGCGACCGCCAGTTCAATGGACAGCGTCGTTTTGCCGACGGCCGTCGGTCCGACTATGACCACCAATGGTGGGTCCGGAACGCCCTCACCAGCCACCGACGGCACTCTCGAGCTGTTCAACCCGCAATAACCGACCTGTCGCGTCCATCTCCACCGCCACCAGATCCACCCGCCAGTCCACACCTTCAATAGCGTGGTCCTGCAGGTAACTCTGGCCGATTCGTATCAGACGATCGGCTTTGGCCTGATCAATGCTCTCCTCCGGCCGGCCGCATCGCGAGCCCCGCCGTGTCCGGACTTGGACAAACACCCAAACCGCGTCACGAGTGGTCACCACGTCCATCTCCCCCTCAGCGCACCGATAATTGCGCTCAACGATGCGGCAACCAGACGCCCGGAGCTGCGCCTCCGCCGGCAACTCGCCACGCCGTCCGAGCAGTCGTCGTTCAGAGGTCACCAAACACCTGCTGCACCTCGCGGGCCATGGCGGCCCATAGCGTCTCTTTTGGCGGGCGATGGCGGAACTCGGCCGCGAGTCGTTCGTACTGCTCCAAGAGCAACGCCACTGTGTGGCGAACGTCGAACTGCCGGCTGCGCTCCCTGGCTGCCACCGCCATGGCAGCGCGCCGATCAGGCTCCATCAACAGCCGGACCATCATGGCGGTGTAGGTGGGTAGGTCATCATCCACCAGCAGGCCGTCTACGCCGTCTCGCACAATTTCGTCAATGCCGGGCGATTCAATCGCCAGGACCGGCAATCCAGCCGCCGTTGCTTCTATCACCGAAAGCGGATGCACTTCCGTCATCGACGCCGTCGCAAAGAGGTCACCCAAACCCAGGTGAGCGGGTACATCCTGATAGGACACAGCGCCCGCAAATACCACCCGTTGCAACTGCGATACGACCAGATGCAGATGCTCTTCCAACGGACCCGACCCGACAATCAGAAGGTAAGCATCCGGCACAGCCTGCGCGACGCCGCGAAAGGCCTTGAGCAGGAACTCGAGGTTCTTTTCGGCCGCCAGTCGGCCGCAATACACCACCACCAACGCGTCATCAGGTATCCCAAACCGTGACCGCGGCACCGTTGCCAACGGTTCATCAAAGCGCTGCAGATCTATCCCGTTGGGGATCACCACGATCTCCTGGTTAACGCCAAGTTCGCGCAAGACGTGCTCGACCCCCTCGGAAGGGGCGATGACCAGGTCGCACAAAGCCGCAAAGGCCGGCATAAAGGCCTCCAGCACACCGTGGGTCAGCGCCGGCGGCAAGATGGGTAGGTAGGTTTTCGCATAGAGGTCATACCGCGTGTGGTTGGTGAACAAAACCGGCAGGTTCAGCTGATGCCCATAGCGCGTCGCCATGCGGCCACTCAGGAACGGGTGATGGGCATGCAGCACGTCCATCCGGCGCAGGCTTTCTCGTGCCTCGCGCGAATAAAGCAGGCCAAGAGAGTAACCGGTGTCGGCTATCGGGATGGCAGACGAGCGAATGACGCCGGACTCGTGATCGGTATCCTCCTGTGGTCCAAATGTGAATACGGTTACTTGATGGCCGGCCGCTTCCATCTCGCGTTTGCACAGCGAGATCGCATTGGTGATCCCGTTCACCACCGGCTTGTACACATCCGTCAGCATGCCAACATGCATACCGATCGCCTCCTTGTTGTTAGCTGTGCCCCGCGGCGCATGCCGAGCGCCGTTGCTGGGCGATGACCCCCATGTTAGAATTGCGCGATCGGGAGCGAGGATGCACTATGAGAGCCGAAATCATTGCCATTGGCACCGAACTTTTGTTGGGCGACACGGTCAATACGAACTCGGCCCACATTTCCCGGGCTCTGCGCGACATTGGCGTCGATGTATTCTACCACACAACCGTAGGCGACAACCAGCAGCGCACCGCCGCCGTGATCCAAACGGCAATGCACCGGGCCGATGTGGTCATCACGACCGGCGGCCTGGGCCCGACGGTTGACGATGTCACCCGGCAGGCAGTGGCAGCGGCCACCGGACGGCCGCTCGAGCTCAGACTCGACCTGCTGGAGCAGCTTGGCGACCGCTTCCGCCGGTGGGGCGTGGCAATGAGCCCCAACAACCGGCAACAGGCGTTGGTGCCCGCCGGTTCCACGGTGCTGGAGAACCCAGTTGGCACCGCGCCGTGTTTTGCGGTGGAAACTGATCTGAGCACGGTCATCAGCCTTCCCGGTGTGCCAAAGGAGATGACCCACGTTTTGGAACACCAGGTGATTCCTTACCTGCGCGCGAAGATGGATGAGGACTGGGTGATCACCACCCGGGTGCTGCGCACGGCCGGCATTGGCGAAAGCCAGATCGATGCCGCCATCAGCCACCTGGAGCGACTGGCCAACCCGACGGTGGGGTTGGCGGCGCATGCGGGCCAGACCGACATACGCATCACGGCCAAAGCCCGTACGGCTGATGAGGCCACCGAGATGATCGGCCGACTGGAAGGTGAGGTGCGCAGCCTCTTGGGCGAGAACGTATTCGGCACCGGGGAGGAGACGGTCGAAAAGATCGTCGTCAAGTGCGTCGAACATCTGGATTGGACGCTCTCCATCGCCGAGGCCGGCACCCAGGGCCTTGCCGCGCAACGGTGGACCATCGTCCCGGGCGCGGCCGGACGGCTGGGCCTGGGGGTTCACCATCCAGACTGGAGCAGCCTGAGCTCCGAACTGGGTTTGACCGCGAGCGTCGGTGACGTTTTGCAGGAGCGGGCGCAGCTTGCCGCCGACGCAGTCCGGACAGCCGGCCGAGCGGATGTGGGTCTGGCGGTGGTGGCGGAGCCTACGTCATCGGGCCGGCCGGTTCTCGCTTTCGCCCTCAGCGCGGCCGGCGTGAGCAAGGCACGCATCCGCGAATACAGCGGTCCGCCCGAGTACGCGGTGACCTGGGCATGCACCAATGCGTTCGACATGCTGCGGCGGTGGCTGGCGTCGCAACCTGGTTGAGCGACGCCCGACCCGCCCGCTGCTCAATCTGTCGGCCAGAACTCGAACAGCGACCCAATCGACTCCCCCAGTACATGGTGACGGATCACCTCACCAAAGATGTGTGCCACTGACAGCACCTTGAGTTTTGCCGGCCGCCGTTCGGGCGGCAGCGGCACCGTGTTGGTCACCACAATCTCGTCGATCTCTTTTACCGTGTTGAGCCGCTCAATCGCCGGCCCCGTAAATAGGCCGTGGGTGACCATCACCGTCACCCGGGAGACGGATTCGCGCCGCAGATGGTCAATTGTCCCGATGATCGAACCACCGGTGGCAATCTCGTCGTCCACCAGAATGACCCTTTTCCCGCGCACGTGCCCCATAATGCCGGCCACGGCCACCGAGTCGTCGGTGCGGCGCAGCTTTTCGGCCGCCGCCACCGGCAATCCCAACGCCCGCGCCACCTTGCCAGCCCGTTTCGCATGGCCAATATCTGGCGAAACAACCACACAGTTGCTCAGGTCCTGCTGCCGCAAATAGTTCACAAACACCGAGTGCGCCGTCAGGTGATCGGTGGGCACGCTAAAGAACCCGTGCACCTGAGACGAATGGAGCGTCATGGTCACGATGTGATTAGCGCCGGCGGTCACCAGCAGATCGGCAATCAGTCGCGCGGCTATCGAGACCCGCGGAGCGTCCTTTTTGTCCGACCGGGCGTACGAATAGTAGGGAATCACCGCATGCACCACGCGCGCTCCGGCGCTCCGCGCGATGTCCAGCATCAACATGAGCTCCACCAGGTGATCGCTGCACGGAGGAGAGAGCGGTTGGACGATGAAGACGTCCTTTGCCCTCACGCTGACGCCCAGGTGCGCGTGGACGTTATCGTTGGAGAATTTGCTCAGTGTGGTAGGGCTCAACTCCATCCCCAGGTAGCTGGCAATCTCTCTGGCCAGGACAGGATGCGCCGAGCCGCTGAAGATCAGCGTATCTTTGAGGGGTCCTTTGTCAATCATCTCACTCTCCCATCTGACCGACAGCGGCCGACGCCTCCATGGCGATAGCCGCCGCACCGATGACTCCTACCCGATCACCTAGCTCGGCCAACACGACCTGGACCCGTTGGGCGGCAACCGGAACTGACCGCCGCCGGATACCGCTCCGGACCGGGTCAAAGAGCGCCGCGCCCATCTTGGTGAGCCCGCCTCCAATCACCACCAGATCCGGATTGAAGATGTTGACCAGATTGGCTATGCCAATGCCCAAATAGTCCATGGCCTCCGCGATGATGCGCCCGGCTTCACGGTCAGCGCTTCGAGCAGCTTCCGCCACCATCTCCGCAGTGACCGACTCGGGGTCACCGGCCGCCATCTCGGCCAGAGTGCGGCTGGCATCACGCGCCAGCACCTCCCGGCCCTGGCGCGCAATGGCTGTCCCCGACGATACCGCTTCCAGGCACCCCTGGTTACCGCAGCCGCAGTAGGGGCCGCCTGGCACGATGGTCATGTGCCCCACCTCACCGGCGGCGCCGTCGACGCCCCGGTACAGCGCGCCGTTGAGCACAAAGCCGGCTCCGATCCCGGTGCTCACTGTGACATACAGCATCTGTTGGCTGCCGCGACCCGCTCCAAAACGGAATTCTCCCAGCGCAGCCGCGTTGGCATCGTTGTCCAGCACCGTCGGCAACCCCAATCGGTCCTCCATGAGCGCCCGCAGGGGTACCTGCTGCCACCCCGGAAGATTGGGCGGTGAGGTCAGGATGCCCGCCTCGGATTCAACCGGTCCAGGTGCGCCAATGCCCACGGCCCGAACCCAGCGGGCCGCCGCTGTCGGATCGATCTGAGCGGCCTCATAGACGGCGCCGACCGACTCCACAATGCGGTCCAGGACAGAATCCAACCCCCTCTTCGCCCGCGTTTTCCTATAGTCCTCGGCAACGATCTGGCCGGCTCGATTGACCAGGGCCGTCAGAATCTTGGTGCCCCCCAGGTCGATCCCCACAAAATGATCAGCGTTGTTCATTCTGGCCGTCCGGATTGGCGCAACTCAGAAACCAGATAGATGGCCGGCCGTGAACCACAAGTGGTCGCGGCCGGTTAGCCACCTGACCAATGCATCACCTCAGGTTGTAAAAGGCCGTCCTGCCGGCGTAGGACGCCGCCTTGCCCAACTCCAGCTCAATTTCCATCAGCCGATTGTACTTGGCCACCCGGTCGGAGCGGCAGGGCGCTCCCGTCTTGATCTGGCCTGAATTGGTGGCGACCGCCAGGTCGGCGATGGTGGTGTCCTCGGTTTCGCCCGAGCGGTGCGAGATGACCGCGGTCCAGCCGGCGCGCTTGGCCATTTCGATGGCCGCAAGCGTCTCGGTGAGGGTGCCAATCTGGTTCAGTTTGATGAGAATCGAGTTGGCCGCCCGCATCTGGATGCCTTTTTGGAGTCGCAATACATTCGTCACCAACAGATCATCGCCCATGATCTGCACGCGATCGCCCAGCAGTTGGGTCATCAGGGCAAAACTCTCCCAGTCATCTTCTGCCAATCCATCCTCGATGGAGATGATGGGGTACTTTTCCACCCATCGGGCGTAGAAATCGACCATCTGCGGGCCGGTCAGCTCGCGTCCCTCCTTGGCCAGGACGTAGACGCCGCGGCCGGCATCATAGAGCTCGCTGGCGGCCGGGTCGAGCGCCAGGTAGAAGTCGTCACCCGGACGATACCCCGCCCGCTGTATTGCCTCCAGGATCACCTCAACCGCTGCCTCGTTGGAGCCCAGCGACGGCGCAAAGCCACCCTCATCCCCAATGCCGGTCCCAAGACCCCGCCCCTTCAGGACCTTTTTCAGCGCCTGATAGACCTCGGCGCACCATCGCAAAGCCTCGGCAAAGCTGGGCGCTCCGACCGGCATGACCATGAACTCTTGCAGGTCAGTCGAGTCTTCTGCGTGCTTGCCCCCATTCAGGATGTTCATCATGGGCACCGGCAATGTGACGCCAAACACGCCGCCCAGGTACTGGTAGAACGGCAGGTTCGCCTCGTCGGCCGCCGCCTTGGCCACCGCCAACGAGACTCCCAGGATGGCGTTCGCGCCAAACTTGCTCTTGTTCTGCGTTCCGTCCGCTTCAATCAGCGTTCGGTCGATGGCCACCTGATCCCGAGCGTCCATGCCTCGCAGCTCGGCGGCAATCGGTCCGTTCACATTGGCGACAGCCTGCAGGACGCCCTTTCCGGCGTAACGGCTGGCATCGCCATCCCGGAGTTCGAGTGCTTCATGCGCGCCCGTCGAGGCCCCGGAAGGCACAGCGGCTACCCCAAACCCGCCTGACTCGAGCACCACCTGTACCCACACCGTGGGGTTGCCCCGCGAGTCCAATATCTCGCGCCCGAAAACCTGATCAATAGCTGTCATTCCAACTTGCCTTTCTGTTTCAATGCGGTTCAGAGATGCTCCACGGGCCGGCTCAATCCCACCGGCCACATTCGGCCGGCTCAGTAACCTGGCTGGCATACACCCGACCGCGCGCCGTATCCATGGTGACTTCCATGCCGTTGATAAGGTGCGCGATGGCATCGCCCACACCCACCACTGCCGGGATTCCCAGCTCTAGCGCCAGCGTCTGCGCATGGCAACCCGGGCCTCCCTCTGCGCTGATCAGCCCGGCCGCGCGCTGGATGTAGGGAATGAGAGACCGGTCACTCTGAGCTATTACCAGCACATCTTGCGGACCAACCTCCTCGGGTCCAAGGTCGCCAACCCGGTCAATCCGCCGGACCCGGCCTTTGACCGTGCGGTCCAGCACGCCCAGTCCTTCCGCCACAATCACGGGTACGGTTTCCACCTTCATGAGATCGGTAGAGCCGGGCATGTTCGGAGAAATTCCCGCGGTAATCACCACGGTGTCACCCCGCCGGATTTGACCGCTCTCAATACAAACCTCAATAGCTCCGTCCAGCATCGCATCGGTGCTCAGTGCGCGCTTTCCCAGCAGGGGCCAGACACCGCGCACCATCAGAAGCCGACGCTGCACCATCGGGCTGGGCGTGACGGCGATCACCGGACAGGCTGGTCTATAGCGCGCCACCGCCGTTGCAGTCCGGCCGGAAGCCGTCGCCGTGACAATGGCGGCTGCCCTCAGGTCATGCGCCGTCTCGCAGGTCGCATGGCTGACGGCATCCGTGACCGAGGTTACCGATCGTCGGAGACGATCTGGCGGAACCCACTCGCCTCGGTGGCTGGCCTCGACCTCCCGCGCAATGCTGACCATGGTGCGCACCGACTCCAGCGGGTACAGGCCGGCAGCGGTCTCGCCCGAAAGCATCACCGCATCGGTCCCGTCCAGAATGGCGTTGGCCACATCGGAAGCTTCGGCGCGGGTGGGGCGGGGATTGCGAATCATTGAATCCAGCATCTGGGTCGCGGTGACCACGGGCACCCCGGCCTGGTTGCATTTTTCAATGATCATCTTTTGAACCATTGGCACCTTTTCGGGTGCTGTTTCTATGCCCAGGTCGCCCCGCGCAACCATGATTCCGTCTGACGCAGCGATGATGGCATCAATGCTGTCGATCGCCTCTGGTTTTTCAATCTTGGCCATCACCGGGACCGGCCGGCCAAAGTCACAGAGCTCGGCGATGCGCTGCTTGAGCGTCTCAACCTCTTTTTCCGACCGGACAAATGACAGGGCGATCCAGTCGGCTCCGGCCGCCAGCGCGAACGCCAGGTCATCCCAATCCTTTTCCGTGATGGCCGGAATGGTCAGAGCGGCATTGGGAAGATTAATGCCCTTGTTAGAGAGCAGCAATCCGCCCGCCACCACGCGGCACACAATGTCCGTCGGGCTGGTCTCCAAAACCACCAGCTCCAACAGACCATCGTCGATCAGGATGCGGTCGCCCGGGTGCACCTTTCCCGGCATACCGGCGTACTGCAGCGGGATTTCTGCTTTAGCCCCGCGCTGTTCCGCCAGACGGCCCGGCTCCACGTCGCCGACCAGCCTGATCTCCTGACCCGGCGTCAGTAAGTGCCCTTCCGACGGCAGTTGGCCTATGCGGAGCTTGGGCCCCTGCAGGTCCACCAGAATGGCCACCGGCACGTTCAACTCGGCCGATGCCGAGCGAATTCGATGGATGTTCTCGCCGTGCACCAGTTGGTCGCCGTGCGAAAAGTTCAGCCGCGCCACGTTCATCCCGGCCTCGATCAACGCGCGAAGCGTGTCCGGTTCGCGGCTCGAAGGCCCTATCGTACAGACGATCTTGGTCTTTAACACGCCCTCGGCTCCAGAAAACCAATCCTGTCTATGACCGGATCAGGCCGACCGGTCCCTGTCGCGCCGGGATCATTCCAGGAAATAAGCGACCCCGATGGTGCCCGGACCGGTGTGCGCCCCAATGACCGGGCTGCATTCGGTCAACATGATCTCCTCGGTGGGCCGGAAACGCGCCGCCAGGTCATCGCGGACCTGCATCGCGCCTGGCACCGCGTCCACGTTGACCACCGCCAACTGGTAACGGGCGTCCGGGGGCAGTTGCTCTTCCAGCAAGTCGTACACCCTGGCCAGCGCCTTTCCGCGGGTTCGCACTTTGGTCACTGGCTGCACCACGCCGTCACGGATCTCCAAAATGGGCTTTAGGTTCAGTGCCGAGCCCAGCAACTTGGCAGCTGCACCAATGCGGCCGCCCCGGTGCAGAAATTCCAGCGTATCCACCACGAAATAGATGTGAGTTCTTTCGGTCGCCGCTTGGGCCAGGCCGGCCACCGTCGGCAGGTCGGCACCCGCTGCGGCGGCCTTGGCGGCGACCAACACCGGGAAACCGAGGGTCATCGAGGTCCCCCGCGAGTCCACGATCTCGATAGGCACGTCTGGCAGATTGGCCGCCGCTCCCCTGGCCGATTGGATGGTGCCGCTCAACTCGTTCGAGATGTGAATCGAGACAATGCCTTCCACTTGCTGGCTCAGGCGTTTGTAGACCTCGTCAAAAGCAGCCACATTGGGTTGCGAAGTGCTCGGAAAGAGCGACGAGTTCTTGAGAAGCCCGTAAAATCCGGGCGGGTCGATTTCGACGCCGTCCAACCAGGTCTGATCCCCCATCATCAGACACAGAGGCACCACCTCGATAGCGTATTGGTTGACCATATGTGGAGGCAGGTACGCCGTGCTATCGGTGACTACCGCGACCCGTCTCTTGGCTGTTTGCTCTTGCATCATCTGATTCCTCCTTCAAACACTGTGACGCTGTTCGTTCTGAACGCACTCAGAATCCATCCGGTCTACCTGGCTCGGATCTCCTAACCTGCAGCGGGTCCCTCCAGGGCAAGCGCCTCCTTGATTGCCTGCATCAGGGGAATATAATCCGCCCGCGTCTCTTTCAGCCGAGCAACCTGAAGCGGGCTGCTGAGCCGAACATGTCCAATGGCGCGCTCCACCCGTTCGGTAACGGTAAGCGTGTCATCCTTAACCAAGATCAGCGGAACGCCTTGTTCGGCCGCTGCACTCAGCACGCGAACCGCCGGCCTGAGGTTCCCGGTCAAAACCAGGCATTTGGTCGAAGTTCGCAGCGCGGCCATGATCACGTCCGACCGGTCACCACCAGTGATGACCGCCTTGTTCGGTTTTCTTTGGAAGAAACGAAAAGCCGCCTCGCCCGACATGGCGCCCAACGCGTATGTCTCCACCAGCGTGTCCAGTTGGTCCCGAGCGCACAGGACCTCGCCGGCCAGCTCGGTCGCCAGGTCACGCACGCTAATCGAACGGAGAACGCTGTCCCGCGGAAACACGCCCAACAACCGAATGCCGTGCCGGGCACCAAAGGGCCCAATCTGGCGGGTGACCGCCTCCACCAGGTGAGGCGGAACGCCATTCAAGACGAAACCCACCAGCCGCTCCGCATACATGTGCCTGCTGTAGAGTATGCTGTCCAGGTCAAGCTCGGGACGGTAGGCCACCACCGGCACCACGGCGGCATCAGTGAGCTCAGCCACCCGTCGGGTCGGCAGGCCGATCGCCTCGCCGTCAAACGTGCGGCCGAGACCCTCCATCACGACCAGATCCTGGCCAATGGAGAGGTGCTGCAGAGCGTGGAGCACGCATTTTTCCAGGCCTTCCACGCACCCGGTCAGCGATGCCGCCCGCAGTTCATCCGTCAGGAGGACGGGCGACGCGTATTCCCACGGCGCGTCGATGCCCAACATGCTCCAAGCTACGTAGGCATCTTCGTCAATGTAACCATCCCCAAAACGGATGATCGACGCGCCCACCGGTTTCATGTACGAAACACGGAACCCTTCTTCGCGCAGGGTCAACGCCAACAGCAGCGCCAGGGCGCTCTTGCCCGAGTGGGCTTCTGTGGATACAAGGTAGATCACTTTGGCCATTCTGTTCTCCTCAAACCGATTCCGAATCAACGACGATTCGAGCGTCCACGGCCATCACCCCTTTTCCCTGCTCGTACACAAAGAGCGGGTTGATGTCCAATTCCACTATCTGCGGAAGATCCGTCACCATCTGCGATACCCGCAGCAGGCAGTCCACCATCGCCTCGATGTCCGACCCTTCCTCGCCGCGCACTCCCGTCAGCAACGGGTAGGAACGCAATTGCGTGATCATTTCGCGCGCCCGGCCGGCCGTCAGCGGGGCAAGGCCGAACTGAACGTCTCTGAGCACCTCCACATAGATGCCGCCCAGGCCGAACATGATCAGGTGGCCAAACGTCGGGTCCTTGGTGACGCCCAGGATGATCTCCTTGCCTTTCTCCACCATCTGCTGCACCGCCACCCCCCAGACGTCAGCATCGGGCACGAACCGCCGAGCCCGCATCAGAATATCCTGGTACGCTTCCCGAACACCCCTTTCGGTGTCAATGCCCACCACGACGCCGCCGATATCCGATTTGTGCAGGATGTCGGGCGAGATGATCTTCATGACCAACGGATACCCGATCTCTTCGGCGAACCGGACCGCTTCATCGGCGTTGAACGCCAGGTAGGATGCCGGCAGCGGCAGGCCGTAGGCCGCCACAACCTGGCGAGCCTCCATTTCGTTCAGCTTGAGCCGGCCCGCCTTTTGCGCTGCCAGCAAGGTGAGCGCTCCACGCTCACGGTCCGCGCTCTTGCGCACGGGCTTTTCTTCCTCCCGGTTCATCCACTCGTGCTGTTGAAGCATGACCTGCAACGCCGCGGCCGCCTCTTCGGGAAACGAGTAATAGGGAATGCGTCCGGCGCCCAGTATCCGGTTTCCGCGTGCAACCTCTTTGGCGCCGATAAAGCTCGCCAGCACCGGTTTTTCGGCTCCGCGCGCAGTCTCGACCACGGTTTCGGCCGTTTTCTCGATCTCTGTCATGGCCTGCGGTGTCAACAGCACAATCACTGCGTCCACGTTCGGGTCCTGGAGGGCCACCCGCAGCGCGTCGGCATACCGGTCCGACCGCGCATCGCCCAACACGTCAATGGGATTGTAATGGTTGGCGGCCGGTGGAAGAACCTGTTGCAGGTACTCGACCGTCTCGGGCGCCAATCGGGCCAATGTCAGGCCCCCTTTTTCGCAAGCGTCGGTGGCCAGAATCCCGGGACCGCCCGCATTGGTGATGATCGCCACCCGGGGACCGCTGGGCAAGGGCTGGTAGGCAAGCGCCGTCGAAAAGACAAACAGCTCGGACATGGTTCGCGCCCGCAGGATGCCCGCCTGCTTGAATGCCGTCTCGTAGGCCGTGTCCGAACCGGCCAGGGTTCCGGTGTGCGAGGACACGGCACGCGAGCCGGCCGCGGTGGTGCCAGACTTGATGACCACCAGCGGTTTGACTTTGGTCAGACGGCGGGCAGCCTCCACAAAGGCGCGCCCGTCAACCACACCCTCGAGATAGGCCATCACGACCCCAGTCTTGGGGTCATCGCGCCAGACCTCCAAGAAGTCGGTCTCGTTCAGGTCTCCCTTGTTGCCCAGGCTCACAAAACTGGCAAAACCAAGGCCGTTCAGCGCTGCCCAGTCCAGGATGCCGGTGCAGAGCGCACCCGATTGCGACATGAAGGAGATGGTTCCCTTGTCTGGCATTCCCGCTGCAAAACTCGCGTTCAGCGAGCTGTGGGTGTCAATCACCCCCAGGCAATTGGGTCCCACGACCCGGATGTTGTGTTCGAGCGCAGTGGAAATCACCTCGCGCTCCATCTGCCGGCCTTCGGTACCTGCTTCGCGAAAGCCGGCAGTGATCACAATCGCCGCCCGGACTTGCTTTTCGCCACACTGTCGCATGACGCCGGCGACATGTTTGTTGGGCACCACAATGACGGCCAGTTCCACCGGACCGGGCACATCCGTCACCAGCGGGTAGCATTTGGCTCCCAGTATCTCGGGCTCGTTGGGGTTGATGGGATACACCGGCCCGGCAAATCCGTACTGCAGCAGGTTCTCTAGCACGCTGTAGCCCAGCTTGGCCGGATTGGCCGAAGCGCCAATGACCGCCACCGACTCGGGGGAAAAGAGCGAATCTAGCACAATAGACAACCTCCTACCACGCTACCAGACCAGGACCAACGCCAGATCGTTCACATTGGTGCAGGTGGGTCCGGTGGTGATCAGATCGTGCACCGCCTGAAAATAGCGATAACTGTCGTTTTCCGCCAGACAACCGGCCGCGTCCAGGCCACAACCGTTCCCCCGGGCGACGGTCGTACCATCAGCCCAGGCGCCGGCCGCGTCTGTGGGTCCATCCGTGCCGTCGGTGGCAAATCCTACCACCGCCACGTCTTCCATGCCGTCCAACGCCAAGGCCGCGCCCAGCGCCAGCTCTTGATTCCGGCCGCCTTTGCCGGAACCTCGCACTACCACCGTGGTCTCGCCCCCGCACACCACGCAGGCGGGTGGGGGGAGTGGCCGGTCATGAAAACGGATCTCCTTGCCCACCGCCGCCAGCACACGACCAACCTCCCGCGCCTCGCCCTCGAGGAACGTCGAGAGAACCATCGAGCGCCAACCCAGCTCAGTTGCCTTGGACGCAGCTGCGGCCGATGCTTGCTCGTTGGAACCGACCAGGTGGATGGAACCACGGGCCGGGGACGCGAACTCCGGCGCAGCCGTGTCGGGACGATGGAGATGATCCAGCACCGCAGCCGGCACCTCGCGCAGCAGACCGTATCGGTCCAGCACCCGCAGCGCATCGGCCGGGGTGCTTTTGTCCGCCACCGTCGGGCCAGATCCAATCACGCCCAAAGGGCTGCCGACCACGTCAGACAGCACCAGCGTAACCCGTGTCGCCGGAGCTGCCAACTGGGCAAGTTTGCCGCCCTTGACCAGCGAAAGATGCTTACGCACTGTGTTGATCTCAGTGATGGCGGCGCCGCAAGAAAGCAGCCTGGTATTGACCGCTACCAGATCGTCCAACGTCAAGCACGGCGCCGGAGCCTCCAGCAACGCCGAACAACCACCCGACACCAGGAAGAAAATCAGGTCATCCTCATCGGCATCGGCTGCCAGCGCCATGATGGCTTGCGTCGCCTCCAGGCCTCGTTGGTCGGGAATCGGGTGACCGGCTTCAAAGAGCTCTGTGCGTTGGGTGGGAACCCGGTACCCCTGCTTGACAATCACTGCGCCAACATCCAGGTACCCGTCCAGCAGCTCCTCCAACGCCGCCGCCATGGCGCCGCTCGCCTTGCCGGCGCCCAACACCAGAACCCGCCGATAGCTGGCCAGATCATACGACACTCGGCCGATCGCCAGCCGATTGTCCTCGCGGGTCAAGAGTCGATGAACCGCGGCCCTGGGATCAACGGCCTGCAGCGCGTGTTGAATGATCGCCATCGCCACGTGTTTCATACGCCTGACGCTATTCTACCACGAAATGCCACATCCGGCATCGCCCCAGGAAATCAAATACAGGCGGTTGCGGGACGCCAGAGCGGTACCGTGTGTGTTCGGGCGGCGGGGGTGAGTTGGGTTATGACGCTAGGCGTTAGCACCTGCCATCCGTTGCAACAACCACCGCACCGCACGCCCGCAACGTCGCTGCCGGTGGGGCAAGCTCAACCGGCACAGCACAACGGCTGCCGTCAGGAATTGACTGTACGCAGACTTGCCTAATCGGTTGAATGCCGAACATTGCCGGCGCGCACGGACCCAGTCGACACAGAAACCGCCGATAAGCGCTGTGGTAGTACGGGAGACCTCATTCTGGCGTTTACGACGAACATTTGATATGTTATGTTACACTCATAAATTGAGAAGCACCCCTTCCCCAAGACGCTTGTGGCCTCTCCGTTTCTGACCACGGCATTGCCGTGTGCTCAGCGCACTTTTTGCCGGTGAGCGTCCCCGTCCCACGTGGGCGGTCCCCCAGGGACCTCTGGCCCTCAAAGCCTTCGCAGGCTGATTCGCAGCGCGGTACGGGTATCGGTGGTGATCCGCACCGGGTGGGCCAGGCGATATCCGGGTATCCAGAGGATTTGCCCGGCCGCGTTGCTTAACAACGGCATTCCGGCCCGATACCGGCGGGGAATCCGCTGGTTCACCATGAAATCCGACACCAACATGCTCCGTCCAGCCAGGCCCAACGGCTGAAAGCGCTCCCCCGGCCGGCGGGTTCGCAGCACCACCGGCTCACCCGCCTGATCCGCGTCCAGGTAGGCCTGCCAGCGATCGGTATTGTGTCGGGCGTCGCTCAGGAGTTGCTCCCCGGCCGACAATCTTTGCGTCTCCACCCGCCAGCCCGAGTTTGGCAGCGCGACCCCTCCAGGGACCGGCACCCCCCATCCGCGGAGCGGAACGTCCCATCGAGGGGCCGGAACCGCTAGCTCGATACCGGGTTCCAGTTGCGGAAACTCGAGCGAGTCGACCGGCTGTCCCCACGGCACCGCTGTAAAGACCAGCCGGTCATACCGGACCTCCAACCGGGCCCCGTCAGCAAACTGAACCTCGGTTCCGGATTGGCCGGTTTCTGACTGCCGTCGGGCCGCCTCCAGTTGCCCAAAGTCGGGCGGTCCGCCTCCGGCCGTGGCCAGGTACACTGCCCGCCGCAGGGCGCGGCGTCGGAGGCTGAGCGGAAGCTCCTGCCACACTGACCGGTCCAGTGTCACCTCGCCCCTGGCCGCCTGGTTCACCAATCCGGCCCACTGCTGGGCCAACAATTCCTCCAGCGCCAGCTCGTCGGCCGCCGCCAGTTCACCCAGCTGGACCAGACTCTGCCACACGCCCGGCCGGATCCGCTCCAGGAATGGCAGGACCTCGTGACGCACCCGAT
This sequence comes from Anaerolineales bacterium UBA2181, assembly GCA_002328075.1. GTDB lineage: Bacteria > Chloroflexota > Anaerolineae > Promineifilales > UBA4811 > UBA4811. The sequence continues at coordinate 85,920 of DCVT01000019.1, read as the reverse complement.
TGCGAAACAGCGTCTCGTCAAGGTTGCTGGCGTCAGTGCGCGGAACCAGGCCGTGCGCGGCACAATAGGCCTCAATCCGCCGCCGAGACACTTGCAGGAGCGGCCGAACCAGCACCACCTGATCATCCTGGCAGCTGGGTACCGCTACACGATATCGCATGCCCGCCAAACCGCTCAGCCCGGCGCCGCGCAGCACGTGCATGAGCACCGTCTCAGCCTGGTCGTCGGCGGTGTGCCCAACCGCGATCTTGAGCGCGCCAACCTCCTTGGCCACACCGCAAAGAAATTCGTACCGTGCCCTGCGAGCCGCGGCCTCGATTCCTACCCTCCACCCACGCGCCAGGGACCGTACATCGCGCACCCCCACCGTACATGGGACTTGCCATCCGCAGGCCGTGTCAATCGCCGACTGGGCATCGGCATCTGCCTCCCCACCCCGCAACTGGTGATTCAAATGCGCCGCGTGGAGCTCCAGTCCCAGACGATCGCGAAGCCGCACCAGGAGGTGCAGCAAGGTAAGCGAGTCAGCCCCACCGGAGAAACCAACCACCACCCGATCCTGGCCGGTCACCAGCCCGGTGTTGGAGAGCTCGCCGATGAGGTCGGTGTGTTTTTGCTTTGGCATTTGCTGTGGGTCAAGTAATGCGACTGGGAGTGGCTATACGCAATCGCTACCCATTTTCTGTCCGCCCGTAGAGGCATAACTTGGTGCTGCCGTATACCCGCTGGTCCACCAGCTCCAGGTTGGCCAACGGCAGTTCCATATACTCCTTGGGGTGAATCTGGACGATGGCCAACCCCTCGGCTGACAGCCAGGTTGGCCTCTGATCGATCGCTGCCAGCGCCCGGCTCCATATACCCTGGTATTGCGGCGGCGCCACAAAAATGAGATCGAAAGGCTCACTCGCATCATTCGCCAGGTAGATAAAGGCGTCCGTCCGAACAACCTCTGCCCGGGCATGCAACCGGCAGTGCTCCAGATTTTCCCGAATGATCCGCACCGCCTCGCGGGACGTGTCCAAGAAAACCACGTGCGACGCACCCCGACTCAGCGCTTCTATCCCAACCGATCCGGTTCCGGCAAACAGGTCCAGGAATCGGCTCGACCGGACCTCCCACTGGATGAGGTTAAAGAGGTTCTCTTTGACGCGGTCGGTGATCGGCCGCGTCCCTTCACCCGGAACCAGCTTGAGCTTACGCCCTTTGGCCTCGCCGGCGATGACTCGCATGGCTATGCCGATTCCACTGCGGTTCGGGCTGCCAGGAGGTTGCCTAACGGTGCGGTGGTGGGTGTGACGCAGCCGGTCCCCACAATGAGCCGACGACCGCCCGTCGCCTCGAGTGCCGCCCGCACTGCTGCCCGCACCGCCGCCGCATCTCCCAGTACCAGCGTCTCTTCTTGCCGTATCCCGCCGCAGACCGCCCCCGCAAATCGTCGCAACCCATCCGCCAGAGCGGGCTCGGTCTCCTGATCGTGCCAGTTCACCACCTGCACCGGATAGTCGGCTAGGAGGTCAAAATAGATCTGTTCGCCGTGGAGATGAAGGACATTCAGCCAGCCATTGCGCGCCCGGTCTAGGATCGGAAGATCATAGGTTCGGCCGAATCTCACGTATTCGTCCGCGGAGAGCAGATGCGCCTGCGCATGCTGAACCGCGAAAAAGACCCCGTCAATGCCCTCTGCCATGGCAGCCGCCACGAACGCCTCGGTGGTCTCCGCAATCACCCGCAGCCCGGGCTGCACCGCTTCCGGCGCCTGCCGCAGGTGCGCCAACAGCCGTGCGCCGCCCGCCAGATTCTTGGCCTGCGCCAATGGGTTAAAGACCGTCTGGATCACCGGTACGTCCGCCGGAAGGCCGGCCCGGATCCGGCGCAACGCTTCCAGCTGCGCCCCCAGCGCACCTCGCGTGGGGTCGAGTCGGCGCAGGCGCGCCCAGTCGTCCGGATTCACGATCACCGGCGCCCCATACTCTCGGGTACCATGGTAATGACCTTGCCAGTGATCCATGGCTCCCCAATCGCGCAGGCAAAAGCTGCTGGCCGGGGTGACCTTGACCAGATCCCAGTCGAACAGCTGCTGAAATCTCAAGGTAGACCACGCCAGCGCGGTCGGCTCCTGGTCGTCCACCGGCCAATGGCGCCACAGTGCCACCGGCACACGGTCGACCGCCCGGCCCTCGATGGTTGCTAATAACCGCTCTCGCTTGTTCATAGTTCCGTCCTGCCTCTCTTGCAGCGGCAATCCTACTGGACGTCGATTATACCATCCGGCCCCACCACCCATTCGGCCAGAAAGACGCTGTCTCCCAGCTCGTTGCCCTGCGCGTCATAGGTCGGCAATCGGTTGCCAACCGCCATGTTCCACAACCCAACCGCCAGCCGATAGCGGCCCGCGGCAAGATCGGTCGGCACCGACAGCCTGTGTACATCCCGCACGTATCGATCGGTGGGCCAGCGCGTGGTGGGATAGTCTCCCGGGTTCAACTTGTCGGATTGCGCAGCCACCTGGCCCGCCTCGTCCCGCAGATGGACAAACACCTGGTACCGGTCTGGCACCGGAGTCAACGCTTTCCAATACAGCGTCACGCGGGTCTCCCGGCCGCCTCTTGGCGTTGTCGAGTCAAACCCCAACAGGGCGAACCAGTCCCCCAACCTGTGAAAGACGGGGTGTTGTGCCGGCTCGGCGGTCAGACCGGTCGAACGGTAGTACAGGCCCATCGGGGAGCCGATCGAAACAACCCTGGCCGTGAGGATGAGCGCCGGCCCCAGGCAGAGAATCACAAGGTCCCGAGTTCGGCACACCGGCCGATGATCGACCCGAGTTGCGCCCGGTTCGCTGTTATCGCCGCACAGGCGCCGCCGGCGGCGCCAGCCGGCCGCTACCGAGAGCGCGGCCGCCAACAGCAACGCCGTCCCAGAAACAACCCACCCCACCGTTCGTGCCGGCGTGTCCCTGAATGCGACCCGCAGCGTGTGTGAGCCGGCCGGCACCGAGATCGTGATAAATCCTTCGGGCATTCCCGGTTCAATCGCCACGGGAACCCCATCCATGGTCGCGGTCCAACCGGGAAACACGAATTGGTACAACCGGAAGACAAACGCCTGGTCACCCACTATCTGGTACGTCCAAACCAATGGACGGTCCTCGACTTGATACACCGTCGTTCCGGCCGGTAGTGTGACCCGATTGACTCGATCCACCGGCATGCCGGACAGATACGCCCGACCCATCTCCTCCTCGGGCCGAGGTACCGAGAGCACGCTGACCGGCAAATAGTCTCCGGTGGACGTCGTTCCCAGCCACCAACCACCCAGTTCACGTTCATGCACCACGCTGATGTCCGCCCGCACCATCGGTTCCCAGCCCGACCAGAACGATAGCGGCAGAGCCAGCAGCAGCACCAAACCCAACAGTGCAGCGATCCAGCCGGCGTAACCTCGCCGCCCCTCGATTTCCCGCGCCAACGAGCCAGCCGCCACCGCAAGGCAGGCCGCCGCGGGTCCCAGGAGCCGCCACGGGAATTGCATGTACCTGAACCCGGGGATCCGGTTCCAGATCGGATCCGCCCAGGGCAGCATCATGAGGGCCAGGAGCCCGGCGAGCACGCCCCAGAACAGCCCGTCCGGTCCGGTCCGGTTGCGGCCGCGTTTCGCCACCACCCACACCGCAGCCGCCAGGCCGAGAATCCATTGTGCCACGCCCAGGTTGAACCGAAAAACCGGCGCCGTGGCCCCCTGGTCGATCCTCAGGCTCGGGCTCAACAACTCACGCATGCTCAGGAAATGACTCCGGTAGTCGAAATGGCCTCCGGTCGAGACGACGTTGCCCAGCTGTACTGCTCCACGCTCCAGGATCACCGGCAGCCAGAAAAACGACGCCATGGCCACGCCAAGCGCGACCGGAGTCAGTGTCCTGAGCAGGTTGCTCGCTGTCTCATGCCGGCTGAAGGTCTGCGGTGTACTCCGCAACCGGCCGATCTCCCGCCAGGCCAGCCAGACCACCAGCATCACCAACAGCATCGGCGCCAACAGGTTGTGCGAACATAGCATGGCGGCCAGCAACAGCGACTCGACCAGGATCCGTTTGACGCCCGGCACCGTCCGTCCCGGCGCGGGAGTGAATGCCCACAACACCCACGGAAAGAGCGCCAGACTCATGCTCTCCGCCAGGACGCCGCGGGCGAACGGATCGACAAACTGCACATACGGAGCATAGAGGTAGGCCGCCGCGGCCAGCAAACCCGGTCGCGTGCCCCACATCCGGCGCACAAAGAGATACATGCCGCCGCCCGCGCCCAGCAGAGCCAGGCAGAAAACAGCCTTGACCGCCAGCACCGCGCCAGCGCCCGTCAACAACATGATGAGCGCGCCCACATAGTAGACCAGGGGCGCGTAGTAGTTCAAGATGGGGTAGCCGTACCCGAAATAGAAATCAGGCGCCCACCGCGGATAGATCGCGCCATGCCGTATGAGGTGGTGCAGCTCGACCGTGCGAAAGATGTGCAGCTCGGCGTCGGTCTCGCGCGGCAAACCCGGCTGGCTCACCAGCGGCCAGATTGCCAACAGGCAGACGGCGCCCAGGACAAAAATGCCGAGGTCTACTCGGCGAATTCCGTGCATCACAACCTCAGAGCGGGGGGGGCGCAATCTGCGCCCCCCAGGAAACCAAATCACATGCTTGCGGCTACCAGATCAGCGATCTGCTCTGGGTGTTGTGCCACCCGCACACCCGCCGCTCGAAGGATACGGATCTTTTCGGCCGCCGTGCCGGCGCCACCCTCAATGATCGCACCGGCGTGCCCCATCCGTTTCCCGGCGGGCGCGGTCTCACCGGCGATAAAGGCAGTCACCGGCTTTTTCACGTGATCCCGTATATAGGCGGCTGCCTGCTCCTCGTCGGATCCCCCGATCTCGCCGATCAGCACCACCTGTTCGGTAGCGGCATCTGCCTCGAACAGTCGGAGGCAATCGATGAAACTCGTGCCGTTGATGGGGTCGCCACCGATCCCCACGCAGGTCGTCTGACCGATGCCACGCATCGTCAGCGCGTACATGACCTCGTAAGTCAATGTGCCACTGCGAGCCACAATGCCAACCGGACCAGGGATCACGATATCGCCCGGGATGATGCCGACCTTGGCCTCACCTGGGGTGATCAGTCCCGGGCAGTTGGGGCCGACGAGTCGGGCTCCCTTTTGGTCCAGAAACGCCCGCACCTTGATCATGTCCAACACCGGAACGCCCTCGGTAATGCAGACCACCAGATGAATACCGGCACTCACCGCCTCGTACACCGCGTCCGGGGCCCCGGCAGCCGGCACATAGATCACGCTGGTATTGGCACCCGTATGATGCACGGCCTGGCTGACAGAGTCGTATACCGGCACGCCATGGACGGCCGCTCCGCCCTTGCCCGGGGAGGTCCCGGCCACCACCTTGGTTCCATACTCGACCATGCGCGCGGTGTGAAACGCGCCTTCCCGCCCGGTGATTCCCTGTACTACCAACCGCGTGTTCTTGTCTACCAGGATACTCATGTCCGGTTCTCCCTAGCTTGCCCCGTGAGCCGCGGCGACTGCCATTTGGGCTGCCTCTAGCAGAGTCGTAGCCGTCAGCAGGTTGGCGTCCGCCAGCATGCTGCGACCCTCATCGGCGTTGGTTCCGACCAATCGCGCAACCATCGGAACGTTGGTCTCCACCTGCTGCAATGCTTCCAGGATGCCCGCCGCCACTTCGTCGCAACGAGTGATGCCACCGAAAATGTTCAACAAGACCGCCTTGACTCGCGCATCCGCCAGGATGATCCGCAGCGCGGCAGCAACCTTGTCGCTCTTGGCTCCTCCGCCGATATCCAAAAAGTTGGCCGGTGCGCCCCCGCTCAACTTGATCAGATCCATGGTGGTCATAGCCAAACCGGCGCCGTTGACCATGCACCCGATCTCGCCGTCCATATCCACGTAACTGAGTTCAAATCGGCGGGCTTCAGCCTCCGCCCAGGTTCCCTCGCTGGCATCTCGCAGCGCTGCCAAATCGGGGTGGCGAAACAGACTGTTGTCATCAATCAGCATCTTGCCGTCCACCGCCAGCAGTCCGTCATCCCCCGTGATCACCAACGGGTTGATTTCGGCCAGCGATGCATCGCTGCCTACAAAACACTCGACCAGTCCGGCCGCGATCTTGTGAAATGCCTTCCAGAGACATCGTGCCAGGCCAATTCCGATGGCGACATCTCGGGTCTGGTAGCTTCGCAGACCCAGGAAGGGGTCCACGTGAGTCTTGACGATGGCCGACGGGTTGGTCCGGGCCACCTCCTCGATCTCGACGCCCCCCTCGGCCGAGGCCATCAGCACCGGCCGGCAGGCGGCGCGGTCGATCACCACGCCCAGGTAGATCTCCTGACGTATGTCGGCCGCTGCGTCCACCAGCACCGTCTCCACCTTGAGCCCCTTGATGTCCATCCCCAGAATCCGGCCGGCCAATCCTTCCGCCTCATCTGCATCCTTGGCCAGTTTAATGCCGCCGGCTTTGCCCCGCCCCCCCACCAGGACCTGGCTCTTGATCACCACCCGGCCGCCCAACTCCTCTGCAATGCGCCGGGCCTCACTTGGCGTCGTGGCGATCTCGCCCCGCGGAATGGGAATACCATACTGGGCAAAGATCCGCTTTGACTGATATTCGTGCAGTTTCACCAACAACCTCCTGAAACTCATTGCATCCGCGCGCTCATCCCCGCGCGGTGGTTCATCACGGGAGCGCAACCAGCGCCGAATTATAGCACCGCCGGCGGCACCGACAATCCAGTGGCATCTGGGATCAGGCGCCAGCCACCGATCCGAGGGAGGTCACCTCTTCCTTGACCCGCAGGCCTCGGCGATTCAACTCCTCGACGAATGGGCCGGCCGGAACCATCAGCTCGACTCCACCGGCACCGCGAGGGGTATGGCCACGCGCCATCATCGCCGTCACGATGGCAGCACTCCAACCGGTGCCCCGCTCCATTGCGGTGAAACCGGTCTCTGGGTCATGATAATCGATCATCTCGACCAACGCCTCGGCGTCTCGACCGTCCTTCTTGCCCGTCGCCCGGACTCGGACGATCACCAGGTCCGCATCGCCCGGAAAGGCCACCAGCGGCTCAAATAGCACGTGGAACAGGTCACGCGGAACAACCTGGGTGTCACCAACCTGAACCGGCTCGAGGCTCCAGAGGCCCAGGTCGTAAAATGCCCGCAGTTGCGCGAAATGGCCGGGATACCGGAGCGTGAGGTTCTGCAGCGTGCGCAGCCGTCCCTCAAAGGTCCACGGCGCCGTGTCGGTACCACCGCCAGCCACAAAGGCCTCCAGGCGGCCAATGGGCTCCGGAAAATCGACTGTCTCCAGTTCGGTCATCGGCGCCACCTCGGTGACACGCCCATTCCGGATAAACACCGCGGGTTCGGCGTACTCGTTGGTCAGGCCGGCCACGTTAAAGGTCAGGTAATAGTCAAAGGGCGGCCGCGGTTTCTGTGGCAGTCCGCCGTCCCACATGAACACGTCCACCGCCTCGTCCAGTAGCTCCATAGCCCGCACCATCAGCGAGGTGCCCATGCCCGGCACCTGGCCACAATTTGGTATGACGGAAAGGCCCGCCGCTCTTGCGGCCGCATCCAGTCCGTGTTGGCGACGCGCAATGTCGGTGTTTCCACCCAAATCGCAGAAATGGCAACCGGCCTCCAGCGCGATTCGGCCAAGTTCCAGGTTGAACCGATACGGCACCGCGCTCAGGCAGGCATCACAATCGCCCAGCAGATCTCTCACCGCCGCCAGGTCCGTCACGTCAACCACCGACCACGCTGCCGGCCCCGGGCGAGTCAGCCCGGTCACTCGCCGCGCAGCTTGTTGGGCCGCCTCCGGGTTGCTGTCGGCCAGAATGACGCGCGCCGCCCCACCCCATCGTATCAGGTCATACGCGGCCGCCGTGCCCTGCCTTCCGGCGCCCAGAACGACATACGAAAACGCCTCCGTCATGATTCACCTCAGTTTTGCTGCGGGTCTGATTACCGGCCGCCAATGCCTTCCTGGTTGATGCCCGAACCACCACCGGCCGGGCCGATTCTACCACGACGGCCTATGCTGAACAAGCGGGCCATCGCTGCGTTGCGTTGACCGGTCCGGCGCGCCATGATAAAATGGCCATCTGGTTGGCCTTGGCCACCAAGCCATCCCTGGCTTAACTGATTTCCCGAGCGGAAGGAGAACAGATGAGTGAGGTCAAGCCTGTTATTCGTGCCCTCAGCCGGGATCAATGCGAGCAAGTTCATCAGTATTCGCTGCGCATCCTGAGCTCAGTCGGTGTGCGCATCGACTCGGAAAACGCGCAGTCTCTGGTTGCTCGGACAACCGGCCAATCCGCCGGCGCCGACGGCCGAGTCCGCTTGCCGGCCGACCTCGTCGATTGGGCGTTACAGGTAGCCCCCTCTTCCGTTGCGGTCTATGACCGGCGCGGCGTCCGGCAGTTCTGCCTGGGGTCGGACCGTCCCCGCTTCGGCATCGGCGTGACTGCCCTGTATTACCAGGACCCACGGACCGACGACGTGACTCCCTTTGCCCGCTGCCACATGGAGCTGATGGTGCGCCTGGCGGACGCCCTCCCCAACTATGACGCCATTTCCACCGTCGGCGTCATCCAGGATACCCCGCCCGAGCAGTCCGACCTATACGCCGTTTTGGAGATGCTCGCCAACGGTACCAAGCCGCTGGTGGTCCTGGTCTCCGACGACGAACGGTTCGGCGACGTCTTGGACCTGGCACAGGCGCTTCACGGCGATCTGTCAGGACGTCCCTTCCTCATTCCCTATCTCAACCCGATCACGCCGCTGGTCATCAATCGCGGCACCGCGGACAAGATGCAGGTCTGCGTCCAACGGGAAATACCGTTCATTTACTCCAACTATGGAATGGCCGGCGCCAGTACCCCGCTCTCGCCGGCCGGAACTTTGGCGCTGATGAATGCCGAGCTCCTGGCCGGCCTGACCCTGTCCCAGATGCTCCGGCCCGGTGCTCCCATCGTGTTGGGAAACCTGCCCGCGTACTTTGACATGCGGGGAATGGGGAATCTGTACGACCCGGTCAGCTACCTGTTGAATCTGGCGTGCGCTGAAATGATGGCCCACTACCAACTGCCCCATGCCGGCACTTCCGGCAGCGGAATGGGCTGGGGCGCGGATCTGATAGCCGCCGGGCACCAGTGGTTTAACCATCTCACCACCTGCCTGGGGCCGGTGGGTCTGGCTCCCTTTGTGGGTGACACCCTGGGTTCCAAGGTGTTTTCGCCGTCCGTAGTGGTGTTGGCCGACGAGATCATTGCCCAGGCACGGAGACTGGCTGACGGCTTTGCGCTGGACTGGAGCCGCGTGGGACTCCAAGAGATACTAACTGTCGGGCCCGGCGGCAGCTTTCTCACCTGCCCCAGCACGTTGCAGCAGATGAGAACCGCCGCCTTTCAAAGCGCACTCTTTCCCAACCTGACGCTGGAATCCTGGCAGACCGCCGGCAAACCCTCGGCCGAAACTCGCCTCCGGCAGCGCACCGTCGAGCTGTTGGAAAACCTGGTCGCGCCGCCCGATCATCGAGCCCTGATGGAAGCGGGGTCACGCTGGATTGCCGATCACTGCGCCCGCTGAACCTATCGTCCCCAGCGCCACAGGATTAGGCCGCTGAGGAGGCGACCCACCGCCGAGATGGCCAGGGCCGTGGGGATTCCCCACTCCCGCGCCAGCAGCGGCCCCACCATGGAGGCCACCAGCACGGCCGCGTTTAGCGACACGTTGTACCAGGCCAGGTACGCCGGCCGATTGTCCGCCGGAACCCGCTCCAGTACATAGTTGCCCAGCGCACCCCCCAACACTGACCACACCAGTCCCCCGGCCGCGCATGTGAGCAGAAAGAGCGTCATGTCTCGCGTCAGGGCAGCCAGGGCCGGGTAAAGAAACATCAAACCGGCGCCCAACACGGTGGCTTTGTGATGTCCCAGTCGCCGCGACAGGCCCGCCAGTTGGGTCGACCCCAAAAACACACAGACGTACATGATCGCATTGCCCAGGCTGATCTGAGAATCCGATAGGTGCACATGCTGCACCCAGAGCACCGGCACCAGCGGAATCGCCAGGTACTGAGCGAAATGAAGGATCAGCAGGCAGAACATCACCCGCCCGTACTGCCCGCGCAGGATATCCACCTGCGGGAGTCGCAGCGGATGACCGCGGGTCAGGAAGCGAAGGCCCACGCCGTGCCGCGTGCCGTCTCCTGCCGGGCGATACAGTCCCGGTTGACTGAGGTCGCCCAGGCTGGTCTCGGCCGCGGCCGGTCGGCCCCCGGCTACCGGGCGCACAAAATAGAGGTGCACACTGCTGAGTGCCGCTCCCAGAAACCCGATGCCAAACACCACCTGATAGGCGGTTGGCATAGGCAGCCAGGTCAGCACCCGGCCGCACAATAGCGAAGCTGCCAGGGTGGTGAGCGACAAGATTCCGTTCCGCACGCCGGCCACATGGGCGCGCCACTCGGACGGCACCGCCTCTCCATACAGCGCGTTGAAACCCACTGCCAGTGCCGTGCCGGGGATGCTCATCACAAAGGTCATCACCACAAAGGTCCACCGTTGTGCGACTGCCGGCAATAGCGAAGGAACCAGGATCCACAGCAGGTAAAAGCTCCGCAGCGCCACCGAGGACCAAAACACGGACTTGGTAAGCGGTCGCCGAGACAACCACCAACCGGCCGGTAGTGCCAGCACCAACGCGACGGCTGCCGGACCGGCCGTCAACAGGCCGATCTCAAACACGTCCGAACCGATACGTGAGAGATAGATGGCGATAAATGCGATGGCGCTTCCGTTGAGAATGCCCGCCCATACCACATCCAGATACAGGTGAACGAAAATCTTCCGATAGTCAACCGGCACGGTGCGGCGCGCAGACAGCTTGAGCAAGGATTTCATGGTTGACGCCATCCGGCTGGAAGTAACGGCGGCTGGGACTGCCCCCGAAAATGGACGCCTGCTTGGAACCGCCTCAGCATCTGGCCAAAGACAGCCGATTTCGCTACTCGAAAAAACAGAGCCGGCACTCAAGGCCGGCTCAGTCGGGGCGGGCGGACTTGAACCGCCGACCTCACGGTCCCGAACCGTGCGCGCTACCGGTCTGCGCTACGCCCCGAATCGCCCAGTTAGGGCCGCTCGTCCGACCAGCGACCGTCTTCCAGGCCGCATCATTATATCAGAATGGTTTGGCCTGGCAAGCAGAATTATAAATTGGACATACAGTCGGACCGCGGGTACAATACCGGCCATTCTTGCTCTTGGGTTGACGGCACAAGGTCGCCATCCCGCAGGAGGCGAACATGTCTGAATCACCACAGTCGTCTAGTGGGACAAGCCCGATCATCTGGATTGCGGCCGGTGCCGGCGTAGCGCTGTTGATCATCATCATCGCCGCCATCGCCCTGCTCCCTATCTTTCGGGATAGAATAGCCGTCGCTCCTGACCCGACCGCGACCTGGACCATAGCGCCGGTTCCAACCGACACCGTGATTCCTACGTTCACCTCCTCACCGACCGTCACTCCCAGCGAGACCCCTCCGCCCACCGCGACGTCAACGCCTTCTGCCACCCCACCTTCTGAGCCAACGGAAACCCCTTCTCCAACGCCGACCATCACCCCCACCCCACTGCCAATGGTGCGCGCCGTCACAGATTCCCGACTATACGAAGGGCCTGGCACGGGTTACGCCGAGACCGGCTGGCTCGTGCAGGGCCGGGTGGCGGTGATCCTGGCTCAACTCAGCGAGGGCGGATGGTGGTACGTGGAAACCGAACGCGGGATCCGCGGTTGGATCAGGGATAGCGCAGTCACTCTGGAAAATGATGTCAGCATGGTTCCGGTGGTCACGCCGTTGCCCAGAGCAACGGCAGCCAGCACCCGCGTTCCGGCCACGCCGGTGCCCACTCCGACGTCTGCCGTGCCGCCGGCGCCGGTGTTGGGTCCACTACTGCTTACCGAGGTTTGGCCCAACAACAGCCGATGCGCCGGCAACTTTGAATTCGATCTCTGGATGCTGGCCAAAGGTGGCACCGGCATCTTTACCTACCTTGTCAACGGTCAGGTGGTGGCTGAAAACGTGGTCAACGCGGGCGCTTCCTACCATGTGGTGGCGCCGATCAGCACCTGGCTGGGAACCGTCACCGTTATCTCTGGTGAGCAGCGGGTGGACAGACAGGTCGGCTACGACCCCAATCAGTACTGCCAGTAACGCCCCGTCGCCCACCGGCAGTGCTGTAGCCCGCCTTCAGGTCGCATCCACCACCCGGGCGCCGGTCGCGCACATCAGGTCGCTGACGGCCAAACGCAGGTTCAGGCCTCGCCGGCCGGCGCTCACCACCACCTGTTCGCGGCCGGTCGCCGCCCGGTCAATCAGGATCTCGAACCCGCGGTTCAATAGCGCCAGGGCTGAAATGCCGCCCACCTGAAGCCGCGTCAGTCGTTCGGCCTCCTGGTGCGTGGCCATGCGCAGTTTCCTCTCGCCCAGCGCCGTCGCCAGGCTCTTCAGGTTCAAATTCTCGTCGCCGGCAACCATCACCAGCAAGTGCTTGCCGCCGGCAGATCGCAATACCACCAACGTCTTGTACACCTCAGCCCTCGCCAGACCCAGGTGGTCGGCCACCGCTTCGGCTGAATGTAGGGTATCGGGAAACGTCAGCAGTTGGTAGGCCACCCCTGCTTTTTCCAGCACCCGCATGGAGTTGAGTTTTTCCACGGCCGTCAGACAGGATCAGAGCCGGCGCCGCACACTGGCTCCAGATGCAACGCAACCACACCCAGTGCCACCTTGTCCGGCGGATACAACTGGCTCAGCGCGCTCCGCAACTCGTCTACTGACAGCCCCGGAGCAATGCGACCCGCGTCCTCCGCGGTCAGCAAGGCCTGAAACGAGTCGAAACGGTCCACCTGCACAATCCGGAATGGATGCGATCCGTTCAGCAGCAGCGTATCTCCCACTTCTAACCGCGCGATGTTCGGATACGCCACCCTGACTTCTACCGTCTTCTGACCGGTCAGAATCAGTTGCAGGTATTCTGGCTTGATCCAGAGCGTCTTGACCCGCACGGCCGGACCGGCCACTTGCTCGATGTTCAATGCCCACCCCGGGGATTCGGGCTACGGCAGGTAATGCAGTTCGCGGGCGGAGCGCACAAGCTCTTCTCGGAACTTGGGGTGTGCAATGCCGATGAGCGCCTGCGCGCGCTCGCGGACCGTTTTGCCGTACAGGTTGACCACGCCAAACTCGGTCACCACGTAATGGACGTGATTGCGCCCGGTGACCACGCCGGCACCTGGTTTGAGCGTGGGCACGATCCGGCTGTACTCATCATCCTTGGCGGTGGAAGGCAGCGCGATGATCGGCACCCCGCCGGCCGAACGCGACGCGCCATAGACAAAATCGAGCTGACCTCCGACTCCGCTATAGAGATACGTTCCGATGCTATCGGCGCACACCTGGCCGGTCAGGTCAACCTCAATGGCCGAGTTCATGGCCACCTGGCGGTAGTTCTGAGCGATGACGAACGGATCGTTCACGTACTCGGTGCGGTGCAGCTCGATTATGGGGTTGTCATCGACAAAGTCGTACAGCCGCTGGGTGCCGATGACAAAACCGGCAACGATCTTGCCCGGATGGAGTGTCTTGCGCGCGTTGGTGATGACCCCGGCATCGATCAGATCAATGACCCCATCCGAGAACAGCTCCGTGTGTATGCCCAGGTCCTTCTTGTCGTACAGATAGCCCAGCACCGCATCCGGAATCGCACCGATGCCCATCTGCATGGTGGCCCCGTCCGGCACCAGTTCGGCAATGTAGGACGCGATCCGGTTCGCCAGCTCGGTCTCGGCCTCGCCGGTCATCTTGAGCTGTGCCAGCGGGTAATCGACCGGCACGATGTGGGTCAGTTTGCTGACGTGGATAAAGGCATCACCCAACGTGCGGGGCATCTGCTGGTTCACCTCGGCAATGATGATCCGCGCCGATTCGGCCGGAGCTTTGGTCAGACCCACTTCGACGCCATAGCTGCAGAAACCGTGCTCATCGGGTGGCGAAAGGTGGACCAGAGCCACATCCAGCGGAAGATGCCGGTTCTTGAAGAGCAGCGTGAATTCGGAAAGCAGCACGGGAGTAAAGTCCGCCCGACCCTGATTGACTGCCTTGCGCGTCTGATGGCTGATGAACATCGTGTTGACCCGCAGGTGCCGCTCCATCCCGGGTTCGGTGTAGGAGACCTGCTCCCCGATGGAAAGTGCCATGCACATCTCGACGTCATAGATGTCAGGTGCCCGGTTCACCAGAGCCTTCAATATTTGCTGGGGAATGCTGCAGTTTCCGGTCAAAAAAATCCGATTGCCCGACTTGATGCTCTTGACGGCCTCTTCAGCCGTCGTGATTTTGCTCTGGTAAATGCGTTGCCAGCCCATGGCTAAGCCTCCAACGAGAACTGTCGGGCCAACCGACGGTCAATGATCTTGCCGCGGTGAATGGTGACGCCCTTGGCCACCGCCGGGTCACGTACCATGGCGGCCTCGACCCCCTCGGCTGCCAGCAGTCGGATGTAGGGCCAGGCAGCATTCAGGAACGCATTGGTCGCCGTCCGGGCCACCACCCCCGGCATATTGGGTACGCAATAGTGGATAACCCCCTCCTCCACATACGTCGGTTCATCGTGCTGGGTCGGCCGGCTAGTCTCAACCGAGCCGCCTTCGTCGATGCTCACGTCGATGATCAGCGATCGCGGCCGCATGCACTTTACCATCTCACGGGTGACGACGATGGGCGCCCTTTCGCCCGACACGCGGACGCAACTCACCAAAACATCGGCAAAGGCGCACATGTGCTCGATGTTGAACGCGTGCGACACCATGGTCACAACCCGACCGGCGAACATCTCGTCGATGGCTTGCAGCTTGGAAAGGTTCCTATCCAGCACATGAACCTGCGCGCCGACACCCACAAACGCCCGCGCGGCTTCCACCCCCACGATCCCGGCGCCAATTACAACAATGTCGGCCGGTGCAACCCCCGGTACGCCACCCAATAGAATGCCCTTTCCGCCGGCATCATTTTCCAGACATCGAGCAGCCACCTGGGCACACATGCGTCCGCCAATCTGGCTCAGGGGCTTCATCACCGGTAGGTTGCCAAAGGGATCCTCAATGAGTTCGTACGAGACAACAGTGACCTGGCTCTCCCTCAGCCTTGCCACCTTGTCTCGTCGCGCTGACGGAAGCAACATGAAGCCGGCCAGGATCTGACCTTCCCGCAGCCAGTCGAGTTCCTCGTCCATCGGCCGCGCGACCTTGACCACCATGTCCCCGCGCATGAATGCCTCGTCCGGCGAATAGACGATGTGCGCCCCTACGTCCGCGTACTCCCGATCAGAGTAACCGCTGCCGAGACCGGCATTGTGCTCCACATAGCACTGATGACCGCCGTGGACCAAAAGCTGCACACCTTTGGGCGTCATGCCGACGCGATACTCAAAAGGGCGCCGTTCGCGCGGTACGCCGATGTTCATGATGCATCACTCCTAGTTATGGACACAAAAGGCCTTCAGAATTGCCCCCAAACGCCGGATACCTTCCTCAATTCGGTCCGGCTTGGCGTTGGAAAAGTTCAGTCGGAATGTGTTCTCGCCTCCGCCAGCTGGGAAAAACGCCTCCCCGGGAACAAAAGCCACCATCCTGCGCAACGACTCAACCAGCACTTCCTTGGCCCTGACGTGGTCCGGCAGCGTCACAAAGAGGAACAATCCTCCCTTCGGCCGCGTCCACGTCACTTCCTCGGGAAAATGCGCCTCCATCGTCTGCAACATGACGTCTCGCCGATGGCCATAGATTTCGCGCAGGCGCCCCACATGTTCGTCGAGAAAGCCGTCCCTGGCCACCTCAAACGCCACCATCTGCGAGAGCGTGCTGGTGTGCAGGTCTGCGCCCTGCTTTAGGTCCACCAACTGCTGGATCACTTCGGCCGGAGCCACCACCCACCCAACGCGCAGGCCGGGCGCCAGCACTTTGGAGAACGTGCTGTGGTACACCACGCTGCCGCAGTATCCGCCGTTGCCGCCGGCGGCATCCAGCGCAATCACCGGCGGTATCAACTCGCCCTCGTAGCGCAGTTGGCTGTACGGGTCATCCTCCAGCACCGGCACTCCCCACTCTTGCGCCAGCGCGACCAGGGTGCGCCGGCGCTCCATGGACAGCGTGAACCCAGTTGGATTCTGGTAATTCGGCAGGACATACACGAATTTGGGCCGCATCCGAAATAGCGGCGCCAGTTCGTCCACCAACATCCCGTCCTCATCGCTGGCGACCACCGTGTACCGCGGCTGCCGGATGTCGAACGATTGAAGCGCTCCCAGGTAGGTTGGCGACTCGACGACGATGCGGTCGCCCGAATCCAGCAACAACCGACCGATCAGGTCCGTGGCTTGTTGCGACCCCGTGGTGATGAGCACGTTGCTTTCCTGCGCCCGCAGACCATACGGCTGCAACATTTGGGCAACCAACCGCCGCAACGGAGCGTACCCTTCGGTCGGGCTGTATTGCAGCGCCTGCCGGCCGTTCACGGTCAGCACCAGGTCGCAGGCCTCCCGGAACCGATCAATGGGGAACAGCTCCGGAGCAGGCAACCCGCCGGAAAAGCAGATGACGTCTGCCTCCTGAGTTAGCCGAAGCATGTCGCGCAGTGCTGAGCTTCGAACAGAAGAAACGCGTTGAGAGTAAAGGCCAAGCCAGTCTACCATCGGACCGCCAGACGCAGATCAATAGCACCTGACTTGTCATGTTAACAGGCCCGCCGCCGCCTAAAAGTGGCAAAAGTCGTTGGCTGACACGCAGTATGTCACCAAAGCATGCCGCAGCCGGCAAACGGGCCCGCCAGGCCAAACAGGCAGGTTAAGGCCCCCACCGCTCACTCTTGACAGAACCCTACCGGTACGTTACCATGGCCCAGGTCGCCATAACACTCACGGATCGCAACATGATCGACATCAACCTCATCCGCGAACAACCGGCCTGGGTGAAGGCTCAGATAAGCAAGCTCCATACCGAAGCCCCCGTGGAGCAGATCCTCGCCCTGGACACCCGGCGGCGCCAGTTGCTGCAACAGGTGGAGGAGGACAAGCACCGCCGCAACGTGGTGAGCAAGAGCATCGGCCACACGCAGTCTGCGGCCGAGCGGCAGACCCGCATCGAAGAGATGCGAGCGGTTGCAGCACATATCCAGATCCTGGACGAACAACTTCGCCAAATCGATCAGGGACTGCGGGAGTCCATGCTCTGGATGCCGAATCTACCCCATCCCAGCGTGCCGGTGGGCACGTCGGACCTGGAAAACGTGGTGCTTCGCCAGGAGGGCATCCTGCCGATTTTTGATTTCACGCCCATCCCGCACTGGGACCTGGGCCCCAGGTTGGGCATCATTGACTTTGAGCGCGGTGTGAAACTGAGCGGCACCCGATTCTATCTTCTGAAAGGGGCCGGCAGCCGGCTGCAGCGCGCACTCATTCAGTGGATGCTGGACCTGCACGTCAGCCAACACAACTATACCGAGATCTACCCGCCATTCATGGTCCGGCGGGAGATGATGGTCGGTGCCGGGCAGTTACCCAAATTCGCAGACAACATCTATCACGATGCAGAAGAGGACTATTGGTGGTTGGGGACGGCCGAGATCGCCTTGACCAACATACACCGGGACGAGATCCTGACCGTCGAGCAACTTCCTGCCAAATACGTCTCCTACACCCCCTGTTTCCGCCGGGAAAAGATGAGCGCCGGCCGCGACGTCCGGGGCATCAAGCGCGGTCACCAGTTTGACAAGGTTGAGATGTACCGGCTGACCACGCCGGAAACCAGCTATGACGCGCTTGAGGAGATGGTTGAAGACGCGGCCGATGTCTGTCGCGCTCTGGAAATCCCCTTCCGTCTGGTGCAGATGTGCACCGGCGATCTCGGCTTTCAGGCCGCCAAGAAATACGACCTCGAAATGTGGGCGCCTGGTTGCGGCGAATGGCTGGAGGTCAGCTCCATCAGCAACTGCGAGGCTTTCCAGGCCCGGCGCGCCAACGTACGGTTCCGCCGCGCCAAAGGGGCCAAACCCGAATTCGTCCACACCCTCAACGGCTCCGGCCTGGCGTTGCCGCGCGTGATGGTCGCCGTTCTGGAAACCTATCAGCAGGCGGACGGTACAGTCGCTGTGCCGTCCGTTCTCCAACCGTTTATGGGGGGCGTCGACCGCATCTGCCACGCCTCGTAGCAGTCAGGCGGCGCGCCCACGCCGTGATGGCGTGAGGGCAACGGTGTCTCGAGACCAGCAATCTCATAAACATCCGGGGTGGACGCTGGTGCTACGGCTCGCCGCGCTGGCCTGTGCCGCGATCTTGCTGCTGGTGCTGATATGGCGGCTGTACTTCAACCCGGAGCCGGCCCGTCCGTTGCCCACTCCCGGTGCGGCGGATCCGACCTTGCTGCCTTCGTCGCCCACCCCCTCGTCCACTGCTACGTCCCGGACCACCGGAACCCAACTATCGGCGCCGTACCCCAACACATGGACGGCATCGCCCATACCCAACACCCCCACCTCAACGCTACCCCGGACCACCGCCCTCCCCAGCCCGACCCCTTCGTCCACCTTGACGCCCAGCCCCAGTCCGCCGGCTCACTGGGCAGCCAACCCAACCGCCGCGACCATCACCATCACACCGGATGTCACTCCGGTAACCGCCATCCCCTCGGCCGTGCCCACAGTCGAGGTTCCAGACCGCATCATCAACATACTGCTGCTGGGCAGCGACCAAAGGCCGAACACCAGAAGCTGGCTCACAGACGTGATGATCCTGGTGTCCATCAACCCTGACGGGCCGTCGGTCGCGATGCTGTCGATTCCACGCGACCTCTATGTGTACGTGCCCGAGTGGAAGATGAACAAGATCAACACGGTGGATGCGTACGGTGAGGCCATCGATTACCCTGGCGGTGGACCCGGGCTTCTCCAACAGACCATCCTGTACAACCTGGGCATCCCGGTTCACTATTACGCGCGCGTGGGTTTTGACGGCTTTGTCCGGATTGTGGATACGTTGGGCGGGTTGGATGTTCCCGTTACCTGCGCGGTCAAGGAGTGGAAACTGATCTCCCCCGAGTTGGAGCCCGAAGATGAGGAAAACTGGTACATCCACGAGCTCGATCAACGCGTCCACCATATGGACGGCGATCTGGCGCTCTGGTACGTCCGGCAACGCAAGCGGTCCAGCGACTGGGACAGAAACCGTCGGCAACAACAGGTACTGCGCGCCATGCTGACCCGAGGGCTGCAGCTGAACATCATCCCCCAGGTGCCGCAGTTGTGGTCTGACCTTTCCCAGACGGTATCCACCGATCTGGGCCTGGGCGAGATCCTCCAACTGGCCGCGATGGCTCCCAAGATCCAGTTGAACCAGGTCAAGAGCCGTTTTCTCGGCGGCGATGCCCTGGTGGTTTGGGAAACACCGGACCAGAACCTGTACACCCTGTTGCCGCAGTACGACAACCTGCTCAGGATTCTCGATGACGTGCTGCAGCCGCCCGCGCAGAACCGCGCGTTCCAGGATCCACCGGTGGTGGAGATATGGAATGGAACCAACCGGCCGGACCTGAATCTGCTGGCCAGCGACAACCTGGCCTGGGAAGGCCTGGTGCCCATCCTGGGCGCCGCCGACCGCAATGACTATACCCAGACGCAGGTCGTGTTCTATGGCGCCAATTTCAAGGGTGCCAGCACCTGGATCATGGCCAAGCTGTTTGGCATTTATGAATCCCAGATTCTGCACCAGCCCGACCCGGCCAGCCCGGTGGACTATCGAGTGATCTTGGGTTATAACTACGAACCCTGCGTCCACAAGGTTCAAGGAGCATTGGGGGCGCCAACAGTGACCCCCACCCCCGCCTGGACCCCGCCCCCGGGGTGATTGCCCGCCCGCCGCTATCTGCTCAGCGAAACGAGGGCCAGCCGGATTCGGTCCTCCAGCGACAGCTCGGGGTCCCGTGGCAGCCTCTGTAGTGCCGTATGCGCTTCCACCGCGCTATACCCCAGCGTGGTCAGGGCGGCAACTACATCCGCGTCCACGGTGTCCAGCGGACCAGATACGACCGCCATCCGATCCAGCTCAAGTCGATCCCGAAGGTGAAACAGGATCCGTTCGGCCGTCTTCTTGCCAATGCCCGGCACACGCTGTAACACCCCCGGCTCTTCGTGCAACACCGCCGACCGGAGCAGGTCGGGGCTCAGTGTGGAAAGGATGGCCAGGGCCAGACGCGGCCCAATACCCGAGGTCCCCAACAAAAGCTCAAACAACGCCAGTTCGTCGGCCGTGTTCAAGCCGTAAAGCGAAATCTCGTTCTCGCGCCAATGGAGATGCGTGTGGAGCGTGACCGTCCGGCCCACGCTGCCGGCCGATTCCACCACCGACGACGGAACCCATACTCGCAGCCCGATGCCGCCCACCAGGACGGTCAGCGAATCCGTTGTCCAGTCCTGCACCACTCCGCTGATAGAAGCGATCATGCTTGGTCGACTATGGTGTGCCAGCGGGCCCAATGCAGGTGGCATATCGCCACCGCCAACGCATCCGCACAATCATCCGGCTGTGGGACCTCGGTCAATCCCAGCAACGTCTTGACCATCTGCTGCACCTGCTGCTTGTCGGCGCCGCCATATCCCGCCACCGCCTGTTTGATCTCGGACGGCGAGTATTCGCTCAGCGGGACTCCCGCGTCGGCCAACGCCAATAAGGATACGCCTCGCGCATGCCCTACGCTCATCGCAGTGCGCACATTCCTGGAAAAGAACAGCTTTTCCACTGCTGCCGAAACCGGATGGTACTCGGCTGCGACGGCCCGCAAACCACGGTATATCGCCTGCAGCCGGCACTCCAGCAGCTGTCCGGCCGGAGTGGTCACGACCCCGGCCGCGACCATCCTCAGATTCCCCTCCTCCTCAGCGACCACCCCATAACCGGTGATGGCCGTCCCTGGATCCACCCCCAATACGACCACTAGCTCTCCTGCGCTGCTTCATACGCCGCCATCAGTTCGTCGGTCATGTCCAGCGTCGAGAATACCTGCTGGACATCATCCAGCTCCTCCAGTGCATCCACCAGGTTCATGATCTTGAGCGCGTCCTTTTGATCCAACGCAACCGGCGAATTCGGCACGTACGTGATTTCGGCCGACTCCACCTGGAAATCCCTCGCCGCGAACGCCTCCTGAACCTGCTGAAAGCTCTCCACCGATGCATACACTTCGATCAGGTCTTCGCCGACGATCACGTCTTCCGCGTCCGCCTCCAACGCCGTCTCGAATATCTCGTCCGGGTCCTGATCGGCCGCCGGCAGCGCCACGTACCCCTTGCGCGCGAACTGCCAGGACACTGCCCCCGGCTCGGCCATGGTGCCACCCAACTTGCTAAAGACCCGGCGAACGTCGGAGACGCTCCGGTTTCGATTGTCTGTCACCACCGACACCAAAATCGCGATACCGTGCGGTCCATAACCCTCATAGAGCACCTCCGTCAGTTCCTCCCCCTTGAGTTCGCCGGTGCCTCGCTTGATGGCCCGCTCAACGTTCTCCTTCGGCATGTTGGCCGCGCGCGCCTTGTCCATGATCAGTCGCAGACGGAAATTCATCTCGGGGTCACCGCCATGGCGCGCGGCAATCTCAATCTCCCGCGCCAGGCGAGTGAATGCCTGTCCCCTTTTAGCATCGGCGGCCGCCTTTTTGTGCTTGATGGTCGACCATTTGGAGTGACCTGACATCTCTTTTCTCCTCGCACGCACCGTTCCTTGAGCGCAACATTCCCATTATAACATTCGGGTTGGGTTATGCAATCCAGGCTTTACAACGCCCGCCGACCTGTTACAATCCAGCACCATGGAGACCACACAGGAAATCGCCAAGATCCTGCGAAGCACGGAAAAAATGGCCTCAGAGTTTTCCCGCAGCATCCGCCGAAAAATTGATGAAGACGTTTCCGATGACGTGTTGCTTGGGGCACTGAGAAAGGTCAACCCCCGAGCCCTCGACATCGACAAGGTGACCATCGCCGTGAAAAGCGAACTGGCCAAGAACCATCGCCGTGAGACCAGGCGCTCCGGTCCGGCCCGCACGATCGGCGCGGACGCAGCCGAGCCGTCGGACCCCAAGACTACGCGGGCCGAGATCGCCGAGGAGGAAACCGCCCGTCCCGCACGCCGCAGCATCGCACAACAGCTCGATGAATTGCTGGAATCCAATTGGAACCGCGCCGAAGGGGAAGGGCTGAACCCGCAGCGCATGTCCGGACGGCAGTTTGTAGACGCCGTCCACCGTCACAGCGACCGGCGCGACGCCACGCTGCGGCGCGTACTACAGGCTTGCCGGCGGATTGACTCGGACGATGTGCTCCTTACGCCAACGGTGGTGGCGGATGCCATTCGGCAGGAGGTCTGAGTCCGTTGCGGATCCTCACCCTCCCCGTCGGACCGTTGCAGACCAATTGCTACTTGATCGGATGCCCCGCAACCGGCCAAGCGGCCGCCATTGACCCTGGCTGGTCAGGCGCGGACATCTTTCAGGCAGCGCAGGATGCCGGACTCACCCTGACGCACATGCTGCTGACGCATGCCCATTTTGACCATGTGGGTGGCGCCGCAGAGCTAAGCGCCTTGTCCGCCGCCCAGTTGCTGGTCCATCCGGATGCGGCACCCTCGCTGGCGAGGGCACACCTGGAAGCCGAATGGTGGGGGCTCAAGCTGCCGGCTGCGCCCGAACCGGACGCGTATCTGGCTGATGGCCAGACGGTCACCATTGGCACGCTGCAGATTCAGGTCCTGGACACGCCTGGGCATGCCCCGGGCCACGTCTCCTTTTACCACGCGGAAAGCCAATCCGCTTTTGACGGCGATGTTCTTTTTAGTGGCGGAATCGGCCGGACCGACCTGCCGGGCGGCAACTACCCGCAGCTCATGCGCAGCATTCGCGACCGGCTGCTTTTACTGCCGGACGAAACGACGCTCTACCCCGGTCACGGACCCAGCACCACCGTCGGCGACGAGCGCCGCTACAACCCCTTCCTGCGCTAAGGCATCAATCCGGTTTGGATAGCCGAACCACCACCATCCGGTGATCAGAGGCGGTGGAGGCAGAGACCCAGCCATCTATTGGCACCAACCCCCGCGCCCACACGTAATCTATGCGCTTGGCGGGTGCCACCGCCGGATCGGTGTACCCTTCCCGACCAGAATCGACAAACGGCTCCACAAAGCCGGCCGAGGCCATCCTTTCATATAGCGCCGAATCCGGCAGGCTGTTAAGGTCGCCACCCAGAACAGCCACTTCGGCGTCGCCGATGGCCGCCAGGGCAGCTTCCAGTTGCGTCAACCGCTCCCGCTCCTCCAGACCCAGCCAGACGCCGTGAGCCTCCAGGTGATCCTCATCCCAGGCAATGGTAACTCTCACCAGCGCGGTCTGCTCCAACCGCGAGGGAAGCAGTGCCCAGGCGGCCTCCATAACCGGTAGACGCGTGAGTATCGCCACTCCCGAAAGGCCCTCGATCGCCGGTCCAAATACGGCCGTCATTCGCAGTCGCCGGCCTAACCAATAGGCATTGTCGACGCCGTAACTGGTCATCCGGCCGGCGTCCACCTCCTGCAACAGCACAATGTCCACGTTGCCCGCCTGGATGGTCTGCGCCTGTTGCTCGAGGGTATGCCGCCAATCGCTGTCGTAACCATAGTGTATGTTGTAGGTGGCCACGTGTATGGTCTCGCCGGGCTCGATCAACGCGACCTCTCCGGCATCCGACCACAACAGCACCAACAAAAAGACCACCGACAGCCCGACCACCAGGGTATTGTTGGCCGGAATCGGCTGGGATCGCCTCCGTTCCGGCGCGCGGAGCCCTACCCGCAGCCCGTATATCGCGCCGGCCACCACAAAGATGGGCAACCCGGCATTTCGGAACTCGGGCACCGTGTATGGGTAGGTGAACGCAAAAGCAAACGCCAATTGAAACATCAGAAAAACCAGCATGGCCACTGCAACCCCGGTGCCCGACCGCCCATTGCATCGGTTGGCAGCCGGCGCCAGGATCAGCGGCAGCGATCCAACCAGAACGAGTTGCACCAGCAGCAACGCCGCCAATCCAACTAACCCCGCCACCAGGCGTCCCGCCACCAACCCTAGCAGAATCACACCCATGAGCAGCGCGCCGCGTACCAGGATGCCCCAACTGGACACCAGGGCCAGCAGCCGCCCGCTTAAGAGCCCCGGGTCGTTCGACCTCACGGTGAAAAGCGGCGTGATGGTCACCAGAAAAAGCAGCGGGGCCACCAGGTCATAGTTTGCGCCGGTCCACCGCGCGATCACGTTAGCCTGCGCCAACCCGCTGGTCTGCAGAAAAAGCCAGGCGGCCAGCGCCAGGCCGCCACCAATCGATAGCGCTGGCATGTAGCCGGGATCGTCCTCGAATGCCGCCTCGGTGTGATTCCGCCGTGCGACCGCGATCAAGCCGAGTCCGATGGCGATCTGAAACAGCAGGAAACGCGGCTGCAGCGTGATGTCCCAGGTGTAACCAAGGACCCGCCAGACCTGGTCCGCTGCCAGCCCCAGCACCCAGATGGTCGCAAAAGCGCCGGGGCGCGAACGCCACTGGTGAGCCAGGTAGAGATTGCAGACAGCCACCAGCAAAATGGATCCCGCCAGGCGGACCTGCGGGTCATTGACCGTGAGCGAGACGCGAACTATGCCCGCCAACGACGCGGTCACAAAAAACACCCGGCCGGGATCGGCATCCGGTCCACCTGGCTTTGCCCGGCCAAGATCGAGTGCAGCGGGCGCTGCCAACGCTGCCAACAGCGCCACGAACACACCTCCCACCACCGCCATCGGCAGCTCGGCAGAAAACACGGCGTCATAGACTATCCCAAAGAGGGCAGAAAACAGCACGCGCATTGCCTGAAGCCAGAACAGGGAAACCACGGCCGGTTCCACCAGGTGCCACGGAATCCCTCTGGCCCACCTCATCTGACCCTCCCGTATCGCTGGCCAATGACAGACTGGCCTTCTCGATTGAGGAGCCAGCTTACCACCTGCCGCAAACCGCCCTCGGGCTCCATGCGTGAGACAAAGCAGACCGGCCCGGTCAGCGGGTACGTGCCATCGCCGATGGTGGCCGGCGACGGCAGGACCCCCTCGACTGCCACCGTCCGGACGCCGGCATCCGTGAATGCAGCGCCTACATAGCCAATCGCCGCCGGGTGCAACCGCACGTACTCGATCGCCGCCTCGGAACCGGGCACGACCACCGCCGTCAGCGTGGTCCGGTGCTCTCTCATCACCAACTGATCAAACAGGCGCCCCGCATCCGATCCTGTCTCGCGGGTCACCACCTCCACCACCATGTCGGTGCCGCCCAGAGAACGCCAGGATGTGGTCTGTCCACGGAACAGCGACCGGGTCTCTGTCAACGCCAGCCCATTCACGCGATTATCCGAATGCACCACCATGGCCAGGCCGTCCAACGCGACCACCGTCGACCAATACCCATCTTCGGCGCCCGTGTTGGAACCACAGCGTTGTCCGTCCGGCCGGTCCAAGAGCACAACGCCATCCAGGCGGCCGCTGACCAACCCATCCCACACCGTCACTGCGTTCCCCAGCTCCACCACCAGCTCAGGCGCCGCCGCCTGAGCCGAAAACACGGGAAAGGCCAGGTCCATCAGCGGCTGCACCGAGTCCGAATATCCGATGATGATCACTTCCGCCGGCGTGGGTGGAGCAACCGTAGGGATCGGGGTCGCGATAGGCTGACTGCAGCCCGCCAACACGAGCCAACCGACCAGGCAGACTAGAACCACCGCCCCGGCCGGTCGAACGATCCTCCCGAGCCGTCGCCGGTCACCGAACCAGTGCATACCACCCCACCGAAAACAGTCCCAGCAGCGCGCAGTACCCGGCAAAGAGATACAGCGGCCGCCGCCGGACAAAGGCCAACAGCGCGTGAATGGCGGCATATCCCACCACGCCGGCACCGAAGAAACCGGCCAACAGCCCGCCCACCTGCCCGGACAGCCCGCCCTCCAGGATCACCCGGACCAGTTGGATTGCCCCGGCTCCGGCGATCACCGGCACGCTCAACAGAAAACTAAAGCGCGCTGCCTCGTCCCGCTGCATGCCAGTCAACAGACCGGCCGACATCGTCGCACCCGACCGCGAGATGCCAGGAACGATCGCCACCGCCTGTGCCAGCCCGATGCAGACGGCGTCACGCCACCCTGCATCCCCGATTCCCTTGCTCCGGCTGCCCACCCGTTCGGCGACCACCAGGATTGACGCCGTCACCAGCAACGCCAGACCTGCTGCCGGCGGATTGGCGAACAGACTCTCAAACCAATCCTCCAACAGCAGCCCCGCCAGCGCCGCCGGAACGCTGCCCACCACCAGCAACCAGCCCAACTTGGACTCGGGAGACGTAGCCACCCGTCGCCGGCGGAGATCGCCCCACCACGCCAACACGATTCGGCGTATGTCGTCCCGGAAATAGATCAGCACCGATAATAGGGTTCCCCAGTGCACCAGGGCGTCAAAGGCCAGGTTCCCATCGCCCGCCTGGCTCCAGCCGAGTAACCATGGTAGCAGGACAAGGTGACCAGAACTGGAAACCGGGAGAAACTCGGTCGCCCCCTGCACAATCCCCAGGAATAGCGCCTGCCACACCGTCATGACTGCCCCGATCTATCCATATCCAAAAACGCTGCTGCGTGACCGGCCATGCTGCCGCACAGGATCGCCTGCCGCAGCTCTCGCATCAGGTTCACCAGATAGTACACGTTGTGCAAAGACAGAAGATGGTGCCCCAGGATCTCATCCGAGAGCGTCAGGTGGCGCAGATACGCCCGGCTGAATGTGCTACAGGTGTAACACGCGCAACCCGCGACCAGCGGCGCGGGGTCACGGGCGTACTGGGCGTTTCGCAGGTTGATGCGCCCGCCGCGCACCAGCGCCGACCCGTTCCGGCCCAACCTGGTGGGAAGAACGCAATCAAACAGGTCTATCCCCCGCAGCACGCCGTTGACCAGGTCCTCTGGAGCGCCCACGCCCATCAAGTAGCGAGGGCGCTCTGGTGGCAGCAGAGGAACCACCGACTCGAGAACCCGGTGCGTCTCCTCCTTGCCTTCTCCCACCGAGAGCCCACCTATTGCATAGCCCGGAAAATCCAGACCCACCAGAAAGCGGGCCGCCTCCTGCCGCAGGTCCTCGAACACCCCACCCTGCACGATGCCAAACAGCGCCTGATCCGCCCGCTTCTGGGCTTGCTGGCACCTCACCGCCCACGCTTGGGTGCGTGCCAGGGCCTGGACGTTGTACCCCCGATCGTGCGGCTCCGGACACTCGTCAAAGCACATTACAATATCGGCGCCCAGGTTCTCTTGGATGGCCATAACCGATTCGGGCGTGAAGCGCAGGAGGCTCCCATCGATGTGACTGCGAAAGGTCACTCCGTCCGCGTCCACCTTTCGGCTCTGCCCCAGGCTGAACACTTGATAGCCTCCGCTGTCGGTCAGCATCGGCCGGCTCCACCCCATGAACTCGTGCAAACCGCCCAGGTCACGGATGAGCTCGTCGCCCGGCCGGAGGTGCAGGTGATAGGTGTTTGCCAGGACCAGCGAGGCGCCCAGCTCCACCAGGTTACGCGGACTCAAGGCCTTGACCGTGCCCCCGGTGCCCACCGGCGCAAAAAGCGGGGTCTCCAGGACGCCATGGGGTGTATGCAAGAGGCCTGCGCGGGCACCGGTGGCTGCATCCGTGGCGACCAACTCATATTCGAAGGCCATGCGCCGAATTGTACTCGACCGGCCGTGCACTGGCAACCTTGTCCGGCGTTGCTTTGATGCTATACTGGCATCATGATCTACCTGAACGACATCCTGCAAGCCACCGCCGGCCGGTTGCTGGGTCCTCCCTCCGCGACCGAGTTCTCTGACTTTTGTTTCGATTCACGTCGCGTCGAGGATGGCCAGCTGTTCGTCGCCGTGCGCACCGACAAGGGCGACGGACACGACTATATCCTGGATGCCATTCGCGGAGGTGCCACCGGCGTCCTCTCTCAGGAGCCGCGAGGATTGGACGGCTACCATGTCACCTGTGTGCTGGTAGCAGACACCGAGACGGCCCTCCGGCAGTGGGCGGCTGCGCTGCTCGCCAACCGGGACATCGAGGTGATCGCAGTGACCGGTTCGGTCGGCAAGACCAGCACCAAAGAGGCAGTCGCCAGCGTCCTGGCCGCCAGGGCGCCGGTCTTTCGCAACCGAGGTAGCTTTAACGGCACGTTTGGGCTGCCCATCGCTCTGGGCCGGCTACAAGCGGCGCACCGACTGGCGGTGCTGGAGCTGGGCAGCGACCGCCTGGGCGAGATCGGCGAGCTGGCCGCCCTGACCCGGCCGCGCGTCGGGATCGTCACCGCCGTGACCGCTGCCCACCTGGAGATGCTCGGTTCGCTGGACTGCGTCGCGGCGGAAAAGGGCTCGCTGTTGGAGCGACTGCCGGCCCACGGCCTGGCGGTGCTGAACTGGGACGATCTCCGGGTGCGGGCCATGGCAAAACGCACCCCGGCCCGCGTGATCACCGTAGGCCTGGAGGAGGGCGCCGAGCTGCGCGCGTTGGATGTTCAGGTTTCGCTTGACGGGACCCGTTTTTCCGTTCAGGAGGTCACCCGCCGTCATTCAGTCCGTGTGCCCTGGTTGGGCCGGCCTCGCGTTTTTGCCGCGCTGGCTGCCATCGCGGTGGGCCGTGAGTATGGGATTCCCTGGCCCGAAATGGTCGCATCCCTGGCCGAGTTGGGTTGCCTCCCGGGCAGGTTGAACGCCCTCCCGGCCGTGGACGGCGCAGTATTGCTGGACGACACCAACAACAGCAGCCCGGCCGCGGCGGTCGCGGCGCTCGACCTGCTCCGGCAGATTGTCACACCCGGCCGCAAAATCGCCGTCTTGGGGGATATGCACCAGTTGGGCGAATCCACCGTCGTCGAACACCAGAAGGTAGGGGCCCATGCTGCCCAGATAGCCGACCATCTGGTGGTCAAGGGCGAGTTGGCGGCCGAAATCGGCCGCGGCGCCGAGTCCGCCGGGATGGCCACCGACAAGGTCTACTATGCCTACAGCGCCGACGAGGTGATTCGGTACCTGTTAGGAGATCAGGCTTCGCGGAGGCCGCAGCTTGAGGGTGGACCCTTGACCAACGGCGACGTTGTCCTGGTCAAGGGTTCGGCGCTGACCCGCCTGGAACGAGTCAGCCGGGCCCTCCTGGCCGACCCCGACCGCGACGGCGACCAACTTGTCCGGCAACACCCGGTCTTTGGCCAGGTGGTCATGAGCTTGCCTGGCCGGCCGACATGGCTGGAGATCGATGTCGAGGCCGCCGCCAACAACGTTCGGCTGACCAGGCAGTTGGTCGGACCATCCGTCTTGCTGATGGTCGTCCTCAAAGCCGATGCTTACGGCCATGGGGCCACCCGCCTGGCCCGCGTGGCCCTGAACAATGGCGCCGACCGGCTTGCCGTCGCCTCGCTGAACGAGGCCATCGCCCTGCGCGACGCCGGCATCAAGAGCCCCATTCTGGTCCTGGGATTTTCCCCCGCCTGGACCGCGCGCCAGGCGCTGTTGAACGATGTGGCCGTCGCTTTGTACGACCGAGACATCGCGCGGGCCTTTAACCGGGCAGCCCACGAGTTGGGGCGCAAGGCAGTCGCCCACGTCAAGGTGGATACCGGCATGGGGCGGCTGGGGCTGCTGCCGCCTGAGGTGCCATCGTTCCTGGAGACGCTATCATCGCTAGAGGGAATCCAGGTAGAGGGCATCTTTACCCACTTTTCGGTGGCGGACAGCACCAGCCAGTCGCACCGTGACCACACCGACGAGCAATTTCGCCGTTTTCACGCTCTGCTGGATCGGCTGGAGGCTGGCGGGCTCCGACCACCGCTGGCGCACTGCGCCAACTCGGCCGCCATCTTTGCCCGACCTGATACCCACCTGGACATGGTCCGTCTGGGAATCGCCCTTCACGGGCTTGACCCGAGCCCGGCCGTCCGCTGTCCCGTCGGCTTTAAGCGCTCGCTGAGCTTCAAGGCCATGGTAGCACAGGTCAAGACCTTGCCTCCGGGCACCCCCATCAGCTACGGCAACACCTACCTGACAGAGAGTGAGCAGCACATCGCCGTCATTCCGGTGGGTTATGCCGACGGGTTCCGCCGCGGTCCGTCGCACTGGGGAGAGGTTCTGGTGCGCGGCCGGCGCGCACCCATCATCGGCCGGGTTACCATGGACCAGACCATTATCGACGTGACAGCCATCCCGGGCGTCCGAATCGGCGATGAGGTCGTTCTCATCGGCCGGCAAGGCGCCGACGAGATCACCGCTGAACAAGTGGCCGACCGATTGGGCACCATCAATTACGAGGTCGTCTCGGCCATCCTCGCTCGCGTGCCGCGGGTGACCTGATCTATCGGCCGGGATCGGTGCCGGCGCGGCTGCGAGTTGCGTTGACACTGGCATGTCGCTGGGGTACAATGCTTTTGTTGCGAGCATAGCTACTGCTTGGGAAGGAGCATACATGATGAACGTTCCTCTGGGGCTTTTTTACACCGAACATGACGAGTGGGCCCAACGTGTCGGCCAGGAAGTCGTGACCGGGATCACCGATTACGCGCAGGATCAGCTATCGGACATTGTGTATGTAGAGTTGCCGGAGGTTGGCGACCACTATGCGGCCGGCGAGCCCTACGGAGTCGTCGAATCCGTCAAGGCCGCCTCGGATGTGTTCATGCCGGTCGGCGGCGAGATCGTCGCGGTAAACGAAGAACTGGAGAGCGCCCCGGAGATCATAAACCAGGATCCGTTCGGCAAAGGCTGGATGGTCCGCATCCAACCCGACGACCAGTCCGAGCTCGGAAGTCTCCTCGATGCCGCGACCTACCAGGCCCGCGTGGAGGCGAAAGGGTAAAAGGGTAATGCCGTACATACCACACACGGATTCGGACCGGCTTTCGATGCTGGAGGCAATCGGCGCTCCCAGCATCGATGCGCTGTTTTCCGACGTCCCGGAAGCCGTTCGCTTCCCGGACCTCAGGCTGCCGGCTGCCCTCACCGAGATGGAGGTCGCCGCCGAACTGACCGAGATTGCCGACTGGAACCTTTCAACCTCGCAGGCGCCGATCTTTCTTGGAGCGGGTGCGTACAATCACTACATTCCGTCCACCGTTGACCACATCCTTCGGCGCGGCGAGTTTTTCACTGCCTACACGCCCTACCAGCCAGAGGTCAGCCAGGGGACACTGCAGGCCATCTTTGAATACCAGAGCATGATCTGCGCCCTGACCGGAATGGAGGTAGCCAACGCCAGCCATTACGACGGCGGGACCGCGTTGGCTGAAGCCGTACTCATGGCGGTGAACGCCGGGCGAGGGCAACGGACCCGAATCGTCCTTTCGCCCACCATCCACCCGCAATACCGCCAGGTCGTGCGCACCTACACCCAGGGAATGGGCCTCGAGATCGTGGGCGACGAGGGTAGCGCCGCTGACCTGGCGGCGCTGTTGGCACTGGTCGACTCGCGAACCGCGCTCCTCGCGCTGCAGAACCCCGATTTCCTCGGCCAGCTGGACAACCTGGACGGGCTTGCTCAGGAGGTCCATGCCAGGAAGGCGCTGCTCTGCGTGGTCGCCAATCCCATCAGCCTGGGCCTGCTCAAACCTCCCGGCGAATACGGGGCGGATATTGTCCTCGGTGAGGGTCAACCCCTCGGAATACCACTGAGCTTTGGCGGCCCGTACCTGGGGTACCTGGCAACCCGTCAGCAGTACGTCCGCCGCATGGCCGGACGGCTGGTCGGTCAGACAGCGGACACCCAGGGACGGACCGGATACGTTCTCACGCTTTCAACCCGGGAACAGCACATCCGTCGCGACAAAGCCACCTCCAACATCTGCACCAATCAGGGTTTGCTCGCCCTCGCTGCCACGGTCTACCTGGCCACCGTCGGCAAATGCGGATTGCGCCAGGTTGCCGAGCTCTGTTACCACAAGGCCCATTACGCCGCCAGCAGGATCAACAAATTGCCGTCGTATGCGGTTTGCTCGGCCAAACCGTTCTTTAACGAGTTCGTGGTGCGCTGCCCCAAAGCCGTGTCGCAGATCAACGACTTTTTGCTGGACGAGTGGAACATCATCGGCGGCTATGATCTGGGGCGAGATTACACCAACCTGGCCAACCACATGCTGGTTGCAGTCACCGAGATGAACACCCGTGACCAGATCGATGAGCTGGTGACGGCGCTGACAGAGGTGGTCCTATGACCGAGCCCGTGATCTACGACATCGGCCGCCCGGGTCTGTGCGCCATGCCCTTTCCGGCTCCGGACGTGCCCCGTGCCCCGCTGCCAGACGGGATGGTTCGCGACGAGTTGCGCCTGCCCGAGGCCAGCCAGCTAGACGTGGTGCGCCATTTCACCCGGCTCTCCGCGCTCAACCATTCCATCGACAAGGGCTTTTATCCGTTGGGTTCCTGCACCATGAAGTACAACCCGCGCATCAACGAGGATATGGCGCGTCTGGCCGGTTTTGCCGGAACCCACCCCATGCAGGATGAGGAGGTCGCTCAGGGAAACCTCCACCTCATGTTCACGCTGCAAGAGTGGCTCAAGGAGATCGGTGGGTTTGCCGGCGCATCCCTGCAACCGGCCGCCGGCGCCCATGGCGAGTTTGCCGGCATCCTCATGGTGCGCGCCTATCATCTCGACCGGGGCGACACCCAGCGGCGCAAGATTCTGATACCCGATAGCGCCCACGGGACCAACCCGGCAAGCACCGCCATGAGCGGCTACTCGGTGGTCGAAATCCCTTCTGACAGCCGGGGCAACGTCGACCTGGCGGCGCTGCGTGCGGCCTGCGATGACCACGTGGCCGGCCTGATGCTCACCAACCCTAACACGTTGGGCCTTTTCGACGAACACGTCCAGGAGGTCGTGGACCTGGTTCATGGGTGCGGTGGCTTGGTATATGGAGACGGCGCCAACATGAATGCCCTGCTGGGAATTGCCCGGCCGGGCGATCTGGGTTTCGACATCCTGCACTATAACCTGCACAAGACGTTCGGCACGCCTCACGGCGGCGGCGGTCCAGGCTCGGGCCCGGTGGCCGTCTGTGAGCGGCTGGCACACTTTCTGCCGGGTCCCATTGTCGAGCGAGTCGACGAGGGCAACCCGTCCCTCGTCCGCCGGGAGCCTCCGGAAGACGGCGATTTAACCTACTATCATCTGGTGATGCCCCCCAAGAGCATCGGTCGGGTCAAGGTCTTCCACGGCCACATGGGCATCTTTGTCCGGGCCTATGCCTACATACGGATGCACGGCCCAGACGGGTTGCGCCGGGTGGCCGAACACGCCGTGCTGAATGCCAACTACCTTCAGGCCCGTGTCGGTCAGTGGTTCCCCATTCCCCAGCGCGACCGGATCTGCATGCACGAGTTCGTGGCCGAAGGAACGGTCCCAGGCTCCGACGTGCGCGCCCTGGACATCTCCAAACGGCTGATGGATTTCGGTATCCACCCGCCGACCAACTATTTCCCGCTCATTGTGCACGAAGCGCTCATGATTGAGCCGACCGAGACCGAGAGCAAGGCGACGCTGGACACCTTTGCCGCCGCCATGGCCCAAATTGCGCGCGAGGCCGTTGAACAACCCGAGTTGTTACACCAGGCACCCCACACCACACCGGTGAGCCGGATGGACGAGGTCAAGGCCGCCCGGGAGCTGGTGTTGTCCTATTGGAATGTGAAACAGTGACCTGCTCGGGCCGGCGCCCCTGCGCGCCGGCTGCTGCAGTTGCGCCACCAAAGAAAAGCACCGCTGGGGCCAGCAGCGGTGCTTTTGTGGTGGTTGACCGGCAGGTGGCCAACCGCAAGAAGGAGGGTTCAACGTGACCCTACTTTACCACCGGCAGCCCCGGCGTGCTTGACGGTTGCCATGCGCCAAGGCTACGTTTATAATCGCAACTGACGGTCACGCATGCTATGAATAGGCACCTCAGGAACCTCTTGCTCGTCAGCATCCTATTGACCGGCGCTCTGCCGCTCACAAGCGTGCCGGCCGCCGCGCAAGCGCCGGTGGTGGCGGCCGATTCCTACGCCGACCAGGTGACCGCGCTGATGGCCGACATGACCGCGCTGGACCGCGTGGGCCAGCTGTTCCTGGTCGTCTTTGTGGGCGACACGGCGCCTCCAGGAACCCTCATTGCCGGCCTCATCCAGGATTACCGGGTCGGCGGCGTCGTGCTGCTGACCGCCAACAGCAACATCACCGATACTGATAACCCCCCGGCGCAGATAGCCAACCTGGTGAACGAGCTGCAGACCCGAGCCCATGAGGCCTCGTTGGAGCCCAGATTGGCCGCTCCCGAGGAGACCGGTCCCCCCGGCTCACCACCCTTTGTCCCGCTGTTCATCGGTTTGGATCATGAGGGAGACGGCTACCCATATACGCGGATTCTCTCCGGACTCACCCAGATCCCCAACAACATGGCCGTCGGCGCCACCTGGAGACCGGAGCACGCCGAAACGGTGGGCAGGGTGGTGGGCACCGAACTGGCGGCCCTGGGGATCAACCTCCTGCTGGGCCCCTCACTGGATGTGCTCGAGTTCCCCCGGGCGGGCAGCACCGGCGGTCTCGGCACCCGGTCGTTTGGCGGAGACCCCTACTGGGTCGGGCTGATGGGTCAGTCCTACATCCGCGGTGTGCATCAGGCAAGCCAGGACCGCATCATCGTCGTGGGCAAACACTTTCCCGGCCACGGCGGCAGTGACCGGCAACCGGATCGTGAGGTCTCGACCGTCCGCAAATCGCTCGAGCAACTCAAGCAGATCGAATTGGCCCCGTTCTTTGTGGTGACCGGGGACGCCCCTGGACAAGACGGCGTCACGGATGCCCTGATGACCTCCCATATTCGCTACCAGGGCCTGCAAGGTAACATCCGCGAGAGCACCAGGCCCATCAGCTTCGATCCCCAGGCGCTGGATTCCATATTGCGGCTGCCCGAGTTCGCCGGCTGGCGGGCGCAAGGTGGCCTGATCGTCTCGGATAGCCTGGGTGTTCGGGCCGTAAAACGTTTCTATGACCCCGAGCTCGCCGAGTTTCCCCATCGGCAGATCGCCCTCGACGCCTTTCTGGCCGGAAACGACATTCTCACCCTCTCTGAATTTGCCGCCAGCACCAGCTACCCGGACCAGGTGGCCAACATCAAGGATACAATTGACTGGTTCCGCAGCATGTATTCCACCGACATGGCTTTCCAGGCACGCGTCGACGCAGCCGTCCGGCGGATTCTGCAGGCCAAGCTGAGGTTGTACGGCGGCCCGTTCAGCCTGGATTCCACGCTGGTCGATCTCGAGCAGGTCGGCAAAACGGTGGGCAAGATGCGCGATCTGATTGTGCCCATAGCGCAAGACAGCATCACCCTCCTGGCGCCGGCCGCTCAGGAGCTCGCCGACCAGTTGACGAGCCCGCCGGAAAAGAGCGACAGGATTGTCATCTTTACCGACGAACGAACTGCCCGGCAGTGTTCCACCTGCGCCCGGCAGCCATATGTCAGCGTGACAGCCCTGCAGGAAGCCATATTGCGACTTTACGGTCCCACGGGCACCAACCAGGTCCTGGCGGGTAACCTGAACAGCTTTTCCTTCCTGGAGCTCAAATCCTTCCTGGCACAGCCAGAGCAACCGCCCGCCACCCCCACCGCGACACCCGACGCTGAATCCACGCCGGAAACGACACCGGAAACGACTCCTGCGCCCCCACTTATCCAAACTGCGCTGCGCGACGCCAACTGGATTGTCTTTGCCATGTTGGACGTCGTTCCGGAACAACCCCAGTCGGATGCGGTGACCGCTTTTCTATCCGAACGGCCGGACATTTCGGCCAAAGCCCGCGTCATCGTCCTGGCTTTCAACGCGCCCTATTACCTGGACACGACCGACGTCAGCAAACTGACTGCCTACTATGGCATCTATAGCAAGATTGGACCGTTCATAGATACCGCCGCCAAAGCCCTCTTTAAGCAGATCACCCCTCGCGGCGCCTCGCCGGTCTCCATTCCGGGAACCGGATATGACCTCATCGAAATCACCTCGCCGGCCGCAGGGCAGATCATCCAGTTGTTCTACGGTCAGGAGCCAACAAGCATACCGGAGGCCGGAACGCTCACACCAACCCCGCCCGGACCCACGGACCTGCGCGTGGGCCACCTGCTCCAGCTACGGACCGGCGTGATTGTTGACCACAATGGGAATCCAGTTCCCGATGGCACCCCGGTTCAGTTCACCATCAGCTACCTGGCGCAAGGGCTGGGATTCGACGTTCCGCAGCCGGAAGTGCCCACAACCAACGGCGTGGCCCGTATCGAGATCCTGTTGGACCGGCCGGGGCAGTTGCAGATCAAGGCCAGCAGCGGTGACGCGCGCGCCTCGGTCGGATTGGCCGTGACGGTATTTGAGGATCAACCCGCCATCATCGAGGCCATTACCCCGACGCCCACGCAAACACCGACCCCGCTGCCGGCCACTCCCACGCCGACCGCGACCAGCGCGCCGCCAACCGAGACGCCGACGGCGGCTCCGACTCCGACCTACACCCCGCTTCCCATCGCGGTGCCCTATGTCCCGCACGAACCGCGATCCGATTTCGCCGGCCTCGCTCTGGCGCTGGTGGGCCTGGTGGGAGTAGGCCTGTTTGGTCTGAAGCTGGGTCAGGACCCGCCCCACGGCACCCGAGTTCGGGCTGTCCGGCTCTGCCTCACCGTCGTGACGGCCGGCCTGGTCGGGTACAACTATAGTGCTTTGGCATTGCCGGGTGCGGATTTGCTCAGACGCTGGTTGGGAAGCTGGAGCGCTCCGGCGTTGGCCCTGGCAGCCGGCCTGGCAACCCTGATCATCAGTGCCCTCTCGCAACCCGGACGGGCCGACAGCCAGCGGTGAATCTGGGTTTATTGCACCGGCACGTAAGGTGACCAGAGCGTGGCCAAGAGAGCTGTCAGCACCAGAACCGCGACCAGAATAACCAATCCTACGTTGGCTCTCCAGGCGGTTTTCCAGCCCGGCGGCTGCCCAGGCGGTCTGGGCGCCTGCGGGTCCCCCTTACCCGAGAGTGCATCGCGCAGGACGGTCACGGATGGCGGCCGGTCGTCTGGATGGAGCGCCATGGCCCATTCTATGGCCACGGCCGTCCGTTCGTGCACCTCGGGCACCAATGCGCGGATGGGTCGGAGCGAATCCGGCCGCAAGAACCGCTGTTTGGCCTCGGCCGGGGGTTCGTTGGTCAACAGATGGTAGAGTGTCGCACCCAGCGAGTAGATGTCAGATTGCGGGCCGGTGTGCCCGGATTCGCCGCCGTATTGCTCCAGCGGCGTATACAGCGCGGTTCCTCGCCCCTGAAGAACCGTGATAGTGCGGGTCTCGTCCGGCACCATCAACTTGACCAGACCAAAATCCACCAGCTTGAGCAAACCGCCAGGGGTGAGTTTGATGTTACCGGGTTTGATGTCGCGATGCAACACGGGAGGGTCTTGCCGGTGCAGGTAGGCCAGCGCATCGCACAGTTGGCCCGCCCATTCCAGGACGCGGTCCTCGGGCAATCGCAGACCTTCTCTCCGGGTCGCATCCATGATCTCCTTGAGATCATGTCCGGGGACATAGTCCATCACCAGGAAATCGCGCCCTCCCTCGGAGAAAAAGTCGGAAACCTTGGGCAGGTTGGGATGATCGAGGCGAGCCAGGGTGCTGGCCTCACGGTGAAACTGCTGGTGCAACTGGCTCTGCGCCTCGTCACCTTCGGAATCGGCCTGGATCTCTTTCAGAGCACATATCCGGCCGTCCAGAAGCAGATCTTCCGCCTGGTATACACAGCCCATGCCCCCGCTGCCCACGATCTGCCGGATCTCGTACCGGTCACGCAGTACATGCCCGGGTAATAGGGGCGCTAACATGAGGAGTGTCCTTTATGGATAACAACGAGGCTCCAGTTCTGATCATTCACGAAGGGAAAATGGCGGGACAGCGGTGGCTGCTGGATGCCGAGGTGCTCACCATCGGCCGGGCGCCGGATTGCGACGTCTCGCTGGTGGAGCGGCCGGTCTCCCGCTATCATGCCCGCATTCGCCGCCTGGGCGATCGGTTCCTCATCGAAGACCTGGGGAGCAAGAACGGCACCTTTCTGAACGGAAACGCGGTTCACGGAAGCGCAGCCCTTCAGGACGGCGACGAGATCGACATCGCCCAGTGCATCAAGTTCCTCTTTGTCGGCACCGAAGCCACCGTCCCGCTTCGCCTGGTCACTCCCGTAGCTGAAGGACGCTTGACGGTAGACCGTGATCAGCGGCAGGTGTGGGTCAACGGCGAGGCCCTGGACCCGCCCCTTTCCCTCGCTCAATTCCGGCTCCTCGACCGCCTTTTCCAAGCTCAGGGCGCCGTATGCACCCGAGACGATGTGGTGGACACCGTCTGGCCGGAAACGGGCGGGCTGGGCGTGTCCGAACAGGCCATCGACGCCCTGGTTCGGCGCTTGCGCGACCGCCTGAGCGAGCTGGATGCCCACGACTATGTGATCACGGTGCGAGGGCATGGTTTCCGCCTGGACAATCCAAAACGCTGATCATGACTGCGACTCGGGCCCGGGTTCACCCTGCAACAACTCGCCGCGCATAATCCAGCAACCGACTGATTCGCTCCGCCAGCTCCGCCTGGTCACCCGTCGCCAGGTCGGATTGAAACCGCTCAATCGTGTCCAGCACCGCTGGCGTCAGCTCCTCCTGACGCTCCCTCAGCGCCGCCGTCAACTCCTCCTCGCCCTCGATGGCCAGGAGATCATTGATAAGCCGGATTTCGGGTGGAGAGGCTTCCCTGACCTCCGCCAGCAGGCGCTCCAGCAACTGCTGCAGCGCCTCGACCTCTTGCTCCCGCTTGGCCTCGCGTGCCTGCTCCAGGCGCGCCGTCAACACGAATAACACCAACTGATCAAACTGCTCCGAGAGCCGCTCGCTCGTCTCGTATACGTCCTTTCCAATCACCCAATCATCAATCAGCCGGTTGATCTCGGCCAGCCGTGCCGACCGCTCATGTTCCCAGCGCTCGGTCATATCGACCAGCCGATCGCGAAGACTGGTCAGCCGGGCAGACTCTTGCGCGTTGCCTCCCTGCTTCTCCTGGTCGATTCTGTCCGCCAGCACCAGGAAAAAGCTATAGTCCAGCATGCCCGCGCCCGCCCGGGCCAGGACGTCCACCACGACGTCGTTTTCCGCTGCTACGATGCGATCCAGCAGCATCTGCCGGGTGATGCCGCCCGCTTCCGAAGCGGTCTTGCCCAACTCCTCCACCGCCCGCTGCCCGGCCGAGATGTCCCGCCCGGCATCAGTCCGATCCACCAGCAGCGCCCGCAACCTCAGCAACTTGTCCGCCAGCTCGTCTGACGTCCCCTCGGCCGTGGCCGTCAGCAACTGGAAGAAACCATAGTCAAACCGGCCGTTGTGCTCAACCACCATTCCGGTCCATTCAGACTCCTCGGTTGCCAGGAACCGCTGCAACAGGTCCAGGCGCGTCTGTTGCTCGTCCAGCATCCTGGCTGTCAGCCCCCGCTCGCGGCTCCACGTCGCCAGCGACACGAGCTGGTTGCGCAGTCGGATCAGGCGACCGGCCGAAACGCCGTCGCCGGCCAGGTTCTCCATGCTGATGAGGGCCGAGAGCATCTGAAAGAACGCTCCGCCAACCTCCTCATCGTGGGCCTGCGCCAGAGCGCGGACCTCGGTTTCGTCAGCCGCCAGCATCTGTTCCAGCAACCTCTGCTGTTGGCGCTGCCTCTCCAGCAGGCCGGCCGGAAGCCCGTCCGCCTGCAACACCCGGTCCATCAGGCTCTCCAGGGTCAAGCACGTCTGTGGGCTGAACAGGTATCCCCTCCGGCCCTCGGGCGGGATCTGTGCCATGAGGGTACGTGTGAGGCTGCCGATCAGTTGTTCACGTTGTAGGGTCGTCAGGTTCAGGCCAACCGGAACAAAGACCAGCAACAGCTCGTGACCCGGGTCATGGTAAAGCAGAGGCGTCTCCACTCTGCCCTGGCTCCCGCATGCGGGACATTGGATCAGGTTCAACCGTCCGGACAGCAACCGCTGCTTGCCCGTCGGTTCCAGCCCCACATCCAGCACTTGCTCGATCTGGGCGGTGAATGGCTGCCGGCACGCCGGGCAGTTCATCTGCGTAGCTACTAGGAAAGGCATAGCATGTCATCCATTGTATTCTGGCGGCCGCGCTGACGGCGACCCTTGGTCAATCCCTCGGAATCGAGAAAAAGAAAATCGAACCCTGGTTAGGGCTGCTCTCCACCCACACCTGACCTCCATGCGCCTGGACAATCGCCCTCACCAGGTACAGACCCAGCCCTGCGCCTTGCGTCCGGCGGCTGGGCGCGTTGTCCAGTCGGGTGAAACGCTCAAAAATGCGCTGCTGATCCTCCGGCGCAACGCCAATGCCCTGGTCCTCAACATAGATCACTATCTGATTCGGGGTTATCTTTCCGCCCACCCGAATGGTTCCACCGTGCGGCGAGTACTTGATGGCGTTGCTGATCAAGTTGCTCAAAACCTGCCGCAGCCGCTCCTTGTCGCCCGGGACGCTCGGAAAATCCTCCGGGAAATCCGTCTCCAGGTGGTGGGTTTGGGTCTGGGTACGGAACTGCTCCACCAGCTTGATCGCCAGCCGATGGATCGGCACGTTGTCCATTTCCAGTTTCAACGCGTTGTTCTGCAGCCGCGTGGCGTCCAACAGGTTGTTGATCAGATCGTTCAGCCGATCGCTCTCCTCCTCGATGATCGTCAGGCTCTCTTCCCGGGTCCTGGCATCCCACTCGGCATCCTCACGCCGAAGCGTGCCGGCGTAGCCCTTGATCAGCGCTACCGGTGTCTTCAGCTCGTGCGAGATCACCGAGACAAAGGTCGATTTCATCTCCTCCGCTTCGCGAAAACGGGTGATGTCCCGCACGTTGCCGATCACGTAGATCAACCGGCCGTCGGGAGACCAGAGCGGAGCATAGGTGATGCCCACGCTCGCCCGGCGGTTGTCGCGCCGAATCAGGTCGCCTTCCACGTACAGGGGAGGCGAGCCCGCCAGTGGCCAGCCCTGCGCGCTCGCTTTCGCCAGGTCCATCTCGGTCGTCAGTCCCTGCAGCCGGATCACCTCGTCATGTTCCCGCCCAATCGCCTCCGCAGGAGCCAGGCCGGTCATCTGCCCCAGGGCCAGATTGAACACCTGGATGCGAAACGCCGGATCCATGATGAGGACGCCGTCGGCCGTGTACTCTAGGATCGCATCCAGCCGTTGCTTTTCCTGAAACACCTCCTGGTAGAGCTGCGCGTTCTTGACGGCAATGGCCGCCTGGTCGGCAAAGCTGAGCAACACCTGCCTGTCATTGCTGGAAAAGCTGGCTTCGCCGCTGCGAAAGATATAGACCAACCCCAACAACTCATCTCTGACCACCATAGGCAACGCGACCGCCTCGGAAAAGCCAATACCGGATGCCCCCATCGCTATGCGGAGCTGCCGATCAACGCTGCGAATCGCATTCCGACCGTCTCTGGTTGTGTCCGGCACCGCCAGGACCAGCGGCGCGAGGGTCGCCAGAAGGGGTTGCGGAATGCCAAAGGTGGCCCTGACCTGAAAGACACCCACCTCGTTGCGCAGGGCGATGATGCCGCCGCGTCCGCCGAGTATTTCTACGGCTGACTGCAGGATCAGCCGCAGCACCTCGGACAGATCCAACTGAGATGTGAGCGCTCGGCTGATAGCCAGAAGGTATTCACGTTGTCGGACGCGGTAGTCGGTGAGCATTCGTATCCGGGCGGCCGT
Source organism: Anaerolineales bacterium UBA2181 (assembly GCA_002328075.1). Lineage (GTDB taxonomy): Bacteria > Chloroflexota > Anaerolineae > Promineifilales > UBA4811 > UBA4811. The sequence continues at coordinate 43,895 of DCVT01000019.1, read as the reverse complement.
CGGGCACAGAACTCAGCCAAAGGCTGGCCCCGGCAGGTGTCGGCGTTCATCACCAGGGTTCGGCCACAACTCGCCGCATGGACCCCATTTTATCAGAGCGAACCTGGTTGGCAAGAAACAGCTTGCATCCTGGGTATCTCTGGCATATACTGTGATCCACGGGACCCATGGCTTGCACGGGTGTTACGGCGACGGAGAAACGACCATGTATTTTCAGCTGAACGAAGAGCAGTTGATGTTCCGCCAGGCCGTGCGGGGATTCTCCGAAAAGGAGCTGAAACCGCTGGCGCGAGAGATTGATGAGGCTGCCTCGTTTCCGACCGGGTTGCTGCCCAAGATGGCCGCCATCGGCTTGCTGGGAATGGCGGTGCCGGAGGAATACGAGGGAAGCGCAGTCGACTCGGTGAGCATGGCCATCGCCATCGAGGAGATCGGCCGGGTCTGCGGCAGCACAGGTCTGTCCATAGCAGCCCACACCGGGCTGGGCTGCTTTCCCATCAACCGATGGGGAACCCAACCGCAAAAAGCCCGCTGGCTTCCATTGCTGGCGCGGGGCGATGCGCTGGGCGCGCTCTGTCTCACCGAACCGGGTGCCGGCTCTGACCTGCGCTCCATACAGACGCGTGCGGTGCAGTCTGGCGATGAATGGGTGGTCACCGGCAACAAGGCGTGGATCACCAATCCCAGCCTGGCGGCCGTCATGGTGGTGTTTGTCCGCATGGAGGACGAATTCGGCATGGTGCTGGTGGAAACCGACCGCCCTGGCGTCACCGTCCACCCCCACGAGCGCAAGATGGGTGTCCGAGGGTCCCCCACCCATCAGGTGTCCTTTGATCAGGTGCACGTACCGCTGGACCACACCCTCGGTAAGCCCGGACATGGGCTGCGGCAGACGCTGGAGACGCTGGACGGCGGCCGGATCAGCATCGGAGCACTCTCGGTGGGCATCGCCCAGGGCGCCATGGAGGAGGCGGTGCGCTACGCCCGTGAGCGCGTTGCCTTTGGCAAACCCATCGCCGAGTTTGAAGCCATCCAGTGGATGATCGCCGATGCCGGAACCGAGATCGAAGCGGCCCGCCTGATGGTGTACCGGGCGGCCTGGCTCAAGGAACAGGGACTGCGCTTCACCCGTGAGGCGGCCATGGCCAAGCTTTTTGCCACCGAGATGGGTGAACGCGTGACCCGGAACGCCGTCCAGATACTGGGCAGTTACGGGTACAGCCAGGAATACCCGGTTGAGCGAATGTACCGCGACGCAAGGCTGATGACCATTGGCGAAGGCACCAGCGAAGTCCAACGGTTGGTCATTGCCCGTCAGGTAATGGCCATGGTCTGATGGCGACCCGCGACACGCCCGGCCCATCCGGTGCATCGCCGGATGAAAGTGCGGCCGAGTTGGCCGGCGAGCAAGCGGTGATCCGGCGGCTGGTCCTCACGCGTGAGATGGGCCGCCAGGGCTACCGCTGGAACCGCGCCTTTCGGCGGGCTCTCTGGCAGCGGTTGACGGCCCACCGGTCGCTTTTTGCAGGGCGTGGTGCGCCTCCGCCAGATGGAGCCGAACCTTGACCGTTCCGGCGGACGCGTTACCGTCTGTCGGGACAGGTAACCGTGCTTTGGGGTTGACCCGCCTTGAGCATGGGTAAGCAGGATCAGGATATTGTAGGCGCCAGAACCCGTTACCACCTGGTGCCTCGCGTGCTCTGCTTTCTCCTTTGCGGCGACCAGGTGCTGTTGCTGCGCGGGTCGCCCCACAAACGGCTGTGGCCTAACCTGTTGAACGGCATTGGCGGGCACGTGGAGCGCGGCGAGGACATAGCGGCTGCCGCTGCCCGCGAAATCCGCGAGGAAACCGGCCTGGCCGTCGATGACCTCCGTCTGCGCGGACTGGTCAGCGTCGACCTGCAGGACGACCTGGGCATCGGCATCTATGTCTATTCAGCCCAGGTCGATTGGCATCCGGCCGGTCATTCGCCGGAGGGCAGCCTGGAGTGGCATTCAGTCCGCCAGTTGCCCACCGACAACCTCGTGGAGGACGTGCCGGTGCTCCTGGACCGTATTCTTACCGATCCTCCGTCGGCGCCCCCGTTCAGCGCCCACTACAGTTACGACGTGGAGAACCGGCTGCTGATCCGTTTCTACGGCCCCACATCCCTCACCGGGGCCTCCGGCAGAAACGCCTCAAACACCTGATTGGCAGTCATGACCGCCCGAGGTGTCAGTCTCAGGCGCCGGTCGTCCCACGTAATCAATCCGGCGCGGTGCAACTCACTCAGCGGAGCGGTATAGACGTCCACCGCGTCTCGGCCGAACCGCCGTCGGAAACGGTCCCGCTCGACACCCTCTTCCAGCAATCGCAACCCCATGAACATGGTTTCTGCCATGGCCCAATCCGCCGGGACGTATTCGCGTTCGTCGGTCGCCGGCGAGATCGGCAATTCCGACGCGTCCACTTCCACTCCGGGTTGCAGCCGCGCCACGTATTCCTGAGGGTGGCGCACGTTTCGCAGACGCCAACCGGCCTGGTCTACCGGCCAGTGGCCGACCGCGGCCGCGCCGACGCCAAGGTAGGCATCGTTCCGCCAGTAGGCCAGGTTGTGCAGGCAGGCCTTCCCCGGCCGCGCCCAGTTGCTCACCTCGTAATGCTCAAACCCCTCCCGCATCAGGACCTCGCAAGCCTGGTCATAGAGGTCGGCCGCGCGGTCCGGGTCCGGACCGACAATCCGCCCTGACTCGATATCGTCCGACAAGGGAGTCCCTGGTTCCACCGAGAGCGCGTACAGGGACAGGTGTTCGGGCTGCAGAGCGAGCGCTGCATCTAGCGAACGCTTCCACTGCCGGCGTCCTTGCCCTGGCAGACCATACATCAGGTCCAGATTAAGGTTGCCCACACCGGCCGCCCGGGCGTCCCGCACCGCGTCAACCACCGCCTGATGGGTGTGGGCCCGGCCCAACATGCGCAACTCGCGCTCATTGCCGCTTTGCATGCCCAGACTCAGCCGGTTTACGCCGGCGCGGTGCAGCGCTTCCAGTTCCGGCCTTCCCACCGTGCCCGGGTTGGCCTCAAGCGAAACCTCCAGATCCGGCGTCAGCTGAATCTGCGCCAACAACCGGCCGACCTGGTGACCCTTGAGGAGGCTGGGCGTTCCGCCGCCAAAATAGACCGTGCCCGCCTTCCAATCCGCCCACTGCCTCAGCCGGCTCAATTCGGCCCGCACGGCACCCAGATAGGCGGGTATCAGGCCCTCAAGCGCCGCCCAGGTAGCGAAATCGCAGTAGCGGCAGCGCCGGCGACAAAACGGCACGTGGATGTACACGGCGACGCGCATCGCCGGCAGTATACCATTGGCCGGCCGCATGACCAAACCACCCCGCCTTGCGGTTTTTTGCAGAAATCCCGAACGCGTACTATAATTGGGGCAAGCCAAGGACCCAAGGGCGTTGGGACCGATGCCAACACTCACTACCCGGAAATTGCCAGGACGCGTCGAGAGGCGCGCCGTCACAGAAGGTCAGCTTCAACCAGGTGCGACGCTCCAGCATCGATACCAGATTGTTGGCGTCCTGGGCGTGGGTGGGATGGGCTCCGTCTATCAGGCGCGAGATCTGCGCTTCCCCAGCGTCACCAAGTTATGCGCCGTCAAGGAGATGATGAACCTGGTGGTCGACCCGCACGTCCGGGAACTGACCGTCCAGAACTTTGAGCGCGAAGCCAATATCCTGGCGACCCTGGATCACCCGGCCGTCCCCGAGATTTTCGACTATTTCACCGAAAATAACCGCAGTTACCTGGTGATGGAGTTCGTCTCCGGGCGGAGCTTGCACGCGATCCTGGAAACCACGCCGGGCCTTTTGCCTGAAGCCCAGGTGCTGGACTGGGCCATCCAGGTCTGCGATGTGCTGGCCTACCTGCACCAACGCAAACCAAACCCCATCGTGTTCCGCGATCTCAAGCCCTCCAATATCATGCTGGACCTGCACGGCCGCATACGCATGATTGACTTTGGCATAGCCAAGGTCTTTCAGCCCGGCGAACGGGGAACCATGATCGGAACCGAGGGTTACTCGCCGCCAGAGCAGTACCGGGGCGAGGCCGGCACCACCAGCGACATCTATTCCCTGGGCGCGACGCTGCATGCGCTCCTCACCAAGCAGGATCCGCGCGTAGAGCCGCCCTTCTCTTTTGCCGAACGGCCGATCCGCAGCATCAACCCCGACATCAGCCCCACCTTCGAGGCCATCGTCGCCAAGGCGCTGTCCTACAATGTGGATGACCGTTTTCCCAGCGGGGTGGAAATGGCGGCCGCGTTGCGCGTGCTCGTGGAACAGAGCGGACCCGCGCCGGCTGGTTCGGCCACCTTTCAGACCCGGACCAAACAACTGGCGAACGTCTACCAGATCAACCCCGATAACGTCATACCGCTTTGGTCCTTTCAATGCGAGGACGAAATCCGCTCCACTCCGTGCGTGGCCCAGGGCAAGGTGCTGGTCGGCGCCTATGACAACAATCTGTATGCCGTTGACGTGACAACCGGGCGTTTTGCCTGGAAGCACGCCACCAAAGGGGGCGTCGCTTCGTCACCGGTGGTCTGGAAGGGATTGGTCGTCTTTGGCTCCGAGGACGGCTGCCTTTATGCGGTGCAATTGGACACCGGCCGCCGAGCCTGGGTGTTTGAAACCGAGGGAAGCATCTACACCTCGCCCCGCACCGACTATGAGCACGTGTTCTTTGGATCCGACGACGGACGCTTTTACGCGGTGAATCTTACAGCGGGCCGGCTGGCATGGCGGGTGCCCATCGGATCTCGAATACGCTCGTCGGCCGCCATTGTGAAAGACCTCATCTATTTCGGAAGCGAGGATGGCACGATCCATGCGTTGGCTATGGACGGCTCCGTCAAGTGGCGCTTTGCCGCCAAGCGGGCAGTCACCTCATCCCCCGCCGTGGCGGACGGGCTTGTGGTGGTGGGTTCTCAGGATTGGACGGTTTATGCCATTGACGCGAACACGGGCTGGTCGGCCTGGCGACACCGAACTCGCAAACCGGTGATCTCCTCCCCCACCATCTTCAAGGGCACAGTCCTCATTGGGTCGGCTGACGGGAACCTGTACGCGGTGGAACTAGAAAGTGGACAAAAGCGCTGGTCGCATGAGGTGCCGGGACAGATCACGTCTTCTCCCCTGGTGCACCACGACGCCGTCTATTTTGGGTCCATTGATCACTGCGTGTATAGTCTGGAGCTAACCAAAGGGGTATTGCGGTGGCGCTTTCGCAGCCAGGGCCCCATTCCGGGTTCCGCCACCGCATTCCAGGACCTCATTCTTGTCGGATCCACCGACGGAAACCTTTACGCCTTGCCCGCCTAGGTCATGTGATGGTGGAGGTAACACCATGGGTTTGATACGTCGAATCTTTGGGAGCGGCACTGTGAGCAATGGGTCGCCTGAGAATCAGGCGTCGGTTCCGGCCGAACCGAGTTCGGCCAACGGCGCTGGGCCGGATCTGCCGGCCAATGAGCCGATCTACTCCGATCGACCCGGCGAGGAAACGCTGCCCCCTGAACCCTTGATCAAACCGCCGGCCGAACCGGCAGAGGAGATCACTCCCATCTCCTTTGGCCACGCAAACCGGACGCGCCCGCAGGTGCCCACAATGGTGGTCGGTTTTGCCAGCCATGTCGGAATGGTTCGGAAGCGCAACCAGGACGCCGGGCTCGTCATCACTTCTACCACCCTTGGCGATTCCCCATTGCCTCCCTTTGGGCTGTATGTCGTTGCCGACGGGATGGGCGGCCACAGCCACGGCGAGATGGCCAGCCAACTGGCGGCCCGAATCGTCGCCCGCCAGGTCGTGGCGCACATCTATCCGCCCCATCTGGCACTGGGCGACGGAGAGTTGACCGATCCGGTTCAGGACATCCTGCGGGAAGCCCTGCAACGGGCTAATTGGCAAGTTCACAACGCCGTCTCCGATAGTGGAACCACCCTCACGTGTGCCCTGGTCCTGGGCAGCAGGCTGTACATCGCCCATGTAGGCGACAGCCGAGCGTACATGCTACGTCCGGACGAGCCGATCCTCGAGCTGCTGACCCACGACCATTCGTTCGTGCAAAGGTTGCAGGATTCGGGCAACATCACCCCCGAAGAAGCCGCCGCCCATCCTCAGCGCAACGTTTTGGACCGGGCTGTGGGCCAGGGTCAACAGCTGGATGTCGACACGTTTTCTCGGTCGCTGCCCACGTCCTGCTGGATCCTTCTTTGCTCGGATGGCCTCTGGGGCGTGGTGCCGACCGAGACGCTGCAAGGCACGGTCCTCACGGCCGACTCGCCTCAGGCAGGCTGCCAACGCCTCATCGATGCCGCCCTCCGGGCAGGTGCGCCGGACAACGTGACGGCCATCCTGGTCCACTTGCAGGTGCCCGCGCCCTGAGGTAGCACATGGCCGACTCGACCGATTACTATGCGCTCTTGGGGATCACCCGGTCGGCAACTCCGGAAGAGATCACCAACGCGTTTCGGCAGCACGTGTCGCGGTTTCCTCAAGAGGCCCGCGACCCGGTGGGCAACGCCGCCTTTCGCATTCTGGTCACGGCCTACAAGGTCCTATCGGATCCGGTTAGCCGCGAACGATTCGACCAGTCGCTCGCCACCCGGTTGATGGGCGGAGCGCAACGTCTGCACCTGCAGCTATTGGCCAGCCATACCCTGTTGCCGGCGCTTGAAGAACCACAGCTGCTGTATCTGCTCCTGGACATCACCTCCAGCCCAACGCTGGGAATGGAGGGCGCCCCACTCAACCTCTGTCTGGTGATCGATCGAAGCACCTCCATGGAGGGTGCGCGAATCAGCCAGGTCAAGGCAGCCGCCTGCACCCTCATCGAGCAGATGAAACCGACCGATTCGATTTCGGTCGTGAGCTTTAGCGATTTCGCCGACGTGATCGTGCCCTGCAGTCTGCTGGACCATCCCAAGGTGGCCCAGGCACGAGTGAGCCAGCTCTCGGCCGGCGGAGGCACCGAGATCCTGCAGGGACTGCAAGCGGGCTTTGACGAACTGGAAAAGGGAAGGCTTGCGGCCGGGATCAGCCACCTCATCCTCCTGACCGACGGCCACACTTATGGAGACGAGCGCCCGGCCATCGAGCTGGCCCAGCGCGCCGCCGCCAGCGGAATGGGTGTGACCGCCTTTGGCATCGGCGACCAGTGGAACGACGCTTTCCTGGATAGTCTGGTCGCACCGTCGGGCGGCACCTCGCAATACCTGGAATCCCCGGCCGAGGTAGTTCGCCACCTGCACAATCGCCTTCACGCCCTCAATCGGACTGTCGCCCAGGATCTGCAACTGCACCTCGAGCACCCACCCAGCGTGGAGATCCGTGCCCTCCACAAACTCAGCCCCTTTCCACAGCCCGTCACCTACTCACGCTGGCAGACACCGCTTGGGTCTCTTCAGCACAACCTTCCCGTTTCCGCGTTGCTCGAGGCGGTGATAGGTCCACAGCCGGCCGACACATCCATCCACCTGCGGGCGGAGGTGAGCGCCACCCTCGTGCCTACCGGCGAGAGGCACGAACGTTATGCCTGCCAGGTCAGGCTTGATTTTGAGCGCAACCCTGCCACAAGAGACCCATTGCCGGCTGTGGTGCGGGCGGTGAGCAGACTCAACCTCTATCAGATGAACGAATTGGCCTGGGAAGAGGTGGAGCAGAGCCAGGTTGAGCAAGCCACCCGCCGCATGGAGCGTCTCGGAACCCTACTGCACCACGAAGGTCAGACTCAATTGGCGCAGACCGCATTTAACGAGGCCGCGCAGATCGCGCGTACCGGCCGCATATCGGACGACGGCCGCAAAAAACTAAAGTATGGAACTCGCTCGCTGATAGGAAATGATCACTTGCCCTGAATGCTCCCAAGAGCTCCTGCGGGGGACTCTGTTCTGCCCCCACTGCGGGACGCCGCTTCAAGCCGCGGCCGACACAGCCAAAACCGGCTCGGTCCCATTCACCGAACGCGCGAGCCGCGTGACCGCTCCCCCTTTGGTGGGCACGGCGACTCGCCCGACGGAGGGCGTTGCCGGCATCCGGTTCATCATCCCCGCCAGCGGCCGCCGCATCACGCTGCCACTTCAGGATCAGATCCAGATCGGCCGGCTGGACCTGCAACGTGGCATTCAACCTGACTTGGACGTTTCAGCCGACTCGGACCCTACCGCCGGAGTTTCCCGCCTGCACGCCTCCATCGTCCGAACGCCCCAAGGGATCGCCATCATGGACCTCCACAGCGCCAACGGCACCCGGGTCAACGGCTTTCACATCCCCCCTGACCTGCCTTACGCGCTCAACAGCGGCGACGAGTTAAAACTGGGGGATCTGCTGATCCATGTTTTATTTGAAGGGTGAACCCACCCCAATAGGTGACTGGGCATGGCACACACGTTGTTGATTCACTTTGTTAGCGAGGAGCCGTTTGTGGCCGAGGTCGACGAGCTTCCCAAACCGACCGACCAAATACTCATCTGCTTCAGCCCGCGCCGGCGCGACGGCAAGGAGGTAGAGACCTTTCTCCCCGAGGTCGGCACGGTCATGATTCCCTGGCATCGCGTCACCTTTATCGAAGTGATTCCGGGCGCGGCGGCTGAGGAGGTCGTTACCTTTATCCGCGAATGAACACAGAAACCCCCGCGAACCGCACCCCGCCCGTGACGGGCAAAGACACCAAAGCCCTGGTTTTGGTGGTGGACGACGAGCCTCGGATGATCCGATTCATCCGGATGAATCTGGAGCTGGAAGGGTACCGGGTCATTGAGGCTCACAACGGGCTCGAGGCGTTGGACCAGGTTCGGGATCACCTCCCCAACGTGGTGATCCTGGACGTCATGATGCCCGAATTGGACGGTTTCGAAACGCTGGCGCTGCTACGCGAAATCTCCACCGTGCCGGTCATCATGCTGACCGTAAGAGCTGACGAGGAAGACAAGGTGCGTGGTCTTGGTCTAGGCGCTGACGACTATGTCACCAAGCCATTTGGTCCCCGCGAGCTGTCCAGCCGCGTCGCCGCCATGTTGCGCCGCGCCTCCCTTCCGGCTCCCACCCCCAGAACCGAGCTGGTGGTAGATGATTGGCTGACCATCGATTTTGCCCGCCGACAGGTTGTGGTCGGGGGGCAACGGATTGACCTTTCGCCCACGGAATACCGGCTCCTGTACCACCTGGTCAACAACGCCGGTTGGGTCATGCCCTACGAGACGCTGCTGGCCAAGGTCTGGGGATACGAATACCGCGACGAGACACACTACCTGCGCATCTATGTGGGATATTTGCGCAAAAAGATCGAAAAGGACCCCGCTGACCCACAGTATATCCTCACCGAGCGCAGCGTCGGATACCGCTTTGTTGACTACAAGACCGACCTGGTCAAGTGACAGGAACCTGACCCCCATCGGCCGTTGACAAACCCACCAAATCGGTGTACAATGTGCATATTATGCAACCATGTTGCGTATTATGCAACGCACCTCAACTCGTTGCGGTCGTCCAGCGGGTCAGGTCTTGAGAAAAGGCTCACATGGAGTCTCAGCCCTATGCCATTCAGTCGGTAGAAAAGGCCATCACCATCCTCAAGGCGTTCGGCCACGACAAGCCCGAATGGGGGGTCAGTGAACTGGCACGCCATTTGGGTTGGCACAAGAGCACCGTCTCGCGCCTGATGGCCACGCTGGAAAAGGGCGGCCTGCTAACCCGCAACACCGAATCCGAGCCGTATCGCCTGGGGGTCGAGCTGATCGGGTTGGCTGCTCATGTGATAAGCTACCTGGATCTGCGCGAGGTGGCCCGTCCCCTGCTCCGTGACCTGGCGCAAAGCTGCCAGGAGACGGTGAACCTTGTGGTGCTGGATGGCAGCCAGGTGGTGAACCTGGAGCAGTTTGTCCCGCCCGAGCGATTGGTCAAGAACATCGGGTGGGTCGGAAAGCGCATGCCGATCCACTGCACGGCTGCTGGCAAGGTCCTGTTGGCCCATTTGCCGCCCTCCAGGTTGGACCGGACGTTGCCGGCCGAGTTGGCCTGCTTTACGCCCCACACCGTCACGTCGCCGGACGACCTGCGCCGTGAGCTAAGTCTGATCCTTCGACAGGGTTATGCCACGGTCACTGAAGAGATGGAGGTCGGCCTGAACGCAGTGGCCGTCCCCGTGTTCGATCACGCCGGTAGGGTCCAGTCTTCCATTACGGTGGCCGGCCCGGCATACCGCGTGACGGCCGACCGGTACCCAACCTATGCTCAAGCACTGCGGACCACCGCGGCCGACATATCGCGCCGCCTGGGTAACCGCGATGTATGGACCATGTAGCAATCATCAGGAGGTAGCTCAATGTCAGACATGATGCAGGCCATTGCCGAGAACATCTACCAGGGCGACGACACGCAGGTGGCTGCCCTGGTCAGGAAAGCCTTGGCGCAAGACACCACACCGGAGCAGGTTCTTGCCCAGGGCCTGATCGCCGGCATGGACCAGGTGGGCAGGGATTTCAAAGCCGGGGACCTGTTTGTGCCCGAGGTGTTGGTCGCGGCCCGCGCCATGTCGGCCGGCATGCTGATATTGCGTCCGCTGCTGGCCGAGCGCGGCGCTCCCAGCGTCGGCAAGTATGTCATCGGCACCGTTCGCGGCGACCTACACGACATCGGCAAGAACCTGGTCAGGATGATGCTCGAGGGAGCCGGTTTTGAAATCGTCGACCTCGGCACCGATGTTCCTCCGGCCGCCTTTGTCGATGCCGTGCGAACGCACCGGCCCAGCTTGGTCGGAATGAGCGCGTTGCTGACAACCACCATGACTCAGATGAAGGCGACCATCGATGCGCTGGAAGAGGCGGGTTTGCGAGACACCGTCAAGGTGATGATTGGCGGTGCCCCGGTGACCGCCGACTATGCCCAGAGGATCGGGGCAGACGCCTATGCCCCCGATGCCGCCACGGCCGTCGACGTCGCTCGCGAACTGGCCGCCTGACACCACCCGCTGAACGGAGGTTTGAGGCCATGACCCAACAGATACCCATCGAAACGCTGCATCCCACCATCCGGATGCTCTCGGACGAGCAGATCAGCGCCATCCACCACGCCAGCATGGACATCCTGGAGCACACCGGGATCGTCATGAAAAACGAACAGGCCCGCCGCCTGCTGCTGGAGAACGGCGCGTGGGAAAGCGGCGACCGGATCAAGATCCCGGAACGGGTGGTGATGAATGCGATCCGTTCCGCACCCGGCCGCATCGCCCTGTATGATCGCCTGGGCAACCTGGCCATGCCGCTGCAACCGGGCAAGGTCTTCTTTGGCACCGGCTCCGACTGCATCTACACCCTGGACATCGACACCGGAGAGCGCCGGCCGGTGACCATGGAGGACATCCGGCAAATGGCGCATCTGGCGGACGGGCTGCAACAGATCGACTTTTGCATGTCCATGGGCAACCCGACCGATTCCCCGCCCGATCACCTGTATGTCGACGAGTTCATCAGCATGATTACCGGGTCGACCAAGCCCAACGTCTACACCGCCAACAACCGAGCTGACATCGAGGACATCTACCGCATTGCGTGTGCGGTGGCGGGCGGCGAACTGGCGCTGCGCGAGCGCCCATTCATGATGCTATACGCCGAGTCCATCTCCCCCCTCCTCTATCCTGACGAGTCGGTCGACAAGCTGCTGTTCTGCGCCGAAAAGGGCATTCCGGTAACCTACCCGCCATCGCCCAACACCGGCGGCGGTGGTCCCATCACTCTGGCCGGCGCGCTGGCGCTGGGAAATGCCGAAACCCTGATCGGACTGGTGCTCACCCAGTTGGTTCGACCGGGAACCCCGTTCCTGTACGGCATGAACACCGCTGCGCTGGACATGAAGACCGCCATCGTGGCGTATGGCGCCCCCGAATGGCCCACCGGGATGGCTGCCTGGTGCGACCTGGCGCGACACTATGGCCTGCCCACCTGGGGAGCGGCCGGAGCTACCGACAGCAAAACGGTCGATGCCCAGGCCGGAATCGAGGCATCGCTCACCATCATGACCGCCTTCTTGTGCCGCTGCAACCTGGTCCACGACGTCGGATACATGGAGTACGGCTCAACCTCCTCCATGGAGCTGATGGTGATTGCCGACGAGGTCATCCGCGACGTGCGACGGATCGTTGACGGAGTCGAGGTCAGTGAACGCACCCTCGCCCTCGATGCGATTCACCGGGCCAACCCGGGCAGCGGCTTTCTGGCCGATAACCACACGCTGGAGAACTGGAGATGGGCACAATTTCGACCGGTTCTCTTTGACCGCAACCGCTACGACCGCTGGGTCAAACTGGGCAGCAAGGACATGACCCGGCGGGCCAACGAGCGGGCCAAGGCCATCATGGCCGAACACACCGTCGCTCCCCTTCCCCTGGCAGCGCAGGAGACAATCGCCGAGGTCCTCGGCCGGCGAAAGGAAATTGATTGACTGCCACCGGGTCCGGGCCCTGTCCCGGCGTGGTGGCGGTCGACCTGGCGGAGGAATGTGATGGCCAGACCAGGGCTTGAGGGCGGCAGTTACAGCCCTCTCTCCGACGACCAGGTGGAAGAGATCCACCAGGCGTCCCTCGAGGTGCTCGAGACCACCGGACTTGGCGTCGAACACGTCCGCGCCCGGGAGCTGTTCGAGCAGGGCGGCGCCCGGGTACTGGGCGATCGGGTCTTTATCGGGCGGCAGATGGTGGCCGAAGCGCTGCGCCGACACCCGACGCGGGTACTCCTGGCAGGGCGCGACGTCGCACAGGACGTGTGGCTCGAGGGCAAGCGCGTCTATATGGGCACCGGCGGCTCGCCCACCACCGTTCTGGATGTGGGCGCCGACACGGTGCGCCCGGCCGGAATCCGGGACCTGGCCGACCTGGTTCGCCTGGCAGACGCGCTCGAGCACTGCGACTTTGTCGTCATTCCGATGCATCCGACCGACCTACCGGAGCACTTGGTCCCCATCAACCGGTTCTTCACCTGCCTGCAAAACACGACCAAGCACGTCATGGGTGGATTGGGCTCGGTCGAGGGGGCGCTGCAGGTGATTGAGATGGGGATCGAGGTCGCCGGCTCGCTGGCGGCGCTCCAACAGCGGCCGTTCCTCTCGGCCATCACCTCCTGGATGGTCAGCCCGCTGCACCTGGACACCGCAGTGACAGACATCCTGGTGACCTGGTGCGAACATGGGCTTCCGGTAGCGCTGTCGTCGGCTCCCATGGCCGGCTCTACTTCGCCGGTCACGTTGGCCGGCACCCTGGTTCAGCTCAACGCCGAGCAGCTCAGCGGGATTGTGTTGACCCAGCTGATCCGCCCCGGAACCCCGGTGTTGGCGGGATACATACCCGGCGTGGCCGACATGCGGACCGGCCGCTACCTCGGCGGCTCGGCCGAATTCGGCATCATGCAGGCGGCCGCGGCCCAGATGGCCCACCACTACCGGGTCCCCATCTACTGCTCTGGCGGAATGACCGACAGCAAACTGCCGGACGTGCAGGCGGGTTACGAGAAGATGGCCACCCTGCTGCTGGCAGCGATGGCCGGCGGCAACTATATTCACCATGCCTTTGGCATGATCACCAACATGAACACCGCCTCGCTGGAGGCAGCCGTCCTGGACAACGAGATCGCCGGCACGGTTCTGCGCGTCCTGCGGGGCGTCCTGGTGACTCCCGACTCACTGGCCCTCGACGCGATCCAGCGGGTAGGACCCGCTGGCCACTATATGCTGGACCGCCACACGCGGCAGCACATGCGCAGCGAATTGTACTATCCACGGATCAGCGACCGGGCGGACCGGTCGCTGTGGGAGGCAGGCGGCCGGCGCGACCTGCGCTCGGTGGCCGGCGACCACGTCCGCCAGCTGCTGCAAACCCACCAACCGGTCGGCCTGCCGGCCGAGGTGGATCGGTCGCTCCGTGCCCGGTTTCAGCTCTATGGTTGACCAGGTTGAGCGTTCCGATGGTTGACCCTGGGATGGCCTCTGCACTCCCGGGCCGAGGTGTAGCGCAACGTGGCCCGGCATGCTACGGTCACACGGACGATGTGCATGATGAGTGCCGGGGCGGTGCAACCTGGGCGTACAGGCGTGTAGCCGCCATGCGGATCGGTATCTGGCCGCCCACCGGCCCGCACCGATTCGCTCCGGGTCCGCCAGAGCCGGGCCGTTGTCGGCAAAAGGCCGATCGGCTGGTTTGCACGGCTGACAGCGGTGTGATATGATCCAAATAGAGAGTACCTGCGGCCTTACGCCGGGCCCAAGCTCAGCCGAGTCAATAGGAGGTGAAGATTCGAACCACGCAGCCAGATCAGCATCCGAAAAGAGATCGATTGATTAGGATTCCATCGTTTTCGAGGAGGAGTGTTCACAATGCAGATCGTTAGGAAGAACCAACCGCAAGAAGTTCACGAGTATATTCCCGAGTTAAAAGAGCTGTACCGTGCCGGCCGGATCACGCGCCGGGAGTTCCTGCGCACCGCCACGCTCCTGGGCATGTCGCTGGCCGGCGCCACCACGTTCCTGGCTGCCTGCACCCAGAAGGCCGAGCCCACCCAGCCGCCGGTGGTCGCGCCCACCACCGCTCCGGCCGCTACCGCCGTGCCGGTGCCGGCCGGCCCCAAGCGCGGCGGCACCTATACCATCTCCACCCGCGTTCAGCGTATCGATCACCCGGCCCGGTTGTCCTGGATTGAGGGCGTTAACCAGTTCCGCCAGGTGTGTGAATACCTGACCTTCACCGGTTATGACAACGTCACGGTGCCCTGGTTGCTGGATCGTTGGGAGGCCAACGCCGACCTGACCGAGTGGACGCTGCACGTCAAAAAGGGCATCAAATTCAACGACGGGTCAGATTTCAACGCCGACGACGTGGTCTTCAACTTTGGGCAGTGGCTCAGTGAGGACGTGGGCTCGTCTATGCTCGGCCTCATGAGCGGCTACCTTTCCACCACCGGCATCGAAAAAACGGACGACTATACCGTCAAGCTGCACCTTTCCGCGCCCCAGTTGGCGGTGCCGGAGCACATGTTCCACTACCCGGCCATGATCGTCCCCAAGACCTTTGAGGGCGACATAACCCGGCAGCCCGTGGGAACCGGGCCGTTCCTCCTGGAGGAATACCAGGAGACCGAGCGGGCGGTGTTCAAGCGCCGCGAGGACTATTGGTTGCTCGCGCCGGATGGCAAACCCTTGCCCTACCTGGACAAGATCGTCTTTCTCGATCTGGGCGAGGATCAGGCAGCGGTGGTCGCGGCGCTGCAGAGCGGCCAGGTGGACAACATCTTTAACCCCAGCGCGGACATCTGGCAAGCGACCAAGGGCCTTCCCAACATCAAGGTCTACTCGGCTGCCACGGCGCAGACCTTTGTCATCCGGATGCGGGCTGATGTAGAGCCCTGGAGTGACAACCGGGTTCGTCAGGCGCTCAAGATGGTGATTGATCGCCAGAAAATGCTCGATCTGGCCTGGTACGGCAGCGGGGTCTTGGCGCACGACGCGCACGTGTCGCCGGTTCACCCCGAATACTGCGAGCACCCAATCCCCAAATACGACCCCGAGGGCGCACAGGCCCTCCTGACAGCCGCCGGGTATCCCAACGGATTGGATGTGGAACTCGCCACGCAGGCAGCCCGGGCTGAGCCGGCGATGGCCCAGGCCCTGAAGGAATCGGCCGCGGCCGGCGGGTTCAACATCACCCTGAACATCATGCCTTCCGCCTCCTACTGGGATGTATGGACCGAGGTCCCCTTGGGAATCACCATCTGGGCGCACCGCCCATTGGGAACCATGGTGCTTGGTCTGGCCTACACCGCCGACGATCAGGGCAACCCGGCTCCCTGGAACGAGACCCGCTGGGTCGATGACGAGTTCTCCAGCCTGCTTCGCGAAGCCGAAAAGACGTTGGACGTCGAAAAGCGGCGCGAGCTCATGTGCAAGCTAGAGGAGATCCAAGAGGAGCGTGGATCCGTGGGCATCGCCTTCTGGACCAACGTCTGGTACATTGCCCACAAAAAGATGCAGAATGTTGACGCTCACCCAACCAACTATGACATTCTTCACGAAACCTGGATAGATGAGAGCGCCTAGGCGCTACTCTGCATAGCACTGTTGGGCCGTGGGGCGGCGATCACCGCCCCACGGTCGCCCACCGTCCCCCCGGGGACCCAATAACAGGGGAGAGTCCATGTCGCGATTCATTGCTCGTCGCCTTGGCTTCATGCTGTTGACCATGGTGATTGTCTCCCTTGCCGTCTTTCTCATCTCGGAGGCGGCGCCGGGTGACGTCGCTCGACACATTCTCGGCCAGTTTGCCACACCCGCACAGGTTGAGCTGCTCCGGGACCAGATGGGCTTGGACCAACCCCTCCTGATCCGTTATCGGGACTGGCTGATCGGAAACGACTGGAAACTGAGGCGCCTGGTGGGTATGCCGTTGGTTCAAAAGCCGGTCGGTGATCGGGGCGAAATCGGTTGGTACGCCCAGGCCGCCGACGGTACCCTCCTCCAATGGAAGATGAGAAAGGAAGGCCTGGCGGAGCTGCGAACCGCGCCCGACGGCACCAAGGAAGAGGTGCCCTTTGACAACTGGGTGGAGGATGAGGACGGCAACTCTGTGCATTGGGGCGTGGATACCGCCAACCATGTGGTGTTGTGGGTGCGCGACCAGGTGGCCCGTGAGACGGGGGTAGCTTCGGCCGGACGGGCGATGACGGAGGCCAGCGGCGAGCAGTACTTTCCCATTCGAAAGGGCCTGCTGCGCGGGGATCCTGGCATTTCTCAACGCACCGGCCGGGCCGTCGGCCCCACGCTGATGCGGCGGGTGCGCAACTCGTTCACCCTGGCCATTCTGGCCTTTGCCGTCATCATGCCGGTAGCCCTCGTTCTGGGAGTGCTGGCCGGATTAAAGGAGGGAAGAGCCACCGATCGCGCCATCTCGGTGATGAGCCTGGTGACCACCTCCATACCCGAATTTGCCAGTGGCGTCTTTTTGATTTTGGTCTTTTCCTTCTGGCTCAAAATCCTGCCGGGTGCGGCCGTATTTACCAGCGACGTCGCGCCGTGGAAGGATCCCAAACTTCTGGTGCTGCCTGTCCTGACGCTGACCTTGGTTGAGGTGGGATACGTAGCCCGTATGACCCGAGCCAGCATGGTAGAGGTCATGAACGCGCCCTACATCCGCACCGCCTACCTCAAAGGGTTGCCCTACCGCCGGATTGTCTTTACCCACGCCCTGCGGAATGCGTTGATGGCCCCCATCACCGTCATCATGCTGCACGTCAACTGGCTAGTGGGCGGCATCGTGGTCGTCGAATCCGTCTTTGGCTATCCTGGCCTGGGCCTGTATCTGCTGGACTCGGCGATGTTCAAGGATGTGAATGCCATCGAGGCGGGCGCCATGCTGATGGTGGCGCTGGCGGTCGGCACCCAGCTGTTGGCCGACGTGCTCTACACGTTCCTGAACCCGCGCATTCGGTACACCTGACCGGGGAGGAAACCATGGCTGGACAACTATCTCTGGAGACACCCAAAACCAAGCGGACCAAAAAGACCCTTGGCGGTCTGTTGGTGATCAGGGATTCGCGGGTGGGTATGGTCGGGCTGACGCTGGTCACGTTCTGGGTCCTGGTTGCCATATTCGCGCCGCTCATAGCCCCCTACAGCCCACTGGCCCAGGATTCCAGCGCCATCAACCAGGGTCCGTCGGCGCAGTATCCCCTGGGCACCGACACCATGGGACGTGACGTGCTCAGTCGTTTGGTCCATGGCAGCCGCACCATCTTGCTGCTGGCGCCCCTTTCGGTGATATGCGCCGTGATCGTGGGCGCCTTCCTCGGCCTCGTCGGCGGCTACTTTGGCGGCATCGTCGACGAAGTGGTCATGCGCCTTCTGGACGCCATCATGGCGTTCCCCACCATTCTGCTCTATCTGATCATCATCTCGGCCATCGGCCCGTCCGCGCTGAACGTGGTCATCGCCATCACCTTTGTCGGCGCGCCCGGGGTGGCGCGGTTGGTGCGCAGCCTGACACTGGACATCCGCACGCGGGATTACATCCGGGCGGCCGAAACCCGCGGCGAGCATCCGTTTTTCATCATGTTCCGGGAGATCCTGCCCAACGCTCGCGGGCCCATCATCATCGACTCGATGTTGCGCGTGGGGTATGCCATCTTTTCCATCGGTACCTTGGGATTTCTGGGCCTCGGTCTGCCCCCGCCCACCCCGGACTGGGGCGGCATGATCAGCGAGGCGCGCAAGTACATCTGGACCAACCCGCTGGGCGTTCTGTGGCCCGCCCTGGCCATTTCCAGTCTGGTCGTCGGGCTCAATCTCTTTGCGGACGGACTTCGCGAAGAGTCGACCCGGTACCAGTAGGAGGCTCGATGGACGATCACAGACCCAGCACACCGATATTGGACGTCAGAGAGCTTGCCATCTCGTACAAAACCCGCCGCGGTCAGGTCCCGGCGGTGCGGGACGTCACCTTTGACATCCTGCGAGGCGAGGCCCACGGCATCGTGGGTGAGTCGGGTTGCGGCAAGAGCACGGTAGCGTTTGGCATCGTCAGTTTTTTGGGCCGCAACGGCCGCATCGTCGGCGGCCGAATCCTGTTTCAGGGTCAGGAATTGGTCGGACGATCCGAGGAGGAGCTCCGTCGGATCCGCGGCGACCGCATCGCCATGGTCTACCAGGACCCCATGCAGGCCTTGAACCCGTCGATGCGCCTGGGCGACCAGATGACCGAGGTGTTGACGACCCACCGCGGACTGAAACTGGAGGCTGCGCGAGAACGGTGCCTGGAGATGCTCGACCGCGTGTACATGCCCGACCCGGCCAACGTGATGCAGCGCTATCCTCACCAGATCTCAGGTGGACAGCAACAACGCGTCGTCATTGCCATCGCGCTCCTCAACGACCCGGCGCTGCTCATCATGGACGAACCCACGACCGCGCTGGACGTGACGGTGGAGGCGGCCGTTCTGGACCTCATCGCCGAACTGCAGCGGACCTTTGACACCGCCATCATGTACATCAGCCACAACCTGGGCGTCGTGGCCCGGGTCTCGTCCAAGGTCGGTGTCATGTACGCCGGCGAAATGGTCGAGCGGGCCGTGGTGGAACGCATCTTTATCCGGCCTTTCCATCCCTACACCCAGGGCCTGATACGCTGCGTGCCGCGGCTCGGCATGGACAAACGGAGCAGCCATCTCTATCCCATCCGCGGTCGGGTCCCCTCGCCGTCCAATCTCCCGCCCGGGTGCATTTTTGAACCGCGTTGCGACTATGCCCGGGCCGATTGCAGCCAGAAAAAGCCGCCCCTGCGGGAGATCGAACCCGGACATTGGGTGCGCTGTTTCCATGCCGAGGAGATCGCCCAGACAGAGTGGCAGGTGCCGGCCGACCTGGCGGAACAGCTGGCCCGACCGGCCGGATATGATCCGAACGCGGAACCCATACTCAGGATCACCGGCGCCAGGACCTACTATCGGGTCCCGTCCAAGAAGCTCCTCACCCGCAAAAAGCTCTACGTCAAGGCGGTCGATGATGTGAGCCTCGAGGTCCGCAAGGGCCAGGCGCTGGGCATTGTAGGCGAGTCCGGTTGCGGCAAGAGCACCCTGGTCAAGACGATCATCGGCATGGAAAAACCCACCGGTGGCCAATTTGATTTTATGGGCATGGATGTTTCGGTTCCGGTTTCCAAGCGGGATTTGGCACTCATTCGTGAGCTGCAGATGGTGTTCCAGAACCCCGATTCCACCCTCAACCCCTCCTTTACCGTCGCCAACCAGATCGCCCGGCCGTTGATCCGCTTCAAGACCGTGCCTAGGGACCAGGTCGAGTCCCAGGTCCTCCGCCTCTTGCAGATGATGAAGCTGGACGAGCGGTACCTGGACCGGCTCCCGCGCCAGCTCAGCGGGGGCGAAAAACAGCGCGTCGGGATTGCCAGGGCCATCGCCGGACAACCCGAGCTGGTGCTCTGCGACGAGCCGGTCTCTGCCCTGGATGTGTCGGTGCAGGCCGCCGTGCTCAATTTGCTCATGGAGATACAGGCCGAGTTGGGCTCCACCATGATATTTATCGCCCACGATCTGAGTGTGGTTCGCTTTTTCTGCGATCACATCGCGGTCATGTACCTGGGGCAGATTGCCGAGGTCGGTCCGGCCGAGGCCATCTACGCGCCACCCTACCATCCGTACACCGAGGCGCTGCTCTCGGCCGTTCCCATCCCGGATCCCAGGGCGGAGCAAAAGCACATTCGCCTGAGCGGGACGGTCCCCAGCGCCCTGAATCCGCCCACCGGCTGCCGGTTCAACACCCGCTGTCCCCGCAAGATCGGAACGATCTGTGAGACGGAGGTGCCGCCCTGGCGAGAGGAAGGCCATGGCCACCGCATTTTCTGCCATCTGCCGCTGGACGTGTTGTGCAAGATGGATGCCGTGGTGACGGTCAATCAATAAACAGCAACCGGCACGGCACGGAATGGCAGTCATCAACGTGCCGGCCGGTTACCGGAGGAGAGGAACGATGTTGGTCAGAGACATCATGACGCGCCATCCGATGATGGCAGAACCCAGCATGTCCACGGTCGATGCACAGCGGTTCATGGGCGAGAACGCCATCCGGCATCTTCCGGTGGTTGGCAGTGGCAAGCGGCTGCTGGGCCTGGTCACCCGGCAATCTCTGCTGGTCGACCCAGGCCGGTTGGGCAGCCTAAACCTCTGGGAGATAGCCAGTTACCTCTCGTCGTTAAAACTGCGGGACGTGATGATCAAGGGGGAGCACGTCATCACCGTGTCGCAGGATGTGCCCATCGAAGAGGCCGCCCGGATCATGGTGGAGAAACGGGTGGGCGGCCTGCCCGTGCTGGACGACGGGATTGTCATCGGGATCGTCACCGAGACCGATCTGTTGGCCCATCTAATGGAAATGATGGCCGCCAGGAGTTCCGGGGTGCGAGTCACCATCCGCCAACCCAACGTGCGGGGCGAGCTGGCCAAACTGGTGGCCGCCATTGCCTCCCAGGGTTGGGGAATCGCCGCGTTGGGCGGCGCCGTCGCCCCCAAGGACCCCCAGCGTTGGGACGCGGTGGTCAAGATCCGGAACGTGCCTCGTGATCAGATCGTGGCGGTCCTGAGCCAGATCGAGGGTCACGAGATCATCGACGTGCGCGAGAACTAGCCGGCGCCCGAAACCAGGCCGGACACAGCCGTCCGTGACCGGCCGACAGCCAACGTCCATGCACATTCTGGAGCTCTTTCCCGCGGGCACGCGCGTCGACGAACGCGGCGATCTGATCCTGGGTGGGCACCGGGCCGGTGCTCTGGCGGCCGAATACGGAACGCCGCTCTACGTTTTCGACGAACCCACGCTTTCGGCCCGCTGCCGCGCCTACCGCGACGCCTGGGCGCAAGCCTATCCCGGATCCTCGCGGGTGGCCTATGCCGGCAAGGCCTACCTGAACGTTGTCCTGGCTCAGATCATCCACCGCGAAGGGTTGGACCTAGACGTGGTCTCGGGCGGCGAGCTTTTCCTTGCGCTCCAGGCCGGATTCCCGCCCGAACGGATCCATTTTCACGGCAACAACAAATCCGCGGCCGAATTGGCGCTGGCGTTGGACGCCGGCGTCGGCCGGTTGGTCGTCGACAACCTGGACGAGTTGCGCCAGCTGGACCAGATGACGGCCGCCCGCGGCGAGCGGGTGGGGGTCTGGATCCGCGTGTCGCCGGGCATGGACGCCCACACCCACGCCTACAACCAGACCGGGGCGGTGGATTCCAAGTTCGGCTTTCTCTGGAACGGACCCGCCTTGCGCGAGGTTCTCGGCCGCCTGCAAGCGCACCCGCACTTGCGCCTGGTGGGGCTGCATGCCCACGTCGGGTCGCAGATCTGGGACCTCTCGCTGCTGGCCGAGTCCGCCGGCCGTTTGGTGGACCTGGCGGCCGACCTGGGCCGGCCCATCGAGGAGCTGAGCCCGGGTGGCGGCCTGGCCGTGCCGTACACCACCGACGACCCCGTGGTCCCGGTCTCGGCCTGCGCCGACCGGGTAGCGGCTGCCATCGTCGAGCGCTGCCGCCGCCACCGCCTGCCGCTGCCCAGGGTGGTGGTGGAGCCCGGCCGCTCGCTCATCGCTCAGGCCGGCGTCGCTCTCTATGCTGTCGGCGCGCGCAAATCCATCCCGGGAACCCGAGAGTACGTCTCGTTGGATGGGGGCATGGCCGATAACATCCGGCCGGCGCTGTACAACGCGCGCTATTCCGCGCTGCTGGCCAACCAGGCCGACCGTCCGGGCGCGCAGGTGGTGACGCTGGCCGGCCGGTTCTGCGAATCCGGCGACGTTCTGGTTCGCGATGTCGCCCTTCCGCCGCTAGAGCCGGGCGACCTGGTGGCGATCCCCATGGTCGGCGCCTATTGCCTGCCGTTGGCCAGCAACTACAATCTGGTCCCGCGGCCGGCCGTCGTCCTGTTGCGGCCCGGGCGAACCGACCTGATCCAGAGGCGCGAGACCTGGCAGGACCTGATCAACCGGGATCAACCGGTGGCCCTGTCATGACGCGCCATGCACCGCATCCGGACAGCCGGGCCGGCGGGGAGGCTCCCGGCGGCTAGCCCACCGCCAAAAAGGCGCGCTTGCCGCAGCGCCGGCGCTCACCGGTTGTCGGCCGCGCGTCACCTCCGGCCAAGGGCACATCGAGCTGACCGACGTTCACCGCCAACGGTGACCAGCCAGACCTAGGAGCGTATCTGTGGCTAAATCGACCTATTCGGAAGAACCGATGCATTCAGAGAACCGGCGGGCCGACGATCGGTATCTCGCCAAAGGGTTGGCAACCCAGTGCGTGCATGCCGGCGAGCGGTGGGAAAAGCAGACGTTCTGGACCTCCAGCACGCCCATCTACCATTCCACTACCTTCTTTTACGACCATGTCCAGGACCTGGACGATCGGGTCTACTATCGCAAGCCGGGCTACGTGTACGCGCGTTCCGGCTCGCCCACACACACCGCGTTGGAGCGGGCGCTGGCCACCCTGGAGCGTGGCGAGGTCTGCATGTCCACCGCCTCTGGCATGGCCGCCTCTCACCTAGCGTTGCTGACCGCCGGCGCCGGCAAGGAAGGTCTGATCCTCTGCTCCACCGATGTCTATGGCAGCGTGTACACCATGGTGGACAACGTGTTCCCCCACTTGGGCGCGCCCAGCATTCTGATGGATTTCACCGACCTGGATCGACTAGAGCAGGCAATCCTGCGCGAACGGCCGCAGGTGGTCTACTTTGAGGTGGTCACCAACCCGATGACCAAGGTCATCGACGCGCCGGCGGTCATCGAGCTGGCACACCGGGTCGGCGCCACCGTGGTGGTGGACAACACCTTTACCACCCCATTCCTCCTCCGGCCGTTCGAGCTGGGAGCCGATCTGGTCACCCATAGCGTCAGCAAGTTCCTCTCCGGGCACGGCGACGTGCTGGCCGGTGCGGTGCTGTGCCGCCGCAAGGACTTTGACTGCCTGCACGATATGCTGATCCAGGTGGGCTGCACCCTGGGACCCAACGAGGCCTGGTTGGCGCTCCGCGGTCTCAAGACCTTTCTGCTCCGGATGGAGCGCCACTGCGCCAACGCCCTGGCGGTTGCCCGTTTCCTGGAGAGCCATCCCCTGATCGCCCGCGTCCGGTATCCCGGCTTGCCCAGTCACCCGCACCACGCCGTCGCCGCTCGCATATTTCCGGACGGCCGCTATGGCGCCATGCTCAATTTCGATATCGCCGACTGTGACCAGGCCCAAGCCTTTCGCTTTCTGGATGCGCTCCGCCTGGTCTTGCCGGCCACCACGCTGGGCGACATCTACTCGCTGATTGTGAACCCCGCCCGCACCACCCACCACTGGCTCGGCGAGGATCAACTGGCGGCCATCGGCATCAGCGCCGGAACCTTTCGCATGTCGGTGGGCATCGAGCACGCCGAGGACATCATGGAGGACCTGGACCAGGCGTTGAGGGCATGCCGGCATTCCGCGTGACCGTCCCGCTATTGTCGGGCCGCCCGGCCGGGCACACCGTCGTCAATTTGAACCACACGAGCACAAGGGAGTAGAGAGCCGATGAATACCAAACAGGGTGCCGCAGAAAACCGCGACCACTGGGCCGAATACCATCCGGTCGGGTATCCCAGCCTGTCCGATGACCAACTCTATCTGTTGCACGAGGCCGGCCTGGAGATCATGGCGCGGACGGGCATGCGCTTTTACGATCAGGAGGCGGTAGACCTGTTCATCAAGGCCGGGGCACAGGTGACCGACGGAAACCTGGTCCGAATCCCGCCCCACCTGGTAGAGTGGGCGCTCCGCACGGCGCCCAAGAGCATCACTATCTTTGACCGATTGGGTCGGCGGGCCATGATCCTCGGCGGGCACCACACCTATTTCGGGCCGGGTTCGGACTGCCTCCACATCTACGACCTGGACTCGCGTCTGCGCCGTCTGGCCGTGCTGGAGGACGTCCGGCGGGGCGTGCGGTTGGTGGATGCATTGGCCAACCTGGATTTCGTCATGTCCATGTACCTGCCTTCGGACGTGCCCGAATCGCACTATGAGCGCCGGCAGATGGCCGTGATGCTGCAAGAGAGCACCAAACCGATTGTGTTTGTCGGCCTGGAGGCAGCCAGCACCGAGCGCGCGGTGAGCATGGCCTCGGCCGCAGCCGGTGATCTCGAATCGCTCCAGCGGTACCCCTTTGTCATCAACTATGTCAACACCGTCTCCTCGTTCAAGCACAACGAGGAGAGCGTGCGCCGGCTTTTCTACGCGGCCGAGCGCAACCTGCCCACGGTGTATGCGCCCGGCAAGTTGCGTGGGTCCATCGCTCCCATCACCGTCGCCGGAGCCATGGCGCTGGGCCACGCCGGTCACCTGGCCGGACTGGTTCTCTCGCAACTGACACGCGAGGGCTCGCCCTTTATCCAGAGCAACCCGGTCGGGAGTGCGCTGGACATGCGCACCATGGTCAGTCTCTATGCCAATCCCGACGGCGCCCACGGTTGGAACCTGGCGCGGCATCACGGCATCCCCGTCTTTGGGACCGCCGGATGCTCGGACTCCAAGGTGTTTGACGCTCAGGCGGCCGGCGAGGTAGCCCTGACGCTGTTTGACAACCTGCTCAACGGAGCCAACCTGATCCACGACGTCGGCTACCTGGACTGCGCCATGACCGGCTCGCTGGAGCTGGTCGCCTTTTGCGACGAGGTCATCGGCTGGCTCAGGCACTATTTCCGGCCGCTAGAGATCACCGAGGAGACCCTGGCGCTGGACCTGATTCACCAGATCGGGCCCGACGGCAACTTTATCGAGAGCCGGCACACGCTGCGGCACGTCCGCGACGATTGGCAGCCCCGCCTGTTCGATCGCCTCGATTTCCAGCGTTGGGCCGACCGTGGCGCGACGACTTTCCAGGCGCGGGCCAACGCCCGGGTCAGGGAGATCATCGAGGAGCACCGGGCGGAACCGCTGCCGGCCGATGTGGCCCGCCGCATCCAGGCGCTGGCCGAGGATTAGCCGCCCTGCTTTAAGGAGTAGCGTATGTTCCAGCAAAACCGCGATATGGGGATCAACCGGATCCAGGCCCGCCGGGATCACCGCTGTTACGGCATGGGCCTGGGCATTATCATCCTGGACGACGTCTACCCCGGCTTTCCCGGCGACGTGCGCAATGCCAGCGCCTATCCCTTCCCCATCCAGTACGAGGTTGCCGAGGGAGTCGATATCTGGGCGCTGGTCCACGAGCAGGACAAGTCGCCCTGCCTGCCCGCCATTCAGCGAGCTGCACGCAAGCTCGAACGGATGGGTTGCCGGGCCATCGCGGCCGAATGCGGCTACTTTAGCTATTTCCAGCGCGATATCGCCGGCTATGTGGACGTTCCCGTCTTTCTATCCAGCCTGTTGCAGATACCCCTGGCCCGGCAGATCGTCGGGTCCAACCGGACGGTGGGCCTGCTAGCTGCCCGCAAGAGCTGCCTGACGCCGGCGCACCTGGCAGCGGTTGGGGTGCAGCCTGGTGGCAACCTGGTGATCGAGGGCGCCTGCGACGACGGCCGCTGCGAGGAGTTTGACCGCCTCTGGTACCACCCGGTGCGCCCCGCCCGGCCGGAAGCCGTGTATGAAAAGACGGAGCGCGAGTTCATCGCGGTGGGGACCGAGTTCTTTCGGGCCCATCCCAACATGGGCGCCATGGTGCTCGAATGCACCGGCATGCAGCCCTTTGCCCGGGCGCTGCAGCGGGAGATTGACATCCCCATCTTTAGCTGGGGCACGTTGCTGGATTACGCGTATTCGGTCGCGGTTCACCGGGATTACTATGGACACGTCTGATTCTGACCGACGGCAACAATTCGCCGCGAGCTTTCGCGTCTGGCCTGAGGCATACCCTTACCTTGACCTGATGTTCTCCGAGGACGAGATGCGGCTGGTCCTCCTGCTAGCCAGCCAGGCGGATGCACGGCCGGCCAACGCCCAAGAGGTCGCCCTGGGCCTGGGGATTCCTGAGGAGCAGGCGGCCGGGTTGCTGGAACACGGTTACCGCAGGGCCGTCCTGGATCGACAGGAAGACGAGCAGGGCGTGACCTACCTGCCGGCCGTTTTCTACCGTTTCCTGGGTCACTTTGCCAAGTTCGGCCAGTGGGACCTTATTCCGGCCGACGCCCGGCAGATCATCGACCGCCGCTATCTGAGCGCTTTTGTCGATCGACACCGCGAATCCATCCGGAAAAAGATGCAGGGGCTGGCCACCCAGGACGACCTTCCCAACGATGCCGTACTGCTGCTGCCCGAGGTCGAGGAGATGCTGCGGGCAGCGGCCGATATTGTCGTCCAGCCCTGCGACTGCCGGCGTCTGGGCCAGTACTGCGGCCGTCCGGTTGACACGTGCCTCTGGCTGGACGAGTCCGCCCGACAGACGCTGGCGCGGGGCAACGGCCGCCGCCTGACGGTGGACGAGGCCATTCAGCTGGTCCGCTGGGCCGACGATCAGGGGCTCATGCACACCGGCGACGCTGCCTGGCAAAAACACGGGCTGCACGCCATCTGCAACTGCTGCGCCTGCGACTGCTACCCCTTTCGAGCCGCCCAGTTGATGAACTCCAGGGGATATTGGCCGCGCAACCGCTACGTGGCGGCGCACGACGCCGAGCGCTGTACCGACTGCGGTCTCTGCGTTGACCGCTGCCATTTTGCCGCCTTTCGCTGGGACGAGGGCGAAGCCGACGCCCCAGCCTCCCGGGCCCGCCAACTGGTCTTTGACCCCGGCCGGTGTTGGGGTTGCGGGTTGTGCGCCAACACCTGTCCGGAGGAGGCCATCACCATGCAGCAGGTTCCCGAATGGCGCAATTTGTAGACGTGCTGGCGGTTCCCGCAACCGGCGGCTATTTCGTAGAGGACCTCGCCGCCCTGCAGGGGAAACCCACGCCGGTGGCCGAACGGTACCGGGAGACTCCCGTCACCGCGGGTTTTCGCGCCGTGCGCCAGGTGGCGCCGGCGCTCTCCGTCGGGCTGGTGCTGGACACCGGCCGGGTGGCCTGGGGCGACTGCGTCGCCGTCGCCTACACCGGCAAGGCAGGGCGTGATCCGCTCTTTGACATCGACCGCGGCCTGACGACGGTGCAGGACGTGGTCCGGCCGGCGCTCACCGGCAAATCAGTCGATCGTTTCCGCGATCTGGACCAGGTGCTGGATGCGCTGACCGAATGGGTCACCGAGACCCGCGTCACGGAACGGCCGCCGGCGCCGTCCCAGCCGCTGGTCTGGCCCAAGATGTCCCGCCGCGAGCTCCTGACCGCGCCCGCGCGTCTGCTGAGCGCCGTCCAGGCCGAGGACTCCGCCCAGGCTCCCCCACCGACCGAAACCGTGCGGGTCCGGCGGCCGCTGCCCACCGCGGTTCGCTACGGCGTCAGCCAGGCGCTGCTGGCTGCGGTGGCCTGTGCCCAGAACCGGACCATGACCGAGGTGCTCTGCCGCGAATGGCAGTTGCCCTTGCCGGTTCAACCCGTCGCGCTCCACGCCCAATCCGGCGCCGACCGCTACGACGGCGTCGACCGGATGGTGGCCCGGCGGATCGCTTCACTCCCTCACGGGCTGGCCGACGACCTGGCCGCACAGATCGGCGAGGATGGGCGCCTGTTGACCCAGTACACCCGCTGGATTTCGCAGCGCATCCAGGCTCTGGCCGACCCCGCGTATCGGCCCACCATCCACCTGGACGTGCAAGGGGCGTTGGGCACCGTCTTTCATCATCAACCCGGCCGGATCCTGGGACAGCTCTTTTCGCTCCAATCAGCCGCTCGCCCCTATTCGATTCGTGTAGAAAGCCCGGTTGTAATGGAGACGCGGTCGGCGCAGATCGAGCTGATGCGCCAACTCATTGACTATACGAATACTCGCCATATCGACGTTGTCCTGGTCGCCGACGAATGGGCCAACACGCTGGAGGACATCCAGGCCTTTATCGATGCCGACGCCGCCCAGATGATCCAGATTAAGATGCCGGACCTGGGCAGCCTGAGCCAGTCGGTGGAGGCGGTGCTCGCGTGCCGGCGCGCCAACGTGGGCGCGTTTCTGGGCGGCAGTTGCGCCGAGACCGACCTCTCGGCGCGCGCGTCGGTGCACCTGGCGCTGGCCACCCGGCCGGACCTGCTGATGGCCAAGCCGGGGATGGGGGTCGACGAAGCGGTCAGCCTGGCCCAGAACGAGATGGCCCGGGTTCTGGCCGAGATCCATGCACGCGCCGGTTAACACCCAGCCGGCGCCGACCCGACCACCACCTTACGGCCCTCGATGACCGCCCCAACCGCCACCGTACTGCTCAAACTGCGCCCCAACATCGCGCTGCCGGGCGATCTCTGGTTAGCCCGGCACGAGCTGGAGCTGCTGCTGGGGTGCGCCGTGGAGCCGGTCCCGGACCTGGCCGCGCTGGCATCCGAAATCCCCTCGCTGGCGGTCTGGCAAGGACCGGCTTCGCCCGCCGCCCAACCCCGGCCGATTGCACCGCAGGGCTTTCGCGTTGTGGCGCCGCTGCCGGCGCTGGTGGCACTGGCCCGACGCGCCACGTTTGTCCAGGACGTCTATGCGGTGGCCCCGGACACCTCGGCCCACGCCGCGCTCGTTCGCCAGGCGGCCGACCGGCTGGGCCCCACGCTCGCCTGGAAACGATTGCCCGGTGAGCTGGCGGTTCACCTGGTGACCCACCAGGCCCTGTGCGAGGTATCTGACTGGGCGGTGCGCCATGCCACCGGCCCGGCCGACACCGTGGCGCTCCTCGGGCAGATCCTTTCAGCCTGGATGGACCAGAATCCCGACCCCCACGCGCAACGTCTGGCCGCGCAGGCGCTGGCAGCCAGGTCTGCCAGTAGCTACCTCTCGCACGACGTTCACAACTACAAGGCCAAGTTCTTCCCGCGGCTCGCCCGGGCGCTAATCAACATCTGCGCCGCCGGCGACGACGATCACCCCCCGCGGGTCTTGGACCCATTCTGCGGCAGCGGAACCACCCTGCTGGAGGCATCCGCCGTGGGCATGGACGCACAGGGGGTCGACGTGGACCCCCTGTCGGTCCTCATTTCGCAGGCCAAACTGGCGGCACTGCAGCTGGACGGCGACCTGCTGGCCCAGGAGGCCCACCGCGCGCTGGAGCGGCTGCAAGGTGCGGGCGCGTCGTCGACAGCTTTGGACACCGCCGCCGGCCCTTCAAGGGCAGCGCCAGCCAGCCCATCAGGGCGCGCGCCAGCTGGCCCTTCAGATCCCGAGCTCGCTGGCCCGCCGCTGCGCTTCCCTCCCTGGCTGCTCAAGAACCGCAAGATGAGCGCCTACCTGGTCGACTCGCTCACCCGGGAAATCCGCCACGCCCGGGCTACCGTCGCGGGGTGCGACCCACACGTCCGCCCGCTGTTTCATACCCTGCTTTCGGACGCCGTCTCCCGCAGGGTGCGCCTGCGTTTCCTGGGAACCGGCGTCGGCCGCTTCTCGCTGACCTTTTCCCGGGCATCGGTCGGCGAGATGCTGAGCCGGTCGGTGCAGCGGTACGCCAATGTGGTTGCCGCCGGCGGCTGGCTCCGGCAGACGCTGAACATGGCCTGGGGCTCCGCCACCGCCGCCCGGGGAGACGCGCGTTGTTTGCCCCATCCGGCCGGTCAGTTCGACATTCTGGTCACGTCGCCGCCCTACCTGCCGGCCGCCAGCGGCCGCGAGAGTTACGCCCGCGCTCGGGCGCTCTCGCTCATCGCGCTCGGCATGGCCGCCGCCGAAGACGTGGACGACCTGGCCGGCAGCTCTATTGGCGCCATGGACCCATCCGACGTGGACCTCGGCCAACTGACCCCGGCCGAAGGCCGGCTGGTTTCGTGGCTGGCGCAGGACCCGTTGCGCCAACCCAAAGCCGGCCCCACCGCCCGCTATTTTCTGGAAATGCGCCGGGCGCTGGCCGAGATGCACCGCGTCCTGGCGCCCGGCGGCCGGTGCGCCCTGGTCTCCGGCCGGCAGAGCACGTTTTACCGCTTTTCCACCCGCCAGGTGCTTCAGGTAGCCCATTCGGCCGAGTACCTGGCGGAGGAGTCGCTCCGGGCCGGTTTTGACATCCGTGCGACGCACGACCTGCAGCTGGCCAAGGGGAACCTGAACGCCCGGCCGCGCTCGCTGGACGATTATTACGAAACGATCATAATTATGGTCAAACCAGGTTAGGTGTGTTCAAGGAACAGGGAAACAGATGCTAGAGACTCACGGCCGACAGACAACCAGCGCCCGGTACGCCCGGCTGGGAAACCAAGAGTGCGAGCGGATTCACGTGGCCACGCTGGAGGTGTTGGAGCGGGTCGGCGTCGACGTTCACGACGAACGGGCCCGCGAGATCCTCCATTCCGGCGGGGCCAGGGTGGATGGCATCCGGGTGCGGCTCCCCGAGTACATGGTGAGCCGGGCGCTGGCGACCGCGCCCAAACGGCTGATCCTGTACGACCGCCACGGCAAGGTGGCCATCCGTGCCTGGGGCCGCAACACCTACTATGGCGGCGGATCCGACTGCCTCAACATCCTGGATCACCACACCGGTGAACGCCGCCGGCCGATTCTGGCCGACGTCTGCCAGGCCGCCACCCTGATGGACGCCCTGCCCGAGCTGAGCTTTGTCATGTCCATGTTCCTGCCGGAAGACGTGGACCAGCGCGTCTACGACCGGTACCAGATGCGGGCCATGCTCAACCACACCACCAAACCCATCGTCTTTGTCACCCCCGACATGGAAGGCTGCGTGGCGGCGGTCGAGATGTGCCAGGCGGTTGCCGGTAGCGCCGAAGCTTTCCGGCAGCGGCCGTTTGCCACCTGTTACATCAACGTCACCTCCGGCCTGATAGCCAACCAGGAAGCCCTGCAGAAATGCATCTACCTGGCGGAGCAGGGACTTCCCATGCTCTACATCCCGCTCAACGCGGGGGGGGTCAACTCGCCGGCCACCACCGCCGGGTGCATGGCCACCATGAACGCCGGCATCCTGTTGGGCATCACCCTGGCGCAAACGGTGCGGCCGGGGGTTCCGGTGGCCGTTCCCGGCTGGAACGGCGGGCCCTACAACCTGAAAACCATGGTCGGCAACTATGTCCTGGCGGACGAGCAGGGTGTGCCCACCGAGATGGGCAAGCATTATGGGCTGCCGGTGTTCGGCCTGGGAGGCTCCACCGACGCCAAGGTGTTGGATCAACAGGCCGGGATGGAGGCAACGCTCAGCCTCACCACCGCGCTGCTGCACGGGGCCAACATCGTGCACGACGTCGGCTTTATGGATTCCGGCCTGCAGGGCTCACTGCAGTTGCAGGTGATCGCCAACGACACCATCGGTTGGCTGCGCGCCGCCACCGCCGGCGTCCTGGTCAATGACGAGACGCTGGCGCTGGACGTGGTAGAGGAGCTTGGCCCGACCGGCAACTATCTGGTCCACCCCCATACCCTCCGCCACTACCGTGAGGCCTACTACTCCCAACTGGCCGACAAGGGCCCCTATTCCCAATGGGTTGAGCGGGGGTCGACCACCATGGAACAGCGGGCCGCCCGCCAGATCGACAAGCTGCTGGCCAAGCACCAGCCTGAACCGCTGGCGGCCGAGGTCCAACGCGAGATCGACGCCATCGTGGAACGCGAGCAGCAATGGATCGACGGCCGGCCGTAGCGCCGGCCGTCGCCGTCACCATTCGAGGTAGACCTTCCAGACCGCCGGGACGTCGCCGGAAAGCACCAGGTAACTGACGCGGGGGGTCTTGGGCTCCCACAATAGCCGCATGTTGGCCTCGTGCGGCGTCCGGCCTCCCTTTCGGCTGTTGCAGGCCGGGCAGGCGCAGACCGTGTTGCCCCAGTTGTTCTTGCCGCCGCGGCTGACCGGCAGAACATGGTCGACCGTCATGTCAGTGCGGCTCAGCACCCGGCCGCGCTGCTCGGACCCGGCGCGGACCCCGCAATAGGCGCAGGTGTAGTCGTCTCGCTGCAGCACCGCCTTGCGGCTCCATCGCGCGCCCCGCTGCGGCACGTTGATATACCGGCGCAGGCGCATCACCGTGGGGATCTTGAGCACGGCCGTCACCCCGACCAGCTCGATGGACTCGTCGCAGGCAGGCACCACGCGATCCCGGTCGAGGAGCGAGAGCGCCCGCCGATGGGTGATCACCGCTACCGGTTCGTAACTGGTATTCAAAAGCAGCACTTGCGACATGTAACCAACTCGTCCACCGGCAACCGGCCGGCAGCGCCGCCAAGGGGCGCTGCCGGCCGGTTGCCGGTGACCAATTTTACCACCGTGCGCCCCATTCCAAAATGGCACCGCTGGCGGCCGGAATAGCTCCGGGAGATTGCTCGCCTGGTCCACCCCGAAATCAACCCTGACCATTATCGGCGGCCCACGTGAGCAATGACCGCCAAAACAACTCACGCAAGCCGGGGGACACACATGGAACCTGCCACCCGCCGGCATCCCTGCCCGCCGCCGTCCCCTCGGCCCTGCACCGCCGGCATACCTGCCCGCCGGCACCCCCGGCCGTGTATCGCCGGCATCCCTGCCGGCCGCCGCCCCCACGCCCGCATCGCCGGCATCCCTGCCAACCGCTGCCCACATCCGTCCGGCCCCGGCCGATTGTCCGGTTGAGCGGTCCCTGTATGGGCGAAGTGTCATTCGCACGTACCCCGGAATCGCACCGGCGCAGAGTAGCGAATCTCGCCGGTCTGGCCCACAAACCTACCGCCCTTCCCTTTACGCCAACATGACCGAAACGTCGTCGAGCTCTCCCAACACGTATCTGTAATTGCCTTCGTCCCGGATCTGCCCGGCCGCCTCCTCGCCCAGCCGGACGTACTTCCGGCTCTGGTCGGTCCCACCGGCCACCGCATGGGCTCGCGCCAGGGCTTCGTAGGCAAACGCCAGGTCAAAGTCACCGATGCCATTGGCGACGCAAATCTCCAGACAGCGGCGGGCATGATGCAGGGCCGGCCCAGCGCGGTTCAGCACCGCGTAGACCCGCGAGATCTGTCATTCGCCCCGCTCGAATTGCAGGGGGGCGCCGATTCCGCCCCAGTGAAAGCGCGAGGCGTGCGCCGCGTGCACCATCCGGTCGTCCTCTTCCGGGGTGCGGTCTGTTTTGTCCAACAGCTCCCAGACCAGGTTGAACCGGCCCATCGCGTATTGCCGGTGCGGTTCCCGGCCGGCATCCATGTCCTCTGTCGTCATCGATCCTCGTGCTCTCGCAGCATCTGGTTTCATGTGCGGCCGAACGCCGCCTCGGCGGCCGGCTGATCGCGTCGAGGGTATCCGGTTGTGTCCCATGCCGCGCGTCAACCGCGGACGTCCTAGATGAGCCGTTCCAGCACGCGTTGGCGTTGCTCGAGCGTGTCCAGCAGGGCCACGCGCAGCGCCTCGCCGGTCAATTCGACGGCCTGCAAACGGTCGATCCATCGGGCCAGCGTTTTGTCGTGGAGCACATCCCGGATCCAGTGGGCAAAATCACCCCGCTGCAGGTGAAAGATGATCACTGCCGGGTCCAACGTGCGCACGCGATCGATCAGCTCGTCCAGGTTACCGGCCGGCAAGCTGCCCGCCTGCTGGCCGTGGAAATAGAATCGCCTGGATGGCGTTACCTTGCCTTCCAGATAGCGATGCATGCGGTGCATCCCGGCAAACACCCGTTGCCCGGGCGCCAATTGCACCGGCGTCAGACCCGCATCGGTAGCGGGCGTCAAACCCCAGGCGAGGGCTTGCCCCTCGCCAAGCTGACCCAGGCGCTCAGGCAGCCCCTCTATGTCCACTCCCCGGCCGGCCAACAGACGGCCAACACAGTCTACCTCGGAGGGAAGCCGGTGTTGGGTCAGCACAAAACCGTGCATCAGCTCCAACAGAGCCTGGTCCAGGCGGCTCGGCTGCCAGGTGACCATACACACGCCAAAGGACTCGAAACCTCGCAACAGTGGCAGCCTCGCCGGATTGTCCGGCCCGCCCAACAAGTCCTGCGCCTCGTCGATCAGAATCCAGTGCGGCTTTCCCAGACGGCGACGGGTCTCCAGCACACGGCGGAGCAAGCCCGTGGTGTAGAGCACCTTCTCTTCGGTTGTCGGCATCAGCGAAAGGTCCAGCGCCAGGCTCAAATTGGTATCCGTCAGCAATTGCAGGACCAAGCTGATGGCTGGCACCTCCTCACGCCCGAGTGACAGGCAGGACCCGTGACGGCTCAACCCAGAAAGGTCACCTACCGGGTCCACGCCCAGCAGTTGGTAACCGCCACCCATCAGACCATCGGCCAGCCGACAGGCCAACCAAGATTTTCCGCAGCCACTCCCCCCTGCGATCAGAATCTCGCGATCCACCAGATCGTAGGCATTCAGACTCACCTCGCCGGCGGCGTCCAGGCTGATGTGATGCGCGCCGCGAATCGCGAAATCGAACGGCTTGCCGTTGAGTAGGTACCGGTCGACAAAACCGGCGACTCCCGCCGGCCCTGGTTCGGGCGTCACGTGATCTGCCATTACCTGCAGGCACTCGACGGCGTTGGCCACCGCCACCTTGACCTCGGCCGCCTGCATCAGACTGCAGTCATTTTCGGCATCCCCAAAGGCCACCAGGTTGCGGGCCGAAAGCCCCTCGTTCTGAAGCAGATGGAGCAATCCCGCCCCTTTGCTGGCCCCCGGTGGCAGCAGCATCACTTCGTTGCGGTTGGTCTCCACGTGAACTGGCAGGCCGAGCTCCCGGCTGGCCACCCACACTGCGTCATCATGCGGCAGCCTTGTGCCGGCAATCGCGATGCCACGCCAAAGCGGGATACCCGATTGGGATAATCGGGCAACCAGGGCATCCGGCACCACCCCAAAGGGGAGGCGCATTTCGTCGGTATGCGGGTTATACACGACGGCGCCGTTCTCGGCCACGATCAGGTCAAACGCCTGTACCGCCTCCTGCAGTTGGCGCAAGAACTCGAAGGAGCGACCAGACACCAGCACCGCAATCCGTCCACCCTCGCGCCAGCGACGCAAAGCTCGACCGGCTTCCGGGGCCAGTTGGTCACCGTGAGAAACGGTGCCGTCAAAATCGGTGGCGATGATAGAGATGTGCATGGGGCTCTCTGAGACTGGTTTTCACTCTGCATCATACGACGGCTGCGAGCACAATTCGCGCAGCTCCTGGCAGTGGGCTGAGACTCGTCGCAGCAGCGCCTCACGCAACGCCTCAACCGCCAGAGGCCGTCGGGCCAGTTTGAGCAGCTGATCTGCCAGAACGCCATCGCCCAGAGCGTCGGCTACCCACCTGGCGAAATCGCCGCGCGCTTGGTGATAGGACAGGCTCGCGACGGGCACGGTGCGCAGGCACTGCAGGAATTCGAACAGGCTGGCCGCTTCGACCTGCAGGTAATGTTGATGGTCGCGAAAGTAAAAGCGCTTGTGTTTGGGCAGCGGGGTGTCCATGTATTTGTAAAGGTGGCGGATGTGCGGTATGCGGCGGGCGTTAGGGCGCAGGCACACCACGCGCTCACCACAGAGCCAGGCGTGTCCGGATGGGATATCGGCCACCGATGCCTCCACGTTGCAGCCTGACGTCCGGCCGAGCGCCTCCACTGCGTCCGGTTCGCAGAGCTGGGTGACGATGCACATGTCCAGGGTCGCCAGGAGCGCATCGGGCAGCCGATCCGGCCGATACGAGACAAAGGCCCAGCCGCCCGCGACCAGCATGGGCTGAAGCGCATTCCAGAGCGCGTTGTCGTTGGGCGGCAGGAATTGCTGCGCTTCTTCCAGCACAACCCAGTGGGGGCGGTACCTGGCCGCCCTCAATCGATCAACGGCGGGCAGCAGCTCGGCCACGTACGCGTCGCGCCGCTCCGGCGGATAGGCGGTCAGGTCCAACACGACCGACACGGTCACGGCATCCAGCACCGTGGCAATCATTCGCGGCGGCGGAACTGCGCCCTCTGCTACGGTGATGGCCACAACGCCGGGCAGGGCCTGCATCCCTCGAAAATCGCCCTCCGGATCGATCATGAGCACCTGATAACCGGCGTGATGCATGCCTTCGGCCAGCAGCCCGGCCACCCAGGACTTGCCGGTGCCGGAATCGCCGAACACACCCAGGTTGCCGCGGGCCAGGACGTTGGCTGGAATGGATACCGACGTCCCCGCGTCGTCCCGGCCCAAGGGAATCACGTGGCGACGCTGCCGGACACGGAGCGCCCGTTCGGAGCCTTTGCCCAACCAGAAAGCCTCCACGGTCTCCACCGCTCCGGTCGCGCCGGGTCGGTCGGCCACCAGGTCCGCCACCTCCTGCAAAGCACCCAGGGCGTCGGCCACGGTCACGCCCGTCTCGGCCAGCTGCAGCAGTGAGGGATCCCCCTCTCCATCGCCAAGGCTGACCAGATTGCGCGGCGAGAAACCGCACAGCGCCAGGAGTCGCTCCAGGCCGGCGCCTTTGGCGGTGCCCGGAGGCAGGATTCGTGATATGTCCCCATCCTGAGTGACGACGGCATGGCCGACCCAATTGCTCAGCACCCGCGAGACCGTCTCGTCGTGGGGCTTCCGGGTGGAGACAATCGCCCTCCCGTATTCCAGGGGTACCCCCGCGGCTGCGAGTGCCTCTACCAATCGCGGGTTGATGCGGCCAAAGGGAAGGTAGATCGAGTCGGTGGTGGGGTGATACAACACGGCGCCGTTCTCCCACACCATTCCGGCAAAGAGCTTTTCCACCGGAACCAGTGCGGCGTCGCCAAACCGCCGCCCGGTCACCAGGAACAGGGCATAACCGGCCGACCGCAACCGCTCCAGCGCCGTCTGCAGCGCCACCGGCACCGTGCGATTGGCAGACAGGGCCCGGTCAAAGTCCAGGGCCAATACGCACCGATACAACTCACTTCTCCCTGGTCGGTCACTGATGTGACCAGAGACTGGTCTCTCTCGCCTCGGCCGGCCATCCGCTGGCTATCGATGCGAAATCCTACACCACTACTCCAATTGTACCGCAACCGCCTCGTCGAAGGCGGTTGGTCGTGGCCGGCCTACGGGCAGTCAGGTTGGGAACCGCCCCCTGAAGTCAGATCCGGCCGAGGGTTGATCGCGTTGACCACCGTTGCCTGCCCCTGCCCGGCAGCCTGGCAAAAACACCGGCTGAAAGGCAGCCAGAACCCTCGGCTCTTCCCATAGCCCACGGCTGCTCACCTGACCCGCGCGAAGCTCCCGGCCGCACCCAGGCCTCGCGGTCTTGAGGATCACCGGACTGAGGGCGGTGTGCCGCGGCCGATAGCTACTGCCCCGCCCCCTGATGGCGCCTAGGTCAGCGCGCCCAGATGTTGCAGGGCGGTTCTCAGCGCCTCGTTGACGCGGCCCAGCTCTTTAGCGGCGGCCTCAATCTCCTCGGCCGCGTCCTTGTGCCCGGCCACACAGGCCCTGACCGCCCAGCTGCAGAACTCGGCCGCGTGCTCGGCGTTGTGCTCGATCCAGTGGGGCAGCAGCGCCCGCAATTTGTCTGCGTCACTCATCGCCATGGGGTCGCTCCTCTATCGCCACCAGCGTGACGGTGTGCTTCATAAAGTCGATTCGCCCGATCCTGGCCGATAGCGTTATCGGTTCCTCAAAGAACGCCTGCAACCGCACGCCCTCATGGACCGGCTCCAGCAGGATGACGTCGCGCATGACCTCAGTCTCCTGTTCGTTCTGAACCAGGTACACCACTGCCTGGCACATCGTGTCACCTCCCGTCAGGCGGGCTCCCTCAGCAGGGCGTTGAGTCCTTCCGAGCCCACATAGCCCACAGCCTCGATCTCTTGTCCTGTCACACCCGGCACATCTGCCACCGCGGCGCGGATGGCAAGCGCCAGGTGCACGGCCAACGGGCACAGCGGTGAAGAAGGCCGGAACATATAGCTCACCCGTCCAGTGGGTGCATCCACCGTCAGGCCCTCGATCAGATGCATGCGGATCACGTCTACCCCGGTCTCTGGGTCAATCACCTGCCGCAGCCGTCCAATGACTGCCTGCTCCAGTTCCATCTTGCTACCCTCCCTCTCTACCCCGAATCATTCAGGCGCCGGTGGATCTGGGCCCACACCTGGCGCAGTGCGTTGGCCACGGCCCCATCTGGCTGATAGACGGTCACCGGCTGTCCCCGAACCATCGCCTCGGTGACTACCGTGTCGTAGGGAAGCTTGCCGACCAGCACGATCCCCTTTTCCCGGCAGTAGGCTTCGATGTTGGCGGTGTGCGCCCGGTTTACGTCGGCTTTGTTGACCAGCACCCAGGCCGGCACCCGAAAGTGGTTTACCGTGCCCAGGATGCGCTCCAGGTCGTGGACGCCAGAGACGGTGGGCTCTGTGACCAGCAAGGCCAGATCGGCGCCGGCGCTGGCCGAGATGACCGGGCAGCCAATGCCCGGCGGCCCGTCCACGATGAGCAACTTGCGGCCCTCATCCAGCGCCATCAGCCGGCCCTGCTGCTTGACCATCGTGACCAGCTTGCCCGAGTTCTCCTGGGCTGCAAAGAGATGCGCGTGGAACAGCGGCCCAAAGCGCGTGTCCGACCGAAACCAGAACCCGGCCTGCCGCTCCCGACTCGTGATGGCGTCTTCCGGGCATTGGGTGATGCAAGCGCGGCAACCCTCGCAGGCCAGCGGATCGACCCGATAGGTCTCCTTACCGAGGATGGAGGTCTCGTGAATGACGGCCTCAAAGCGACACACATCGTAGCACCGGCCGCAGGGCCGGCAGAGCTCCGAGCCAATGACGGCCACCTGTCCACCCATGAAGACGTGCTCTTGCAGCTTTGTCGGCGCCAGAACCAGCTCCAGGTTGGCGGCATCCACGTCGGCGTCCGCCAGGACGATGGGCATATTGGTCGCCGCCAGATGGGCCAACGCCGCCGCCACCGAGGTCTTGCCGGTGCCTCCCTTGCCGCTCAGAATCACCAGTTGCTTCATCGGACCTCCCTCCCCGACGCGAGGATCCCGGCGATCTGCGCATACAGATCCAGGAACCGCGGCCGATATTCGGGCAGGACCTCCACCAGGGTCTTGCCCTCGGAGATCGCCCGGGCGATGCGCCGGTCCAACGGGATGCGCATCAGGATGGGGATGCCCTCGGCCGCGCAGTAGCTTTCCACGCCCATGTCGCCCACGCCGTCTCGATTGATGACGACGCCCACCGGCAGGTTGAGCTCGTCGCGTGCCACCTGCACCGTCAAACGCAGGTCGTGCAACCCAAACGGCGTCGGTTCGGTGACCAGAAGGACGAAATCGGCGCCGCGCATGGTCTCCACCACCGGGCAGGAGGTGCCGGGGGACGCATCCAGTAGGGTCACCCGGTGGTCGGATTTTGCGCCGTGGCTTTCCTTGAGCTGGCGGATCACCGGCACCGCCATGGCCTCGCCCACGTTCAGGATGCCGTGGCCAAACGCAATCGGCCCGGCCCGGCCCGACTCTAGCATGCCCATCACGTGGACCACCTCGTCGATGGCTCCTTCTGGGCAGTTGAGCGTGCAGCTGCCGCAGCCGTGGCACAACTCGGGAAAGATGAGCACCTTGCGGCCGACCACGGCCATGGCGTGCCACACGCACACCTCAGCGCACCGGCCGCAATAGGTGCACCGATCGTGGTCCACCCGCGGGATGAGGATGCCCACCTGCTCGCGGTGTTCCAACACCGGGTTCAGAAACAGCGCGGCGTTGGGTTCCTCCACGTCGCAGTCCAGATACAGCACGGACGCCGAATCCGCAGCCTGCGCCCGATCGGTTTCCGGCTGCCCATCCGCTGCTATGGCCAACGCCAGACTGGTGGCTACGGTCGTCTTGCCCGTGCCCCCCTTGCCACTGGCTACCGCAATGATCATCAGTTGTGCGCCTCCTCATTCGGTTCTTTTGTCTGTCCGGCCAGAGTCTGCGTCAGGGTGGTCGAATCAGATAGTCGTGTTTCGACGCCGGCATCGGCAAATACATAGGCCGGCCCCCGGCCCTGCACCTCTTCTCGCAGCACCACAATGTCGGTCTTGAGGCCCACCAGCCACTCGCCCACGCGAATGCCCTTGGCCTTTTCGACGTCCATGTGAGGGTTGGCCAGGACCTCCTGGTGCACCACCTGGCGATCGGCCGCACGCACCGTACCAGGGCAAAATAGGGCGCCTCGCCGAAATGCGGCTAACCGCACCGGTAACCACGGGGCTACCAGCGACGGCGGCACGGGCACCGCCTAGTCCACGCCGGTCCACATCGAGGCGTCGAACGCGGCCGCTGGAACCTCAGCGCCGGGCGCCTGCCGGTTGATGCGTAACCGGCGAAATGAATGCTCCCGTTCGTCTGCCCCGGACGCTAATCCCGCGTCATGGCGGCGCCGCAGCGCGGGCATTTGACGTCGTAACAGGGTTGCCCAACCTGGTGGGGTAGCCGGCTCCCGCATTTGGGGCAGATGCAATCGCCGCCCGGTCCGGCAGCTTTCGGTCCACCCTTGCGGCCCGGGCCCTGACCCTGACCGCGTTCACCGCCTGGTGGTTGCCCTCGTCCTCCGCCTCGTCCTCGACCCATGGGATCCTCGTCTTCCGTTCAATCACTGCCCAACTGGCCCAGCCGGCCGGCCGTCTCGTCCAGTTGTCGGCGGAGCGCATCCGCTTCTTCGCGCAGCCGCCCGAGCTCGTCCTTTTCGTACGCACCTCCGGCCGGGATGTCACCGTGGCCGTGCGCCTGGCTCTCATGGCAGGGCGCCGCCCCTCGGAGCTGGCCACCCAGATAGCGCTCGATCGACTGGCGGACCGTGCCATAGGCGCCGGTCACCCCCTCGATGCCGAACTGCTGGAAGAACATGATGGCCCGGCCGCCCATGCCACCGGTAAGCATGACGTTTGCCCCCAGGCTGGCGATTAAGGCCGGTACCTGTCCCGGCTCGTGGTTGGGGTAGTACGGGTTGTCCACCTCGCGGACCGCCGTGACCTCGCGGTCGTCCAGGTCCACCAGTACAAAGTGCGGACACCGGCCAAAGTGCGGGCCTACCACGCTGTCCAATCCGTTCTTATTTTCAGCCGATACTGCTATGCGCATCGTTTACCTCTTGTTCTCCAGTTGCTCAATACGGTCCATGGTTTCGGCCAATTGCTGCCGCAGGCTCCTGAGCGACTCTCGGAGCTGCGCCAATTCCGATTCGGGGGAAGCTTCCGGCCCCACTTCGGCCGGCATCGCCTGCCCACATGGCGTGGCCGCGCCCGGAGCGCGGCCCATTTCACGTCCCATTCCACGTCCCATTCCGCGCCCCACTCTGGCCCCAGCACCCATGCCGGCCGCACCGCCCATGCCGGCTCCGCCGCCCATGGTAGCTCCGCCGCCCGTCCCGCGATGGGCGGCAACGTTGGCGCCACCCATCAGCTGGACGCGGCCGGCCTTGAACGCCTCCACCGCCTGGCGGACCGTGCCATCCGGAACCAGATAGCTGCCGACGCCGGCTGCCTGCAGGACGTCAAACGCGTTCGGACCCAGATTGCCGGTGAGCACTGCCTGGACGCCCAGGCCCACCACGAACTGGGCTGCCTGAATGCCGGCGCCCCCGCCCTGGTTCATCGCCGGGTTGGCAACGGCCTCATACTGCATCGTCTCGCTGTCAACCAGGATGTACGTCGGGCACCGGCCAAAGACCGGGCTGGCAGGTGCATCCAGATTTTCACCTTGCGCAGAGACCACAATTTTCATACGTCAAACCTTTACCTTTCCTTTTTGGGTTTCGGGGTGCAGCGTGCCGGCCATTTGGCTCAACGCACCTTACTATACGAGCTCAAGCTTCCTCGACAATGGCTCCCTCCGGACATTCGGCCGCGCACGAGCCACACTCAACGCATTCCTCCACGTCGATAAACGCGTGGCCGTCAACCATCGAGATGGACTCCGTCGGGCATGTTTCGATACACGTTTCACATGCGGTGCATTTCTCGATTTCTACCTTGTACACGAATCATCTCCTACTATAAATGGTGTGCGGAATCCTGACGGACGAGTCTCGCACCCGTTCAGGTCATAGATCGCCAAGGGCCGGCCGCTGCGCTGCACACCGCCCGGCCCTTGGCGATGGAAAACCCTTGCTTGTCTTCTGCGGCATCGGCATTGCCCTGGCGCCAACTCGTGGGCGCTGCTCACCGGCCTTCACCCTGTCCCTCCTGCTGGTGCGCCTCCATGTGCGAGTCATAGGTATCCAGAAAGCGGTGCAGCATGCGATCGGTCTCGCGCAGATCGTCCACCCACATTGCCAGGTAGTGCTCGCCCTCTTCCGTCGTCTGGTAAACACGCCTCGCCGGGCCGGCGTTACTGGTGTCCCAACGCGAGCTGACAAAACCGCGATCCTCCATTCCGCGCAGGAAGCGGTAGATGGTGCTCATGTCGACCGGATTCTGCTCAAAGCCAAACGGGTTGAGTTCATCCACCAGCTCGTAGCCGTGGATCTCGCTGCAGTGTACCAGCAGCAACAGACACGGCTCCAAAAAACGGTGGATGTGCCTGGGGCACGCCACCGCCTCACTACCACCTGATCTATGGCGACGTCCACATGGCATAACGCATCTATACTCCTAATTCATCTATCTGCTGTCCGCCTATATAGTATACCTTCTTCATACAGATCTGTCAAGCAGACCCGAACAGAGCTCGGATCCTGCATACCCCTCCCCACGACCCGCCCCCCCGGCCCTGTACCGCCGGCATCCCTGCCGGCCGCCACGGATAACGGCGCTCCCCTGCCAACACCACATCCGCGATTCCAGACCCCTACACAAAGGAACCACGTACGACCCGGCAACCCACCCACGCATCTATCCTGCCCGTCAATTGGTGACTGGAGCAAATATGGTGCAGGCCGAGGGTCAGACTTGCCGATTACCTCGTGATCGTCTCTTTCTATTGTGCAGACGGCGGTTTTGCGGCCATTCGGGGTTTCTCTCTATGATGCGAACAGGGCACTCATGTCGCGCCCGCCCGGTGCCTCTCGCAACCATGCCGTCAGCATCCCCACATTGAGGATTGATTCACCTCGTTTGTATCCCCGCATCGTGCGGTACCGCTCCTTGATGGTCCAGCCAATCACCTGTTCCTTCGTGTTGCTGGTCTCCGGCACTACCGATGGTCGATTGAGTTCGGTCTTGCTCATGGTTAGTAGTTCGTCCACACTTGTTCCCCTTTCCATAGGGGACATTTTAACTTTGGTAAAAGGGGACTCTACTACTTTGGGCTAACAGTTGGGCGTGCGCAGGTGACTGTTGAATCGTCGGTGAAAAAAGCACGAATCCTGCGCCGGTGTGTGGCAGGAGGTCAAGATGCGCCTACGAGCACGGATTGCACGGGTCGAATCAGCCGTCATGCTGCCGCCGGCAGT
>DCVT01000022.1:1560-157854 GCA_002328075.1 Anaerolineales bacterium UBA2181 | reverse complement strand
CCGGTTCATGCGCCGTCTCCCGGATACCCGTAGTGCATCCGCCGGGCTAGACACCTCGCCTGCCGAGGCAGGTGGCGAGAGCTACAAAAGGTCAATCAGCCCGGTCCAAACACCCGTGTAATGGTTGTCTATAAAACGGGTAACTATCAGATCCAGACGACAAAGTTGGGTTTTGTCCAGGCTCGGGCTGGCACGGTGCGGGCGTCAAGCGCCAACCCGACGCGTTTTGGTGCAGTGTGCCGTCGTCCTCCCCAAGCGACCGATCTCCCCTGGTGGGCAGCGCTCCGGTTCGGCCTTGTTGCCCGCCGGCCCGGTCTCGTCTTCTGGCGCAGGAGCTTCCCGCTGCCGCCGCCAACGGTGCTGGCTCTCCGGTACCTGTTGAGCAGCCATCGCCCGCGGGAATGCGCTCCTGGGCTCCTTTGCAGTGGGGGTTCATTAGCCGCGAACCCGAGCCGTGACGCTGCCTGGTGGCAAGGCTGGTGGAGTGGCGCCCCCTCAAAGCCGTGGACGGAGATCACAGGTGAAGGCCAACATCCTCGTGTTATCGGTGACGGTCCAGGAGAATCAAGTGCATGCGGCTTGCGTCGATGACGGGGCAAGCAGCACACCGGGCGACCCGCACAACCCGATATGGTCACGCCTTCAGCGGGTGCGCGCCTGGGTGAGGGGACTCGGCCGGGACCCGTACACCTGATTGAACGTGGGCGCACCCCCCGGGCAGTAGACCCGCCACATCCCGCAGATCAAGCCGCCATGGTCGCGGCCGGTTTGTCCGGGGGACGTTAGCGTTCGCCGCCGCGCCACACATCAGGTGCGCACCCAGTTCCACCCAAGGGTGGGGTCGGCCACGAGCGGCGGCAACCGCGCCTGGGCGTTACGCTGGCCGCACGCGCGCTGCACTCAGGTTGAGCGACGGGGTCAACTGCGCAGCAAGGGTTCGATGCGGCTCTCAAAGAGCGACTGCCAGGTGTACCCGTGC
The DNA here is from genome assembly GCA_002328075.1 of Anaerolineales bacterium UBA2181. Classification (GTDB taxonomy): domain Bacteria; phylum Chloroflexota; class Anaerolineae; order Promineifilales; family UBA4811; genus UBA4811. Next base: position 156,875 of record DCVT01000022.1, on the reverse strand, counting down.
CGCACGCGCCGCCGGAGTCGATATTGGGCGTTCCGGCGGAGGCGGTTCAAGATCGTGTCCGCTACCCGGGCCGGGTCGGCGTTGGCCCGGACCCGGATCAAGTCCCGACCTCCGATCTCGGTGGCGGCCGGAACGGCGGTGCAGACCACGGGCAGTCCGGCGATCCCGGCTTCCAGCACGGGCATGCCAAAGCCTTCCCGATGGCTTGGCATAAAGAGCATATCGCTCACCCGGTACAGATCGCCCACCACCTTTTGGTCGATGCAATACTCGCGATCCGGATCCGGCCCGGCCTCGTAGACGAAATGGGCTTCAGCCTCCACACCCAACTCCTGCCGCAAAGCGAGAAGACTGCCGTAGTAAGCCAGATTGACCGCATCGTTCGGACTGGGCGGGCCGGTCACCACCAATTTGGGCCGGCAATCTTTGGTTTTCAGCGCCGCCAGAACCTCCAGCGCCAGTTCGATGTTCTTGGAACGGGCTACCCGTACCGGCATGAGCATGATCAGGTCACTGTCCAGCAGGTCCAGCCGCTGGATGAGATCCGCCCCCTCGGCTGAGATGCCCAGCAGTCGCTCTGGGTCGACCCCATTGTAGATCACTTGGATGCACTCGTCTGCGCATCCCAGTACGCGAGCCAGGTCCACCTTGCGTGCCTCAGACACCGCCACATAGGTCACTTCCGGCCGGTAGCGACGAAGCAGGTTCCAGGGCCGGCCCAACTGGCCGGACGGTTGCTTGGTGGGAGTCGACCAGTTCAGGTCGTGGCACCAGGCAACGCAGCGCCGGATGGCGCCATGGTCCAGGAGTCGGTGCAGCGCGGCCGTCAACGCCAGGTTGAGGTCCTTGGTGAGGGCGTTGTGGACCAACACGTTCTCGAATTCTGGCAATCGTTGGCCCAGCTTGGCTGTTATGTGATCCACCATGGTGTCGAACCCGGCTGCCATTCTGCCCTGGCTCAACACGTCGTTGATCTCCAGAATTCGCGGGTGCTGCGTGTCTAGCTCTGGAATCCAAATCCACTCGACGCCCGCCGGCAGCGAAGTGGGCTCACCCCAACCGGCCACTACTGCGGCCGGGTAACCATGCTCTACCAGCTGCCGGGCTTGCGCCTGGATGACCACCTCTACCCCGCCTACCACGGGAGGGGCCGAATAGTGGAGGATCGCAGTCATTCGGTTCTTCATGGGTTCACTCCTGGAGCAGGTCACGCAGACCCGCCCGCAATGTACACGGCGAATGGGTCAGGTGCCCGCGCTTGCCGTCATTGCCACAGGGTTTTATAGCGTTGGCTGGCATTGTATCCTCTTGGTCTGCCCCCAGGAACTGGGGGGCTTGGACGTTGTGGACTCATGATACTTGCTGGTGCGTGTTGTAGTTGCGTCCACAGCCAGATGAATTTTAACATAAACTCTGCTTTTGAACAGGGTACGAAAAAAGCTTTTCACCTGTCCAAACCAGTTTCGCCTATTAGAACGCGACGTCAGGTGTGCATCGGGGGCCAAGCCGGTTATGGCATGGTTCCCGGCTTGACGAAGAGTGGTGGCCTGGTATGATGGAGTGCACGATCGGTGCCCGTTGACGGGTGCGTCCAGGTCCGCAGCTGTTTCGGCATGCGATAGCGCCAAGTCGTTCGGGTGGAGTGGGGCATAGGAAACATATCCGGGTGCTGCCAACCGGTTGGGTAGGCGGCGCCTTTTTGGTGGAAAGAAAGGACACGAACAATGGAACAGATCGCTTTGCAGGCGGAACGCCGCAATCAGGTCGGCAAACGGGTGCGCCAACTGCGCCGCGAGGGAAGAGTGCCGGGTGTTTTGTACGGTGCCGGCAAGGATGCGCTCAACCTGCATTTTGCCCAGTCCGAACTGGACAGTGTGTTGCGGCTCGCTGGGCGCACACACATCATCACCCTGCAGATCCAACCGGATGGCGGTGAGCAACCGGCGCTGGTGCGCGAGGTAGAGATCAATGCCGTTCGGCGCAACGTTACGCATATAGACCTCTTGCGCCTGGTCATGGACGAAAAGATCACCACCGAGACCGGCATTGTGCTTGTCGGCAAACCGCCTGTCGGCTGTTATGTGGTGAAGGACCTGAACAGCGTCATGATAGAGTGCTTGCCCAACGACATGATCGGCGAGATCGAAGTGGACGTGAGCAAACTCGCAGCTGCCGGGGATCACATCCGGATCCGCGATCTTGACTTTCCGCCCGGGGTGACCGTTCTGGCGGATGAGGAAGAGACTCTAGCGCACGCAGTCGAATTTGGCCGGGAGGCAGCGGAGCCCAAGGCTGAAGGCGTGATTGCCGGCGAGGTGCCCACAGTGGCCGAGGCGCGCAGCCCGGCGGGCTGATTCTGTTATCTCCGCATCGGCGGAGGTCCGCGATGTTCAGGGCAAACCGCCCCCCAATACTGGTGGGGCGGTTTTTTGCTGCCCGTCCCGGCCCGAGGAGTCGCCGGTCACCCTCCTTGGGTAGGGGAGACCGCCAGCCTTGTCACCGTTTGTACCCTGAAAACCATCACGACGTGACCGTGGATGCCCACCGGTGGGAACCCGGTGCAGCTTGACTTCGTCCTACAGGCGAGTTGATCATGATGGTCCAGAAAGAGGTGGAGTAGTACGATGACCCAGCAAATACGAATGTGCCTGTGGATAGCGTTTGTGGCGTGCCTAGTGGCTTGCACCTCGGCCGGAAACGACCCGGCGGCCACCGCAGTGCCGGCCAATCAGCCCAACCCGGCCTCAGTCCATTGCCAGGAGCAGGGTGGCCGGTTGGAGATTCGCACTGGCGAAGGCGGCGAGTACGGCGTCTGTGTGTTTGCCGATGGCAGCGAGTGCGACGAGTGGGCGTTCTACCGCGGCGAGTGCCAACCGGCCGACGAACCGGCTGCGGGCCTGCCCAACCCGGCCTCAGTCCATTGCCAGAAGCAGGGTGGCCGGTTGGAGATTCGCACTGGCGAAGGCGGCGAGTACGGGGTCTGCGTGTTTACCGATGGCAGCGAGTGCGACGAGTGGGCGTTCTTCCGCGGCGAGTGCCAACCCGGCAGCACCGATCAATAGGCTATCGCCTACCGGCTAAGGTGGTCCAAAGCGCTGGTTGATCAGCCTGGCAGGTCAACCGGCGCTTTTTTCTGCCCGGAGCCTGATCCCCCGCAGCATCCTGCGCTCCATCACATAGCTGACGGGTTCGGTCAGCCGCCAGACCAACGCCATGTCCCGGCTGTAAGCCAGCCTCTGGCGGGCGATCAGCCGGGTGACCCCGTCCTTGCCTTCTGCCAGGACCCACTGCCAGGTGCTGTTGGCGTATTTTGTGGGCTGCGGATCCGGTTCTGGCAGCTGGCCAGTTGCGGGGTCGGCGCCGCGCAACACCAGAGTCCGCGCCCGGACCACCTCGACCACCACGTAACAGGGGTACCCCGGCGGACCAAGACGAACCAGCTGGCCAACCTCCAGCGACTGGAATGCTTCCAGGATTCGGTCGGCGCTGCGAATACGGCATCCCGCCAGGTTCTCGAGCCCGTCGTAACTGTAAAAGCCACCTCGCTCAGCCCCGATCTGCACCAACCACGGCCAGACTTCCGAGGGGCGGGCGCGGATGGAGATGGCCCGTGTGGAGTCAAGCTGTGGTTGCGCCACCCATTCGTCTCCCGGCATACGACCGGCGACCTCCTCGTCAGTCGCGCCCCAACGGTTATACCACATGCGCAACAACGGCGAAAGGACCATTATCGCTCCAATCTGAATCGCACCCCAGACAGAATTGACCAGCCCTGTGATTCGATTTCTGAGCATCACTCCCCTCCGTCAAGAACCCTGGTCTCCCTTGGTTTCGGACTGCACCTGCAACGCAGACCGAGCGCCCACGGCTGCCACCACAATGGATCCCACCGGACCATGACCGTTACTCGCCGCGGCCGGGCCTAGACCCCGCCAGACATTGCCCGTTTTGCCACGCTGACGAGTCGGCCGCCATGTGACCCTCGATGCCGGATCCGACTGCGTCGGCCAGGCCCAAGGCAGCCAGGCCGGCGAACTCAACTGAAATGGTAGCGCCAACAAGTGCGCTGCCGTTGCCGCTCCTGCCGGCCGGTCATCTCCTCCACCCGCAACTCTATCGCGCAACAGCCGGCCACTCGCTCCGCGCTCAAGGGCTCGGCCGCGGGATAGTAACGGCGGTTAAACTCCTCCAGCACCCGCCGCCTCTCCTCCAGGTCCTCCACCACCCGTGCCCAGCCGTAGCAAATCACGCTGTCGCTATCCAGGTGACACGCGCCGCCCGGGCCATGGTCACCGACTAATCCTGACTGCCGGCCGACGGCAAAGCAGGCCTGCGAATTGGTCGCCAGCCAGTCGAGCTTTTTGCCCGACAGGGCGCAGTGAAAGAGGATCCGGCCGTCGGCGTAGGCATAGTTCAGCGGCACTACATAGGGTTGCCCCTCCGCCGCGAGCGCGAGATAACCCACTGTCTCCTCTTGTAGGATCGCTTCCATCTCCTCGCGGTCCTCGATCCATTCTTTCTCGGACATCTGGTCTCCTCTTCAGATCAACCTAGTCTGCAGTTCTTGCTGCCGGCCAGTCGGCCGGCATAACTATCCTGCGGCGGCGGTCGCTCAACCGCTGTACCTCCTACCTCGTCGGGCCGCGCGCCGAAGTCCGCCGGAGCCCCGAATCGCGCCGTCTGGCTGGCTTGTTGTCGGGTTCGCCCGTCCATCCGCGATGATTATATCCCATGCCGGCCGCAAGAGGAGACGGATGGGTTCGGCCGTTGACCGGACGTCAAAGCCTCGCGGGTCTGGTCGGCTTGGCTGGTGGGGTTTGGTGGATCAGCACACCCGACACCCGGAAAACAGCGCCTGGTGTCGGCCGATGGTGTAGCCCACGTGGCCCGCCTGCGATTGGGCGGTAGAGCGGTTGACCGGCCGCGCAGGCCCGGCGGATTCACCTTTGGCTTCGCCGTCAACCGAACGCCGGTCAGGATCTTGAGGTTCGGCCACTCGTCCCGGAGCGGCACGTGCTCCGTCTCCACAACGGCGGACTCCGCCATTGCGCGAGGCACGCTCCACTGGTCCAAGCAGTGCGTGCTTGGCATGGTACGGATGCAGCCTGTTCCAGGCGACACCGGATGTTCTATCAACCGGTCGGCAAACGTCGCAATGGCGATCGATTCGCCCGGAGAGGCGGGTAGGTAGTCCAACGCGACCGACGCGACTGACCGGCGGCGCCATCCACCTGACCAACCACCAGATAACGGTCAGGTAGCCCGTTTTGTCGGCCATCTTGCAGCAGTCGGGAGCTGCTACCACCAGCCCGAAGTGGTCCCCACCCCGAGCGCGGTTGGCTCTTGTGGGGTCGCGTGTGATACACTTGTCATCGCAGGCTGCAGACTGGAGTATGGATGTCGGCGTTTGTAGATGGACTCCTGGCTGGTTATGGCATCGCGATCCCGGTGGGAGCTGTCGCCATTCTGATCATTAATCTGAGCGTGCGGGCCGGTCTGCTTGCAGGGCTCACGGCGGGCGCCGGCGCGGCCACCGCCGACCTGGCCTACGCTGCCTTGGCTATGGCGGCCGGGACTGCAGCCGCAGGCTGGCTTGCGCCGTACAACCGGCCGCTTCAATGGGCCAGCGGATTGATCCTGGTGGGGCTGGGCGTGGTCGGGCTGTGGCGGGCGCGGACCGATGGCAGCGCCGGGCCGTCGCCTGCGGTTGAACCGGCCGGCCTGCTCCGCATCTACCTCCAGTTTCTGGCCATCACGCTGGTCAACCCGATGACGGTGGTCTATTTTGCGGCGCTCATTCTGGGCCGCTCCCCCCAAGGTTCGCTTTCTCCGCTGGCGCCCTGGCTGTTCGTCCTCGGCGCCGGGCTCGCCTCGTTATCCTGGCAGTCGCTCTTGGCTGGCCTGGGCGCCGGCCTAGGTGCACGGCTGCCGACGCGCTTTCGGCTCCTCACCACATTGGCGGGCAACCTGATTGTGGCTGGCCTGGGAGTTCGAATCCTGCTGCAGGCACTGAGCAGCCGTTGAACGACCCGGTCCCCCTACAGGTGATAATGGCCGGCCGCCTCCGGTTGATATAGTACCTCCTCCACCCTCAACTGGCAGACGCCGTCAGGCACATTCCAGAAAAACGTGTCCCCCGCCCGGTAACCCAGCATGGCGGTCCCTACGGGGGCCAGCACCGAGATCTTGCCCTGGCCGATGTCGGCCTCCGACGGAAACACCAGCGTGTAAATCATCTCTTCGCCGGTCTCCACGTCCGAAAGGCGGACCTTTGAGTTCATGGTCACCACGTCTGGCGGGACCTCGGCCGGAACAACCACCCGGCCGCGAGACAACTCGGCCTCCAGGTTATCCAGATACTCGTTACCGCGTGGTTCGGTCTGCCGCGCTTCCTGCACCAGTGCCAACAGACGGCTCCGGTCGTACTCGGTTATATAGATGGTGCGCTCTTGCATGAGTAGCCTCCTTGTTGCCAGAACCGGTGAATGCCTGGTTGCTGCCGGCCGTGATGGCCTGTTTTCCCAGCATGCTCAGATGCTTCCGCCGGGTCAGGCCGGAAATCTGGAACTGCTCCACCACAAATCACGGCGATTCCCGCCACCACGACACCAGCACACGCTATTAGGTATCCCCTGCAGCACCGGTGAGAGATGGATAGCCAGGCCGCCTGGCCGATGGCGCCGCAGAGCCGGCAACCGCCCTTGATGGTACCGGCGGAACCGCCGCCGCGCGCACGCCACCGCCAATCCCAATTGTACCACGACCCGGTCTCGGCAACACTGCCTGCTGACTTGACACTGATCCCGGCAACAGGGTCTGGATGGTCTCCAGTGGCGGTGGCCTGGGCTACCGGGCAGCCTTCTTATGTCGGGCGGTCGTGAGCGCCGCCGGGCACTTTCGCGCGTGCGCCAGGCACCGTGCCATGACTGCCGCCGGCGATGGTTGCGTGGGTAGTGCAGCTCAGTTGCCCAACCGGCTACAGTGTGCCATATGGCTGCCGTGAAGTGCGTGATGATAGGCGGCCGCCGCCCGCCAACAGACCGGAGCTGGAATTCGCCGAGATAATCGAATTCCGGCCAGAGATGCCCGTTTGGGCTCGATCGATCGGATCAATCCCAATTGCCGCCGACCCATGCATCCTAGAGGGTGAACCGCCAGTCGCCCGGGCCGTTTACCGGGGCTCCCCCGAGAGTCACGTGCCCCTGGCAGGCAAACTCCGCGTTGGCCAGGTTGTCGGGTTGAGCACCGGAAAAACTGCCGCGGGCCGCCGCCAGGTTGGCCGAGAAGGGAACGCCCCAAGCGCAATTGTCTGCGTCCGCTTGGGCGATTGCCCATGTGCCATGGACAACCTCCACACCTCCTGATCCCTGACGTTGACGAATCACTAGCCCGGCCGGCGTCGGGCACCCGCCGGCAGCGACGGCTGACGGAAAAGACACTGACCGTCCTGGAGCAGGGAGATAGACCACCGGCAGTGGGCTGGCCCAAATTACCGGTTGCATTTCGGGCGATATACGGATATACTGACAGCTAGATGGAGAAGGACAGCAACCAGCGAGCCTGACCGTCGCGTCTGGTGCGCCAACCTGACGTGAATAGGACAGTGCCCCACCGGCTGACGGCCGAACCGTCAGCCGTAATCGGGCGACCAATCCCAAACAGCAGGCAGGGACGGACGGTCCGTCTGGGTCGAACTGGCGCCATTTGGAGAGCCGACCGTTGCCTGCCGGTAGGGGCCGGCGACAATCCGCCAACCGCATACCCTGAGTCTCCTCATCACCCCGCAAACTGCCACACCCGTCATTCGTGGCTTCCCTACCCGTGATCCGCCGGATCGGCCGCTGGGGCAGTTCACATCCACGTGTGTGGATGGGTCTGATAACGGAAGGAGTGAGCGATGAAATGGAGGTTGTTTTCGGGGCGAGGATTGACCGCTATGGTGGTCGCGTTCATGTTGGCCCTGTTGTTGATCGGGGCCGAGTCGGTGGGGCCTCCGGCCTATCGGGTGTTGGCGCTGGCGCCAGGTGATGGAGATGAGCGGTTTGCGGAACTGGCGCCGCTGGGGACCGCATTCACCTACCAGGGCCGTCTGCTGGACGGCGAGGTTCCGGTAAACGCCGACTGCAGCCTTCAGTATGAGCTGTACGACGCGGCGGTTGATGGGACGCTGGTGGCGGGACCGGTTGTGCCGGTGGGCGGGAACCCGGTGCCGGTGGCAGACGGCTACGTTGCCGCGCTGGTGGACTTTGGCCCGGCGGTCTTTGCCGGTGACGCGCGCTGGCTGAGCGTGGAGGTCAGATGCCCAACGGATGAGGATTGGGTGCCTATGGCCGGCCGGGTAACCCTGAACGCGACGCCCTATGCGCTGTATGCACTGGCGGGCCCCTGGGTCGGCCTGACCGGGATGCCAGCCGGCTTTGCCGATGGCGCGGACAACGACCTGTTGGGCAGCCTGACCTGCGGCGGCGGCCAGGTGGCCAAGCGGGGCGCCACCGAGTGGATCTGCGCCGCCGACGAGACCGACGACACGGTGACCTGGCCCGAGATCAGCGGAATGGTGGGCACAGGCAGCACTGAGGTGGCGGCCGGAGATCATGCGCACAGCGATACTTATTCGCCGGTAGATCACGGTCATGCCGGTGAGGAGATCACCTCGGGGACGGTGGCGGATGCACGGATCGACGCTGCGCTGGCGCGGGACGGCGAGGTCATGACCCTGGTGTTGGCAGGCGATGGAGCGGGTTCGGGTCTGGACGCCGATCTGTTGGATGGACAGCACGGCGACTACTACCAACGGCGGGTGAGTGGGTCGTGCGGGTCGGGCGAGGCCATAGCCGTCATTCACGCGGATGGGACGGTGTTCTGCCAGCCATTGGATGCCGCCACCTGGCGGTTGTCCGGCAACGCTGGGACCAATCCGGGGACGAACTACCTGGGCACGAGCGACAACCAGGCGCTGGAGCTGAGGGTGAACGGGACTCGCGCGCTTCGGCTGGAGCCCAACGCCACCAGCCCCAACATGTTGGGCGGCTACGGCGCGAACTGGCTGGCCGCGGGAGTCTTTGGAGCGACCATCGGCGGAGGCGGGGGGAGCGGCAACCTGAATCGCGTGACCGGCATCTATGGGACGGTCGGTGGAGGCCGGGACAACCAGGCGGGCGCCACCACCGGCTCGGTCACCGATGCGTTGGCGGCCACCGTCTGCGGCGGCCAACAGAACGCCGCCCGGGCCAGCTACGACACGGTGGCCGGCGGGCTGCAGAACACGGCCAGCGGGGGCAGGTCGACCGTCGGCGGAGGCTACCTCAACATCGCCAGCGGGCAGAGGTCCACCGTCGGCGGGGGTTATGGCAACAACGCGGATGGTGACTGGTCCACGGTCGGTGGGGGCTTTGGCAATGCAGCCATGGCCTCGTATGCCACCGTCGGCGGGGGCAACGACAATGCAGCCATCGGCTCGTATTCCACCGTCGGTGGGGGCATTGACAACAGCGTCAGCGGCTACGGTGCCGCCGGCGGCGGTGGGTCTGGTAACATCATCAGCGGCACCTATTCCACCGTCGGTGGTGGCTACCACAACACCGCTGGCGAGAGCAGGTCCACCGTGGGCGGAGGGGCGTACAATCAAGCCAGCGGCTGGTATGCCACGGTCCCCGGGGGTAAGGAAAACATCGCAAAGGGCGACTTTAGCTTGGCCGCCGGCCATTACGCCCAGGCCAATAACCCGGGCTGCTTTGTATGGGGAGACAGCACCGAGACCACTCACGTGACGTGCAACACAGACAACCGATGGAAGGCGCGCGCTAGCGGGGGAGTGTACTTTTTGACCAACGCAGGCCAGACCAGTGGAGTGTACGTTGTGGCCGGTGGCAACGCTTGGTCATCAGTCAGTGACCGCAACCTCAAGGATAACATCACCCCCGTCGACTTCGACCAGCTATTGGACCGCCTGGCGCAGGTGCCGGTCACCACCTGGAACTACAAGAGCCAGGACGACTCGATCCGTCATATCGGTCCCATGGCCCAGGATTTCTATGCCGCGTTCGGCGTGGGCGAGGATGACAAGGCCATCACGACCATCGACGCCGACGGAGTGACCCTGGCGGCCGTGCAGGCGCTGTACGCGCTCTCCCAGGACCAATCGGCCCAGATGACTGCTCTGAGCGCCGATAACGCGTCGCTGCACGAGCAGGTGGCGACGCTGACGAGCCAGCTAGAGCTCGAGCGGGCGAGACTGGACGGTTTGGACGCCCGGCTGGCGGCGCTAGAGTTGGCAGGCGGGGATGTCCGGGGCATCAACGGCGGAACAGCCCCGCCCCTGCTGGCAGGCGCCGGCCTCCTGGTAGCAGGTCTGGCGGCGGTGTGGGTTTCGCGCCGCAACGGCAGCGGACCCTTCAAGGGGGAGGAGCCATGAAGGGATGGCAGCCAATATTCTGGTTGGCGCTGGCAGTGGGGCTGGCGCTGGCGGCCGGGTTAGTTGTGGCCGCCTGGTCCGCCCCGGCCGAGGTGTTGACAGCGCTGTATGACCTGAGCTGGTGGGCGGTGGGTGGCGGCGGAGGCACGCTGGAAGGCGCTCCGTATGTGCTGAGCGCCACCATCGGCCAGGCGGTCGTTGGGGCTCCGCTGACCGGCGGGGACCGCTACACGCTGAGCAGTGGGTTCTGGCCAGCTTCCCCGCCGGCCGAACCCCCGGGAGGTGAGCTCTACCTGCCTATCGTCATCCGCTGAACAAACCAGACCTGATAGGTTGGTCAGACCTGTCAGGTCTGTCGGCCGGGAAGGGCTGACCACGGCGCGGATCGATTGGTATGCGGGACGTCGGCCGACGTCAATGTCCGGGTGAGGTGCATAGGTTCAGCTACTGCCTTTTTCCACGCAGAGTGACAAGGATAGCCAGACGCACGCGGTGATGGGCGCAACAGTGGCTGCGGTCTCCGGGGTGAAGGAGATGCCACTGCCGGATTCCCCCATCCAAACCGAAATGCCTGGAGCAGGGGCGCTGCTCGATTTCGGCCGGGCCGACCGGTATACCACCCGATGACTTTGCGGCGCGCGACAGCGAATCACTGATTTCCCATTTGAACATAAATCAATGGTCGTGTCATGTGCGGAAGATCCGACCGACCGCGTTACTCGCCCCTGCGCTTGACGTCCACGGCCGCCACCCGGCCGTCCTGCAGGTGCAACACCTCGTCTGCATAGGCATCGACCGATAGATCGTGGGTGGCTATCAGAACGGTGGTGCCGTCAGTATCCGCGATCTGCCGGAAAAGCCGAAGAATCTGCTGCCCGGTGGCGGTGTCCAGCTCCCCCGTCGGCTCGTCCGCCAGAATGAGAGCCGGCCGCGGAGCCAGGGCCCGCGCGATGGCCACCCGCTGCTGCTGCCCGCCCGATAGCTCGAACGGCCGGTAGTCCATCCACTTGTTCAGGCCCATCAGCGTCAGCACCTCCTCGGTACGCGCCAACCGGTTTGCCCGTTTGAACCCGGCCAGCCGGAGCAACAGGTCCACGTTCTCACGCGCCGAGTGTGTGGCCAGCAGCGCGTGGGATTGAAAGACAAACCCAATGCGCCATCGGCGGAGCGCCACCCGACCGCGCTCAGACAGACGGGTGATGTCCTGCCCCTGAACTCGTATCTCCCCGCCACTCGGCCGGTCTAGCCCGCCGATGCAGTTCAGCAGTGTGGTCTTGCCGGAGCCCGACCGGCCGCGCAGCGCCACCACCTTGCCGGGCCCCACCGCCATAGTCACCCCGCGCAGGGCCGGGACCTCGCGCGACCCGACCCGGTAACTGCGCGTCACCTCGTTGGTCTCGATGATGAACTGATTTTCCACTGAGCGGGTACCCCTTGCCTATCGAATCTCGCCCAGGCAGGACTGGATCACCTGAGGGTTATAGGTGCCTTCGTTGGCAATCACGCAGGAGCGGAAGCTATCCACTTTGATCTGCGCCTCCACCAACGCCTCTTCCACCGTCGCCTCGCCGCTGATGATCTCATCGTACGCCTCGGAGAGAAAGGTCAGTCCCATGCTCAGCCAGCCAGCGCTGTTGGAGAGCTGTTGGAAAAACGAGGCCTGGCTGCCGGCGCTGACGCTGGCCAGATAGGCATCTGCCTGCTCGTTGCCCACCAACTGGCGATACGCGTTGGACTGCGCCACCGAGATGCGCCCCGGCAGCCCCGTGCTCAGGTTCGGCTGCTCGGTGAGGAAGGTAATCCACTGCCAACACGCCTGCCGATATTCGGTGTTGGACGAGACAAAGTAACCAGTCACGCTCTGAAAACCGCTGCCCTCTGCGCTGTTGGCACCGGCCGGGTACGGAACCACGCCGGTGGTCGATTCCGCAACCAAGGCAGGTGTACCCTCGGCTGGTGGGGTCCCGACCTCAGCACCCGCCGAGGGCTCAGCCGGCACCGGCGCTGCCATCACACCGCCGCCGCCACCAGCCCCCAATCCCATACCCATACCCATCCCCATTCCCATCCCCGTGCCGCCGCGCTGTCCGAACTCAAAGCCGCTGCCGGTCCACATCGCGGCCCGGCCCTGGAAGATGAGGTCCATGCTCTGCGACCGGCCGGGCATGCGGCCGGTGGTCGTCTGTGGAACCGGCGCCACCCCATAACGGGTGGTCAGGTTGGCGTACCAGCGCACTGCTTCCACGACCTTGGGATCCGTCAGACGGAGCTGCGGCGGGTCCACTGAATCGTCGTACGGAGTGGCGCCCAGGCGATCCAAGAGAATGACCAGGTCGTTGATCGCCGAAAAAGCGGGAACGTACCCGTATTGCTTGGTGTCGCCATCGCCCTGAGTCAGCGCCACCGCCATCTCGAGAAAATCGGACAGTGTCCAATCGACCGACGGGTAGGGGACTCCGGCAGCGTCAAAAAGGGCCTTGTTATAGGTTATCAGCGAGATGGTGGCGCTGCCCGGCAGGCCCCATGTCTGCCCCTGGTAGGTGAACTGCTTGAGGAGCGATGGGTAAAAATCGTTCGCCTTGATGGCGGGATCGGCCTCCAAGAACGGGTCCATGCTGAGGATGGCTGCCAGATCGTCCTCGCTGCTCAAGTCTGGCGATGCCTGAAAACAGTCGTATTCGGCCGCCATGTCCGCCAGACCCAGGCTGCCGCGAAACATCTCGGGCGATTTGAGCTCCACAATGATGTTGGGGTGCTCCTGATGAAACTGGTCTGCCAGCGTGGTCAGGGTCTGCTCGCCGAACAGCGCCGTGCTGGAACCGAATTGGATGACAATGGCCCCAGCTTCCAGTGCCTGCTCCTCTTGCTCCGCTACCGCCAGGTTGCTCACCGGCGTCGGCCGGGCGGCCACCGCCGTCTCGATCTCTAGTTCCGCCGTCGCCTGCGCGCCGGCCAGAGCGGTCTCAACCGGGGTGCCGGACTCAATAACCGACCGTACCGCCTGCACAAAGGTGCTATAGCCCGTTCCTTCGCTGTTATCCACAAAGGCGTGTTCAACGGCGTAGCGGAGTGCTTCTGCGGTGCTTTCATCCAACCCGTCCCAAAAACCGACTGCGGCCGCCACGGCCGGCATCGCGGGCACTGCGGTGCTCGTCAGGTTTCCGCGCCATCCGCGTGCCATCTGTCGCGCTTGCTGCTGGGCAAGGTAGCTGATCCACTTCCACGCCAGGTTGGCCTTGCTTGTTCCGCTGCTGATGGTAAGGCCAGAGACCTCGGCCGGCGTGGATCGCTGGTTGATGTTAGAGACCGGCAACGGCACCACACCCAAAGTCATCTCTTGCCCGCCCCGGCCGCTCGCCCGGAGGACAGACCCTCCGGTTCCCAACCACATGGCTGCCTGACCTTCGGCAATCAGACGCGAATCGGTGCCAAACGTCATGGGACCCTGATCGAAAGCCATTTGCCGCTGGGCGTCATAGGGCACTACCTTGTGCACCACAAAGAGGTCGGTGAACCACTTGACCCCGGCGATCACCGCGGCCGAGTCGAACTTGGCGACCGGCGGGTCGGCTTCTGCATTGATCAGCGAGCCGGCGTACGCCTGGACCAGTGCGACGGGGTCAAAGGTGGTCTGTACAAACCCCCACTGGGTGACCGTGCCACCAGACTCGATTGTCAGCGAGCGGGCGGTAGCCAGGAAATCATCCCACGACCAACCGGCTTGGGGATACGGCAGCCCGGCCGCGTCAAGAAGGCTCTGGTTATAGTACAGCAGGCTGTAGGTGGCCTCGGTCGGCAGAGACCAGGTTCCGCCTTCCCACTGTACGCTCTCCAACAGCCCGGGGTAAAAGCTTGCCTGGCTGAGGGTGGGATCTGATGCCATCAACGCACTCAACTCCAGCACCGCGCCCTGTTGGACGGCCGTCCGCGTCGCCACCACATCAAAAACATCGGCCGCGGTAGCCAGTCTCAGGTAAGCATCGTCCGGCCACGCTGCGTTCGGCAAGCCGGTCCCCAACACGGTCTCAATCGAGACCGTCTTGATTCGCACCCCCGCATTCTCGGCTTCGAAAGCCTCAATCAGGCTATCATACCGGTTCTCGTCCATTCCCGAAACCGCAAATCGCAACACGGTTGTGTCGCTAGCGGCCTTGGCGCTAGTCGCCTGAGATCCAACTGTGGATCCCGTGGTGGGCGTGGCTGCTGTCGGTGTACACGCCGCCGTCATGGTCAACACCAGAATCACGGCCATCAGTCTCGTTTTCACTGTGTTCTCTCCTGCTTTTTGGTCTTGAACATCCGTGACAACCCCACCCAGCTGAACCGTGCAGCCGGCGGTTGATCGTCCAGACCCGACGTCGATGTTCCGTTAGGGACAACGATGGGGGATACCCCATCCACCGGGCGGATGAGGACTCCGTCGCCGGTCTTTTCCAGCGTCACCCTCCGGCCGATGTTCAGCTCGGCCCGCAGGTCAGGCGGAATCTGCAGTCGGCCTGCCTCGTCCACCACGACGTACTCTTCGTAAACCGGAACCGAAGCGACGGCATCCTGCGCCAGCGCAGCTTCCACGTCACTGGCCTTGCGCACCGACTCGCTGCTCGTCCGGCCGTCGCGAATCGTCACCACGCGGTCCACCACACGAGCGATCTGCGGGTCATGGGTGACAATGATGGTTGTCAGCCCGTACTGCTGGTTCATCTGCTTCAGAAGGCGAAGTACCTCTTGGGCGGTTGCCGAGTCGACCTCCCCGGTCGGTTCGTCGGCCAGCAAAAGCTGCGGCCGGTTGGCCAATGCTACCGCCATGGCGATCCGCTGCTGCTCGCCGCCTGAAAGCTGCACCAGTCGGTGCTTGCGCCGCTCCCACAACCCGACCGTTTCCAATAGCTCGCGCGACCAACCACGCTTTTCGCGCGGGTCGGTCCCTTCGATGGTCATGGGCAGTTCGATGTTGGCCTGGGCCGTGAGGTAGGGGATCAGGTTGCGCGCTGGCTGCTGCCAGACGAAACCGACCTGGGTGCGGCGGTACTCGTCGAGCACGCGGTCGGGCACCTTTAGCAGGTCCCGGCCGTCCACCACCACGCGGCCGGCCGAGGGCCGATCCAGCCCACCCAGGATATTCAGCAGCGTGCTCTTGCCCGAACCCGAGGCGCCGATGACCGCCAGGAGTTCGCCCCGTTCCACTGCAAGGTCTAGCCCTTGCAGGGCAACGACCTCCAGGCCCGATACCTTGTAGATCTTGACCAGATTATGGCAGGTGATCAAAGGTTCCATTTCTGTCCTCAGGCGGGCTATTCGCCCACCACCAGCTGGCCGGCCTCGACGCCCGCTGTGATCTCTACCCGTGTGTCGGTGCTGATTCCTAACAACACATCCGATCGTTTTTGTCCTTGCCCATCCTCCAGTTGGATCACCACGAAATATCGACCCTGGTAGCTGCGGATGGCGGCCGGGGGCAGCCACAGGACATTCTCCTTCTCCTGCAACACAATAACCACCGTGGCCAGTTCGCCCATTGATAGTTGTACATCGCCCTCCACCGCCACGTGTACCGCGGTATCGCTGCTGGTGGTGTCGCCCGTGCCGCCGCCGTAGGGATAGGGCAACAGGCGCACACTTCCCGTCAGCGCCTGCTCGGGGCGGTTGCGAAGCGTGATCTGCGCTGCCTGGTTGATGCTCATCACCGCCAGGTCAGAGCTACCCAGCTCGGCTGTGATCTCGAGCTGGGTCGGGTCCGCCAGGACCAGCACAGCGGTGTAGGCGGTTACTCTGTCACCTGGGTCCAGGTTGAGCGACGTGATCTGCCCGCCAAAGGGAGCAACCAGGCGGGAGGCAGCGATGGACTTTTCGATGTCCTGGATGTCCAGCCGGATGTTTTCTATATCGATGGTCAGTTGCTGATCGACGCCCTTTTCGTATTTCTGCACCGTGCTCTCGGCCGTTTCAACCTGACGCTGCAGCATCCGGAGTTGGTCTTCCACCGATAACGTCGTCTGGCGGTATTGCAGTCGAGCCAGGACCAGGTTGTTATCCGCGTTCTGGAGGTTCGCTGTTGCCGCCTCGCGCTCGGCCACCAGCCGATCCGCTCGTCGCGGGTCGCCCAGTTCCCAGTCCCGCGCCGGGTCCCAGGCCGTGTCATAGGCTTCCTGGGCGCTGTCCCGGGCCGAGATGGCGTTATTCAGCGAGTTGTTTGCCTGGATCAGGGTGATCTGTGTATCCACGGTACGAGCTTGATTGAGCGAACGCTCCGCATCCGCCAGTGCCACCGTGGCCTGCGCCAAGTTCTCGCCTAACGCCTCCTCCGCCTCTTGCAGTTTGATCTCGGCGGTCTGCAGCGACAGCCGCTTTTGCGCCAAGGACCGCTCCAGGCTGCTGATGTCCAGTTCGGCCAACAGGGCACCGGCCTGAACCCAATCGCTCCGCTTGATCAGTACCTGGTCCACCATGCCGTCGGCCTCGAAGTAGAGCGCCTGCTCCAGCACCGGAGAAGCTCTGCCGGTAAAGCTCAGCGTCTCTACCACGGTACCCTCCTGAACCGTGTAGGTTGGTTTGACCGGTATGATCGGCGTGGGCAAGGGTGTGGGGGTAGCCGACTGAGCACCGGCCGAGGACGAGCTTGCGGCCGGCGCGCACCCGACGAACACCAGCAGCCCCAGCCCAACTACCGACAACACTCGCATTCTTGAACTGTCCATCAATTCACCTCGAACGGCATTCTAAATGGTTTCACCCAGCTTGACCGCCTCAAACACCTTCATGCGTACCAAGAGAAAGCCTAGCACGATCACTGCCACCAGGAACATGACGCCAAACACCAGGCAGATGAATGCCAGCTGCTCCCAGGCGATCTGCACTACAAACGGCGGGATCAGTGCGGTCTTGCCTTCCCCCACCTGGAAGAATGGGATAAAGAGTGTGCTGGCCAGGACACCCAGCCCCGAACCGGTCAACACGCCGGTAAAGATCAGGATGGCCGATTCGGCGGTCAGGTAGATGGCCATCTGGCCCACGGATAACCCAATCGCCCGCAACATACCTAGTTCGATGAGGCGCCGCCGAAAGGAGACGACGGCGAACACCAAAAACCCGACTACGGTGAGCCCGGCGGCGGCCAGGAAACCGACGGATAGCAGACCAAAAAGCCCTTGCCGCTCCGGTTGGGTTTGGGAATCTGCAATGATCGTCCGGGCATCCAGGTCACTGACCACCACCACCCCCAAGTCGCGAACCCCTTGCACGATGCTGGTTGCAGCGGTCGCAGCATCCACCGAATCGGTTGCCGGCTCGGTCGACAGCCAGACGTTGTAGGGGTAGGTGCCACCCAGTGCGTCGTGGAGGTGGTCCAGGTTCGCCACAAAGAAGGGTCCGTCCTGAGGATAGAGCGTGGGAAAGAGACGTAGGCTACCTACGATGGTGAAACTGGCGTCCGCGTACCGGCCGCTGGTGCCCACGGTGAGCTGTAAGGGATCGCCTACCGTCAACCCCTGTTGAACCATGAAGTCGGTGCTCACCAGCACCGCGTCGGATGCCAGCGCCAACCGGTTCATCAGCCCGCCCAACGACTCGTTGGAGGCGAAATCCGGACGGTAGTAGGCTACCTTGGGAAAATCAACCCGATCGATCCCCAGGATCCGCCCGGCGTAACGACGGGTGCCGATTTTCGCCGTCGCGCTGTAGCCGCCAACGCGCGCGGCCGCCTGAACACCGGACACCTCCAGGTGGTCGCTCACCGGCAAGAAGAGCCATTGGGCCGCGTCGGCCGTCGTGCTGCTCTCCCCGGTCAGCGTGATCGTTTCCTCTTCCTCGGTGCTCTCGCCCAGTTCGGCCAGATTCAGGTCGGCCCCCACTTGATAGTATACTTGGTCAGACAGGTGGTTATCCAACGTGACCGCCATCGAGGCGGTAAAGGTGGCCAGGCTGACCGTGAGGCTCAACAGCAACAGCGGGCCCAGGTATTGGGAGGTGGAGCGGGCTAGTTGGCGCAAGGTCAGAAGCAGCGTGGTGCCCGGCAGGTGGGCCGCCAGCCAGGCCATCGCCAGCACCACCGCCGGGAATAGGCGGACCGCCACCAGGCCGAGCGCAAAGCAAAAGAGCACCGGCACCAGAAAGAGCAACGGGTTGGAAAAGGGATCATTCCCTGCGCCGACGGTCAAGGTGCCCTGTTTGGAGAGTTGATACCAGCCGTACAGCGGCGCAATCAACATCGCCAGGTCAAGGTAGTAGCGCTGCCAGGCCGGGGCCCGCATGGAGCGCGCCTGTTCCCACCGCAACGTGACAATCGAATGGCGCGAGGCTGACAGCGCGGGGATAATGAGTGCCGCCATGGTAAGCAGCACGCCCACGGCCGCATACGCGTAGGCCGTCGACGTGGTGACGATGGCCACAGACTCGTGCGCTCCACCGGTCAATACCGCCGTATCCAAAAAGGTGCGGGCGCGGGTCATCAGTTGTGCCATCCAGCGGCCGACCTGCAGCCCGCCGGCCAGCCCCAGGATGCTCACCAGCAGACCTTCCAGGACATACAGGTTCACGATCTGCCTGCGGCTGATCCCGCGGCCGCGCATGTTAGCAATCTCGCTCTGGCTGTTCTGCACCACCATGCCAGAGATCAAGCTGATGAAATAGACCGCCAGACCGAGCACTGGCAGACTAAACACGGTGAGCACCAGAGTCAGCAGCTTGGCCTGGTCACCGTATTGCTGCAGAGCTGACACCGGTGAGGCCTCCAGCGCCGTGTAGTTGAGAAGGACGGTCAGCCGGGCCTCAACAGTGGCTATTCGACCCAACAGGTCGTTGACCGTGGCCGGCCGGATCGTCACGCCGTCAAATATCTGGTACCAGACGGCCGTGTCCACCGGCTTGTCGAGGGCGACCGTGACCTGGGTAGAAAACGCCTCCTCACTGGTGAGCAGTGCCAGGTCAAAGGCCTCAGGCGTGTAGAACCAGTATGGGTCATTGCCGTTGACGGCCCGCCACACGCCGGCGATTTCAACCGGGATCTGGGCGCCGCTGGTGCCGGTGGCCATCAACACATAGATCTCGCCGAGTTGCAGGCCCAACAAATCGGCTGTGTCCTGGCCGATGAGCACCTGCACCGGTTCGCCGACCTCGCCACCAGAAGGAAAGCTGCCCTCGACTATTTGTATGCGGTCGGCGAGGCCCGTGATAAAGCCGACGGTAGCCCAGATCAGGGGTTCGTCTGGCACAAAAGCCGCGTCCTTGGCCGGAAATAGACGAAGCTTGGCGCTGCTCACGTAGCGTACTTGTTCATCCAGCGGCAGGTCTACGATGGACGTCGCCTGTGCCGTCAGGTACTCGTTGGCGGGGAGGTAGTTTTCCCAGGTGATAGCGCCGTGCCAAGCACCAGCATAACGCCAGAGGAAACTAAAAGGTGGCCGGTACGTACCGGCGTCCGTCAGTTGCCCCTGCAGCAAGCGGTTTTGCGCCGCATCCGAATACAGCGGGATGCTGGAGAGGAGGCCGGCGGCGGCCACCAGGCCCAACAGCAGGCACGCCGTCAGCAAGCGTTGGTTCCAGAGCCGCCGAGCAGCCAGGGTGATGAGGGAAAAGAGGTTAAACAGAATGCGCATCGCAGTGTTCCTAGCGGGCTTCTGGTTCTACCGGCAGGTAGGTCGCATCGACGACTGGATATGGTTCCGATGACTCGTCATGGTCAGTTCTGAACGGCCTCGGAAAAGATCTGGTAGGTGCGATACGGCCGGTATTCCAGGTGCAGTTCAAACGAGGCGTTGGCGCCAGCCGCCAGATGTCCCGCGATGGCAACCGCCCCTACGCTGACGATCTCGCCAGCGGCGTCGAGCAGCATCCCACCAACGCGCACCCCGTTCACCGGGAAGGGGTTGGGGTTGGCGACCGTTCCGACAATCCAGACCCGGCCGGCGTTGTCGGTGGCAAGTCCACCCACGCTGGCAGTCACCCCCGCCGGTTGTCGGTACCCCATGGGGCTGCCTTCCGGGTGAAGAAGGTAGGCAATGTAAGGCTGCGGATAGATCTCCAGGCCGAATGGGCAGGAGGCGCCGGGCGCCAACACCTGACAAGCCGCATTGACCGACACCGGTCCAAACCGGTTATTGGGGCACTCTTGCACCGTGTGGCCCCAATGGTCCTGCGTCTCCCGACACGGCCGCTCCTCCGTGAAAAAGGTACCCACCACGCCAATGCCGCCATACGCCACCTCTCCGTCGTTGCGCACCAGCCCGGTAACCCGGTAATAACCGTTCTCCAAAACTCGGACGGTGCTGACCAGGATGGCCAGAGGCGGCGCCGGATCAGTGTCCTCGATGCGCGCCAGGGAAACTGACCTGCCGGATGGCGCGGACGCCGTCCAGGCGATCTGACCCACTGAGGGGATGGGCGTTGCCGGCTGGGAGGTGGCCGACGGAGTCTGCCTGTTTTCGCCGGGCGTGGCGGCCGTCTGTGTGGTGGCTGTCGCCCACAGCTTTGTGTCTTCGGAGCTGCTGGACGCCGGCTTGCCGTCCGCCACGAGAGTAAATTGCCCGACGGCGGATGCCCTCGTTGGACTCGGACTCACGGCCGGTGTTTCGGTTGGTTGGACCGCGGTGAGTGCCGGCTCCGTGGGCACAAGGGATTCCGCCGCCTGGTCCGGCATCTCTGAGGGAGACGGTTCCGGGGTTGCCGCGGTTGTATCCAGCGCCACTGCTTCGGGCAGATCTGTGGCGGGCAGCATCTGCCCGCACCCGGAGAGCAGAAAGAGGATTGCCAAGAGATGTATGAACCGGTGATTCAACGCTTCATTCCTCCTTTAACGGAGAGCGATCGCCGCGGCCGCCGTCAGACCACTCAGTTGGAGCGGCTGTCGCCCGCACACCGCCGGTGTGGGGCAGCCACCTGTATGGATGGTACCGGAGACTCGTGGAAAAGTTGTCAGACCATTGTGGAGGAATCATGTAGATTGAGGGCAAGCCGCGGGCGTCTAGTTGCCAATCGTCCTGGTTGCGGCCAACCTCGCTCGTGTGGGCCCCAAGCAACGATTTCGACGAAAACTACATCACAACATGTCAGATTGTAAGAAAACAATATATTAGGCCGGATTAGTTGACTTTACTACAATAATGGGCGTATACTTTGATGTGCGATCAAGCGCGCCGAGGACAGCATCTGAGGTCAAGCAAGCGCCTGTCTGAAGAGAACCCCACGATGTGCAAATAGACGCGCGGATGGCCCCACGTCTGGGGTCCGGCGTGACGCTGGTTAAAGGGTGCTATACCGATGACGTACAGCATAGCGAATGCTCTTGAAGGAGAGGAGACTGAGCCAGGTGATTCACAGTGATCAATTACTCCACAAAACGCTCGGTATGTCAATCCTGACCGAGGATCAAAAGGCCGAAATACACCGTGCCACCCTGGAAGTGCTACGGCGCACGGGCGTCAGGGTCCTCTCGGCCGAGGTTCGCTCCATCCTATCCGATGCCGGGTGCTCGGTGACCGACGACCGGGTGCGAATGCCGGCCCACCTGTTGGACTGGGCCGTCCGTGTTGCGCCGCCGCGGGTGGTGCTCTGCGACCGCCGTGGCGCACCAGCCATGTACCTGGAGGGTCGCAAGAGCTATTTTGGCACCGGCTCGGATACACCTTTTATCCTTGACCCCCACACCGGCGAGCGCCGCCGAGCAGTATTGGCGGACATTGTCAACGTCTCCCGTCTGGTGGATGCACTGAAGAACATTGACTTTATTATGTGTATGGGCATTGCCACCGATGTCAATCCGGCGATCTCGGATCTCTACCACTTTGAGGCCATGGTAGCCAACACGACCAAGCCCGTCGTCTACACAGCCTGGAACCGTCAGAACCTGGAGGACATCATCCAGATGGCCGAGTCCGTCACTGGTGGCGAAGCTGCGTTGCAACTCAATCCGTTCTGTGCCCTGTATGCCGAACCCATCGCGCCGCTCACCCACGCCGTAGAGAGCTGCGAAAAGCTGCTCTACATCTGCCGCAAAGGCCTGCCGGTGGTGTACACGCCGGGGCTGATCACCGGCGCATCATCGCCCACCACCCGCGCCGGCGCAGTGGTGCAGGCCAACGCCGAACTACTGAGCGGTCTGCTGATCTGCCAGTTGATCCGCGAAGGCACGCCTGTGGTGGCCGGGGCAGGCGGCATGATGACCATGGACATGTCTACCACCGTAGGTACTTATGGCGCACCCGAGTTCATGCTGGATTGGTCTGCCCTGTGCGAGATGGGTCATCACTACGACCTGCCGGTTTTTGGGTTCGCAGGCGTATCGGATGCCAAGACGTTTGACCAGCAGGCCGGCATTGAGGGAGCCCTGTGGACACTGGTGGCAGCGTTGGCAGGCGGCAATCTGATCCACGACGTGGGATACCTGGAATCCGGCCTCACCACCTCCTATGAGATGCTGCTGGCCATGGACGAGGTCATTGGGCTGGTCAAGCGCCTGGTGGGAGGCATGGAGGTTTCGGAAGAGACGCTGGCGCTGGACCTCATCGAACGGGTGGGCCCGGGAGGTCACTTCCTGGCCGAGAAGCACACCGTGCGCCACTGCCGGGAAAACTGGCGGCCCATGCTGATGGACCGCGACAACCTGGAGGGGTGGGAGTCTCGCGGCTCCCTCGACCTGGGGCAGCGGGCAAAACGGCGGGTCGCCGATTTGCTGGCTACCCACCAGCCCGTACCGCTGAACGCGGCCGCCGCCACCCAACTGAGCCTGATTGTCCAGACAGCCGACAGCAGGTCCGTGATCGAGCGAGTCGGACCGATGGGTCCGGAAGGGTAAGAGAAAAGTGACTAACCCCCCGCGCAACCGGTCGGCCGGCCCCCGATTGGACCCCATTGACGCGGCGATCATCGGGTTTCTCCAACAGGATGGCCGCATGGCGGCAGCCGACATCGCTGAGCATCTGCCAGGTGTCTCCCCGGGGGTGGTGCGCTACCGCATCAACCGGCTCCAGGAGGCGGGCGCCATCAGCATTGTGGCCATTGTGCACCCCAAACCCTTGGGATTCGTGGTCATGGCAGACGTGTTGGTGGAAACCGAACCCAGCCGTACCCCTCAGGTGCTGGATGAGCTGGCGCGGCTGGAGTTGGTGCGCTACGTAGCCTACACAGGTGATCGGGACATCAGCATACAAATAGTGACCCGAACCGTTCAGGAATTGTATTCCTACGTGTACGATGCGGTGCAATCGCTGCCGGGCGTCACGCGCACTCGGACGTATCTGTTGCCGGATACGCGCAAGTTCACCTACGACTGGCATGTGCCAGGCCAAGTCATCTCTGGCGCAGCGGCATCGGCGCCGGCGACTGAAGCGCGGAGCACCGTGCCGCACCTCGTCAAGGGCGGGCCTGAGGGTCACAACGGCGAAACGGGCCGGGGTTCGGTGTTTCCGCAGGAAGCAGCCCCTCGATTCCACGGTCCGGTACCCGGCGCTCCGGATGATACTGCAGCCGTTGTTGGTCAGGTCACAAAGTTAAGGAGGCGAATGCCATGAGGTCCTTGCACGAACGAAGCCGCGCCGTGGTGACGCCAGCTCTGCCGCGGTGGAGCGACACTGAGGTCGTCTCCGGGCGGGGCGTCTATCTCACCTTGGCTGACGGCCGAGAGCTCTTGGATTTCAGCGCCGGAATTGCCACCGCCAACACCGGCCACTGCCACCCCAAGGTAGTCGAAGCTGCTCACCGACAGATTGACCAACTGATTCACGCCTGCATCCACGTGAGCTGGTACCCAACCTACGTCCAATTAGCGGAGAAACTTGCAGAGCTGGTCCCGCCGTTGGGGATGGCATTTTTCGGCAACAGCGGCGCGGAGGCGATAGAAGCGGCGCTCAAGTTGGCCCGGTACAGCACTCAGCGGCCGGGCATCATCGCCTTCCAGGGTGCCTTTCATGGCCGAACGCTTGGTGCCGCTTCGGTGACTGCCAAATCCGCACTGCGCCGGCGCTACGAACCGCTGTTGCCGGCTGTCTACCATGTCCCGTATCCCTGGTGCTTTCGCTGCTCGTACGGCCAGCGGCGTGAATCCTGCCATCTGGAGTGTTTCCAGGCGCTGGAACGGCTTTTGGAGACGGTGGTGAGTCCCGACGAAACCGCGGCGATTCTCATCGAGCCGATCCTAGGAGAGGCGGGTTATCACGTGGCACCGGACGATTTTCTCACCCGGTTGCGGGCGCTGTGCGACCGATATGGGATCTTGCTCATGGTGGATGAGATCCAGAGCGGCATGGGACGCACCGGCCGGATGTTTGCCTGGCAGCACGTCCCCGGTTTCACGCCCGACGTCATGACCCTGGCCAAGGGCCTGGCTTCGGGTTTTCCTTTGGGGGCGGTGTTGGCCCGGCCGGAGGTCATGGCCAGATGGGAACCCGGAGCGCATGGATCGACCTTCGGCGGAAACCCAGTGTCGTGCGCAGCCGCCTTGGCGACCCTGGAGGTCCTGGAGCAAGAAAAGCTGGTGCGTCAGGCGGCGCTGGTAGGCGAATACCTGCACCACGAACTGGACACGCTGATGGCTGAGGCACCCATCATTGGCGATGTGCGGGGACGCGGGTTGATGCTGGCGGCCGAGTTTGTCCAGCCCGACGGCCGGCCGGATCCTGGCATGCTCAAGGCCGTGACCGGCCGGTGTATCGACCGCGGACTGCTGGTCATCGGCGGTGGCCTATATGCCAATGTGCTGCGGGTCATTCCACCGCTCATCGTGTCCATGGAGCAGGCCCGCGCCGGCATGACCATCTTGTCTGATGTGGTGCGCGGGCTGCAGGCAGAGGTCGCCTGATGGGTTCACAGACCTGCGACCGCGGCGACCCACGAGGAGGCTGCCGGGCGACTCGGTATCAGCCAGCGGCGAACCTATCATGGGTCGCACCGGGCGACTGTATTTTTGGGGTCCCGCCTGCTCCAGCCGGCAGGCGTCAAGTGAATTGCGTGATGGATTGGAGTGATGGGCTGGCTTTGCTCAAGATTGTCATAGGAGGTTACGCATGAAGAAGACTGTTCACCTGTTTTTCGTTCTGTTGTTGGCGGTGACTCTGTCTGCCGTCCTGGCAGCCTGCGGCGGCACAGCCGAACCGACTCAACCGCCAGCAGCGCCGGCTGACACCCCGGTTCCGCCGGCCGACACGCCGGTTCCGCCGCCGCCGGCCGAACCTGTGACCCTGATTGTCGGGTTTGACATTCAGGCGTCTTCCAGCATGGATCCGCACCAGATGTTTGAACTGGCGGGCGCCATGGCCGACTATGCCGCCTATGAACCGCTGGTCAAGATCACGGCCCAGGATTTCAGCACCCCGGTTCCCTGGTTGGCCGAAAGCTGGGACATCTCGGCCGATGGCCTCACCTACACCTTTCACCTGCGTCCCGGGGTTACGTTCAGCTCAGGCAACCCGTTGACCGCCGAGGACGTCCGCTTTTCCTGGATGCGGCTCAAGAACAAACAAGGGCCGCCTTCCTGGTTCATGGGCTGGGTGGCTGATGTCCAGGTGATGGACGACCTGACGGTCAACGTAATTCTGCACGACCCCTCACCGGGATTCATCATGGTGGCTACCGCACCCTATCTCGGGATCATGGACAGCAAGGTGGTCCAGGAACACGGCGGATCGGCCGACGAGGATTCCGCAACCACGGACACCGCGACCCCATGGCTGGATCAGAATTCTGCCGGCAGCGGGCCGTTCATCCTCACCAGCTTTACTCCCAAGAGCGAGGTTGTCCTGGAAGCGAACCCGACCTATTGGGGAGAAAAAGCAAAGGCGGACCGTATCATCCTCAAACATGTGGAGGACCCCACGACCGCCCTTCAGATGCTCCAGCGTGGCGACCTGGACCTGTTGCCGCGGCTGGATCCGGACCTGGTGGAGGAGGCCAAAGCCGATCCCAACCTGCAGGTCGACGTGCTTGAGACGCTCGACATCACCTACATGAACATGACCTGCGATCCAACGCTTTCAGTGCCGCTCTCCGATGTGCGCGTGCGCCAGGCCATCCTGCTGGCATTGGACCGGGACGGTCTCATCCAAAGCGGCTTGCGCGGGTATGCCCTGAAACCGCCATCAATTCTGCCGTTGGGCCTGGCTGGCGTGGAGGAATCGATGATCCAGCCGCGGGACGTGGAGCGCGCCAAGGCGCTGCTCAAGGAGGCTGGGTACGAGAACGGCTTTACCGAAAAGTTCTACTATCCGGCCCGCCCGCTGTTTGACCTGGTTGGCGCCAAGATCAAGAACGACCTGGCAGAGGTGGGCATCAACGTGGAACTCCAGCCCACCGACTATAGCGTCCTGGTGTCGATGACCTGGGGTGAGCATACCGCCCCGTGGGTCATTGGGAACTGGTATCCGGATTACATCGACTATACCATCTACACCGATTACTGGGGTTATGCCAGCCACGACTGGGGCGCCAACATGCGCTGCGAGGTGCCACCCGAGTTGGAGGCAGCCACCGATATCATCTCGCACGGGCTCGACTCGGCCGAACGGCTGCAAGCCGTCAAGGACTGGCAGGCCATCATGCTGGACTTTGCGTATGGCACCACGCTGTACCAGGCTAACGAGCTAATAGCGATGCGCAAGGAAGTGACTGGATTCGGGTACATCCCGGTGGTGTACACCGAGTGGGGACAGTTAGGACGGTAACAGACCGGGTCGGGCAGCCCTCCTGGAGCTGAACGACCCCGGTTCGCCCCGAAATGCGGGCGTGGGCTTGCGACCAGCGCGGTTGGTCGGAGCCCACGCTCTGCAACCCGGGGGAGAGAACCTGTCACGGAAACCAAGGGCGCCGCGATTCGGCCAACGCAATCGTGGATGGCTTTCGCGGTACATCAAGCGCCGGACCAAGCGATGTAGATTGGACCAGCCTAGACTGGAGTTCGGATGGGAATTGCCTCCCACATTGTTCGACGTCTGTTGCTCATCTTTCCCATGCTCATCGGGGTGACGCTGGCCATCTTTGTGGTCAGTCATCTGGTTCCGGCCGACCCGCTGGCGGTGATCCTGGATCAGAAGGCAATGAGCAACCCCGAGCAACGACAGGCCGCCATCGACAAGTGGGGGTTGGATAGTTCCCTGCCGGAGCAGTACCTGCGCTACGTGTTGAACCTGGCACGTGGAGACCTGGGCGTGTCGTTCAGGAGCAAACGGCCGGTGGCGCAGGATCTGCGCGAGTATCTGCCCGCCACCATCGAGTTGGCTTTTTCGGCGCTGGCGTTTGCCCTGCTGGCCGGCCTTCCGTTGGGCATTCTGGCTGCTCTTTATTCCGGTCGGTGGGTGGATCACCTGGCGCGCGTGATCTCGCTGCTGGGTGCCTCCATGCCGCCCTTCTGGTCGGGCCTGATGGCGTTGTACGTGTTCTACTTTCGCCTGCAGGTGCTTCCCGGGCCCGGCCGAATCAGTTCGCGCATGGTCATGCCCGAGACCACGACCGGGTTGCTGGTGGTGGATTCGCTGCTGGCCCGGAACGGCGCTGCCCTTTCAAGCGCCCTCTCGCACTTGGTCCTTCCGGCGGTCATCCTGGGCTGGTTTTCGCTGGCGCTGATTGCCCGCATCACCCGCGCATCACTGCTGGAAGTCTTGGGCATGGATTATATACGGACCGCCCACGCCAAGGGGCTATACGCTCGGCAGGTGATCGTGGTCCATGCGCTGCGCAATGCCCTCATCCCCACTGTGACCATCCTTGGGTTAGAGGTCTCCTGGCTGTTGGCCGGCTCCATCATGACCGAGACCATCTTTGCCTGGCCCGGCATCGGCAAGTATGCGGTGGATGCTGCCCGGACGCTGGATATCCCTGCGCTCATGGGCACAGCGCTGGTAATAGCTGTAGTCTTTATGTTGAGCAGTCTGTTGGTGGATATCCTCTACGCGGTCATTGACCCCCGCATCGTCGAGGTGTAGCGAATGAGTGACAGCCAAGCGGATTCGCGGACGCCCGAACAGACTGCCACCAGCAGCAGGAGTTGGCCCAGGATTCGTTCTGGGGCAGCTGACACGCCGTGGCGGCGGGCGCTGGGATCGCTACTTCGCAACCGAATGGCCGAGGTCGGCGGAGTCATCATGCTGTTATGGTGTGTAATTGCGCTGGGAGCGCCGCTCATCGCCCCGTATGACCCCCAGTATCAGCAAATCGAAAGTCGACTCCTGCCTCCTTCAGGCGAGCACCTCTTTGGCACTGACGAGCTGGGGCGCGACGTCTTCAGTCGTGTCGTCTATGGGGCTCGCATCTCGATTCCTGCCGGGCTGATAGTGGTCATGGTGGAATTTGTCTTTGGCTCGCTCATCGGCGCCCTGGCCGGCTACCTGGGGGGAATCTTTGACCTGGTGGTCATGCGCGTGGCGGACGTCACCATGTCCTTTCCTCCCATCGTGCTGGCGTTGGCCATTGCGGCCGTGCTCGGACCCAGCCTGCAAAACGCCATCATCGCCCTGATCCTGGTCTGGTGGCCCGAGTACGCCCGTCTGATTCGAGGTCAGGTGCTTTCTGTCAAGCGCCGCGAGTACGTGATGGCTGCTCAGTGTTTGGGCGTGGACAGCGGCCGAATCCTCTTCCGTCACGTTCTGCCCAACGTAGTGTCGGCCAGCCTGGTCAAGGCGTCGCTGGACATGGGGAACATTATTCTGTTCATCGCCGCGCTCAGTTTCATCGGTCTGGGCGTCGTGCCTCCGACGGCCGAATGGGGCGCCATGATATCCTCCGGGCGTTTCAAATTTTACAGCTGGTGGCTTACTGCCTTTCCCGGCCTGGCCATGTTGAGCGCGGTGCTCGCGCTCAACTTTATCGGCGACGGGATGCGAGATGCACTGGATCCACGCGTGCTGGACCGCTAGCGCAGCGTCACCAGTCAGGAGATCAATGGATGTTCAACCGCGACATTCGCCGCACCCCGCTTTACCGGGAGATCGAGGCTCATTTCACCAACCTCTACCGGCCGGGTTCCGGTCTGATCGTTGACGGCGCCGACCTGACGGCGGCTCCCGGTGGCCGGCTGGCGACCTTTACGGGTTTTCGGCTGGAGTCCATCGAGGGGCCGATGGCTTCGCGAGTGTGCCTGGCCGACCTGGA
Organism: Anaerolineales bacterium UBA2181; assembly: GCA_002328075.1. Lineage (GTDB taxonomy): Bacteria > Chloroflexota > Anaerolineae > Promineifilales > UBA4811 > UBA4811. Next base: position 127,396 of record DCVT01000022.1, on the reverse strand, counting down.
CACCGGCCATATGGAGATCATCACTGCTGGCCCACACAACGACCGGCTGCCTCGGTGGTCGCCGGATGGCGGATACCTGGCCTTTCTCTCCGACCGGGCCCAACGGGGTCGTTGCCAACTCTTCCTGCTGCGGACCGACCGTTTGCGAGAGGTCGTGGCGACGCCCCGGTTGGATGGGACCGCCGAGTACCTGGCCTGGTCTCCGAGTGGCCGGCAAATCCTGGTGGGGGTCGCCGGCCTGGGAGCAGACCTGGCTGGAATCCAGGGCGGCGGCCGCACGGCCGAGGCCGCCGAACCATTGCCGTCCTGGGTTCCCACCATGCACACGGGCGATGCTGAGAACCTGTGGCGGCGGATTTGGGTCCATGACTTGGCGGGCGGCGGGTCGCAGGTCCTGTCGCGGCCCGGGCTCAATGTCTGGGAATCGACCTGGTGTGGCGACGGCGCGGTGGCAGCCATTGTGTCTGACAGCCACGGCGAGGGCAGTTGGTATCGCGCTAGGCTGGCGCTCATCGATCTGGATACCGGCCGCGAAAAGATCCTGTACCGGCCGGCGGACCAGCTCGGTTGGCCGGCTGCCAACCCCTCGGGACGACAGCTGGCGGTCGTGGAGGCGGTCAGCAGTGACCGGTACCTGGTCTGCGGCACGGTCCTGCTCTTGGATCCAGCCACCGGCACAGCAAGGGCCCTGGACACTCGCGGAGTGGACGTCTCCTGGGTCACGTGGCGTGACGACGACCGCCTGCTGTACGCCGGACACCGAGACTGGGAGACGGTGGTGGGCGAATATGACCTGCGTCGGGATGCTGCAGTTGAGTATTGGTCCAGCACAGAGCTGACCAGTGGTGCCTGGTATCCAACCGTCTCACCCATCGGCGAGTCTGATTGCTTAATGATGGTCGAAGGGCACCTGCGCCCGCCCGAGGTGGTCGTCGTCCGTGACAACCGCTGCGAGACAGTCCTCTCGTTGGGGCACCCGGGGGCCGCGGAAGAAGCAGCCCGGGCCGGCCACATGCATCCGGCACACTGGACCGCGCCGGATGGGCTAGAGATCCATGGCTGGCTGGTGACCCCGGACGGTGAGAGACCGTTTCCCCTGGTGACCGTGATCCACGGCGGGCCGGTGTGGGCCAATCGGAACCGCTACTATGCTCGCCTCGTCAACGCCCAGCCGTTGGTCAGCCGCGGTTGTGCGCTGTTCCTCCCCAACCCGCGCGGCAGCACCGGCCGGGGGCAGGACTTTGCCCGATTGGTGCGGGGCGATATGGGTGGCGCCGACGTTCATGACTACCTCTCCGGCCTGGACGCACTGGTGCAGCAGGGCATTGCCCATCGGGACCAACTCGGCGTCACCGGCGTCAGTTACGGTGGTTACATGTCCTGTTGGCTCATCACCCAGGATTCGCGCTTTGCGGCTGCGGTTCCGATCTCGCCGGTGACCGATTGGTGCAGCCAGCACTTTACCAGCCAGATACCGGACTTTGACGCGCTGTTCCTGGAGGATGACCCCTCGGCCGCTGGCGGGCTGTACTATCAACGGTCGCCGGTCATGTTTGCCGGGCGAGTGCGGACCCCAACGCTGATCTTGGCGGGCGAGATGGATCAGAACACGCCGCCAAGCCAGGCGCTGGCGTTTCACCGGGCACTGATTGAGAGCGGCGCCGAATCGGTCTTGGCACTCTACCCCCACGCGGTCCACGGCGCCCGGAGTTTTCCGGAAGTGGTAGATTCGACCACCCGGCAGGTCGACTGGTTCCTCCGGCACATGCAGATATCCCGGCCCCAGAATCCGCGGTAAAAACGCCAACTTGGCAGTTACAGCACCCGGTTGGTCGTCTTGCGGCCAAGGTGCGGGGAGGCCTTCCGACCAAGAGAGTGGCGTGGTTCTATCAAGATTTTCCCAATTGTGACCCCAGTCCCGTTGACTTGAGCGAAACCGGTGATACAATGTTGATAGAGCATGTGTCTGGCACGATCTGTGCTGGAGTTGTCCTCTGCATCAAGACACCGTGATCACTATTGTTTGGAGGTCAGAAGTGAATAACCGCCAGAAGCCACTCGAGAATCAGAACGAAGGCAATGATGGATTTCTGTGGAGCCGGGCGCAGGCTTTGCTCTGGAGCCTGAGCATGACGGTGGCAGCCGCATTGCTGTTGCTCAGCCAGCCAGATGTGTTGGGCGGTTTTATCGGGTTTAGCGGCTAGGTCGCTGCGCCACAGCTTTCGTCCATAGACCTCCAATCCGGGAGCAACCACTGGCTCCATGCGGTGACGGCGACCGGCCGTGAGGTGGCATCTGCTCTGGAAGAGCACCGTCTTGACCGATTGGCAGGGCGCGTCCGCCGGTCAGCCAAAGGTTGCCGGCATGCTGTCCACCTTGAAATACATACACCCTCTGGCGCCGGTGACCTGACCTGCCGAGCGCCTCGGTGTCGTCCCAAGAGGCCCAAGCAGCTGCTGTTTGGGGAACGGGCCGACAAAAGCAGATCGCGGGGGATTATCCGGCAAGACCATGCTAATCTGTTCGGTTTGCGGGAAGGAGTCGCCTGACCTTTTCCGTTTCTGCGGGCACTGCGGCGCTGCCCTGACGCCGGCTCCAGTTGGCGTTCCGTCAGTGGATGAGCAGCGCTCCCGTCGCCTCACAACCCTCCTGTTTGCCGACCTGACCAACTACACGCGCACGGCCGCCCGAACCGACCCTGAGACGGTCTATCACACCGTGCGTGAGCTCTTTGAAAGGTTAGCGCAGGCGGTGCGGCGCCAGGACGGGCACATCGACCGGTACGTGGGGGACGGCTTTCTGGCCACGTTTGGGTTGCCCCAGGCCCACGAAGATGACCCGGTTCGCGCGGTGACCGCCGGTCTGGAGATGCAGCAGATTGTCGCCGAGGTTCAAGCCCAAGCCAGCCGTGATCTGGACTGGGAGTTAGCACTGCGAGTCGGCGTCAATACGGGTCCCGTGGTACACGGGCAGATCGACACCGGTTCTCTCCAGGATTCGACTGTTTTCGGTCACGCGGTGAACCTTGCCAACCGGCTGCAGGAAGCAGCCCGACCGGGCACGGTGCTGGTCAGCGAGGCGGTGCACCGGCTGACACGGTCCCACTTTGGCTTCTCCTACCCGGTTCGGCTGCAGCTGAGAGGGATCGACCGACCGGTGGTGGGGTACGAGGTTACGGGTCCTCGCCTGCGCCCGCTCCCACGACGGGGGCAGTGGGCTGCCAACGTCAGGCTGGTGGGACGTGACGAAGAACTGGAGAAACTGAGCAACCATCTGCAGCGCCTGCAGGTGGACCGCAACGGCCTGCTCATGCTGGTGTCGGGGCCACCCGGAATAGGCAAGACCCGGTTGGTTGAGGAAGCGTTGTCCAGCCTTGGCAGTCAGTGTGAGGTGGTGCGGACAACTTGTTCGCCGGCTCAGGGCAGTGGCTACGCGCTCCTCCGAACCCTGCTGGAGCACCTATGCGGCATCTTGCCGGAAGAGCCAATTGCTGCGCGCGAGGGACGCCTTGAGTCGCTCTTGGCCGCCATGGGTACCTTGGCAGACGCCGTCCGGCCGCCCCTCGCCTTGCTCTTGGGTCGGGAAGCAGCTGATTCAGCGCCACCTGGCGACGCACAGCAGCAACAGCGTCGCATTATGGCTGCTTTCCGTCGTCTGTTCGCGTGGCTGGCGCGGCGCCGACCGCTGGTGCTCGCTCTGGACGACCTGCAATGGGCAGATGAATCGTCACTGGCGGTGTTGGCCCACAGCGCGGACTTGGTGACCGAAATTCCGCTGGCCATTATCGCCATCGCCCGCACACCCGTGTCACCCGACCTGGAGCACGCCTTGCTCCAGACCGGCGCAACCTCAACATACTCGCCAATCCGGCTGCAGCTCAGTCCGCTCGAACGGGACGAGAGCGAGGAATTGGCCTCGCTCTTGTTGCCCGCGGTGTCCCGGCCAGGTCCGCTCCTTCGACGAATCGCCGAGCGGAGCGGCGGCAACCCGTTACTCACCGAGGAACTCGTACGGATGTTGCTGGATGACCAGGTGCTGGAGCGCTCTCCAGCCGGTTGGAAACTGGCGGACGGTTGGGTCGATGCAGTAGAGCAGATACCCGAGACCGTCACCGGTCTCATCCTGGGAAGGTATGACCGGCTGCCGGCCAACCTTAAACGACTGCTGATCCAGGCGGCCGTGCTGGGGCCCCGCTTCACGCTGCCGCTGCTGTTGGCCCTCACCGGCTCTGACGAGGAATCGCTTCGCGCTCAATTGCGCGTGTTGGAGCAGGCAGATTATGTGCAGCGAGCTGCCGGCGGTGATAGACCCGTGTTCTTTTTCCGCCACTCATTGGTGCAGGAAGCAGTCTACCAGACCGTGCTCCGCAGCGAATTGGGAGCTCTGCATGCCAAGGCAGCCGAGGCCGTCGAACGTTTGGCTGACAACCTGGCAGTCGATTCCGACGCGCTGATCGGTTACCACCTGGAAAAGGCGCATTCGCCGCGTGCCCTGCCTCACCTGACGCGGGCGGCTCGACAAGCGGCCGACAGGTACGCCAACCAGGAAGCCATCGATCTTTTCCGACGGGCGCGTGCGGTACTCGGTGCCGGCGAACCGCCAACCCAGTTCGAAGTGGACACAGCGCTGGGACTGGCCGAGGTGTTGGGTCGGGTCAACCAACTGGATGAAGCGCTGACGTTGCTCGAGGAGGCCAGAGAGGAGGCCCACGGGTTCGACAACTACCGGTTGGGCGACGTTCACTACCAATTAGGTCGGGTGTACGCGGCTCAGGGCGATGCCACACTGGCCACCAGCGCGCTGCAATCCGCGCTCGCTCTCTTGAATGGCGGACCCGCCATCTATAGCCGGTCCGACGTCGAGCGGGAGATAGGATGGGTGTTCTGCCGGCAGGGCCGGATGGAAACGGCGCAGGAACACGCTCTCCGCGCACTGAAATTGGCGTCCGATGAGCAGGATCGACGCGCCCTGGCCGGCGCCTACAATCTGCTAATCCCCATCCACTATTGGGCCGGCCGGTTGCCGCAGGCAGTAGAGAGCGCCCGGCAAGCGCTCACCATGCGTGACCAACTCGGCGACGTGTGGGGTTCAGCCAGTTCCCAGACCAATCTCGCTGGTTTGTATTATCGCCTGGGCCGATGGGACGAAGCCGAACCCTTGATGCGCCAGGCCGTCTTTGTGCGGCAGGAGATCGGAGACCATCAGGGTGTGGTGCTCAGTGCCAACATTCTCGGCCTCTTGCTGCTGGAAGCCGGCCGATACGATGAGGCGCTGAATTGGCTGGAACAGGCGTTTGCGGCGCTGGAAAAACAGGGCGCACCGCCCGACCTGACCAGCCAGCTATACGGCAACCGAGGTTTGTTGTGGCTCCGCACTGGCGAGCTGACCATGGCCCGGGGGGACCTGGAAACGTGCCTGGAGTCGGCCGCGAAAGCGGGAAATCGGGATCTGGCTGCACTGGCCTCAGGTTACCTGGCTGAGACCGACCTGGCCGAGGGTAAGCGCGTCGAGGCCGTGCGCCGGCTCGAAGAGGCCGATGCCAGTTGCGCCGAGGGCCCGCCAGAGGTGCGGGCAGAACTGCTGCGAGTCCGCTCACTAGCGCACCGGGCATACCACGAATGGGCCGCAGCGATGGAGGCGAACGGCCAAGCGCTCGCGCTCTACCAGCAGATCGGCAATCGCTACGAACTAGCCCATCTGCAACTGGAATCAGCCGAGCTGGACCTGGCCCGCCACGCCGCTCAGGCTGGCAAACCGCCGTCAAGCGAGCATGTGGCCGAATTGCGCCACGCGATCCACACTTTCCGGGAGCTGGGGGCGTCTACCCTGGCAGTGAAGGCCGAGGAAACGCTGGCGCGGCTGACTGCATTGTTAGGTCCGTCCGCTGCTGCGACGGCGGTTGTTGGCCGGAAGCGACCGGTCGCCGTAGTGCATTTCGCCTTGAGCCGACCTGTCGTGGGCCCAGATACGGCGACCCAGGAAGCAACGGAGCAGATGATTTCACAGCTGGCCCGCACCGCTCGCTTGGCTGGCGCGGCCGCGGTTCTGACTCCGACGGGCACGGTTGCCCTCCTGTCGGAGATGGAGCCGGTGCCAGGTGATAGTCTTCCGGCTCGTGCTATCCGGCTCGCACGAAACGCACTGGAGGCGGCCACGCAACTCAACCAAGGCAGCCTGCGGCAGCGGCACGTGGCCGTTCCTGTATCGGTCGGCATCGCAATCGGCAAGTGGAATCAGTTTGTTCACCGGCCAGAAGCGGCGGCAAACTGGGTAGCGCGTTCGCAGGCGGGCCGCCACGCAGCCGCGTTGGCCGGGCGAAGATCATCTGGTGCCATAATGCTGTCGGAATCGGTAGCCCTCCAGGTGCAGGAGAGGTACGCGCTGGAAGCTGTCGACGTGGGAGCCGGTGAACCCGCATACCTCCTGGGGCCACCGCGCGCCGAGTCGCCGCTGCCGCACCCGCTTCCAGGCGCTTCCCTGCGGCTGATCGGCAGACACGCCGAAATGACCGCCTTGCGGGCGTGGATCGACCGGACCGCTGCAAGAGCCAACGGCCAGGTCTGCTACGTAGAAGCCGAGGCCGGCATGGGCAAAAGCCGCCTGGTGGAAGAACTGCTGGCGTACGCACAGCCGGCTGTACGCTGCTATCAGGGTAAATGCGAGGCGTTTCGGTCCAACATCAGCTTTTGGCCGTTGATCGAGATGTTGGGTCGCAGTGCAGGCAACGCGTCAGAGCACGGCCCAGAAACAGAATCGGAGTCCGGGCGGCAGCTTAGGAACCTGCTGGACCTCCGCCCGGCGGATTCGGCCGACGAGCAGCTCGCACGTCACCTGGGACCGGCCGAGTGGCGGAGCGAGTTATTGGGTCGGGTGCGGACATTCCTGATCAGTGAAGCTGCCGTCCGGCCGGTGCTCCTGCTGTTCGAAGACATCCATTTCATTGACCTGGCCTCGCTGGAGTTGATCGATTACATCTTGCCGTTGACCTTTCAGGCATCGATTTCGGTGATGCTGGTGGCCCGGGCCGAGATGCCGGGGCCTCATCGGGCGCTGGTCGCCAAGGCGGAACGGGTCTGTCGGGAGGGCTACCTGCGGGTGAGTTTTGGCGGCCTGGACCTGAACGAGGGCATGGATCTGGCCCGAGAACTGCTGCAGACCCCGGAATTGCCAACCAAGTTGCAGCCGCGATTGGAGCCGTTCGCCGCTCATCCCCTCTCTTTGGAGGAAGGGCTTCGCTTTCTCATTGAGCGACAGTGGCTCTTGCCGAAAAACGGATCCTGGCGGTGGGCAGAGCCGCCAGACCATCGCGAGCGCGCCATTCCCGACAGCTATAAGAATCTGGTGTTGGCGCGCTTGGATATGCTGGACAAGCAGACGCTCCACCTCTTTCAGGCGGCCTCGGTCTTGGGGGAGGAGGTGGACCGACTGCTGCTCAGCCGCGTGGCGCCCGACCCGGACCTGCCCGGTCGCCTGTCCGAGTTGGTGGAGCGCGGGTGGCTGATTGCTCCAACGCCGGAAAGACCCACCACTTTTCGCTTCAAGCACACGCTGACACGCGAAACGGTGTATGCCACGCTGATGACTTCCAAACGAAGGTTGCTGCACCAACGGGCGGCTGAAGCGATTCGGACGCTGTATCAGGAGGAACAGGAGCACACTGAGCTGCTGGCTCATCATTATGCCGAGAGCAGCCAGCGTGAAGAAGCGCTGCACTTTGCCGTGCGCGCCGCGGAGAAATCGGCCGCCCGTTTCGCACTTTCCGAAAGCGCCAGCCACTATGCGCGGGCTGAGCAACTGCTAAGCCCGTCGCCGGAAAAACCCAGGCGGACGTTGGCGCGTATTCTGCTGGGGATGGCAGACGTTCACCTGTTGCGCGGCGAACCTTCCCAGGCAGCGGTGCGCGCGAACTCGCTGCTTGCCGACCCGGATAGTTCGGCCGGGCCGCGAGCGCAGGCGTACCGCCGGCTGGCGGATGCCCAAAGACAGATGGGCGAGTTCCGGGTGGCGTTGGAAAGCTACCAGCGGGCGGCTGATCTTCTGGCGCTGTCCGATGAACCACCGGCCGCAGCGGAGGCCGAACATTGGGCCATTCAGGTGGGTTTGGCTCGCGCCTGGTTCGACATGCGAGAAAACGATCTCGCCAGCGAACAGGCCGCCATGGTGACGGAACGGATTGACCGCCGATCACAACCCCGGTTGGCGGCTGAGGCGTTTACCCTGCTGGGCGGCATTTCCCGGCGCAGCGGAGACTTGGCCGGGGGTCGGCAGATGGTTCAGCGCAGTTTGGAGATCAACCGATCAATCGGCAACCGGAGTGGCGTGGCAGCCGACTATACCAACCTGGGCACGCTGGTTGCCTCGCTGGGTCACGAGCCCGACGAGGCCCGGGACTGGTTGCGGTTGGGACTGGAAATGTCTCGTGAACTGGCCGACAGCCGCGGCACCGCCATCGCCTTGAACAACCTGGGCCTCCTGGCACGGAACCAGGGCCTGCTCGACGAATCGCAGGGTTACCTGCGGCAAGCAGTCGACACTGCCCGTCATTCCGACCTGACCCAGGTGCTGGCGCAGAGCCTGTCGAACTTGGGGCAGGTGCTCACCAGTGTCGGGTCACTGTACGAGGCGTTGGAAACCTTGGGCGAGGCCGAGTCACTTGCCGAGCGATATGGCTTTCGCAACCTGCTCTCCGAGGTCCGCTGGAAACAGGCCGATTGCCTGCTGCAAAGCGGTGACCTTGCGGCGGCAGAAGCCGCCGGAATGGCGGCGCGGGCGCTGGCGGCCGAGGTAGGCAGCCACGATCTGGCGGCGCAGGCGGAGCGTGTATTGGAGCGCATCAACAGGATGCGCGGAACTGGCTGAACGGTTCACCGCCTGTCGGTTTGCCGCTCCTCCAACTAGCCGAGGGGTCGCCCTCCGATCCGAACCAGACTCACGCTAGGCGTCGGCCAGGAGCTCCACCACAATTTCGGCCGCGGCGCGCACCAGCCCAGGACAGGTACTGCCAAAGACGCCCTCGTCCCGGGCCCGCTGCAGTAGGTCTGCCGAATCGATGCTCATACCCAAAAGCTCGCGACAGAGCACCGAGCCATTCCGCCTGCGAAAACGGCCGGCCAGTTCATTCACCAGTGTGTAGGTGGCTTCTTTGGCCGCGTCGTCGTCCGGCCGGGTGGCACCGTGCGCCAATCCAATGGCCAGGATTGCGCCGGTCACCGCGCCGCACACCTCGCCCAGGCGGCCCATCCCGCCGCCCAGTCCGCCAGCGATACGCAATGCCGTGTCGGCCGTCAGGCCCCCATCCGGCGCAAAGGCCGCAAACACCGATTGGGAGCACGAGTATCCCTGTTCAAAAAGCATGACTGCCCGTTCGGTAGCATCGTTTGCCATCCAGAATCCTTTCCGGTCCACTCATCGAAGCAAGCGGCGCGGTAACGATTTTCCGCATCATAACACAGCCCGCGCCTGCACGCCAACGCTGTTTCTGTCCAGTGAGGTTTGCGCCGGTGGCGGTAGATTCGGTGGCCGCAATTCCGCGACTGGTCAGAAAATCGCCCGGCATTCGTCGTTCCGATCGACCTTCGCCCAAGTACGTCGAAATCACGCCCGACCGACTTGCGCGAGCCGTCCGCCCGCGCTGACGAGGCAAGGTCGGTCCTTCTGCGTCCATGTAGGTGGACGCCTGACTAGCAACTTGGGTGACCTCAGTAGCCGGCTGCTCCAGCCATCCACCGGCAGTGACCAACCTCTTTTCCGGTCAGCAACTTCCTGCCTGTCTGCCGAACGCCCTGCAATTCGACAACCTTGCCCATGTGGAGCATAATCGGTTCTGACTGCGTCCAGGATGCAACAACGGCAGCTCCCCGCCCTGTTGCCAGGAGATCCTAACGGGGATTGACTGGTGCGGTCGTGCCGCTAACGAGGAGGAGACCGAGATGCGTTGGCAAGATCAGCTCAAGGGGGATCCAATCCCATGGTTGCTCGAACCAGAACCCGCCGGGGTCCGCTATCTGGCGTTGCGCGATCTGCTCGACCGGCCGCCCGAGGATCCCGAGTTGGGCGCGGCGCAACAGGCGGCGCACCGTGATGGGCCGATTGCGGTATTCCTGGCATCCATGGACCCGGCCGGATTCTGGGTGGAGCCGGGGCCGGGTTACAACCGCAAGTACCGCTCCACGATCTGGTCGGTGATCGCTCTGGCGCAGTTGGGCGCTTCTCCCGCGCTGGACGATCGGGTTGCGCGAGCGTGCGCCTACCTGATGGATCATTCGTTGGCGCCGGGTGGGCAGTTCTCGATGTCTGGAACCCCAGGCGGCACTGTGGACTGCCTGCAAGGAAATCTCTGTTGGGCGCTGCTGGAGTTGGGTTGCGAGGACCCACGGTTGGCGGGCGCTTTCGAGTGGATGGCCCGCACCACTACCGGAGAAGGGATTGCGCCGGCTGAGGAACGGGATGCCCCAGCGCGTTACTATGCGGGCAAGTGCGGGCCGGGTTTCGCCTGTGGCGCCAACAACAAGCTGCCCTGCGCCTGGGGCGCCGTCAAGGTAATGCTTGCATTCGGCCGGCTGCCATCCGCCCGCCAGACTCCGCTGTTCCAACGGGCGATTCAGGCAGGGGTTGATTTTCTATTGGGAACGGACCCAGCGACCGCCGGCTATCCCACCGGTTACACGGACAAGCCCAGCGGCAACTGGTGGAAGTTTGGCTTTCCCGTCTTTTACGTCACCGACCTGCTGCAAAACGCCGAGGCACTGGTTTCACTAGGGTACGCCAAGGACCCGCGGTTGGCAAGCGCCCTTGGACTCATCCGAGACAAACAGGATGATTCCGGCCGCTGGTCACTGGAATACGATTATGCCGGCAAGACATGGGGCGACTATGGGCTCAAGAAGCAGCCCAACAAGTGGGTGACCTGGCGCGCAGTGCGCGTGCTCAAGAGGGCTGGCTGATTGCACATGAACCCGCCCAAGCACGGCAGCGTGTTCGCCTCTGTCGGCGCCTAGCGCAAGCGTCGGTTAGGTGCAACCGTCGCACTCACCAGAACCGGACTGCGCCGGTTGATCTCAACGTACCGTCGGATCTCCTCGGCGTTCGGCTTGTGCGCCGCAAGAACCCCATAGTCCAGCCCATCAACCCGGCGGCGCTGGATCTTGTACCCCAGAATGGCCTCGATGCGGTGAACCATGCGCTCATCCGGCGGGGTTACCAGCGTCACCGCCTGCCCAATGGCGTGGGCGCGCCCAGTGCGGCCGATGCGATGCACATAATCCTCCGGTTGCCCAGGAACGTCATAATTCACCACGTGCGAGATGCTTTCTACGTCAATTCCACGCGCCGCGACATCCGTGGCGACCAGCACGCGAGTGGCGCCACGACGAAACGCCTCCAACGCCGCCACCCGCTGGCCTTGGGAGCGGTTACCGTGAATCACCGCCGCCGGAATGTTGGCGCGTCGCAGGTTGCGGACCATACGATCCGCGCGGTGTTTGGTGCGCGTGAAAAGCAGCACGCGGTCCAGGCTGGTATCCGTCAACAGGCACTGCAGCAAGTCGAATTTAAGATGCTCTGGAACCGGGTAAAGAGCCTGGGTGATGGCGTCTGGAGTCGCAGCCGTTTCCACCTCCACCCGCACCGGTTGGCGCGTCATCTCGCCGGCCAGGTCAAGAATCGGCTGCAGCGTGGCCGAAAAGAGCATCGATTGCCGATCGCGCGGCAGCAATCGGACGATGCGACGGATATCCGGCAGAAAGCCAATGTCCATCATACGGTCGGCTTCATCCAGGACAAACACCTGGAGCGAAGCGAATGCCACGTTGCGTCGCGCCAGGTGGTCCAGCAGACGGCCGGGAGTGGCAATGACCAGGTCGACTCCGCCCTTGAGCGCCTGTACCTGCGGCGCGTCGCCTACGCCGCCGTAGATGGCGACGCTGCGAACGGGCAAATCCTGGCCCAGTTGGAGCGCATGGTCCGTGACCTGCAAGGCCAGTTCACGCGTGGGAACCAGGACCAGCGCACGCGGGCCGTGCGTGCGGGGCGAATGAATCAGCCGGTGCAACAACGGAAGCAGAAAAGCGGCCGTCTTGCCGGTGCCGGTCTCGGCCGAGCCGAGAATGTCGCGGCCATCCAGCGCCGGCGGAATCGTCGCGCTCTGGATGGGGGTCGGTTGCTCGAATCCCATGCGTCGCACGTTCTGCTGCAGACGAGGATCGAGTTCAAAATCATCAAATAGCATAGTTCTCCTGAAAAGCGGCATCCATTTTCATCCGAGTGAACTGCCGCGGGGACACATCGGGCGGGGGCAAAATAAAACGCCGCACCAGTCACAAGACCGGGCGGCGGGAAGGGTCCGGATTTACTTGCTCTCCACAGAATGCAACTATACCACAAAGCGCGGGACCGTCAAACCCGCCGCAAATGCAGCGCTTGTCCATTCGGCACGGGTTCTGCCAGTTGACGCGTACCCAGCGGCTGCTCCGGAAGTGCGCTGCGTTCACCCAACCGCGCGATCCAGGCCTGTCGCTTAAGATTGGCTGCCGGTCCGCCTGCCCGCCGGCCGGTCTTTGAACTCCGGCAGAGGCAGAGCCATGGCACCCAGACTGTACGCTGCCAGAGCACCCGGTCTGACGGTCCGCCCCACACTGAAATACACAGACGGGCATGATCCAAATTGACATTCGGCCCAGCCGCGGTACAATTGAGTGTTGTTGTTCCGGCCAAAGGAGACCGCCGATGGGCAACGAACTCGCCCTGGTGGAAAAACTTGGAAAACTGAATCAAATCGCGCAAACGTTGAACCGGGCGGTGGACGTTCCTGGTGTGCTCGACGCCGCGCTGGGGGACCTAGTGGTGCTGATGGGGTTGGAGACCGCCTGGGTCTTTTTGACGGACCGAGCCGGTCACGAGACGGGGTGTGGCAGCGGCTATCACCTGGCAGCTCACCACAACCTGCCGTCCGCCCTGAACCCCGTGAACAGCGATGCCTGGGAGGGAAGCTGTATTTGTCAGGGAATGTGTAACGACGGCACCCTCCAAGACGCACATAACGAGGTCCGTTGTACCCGGCTGCAGTCAATCAGTGGAGACCAGCGCCAGCTTACCGTGCACGCCACGGTTCCGCTGCGTTCGGGGGATCTGACCCTGGGCATTCTCAACGTCGCAGCGCCAGACTGGTCGGCCTTTAGTCCCGAATCATTGAGTCTCTTGACCGCAGTGGGCGGCCAGATGGGAACTGCCCTGGAACGGGCGCGGTTGTACGACCTGCTACGCGAACAGCGGGTCCACGAACAGGAGGCGCTGCTGCGGCTGTCTGATCAATTGCTGCACCGGCTGGATTCGGATGAGTTGGTGCACTATGTGGTTGACCAAGTGCGGGAACGGCTTGGCGCCGACGCCTGCGCGCTCTTGCTCCCGGCCGAGGTGCCGGGCATGTTGGCCTTCAAGGCCGCATCCGGCTGGCAGGATTGCCCGGTCGGGCAGTCGCGCGAGGTGCCAAATAGCGCCCACAGTGCGCCGGGACTGGTGATGCGAACCCAGCAAGCGCTGCAGACCGAGGACCTGCAGGAGGATGACGCCAACGATTCTGCACCGCCTTGGTTGCTGGCAGAGGGCTTTCGCGGCCACGCGGTGGTGCCGCTGGTGGTGGAGGGCCGCTCGGTGGGTATCCTGGTTCTCAACCAGCGAACTCCACGACTGCTGGACGCGGGAGAGTTGCAGTTTCTGCAACTGATGGCCAACCAAGCAGCATTGACCATCGAAAAGGCTCGCCTTCACGTGCAAGAGGTGGAGAAAAAAGCAATAGAGAGTGAACTGGCTGTCGGCCGGAAGATCCAACTCGGACTCCTGCCCGAACGGCTGCCCGACCTGCCTGGTTGGGAGGTGGCTGCCTACTACCAGGCCGCGCGTGAGGTAGGCGGCGACTTTTATGATGTTTTCGAGTTGCCGTCCGAGCCACAAGGCTGGGGGTTTGTCATTGGCGACGTCTCGGGCAAGGGGGTTCCGGCAGCGCTCTTTATGGCTCGCAGCGCAACCATGATCTACAGCAGCGCGCGTGACGGGCGAGGCCCCGCCGGAACGTTGCAGCAGGTGAACGATTTGCTCCTCCGCCAGAACCGCTTTGACCTCTTTCTCACCGCCGTCTATGCCAGGTTGTATCCAGAAAGTGGCCGGTTGGTATTTGCCAATGGAGGGCACACCCGTCCCATCTGGTGCCGGGCTGCTGCCGGCGACTGTGTGTCCGTGGCGACTCGTGGAATCCTGCTGGGTGCTTTTGGCTCGGTCCAGCTGCAGGAACGGGCCCTTGACCTGGCTCCGGGCGACACATTGGTGCTGTACACGGACGGCGTAAGCGAAGCCATGGACCCCAATGGAAACGAGCTGGGAGAGGCAGCTCTGCTGGAGTCTGTAAGGAAAGCGGCAACCATCGGAGGCAGCGCGGAGCAGATTCTCCAAGCGATAGTAGCACGCGCCCTGGAGCATACCGGAGCAGCCTCGCAGTTCGACGACGTGGCTCTCCTGGTGCTCCGACGCAGGCCGGCCTGACCGAATAGCCGTCACAACACACGCGTGAGACGCTCCCGCGCCGACGCCGGGCCGGTCCGTGATCCGGAACCCCGGTGCTTGTGCAGGTTCACCAGACGTGGGCGGCATCTGACGGGTTTCCCGGCCGCCACGCACAGCGCAGCAGGACCGCCCAAGGTCCCCCCCACAACCGATGCGCTGGGTCTTCTCGGAATTTGGGTAACAGGTACTTCATGAAACAGGTTCCGGAGGGCGATCTCAAGTTGCCGGCGGCCTCTGACGTGCGCGGCGTGGAGTGGACCGTGTCATCATGGATGTCGGTCGCTCCCGCCACATTTCAGGACGTATTCGACCGCTGCTACCCTCCTGTTCTGGGTTGAGGTGACTTTGCCGCCGGCCTCCGTGGCCGCCGGCTGGGGGGTGGAAACTGGCGGCGTCGCTCCGGCCTTTTTTGCCGCGCTGCTGGTTCTGATGCAGGCGCTGCGCCGGATGGACGCGTGACGCAACACATCCGGCTACTGCAGCGGCGGCGGCGGACCGGCTGACTGGCTGCCATAGCGGCTTCCCAATCGCGTAAGCTCGGCATGACGGCACTTGTGATGCCCGTCTCCTGGCAGTTGGGCAGAATCGGAAGCTTCTCTTTGTGACCAGAGGCGGATCCGATGCCCCAATCAGGACCGTTCGTGGGCTACCAGGATTCCTCGCGCCGGCCGACGCCTTGCGGCAAGCTGCGAGTCGTCCCGGGGCAGAGTGTCATCCCGGCGACGTGTCGTGTCTTTGGCTCCGGCATCTGCCCATCCCGCGACCTGCTGGGTCAGGCTCAGCCGCAGCCGCCGGCCGCCTGGGTCTTGGTTGCACTCCACCCAGCCAATGGAGAGATGCGTTGCTGGGCGTCGCTCTTGGCCCGTCCGGCCGGTCGTAGGGCGTTGAGCAGGCTGTCTGATCGGTCCTGAGCCCCTGACAAAGTCCCAGAAACACGACGCGCCGGTCGGTCGAGCAGCTGCCAAGGTAGGCCCGAAGCCCGGTTGGTCAGAAAGCCCACGCCAGCGTCAACACGGCCACCACGGCGGTGATCGCGAGTGAGACGACAAACGTGGTGCGGATCACCACTGATTCTTCTCCAATGCGGTCGATGGCCGCGGCCGCGTTTTGCAGCTTGGCTGGGGAGATGACGCTGGCTAGACCGCCTCCGATTCCGCTGGCAGCTGCAACCAGCAGCCCGGCAGCGCCGATCTTTTCTGCGGTGGAGAGGTGCAACCCGGTAAGCATGGCTATGGCAGAGGTCTCAGACCCACTGATGAACCCACCCAAAAGGCCCAGGAACGGAGCGATGGCAGGATACAACCGCCCTAACCCGGTAGCGGCGGCCTGCGCTATCACCTGAACCATGTTGAATTGCGGGTCGGGTAGCGTCCAATCAGCCGTCTTGCCTGAATGGTTGATGATGTATGCAATGGCGAAAAACACGGCCGCGGATATCACCGGGCGAGGTGCGCGACGCCACCATTTGCGGACAGTCGTGCGCAGGTGCACCCGGCTGACCCTGAGGATGGGCAGCGCCAGCGCCGTGCTGATCAGAATCCAGAAGTAAGCCTGCCAAAACAGCCGCAGCCTTTCTGGCGCACCCGGTATGATCTCCAGCGGCAACGCCCACCGAGAGAAGACCAGGTCCATCACGGGGAGGAAAGGCGCGTTCACCAGCAGCGAAAAGAACGTCAGGATCACCCAGGGCGAAATAGCGGACTCCAGCGACAGGCCGTGTTCGGCTGCCAGGTCGCTTTCGTCCAGACCAGCCCGGTCCATCAATGGCCGGCCGGTGAGGCGGAGGTACAGCAGCATCACCAACACCACCGCCAGCCCGGCAGCGATGCCCGTCACCGTCACCAGCCCCAACGCGTTCATGCCAATAGCGACAAAGCCGGCCGTCAACCCGGCCAGCAGCGTCGGGGCCAATCCCCGCCATACCAGCTTCCAACGGCCCACAATCCACACCATCCCCATGGCGATACAGGTACTGACGGCCGGCATGTAGCGCGCAAAATAGATGCCCACCTCCTCCACCGGACGGCCGACCAGATTGGCAAAGACCACCGCTGGGACCCCAAGAAGCGCATAGGTGCAGAGGGCATCGTATCCGATGGCCGGCAAGGCAATGGCAGCAAACGATGTATACCCCAGCGCCAGCATGATGGGCGGCAGGATAGAGACGGGAACGGCCCCCAACGCGGTCAGGACCGTGCCTACACCCACGTTGATGAGCATGATCTGAACCACCTGATCGGCGGGTGCCACCGTTTTGATCAGGGTCACCAACCGCGCGATGGCGCCGGTTTCCAGCATCAGCGTCACCTGAAGGATGGAGGTAGCCACCACCAGGGAAATCGGCAGCGATGCAACCAGCCCTCCCAGGCCGGCCCGCAGGATCACCACCGGGCTGGTCTCAAACACCAGCCAGGCTACAGCCGCCGTCACCCCCAAGCCAATCAGCCCCGCAGTGTCGGCCGCAGTGCGGCGCAATGTGAGGAGGAGGGTGATTACGATCACCGGCGAGAGGGCCAGGAGCACCATCATCCAGGACACCAGGTAATCCTTTCGTGCGGGAGGCAGATCTTGGTGCACGACGCATCAATCCTCTCCTTGCGCCTCCCCAAGTGCAAACCGCAACGATCATATCCCAAACCAACTACCACGGCAACCGAACGTACCCCCGGAGAACGCGCTGACCGGTTAGGCAGGCGGAACCGCGGGGGTCCATCGGACGTAGCACGGGGATGTCTCAGACGGTTCTTGGCGTTTGGTATAATCGGCAGGCCGTGAAGGAACCGCCGGCGGATTCGGCCGGATCAAAGGCTGGAGGTGGCGATGATGATTGGTTGGGACAAGGCGCAGCAAGCAACAGCGCTGCTGGACGAGTTCGACTTGGGAGCATGGATGATCCTGGTCCGGGAGACTGGTGAACACAGCGACCCGGTGCTCAAGTTGTTTGGAGATCCCCACGCGGTGTGGCCGGCCGCATTTGTCTTTGCTCGGTCTGGTGAAAGGATTGCCGTAACCGGCCTGGGTGACGACCAACCTGTGCGCCAACAGGGTCTGTTTGACCCGATCCACACCTACACGCAAAGCATTCGGGAGTCGCTGGTCGGCGTGTTGGAGCAGTTGGACCCGGACGTCATTGGGATCAACTATAGCCGGGACGACGTGACCGCCGACGGCCTGACCCACGGCATGTACCTCAATCTGCTCCGATACCTCGAAGGAACTCCGTATGCTGGCCGATTGGTCTCGGCCGAGCTGTTCGTCGAGGCACTTCGCGGCCGCAAGACAGCCGGCGAACGCGCCCTTGTTCAGCGGGCAATCCGAGAAACCGACGCCGTGTTCCAAGAGGTCGGAGACTGGCTCCGGGCGGGGCTCAGCGAACTCGAGATCGCCTACTTTGTGCGGGAGCGGGTTTTCCGGCGAGGGCTGGCGCTAGCCTGGGACGCCGAGGGTTGCCCCGGTTTGAATGCCGGGCCCTCCAGCCCGTGGGGGCACGCTGGGCCGGCGGCCGATGTACGGGTAGCAGCCGGTGACACGTTGAACATGGACCTGGGTGTACAGGTGGAAGGATACTGCTCTGACCTGCAGCGGGTCTGGTATTTCCTGCGTCCGGGAGAGCTAGAGCCGCCGGCCGAGGTGATGCGGGCATTCGCAGCAGTTGCGGGAGCCATCCAAACTGCCTCTGGTCTTGTTCGGCCGGGTGTGCCGGGATGGGAGGTGGACGCGGCCGCGCGCAGCTACCTCACCAAGGCAGGCTATCCCGAGTTTCCCCACGCGCTCGGTCATTCGGTCGGCCGCTCGGCACACGACGGAGGGACAGGCTTCTACCCACGTTGGGACCGGTATGGCGGCAAACCGTACGGTCGGCTTGCAGCCGGCGGCATCTATACCCTGGAGCTCGGCGTGCGCTCGCCGGTCGGTTACATCGGCCTGGAGGAGATGATTGCCATCACAGAAGATGGCTGCGAGTGGCTGTCTGAGCCGCAACGGGCGCCGTATCTGGTCGCTGGCTGAACGCAAACCGAACAGACACACAGCATCCCGACCACGCTGTGTCTAGCCGGCCGTTTGAGCGTCGCTGGCGACGCGGATTCGAATGATCAATCGGATTCAGGCCGGCTCAGTCCAGGAAGACGATCCGGTTGAGAACGCGCCCGTCATCGTCTGACAACTCCCCGGTTGGACTCCATCCAGCTCACCGCAAAATCCACCAGTGCACGCTGAGACATCAAGCGTGCGCTGCCATACCCTACCCGGCCGATGCGCACGCCCTGGCCGGCCATGTCGAAAGCCTCCCCTACTTGTCCAAAGTCGTCTGAATCGGTGGAAATATCTGGGTAGGTCACCCACTGCCGCCGACCGTCCCTCATCACGGCAGTACCTTCCAAGACGAGTTGCTTTCCCGGATAGGATGCTCGGTATTCAGCCAGGTGCAGCGAGCTGTTGCTGCTGTGACCCACCCCCATGAGCAGCACCCAGCCATCCAGGTCATAAATCCGCGCTAGTGGCGACCCCTCACCCATCCCAAACGCTAACCCGTGCCCGGAGGTGATCAGGTCTGCCTGCGCACCCCAGGCAGCAAACGACACAGTTGGGTGCCCGCTCCGCAGCACGCCGGTCTGCTTGCGAAAGGTTTCTGGGATGACTCCAATCCCACGAGTGGGAGTGAGAGCAGGGTCGTAGCCCGGCACGGTATCGCGGATGACCTGCCACCAAGAAGCTGGGACCGGTGGGTGACGCCAAGCTTCGGGGTCAGTCAGGTTGGTGGAATGCGCTGGCATGACCAGCGTCCCAGCCAGTCCAAGCGCCTGTTCCAGCGCCAAGATCACCGCCACTGCGCCGCCTGAGACCCAGCCCAGAGCGCTCAGCGAAGCATGGACCAGCAAGACCATGCCGGGCTGTACGCCCATCGCACTCAGGTCGCAGTTCAGCGACTCCACTGTCACTGGCAGCCCGTCGGTCCGCTCAATTGCCGGTTGCTCGCCCAGATTGACCTCCTGTGACTACTCACGCCCGGCGCAGAGATGCCCTCGACAGCATTCGTCCGGGCGATCAGGGACGCCCATCCGAACGCTGCGCCGGTGTCTTGGTCACGGGTAGCAGTCTTTGTCACCACCGCACCACGCCGGACGGCCAGACCGGCTGCAGGATAACACAGATCAGGTGGTAGTCAAAGAAAGACGTCTCGCCGAGTCCCAGTCGGGTGCCAGCCGGCCGCCCCGGATCGGCGCGGCGGAAAGCGTTGTTCCTGCCTGGTGGGCTCACCCGCGGCAGGCAGCGCATTTGACACCCGTCCCATCGAGTGTAGAATTCCCATTCATGTCACGGATCAGCATGGTCGGGCTGAGCGCAGTTTTCGCCGCATCCGCTTGCGCCTGGTTCGGACCCCGCCAAAGCCCCCTGGTGGATGAAGCGTGACCGACTCTGCCGGACCACAAACTACGGGCGCCGATTCAGACGGCTCACCGTTCATTCTGGCCCAAGACCTATCCAAGACGTATCAGCAGGGGCGTTTACAGGTGGAAGCGCTCCGCGGGGTGAACCTGGCGATTCCGGCCGGCGCGTTTGTGGTCATTCTTGGGCCGAGTGGCGGGGGCAAAACCACGCTGCTCAACCTGATTGGCGGGATCAGCCGGCCGAGCGGGGGGAGTCTGGTGGTCGGAGGGCTGGCGTTGGACCGGGTCAAACGCGCGACCACGGTGCGGTACCGCCGAGAGCAGGTCGGTTTTGTCTTTCAGTTTTTCAACCTCCTGCCGGCCTTGTCGGCCTGCGACAATGTGGCATTGACGCTGTTGGCTCGGGGGGTCGGCTGGAGGGAGGCCTGCCAACGCAGCCGGCATGTGCTTTGCGAATTGGGGATGGGAGACCGCCTGGACCACCGACCGGTGGAGCTCTCGGGAGGCGAGCAACAGCGGGTCGCAATCGCGCGCGCAGTGGTCGGTAAACCTCGGCTGCTATTGGCCGACGAGCCAACGGGCAACTTGGATGCCGAGAGCGCAACGCAGACAGCTGAATTGCTCCAAAGGCTGCACCACCAGGGTTCGCTCACCTGTCTGCTGGCCACACACAACGAGCAGTTCTGCCGGTTTGCCACCACCGTGTACGAGATACGGAGCGGGGTGGTCTTTCTCCAAGGCGATTCCCGATGAGAGCTATCGTGCTGTTCAGGCTGGTGTGGAAGGACCTGGTTCACGACCGCCTGCGCAGCGTGTTAAGTCTAGCTCTCCTATCGGTGCTGGTCACGCTGTTCCTGCTGGTGACCGCCCTGGCCAGGGCGCTGCAAACCTTTGGCAGCGATGAAGGCACACCGGCCAACAACCTGTGGATCATCAGCGCCAACGTCATCGATCCAGGCCACAGCTCGCTGTACCAAGAGACGCTGGATCAGGCTGCAGCGGACGTGCGGGCCAACTACGGCCCGGACAGCGTCACCGCCGCATCCCCAGTCATATTTCGGTACCTGCGTGTGGCAGACCGCCTGATGCAGATATTGGCGGTGCCACCGGCTGACGCGGAATCGGTCCACCACCTGGAGCTCCTGGACGGCCATTGGCCCCGGACCACCAGCCAGGCGGCGGTCAGCCGCAGCGCCATGAGCCTCCTCGACGCATCCATCGGCGAGCAGGTGGAGGTCTATGGCCGGCCCTTTTCCATCGTGGCCCTTTTTGAGCCTCCCAGCGCGCAAGCGGTGTCTATCGGCATGACCTACGCTGCCGGCCAGAACCTTTTGGGCACTGGGCACGGTTTTCAAATCGGAGTCCTTCAGCTCAGTCCGCAGTCCGACGTGCCAGCCGTGCAATCCTGGCTTGAGCAGACCCCGAACCTGGCCGGCAGATATTCCGTATATCAGGCCCGACAGGTTACCAGGAACCTCACCCGCATACTAGAGGCCACCGCGGTGTTGGGTCGGGTTTTTCAGATGTTGGCGCTGCTCGTTGTCACGTTCGGGAGCCTGAACGCTGCCAGCCTGTTTGTTCTGGAACGCCAGCGGGATATCAACACGCTGTACGCTATCGGGTACAGCACCAGCACCGTTCAAACCGTGTTGTTGATTCGCACTTGCATCCTGAGTCTGGCGGCGTTTCTGCCGGGGTGGGCGGTAGCCAGCCTGTTGCTGGCTCCTCACCAGGGCGGCGCGGTGGTTTTCAGCTCCGCCATCGTGCCGGTGGTGTCGGGCGCCACCACCGCCAGCGCAGCCGCTTTGGTCGTGATGGCGGCCGGAGCGGGCGCCTGGTTCGCCGGCCGGCAACCGCAGGCACCTTCATGATCCGCGCCATGTTTTGGCTCGGAATATCCGAGCTTCGCTGCACGTGGAAGCAGTCAGCCGCAACGATCGTATTCGTTGCTCTGACCATCACTATGACCCTGTCGGTGATCGGTTATCGCCGTGGACTAGTCCAGGAGTACAATGAGGTTGGGCCGGCCTATCTCGTGGTCCAGGAAGTGGGTACCTTTGGCGAGCTGGGAAACAGTCGTCTTGGCCCGACGGTGACGCAAGAGTTGGAGCTGCGCGGCGCCGGCCGGCCCATCCCTCAGATCAACCGGGGTGTTGGTACCTCCGTGGAAGACGTGGTCCAAATTCGCGGTGTCAGCCTGAGCGACTATGCTCAGGTCACTCCGTTCGACCTCCTGGAGGGCCAGGCGCTTACCCCGGACTCGGCAACCCGCCAAGCATTGGTCGGTTGGCGCTTGGCCGAGAGGTTGAACCTTAAGTTGGGCGGTCTCGTCCGCCTCCGCGGCCGGGACTTTACCGTGATCGGCATATTCCGAACCGGCACCTATACGGACAACCAGGCGTGGATATCGCTGACAGATGCACAGGCACTGGTCGGCTATGGGCAGGACGTCTCCATCTACCTGGTCCCCGACAACGGCGTCCTGCAGGTTGGCGAGCTATTGCCGGGAAATGCTGAGGTAATCCGGCGTGGAGAGGCTCTCCGGCTGACCGTCGCGGAGTTTGCTCCGATCATCAGCTTCTTTAACTCCATCATGGGATTGGTCTCGCTCATCTGTGGCCTGACGCTGGCGGTGGTACTTCTCCGGCTGGCGTGGGTTCGGCGGCGGGTGTTGGCAACCCTGCAGTGTTTGGGATATTCGCGGCCATGGCTCGCCGTGTATCTGGGAGTGCAGTCGGCCGCGCTCGCCACCGCCGGCAGCCTCGCCGGTGGCGCAGCAGTCGCCACTCTAGCAACGATCGCCTCGCTGGATGTAGGCGGGTTGGCCATTCCGCTCAGGATTGACCTAGCAACGGCCCTGGCCGGCACCGGCTGGCTTGCCGCCATAGCACTGACCGGCGCTTCACTTCCGGTCGTCTGGCTGGGAGGAACGGAACTGGATGGCCTTTTGCGGGCGGATTGACGTATTCGTGTCGGGAGAACTCTGTTTTTCCCCTGACATGGCACCTGGAGCCGGGTGGCTTACGGCCAGCAGGTGTTGGGGCAGTGAAGTCGGGGCTAGCCACCCAAGGTTAACAGGGAGGTCAGTATGAAGAGCATGAAGAGGTGGATTGTCTTGTCGATTGTGGCGCTAGTCTGTACGTCGCTCGCGTGCAACCTGGGTGGGTTGACGTCTGGCACGCCTGCACCCGCTCAACCTTCGGCCCCGGGCGCATCCAGCCCAACCGCCACGCCATCGCCGGCAAGCAGCGCGGCCAAACCCGCGGCAAGCCCGAGCCCAGAACCAGCGCCGGACCTATCGCAGCCGGTCCCCCTGCGGCAGGGATTAGCCAGCTTGGACAGCTTTGTACTGGTTGTCAGCATGGTCAGCAATGGACCGACGACCCAGGACCGGAGCGAGATGATCTATGAGGTAAACTATTCCTCGGCCGATGATGCGTATATGGTTCGGACCTCCAACTGGGAGACCACCGCCGACTACCCGGAGCCCAGCACCAGCGAATCGCTCCAGTACACCGTCGGGCTCAAGACCTGCACCGAGTCTGACGGCGAGTACAGGGTGGAGGAGGCGGACCCAATGGCAAACGAGTTGCAGGGGGTTCTGCTGGACATGATCGACTTTACGCCGATCATCGCCAATCCGGTCTTGGTCGGCCAGGAGACGGTGAACGGAGTCGAGACTAATCACTACACCTTCTTGCTCGACGGGCTGGGCGTCGAATCCGGCGCCAACGTGACCAAGAACGAGGGCGAATATTGGGTCGCTGTGGATGGTCAGTATCTGGTCAAGTACTACCTGGCAATCGAGCAACGGATGGAGGCCGACGGTGATTTTGGGGGTCTGCAGGTGTCAATTGAGTTGAGCAGCATCAACCAACCGATCCAGATCACAATGCCAGAGGGTTGCCAAACGGCAATCGTTGAATGAATCACGTCCAGGCGCGCTGCAGTCTGCTTGGTAACGGCGCACCTATCAGCTTGAGCGGAAGATACCGAGCGAGTCCACAAAGCCAGGGCGCCCGCAGCCGGACGCCTGATATGAGGGATCGACTCGACCACACCTAATGAGCGGCGCGTACGGCCGCAGGAGCGCAGAGTTGAAACGAGCGGTGAGCGTCAGCTTGGGCAGCCCGGACCGCGACAAGTCCGTGGTGGTGGATTTCGACGGGCAGCAAATTCGCCTCGAACGGATCGGCACCGGGGGCGATGCCGAACAGGCACGCCGTCTGTTTGCCCAACTGGACGGACAAGTGGACGCCTTGAGCGTCGGAGGCATTGACCTCTATGTTCGCCTGGACCAGCGGGATTATCCGGTGCGGTCTGCTCTACGACTGGTCCAGGATGTATACCGGACGCCGGTGGTGGACGGCCGCCTGCTCAAGTATGTGCTGGAACGACAGGTTTTCCGGCGAGCAGCGCCTGCCCTGGGCGGATTGCCGCGTTTTGAAAACGGGTTTATCCCCTTGGGAGTGGACCGAATGGGCCTGATTGAAGCCGTCTCTTCCGTCTCCGGCCGGGTGGTCATGGGCGACTTGATGTTCATGTTGGGCGTACCCATCCCCATTGTGGGATTGGACCGATTCCGCCGACTGGTTCGCCTGCTGATGCCCTTGATGGGCTACCTGCCAATGACTGTGCTATACCCGCCCGGCAGCCGGGATGAAGCAACTCATCCAAAGCACGCGCGTCACTGGTTAGCGGCCGACCTCATCGCCGGTGACATGCATTATATCCTCAAGTACGCACCGCCCGACCTGCCGGGCCGGGTTGTGGTGACCAACACCACCACCCAGGAGAACCTGGAGATGTTGCGGGCCCGCGGCGTGCGCACGGTGATCACCACTACCCCGCGCTATGAAGGGCGATCATTCGGGGTAAACGCCATGGAGGCTGTGCTCACCGCCTACGCCGGCCTCGGTCGGCCGCTGACCCCGAGCGAGCTCGAGAGGGCGGTGGAGGAATTGGACCTCCGGCCGGAAGTCCTGAGGCTGGACGGCTGAACAAGTGCTTTCGAATCGGCCAGCCGGATGGCGGGTCAACCCGGCTGTTGACGCCCATCCTGACGGGCGACAACGACGTTACCACCGGTTGACCGGCCGGGCCGCAAAAAACGAGATAGGCGGGATTTGGAGCACCTAGCTACCCTCACCTGAGCTTCTCCAGCTCAGCTTGAGCCATCTCTACCAGCAACGCGTTCTGGGTCAGCTCCAACACCCGTTCCAGGTCACTGATGGCGTCGGCGGCGTTACCCGATTGCTCGTATGCCAGGCCGCGCAGGAGGTACAGGTTAGCGTTGGTGGGCGACAATTCAATCCCACGGTTCAGGTCCGCCAGAGCCTCGGCCGGCTGGTTCAGCTTGAGATGGGTGACCGCCCGGTTGTTGTAGGCCACCACCAGCAAAGGGTCGAGACTCAGCGCAACACCATAATCCAACAGCGCCTCGTCATACCGGCCCAGCTCATCCAATGCAAAGCCGCGGTCGCTGTAGGCACGGGCCAGCCCAGGGTTCAACTCTATTGCCCGGTCGAGGTCAACGACCGCGCGCTCGACCATTCCTGCTGCCCGGTAGAGCGCCCCGCGGTTAGCCCACGCTGTAGCCATGCTTGGGTCCAGACGGATGGCCTCGCTCAGATCCGCCATTGCCTGTTGCACCTGACCTTCGGCAGCATACAGAGCGCCGCGATTGTTATAGGCGGCTCCCAGGTTTGGATCCAGTTCGATTGCATGGCCGTAATCCTCCAGGGCGCTGTCAAAGTCACCCAGCTTTTCGTGCGCGATGCCACGGTCATAGTAGGCCATGGACAGCGAGGAGTCAAGCTCCAAAGCCTTGCCGTACGCGGCTACGGCCTCTGGCACCCGGCCGAGGGCTGCCAAAGCCAGTCCCCGATTATAGTGCGCGGTTGCCATACCCGGGCTCAGCTCCACTGTCCGGCTGAAATCGGCCAAAGCCTCTTCCAGATGCCCCAGACTCAATAAGACCAGTCCCCGGTTGTTATAGGTTGCTCCGTCGGGGTCGAGGGCAATGGCCTGATCATAGTCCGCCAGCGCCTGATCCAGGTTGCGCCGGAAAAAGTGAATGCTTGCACGGAAGTAATAGGCCCGCTCCAGATCAGGGTCAAGCCGGATTGCCCGGCTGCAGTCAGCAATGGCCAACTCGTCTTGGCCCTGCTTCAGGTAAGCCTCGCACCGGTACGCGTGCGCCGACCCATCCTCAGCGTCGAGCTGAATGTTGGCAGTGCAATCGGTCACCGCGGCCGCCAGATCGTCCAGACCCAACTGGGCCGCACACCGTTGGCGCAGCGCCAGCGCACTGGTGGGGTCAAGGGCCAGTGCCTGGCTGCAGTCCGCCAGCGCCAACTCATACTGTTGCAGGCCGAGTTCAGCAGCGCACCGGTTGACATACGCCTCCAGGGACCGGGGATCGATCTCGATCGCCCGATCCAAGGCTGCAACCGCGGCCGCCGGGTCGCCCTGTTCCAGAGCTGCCTGACCTTCGTTCAGCGCTCGCTCAAGTCGATCGCCGGTCCCACAGCCCGTGATGGCCAGCAGCAGCCATACAAACCACAGAAATTCGCCCAACCAATGTCGCACAGTGCCTTCCTCCTGCCCGCGGTAGCGTCCGGTTCCCCGCTGCTGGGTCCGTATCGCGCTGGACCGCGAGCCTGCTTGGAGTATACTCCAGGAGCCAGACGCAGGCAACGGGCACCTCGGGCGGGACGCGCTCGTATTGGCTGGTCCTTATCACCGGGTCGCTTCCGCCAATAGGTGATCCACCACCCCGCCGGAAATCGCCCTGCCAGGGGAGAGCGCCGATCTGATTCGGCGTTGCGTCGTGTCAGCTGTGCCGGGACGCCAACCAGGCGCTGAGCGGCTCCTCTATCTGGATGTCTCCCAGCGTATCCGGCGAGGGGAAATGCTCCTCGTAAACCGGGGTCACAAGACGACCAAGAGATAGAGTCCGGCGTTCCGGCGGCACCCGCTGGTGCAGGTGCAGCGGGTAGTTGTAATCCGGCGGCAGGAGCCGAACCTGTTCTGGAGCCAGATGCCGGGTCACCAGCGCGCTTAGCACCGCCTGGTGCAGAAAGATATGATGCAACTCATCTTGGCAGGGCCCATCGCGAAAGCTGCGATCAGTCGCCAGGGCTCTGAAGGAATCCAGCCACCGGGTTGCCAACCCGCTCGACGGATCCCAGGCAAAGACATGCGTGTTATAGTACGGCCGCAACCGCTGACCGTCCACGAATGATTCCACCTCCTGCCGCACCGCCTCCAGGCCCACTGCGCGGTAAATTCCCGTCCAATACGGGTCTAGCGGTTCGCTGGCCAACGAACCGACGTTTC
Source organism: Anaerolineales bacterium UBA2181 (assembly GCA_002328075.1). Taxonomy (GTDB): domain Bacteria; phylum Chloroflexota; class Anaerolineae; order Promineifilales; family UBA4811; genus UBA4811. The sequence continues at coordinate 100,112 of DCVT01000022.1, read as the reverse complement.
GGATATGGACCGGCCGGAACGCGGCCACGGCACCCGTTAGGTCAAGCTGGTAAGGCGGCTGGAGGATGAGCGTACATGGGTCAAGCCAAACCAGTGATCGCACCCCGCGGGGCGCCTCGGATTCGGCGACCGCACAGGCGCTCACCTTGGCCGAGAAATACGTCGCCTGCAAGTTGGCCGCCACTTCGAATGGGAACAGAATCACCTCTCCCAAATCCTGTAATGTGGGGAGCACGTCGGCTGTGTCCGGCACCAAGACCCAGACCGGGCAACCGCTCAACGGGCCGCCAAAGGTGCGAAGGCTCTCGATGAGCACCCGCGCCCTCTGCTGCTCCTCAGCGGACCGAACCATCACCAGAAAGCTGGTCCACCAATCGGCGGGTGCAATATGCAGATGTGGATGCGGCTGTGGCCGTTGCATGGTTCCTCCTCCCACCAAGTCGATACTGCCTATCAGGCAGGGCGAGCAACTACACGTCGACGTGCCCTGTCGCGTCCGTGCACCAACAGGACCCGACTCGCCGGCCATAGCACCGCGAAAACAGACTGCCCGGCAACCCACAGCATCCGGCTAAGCCGGTTTTCGTGCCTTGACCTTGATGCTGGCAACCATACGGGCCAGCGACCGCTGGTCGATCCCGGAATCTGATGTTTTGTCGGTGCCCGACTCCCAATCTGGGACACACAGCGGCACATAGTCCACCGATGCTACCTCGATATCCGCAAACCCGGCCTCGCGTATCTTGTCCAGGTAGGTCTGCTTCTCCAGGGCTCCCGATATGCAAGCCGCCCAGGAGTCCATCCGGGCGCGGATCGTCGGTGGCAAATCACCCTCCAGGACCATATCGGAAACCGCCAGCCGGCCTCCCGGCCGCAGGACGCGATAGGTCTCCGCAAAGACAGCATCCTTGTCCGGAGAGAGGTTGATGACACAGTTGGAGATGACCACGTCCACCGAGTCGTCGGGCAGCGGAATCTCTTCGATCTCGCCCCAACGAAAATCGACGTTGGACAACGCCAGTTTCTTGGCGTTGCGGCGAGCCAGCTTGACCATCTCCGGGGTCATGTCCAACCCGATGACCTGTCCGTGCGGGCCCACTTGCCGGGCAGCCAGGAAACAGTCGATCCCACCGCCAGACCCGAGATCCAACACAGTCTCGCCCGGCCGTAGTTCCGCAATCGCGGTTGGGTTGCCACACCCGGCCGCGGCGCCGGTCACGCTCTCGGGCAGCACCGCCAACTCGTGTGACGAATAGAGCAGGTCAGCGATCCTGCCTTGTCCTGACTCGCCCGAGCAGCATCCCTCTCCGACGGGCCGGTCGCCGGGGGCACAGCAGGCGTTCGACGGCACAGAGTCCGCCAGCGGGATGATCGTGCCCTGCTGCGCTGCATACGCCGTGTTCGCGGGCTGCGCCATGGGTTCGCCGAATCGCCCGGCCCATTGCCCATACCTTTTTCGTACTTCCTGTTTGATCTGTTCATCTGTCACTGACGTGCCCATTTCAGATTCCTCAACTCAAAAACCTACTCGAGAGATGCCGTTCTGAAAACGGCGAGCCGAATGGCGGCTGCACACGACCCCTGCTGACAGCTAGTGGGGCCGCCCAGCATCACCGGTTCTCCTGGCACCATCCCGTATAGCCGATAATGCCATTGTCGAATCATAGTTCTTCCTGGGCATCCAGTTTGACCGTCAGCCGGCCGCAGCATTCCGCCACCATGTCCCGATTGGTCCGGTAATAGACCTGCTTTCCTTCCTTGCGGCCGGCCAGCAAACCAAACTGGCGCAGGACGCTCAGGTGATGCGAGATAGTGGGTTGTGATACCTCAAAGACTTGCACGATCTGGTTGACGGACATCTCCCGGTCCAGAAGCATCACCAGTATTTTCTGGCGTGTTTCGTCGGCCAGCGCCCGACAGAACTTGACACAGAGATCAGATTGCACCAGTTATTGATCCACACATAGACATCTATCAATACGTCTATATGATAGCATCGTTTGCCAGAGTGTCAAGCTATAGGTCCCCCGGCAAACAACCTGAACCCCAGCAATGAAGGTCAACTTGCCCGGCTGTGCCGGTCAGCAGGTTTCCGGTCGGCGCCTTGTTGGCTCAGCGACGCCACGTCGTCCCGGCCAGGCCCCGCACCAATAGAGTCAATACCGGTCATCTGGAACGCGCCGGCGAGCGCGTTTGAGCCTGCCACGGTGGGTCTTTTGGTCAACCCGGACGGCCTTGGCCGCCCGACTCGGACGGGTGGCGCGGCGGGCCGGGGGTTGCTCCAGAGCTTTTCGGATCAACCGGACCAGCCTTTGGACGGCATCCTCGCGGTTCCGCTCCTGGTTTCGGTATCGCTTGGCTTCGATGATAAGCACGCCCTCCTCTGTGACCCGCCGGCCGGCCAACCGGAGTAGACGTTGCTTGACGTCCGGCTCCAGCGGTGAGCCGCGCACATCATAATAAAGTTGTACCGCCGATGCAACCTTGTTGACGTTTTGGCCGCCGGGGCCGGACGCGCGCACAAACACAAGCTGTATCTCGCTTGGTGCGATCTGTATGGCTGGCGTAACCTGAATCACAATAGAGACTCGTCAGCGAATTCCGAAACTCAACCCGTGTAGAGGTCACCCATCAAATCGGGGCGGAAACCGATGTCAGTGATGGGCTCTTTGGCCTCCGTCCGAGACGAAGCGTATTCGTTGTAGAGAAGGTCCGCCAACACACCGCCATTCTCGGGCATCGAATTCAATTGATTCTAGGTGCTCCAGGTGTGCACCAGATGGGCGCCGGGCGCCTCGACGATCAGCATCTTTGTTTTGTTCAGCTAAGGGCTGCCGACTCTGGCGGCATCCTCCGGCCACCTATCGGAGCGCCGACCCGAGACCCGCAAATACACCCAACCAGTTGTTGGCCCGCCTCATGCCGGGCAGATAACCGCAACCTCCGGCTCACGTCCACGTGGCAACGAGTTGTTGGGAATCGCCCTCACATCAGAACCTGACAGGAGTTGTCGTTTGCCCGGAGAAGGGCCAAGCCCCTTACAGGCTCAGAGACTGCTGCCGCCTTTCACCGACTCTTTGATTATTCTACCATAGACGTCGTCTCGTCAGGGAACAGGGGTTCGCGATGGATGGCGTGACCATGTCGTGGTACAATCCGGCGGCCGGCCTGCGGCGGCGGCTCGCATCAAGGCAATGCCGGGGAGTGAACGGGATGCCCGTAACTCCAATCGTCAATTGGGTCTTCGGCCCGACGATCACGTCATTCCGGTGCTGGCGGTCGTGTCGGTCGGTACCGTTTCGCATCCGTCCCGCGCGGTCTGCGCCGGTTGGACCAACGGTTTCAGGACTGCGGCATCCGCCAACTCGCCGACAGGGACCCGTTGAAACGCCAAATGGGCGAATCCATGCCGCCGCGCTCTGTTGCGCGGTGCGGAATAGACCTAACAGTGGATCGAGAGGTGAAAATGGAGACCATCACTGACACAGCGGTTGAAACCCTGATCACGCAACACGGCGAGGTCATATACGAACTCATCGGCCGGTCGGCCGGCAAGCTTAGCACCCGCCATAGCGTGGCCCGGGTGGTCATCTCGCCCGGAAAGGGATCCCGCTTACATCAACACCCTGAGGCTGAGGAAAGCTACACCTTCTTGCTCGGCCGCGGCCGGATGCTTCTGGGCGAGCAGGTCCTGGACGTGCATCCCGGGGATGCGGTGTTGGTGCGGTCCGGCGTAGCTCATCAGATACGGAACGCGGGTGAGCAGGACCTGGAGTTTGTTGCCGTCTGTGTGCCTGCCTGGGAGCCGGAGAACAGCGTCTATCTGGACACCGAAGCCTGACGCAAAGCCTGGCCGCGCCCCGCCAGCAGGTCCAGTGCCGGCACGAAAATGCGCCGCATTGAACCGGCAACCGGCCGATTCCTCCGTCCCGCCGCTTCTGGAGCCGAGCGCCCCAGTCGGCTCCGTTCCCCTATCGCTCGATGGTCACGTCCAACAACAGCGGTTCGGCCCCTTCCACGCCTGCTGCTACGCGCTGAGCAAGGTCGTCCGGCTCGGTTACCCGGAACGCCTCCACGCCAAATCCGTGGGACAGCGCCACGAAATCGACCTCTGGTTCGGTCAGATCCAGGCCCACCAACTTTTCCGGGGGCACCCACAACCCATCGGCAGTGTGCTTGAGCACGTTGTATTGAGCGTTGTTGGCTATGACAAAGACCACCGGCACCCGGTGGTGGGCTGCTGACCAAAGCCCCTGGATGGTATAGAGCGCCGCGCCGTCGCCCAACAGCGCTACTGCCGGCCGGTCGGGCCATGCCAGCTTGACGCCGATGGCACACCCCAAGCCCCAACCCAGCGCCCACCCGCGGTGGCCAAAATGCCCGGTCGGGTCGCGCAGCACGCCCAGACGCTCCAGCACGTTGAGATGGGTGTGCGCCGAGGCCTCCAATACCACGGCGGCATCAGGCGGCAGGGCGCGGGCCAGCGCCTCCATCATGACGACCGGCGACATCGGCCGCCGCCCGCGTTGCTTTTCCATCTCAAGCAACAGCCGAGCCCGGTTGTCCGCTCGGCGCGCTGCCAGCTCAATTCTCCGGCGGGCAGCTGCCTCCCTTTGCTCTGACCCATAACTGAGGGCGACCATATCCACCAGCTCGGCCAAGCCGGCCTGAGGATCTCCCACCAGAGCTATCTCCACCGGATAGTTTTTTCCCAGTTCCCAGGAGTCACTATCCATCTGGATGAGGTGCACGCCGGCACGAAAGGGTTGCTCCGCGTCCTGATACTGAAACCGGCGCAAGAGGCTGATGCCCACTGCCAGGACCACGTCCTTGTCCGCCAGCCGCCGGGCCAGGCTGTTGGCATCTTGCGGCACCGTCCCGCCGTAGAGCGGATCGTCGGCCGGCATTGGCAACCGACCGTGCGAGGTCGGTGGGTCGGCCAGCACCAGCGCTCCCAACAGTTCGGCCAACGTCACCAGTTCCGCCACAGCCCCGGCCTCCACCACCCGACTTCCAGCCAGGATCACGGGATGGCAAGCCTCAGCCAGCAGTGTGGCTGCCCGGTTGAGTGCGTCTTGCGGCGGTCTCACCCGGCGGTCTGGAACGTGTGGAGGCGTCAGGTCCAGCCCTTCAACGCCCGTCAATTGCACGTCCACCGGGATTGAGAGGAAAACTGGCCCTGTCGGTGGCGTGAGAGCGGTTTGCACTGCCCGACGCACGGCGGAAGGAAGATCCTCGACCCGCTCGATCTCGGTAGCCCACTTGGTCCAGGGTCGCGCCACGCTCACCATATCGCCGGCCAACACCGGTTCTTCGAACCGCAACCGTCGATCTTGCTGACCGGCCAACACCAGCAGCGAGCTCCCCTCGCAGTAGGCGTTGTATAGCATACCCATTGCGTTGCCCAGCCCGCAACAGGTGTGCACGCAGGCCACACCCAGGCCGCCGGATGCCATGGCGTACCCATCTGCCATGGCTGCTACTGGCACCTCCTGCAACCCCAGGATGTACGTAAAACGGCTGTCGGTGGCCAGCGCCGCGTTCAAAGATAGCTCGGTCGAACCCGGGTTGCCAAAGATGTGCCGAACCCCGGCAGCCGCCAATACCTCTAGCAGAGCCTGCATACCTACCATCAGCCTACCCTGCCCCTCGTCAATTAGCGAGATACCTTCCGGTCACCACCGGGTGATGCGAGGTGCCGCCGCCCTTCAAAGGCCGCCCATCACCCGCCGAGGCCAAGCCGCAGTGCATCCGGCTAGAAAGATTGGTACCGCGAATCGTCCAGATCCTGCTGCAGTTTTTCTTCGGATGATCTTTCCGCTACCTGTGGTTTTTCGCCAGCACGCTCCAGTTCCGATGCCTCTGCGGCCCGCAATTCGGCCAACGGGCGTGACCGCACCACCGACCACTTACCACAGTGTGGACAGGCAGTGAACTTGCCCAGCCCCATGTTCAAACCCAGCAGGCTGAGAGGAAACGGCCGGCCGCACTTGGGACAAATGGTGCCGCCCGAGAGGCCATACTTGCGCGGCTGGCCCCAGGCCACCGGCTTGCGCTTGCGGGCGGCGACCAGCGAGAACCCGGCCGTCAGGGCCAGAATCAGCACCACCAGACCCATGAGGGGGATAATGAACTTGGTAGTCGCTTTGCCGGCCGCCTCAGCACTCAGGAATTCGGCCCCTATCTCGTTGGACTGCAATACGCCGCCGTCCGCGGTCTCACCAGCAGCGCTCATTGTCCGCATTCCCGACGGGTAGTTATCCGTGTGGAATTGCACGCTGAACGGCGGCTCCTCATCCTCCGCGATGGTCAGGCCGTCTATCATAAACTGGACTCGGACCAAATCCTCCGGGCCGGTCACCCGCATCGAAAACAGGCCCTGGATCTGGCCGAACCCACCAAAACCCCAGTCGCGGCTGAGCCGCAACGTCAATCCTCGCTCGTCTTGCGCCTCGGCCAACAGTGGAGCCAGGAACGCACACAGCAGTGCCAAGAGCGGCCAAAGGGGTCTGCGCATCGGACTCACCTCCAGCGCGTGAGGATGGTCTCGCGCTCAAACAGCCTCACGGCGAGCCAGATCAACCCGCTATCCAGCAACAGAAGAACGGCAGCCATCAACAGGACAACCCTCTGGTTCACGACGATGAATCCCGAGATCTGCCCAAAAAAGAGCGCCAACAGAGGGAGGATGACCAGAGCTGAGAGCTGTTCAGCGACTCGCGGGTCATTGACCCGGGACGAAACCATCATGCTGAAATTGACCGAGAGGATGGCCAGCAGCGGTCCGACGACCAGGACCGCCACCAGCCACATCGGGTTCAACAGGGCACTGACCAGCCGATTGCTGGTGGTGATCAGTAGCGCGCCCACCAGAAATAGGCCAAAGCCTAACCAGGTCGCCAACACGGCCGGAATGGTGGCTGCCAGGTTCTTGGCAGCCAGCAGTTCAACCGTGGTGATGGGGGTCGCCAGCAAGGGTTCCAGACTGCGGGTGGTCTTTTCTCCCACAATGGAAAACGCGGCGATGTTGACCGGGATGATCAGAGGCGTCATCATGAACATCAGCATGAACGCGCTGACCATATAGTATTGAAAGCACTCTGCTCCGACCATATCGGCCGAGCAGATCTGGGCAAATTGGGGCGGAACCTCGGTCGCGCCCGCGGTCCCACTGCCCATGTCACGGGTTGTGTACAGAATGATCAGCGGAATAGCAGTGAAAAGCAGTGGCATAAAGACGATGCTCAGCAGCACCAACCGATTTCGATACACTTGGGCCCATTCCTTGCGGACGATGGCTTGGATTTTGTTCATGGCTAATCCTGTCTTGCGTTCGGCCGGTGGGCACGATACAGATGCCTGACGGCCGGGTGTGGTAGATTGCCTCTCAGGAGCTCCGCACCAATTGAAGGTACACATCCTCCAGCGAGCGACGCAGCTCGCCGACAAACTGAATATCCGCACCCACTCCCACCAGAGCACGAACCAGGTCGGGATTGTGCGCCTCTGGGTCATCCAGGGTCAGCACCAGCTTGTTGTCCACCGCTCGAACCTCCTGCGAAAACGGCAGCGCCCGCACTGAATCCACAAACGGCTTGGCCGCCCCTCTCAAGTGAAAGACCACCTTGCGCCCGAACAACTGTGAGCGCAACCGCGCGGGCGTATCCACCACCAGTAGACGGCTCTTGAACACACCGATCCGGTCGCACAGGCGATCGGCCTCGTCCAGGTTGTGGGTACACAATACGATGGTGCGGCCTTGCTTGCGGAGCCCGGAGACAAAATCGCGGATCAGAAGCGCCGATTCCGGGTCAAGCGCGCTGGTGGGCTCGTCCAGAAAAAGGATTCGCGGCTCGTGTAGCAGCGCGCGAGCAATGGCCAGCTTCTGCCGCATCCCTTTCGAAAAGGTTCCTACGTCCTCCGCCCGGCGCTCCCAGAGCCCCAACATGCGAAGGTATTTCTCCACCGCCGCCTTGGGATCTCCCACCTCGTAGAGGCGAGCATAGAGCTCCAGGTTGTACTCGGCGCTAAGGCTATCGTACATGCCGGGAGTCTCGGTGAGGATACCGACGGTCCGGCGTATGGCGGTGTTCTCTCGGCCGACCACGTGTCCGTTAACCACCGCCGATCCACTGGTCGGACCAATCAGGCAGGTAAGCATGCGTACCGTGGTCGTTTTTCCCGCGCCGTTCGGCCCGAGAAATCCAAAAACCTCGCCCTCATCTACCGTTAGCGACAGATCATCGACAGCCAGCACATCACCGAACCGTTTCGTAAGGTTCTCAGTCTGGATCATGGTATCGGGAATCCTCCAATCTCTCCACGGTCTCCAACATCGGGCTTGCAGGAGGCGCCAGCATGGCCAAGGGCGATGACAGCGCGGCGGCTGTTGCGGACGGTTCTGCCGACCGCAACCGAAAGATCAGCGCCAGACTCGCCACTGTCGCCAACGCCAGCACCGCCTCTACCGCATAAACCCCACACGGGTACCGGTCTATCCAGAGGCGACCCAGATAGATTGCGATCACACCGTCGATGGCGGCGTGCCACAGGACGGCAATGGCCAACCAATAAAGGCGACGCCGGGCAAACACCTGGTACACCAGGACCGAAAACCCGATCTGGATCGGGATCGTGAGCCCTCGTTCCACCGCCCCCAACAGCGACATGGACCAGGGCATCGACCAATAGGCATCCACCTGCTGTTGAGCGGCGTGCAGTTGCTCGGCCGGTACCCACGGAGTCAGATCCACTCCCCGGTAGGTGAACAGGCTAAAGAGGGAATAGAGCGTGAGAATCCCAAGAATCACCGATTCAGCCCCGCCGTGACCACACCCGAGCAGGACTGCCTGCCGCCACGATCGTGCCTCGCGCGCCCACCAGCGAAAAGCGGCATAGCGTGCGACCTCCTCGAACAGCCCGGCGCTGAGGCCGCCGATGGCAGCCGACACCAGCAACTGCCAGTCTGGCATGGGATTGGGCAAGACCCCGGTGGCAAACAACCGGCCGATGAGCACATTGGCGGGGATGTGCAACAACTGGGAGCCTACAAAGGTGCCGGCACCGATCCAGACCAGGCGCCAGGTCAGTTGAAACCGGCCGGTCAGAAACGCCGCCAATGCCAGCGGAATACCGATCATCAGTAAGCTATTGAGTGGGTGCGTGATGGTCAGAGCCACCGTTCTTCGCCCGGCGAGAGCTGCATCCTGGGCGGCCGGCCGACCGCCGCAATAGGATAACGCATTATGCGGCCGGTGGCAAGCGGGCCACGAACAGAACGATCGCGTGATGGGTGCTGTGCCTTGACAGGTATCCTCCTGCTGGTACCATACTGACCGCCTGTGATCGTCCTACCTGGAACGGCCGAAGGTGGCGCCGGCCAGGCCCGCGGAAGGAGAACCATGTTCAAAAAAGCGAGCGCACCTGCACACCTCGCGTTGGCCGTCGTCATGATCAGTGCTGCCCTGGCGGGTTGCACATCCGAGCCGGCGGCCACAATGGCCCCCACCCAACCGCCTGCGCCAAACGCCACCCAATCCCCTGCTCTGGTTCCCACCCAACCGCCCGCGGCGGCGGTCACAGCAGCACCCGCCGAGGATCCGTCTGGATCCGCCACCACCGAACCCCAGCCGACAGCGACCACCTCTGACACGGCCGAATCCGCGCCGACCCCACTTGCCGAACCGACCGAGGCTGCCGCCGAGGCAACTGCGCCGGGCGGCAAGGTGCTGGTGGCCGAGCGATGTGTCCAGTGTCATGGCTTGGACCGGGTGGAACGAGCCCGCAAGACGGGCGATCAGTGGCGCAATACCGTCGAACGGATGATCTCCAAGGGAACTCAGCTCAGCCCGCAGGAACTGGATGCGGTGGTTCAGTACCTGACCGAGACGTTCCCCAGGTAACGAGGTCCCATACGGCAACCGTGATTGGCGGCACTTTTGGCGGGTTCTGCCACCTGCCCCGCTTCCCCTTGACTGGCGTCGTCCTGTCGCAGGTTTGAGACCGGTTCAACGCGCGGGTATTCTTCCGGGCCAATGCTACCACTACGGGATGAGGGAGGTGGACCTGTGGCGGTATCCATTTGGCGGTGCGCCATCGTTGCTTCAGCCCATTTCGTGTGTTACTATCCGGCACGACCCAATTCCGGAGGCGAGTTCATGGCCAAAAAGACTGCTAACCACCTGTGGACCATCGTCCTGGTTGCGAGTATCGTCCTGATTCTGACGAGCGCTCTCATTACGTGGCGTGCGCAAGGCGACCTGTTGAGTTGGGTGATCCGCGAACTGGCTTTGCTCGGCTACATATGCGTCTTTGTATCCATCGTGTCAACCTCGTACAAGCGGCAGGTCAAGGAGTATTTTGGCCAGCCGTTTCTGGCGGTGCACCATGTCCCTTCGGTGGCCGGTCTGGTCTTTCTGACGCTGCACCCCCTGGGCGTGGCTTGGGACTATATGGACGCCAGGGTGTTCGTGCCCGTATTTTGGCCCCTCAGTGACCTGCTGGCCTACGGTGGACGGGTGGCCTGGTATATTCTCATCATCGGCGCACTGGTGGCAGTCTGGCGCAAGTCCGTTGGCAAGAATTGGAAAGTTGTTCACGCCTTCAACTATCTGGCCTTTGCCTTTGGCACAGTTCACGCCAACCGGTTGGGCGCCAACTTTGCCGATTGGCCGGTCCGAACCGTGTCGATTGCCATGCTGCTTGTGGTTCTGGCCCTGTTTGTCAGACAGCAGCTAGAGGCACGGCAACGGCGGGCCCGACGGTTAGCCAAGGCCGGCGGCGCCAAACCCCGGGTTGGCAGCAGGCAGTAAGCCCTGGCCAGTCCCGCTTTACGAAAGATGGACGGTCGACCGGCTGCGCGGCAGCTTGCTTACGCGGTTTCTCCACCCAGACTGCCAGGCATATTTGGACGCCGTCAGCCCACCCGACCACTCCAGCCGTCCAACGTCCCGGGCAGGTTTTTGGTGGCACAGTGGAGATCGGATCCCCAGGAGGTACCATGTCCCAAGTAGAGACCCCTTCCCAGCAGCTGACCCGGTTGATTGAGGAGGAGTGGGAGTTCCGCCTGGAGGCGGACCCGCTCTTTGCCACAGTGGTGGGAGACCACCGCTATGACGATCGCCTGCCCTCCGCCACCGAGGAAGAGCACTCCCGCCGGCTGGGCTTTTGGCGCAGCTTGTTGCAGCGCCTGCAAAAGATCGACCCGGCCGGTCTGCCGGCCAACCAGCGGCTGGACTGGGAGATTCTGGTACGGTTGCTGGACATTGAAATCGGCGAGATCGAGTTCCACACTTACCGAATCCCTATCTGCAAAACCTTCGGTTTCCCGATGGATCTGCCCGACCAGTTGCCGCATTTGATGCCCTTGAGGACAGTATCGGATTACGAGAGCTATCTAGCACGGCTGGATGCCTTTCCGCGATTCTTCCAGGAGCAGATCGGTGTGATGCGCAATGGGCTAGCCACGGGGTACGTACCGGCCCGCGTCACGCTGGACGGGCTGGACCAAACGTTGAGTCAGTTCCTGGTCAGCGACCCGACTGCCAGTCCGTTTTGGTCCCCTCTTTCCGGCATTCCGTCCTCGCTCGACGGCCGGGAGCAGGATCGGCTGACGGCCGAGGCACATCGCGTGGTGTCCGGGTCCGTGGTTCCGGCGTATCGGGCGCTGCTCGAGTTCCTGGTTCAGGAGTACCTGCCCCGCGCCCGCAGCAACATTGCCGCCTCCGAACTGCCGGACGGACCCGCCTTTTACCGGCATCGCGTCCGGGCATACACTTCGCTGGACCTGACCCCGGAGGCGGTTCACCGGACAGGGCTGGAGGAGGTGGCGCGCATCCGCTCCGAGATGGAAGCGGTCATGGGTCAAGTGGGCTTCCAGGGAAGTTTTTCGGATTTGCGCGAATTCCTGCGAACCGATTCACGCTTTTACGCCACCTCGAAAGACGCTCTGCTGCGGGAGACCGCGTACGTTCTCAAACGGATCGACGGCGAGCTACCCCGTATGTTTGGAAAGCTTCCTCGCATGCCCTATGGCATCCGGCCGATTCCTGATGCCAGCGCGCCGGGCAGCACCGCCGCCTACTACCTGCCACCCACCGGTGACGGACAGCATGCTGGTTTCTATTACGTGAACACGTACGACCTACCCAGCCGGCCATTGTACGAAATCGAGGCGCTCTCCTTGCACGAGGCAGTGCCGGGCCATCACCTTCAGATCGCACTCCAGCAAGAGCTGGACCTGCCCGCGTTTCGACGATTTGGCGGTTTTACGGCGTTTGTAGAGGGCTGGGCGCTGTACGCGGAACGGTTGGGCCTGGAGATGGGTTTTTACCAGGACCCCTACTCCAATCTGGGACGGTTGAGCTACGAGATGTGGCGCGCCTGCCGATTGGTGGTGGACACGGGCATCCATGCCCTGCAATGGCCACGGCAAACGGCCATCGACCTGATGGCCTCCAACACGTTTTCGACCCCACTGAACATCGCTAACGAGGTCGACCGCTACATTGCCTGGCCCGGCCAGGCGCTGGCGTACAAGATCGGCGAGCTGAAAATCCGCGAACTGCGGTCCCGCGCCGAACGGGACCTGCGGCCACGCTTTGACGCGCGCGACTTTCACGATCTGGTGTTGGGCAGCGGCGCAGTCCCGCTGGACGTGCTCGAGCGCATGGTCCTGAACTGGGTACAGGAGCGCGCGGCGTGACCGGTACCGGCGATAGACGGGCAGTGGGAACGGGCAGCTGCAACGCCATCGAGCCCCAGGTGGCAAGCAGGATACCGTGAACTCCGATCCCCGACCACCCCGGCAGCGACTTGCTGGTTGGCGGCCCACCAACATTGACAGGCGACGTCGTCCGCGCTACGTTTCTGCGGATTGTTCGATAGCGGAGGTTGCTCGGTGATCTGGAGTCGCGTTCGGTCGACGTGGGGGCAATTTCCAGCCCAAGTCTGGCTCTTCTTTGCCGGCATGATCATCAGTCGGATGGGCGCGAGCATGACCTGGCCGTTCTTGGTGGTCTATATGGTGGAGCAGTTGGAGCTGCCCCTCGCCAGCGTCACCAGCCTGGTGACCATCAACTCGGCGACCGGCCTGTTGGCCGCGTTAGTGGTGGGCCCCATTGCTGACCGCGCTGGCCGCAAAGGGGTCATGGTCAATAGCCTGCTGTTCACCGGGCTGGGTTTTCTGGGGCTGATCTGGGCCCGCGACTATTGGCATTTTGCTCTGCTGATGGCCGTGCGGGGTGCTTTCGGACCATTGTATGAGGTGGGCTCGAACGCCATGTTGGCCGACTTGATCCCGCCCGGCCGGCGAGATGAGGCCTATGCCCTCCTTAGGTTGGGCTCCAACCTGGGCATTGCCGTCGGGCCTGCCCTGGGCGGCATCATCGCCAGCCGCTCCTACGCCACTACCTTCGCCCTGGCCGCCGCCGGAATGGTGATTTTTGGTCTGCTCATCCTGCTTTTCGCTCGCGAAACGTTGCCTCAGGCCAGCCCAACCAAGAGCCGCGCTCGAGAACCCTTAGGTGGTTACCTGGCGGTCATCCGGGACACCCGCTTTGTCCTGGTTACCGGCGCGTTCACCCTGGTCATGGTCTCCACCACGATTCTGTGGCTGCTTCAGGCCGTATATGCCAAGCAGCAGTACGGGGTGACCGAAAGCCAATATGGATTTATCCCCATGACCAACGCCCTGATGGTGGTTCTGTTTCAGATGGGTGTGACTCGGCGCACCAGACGGTACCCGGCGCTTTGGATGATGGCGCTGGGCGCCCTGCTGTATGCCTTGGGAGTGGGCAGTGTCGCCTTGGGTGCCGGTTTTTGGGCTTTTTGGGCCAGCATGGTGGTGCTCACGGTCGGCGAATTGATCCTCATGCCTACGGCTTCGACCTACATTGCCAACCTGGCGCCGGCCGACATGCGCGGCCGGTATATGGGGCTCTATTCGCTGACCTGGTACCTGGCTTCAGCCGTGGGTCCGGTTTCAGGTGGCGTTCTAAGCGACACCCTGGGTCCTCGTGCCATGTGGTACGGTGGCGGTATGTTTGGATTGGCCAGCACCCTGGGTTTCGCAGTACTGGCCGTCAGAGCCGGCCGCAGGCCGGGATCGGAATTGGCCGTGGGGGCGCCGGGCAGCTGACCCATCGGTTGCGGCCCGCTCCATGCCACGCGATATCTCCCGCCGGCCGCAACGGCGGCCCGGGTCGCCTTGCTTGAGTTCGAGATCAGGCAGTGACGCGCGGGTGCATTTCCGGCCAGTTAGGGTGAAGGCAGTCCGCGATCAAGAATGCCTGCGCCGTCTGGTTGCGTCGCCGGGCGTTCAGCGTTCAGCGTGGCGTGCACCCAGAACGGGCCGGGCGCCCGCGAGTCGGCGGAGGGTTGCTTCAGACGTTGAACCGGACGTGAACAATATCCCCATCCCGCACCAGGTACTCCTTGCCCTCCAAACGTACCAATCCGGCGGCTCGCGCCCCGGCAAGACCGCCGCTCTGCAGCAGGTCCAGATAGTTGACCACCTCGGCCCGAATGAATCCGTGGGCCAGGTCGCTGTGTATGGTGCCGGCCGCCTCGACGGCGGTCGCGCCCTGCCGGAGCGTCCACGCCCGAACCTCGTCCTCGCCCACTGTGAAGAACGACTGCAGTCCGATGAGCGAGTACGAGATCCGAATGACGCGGTTCAGACCAGGTTCTGAGATCTGAAATCCCTCGAGGAAATCCTGCCGCTCTGGACCGCCAAGTTGCGCGATCTCCATCTCCAGCTTACCCTTGATAGTGGCGACCGCGCTGTTGGCGTGGCGATAGGTGAGGATCTGCTCCGGGTTTTGGTCCTGGTCACCGGTGTTGATCAGGATCAACATGGGTTTCAGGGTGAGGAATGAATAGCCGCTGGTGACGCGCAGTTCGGCCGGCGTCAACTCTAGGTCCCGCAAGGGGATTTCTGCCTCCAGGGCTTGCTGCAGTCGGGGCCAGAGCCCCAGCTCCAGCTCGACCGCCGGTCGGTCGCGGTTGGACGCACGCTGGATGTCCTTCTCCAGCCGCTCCAGCCGGTTCTCGACCGTGACCAGGTCCGCCAACAGGAACTCGGCATCCATGATGGCGACGTCGCGGACCGGATCGATGCTCCCTTCGGGATGAGGCACGGTGGGATCGGCGAAATCCCGCGTGACTTGGACAAAACCGTCAACCGCCGATATCTGGTTGCGGAACGGCCCACTGAGGCCGGCTCGCCCCACCCCTTTGCCCAGCCCTGCAATATCCACATAGCTGACCTTGGCATAGGTGGTCTTGCGGGGTTTGAACAGCGCCACCAGTTGATCCACCCGAGGGTCGGGCACATCGACCATGGCGGTGAATGCCTCCAGTTTTCCGGTGACCTGTTTGCCCACCGGGCGGTTACTGCCTGTCAGCGCATTAAAGACCGTGGTCTTGGTGCTGTTGGGCAAACCAATGATGCCGAGTTTCATGCTTGCACTCACGTAAACAGGCCTCGGACAAGTCCCGAGGCCGTGCACAATTGTACCAGACGTTGCCGGCCGCGATAACCGAACCATTGCTTGGCTTTGCCCATCGCGCGCGTCCGGCCGGGCTAATCTGGGTTGACCGGCACGGATATTGGGCCTATACTCGTCCAACTGGGCGGCACACAACCGGTGGACCAACAGGAGAGATTCTGATGATGAACCAATCTCCGATGCACTACGTCTGTACCCACGAACAGGCCTGGGAGTTGATTCAGGCGCAGGCGCTGGAACCGGAGCCCGACGGCTCTTTGTTATCGACCGTCCGGTTGGCCCAACCTGGCGCCGGCTTTTGGGTGTGCAACTGCGGCTGCCGCGAGAGTTCGGCCGGCTGCCAGCGGTCGCGGATGGATCTCTGCTTGATGTTTACAGAGTCCGATCCCGGCAGCGGGTCAGGCAAGCATAGAGCAGACAGGCAGGAAGTACTGGCTATTCTGAAAGAAGCCCGGCTGCGCCACCTGGTCGCCCGGCCGTACCGGGATGAGACCAGAGGGTTCACCGAAGGCATCTGTTTTTGCTGCGACGATTGCTGTGGCTATTTCGCCGACCCGTGCGAGGTGTGCGATCCAGGCAGCCTGGTGGCCGAGACCGATCGGGAGACTTGCGACGATTGTGGTGCGTGTGTCGCGGTCTGCTACTTTGGGGCGCGGGAGTTGACCGATGGGCTCCTGACCGTGCGGTCCGGGGCCTGTTACGGGTGTGGCCTGTGTGTTCCGGCCTGTCCTGTCGAGCGCATCCGGATGGTGGCGCGCAAAGAGACTGGGCTGGGACTGGTGGCTGATGGTTAGGGTGAACGGCCGGCGCCTTTGAGAGAGCATCAGCGGCACCCGGCAAAGGCGAGCGAGGGATGCTAGGACGGGCTGCCGGCCCGGGCGCACCGAGATCGGTCTGCCTGACGGCGCCGTTAGCCTCCGGCAGCAGCCGGCTCACCGGAATGGAGGACGACACAGATGGGTTTGGAGTGGCGTGAAAGCTGGGACCCGCAGGCGACGCCGTTTTCCGTTGACGAAGCAAAGGAACGATTCGGCCGGTTTGATGAGCTTTACGAGGCCACCTGCTGGAAGGTCATAGAACCGCTGCTTCCGCCAATGGCCAGCGGCCGGATCCTCGAGGCAGGTTGCGGCACCGGCCGGTGGGTCATGCGGTTGGCGCCGCTGGGCTACCAGGTGTCGCTGGCGGACAACTCGGTGGAGATGATCCGTTACGTGCGTCAGCGGATCGAGCGCCGAGGGTGGGGCAACCAGGTAGGAGGCTACCATGTGCTGGACCTGGCGGACATGGACGGCCTCGAGGACGAGTCTTTCGACCTGGTCTTGGCAGTCGGCGGCGCCCTCAGCCTGTGCCGGGAGCGGGAGGACGCAGCTCAGGAGCTCCACCGCGTCACCCGGCGTAGCGGATACGTGATGTGTGACGTGGCCAACCGCTACCGCGCCGCGCTGGACCTGGTTCAGAAGGGCAAGGCGGGTCGTATTCTGGCATTGTTGCAGAGCGGCCGCTACGACCGGAATGACGGGCTGACCGACCATCGGTTCACGCCTCAGGAACTGACAGACCTGCTAGAGGGCGCCGGATTGGAGGTGTTGCAGTTGGGGGCCGTCTGCCCGCTGTTTGGTTACTTGCCCACCGACCAGGACGTGGCAGTACTTGACCAATCGCAGACCTGGGAGACGATGCAGACCATTGCCGAACGGTATTCCGAGGATCCGGCAATGGTTACGATGAGCGGGCGCCTACTGACGGTGGCGCGGCGACCCTGACGGGCGTTGAACTTGAGGATGGGCCGCTGCGTGTCGACGGTTCGGGGTATGGCACCAGGATACCGGCCGTTATCCGCCGATTTGCACCGTCAGGCCGTGTTGGCTCACCACCTGGGCCAGGCGCTCCAGCTGCCAGGCGTCCAGCTGGTGGGTTCCGCTGAGGGGGTAACCCCTGCCCAATCGAGCATATTTCGGCTCGCCTAGCCGGTGATAGGGGAGCAGGTCGATTTGCCTGACCGCGCCCAGCCCGGCAACGAACGCGGCAATGGCAGCCACGTTTTCCTCGTCGTCGGTGTAGCCGGGGATTACGGGGAGACGGATGACCATGGGCACATGGGACCCGGCCACCCGGCGCGCATTCTCTAGAATCAACCCGTTGTCCACTCCGGTGGCACGCCGGTGGGCTTGTGGGTCCATAATCTTGAGGTCATAGAAAACCAGATCAGTATTCGCCAGCAGGGATTGGAGCTCAGCCCAAGCCACGTGTCCCGCCGTCTCTATCGCCGTGTGCAGGCCGTACTCTTGTTCCTTGTACCGGCGCAGCAATTCCCCGGCAAATGCAGGTTGCGAAGCCGGTTCGCCGCCCGATAGCGTCAGACCGCCGCCCGAACGCTGGTAAAAGACCGAATCGCGCATCACCTCGTCTAGCACCTGCTGTACGGCTACCCTCCGCCCTACCTGGTTCAGCGCACCGGACGGGCAGGCTGCCAGGCATGCCCCGCAAAGGTCACATAGCTCCGGGTCAATTCGGCGCGCACCGTTCTCCAGCGTCACCGCTCCAACCGGACAGCTCTCTCGGCAGCGGTCACAACCCAGGCAGCGGTCCTGCAACCAGGCTATCTCTGGTCGCGGGCGTTGTGATTCGGGATTGCAGCACCAGGGGCAACGCATCCGGCACCCCTTGAAAAAGACGGTGGTGCGGACTCCTGGGCCATCGTGGAGCGCAAAGCGTTTGATGTCCCATACACAGCCAGAGATGTCGTCCAAAGGAATCTCGGCCGCGGTCGCGTCAGTTGCCACGGTACTCACAGACCGTGCTCGGTCCGGGCCAGGATCTCCTCCTGGATGGCTGGGCTCAGCAGCACGAAATAGTCGGAATAGCCAGCTACCCGCACAATCAGGTTGCGGTAGGCCTCCGGCCGCTTTTGTGCGTCCCGCAGCATATCAGCATCCACGATGTTGAATTGGACGTGATGACCCCCCTGGTCAAAGTAACCCCGAATGAGGGCCCCCAGCTTGTGCAGGTCAGCCCGCGTCCGCAGGCAGTGGGGACTGATCTTCATGTTGAGCAGGGTGCCATTGGTGCGCGCATGGTCCAATCGAGCAACGGATTTGGCAGCCGCCGTAGGGCCATGACGGTCGTGACCCTGCACCGGTGACACCCCCTCGGAGAGCCACGTCCGGGCACGCCTACCGTCGGCCGTAGCCCAGGTGAGTTCGCCCAGCGCGATGTGTGAGGTGGTCGGAAGCATGTCGATGCCGTAGGGTCCGCCCTGTGGATCGCGATGCTTTTCCACCGCCTCCAGCAGGATCTGTTGGGCTAGCGCCGCCAATTGGTCGGGTTCCTCCTGGTCATTGCCATAATGTGGGGTCCGATCCACCAGGGTCTGACGCAAAGCCTCATGCCCCAGGAAATCCGCGTCCAACGCCTGGCATAGCTCAACCATGGAGCAGGTCCTGTCCTCAAACACCAGCTTCCGAATTCCGGACAACGAGTCGGCGACGGTTCCAATGCCCACTGCCGAGAGTGTTCCCTCTTTGTAACGCGACCCGCCGGCATGCCAATCGGTCGCCGTGCTGACGCAGTCATCAATGAGCGCCGAGGTCAGCGGGACGGGGCAATAGGCAGCATAGATGTCGCGCGTGATGGTGTCATACCGCACCTTGAGCCGGACGAAATGGTCAACCTGGAGGGCAAACGCTTCTATCACCTGATCAAACGACGTCCAGGTTCCCGGTTCGCCGGTGGCCGCACCCAGTTGCTCTCCACTGAAATGATCCACGCCCTTGTTAAGGGCCAGCTCCAGGCACTTGGCCAGGTTGAGGTAACCAGACGATGCCATCCGGTCTTTGCCGTCGACGTTGCAGGCGACACAGCCGTTGACGCTACCCGCTCTGGCTTCCTTAAGATCCACTCCCCGGCTCACCAGGCTCAGCACGATGTTGTCGCTGTTAAACATCGCGGGCAGTCCCATGCCATAGCGCAATAACTCGCAACACCGCACCAGGAACTTCCACGGGGTCTTGGTGCTGATCTGCGCCGAAAGCTGGGGTTGAGGCAGCCTGACATGCTCCAACGCGGTCAGGCACATGTAAGAGAGCTGGTTGGTGGCATCCTGTCCATCCGGCGTGAGTCCACCGATGTTGAGGTTCTGAAACTCGGGGTAGGAACTGCTGGTTTCCGATTCGCCGGAATCCTTGGCCAGCGTGATCTCGTCCAGTTTGACCCACAGCAGGTCCAGTAGCTCCTGAGCGTGTTCGGGGCTCAGGTCACCAGAATCCAGGCAGCGGCGCAGAAAGGGATACACATACTGATCAAAGCGGCCGGGTGAGATGGCGTGACCATCAGTCTCCAGGTTCAACGCCAGCTGGGTGAACCAAAAGGACTGAAGCGCCTCCTGAAAGGTGCGCGCCGGACCCAAGGGAACACGATCGCAGACCAGGCCGATTTTTACCAGTTCGGCCTGGCGCGTCGGATCGGTCTCCATTGCCGCCAGGCGGCGCGCTTCGGCGGCATACCGCCAGGCGAACATGGCCACCGCTTCGCACGCCAGCGCCACGCTCTCCAGGAACTGCCGGCGGTGAATGTAAAGCGGGTCGTGGATCTCCAACCGTTTGAGGGCGGTCTCCACATCGGCGACGATTCCAGACATCCCCCGATTGAGCACCTTGGCGTAGCTGACGGTAATGTGGCCAATGGTCCGGGACGAGAAGTAATTGTACAATACGCCGCGCGCATCCGCCCGGCGGGCCTCGTCATCTGGCGGTATGGCCTCCAGCAGACGGTCAATCACCTGCCGGCCGCGCCAGTATGGAAACACCTCCCGGCGCAGGATGTGTTTGGTTTCATCGCTTACG
This sequence comes from Anaerolineales bacterium UBA2181, assembly GCA_002328075.1. GTDB lineage: Bacteria > Chloroflexota > Anaerolineae > Promineifilales > UBA4811 > UBA4811. The sequence continues at coordinate 79,762 of DCVT01000022.1, read as the reverse complement.
TAAAAGGGAGTGTTTCGTCGGATCGACAAGATGTCCAGGTCACGCTCTACCCAGGCACAGTTGATCTCGGGAAAGACCGGCGAGCCGCGTGGCTTGGCAGTCTTGAGCCCGACGATCAGCTCACCCTCCTGGATGAGAACCGGTTGTTGGGCCAGGACGCGCTCCAACATGTGAGCGCGGCGGGTGTACAGCGGCTGCCCCTCGGTCTCTCGATAGCTCTCGGTAGCCGAAACCGCGCGGTAGTGAAACAGCTCGGGGGTCACCTGCTGGTTGCGCGCCACGCCGAGTGCCACCCGGCCGGTGGGCCGGGCGGTCTCAGGATGACGAAAAACGGTACCGGTTGGCAACCGCCGTTCAGAAGGCAGGTCACGGATTTTCGTCGCTGCAACTTCCATCGCGCACTCTCCATCGGCTGACCGTTCGCGCCGGTCCGCCAGTTGGGTCACAGACGGCCATATTATAACCCAACGGGCTGCCGGGACAACGCCCCGCATGAGCAATGGCGCAGCCGGCATGGCACGGGCCTACTGGCCTGTTGGCCGGAGCCCGATGTGAGCGTCCGGCTACGGCGTGATCGGCAAGAGCCGAACGACAGCCTTGGGACGCGCCGGCGGCCGTACTTGACATACCTAGCTGTTCCCAGTACACTCTGAATGGCTAAAGGTCGATCCGTTCCGGTGACAGCAATAGGGACACCCGTCGGCTACGGAACGAAGAGATATGAACACAGGCAGGTCGCATCGGCGAGGATAGGAGATGGGTCGAGATGAACCGAATTGCATGCACGCGCGTAACCCTTGTAGTCCTGCTGCTGGCGGCGCTGACCGGGTGCAATCGGCCGGCGACCCAGGCAGGCGACGCCACGCCGACCTCGCTGCAGGTCCGAACCGCCACGCTGCCTGCAGCTACTGTGACGACAGAACCAACCGCAGACGTCGCGATCGCGACCGCGGTGCCCCAACCAACGACTAACCTTCCCAAGCCTACCGTCGTCCAGATGACCGCGACCACAGCTCCTCCGAGCCCGGTTCCCGCGGAAGTCACTCCGGAACCAGAACCTGAACCGACCGAAACACCAATTGTAGAGTCCACGGCTGAAGCCTCCGCAGTGTACGTCTACCACACGGTTCAACCGGGCGAGAATCTGTTTCGAATTGGACTCCTGTACGGCCTGAGCTGGGAGCTCTTGCTGCAAGTCAACGGTCTGGCCAACGCGGACTCGATCTACGCCGGGCAGGTGCTCCTGATCCCTTCTGAGGTCGAGGAAGACAAGTTGCCGTCTGAGCAGACCATCCACATCGTACAGCTAGGCGAGAATCTGTTCCGCATCGGGCTCCAGTACGGACTGAGCTGGGAGACCATAGCCCGGGCTAACGGGATCTCTGACCCGAACGCCATCTATGCCGGAATGCAGCTCGTCATCCCCGCTGTCGAGTAACGCGGACGGTCGGCCGGTGAAGCCCGCATCATCGCCCCGGCGATGGGCCCCCTTTGGCCTGGTGGTCACCAGCATTGCGTTGTTGGGCGCAATTGCATTGGGTCTCTCGGGCAAAGACAGCCGCGAGACAGAGCTGTTGCCCTCCCCATCCATTTCCACCCCTGCTGTCGGGATGACAGCCACCCTTGATGCTCTCCGGTCCACCGCGCTGCCCCCGACAACAACACCCACTCCCATGCGGGATTTGACCAGCGCGCCGATTCAGACTCAATCGCCCCTGCCGCCCTCGCCATCTCACGCCGCGACCCTGGCACCCTATCCGCCGCCGCTCCAGTACCCGGATAACCAGACCCCGTTGCCCTACCCGTTTCCAACCTGGCCGCCGCCCACCCCGTACCCAGAGCCAAATAGCCAGGGCAGCTAGGTTAACTGCACCGGAACAGCGTAAAGACAGGAACCTCTGGCAGGCGCCCGGCCTGGGACCCACGACACGAATGCGGAGCGACCCACCCATAGAACCTGGAACCGGACATCGCGCATCTGACGTGAGGGTCTGCAGCGGCCAAGGCGCAGCGACGCCTGACCCGGTTGGCCTGGACCCTAGCTGCTGATCAAATCCGCCAGCGGACCCAGCCTCAGATCCGAGAGCACGATGCTCGGGTGACCCAATTGGCGCCCGGCGAAACTCCCGTGGCTGTCGGATCCCCCGGTCACGAGCAAGTCACAGGACTGGGCCCACGCGAGACACCGGCGCGTCCAGACGTGGCCATGGTGGCAGGAGTAACACTCAATCCCCTGGAGGCCGGCCCGCACCATGCGCGCCAGCGCTTCGTTCGCCTGCGATGCTGATTGATCGCGAAGGCTTTCGCCGGGGTGAGCCCAGACTGGCACCGCGCCCGCCCCTTGGATGGCGCAGATCACCTCCTCCACCGGCGGGAACGCCGGGAAACTGAGTGTCAGTGGCCCGGCAAAGAGCTCCCCGAAAAAGCTTGCTACATCCCGACAGAATCCCTGGTCGATAAAAAAGTTGAGCGCTTTCCAGCCCCCGCGGGTACGGTCCCACGTGTACTGGCGGTACGCATCCAGATCGATGCGGTACCCTGCGTCCAGCAACATCTGCACCGTGACGTCGTCGTATTCCCGCAGCCTGGTTTCGTTTTCGGCCAGGAAAGGCACGAGGCAGCGATCGGCCGGATCCAGCCCATAGGCCAGCACGTGCATCAGCCGGCCGTCCAGTTTGGCCGAGACCTCCACGCCGGACAGGAAGCGAACCCCTTTTTGCGTGGCCAACGCGGCCGCCGCTGGCACGCTGCGAACGGTGTCGTGGTCGGTCACCGAGAATAGACCGATCCCGGTCGCCACCACCTGCTCCACTAGCTGCTGCGGCGTCCAGGTCCCATCCGAAGCTATGGTGTGGATGTGAAGGTCAGCCCGAACGCTGTCCAGCATGGGCGGCCTCAGCTTTCGATCGGAACGGACCCCCGAAAGGCACTCCCCATCCTGGTCTGGCTTTCGACTTGCATCGCGCGGCCCGCAGGCACGTGCCAGTGTCCATCATCTGGTGCGATCGGGTTCATAGTGAAAAGAAAAAGGTTGCTCCCTGTCCCGGATTCCCTTCAGCCCAGACCTGACCGCCGTGCCGATGGACAATGCGCTGCACCGTAGCCAGCCCGATGCCACTTCCCTCAAACTCCTCCGCCGAGTGCAGCCGACGGAAGGCAGTAAACAGCCAACTCATATAAGCCGTATCGAAACCGGCTCCGTTGTCCCGCACGTAGAAGGCCTTCTGACGGCCGGACCGGGCCGGCGCTGCGCCCACCTCAATGCGCGCGTGCGCGCGGTTTGCAGTGAACTTGAAGGCGTTGTCCATCAAATTCTGCAGCAGGATGCGCAGCAAGCGTGGGTCCCCGTTTGCCTGCAGGTCCTTGGCAACGACAATCTCCACCGAACGCTCTGGCTGCGCCTGCTTCAGGTCGGTGCCGATGGCGAGGGCCATGCCGCTCAGATCGACCCGCTGGCGATGCATCTCTTGTCGGGTGATCTGCGACAGGCCTAGCAAGGAATCGATGAGGTGGTTCATATGCCGCCCAGCCGATTCCAGCCGGTCGAGGAAATCCAGGCCTTGCTCATCCAACTGCTGGGCGTGATCCTGTTTGAGCGCCTGGCTAAAACCGATGACCCTCCGCAGCGGCGCGCGAAGGTCGTGTGACACGGAATAACCAAAAGCCTCGATTTCGCGATTCACCGCCGCCAGTTCCGCCGTCCGCTCTTCAACTCGTTTTTCCAGATTGGCGTAGAGCTGCCGGATCTCCTCCTCTGCCCGCGTGCGACGCTCGATCTCCTGCTGCGCAGCATCATACAGCCAGGCATTTTCGATGGCCACCGCCAGTTGGTCCGCCATGGTTTGCAGCACCACCACGTCCTCTTCCGAGAAAGCCAACACGCGGTCGCTCTGGACAGAGAGCGCGCCGACGCACCGGCCGCGGCTCACCAACGGCAGGGCTACCTCGGAACGTGTTGCTGGCAGCATGGGGTTGTGGTAACGGACTGGGTCGCCGCCGGCGTCGTGGGTTATCCGGGGCCGAGCGCGCGCTATGCTCCAGCCGACCATCGAATGATCCTCGATACCGAGCCGATGGCCAGACCGCACCAGCTCCGGGCCCACCTCACCGCTGCCAGCCCGCAAGACGGCCTCGTCCCCCGATTCATTGACCAGGAACAGGCCGACGTAGTAATAACCGAACCGCTCACAAATAAGGTTGACCGCCCGCCCCATCAGTTCGTCTGGAGCCAGGATGGTGCTGGCTGACTTGGATATCTCGGCCGCTGTGTGCAGCTGCATATGGCGCTGCTCGAGATCCTGCAACAATTGCCGGTGGGCCCGCTCCACCTCCAGGCGTTCGGCCAGCTCGCGGCGGAGGCGATCGTACAACCGAGTGTTTTCAATGGCTACAGCTGCCTGATTGGCAAAAGCCGCCACGGTCTCGGCAGTCTCCTGGTCGTACGCATTCGCAGTCGCGCATGCCACGTGCAGCACCCCAAACACCTGGTCCTTGACCACCAACGCCGCACCCACCCATGACCGGATCGCCTCGGAACCCGGCGGTTGAACCCACCGTTCATCCTGCACCGTGTCCGAGATTACCATGACCGGGCGGGTTCCCCAGCCCTGATCAACACTCTGCTCCGAGAACATGCGAATCGGGTGTTGGTCCGACCCGAGACTTGGGAACCCCCGACCGGCCGCCAGTTCCATGTGCCCTTGGTCATCTAGCAACACAACCGACACACCGTCGTACTGGACCACCCGAGCCAACAGGTCAAATATCTGTTCCAGCACCTCGTCCAAGCTCAAACGGGTAGTCAGCAACGCCCCCACGGCTTGCAGCGTCTGCGCCAGGCGCAGTTGGGAGCGCGCTGCCTCCAGCAACCGAGCACTTTCTATGGCTACCGCCGCGTGGCCCGCAAAAGCCAGCGCCAGGTCGGCGTCTGACTGACGATAGTAATCAGGCTCCTGTTTTTCGGCGCTCAGCATGCCGATCACCCTGCCCTGCAGCAGCAGAGGTACACCCAACCAGGCTTCGGCACCACGGAACTCCAGAGGAAGACCGCTTTTGCCGATCAGAAGGGCCCAGCGCGGATCGGTCGCTACTGATTTCGCGATTAAGGGCCGGCCGGATTCTATCACCTCTCGGTTGAGCAAGGCTACCTCGAGGTCCAGCGCCCCGCCCAACACCAGTTCCGGCGAATCAAACCCCCGCACCGCCACCACCCGCATGGTGTTGCCTTCAAAGAGCTGAACCGAACCCCGGTCATAGGCGATCACCTGCCCCATGCGAGCCAGGACCAGATCCAACGCGCTCTCCAGGTCGGGCGCCAGGTTCAGCTCTTGCGCAATCTCACTGAGGGTTTCGGCAATCTGCCTGGATTCCTGCTCAGCTTCAAACAGCCGGGCTCGCTCCCACGCCCGCGCCGCGACGTCGACCGCACCGACCGTAGCCGTGATCAGGTCTTCCTCTAGCACATGTCGCCCGGCTGCGCTGACCTCGATCATGCCGACCGCTTGCCCGCTGACGACCAACGGAACCAACAGGACGCTCCCGACCCCCCGATCTCGGTAGGAAGCGCGAAGGCTGGCCAGACGCGGGTCAGTCTGGGCATCGCCGGCTGCCAGTGGCATGTGGTCACTCATGACCTGTTCCAGCGCGGGATGATCGGCGACCCGGAGCGCCTGGTCCAACGGGCGGGGTCCGGGCAAATCCTGATGCTCCACCCCGGGTCTCAGCCAGGTTCTGCTCTCGTCCAGCAATCCGGTTGAGACCTGGACGGAGCCCAAAGCGCTGCGCAACTCGCGGCACGTAAACTCCAGCACCTGATCGGTCTTGAAGCTGGCACTGGCGACGCGGCCGATCCGGTTAAGAAGCACCACGTGACCCGATTGCCTCTCTCGCTTCTGGAGATCGTACCGGCGTATCACCATCGAGGCCAGAACCAACACGGAAACCGCCACGATCAAGTTCAGCGAAGGAAGCACGTCGGCCCAGGTCGCCCCCCGAACCCAGCTTGGTATGGTGGCCACGTACAGGGCAGTCGCCAGTGCTAACCAGGTCGTGACACGGAGGGAAAAGACCAAGCTGCTCAGCAGCACCGCAATCACCAGGTGGTTAAGGACAACCGAGTCCGCCGCCGTCCACGGATGGAAACCGACAGCCCACAAGACCAAACCGACAGGGACGCCCACCACCACCGCAGCGCCCACCCGAGCCCAGGCAGTCCGGCTGAGGCCGTAGGCTACTACGAGGACGGCCAACAGCATTTCCGGTACGTAATGCGTCTCCTGCAAGAACGCGGTGTCGGCCGGCAGGCTGACCAGCAAGACCACCAAGGTAGCGCCCGACAGCGCCAGCAGCGAGGCCGAGATCACGGTGGCTTGCGCACGACGTTCGGCGCCCATCACGTTAGCGGCCGGGCGGGTGAGCCAGTTCCAGAGCAATCTGCAGTGACGGATCAGTTCGGTGCGCATTCTTGTGCCCTGTCGGCGCTGCGGATTATACCTGACAGACACCTGACCAACAACCATCGACGGGAGCGGTCGCCGCAGAACACGGTAAAGAACACGAGCCGGTCAGGTCGTCCCCGCCGGCTCGCACACTCCTGGTCAGGAAGCCAGGTCAGTTGTATTCGCGAACCCCTTTGCGTCCGATCTCCACCATTTCGCCCGTGACCATAAAGATCACCCGCTCGCAGATGTTGGTCACCCGGTCCGCGGTCCGCTCCAGATTATGCGCCGCCCACATCAAATAGTTGGCCTGGTCAATGGTTCGCGGATTGCCCATGATGATCGCAATCAACTCTCGGTAGACCTGGTCGTACAGGTCGTCGACCGCGTCATCCTCGTGCGGGATTTGGCGAGCCTGCTCCACGTCCCGGTGGGCAAACGCATCCAGTGCCCGGCGCAACATGTCCACCCCTTTCTGGGCCATAACCGGCAGGTCCAACAGCGGTTTGATGAGCGGCTCATCGCCGATTTTGAGGCTGATCTTGGCGATCCCCTTGGCGTAATCGCCCAGCCGCTCCAGCTCGGTGGCGATCTCTAGCACCGCTGCCAGGACACGCATATCCCCGGCCACAGGTTGCTGGGTGGCGATCAGCGTGAGGACGTCCGACTCGATGGCATATCGTCGTTGGTTGATCTCCCGATCTGCCTTCCGTAGGCACTTGGCCCCTTCGTGGTCGCGCCGTTTTAACACCTCAACCGACTTGAGGATCGCATCCCCCACCATGCTCCCCAATAACATGACCTCATCCTGGATCCGCTGCAGCTCTTTGGCATACGCTTCTCTGATCATAGCATCACCTCGCACAACCTCCAGCCACCTGGATTATACCGGCATGGAGGCCAAAGGACAAACACCGACAAGCCCGTGAATCTGACCCGGAACCATGTTGACAATCGGTTCACAGATCTGGGTGACCCGAACACCCGTGTGCTTTAAGTAATGCCCGCCCGCAGCGGACGAAAGCAAGGGTGTCAACTTGAGCTTCCAGACTGAGCACCGGAAGCGCATGGTGCGCCCGCTTGAAGGGGATCCCAGTCGCCTTGGCGAGCAGTCACCCGGACCGTTTCCAGGTCGCGGTCGACCAGGGCCGCCAATTCCTGGCGTAACATACCTTGGATCTGCTCGGCCATACGCGGGATGGCGCTGATCTGGGTCGGCAACGACACCGATCCCATGATCAACACCAATGGGTATACATCTCGCAGATCCCCGCCCACATCCCCCAGCTCGTTCGTGAACTTGACGCAGGCTGCCAGCACGCGTCGGTCGCCGGCGACAGGGTGCTGAGTGGACATCACAGAGCGCATCCCGTCATTTGTTTTTGCCTTGGCGTTTCCGGGCGAGTTGCTCGTCGATTCCCGTCCGGGCTGTCGCCGGGCCGACCCTGACCACCGCGCTGATCGTGTTGGTAAGCGCCCTTTCCACCCTGCTGGCCAGGCAAAACGGTTCGCCCCGGTGTCAATCCAGCCTTGCTCCAGACCCAGGTCACAGCGCACCGGCCTTCGCATCATGCCGGCGTGAACAATCTACGCCCTGCGTACAAATGCTCCTGTCCGTCTGTCGTTCCCGTCTGTTCCGGGACCGGGTGGATGAGCGACGTATTGGCCGAGAAGCTCAAGCACCTGTAGGTGAATGGCATCCCGAACACTGCGGAACTTTGCGATACGTTGCTCTTCGGAGCCAGTCGCTTCCGCCGGGTCGGGAAAGGCCATGTGCACTCGCTGACCGCCTCCCGGCCACAAGGGACACTCTTGTGCCGCGCTGTCGCACAGTGTGATCACCAGGTCCAGGTCGACGCCGCGGAGCGCATCCAACGATTTGGGAATCTGCGGCCCAATATCAACACCCAGTTCGGCCATTACCCGTGTTGCCAGCTCATGGACCTGGCCGGCCGGTCGTGTGCCGGCCGAAAAAGCCTGCCATTGCCCCGGAAGGTGCGCATTCACCAACCCTTCAGCCATCTGGCTGCGACACGAATTGCCCGTGCACAAGAAGAGAACCCGTCGCCTTGCCATGTACGCCTCCGATTTAGCCGAACTTGCCCGTTATATAGTCTTCGGTGCGCCGGTCCTTGGGATTGGTAAAGACCTCGCGGGTTGGGCCATACTCTACCAGATATCCTTCCCGATCCTCGCCCATCATAAAAAAGGCAGTATAGTCGGAGGCGCGGGCCGCCTGCTGCATGTTGTGCGTCACAATGACGATTGTATAGTGTTTCTTGAGGGTCTGAATCAATTCTTCGATGCGCAGGGTAGCCACCGGATCCAACGCCGATGCCGGCTCGTCCATGAGAATCACCTCGGGTTCAACCGCCAGAGCCCGGGCAATGCACAACCGCTGTTGCTGCCCGCCAGAGAGCGCCAGTCCGGATTTGTCGAGGTTGTCCTTTACCTCATCCCACAGCGCTGCGTCGCGCAGGCTACGCTCGACGATCTCTTCCAGCCGGACCCGGTCACGCACACCGTGCGCGCGGGGTCCGTAAGCCACGTTGTCCATGATCGATTTCGGGAACGGGTTTGGCCGTTGAAACACCATGCCCACCCGCTTGCGCAGTTCGACAATATCCAGGTCATACAACTGCTGTCCGTCCATGCGGATCTCGCCCTCGGCCCTGGCGCCGGGAATCAGATCGTTCATGCGGTTAAAGAGACGAAGAAAGGTGCTCTTGCCGCAACCAGATGGGCCGATAATCGAGGTGATCCGATTGGCAGGGATCTGAACTTGCACGTCTTTCAGCGCGCGAAACCCGCCATAGTAAAAATCGCAGTGGTTGACTTCCAGTTTTGTGGCTTCCATTGCCATTACCCCAGTTTGCCCATGGACCTCGCAGCCAAACGCCGCGAAACAATGTTGATGGCCAGGTTAAGCAGCATGATGGTCAGGATTAGAATGGCGGCCGTGCCCATAGCTTTGTCAAAAGCACGGGTCTCGGTAGCCAGGCTGTAGACGTGAAGCGCCATGGTCCGGCCGGCCGACAGCAGATTCTTGGGCAGGCGATAGCTTCCGCCCAGCGTCACCCAGAAGATCGCAGTCTCGGCAACAATTCTGCCAACGCTGAGGATCACGCCGGTGATGATGCCCGGCATGGCGGCCGGAATCACCACGCCCGATATAGTCTGCCACTTGGTGGCGCCTAACCCCAGACTGGCCTCGCGGTAGGAACCGGGCACCGCCATCAACGCCTCTTCAGTCGTACGGATGATCACTGGCAGAACCAGGCAGGCACCGCTTAGGCCGGCCGAAAGCAGCGAGAGTTTGAGTTTCATCAGCGAAACAAAGACCGCAAAGCCAAAGAGGCCGAAAATAATGGACGGCACCCCGGCCAGGATCTCCACCCCGGTGCGCGAGACGGCGATCAGGCGCCGAACCAGCGGGTTGATTTGTTGCGCCTCTCCGGCGTACTCTGCCAAAAATACGGCCCCAAACACGCCCAACGGCGTCGCCAGGCAGATGGTCAACACCACCAGGTAGAGCGTCGTAACGATGGTCGTCGACATTCCACCCTCGCCCGAAACCCCGCCGGCCGGCCGAGTAGTAAGGAACTCCAAGTTGATCGCGCGGGCTCCGTTCCACAGAACGTAGCCAGTGATCCAGAGCAACAGAACCACCACGATCGCAGCTGACAACCACAACAACCCGAATGCGGCTTTTTGGGCAAGTTTGCGCTGCAGATGGTTGCCGCCTGCAGCGCGTGCGCTCCAACGGGACTGCACTACCTGAGCGATCGAAGCCATGGCTTTGCTCCACCTCTCCTAACGCAAAGGCTGCCGCTCACGCATAAAGTGGCGCGCCAGCACATTGGTGAGAAGAATCATCACGAACAGCAGCACACCGGTGAAAAAGAGTGCGCTCCGATGTAGACCAGCCGCGTAGGCAATCTCGACGGCGATGTTTCCAGTGAGGGTGCGCGCTGCGCTGAGGAACAGGGTCAATGGGTTGTTGTTGAGCGGAGTGGGTATGGCAATCGAGTTACCGATGACCATGATCAACGCCATGGTTTCGCCCAGAGCCCGACCGATGCCCAAGATGATGGCAGCCACAATTCCGGATCGGGCCGCGGGCAAGATGACATTCACAATAGTCTGCCAATGGGTAGCGCCCAACGCCAGCGAGCCCTCTTTGTAACGCTTGGGCACTGCCCGAATTGCATCTTCGGTGATGTTGGTGATGGTGGGCACAATCATTACGGCCAGGATGATGGCGGCATTTAGCAGGCCGTACCCGGTATTGTACCTAATCAGGAACGTCTTGCTGATGAAAGGGGCCAGGACCACCATCCCAAACAGGCCGTAGACCACCGACGGAATGCCGGCCAAGAGCTCGATGGCGGGCCGAACTACCTCCCGCACTTTGTCGGGCGCTACCTCGGCCAGCAGAATGGCCGTGCCGATTGAGATGGGAACTCCCAAGGCCGCCGCCCCTATGGTGCTGAGGATAGAACCAATAATCATGGGAACCAGGCCCAGCTGGGCTTCGGAATTGCCGATGATTGAGCCGGGGCGCCAGATTGTGCCCAGCAACATGGTGTCCAGCCCTACGTGTCGAATGGAATCCCAGGCCTCCCGCATGGTGAACAGCAGGATCAGGAACACGATCAGGATGGCGCTCAATGCCGAGGAAAAAAGGATGTAGCGCACCGTGCGATCCACCAGCACGCGCTGCCGGCGCGTCTCCTCAAAATCCGAGTCCAGCCGCAACAGCCCAAAGATGATTGCGGCCGGCACGGCGCCGGTTGCCGCCAGCCGGCCCAGCGAGCGCACGGCAACCAGCAGTATCTCACCAAGGCTTTTGACTTGCTCCCCGGCAAAGATCTCGCTTGCGCCGGCAAAGACCTGGCTCAGGCCATAGTAGAGGCCGACGCCGATCAGTAGGAACAGAACCCCGGACCGTGCCCAGTTCTGTAATTGCCACATTCCCCAGGCCAGGGTCAAAGCAGCGCCAGTCACCACAACTGTGATCAAAAGGCCCTGCAGCGCGCCCAGTTTCCCCTCGGCCGCTGAAACCGCCAACACTAACCCGCGAACCAGCCACGCCAGGGCGCCCACAGCGAGCAGCACAGCAAGCCCTGTTGCCAGCACTGGGCGTTGCCTCGAGCCCACAACTGCTGCTCTGATGTTCAACTGCCCTCACTCCTCATTGGCACACGTACCAGAGACGGCAAAAAGGGAACACCTGACCGGGCCAAGCTAACGGCCACCGTCCGATGCTCCCTCGAGAGACAAGCATCCTTGCCTAATGCACCGTGATATATTCCTCACCCACAATGGCCTGGCCCGCGTCGCTCAGGATAAAGTCCAGGAAAGCCTGCGACAGAGCATTGGGGGCACCGTTGGTCAGCATGTTCAGTGGTCGCACAATCGGATAAGTGGCCGCTTTGACGTTGCCCGCCGTCGGCTCGAACCCATTGATGGGCACCGCGCGCACCGAGCTATCCAGAAACCCAAACGACAAGTATGCTATTGCATTGGACGTCGTCGATACTGCCGTCCGCACCTGCCCGTTCGACTGCTGCAAAAGCGCCCGCTCGTAGATCAGCTTGGTCTTGCTCTCTCCCGCCGCGTCCTTGTACGCCATCACCAACTCCTCGAACGCCGCCCGCGTCCCGGAGCCTTCTTCACGCGATACCACCACAATATCCGCGTTCGGTCCGCCTACCTCAGAGTAGTTCATGATCTCGCCGGCAAAGATGTCCCGCACCTGCTCCACCGTGAGCGTAGGCAACGTCACACCAGGGTGCGTCACAATGGCTATCCCATCGTAGGCAATGGTGTGCACCGTCAAACTGGTGAACTTGGCGAACTCGCTCTGTTTCACGTCGCGTGACGCATTTCCAATGTCCACCGTCCCCTCGCCCGCCATGGTCACCCCCTGGCTGGATCCACCGCCCTGGACCTCAACCATCACGTCCGGATTGAGCGCCATAAAGGCCTCTGCCAACTGCTCCGCCAGCGGCTGAACCGTGGTCGAACCTGCGATTTGGATCTGACCAGTCAGCCCGGCCAACCCTGCCGGCGCCAGAGTCGCTGGAGCCTGTGCGGGCACCTGGGCTGGCGCCGATGTGGCATCCGCCGCACCACAGGACACCTGGATCAGTACGGCCAGAGATATGGCCAGAATCAAGCCAATACGATGCATTACTTCTCTCCTCTTTCTGTTTTCATGTTAGCTACCCAAGACGGGTCCAATCTGAACAAATCTACCCTTGAGGTTAACACGGCCAGATTAACGGGGTTTGAAAACAGTGTTAACGATCCAATAACCGCCGGTCATGGTTCAGTTAAATCGCCGAATTTGCCTCTGGAGACAGTCGGGGGAGCAGGACAAGGCCCCCGCCCCGACGTGAGGAGATGATGAAACTGGAAGCTGCAGAGCAGCTCCAAACCGGTCGGCATCGCTCGAGGCCACCGAAGCCCAGGGCTTCGTTTCGCATCGATTGTCATCCCGCAGTGAGTCATGGATAAAGGAGTTATGAACAGATGGTTGACAATCGGCCGCCTGGCCAAAGTCGGGCACGCTGCACAGATTGCGTCGGGCCAGTTTTCGGCGCGCCCCAGGCAGTGTGGTATAATACCGCGGAGACATCATTCGGGAGTGTGCTGTGACCAAGCGGTTCGTCCTGGTGGCAGGCAACATTGGCGTTGGCAAGACATCGTTGACCGAGCGTTTGGGAGCGCGGCTGGGTTGGCGCACCGCGTTTGAGTCGGTCTCAGACAACCCCTACCTGGCCGATTTCTACGCCGATATGCGAAAATGGTCGTTCCACCTGCAGGTGTTCTTCCTGGGTCACCGCGCTGAGCAGCACTTGGACTTGGCACAGGACGCGCAGTCCGCCATCGCGGACCGCAGCATCTACGAGGACGCATGCATCTTTGCCCGCGCACTGCACCACCTGGACAACCTGAGTGAGCGTGATTACCTGGCTTACCGGCGCGTCTTTGAGCTCATTATCCGGGAGCTCCCCCGGCCGGATTTGCTCATCTACCTGGATGCGCCGGTCTCCGTGCTCTTGGAGCGCATTCAAAGCCGTGGACGGGGCATGGAAACCGGAATCACTTCCGATTATCTGGGTTTGCTGGCGAGTTTCTACGAGGAGTGGATGCAATCCTTTGATCTCTGCCCTGTGTTGACCATCCGCACCGACGACCTGGACTTTGTCCACAGACCCCCTCATCTGGACATTGTCACCGACCGGATGCTGGATATGCTGGCGGGAAGGGAAGACGTGATATTCAGAGCCGGCAACCGATAAATGATTGCAGGCCGGTGACAACCCAGCCAACGCCTATCCAGTGCCATGACATCTGGACCACAATCCGATCTGTCGACGCGTCGCCATGCTGTAGGCCGCAACCCGCCTCGGGATAGCCACGGCCAGAAACTAGCAGGTCGGGAGTGCGGCCGGCACCTACTCGCCAGAGCCTTGGAGGTGCCAGGCCAGAACCTGCCGATTGTTCCCGATGAACCTCTTCAGGCGCCCAGGAGTACTATGCGCGGACGAGGCCACCAGCCGACCACCGTGGTCGGCGTTGGCCCAGCAAACCACCATGTCGCCGGCATCGGTGAGCCAGTGAGACCAAACCCAGGATGGTTGGAGATGGCCGGCATGTGAGGGTTGGTGCGGCGAGTGCTGCCGTGCGGAATGCATCCTGATGGTTGATCTTTTGCAGCAAGGCATCCGGCAAGCGCAGGCCGGGCGGCGGGCAGACGCGATAGCGCTATTGGCCCAACACCTCCGGGAGCACCCGACTGATGTCCCGACGTGGCTCTGGTTGGCCCGCGTGGTTGAGGCGGATGCCGACAAGCTATTCTGCCTTGAGCAGGTGCAGCGCATTGAGCCGCAGAACCAGACAGCGCGGCGTGGGGTGCAAGCGCTGGGAAAACGGCTGGCGCCACGCCCCCTGGTATCCGTCCCTCTAGCCCCACCGGTCGCAGAACCGATTCGGCCGGACTGGGCAGGTTTTGCCAGCGTTGAAACCGCCGCGCGCGGGCGCGACCGACGTGGCCGACCCGGCTGGGGTTTGGTGCTGCTGGCGGGCCGACGACTGGCTTTCGGTGCGCTCATATTGCTGACCATCATCCTGCTGACCTACCTCGGCCTGGATATGGCCGGGGGCACACCCTTTGGACCAGCCGCCAGTCAGGCCCTTTCTCGGACCGGTGCGTACCTAACAAACCTGGTGCAGGGAGACTTGGGGCTTTCGACCGCTGGCGGAGAGACCCTGCTCGCAGTGCCGGTGTTGGGGGTGATCCGGGAACGGCTGCCACGCAGCTTGGGACTGCTGGGGGTCTCACTCCTGCTGGCTGCGCTGGTGGGGGTGAGCCTGGGAGTGCTTGCGGCCCGTTCCAAAGCTCAGCGGTCGCTCTATGTCCTCATCGCCACGATCATTGGCATGTCCGTCCCCAGCTTCTTCGCTGCTTATCTGCTCCAGTGGGCTGTCATCACGCTGACACGCCACGCGGGGCGCGCCCTGCTGCCAGTCGGCGGCTTTGGTTGGGACAACCACCTGCTGCTGCCAGCATTGGTGTTATCGGCGCGGCCGGTCGCGCAGATAACCCGTATGACCTTCATCGCCGTGCGGCAGGTCCTGGACCAGGACTATGTGCGGACCGCACGCAGCAAGGGACTGAGGCGTCATCGGGTGTTGGCGGTACACGTCCTGCGCAACGCAGCCATCCCGATTCTCACAACCATCGGCGTCTCGCTGCGATTCTCCCTGAGCAGTCTGCCCGTCGTCGAGCTCTATTTCGGATGGCCGGGAGCGGGTTTCACGCTGCTCAAGAGCATCGCCCGGCACGACCATAATCTGACCGTCGCGCTCGTGCTTTGCCTGGGTTCGTTATTCATCCTGGTGAACCTCATACTGGAACTCTGCTACCGCATCCTGGATCCGCGCCTTTCAGAGGGACCGGCCCACGTCGCCCTGCGGGAGCGCCGGGGGTTGGTGGCGACCCTGCGTGACGCCAGGGACGAATTGAGGGACTGGGCGGATGATAACCTGCTAGTTCGCTGGCGTCGAAAACGGCAAGCCAGACAGGCGGCCGAGTTGCGCCCAGAAGAGCTAGCAGACCGGTCCTTTCCCCGGCCAAATCAAACTGTTTGGGAGACCCGCACGCGTTCGGCCTGGAAGTCGGCGCTGACCAATCTGCCTTTCATGGTGGGCGGCCTGGTGGTACTGGGATTGGCCCTCTTGGTTTTTGTGGGCCCCTCCATTACGCCCAACAACCCTTACCGAACGGAGGGTTTGGTCTTTATCGACGGCAAACTCGCACTGCCGCCGTTCGAGCCGGGCGAAGCCTACCCATGGGGCACGGATATGCTGGGCCGGTGCATGATGAGCCTGTTGCTGGCTGGCGCCCAGCAGACGCTGATCCTGGCAGCCCTGGCCGTAGCCACCCGAACCGTAGTTGGCGTGGTGCTGGGAGCGCTGGCAGGATGGACTCACGGCGGCCAGCTGGACCGCTGGATTCTGGGCGCGGCCGAGATCATTTCTGCCTTCCCGACCTTGCTGCTGGCGATGATTCTGATCCTGGCTTTGGATATCCGGCAGGGGATGGTGCCCTTTGTCCTGGCCCTCTGTTTCGTGGGATGGGGCGAAATCATGCAATTCGTGCGGGGTGAGGTGATCAAATTGCGGCCGCAGCCATACATCGAGAGTGCAGTGGCAACTGGGGCCCGCACTGCCCGCATCTTGGGCCGGCACATCCTTCCCAACCTCTTTTCTGCCCTCATCTCCATCATCGCGTTGGAGATGGGCGCTGTGCTGATGACCTTGGGAGAACTGGGTTTCATCAGCATCTTTATCGGCGGGGGCACCCTATTCCACCTGCCTGCGGGGGTTGCGCTCTATTCGGACGTTCCTGAGTGGGGCGCCCTGCTGGCCAACATCCGCTATCAGGCCCGCAGTTACCCATGGACGGCGCTATACCCCATGTTGGCCTTTTTCGTCTCGATCCTCAGCTTTAACCTCTTTGGAGAAGGCTTACGACGCCTGGTGGAAGAGGGTAACCTGGTCATCAACCGGCTGGTCAGTTGGTACACCGTGGCGGCGACCGTGGTGGCGGCTCTGGTTCTGAGCTGGCTCATGGACAACAGCGGCTCCACTCCCTACTACAGGGCATACGCCCAGCAGTTCGAAGCCGACCGCGCCATGCAGCACGTCTTGGCGCTTACCGCTCCGGAAATGGAGGGCCGAGCCTTGGGAACCGTTGGGGTGGCGGCGGCGGCTAAATACATCGCCGAGGAGTTCCAGGACCTGGGCCTCCAATCCGGCGGCCAGCGGGGTACCTGGTTCCAGGACCGAACACGCAGCTTTGGGTACCTGGTAGCAGAGCCGGAACTGGTGATCCATGACGACGGCCCGCCGGTGAGCTTTCTCAAGGACATTGCCGCCTATTCGGGGAGTTGGGTATCGTTGGGCGTGGGCAGCGGGCCAGTGAAACTCATCGCCTTGGGAGTTCCTCTGGTACAGGCCACAGGCATCATCCAGACCCGATTTGTGGATCTGGCCAAAGTCGATTTCGACGGCCAGGTGATCCTGACCTTGGACGCCCAGGATGCGCTGGAGGTGGCTAGGAGGGTGGATCAGGGGTTGCTGGTGGTTGCACCAGACGAGCACCAGTTTGAGATTCAGCCCAGTCTCTCAGGGGCCAGCGCGGCCGCCTTCTTCCACTGGTTCAACAGTGAACCTATTGGCCAGGACTATCCCTCTCTCTGGTTATCGAATTCTGCGGCCGAGCGACTGCTGGACGGATCCGGGTACACGCTGAGCCAGGTGCGGGACCAGCGCGAGCGCCTGGCGGCCGAGGAGGTCTGGCAGTTGGACCTGGTGCCCACCGTCGACGTGGAAGTCCAGGCGCAGATCGAGGAGCGCTTTCCAGTACAGAACGTCATCGGTTACATACCGGGGTCAGTCAGTTTTGACAACTGTGTGGACTGCCTCGCCCGTTACCTGGTGGTGGTGATGGCGCCGTACGACAGCCCACCGCCCGTTCCGGGCAAGAGTCTGTCGGCAGCCAATGACAACGCCAGCGGCGTGGCGGTGATTTTGGAGGCCATCCGCGTGCTGCAAGAGTCGGGCTATCAAGCCAACCGCAGCATCATGTTCATCGCCTACGCCGGACAGGGCCGCGAGGGTGGCGAACTGGTCTCCTACACCGACGTTTCCAAGTTCCTGCAGGCGCGGCCGGCGTTCTCCAATTTCAAACTGGAGGCGGTGATCCACGTGCGGGGTGTGGGCGCGGGTACGGGTGATGGGCTGGAGGTCACGGCCGGCAGCAGTCTGCGTCTGGCCGAACTGCTGGAAAAGTCCGCGCAGCAGATGGGCGTGAGCACGGCAAGGGCCCGCGAGGCCATCGACATCAGCATGATCTACGACCAGGGTCGCACCTTTACACGGTCTGGTCAGGAGGCGCCCATGGTGTCCGTCCGCTGGCAAGGGTGGGAGGGGTTCTCCCAACAGCCGGCCGACTCAGTGGAGGCGATTTCAGAGGACAAGTTGGCCGGCGCCGGCCGAACGTTGGCCATGGCGCTGATGGTGCTGGGGCGTGAGTTGGGCTACTAGCCTTGCTGTACCGAGTCAACTGGACGATCGTGCGCGAACGGCAGGGTGAAACTAAAGGTGCTGCCGCTTCCCTCCACGCTTTCCACTCGGATATCACCTCCGTGAGCCCGGGCCAGGTGACGGGCAATGGCCAGACCCAGCCCGGTTCCTTTGCCGCTGCGAGCGTGATCCACCTTGTAAAACCGCTCAAAGACACGGGCAAGGTCATCGGTGGCAATGCCAATCCCATTGTCCTGCACCGCGATGCGCACCATATCTCCAGCCGGCTCTGCCCAGACCCGGATTGTGCCCTTGAGGGGGGTGAACTTGATGGCGTTGTGAACCAGGTTGGTCACCACCTGGCGCACGCGTTCGACGTCGGCCAACACATCCGGCAGGCCCTCCGGCAATTCGACGAATAGACGCAGGTGGGCCCGCTTGGCCTGCGGTTGAAGACGCGCGACAGGCGGATGGATCACGTCCGCCACCGGAGTAGGGCATAGCCGCAGCGGCGCCCGGCCGGATTCGATGCGCGAGAGTTCGAGCAGCTCTTCCACCAACTGCGCCAGTGCATCCACCTCGGTCTGCATCAGGCCCAGGAATTGCGTGGCGGCGGGGGGATCAGCCAACGCTCCGTCCTGCAACGTTTCTACTAGCGCGCGCAATGAGGCCAGGGGAGTACGCAACTCGTGCGAGATGTTGCTGATGAAGTCTCGCCGCACCGTTTCCAACCGGCGGATTCGGGTCAGGTCCTGAAGCAGCACCAGACAGCTATCGCCGTCCAATGGGGTGACCACCACCTGCAGAAAAGGGCGCGCGCCGACCATCTCGACGGCGGCGGTTTGCTCCGTATTGCTCGCCAGGCACCGGCGCCAGATTTCGACCACCTGATGATCGCGCGCGACCGTGACGAACCGCTCGCCCACCGCCGAGGCTTCAGCGGTATCCAGCAGCCGTGCAGCGGCTGGGTTGATCAACCTGACCCGCTCGTCCGCTCCGGTGATGATGACTCCGTCCGCCATGTGGGTCAGCACCGCGGTCAGGGCGTTCCTCTGGCTGGCCAAGGCATCCATCTGTCGATCCGTTTCTTCAATCATGCGGTTGAAGGCGTCTGCCAGCCGACCGGTCTCGTCGTGGCTAGCGGTGCGAATGCGGCCGGACCTCTCGCCCTGCGATGCGCGCTCGGCCAGTTGGGTCAGCGTGCGCACCGGCCGGGCGATCCCTTCAGCCGTGAGCACCACCAGGGGGCCAGCCAGCAGCAGCACCGCCGCGGCGGTCAGAAGAACTGTGTTCCGCAGTCGATCCACCCGCTCCTGCACCCGGGTGAGAGGCAAGGAGACCCGAGAAATGGCCACGGTCTCGCCCTCAAGAATCACCGGTACCGCCGCGTACATGAGGTCGTAACCCAAGGTGGGGCTGCGACGAGTCGATACTCCAACACCGTCGGCCAGCGCGGCTTGCACCTCCGGCCGCGTCAGGTGGTTATCCATGCCAAGCGGGTCCTCGTATGAATCGCCCAGCACCCACCCATCCACTCCGATCAATGTAACCCGCGCTCCCAGCGAATCTCCCAACTGCCCCGCCAGAGTCTGAAGAACCTGAGCACCGGCGCTGTCCGCGCGAAGCGCGGGCAGCACCGCCTGACCGACCATGCGGGCATCGGCCACCAGATGCGACTCCAGGTCGGTCAGATACTCGGCCCTGACATAGGTGGAGACGAACAATGCCAGTACCACGGTAGACACCAGGATCAGAGCGGCATAGGGAACCGCTATTCGTTGGCGGATACTGCGAAGCAACTTTTACCCTTCAAACCGGTATCCCACGCCCCGGACAGTGACAATTCGATCGGGTTGTGCGGGATCTCGTTCGATCTTTTCGCGCAACCACCGCACGTGCACGTCCACCGTCCTCGAGCCGCCACCATAATCCCAACCCCAGACCCTCTCCAGTATCAGATCGCGCGAGAGCACCGCACCCCGGTTGCGGGCCAGGAAGAGCAAGAGTTCATACTCCTTGGGTTTCAATGACAGCACCTCCCTTTTGAGGGTGACCTCCCACCGCACCGGGTCAATGACCAGATCGCCGAATTCCAAAGCTGCCCGTCCGGGCGCTCCATCTCCTCCAGTCAGCCGCTCCTCGCGAACCAAACGCACGCGGCGGAGCATCGCTTTGACGCGGGCCATCAGCTCTCGCATGCTAAAGGGCTTGGTGATATAGTCATCCGCCCCCACTTCCAGGCCAACGACCCTGTCCACCTCATCGGCGCGCGCCGTCAGCATGATGATGGGCACGTTCATGTCCTGGCGCACCAGCCGGCAGACCTCAAATCCATCAAACCGGGGCAGCATGACGTCCAACAGGATGAGATCCAGCTTTTTCTGGGAACGCGCGATATCCAGGGCTGCCAACCCGTCAGTAGCGGTGTGGACCTCGTAACCCTGGCGCTCCAGGTTGTAGGCAATGGTCTGAAGCAGCGCGGTCTCATCCTCCACCACCAGGATGCGCGCCTTTTGCGACGCCTGGGAAATCTCGTCCTTGGAGCGATCGCGGTCATCTCGATTCACTCGGGCTCTCCTTGCACAAAGGTATTGTGGGACAGCAGACCATGCCGCGCTGGAGAATTAAACATCCACCGGAGCGGTGATGATCGCGGTCGGTGGTCACAACAGCGCGCGACCCGACCAAGGTCCGGCATTTCGCCGATTTCCCGTACCATTCCCAATCAGTTCCCGCCATGAGCGCTTTTTTCCTGCACCTCAACCCGCAGGCGCGTCATTCCGGCGCGAATCCGACCCAGCTCCACCTGAACGGCCTGTTGCTTATCCCTCTCAGCCCGCACAAAGCGGGTATATGGCGCAATGGTATTGCCGATTCGCTGCATGATCCGCCCCATCTCAGCCTCGAACTGGCTGCGCAAGGCGCCGGCCAACCGGTTGCGCATTGCCGTTATCTTGTCTCTCATCTCATGCTCTGCCTGGCGGCGCCGATTAGGGATGATAAAGAGGCCGAGAAAAGCGACCAAGCTGGCCATGAGCACTCCCGTGACGTCGGCTGCCACAGTCGTGGCCAGCGCCACGACAAGAGCACCCAGCCCAACCGCACCCACCTCCAGCGCTGCCACTGCGGCCACGGCCGATTGGGCGCCGGCAGCGATCTGGCGAGCTTCCGCCACCCTATCGTACCCGTCCACCAGTTCCTGAGCTTGCCTTCCAAGTCCTTCAAACAGGCGCGCCCGGTCGTATTGAAACCCGGTTCCGCCTTCGCCGACGATGCGCGCTTTGAACTGCCGTCGTCGCTCAGCCAGATAGTCGGTCACTGCCTGCCACTGACGCAAGTCCGATTCGACCACCCAGTCCACCAGCTCGTTGACCCGCTGCTCCACGCGCTGGGGAACGTCCGCCACCACCTGTTCCTGGAATTCACGCTCGATCCGCTTCTTGTCCAACAAGTCCAGTACGCGTCGGAGGCGGAACGTCTCCTCGAAATAATCTCGACCGCGCCTTTCCATCTCGTACAGAACGTTTTCGATCCCCTTCATGTGCAGGCCAAAGTCCCGCTCCATGTCCTCTTGGTAGACCGTCAACTGGCTCTCCACGTCCTGCAGCATCCCTAGGTCTTCCTGCAGGAGGCTCATCTGCTGGTTGGTCGCCGCCAGGTATTTGTCAACCAAAAAGAGCCCAACCCCCAACGGGCTTTCCAGCTTGAGGTGGAGCCGGCCGCTTTCGTCCAACGTGTCGTGGATATAGCGCTCCAACGGCTCAAAGCGGCTCTGCTGCCAGCGCTCCGGGTGGCCGTGCTTGGCCTGCTGCGCCAACAGGGCGCTGACCGGCAGAATCTGGAGTTCGAGACCCAGCGTATCCCTGACCCCTTGCTCCACAAAACGGCGAACGCTCTCCAGCGCTGCCTCGCTTCGCAGGATATCTATCTTGTTGATGACCACGGTGACCTTTTTCCCCCAGTCCCGGATGCGCTCCAAAAAGATGCGCTCGCTCTCGGTAAAAGGGCGGTCGGCCGAGGTGACAAAGAGCACCAAATCGGAACGGGGCACAAACCTCGACGTAATTTCCTGATGGCGTTGGATGATCGAGTTGGTGCCCGGCGTATCCACAATGCTCAGTTCGCGCAGCATGGGCACTGGGGCGGTCAGAACGTGCAATTGGTCGCTGATCACTGTGCGTTGGCGCTCGTGACCATGGCGCAGAATTTGGACCTGGGCGGTAGTGGGCACTTCGCCCTCTTCTAACACGGCGTCGCCCAACAACGCGTTGATGAACGCGCTCTTGCCTGCATTGAACTCACCCACCACCACCAACAGGAAAAAATCGTCTAGTTGTTCGATGGAATCGGCCAACGTCTGCTGGTCCTCCGGGGCGGCGCCAAAGGCCGCCAGGGCAACCCGCAGATCGCCCAGGAATTGGCGCTCCTCCTTGAGCAATGCTTCTTGCCGTTCACTGAGTATCTGCATCTCACCACCTCCAATCCGTGGGAACAATCGCGCCTACAGGTTGCGGTCTTGCCAGGCGGGAACCTCTTCGTCCACGCAGTACAAAAAGACAAACGCTGCCGTGGGACCCATCTGCCGAAACCGGCGGCACAGCTCTGCCCGGCGGGCTGAGTAACTCTGGCCGTCCAGGGTGCGGAGGTAGCTGAAGAACGAGTTGTGCCGGGCAATGAGGGTCCGCATCTGGCGCGCGTTTTGGATGGTGGCCTCGATCTTGCGGCCGTTGCGGACAATTCCTGGATCCGCCAGCAACCGGTCCACGTCACGGTCGTCGTAATCCGCTACCCGCTCCACCACAAAGTCACCAAATGCTCGTTGAAAGTTAGGCCACTTGTCCCGGATGACCTGCCAGCTAAAACCGGAACGAAATATGGCCTTGGTCATCTCTTCCAGGTATCCGGCGTCGCCGGCCGGGCGCGCCCGCAGCGGTATTTCAATGGTCATGCTGTCCTTTCGTCACTCCAGCAGGAATCCCTGACTGCGCAGGACCTGGCCCACGGCTACCCGGAGTTGTTTCGGATCAGTGTACGCCATCCGGCGCGCGGCGCGGGCCATCCAGCCGTACACCTCGCCGGTCTCCGCCCGGCGGAACATCTGCAGCCCCTTGATCTGGACATCGTACGCGTCCAGGTGGGTGCGCACCTCATCGTCCGAGTACTGCTCCCGGAACAACACGGCCGGCAGGGGAATCCGTGGCTTGAGGGCCGGGTCCTCTTCCGGGTAACCCAGGCACATTCCGGTGACCGCAAAGACCAGATCCGGGAGCGCTAGCTCCACCACGATCTCCGCCGGGTGGTTGCGGAGGGCCCCGATGTAAACGATCCCCAGGCCCATACTTTCGGCCGCCAGTGCCACATTTTGCGCGACCAGCACTGCGTCCACCACAGCCGTCAGAAAGGCCTCCACGTAGCGCGTCTGTATCTGCGTGCCCTCCCCCTCGCAGATCAGCCGCAGGCGGTGCAGGTCCGCGCAAAAAGCCAGAAAAACCGGGCACTGGCGGATTTGTTCTTGATTGCCGCACAAGCGCGCCAGACGCTCCTTCCGTGCCGCATCCTGCACCGCAATGACACTGTATTGCTGCATAAATGATGAGGTGGAGGCAGCTTGGCCGGCGCTCACCAGGGACTCTAACACTCCCTCTGGAAGCGGATCGGGCCTGAACTGCCGGATCGACCGATGCTGCCGCATCTGAGCCATCAACGGAGTATCGGCAAGCGCTGTCATCGTTGTCCCTTTCCTTCCGCACTCGTGGTGATCCAACCCCCGGCAGCCGCGACGGCCAGCACGTCACTGCCCCAGCGCGGAACGGCGATGCGCCAACTCCTCGAACAGCCGGCCTACTACCTCAAACCCTTGGTGGTCGCGGTCGCCCAGGCGCCAAAAGCTGTCCAGGTCCCGGTAGCCCGTCCGCTCGTATTCATATGCCTGCAGCAGCAGTTCCAGCCGGTCGGCGGCGCGAGCCAGGCGAGCCTCGGCAGTATGGCCGGCTTCAAACTCCTCCCACAGGGCACGCCAGTCATCCGCTGGCGTGCCGGCGGTTGCCAGCGCGCGAAAAGCAGACCGTTCAGCCTGTTGCTTGGCCTCCTTGCCTAGGTGATTTACCGACGACCACGGCAGGTCAGTGATCAGGCTTTCCGGCAGTTCATGAACCAGTGCCATCCGAAGTAACCGTTCCCGGTTGACCCCAGGAACCAAGTCGCCTAACAGCAGGGCCACTATGGCCACGCGAAAGCTGTGGTCGGCGACGCTTTCGCAATTCTCAATGCCCGCCAGACGCCATCCAGTGCGCGGCAAACGTTTCAACGCACCTACGGTGAGCAACAGGTTGACGCATTCCTCAATCTGCACCTTTGTATCCTCACTCCGACCCGGGCAGCCGCTCGGAGCAAGCCGCGCGGCTGATTGCCACAGCGATTCTAGACCACAACGATGAGCGAGTCAAACCGGGTCTGTGCGGCCGGTTGACAGCCTTTTGCCCGTGTGATAGGATGCATCGGCCAACAAGGAGCAGCACTTGGCTACAGATAGCCCCTCTGATCCCATCTCTCGTACGCCGGCCTCACGTCGTTCCTACGGATACCAGGTGCCGGCGCAGCCCGACTCTCCCTGGCCGACGTTCCGGCGCGACCATCGGAACAGCGGAAACAGCCCGCTGCCGGCTGCCTACCACGGAGACCAGCCCTGGTCGTTTCAGACCGGCAAGGGCATCTTTTCCACCCCCGTGTTGGACGGTCACGGAAGCATCTATTTCGGCTCGGCCGACCACATCTTTTATGCCCTCGCTCGCCAGGGATCGCTACAGTGGGAGTATCGAACTGGAGAGATCATTGACTCGGCAGCCGCGTTGCTGGATGCCGAGCGGGTGGGCCAACCAGCCGTTGTCTTGCCTTCCGGGGACGGCTTCCTCCGCTGCCTGGCCACGCTCGATGGCTCCCTTTTGTGGGTGTTCGACGCCCGTCAGGCACCACGAGCCAGCTACAACAACTGGTTCGAAGGCAACGTTGCAGTGGGACCTGACGGCACGCTGTACGCCGGCAACACGAATTTCAACTATTACGCGCTGTCGCCGGATGGGAACTTGAGCTGGACCTACCCGACCGGATCAAACTGCTGGTCCAATGCGGCTTTCGGCTCCGACGGCACCATCTTCTGGGGCGGGTGTGACGCGCGGGTGCGCGCTGTGCGGCCGGACGGGCGTGAAAAATGGAGCCGCCGCACCCTCGGCTTTGTGGCAGCCTCGGCCGCCATCGGCTCCGACGGCGCGGTCTACATCGGCTCCTTTGACAGCCACATCTATGCACTGGATCCCGAGACCGGCCGGATCCGCTGGAAGTTCAAAACCGGCGACCATATCTATGCTTCGGCCGCCCTGTCCGAAGGGTCGGATGGCCGAACCACCGCCATCTTCGTTGGCTCCACGGATGGTGTCCTCTACGCTTTGGACCCGGCGGGCCGCCTCCAGTGGTCCTTTGACGCCGGGGCGCCCATCCGGTCGTCACCAGTCGTCGGCCGGATGCCGCCGGGACAGGCGGGCAACCTGGTCTATGTTGGCTGCGGCAACGGCCGGCTGTACGCCATACATGCGGTCGATGGTAGTTTCCGCTGGTCCTTTGACACCACACCGGACCAGGCCGAACTGCGCGACCGCAACGACCTGAACGGGTCTCCGGCACTGGGGGAAACCGGTGTGTACATTGGCGGGGAGCATGGCCAGCTCTTCTACATCCCGTACGACTACCCACTGCACGTGCCAGACCCACGAGGCGAGACCTCCCGCGGTGAAACCGGTCAGGCAACGGCGGCGACGTTCTGTTTCTTGACGCCCGGCGGCAACCGCGACCGTTCCGCCACCCCGCTGGTCTGCCCGGCCACGGTCCTCACGTTCGAATTGCTGGCGCCCCGCGCCGGTGCCCGCCAACGGGCTCACCTCCACGATAGCCCCTTGCCCCGACCCGGTTCTGCCCTGGAGGTCCTGGCCGAGCCGCCCTTCGAGTTCAGGCTGGAGACCTCGGCCGGCGGGCGCTACTTTCACCTGATCCCGGAGGACATGCTGCGGTCTGGCTTCCGCTATACGCTCCGGTTGGCTGCTCGTCTATATCGGGGCGGGCTCTCCATAGGCAACCTCACCATCGGCGGCCGCCGCTGCGGTAAGGTGTCTGCCACCTTGCCGCTGCAGGTCGAGGCAGTGCCTGAGGACTGGCCGCTGGTGGTGGGTGAAGACCAGGTCAGCGCCATCGAATGGACGCGATTGGCCGTTCCGATCCCCACGATGCTGCCCAGCCTGAACCAGATCGGGTTCGACTACATGGACTGGATCATCGGGACGGTCGCCGTGTCGGCCGAGGGGCGCTGCGTTCTGTGGGCCATCGGCGGCCGGCGTAATCAGGAGGGCACGCTCGTGGCGGACCCGCGGTCAGATTTCGCGTTACCGCTCTCCGGCCGCTTTCGCCGTAGTTCGTTCATCGTAACCAACCGGCGCTTTTCCATGAAAATCACCGGTATTCCGATTCCATTTGATCTTTTCGAACTGCGCGGCACATTGGGTTCTGACCTGAGCGTCGGCCGGGGTGCGACGGCGTATGCCGAGACCCGGGTGCTCTCCATTCCTACCTTCGGCCCCCTGTTGGTCCTGGCGGGGTTGGCCAACCGAGGCTGGAAAAAGCTGGTGGCGAAGGGAACCTACCTCTCCCGCCGGTATGACCCCACCGGCCCTGCGAACCGCCGGCCGGCCGGCGTCGATCTTGCTGGCTTTTCATTCACTGCGCCCAAACGCCATCGCGATGGCCAGGCATCAGCCACGTTTGCCCTGCAACCCGGCTTCGAATACCCGCTGGAGGAACACCGGCCGGCATTGTTGCTGCTTGACGGGGACCGCACCGAGGCAGTCCCTCTGGATTACCATGCCAACCTTTCCGCCACGGCGGATGATCGCGGCCAGTTGACCTCCGCCAGTCTTTGCATTCCGGCCGGCACCCGACTGCCCAAAAACCTGCAGGCGGCGGTCATGCTGGACGTCTTTCCCCTATCACTGGTGAATTGTACACCCAACCCGGAAACGGATTAGGAGATGCCATGAGCGCCACAACCCCGTCGGTCCGATTGCCCGTTCGACTCAAAGTGCTTTTCAGCACCGGCGATCTGAGCACCAGCATCCCGCTGGCCATCATCATGTTCTTCCAGCTCTATTTTCTGACCGACGTCGCCGGGCTTCGGCCGGACTATGCCGCCTGGGCCGTCGCGGCCGGCAGGGTGTGGGACGCCGTCAACGACCCGCTGTTTGGCCTGCTCTCTGACCGTATACGCAGCCGCTGGGGCCGGCGCCGGGTCCTGCTGCTATTTGGCGCGGCGCCGCTGGGTCTGGCTTTCATGCTCATGTGGCTGGTCCCGCCGTTGGACCCCGTGGGACTCACCTTGTACTATGCTGTGACCTTTATCCTGTTCGACACCGCTTTCACCGCGGTCCATGTGGGTTACAACGCACTGACGCCCGAACTGACAGCAGATTACGACGAGAGAAGCGCACTGAATGGCTACCGCATGGTGTTTTCCATCGCTGGCACGCTGGGCGCCATCATCCTGGCCACTGTGTTGGGTTGGTACATCACCGACCGCCGCCTGCTATATGCATTGGTGGGGGTCGCGCTCGGCCTGGTTTCCATCGTTCCTCCCCTGATCGTTTTTCGGGTGACGCGAGGACTCACCGCCACGGCGCCGCAACGGCCGCTTGCGTTCCGGCAGGCCTTGGCGTACACGCTGCGCAACCGACCTTTTCGGCTTGTCATGGGCCTTTACCTCCTGAGTTGGACAACCGCTAGCATCCTCTCGGCGGTGCTGGTCTACTTTGCCAGCTACCATCTGCGGGTACCCGAGCAGGCCAACTATTTCGTGTTGGTGGCCCAGGGTTCGGCCATCGCTTTCATCCCTATTGTCGTCTGGCTGGCGCGACGGTTGGACAAGAGGCGCGCGTTCGTGATCGGCACCGCCAGTTGGATGGTCGTTCTCCTGTTCATCGCCGGTCTCAGGCCCGACCAGGTGGCGCTGGGCTACCTTCTGGCGGCGCTCTCCGGGTTGGGGATAGCCACTGCCTATGTGGTCCCCTGGTCCATGCTGCCGGACATCATCGAACACGACCAGCTTGAGACCGGACAGCGGCGGGAAGGGTCCTATTATGCATTTGCCTCCTTTTTCCAGAAACTGGGCACCGGCCTGGCGATCTGGGCCATGGGCCAGGCGCTGGCCCGTACCGGGTACATCACCCCTCTGGCCGGGGTACCGCTTCCCGTCCAACCCGCGAGCGCAGTGCAGGCAATTAGGATGTTTGTCGGCCTGGTGCCGGCGATCCTGCTGGCGCTCTCTATACTTTTTGCCTGGCGCTACCCCATATCCCGGGACTATCACCGGGCAATGCTGCACGAGTTAGCCGAGCGTGAGGCGTGAAAAACGATCATGGACCTGCGACCCTACCTTGAGTTCGCCCTGGAGGCCACCTGGGCGGCCGGCCGGATCACCCTGGGCTATTTTCAGCGCCCGCTGGCCGAGGACCGCAAGCCAGACAATACGCCCGTGACCGCAGCCGACCGGGAGTCGGAAGGGGAGATACGCCGGCGAATATCGCAGCGATGGCCCGACCATGCCATCATCGGCGAGGAGTACGGGCAACAGGGCGACCTGACCGGTCTCACCTGGGTCATAGACCCGATCGATGGTACCCGGTCCTTTGTCTGTGGCGTGCCCCTGTATGCAACGCTGCTGGCCCTGGTTGACGGGCAGACGCAACGGCCGGTGGTGGGCGTCATTCACCTGCCTGCGCTGGGCGAAACCGTCTACGCGGCCGCCGGCGCCGGCTGCTTCTGGAACGGCCGGCGTGCGCGGGTCTCGGCCGTGAGCGATCTTGGCCAGGCAGTGGCGCTGATCACCTGCCTGAACCAGATGGAAAAACCGGGTCAGGCCGAGGCGTGGGAGCGTCTGCGCGACGCGACCTACATTCAGCGAACCTGGGGTGACGCTTACGGCTATGCGTTAGTGGCCACCGGCCGGGCCGAGATCATGGTGGACCCGGCCATGGCGGTGTGGGACAGCGCCCCGCTGCAGGTGATCCTGGAAGAGGCGGGCGGTACCCTGACCGACTGGCAAGGCAACCCTACGATATGGACCGGTTCCGCCATCGGCACCAACGGGTTGCTCTTTCCGGACGTGATGCGCCTGATGACATGACCTGGTACCTGGCGGCGCGGTCGGTCAGCCGGCCCGTTCGTGAACAGCTTGCCACCCGGTCGGCAAACGATTGGCGCGTGCTGGCGGCGTTTGAACAGGCCTGCAACCTGGTCGGGTCATCGGGCCAAGTCATCGCGCTGGTCAGTTCCGCAGTGGGGGACGGTCCGCTCAACATCGTGCTGGCGCCGACCCATAGCATGCTTCCCTTCCAGTTGGCGGAGCCGAACACGCCAGCCGAGGCCACGCCGGACTGTTTGCGCACCGGTCCAATGGTCGTGGACCTGTCAGGGGCCACCGCCTGGGAACCCCGGCCAGGTTGGGAAAGGCTGCGCCCGCTGCAGGCGAGAATGTGGGCGCACCTGGGAACGGACAAGCGGTTCATCGCTCTGGCCCCCGCCGGGAGCCTTCTGGCAGTAACGGGTCAGGCAGCGATTGACGACCATGTGGTAAGCAACCGCGCCCAACGGCTGGCGAACGCAGTTGTTGCGCTGCGGGCCGGTTGGGCGGGTGACTTGACCGGCCTGCATTGGGCCGCGGAGCAGTTGGCCGGGTGGGGACCCGGCCTCACGCCGGCCGGGGACGACTATCTGTGCGGCGCCATGCTGGCCGCGTGGTTGGCCCACCCCGACCCGACGGCTTTTTGCCAACCGATCGCTGTGGCGGCCGCTCCGCGCACCACCATGCTATCGGCCGCGTGGCTGCAGGCGGCCGCGGCCGGTGAATGCACCCCGGCGTGGCACCGGCTCCTGGCCGAGCTGGCTTCGGGAACGGCGCGGGTCAAGACGGCCGTCCAGTCGGTAATGAGGCTGGGCGCAACCTCCGGGGCCGATATGCTGGCCGGGTTCATGGCTCTGGCGCCGGCCAGCCGCCCTTGAGGCCTGTCGACGACCGGGGCGGGTGCGGCAGCCACGCCAATGTTATTCAACTCGTCGCAGAAATGACCGCCTCCGGATACGCCCCTTCCGGCACCGACTGCCTCGTACCCGACCCGCGTGGCGGTTGAAAGCCATCTCGTCAGGTTTGCGAGTTCGGCCACGGCCCAGGTCGGAGACGTGGTGCTCTGCTCTCGCGTTGAACAACCCATGCTCTTGGGCGCTATCTGACGTCCCGGCGGGGGAAATCGTGCCGAACCGGACTGGAGGTGGCCGGCCGGACCGCCAAAGGCGCAACCGCTCACCCCGGCCTGTGGCACGGACCCTTTGTCAGATCGATGGCGACGCGTCTCAGCAGGTCCGGCCACCGAGTAGTGGCCCGTGGCGCCACCCCCAACCTTTCTGGAGACGTCGCTCGGCTGCCCGGCCTCCCCGGTTGACAGTCTGGTTTCGTGTGATAGAATGCGTGATGAAGCATGCCTAGAGGTCAACAGCGTGACGCCCACAAGTTCTTCGGCCAGCTCGTCGGTCGAGGTAACCAGCCGACCGGTGTCCGCCTCTGGCGAACGCACAGGAGTCCTGATGACAGAAGAATCAACCCCGAATACAGTGGCCGACCCACGCGATGCCCAGGAATACGCCGCGCTGCGGACGGCGCCGCCGCCCGAACCCGCCGCGGACTGGCTGGGCGACCATGATGCGGTGCAGGTAGCCCACCAGGGCGACGTGCTGGACGGCATCATTGTCAGTGTCAATCCGGACGGCGTCCTGGTAGACATCCACGGCAAGTCGGAAGGGTTGATTGATCCACGCGAACTGGCTTCGATGTCTCCCCAGGACCGGGACCAACTCACGGTGGGCGCCAAGGTGCTGGTCTATGTGGTCACCACCCGGGACCGAGAGCACAACCTGATCCTTTCGTTGGAGCAAGCACGGGAGGAGGTAGATTGGCGTCGGGCCGAAGCACTGATGCAGAGCAGGCAGGCTTTGGAGAGCACCATCGTCGGGTACAACCGGGGTGGCCTGTTGGTGGAGTTGGGGAAATTGCGGGGCTTTGTGCCCAGCTCACAGTTGGAGAGCGCCCGGCAGGGCCCGGGTGGCGCAGCCACACCCAGCGAGCGATGGTCGCCGTTGATCGGCAAGCCCATCTGGTTCAAGGTCATCGAGGTCGATAGAGAGCAGAACCGGTTGATCTTTTCAGAGCGCGCGGCTGTCCGCGAGCGCCGCGCTCGCGACCGCGCCCAATTGCTCGACGACCTACACGAAGGACAGATTCGCACCGGCCGGGTGAGCAACCTGGCAGATTTCGGCGCTTTTGTGGACCTGGGTGGGTTGGACGGCCTGGTCCACGTGTCTGAGCTCTCATGGCGCCCGATCAGCCATCCGAAAGAGGTGGTGAGCGTCGGAGACGAGGTGCAGGTCTATGTTCTCAGCGTGGACCCGGATCAGGAACGCATCGGCCTGAGCATCAAACGGCTGGATGAGGACCCCTGGTTGGCCGTAGCGGAGCAGTTGCCAGTAGGGAAACTGATCGAGGCCACCATCACCAACCTCACCGCGTTTGGCGCTTTTGCCCGGCCGATCGCCATGGCTGAGGTGGAGGGCCTTATTCACATCTCTGAGGTTTCCGAGGAACGAATCACCCACCCGGGAGACGTGCTCAAAAAGGGACAGTTGGTGACGGCGCGAGTCATCGGTGTGGACACCCAACGGCGGCGGCTGTCGCTCAGCATCCGCAAGGTTGCGTCCGACGAATATCTAGAGTCTGACTGGCTGGAGGCGTCAACCACTGACGGCGAGGACGTCTTTGACGATCTGGATCTGGATGACGATTGGGAGGAGGACCGCTAGATCGGCGTTCGCGGCCCGCGGTTGCTGGCCCACAGCACCGCACGGTGCCGTCTGCTGACCGGCCGAAGCCCAACCGCTCCGCAGTTGACGCAGTGACCGGCCGGCACCCACAATCTGCTTGGGCGCAGGCCTTGTTGCCACCGTGGCTCGGCGTGACCGATCACGCTGTTCATTGACGACCACAGGAGCAAAGCTCTGCTGAAACCGGCCGAACAAGTCCCCTTGGGCAAAGTGCGCCAGGGCAGCAACCTCCCCCCAACGAGCGTCAAACTTACTGCATCAACCGCCCGTACAGCTCTGGACGGCGGTCGCCGAACAGGTCCATCTCAAACTCGCCGGGAACCATCACAAGCTTTTTCCGGTGAGCCAGCCCCAGTTCCAACCCGGCCGTGATGATCATCTCGCTATGGTCGTCAGCTTCTGCCAGGGGCTGACCGCTGGGCGCAATGATCTGGCTTCGGCCCAGAAAGGTCGTGCCGCGCTCCGTTCCCACCCGGTCGGCCGATATGACAAAGACCTGGCTACTGCGGGCAGTTGCCTTGGTGACAAACCCGGGAAAATCGACCGACGAATTGGGCCAATTGGTCGGATGCACGATGATCTCTGCTCCCAGGAGCGCAAGCACCCGAGGCGCCTCTGGAAACCGCATGTCATAACAGATGAGCGGCCCAAGAACTCCGGCCCGAGTCCGCACGACGTCCAAAGAGGGGCCGCGGTTGGCGTACCGATCCACACCCAGAAACGGTAGGTGCGCCTTGCGATACCTCCCGAGTATCCGGCCTTGGCCAGCCACCAAAGCAGTGTTGTACAGTGCATCCCCCTCCACCTCCAGCATACCCACAACTGCACAGAGGTTCAGGTCCTGACACGCTTGCACCAACGCCGCCGAGGAAGGTCCCGGGACTGGCTCGGCGGCTGCCATTCCCTCGACGCGGTTCTGGAACACATACCCCGAGAGGGCGCACTCGGGAAAGACGACCAGATCGGCGCCCTGCGCGGCTGCCTGCTCCAACCAGTCCAGAATGGCATTCCGGTTTTGGGTCAGGTCGCCCAATCTGGGCGCCATCTGCACCGCGGCGGCAGTGATCATCATCGGCGACTCCATAGTTCATTCCTCTGGATCGTATTGGTGGTTACGACGGGCAGTATTCTAACAGATGGTGAGGACGCGCACCAACTCTTGACAACCCGGCCGGATAGGGTAGCATGAGCGCGATGAAGAGCGTAGCCGTCAGCCAGCCCGTCCGGCCGAGAATGCCCGGTTATGCCCAGCTATTGCTCTTTTTCTTTCCCCTCGCCGTCAGCAGCTCACTGATGACCCTGGAGCCCCTGATCATCAACTCGGCCATTTCCCGTGGGCCCAGCGCCGAACTCCAACTGGCCGCGTTCAACGTCATGTTTGCCGTTGCCCTGGTCATTGAGGCTCCGGTTTTGATGCTGCTTTCGGTCTCTACCGCCCTGGCTCAGACCCAGGCTTCGGTTCGGCGCCTGCTGCAGTTTACCGTTGTCTTGGCGGGCACGGTGGTGACCATCGGCTTGGTGATCTCGTTGACGCCGCTTTATGGTTGGTTGCTGGTCGACCTGATGAACATCCCGCCCGAGGTGGCTGCGGCGGCACGTCCCGCCCAGGCGATCATGGCGCTCTGGCCTCTGCCCATCGCGTGGCGACGAACGTTGCAGGGGGTTCTCATCGCCCATGACCGGACCCCGGTGGTCACCGCCGCCACGGTGGCGCGCATCCTCGCGTTGGCGGTCACCTTGGCCGTCGGCAGTGCCATCGCGCCCAACCGGATGCTTACCATCAGCGCCATCGCCATGCAGATCGCCGTGCTGGCCGAGTCGCTGGTCATCACCGGGCCCGCGCTGGCAGTGGTACGCCAATTGCCCTCCAGCGCGGGTGAGCCGGTTTTCTCCTGGAGATGGTTGGCCGGGTACTATCAACCTCTGGCTGTCATGACCCTGATGAGGCAGGTCAGCCGACCGCTCATGAACGCCGGCATTGCCGCGGCGCTGTTGCCCCAGCGGTCATTGGCTGCCTGGTCCATTGCCTGGAGTTTTTCCATGCTGCCGTTCGGCGTGACCTTGGGATTGGAGCAGGTCGCCATCGCCAAAGGGCGCACTCCCCCGTCGCTGGCCCAGGTGCGGCGGTTTGTCTGGGGCACCGGTCTCTTCTTGAGCGCGTTGTTGGTGTTGGTCGCATACACCCCGCTGGTTCATCCGACGCTCAGGGTCCTGTTCAACATGCCGGCCGATATCGAACCCATGGTGGTCGTCGCGCTTCGGTGGACCGCAGCGCTTCCGCTGATTCAGAGTCTGCAGGCGCTCTGGCGAGGAACTGCCATCGGACAGGAACGCACCCAAGACGCGCGCACTGCAATGTTGATTGCGCTGGGCGGGGTGGCGCTGGTGGTCCTGGTTGGTCCCCGCGTAGGTTCACTCTCGGGTGTCGCCATCGGTTCCATCGCGACGATGCTCTCCGCGCTGGTCGAGGCAGTCTGGCTTGCCTGGCGGGAACAGCGCGCCAACCGCAGCGGTCGCCTCGCCAAAAGCCTGGCAACCTAGGTTCGGTTGACCGGCCTCAGCGCGATTCGGCCAAGACGGATCGCAGCCGCTGAGGAAAATCGGTGAACAGCCCGGTCACCCCGGCCGCGATCCACCGGCGCATGTCGTCCTCGTCGTTGACCGTAAAGAGGTTGACCACCAGGTTGTGGCCGACCGCCTGCCGGATCTGATCCTCGTCCACCATCAGATCCCAGGCATTGTAGGTGGTGAACTCGGGATTGCGAATCGCGCTGATCAGGTCTCCCACCAGCGCCTGGACCACCATACCCGGCCGCCGTTGCCGGACCTCGTGCAGCCAGTCATGGTGAAAGGAGGAGATGATGACCTGGTCGGCATCCATCCCGACGTCGTCGATAGTCGCCAGCACCCGTTCCACCACCGGGAAACGGTCCATCGGCTCAGGGATGGGCTTGAGTTCCAGATTGATCGTCCAGCCGGCATCGCGGGTAAACTCGAGTGCCTCGCGGAGCGTCGGGATGCTCTGACAGACGAAGGACAGTAGCTCGCCCGGGGTCACCGCGCCGGCCGCAATCTGACCAAATGGATCGTGCTCCACAAACCAGGAACCCACATCCAACGAACGGACCTCGGCCAGTGTGAAGGCGGTGACGGCCCAAGGGGTGCGTTCGGGAAAACGGTCGGCCACATTGGTGGTGCGCGCCAGCGTGTCATCGTGGAGCAAAACCAGTTCCCCATCCCAGGTCACCAGGACGTCCGTCTCCCAGAGATCGGCGCCCAGGGACAACGCTTTTCGCGCCGCGGACAGCGTGTTCTCGGGCGCCAGGCTGCGGGCTCCGCGATGTGCAATATTTAACACCCTGTTCATACCAATCACCTTTCGTCCTGAGGCAGTCAGCGCACACTTGGTCAGATATGGCGGATTGTACAGCACAGCTGAAGAAGCGTCGAGCTGCTCGGTTAAGTTCTCGCAGTCGTGTGTTCCGCCCGGGCAGACCGTGTTGATGAACGCGGTGACGACGCCCGTATCCGGGTTCGTGGCCGCCGATTGCGGTCAGCGGATCCGCTCAAAGATCAGGCGTATTGAGAGCAGGCGCTCGCCCGCTCGGCTGTTGCAGGGCGAGGCCGAGATCCCGTTCACGATTTCGCTTCCGGCTGCCAACCGGACCTGGTAGACGTGGTCGGCCTGCATGACTAGGTCGGCATATCCCCAGCCCAGCTCCGGCTTGAGTCCGGTGTGCAGCCGCGAGGATCCACCGTCCCAACCCACCAGGACCTGAACACCGGGCAGGTGGTTGCCCTGGGAGTCGCGCACCACCACTTGCAGCAACGGCTCCGGCCGATCCGGGTCACAGATCCCTTGCTGGGTCACCAAGCGGTAATTCACGCCCGGAGTGGCCGTGGGGCGTGGTGGCGGAGGGGCTGTGCTGGTAGGCCAGGCAGTTGCACTAGCACTCGGCAAGCGCGGCGGGGTTGGGCTGGGTTGCGACGCTAAAGCGCCGGGCGTCGACGTGGCTTTCACGGTAGGCGACGGAAGGGGTGCAAATGGAGCGAAAGCCGGATCCTCCAACCCGAGGCGTTGCGCGACGACCGCTAGGCTGCGCACAACGCCCACCGGCCGCCCTTCAGCGATCGCCTTGCCGGCAAGCGTCCGCACTGATCCCGCCCAGTCAGGTTCATGTAGCGCACCCAGCCGTTGCTCCAAAGCCGGCCAATCGCCGTCAGCCGCGAACGCCTCGCTGGCCAACACGATGTACTCTTCTTTGAGGTCGGTGCGCAATCGATCCGGTGCGGTGTCAACATAGTGGACCGGAGCAATGAGCCAGGCGTACACCAGGCCCAGTACCACTCCCAGAGCGAGGCTGGCCGCCAGCACAACGGGTTGGCCAACCCAAAACCGGCTATTAGTCACGGGCAAACGGCTCCATCAGGTCACTCCGGACTCCCAGGGCAGAGGATAACGCGACCAGCCGGCGTATCTGTGACAGGTCACGTGCCTCGGCTATAGCCCGGTGCGTCAGGTCACGCACCCAACCCGGCAGGTCAGGTTCATCCAACGCCTGCAACCGGGTCAGCGCCCGGGGCCAATCGCCGTCATCCTGATAGACGGCCGCTACCATCAGCACGTAATCGAGTCGGTGCTCCGGATGCAACGAGGCGAAATCGGTGTCGTAATATTGGACCGGCCACACCACCCAGCCCAGCACCAACCCCAGGGCCAGGCCAACCGCCATCGCGGCCAATGAGAGGAGAACGATTTTGCGCACTACCAAACCGGGCTATCCCGCGATAGCCCCACAATAGACTTGCCCCAATGCCGGTGGCCGTTTATAATCGGATAGCATGCCGAAGGTGGGAATCGAACCCACACGAGCTAAGCTCACACGAGTTTGAGTCGTGCGCGTCTGCCAGTTCCGCCACTTCGGCTCGGTCCATAGTATACGGGAGATCGGTAGTTCCGTCAACCCAAATGGATGAGTCCTCCCTGATTCAGCAAGCCCGCCGGGGTGATCTCCAGGCATTCAACTCGCTGGTCTTGCACTACCA
Organism: Anaerolineales bacterium UBA2181; assembly: GCA_002328075.1. Taxonomy (GTDB): domain Bacteria; phylum Chloroflexota; class Anaerolineae; order Promineifilales; family UBA4811; genus UBA4811. The sequence continues at coordinate 42,716 of DCVT01000022.1, read as the reverse complement.
GACCCTGGTGTACAACCTCGCCTACCGCATGATGGGTGAGCGCGAATCGGCGGCCGATGCGACCCAGGATACGTTTATTCGGGCGTACAAGAACATTCGCCGTTTTCAGGGCGGATCGTTCAAAGCCTGGCTCTTGCGGATCGCCACCAACCTCTGCTACGACGAGCTACGCCGCCACCAGCGCCAACGCCAAACCTCGCTCGAGGCGCTGTATGTGGTGGAGGAGGACGCCAACCCGGCGCTGACCGCCCAGACCGAATCCCCCGAGTCCTATGCGCAGCGGAACGAGCTGGCGCAGGCGATCCAGGATTGCCTGAATCGCCTGCCGCCGGACCAACGCATGACCGCCATCCTTTCGGACGTTCAGGGGTACTCTTACGAGGAGATCACCGCCATCGCGCGGATATCCCTAGGCACCGTCAAATCGCGGTTGAGCCGGGCTCGGGCCCGGCTGCGCGATTGCCTCCGGAGCAAGGGGGAACTTATCCCCGGCCGGTATCGTCTTAACTCCAAGACGAACGAGCCAACAGGCACGATGGATTAGATTGATGTTCAGGTGGTTTTCGCGGGATAAGACCAGCAGCACGGAGCGGGATCGTGAGGCGCTATCGGCGCTGATCGACGGAGCGCTCCGGCCGGACGAGCGCGCCCGCCTGAATGCGCGGTTGCAGCAGGACGCAGCGCTTCGGGCCGAGCACGAAATGCTGCTCCAGACCGTCCGGTTGCTGCGCAGCACACCAATGGCCCCGCTGCCGCGGTCGTTCACGCTCAATCCGGCGGTGTACGCCCGGGTGCAGCCCAGGTCCCTCCACCTGTATCCGGCTCTGAGGGCAGCCACCGTCGCTGCCACGCTGCTTTTCCTGGTGATCACCGCGGGCACCCTGCCCTCCGGCGTTGGCCCCAGGGCGGCCCAGGCTCCCGAGTCGGTCGCCATGGAATTCGCGCCGCAGGCAGCCAACGATGAACAGGTTGTAGCTGTAGAGACAACATTCGGCCTTCAGGCGCCGGAACCAGCGGCAGAAAAGGCCGTGGCAGGACCGGGTGCCGACACAATTCACGTGCCGGTGACGCGGCAGGTGGAGCTGGCGGTTGCGCCAGAATCGGAAGCCGTGGCCAGGAACGTTGCCGGAGCGCCGGCCGAGTCCTCATCGCCGACGTCCACTGCCGCGCCCCTGCCGACGGCGGCGGCGGTCGCCGCCGCTCCGCCAGCGGCCGAGGCGGCTGACTCAGGCGACGGCATGTTGGGCGCAACGGCGGGTGACACAATGACGGCAACCGCGGCGGCGGCCGAGCTGGCGCAGCAGGCCTACGCGGTCCCCACCGGCACTGCGGAATTGATCAGCCCTCTGCCAGCCACGACGCCGGCGCTGAGGCCGGTCGACACCACGACGCCCAAAGAGGCTCTTGCGCCGCTGATGGCCGAGCCGGCAGAGCCGGACCAGCCGGTGAACTGGGAGCCGCTGGCGCGATGGGCAACCGGGATGCTGGCCTTGCTCCTGCTGGGCGGCACCCTGTTGGCGCGTCGCGCCGGGTGGTAGCCATGGCCCGGCACTATCCCATGAGCTTTTGCCCGGTGTGCGGCGCTCGGCTGGAGAGCCGGCTCGCCAACAGCAAGGAGCGACCGGCCTGTCCCGCCTGCCACTTTGTCCACTATTGCGACCCCAAGGTGGCTTCGGTAGCCCTGGTAGAGCACGATGGCCGGGTGCTTTTGGTGCGCCGGGTCTGGAACCCGGGCAGCGGCCGCTGGACTCTGCCGGGTGGTTTTGTGGACTGCGGCGAGGACCCCCGCTTGGCGGCCGCGCGGGAATGCCTCGAGGAGACCGGACTGGAGGTGGAGATCACCGGCCTGGTGGACCTGTATTACGGCCAGGAGCACGCCGAGGGCGCGGACATCCTGATTGTCTATGCCGGCCGCGCGCTCACCCAGGCCCTCAGCCCGGCCGACGACGCGGACGCCGCCCGCTTTTTCGGTCCCGACGAGTTACCCGAACTCGCCTTTGCCAGCACGCACCAGATCTTGGCGCAATGGCTTGCCGGCCGGTCGGCGCCGCCGCCCACGCGCTCCTAGCCCCAGTCAATCACCGCGTGCCGCTGCACCACGGTCAACTGGGCTTCTCCTTCCACCACCAGCCCTATGCTGCCCAGATCCCACCAGGCCGGCAGGCCGGATAGCGTCTCGCCCGAGCGCAGGTGGAGGACTATCGGTTGAGCGTGCTGGAGTGCGTGTTGGATGTGCCGAGTGAGCATTGTCCGGCTGCGCTCACGGTGCCAGAATAGCTCCTCTACCGGCCGGCTCAAGTACTCGGCCAACCGGCCGACCAGTTCGTCAGCGCCGGTTTCGCGGTAACGGACCTCGATCTCGTTGATGGGCCACGGTCGCTCCAACCCGATCGCGCGGGCGATGGTGGCCGTGCCCACCCCACCCTTCATGGCACGGAGAAACCGGAGGTGGTCGCCCAGGCTCATGTCGGCTCGTCTCCCCCGGCCGCCACGGCATAGTAGGCAATGGCCAGCTTTTGCAGGGTCGTCTCCGTTCCCGAGTCGGTGCGGATGGTGATGCTGTACGGGCCAAAGCCGAGGATTCGGCCGGTCAACCGCTGACCGTCAAAGAGCGTAAAGGTCACCGGATGGCCAGCCTTGCGTTGCTCGGTCAGGTAGGTCAACTCGTACCCGTCAACCCCCTCCGGCAGATGCGCCCGCCAGCGCTTGGCTCCGGCCGGGTCGGCGGCAATCTGGGCCTTGCGTTCCTTGATGGCGGCAGCATAGTCCGTCAGCCATCTGCTGATCTCCACTCGCGTCAGCCGGTCCAACGGTTGCCCGACCTTTTCCTCCAGGTGCTCGCGGGATTCCCCCAGCCGAATGGATAGCGCCACCAGGTGTTGCACCTGCGTGGTGGTGGCCGGCTGCAATTCTGGAGCAGGAGACGCCGGACGCGCAGCGGTCCGGCCGGCAGGCCGCGCTTTGCGCGGTTTGGGCGCCGATTGGGTTTTGATCTCTTCCGGCCGGACCCCCAGCACCTGGGCAAGCTTGGGAAGGTCAGCGCTGCGCACAGCGCGGCCTTGTTCGTATTCGTAGATCGAGAGCGCGGGCACCCCGGACTGTGCCGCCAACTCGTTGACCGTCCACTGCTTTTCCTGGCGCAGTCTCCACAAATCCTGTTGCATGGTCGTTCCTCCAGGACAGTAACGAATCCAACCGCGTCATTGTACCAGGTGACGGCGGGCAGGCAATCGGAGAAGCGTACAGGCCGGCACGCGTGAGCCATTGCCGACCGCCTGGAGGTCAGCAGACCACCGTGAACTGCCAACCCGAGGACGCCATGGCCTGCCCTGTGATTGGCAGCCGCCCGCACGCCTGCTATACTGGCGCGCGGTGACCTGGCCGATCAGCCCGCGCCGTACCCATTGGTGGGCTGCGGTTGACACGCCGGCAACGGCGAGAGAGGAGTGTCCAATGGAAAAACCGGTGGTGGGATTCATCGGGCTGGGAATCATGGGCAAACCGATGGCGCACAACCTGTTGCGGAGCGGCTATGCGCTAGTGGTTCACAACCGCAGCCGCAGCGCGGTGGAGGAATTGGTGGAGGCCGGCGCCTGGGCCGCCCACTCGCCGGCCGAGATAGGACGTCAGAGCGGTCTGGTCATCACCATGCTGCCAGACGGCCCGGACGTGGAGCAGGTTGCCCTGGGACCGGACGGCCTGATTCATGGGCTCGCGCCGGGCGCCATTTGGGTAGACATGAGCACGATCGCGCCGGCTGTGGCCATTCGCGCGGCGGCTGCGCTGAGGGAAAAGGGGGTCTTGTGCCTGGACTCGCCGGTCAGCGGCGGCGAACTGGGCGCCATCGACGCGACGCTCTCAATCATGGTAGGAGGCGAAGCAGAGGTGTTCAATCAAGCCCGGCCGGTCCTGGAGGCGCTGGGCCAGACCATCACCCATTGCGGACCATCCGGCGCCGGTCAAACCGTCAAGGCCTGCAACCAGATCATGGTGGCGCTCCACATAGCCGGCATGGCGGAGGCGTTGGTCCTGGGCGCCAAGGCGGGCGTTGACCCCTCGGTCCTGCTGCAGGTCCTGGGCGGCGGCTTGGCGCAGAGCCGTCTGATGGACGCGCGCGGGCCCAAGGTGATCCGGGGAGACTTTGCGCCCGGTTTCAAAGCGCGGCTGCATTTCAAGGACCTCAACATCACCCTCCAGGCCGGCGCCGAGCTCGGAGTTCCGCTGCCCGTGGCTGGCCTGGTGCGGGAGCTATTTTCCGCGCTGCTGGCCGCCGGCCGGGGCGAGTGGGACCACGCGGCCCTGATCACCGTGTTGGAGGACCTGGCGCGGGTGGAGGCGCGCACCCGAGAGTAAACGCCCGGCCGGCGCAGCTCCCGCCGGGCGTTTTCCACACGTCACCACGAATCGGTCGGGAAGGACCCGGCCGAGTTGTAGCTCGATCGGGCATAAGGCGCGCCGTGACCACCCGTCATCGGGTTGGCGGCCATGCGGCATTCTCGGCCGAAGGTGAGGGTGTGCCGAGATCCCCAAATGACGGAAGCCTTGCGCGGCGGCCGTCCCGCGCCAAGAGGCTCGCAGGCGCAGTCTGCCTCTTGATGGGCCATCGTATTGCTGGCCCGGAAAGGAGCCTCACGGCGGCAACTGCCAGATAGGTGGATTGCCCTGTAAACTGCGGTTCATGCCGAGATGACCTCAGCGCAAAGCAGGGCACCTGCCCGTCACGGCCCCGCACGACCGTGGACCCACCCATGAGGCTTTGGCCCCAAGTGGACAGTCAGGTCAGCTATCTGCACCGGCGCCTATGACCGCCGCGAGTAACCCTGACCCCGGCCGCCACCAACCCTACCCATCGGTCGCCCCCACGGGCCGGCCGGCCGCCTGGTACCAAGGTCCCTGCACCGCTGCCCACTCACCTTCCTCCCCGGCGTACAGCCGCCGGCGCACCAGACCGTCCAGGCTGATCAACCAGATGCCGGCATGCTCCGCGACACCGTCCACCGAATAGACCAGGTGCCCGCCGTTCTCCGTCCAGCTCAGCCCGTTGACCTGGCCGGTCTGGGCAGTAGCCGGGTGGAAGCCGCTCAGGTCGGTCAGGCGGCGTGCGGACAGCGCCGACCAGTCCATCACGTACAAGTTCCAGGTATCGATGCCCGGCTCGGTGGCCCGAAACGCCAACTGGCCAGCGCTTGGGGAAAAAGCCAACTCGCCAAGGTCGGTCAATCGGATGTTCTGCGGCGCCAGGTCGCCGATCCACTCGCCAGACAGATCGTACATCGCGAGCCGCCGCTCCAGGTCCACGCCGACCAGCAGTGCGCCGTCCGGGGACAGCGCGTAATCCAGGCAATCCGTCAGGATCGTGGTCGGTTGGCCACCGCCGAGGGCGATGCCCAGCAGCTGGCTGCGCGTACCACTGCCGTGCTGCAAAAACGCCACCTGCCGGCCCTCCGGCAACCAGGTCGGTCGGGAGAGCACGCTCTGGCCGGCCGGCGGCGTGTAGAGCAGGCGCGGGTTTGTACCCTCCGGGTCTACCAACCACAACTCAGAGACCACGCCGCCATGGTCGCCGGTCACCCGGACGTAGGCGATGGCGTCGCCCGTCGGCGAGACGGCCGGGTCCTGCACCACGTGCTCCGGCCGGACTCGCCGTTCGGCTGCCTCGCTGAGCAGGTTCACCGTCCAGAGTTCGGTCGCCCTGGCGTGGGTGCGCAGGAACAGAATGCTATGCCAGACCGGCCCGGCCGCATCTGGCTCGCCGAGGCGGGCCCGCGATTGGTAGTAGGCGCGGCAGGTCGGGCGCACCCCCTGCAGGTAGAGCTGCTCGCAGACGGCCGGGTCATCAGCCGCCTGATAGACCGCCTGGAGGCACATGTCGTGGACTGCGATGCCCGCCAGCCGGCAGATCTCCGGGTTGAGCGACTGCAAGGCGTTCAGTTCGATGCAAGCATACCGATCGGTCTGGCCCGGCTCCCGGCACGCCTGGTCGGCCGCTCGCACCGCCGGGTCCTGCCGCCAGGAGAGCGCGCCGCAGCCCGCCAGCAGCAGGCCCGCAATCAGCAGACCGGCCATTAACCGATTCCTTGACATCTCACACGTATGCATCTTGCCATACCGCGACCGGTCGCGTTGCGCCGGCCGGAACAAGCATTGTACCAGGCGCTGCGCAACCGGGAAGAGGCTGGCGGCCGGGGTGGGGTGGGGGTGGCCTGCTCGTGTCGGGAAACACCCAAATCTGGCGCACCAGGCATTGGCGGTCAGCCGTCCGCGTCGCTCACATAGGTGCCGCCCGGCGCGGCACCGCGCGGATTGCCAGGTTAACCAGCTGCGGCCGCCAACCTTTTTCGCATCTGCACGCAATCGTACGTCTGGCCATTGATCTGGCCGACGGTGTGAAGACAGATCTCGAATCCGGCCTTCTCATAGGCCCGGATGGCCCGTTGGTTGAATTCGGCCACGCCCAGGCGAGCGTATTCGCCTCGATAGCGGCATTGCCGGACCGCAAACTCGACACATGCCTTCACAAAATCGGCGCCATAGCCCTGACCCACCTGATCTGGCCTGAGCCCAAAGCCAACCCACAAGTCGCGCTGGTTGATCAGCGCCTCATCAGCAAAATCCGCATATTCGGTGTACTGCCCCTGTTGATCCCAGAACTCGATGGAGAGCTCGCCCATCAGATCTCCGGCCGGGTTCAAGACCGCGAATATCCCTCGGCCCCACGCCTCCGAATCCAGCATGTGGTCGGCCTCGTTGGCGTAATCATAGATCGCGTACTCGTTGGCGTACTTCCAGCCATCCACAATCCTGGTGGCATATTCGTGGTTCATGGCAACAAAAACGCAAGTCATGGTCCTCACCTTCAAAGTGGTGCGCCTCCACGGGCACCGCTACAGATGGCCCGCCGGGCCGGACCGCGCATGGCGGGCATTGTATCACGCTCATGCAGCAGCGGCATCACCATGTCCCGCCCACACGGTCGCAGCGCGAGACCACCGATTAGCGGCACCTTTGGCGCTTCCAGTCGGCAAAGCCCCCCCGATCTCCGGCCGAACTGGCATCCCAAGCGCTCCACGGCAAGCGGCATTTCCGATCTGCCCGGCCCTTGCTTGGCCGGCCTGCACCGAAGGCTCGCCGCCTACCCTAGATCTTTGCGCAAGCAATAGTAGCTGTGCCCTTTAGGATGGTCCTCCGGCTTGCCCACGATCCGGTAACCCACGCGTAGGTAGAACCCAAACTCCTGTTCAAAGGTCTCCACCCAAATCCGGAGGTGGCTTTCCTACCGTGCCTGTTCTGCGATGACCGCCATCAACTGCCGTCCCACCACCCCACGCCCGAGCGCCGCCTTTTTTAACCGACCAGACCTACCTCCAGCCAGCCCCAGTAGGCCCTTAGGAGCGCTCCACCCACTACCGAGCCATCTGCGCCGGTCACGCGGACGATTTACCTGGCGGTTTTTGGCATATCCAACAGAGGATGTGCCATCCAGTGATACTGGTTCAGTATCCCCTGCAGGTACTGCCTGAATCCATCATCCTCTGCCCTCAAGACGCGGAGATCAAATGCCGGTTCTTCACTGTATGCCATGGCCAGACTCCTCGCGGCCGGCCGGAGTCGAGGGCCGACCAGACCTTGTACCTTGGGGCACCACCGGGGCTCCCGTCACCCTGTTTCTGCGCCCTCCAGCGCGGCCGTGTTGCGTGCTGTGAGCACCCGGCTGCCTTGAGCGCATCAATGGCCAAGTGGCGCCCCGGGTACCGCTGTTGGCACTCCTTGATCAGATGCAGCGCCCGGTCGTCATCGATGGGCACGGTCTGGCCCCATCCTTTCTACGCCAGCCTTGTCGTTCAAAGGCCGGCGAAAGGGTTGTCCAGTCTGGTACGGCCATCCGTCGAATAGCGATGAGGTCACCCACCCCCGATCCGCCACGGGTGCGCCCGCCTCCCGTTCAATGGACAACCGGCATGCGGCAATTATGCACCGTGCCAGATCCGGCACCGCGCATCCCGGACAGGGCCTGGCAGGTTCAGGCAAGCCTGCAGGTCCCCAGGCATGGAGACGGGGCCAGATCTGGCGGCCCTCGACGGGCGCAAACCTGTGTGGTCAGGGCCACCCGTCCGCCGGCTGAAGAACCGGCGCTCCGGCTGCGGCAGCCGGGGTCTGGCGATCCCCTCTGAACATGGTGGCCGGCGCAGGTCTGCTGGACCTGGTTGGTGGCCAGCACTTCCACGCAAAGCCCTACCCCGACCGCTCCCGGTGACCGGCCGGGCATCGCCTCTGCTCCCGCCTTAGCCGCCAGCGCGATGCCGATGCGCCGGCCGGGTGCCCACGACCGCTCAGCCATCGGCCGCGCAACGGAAACCCACCTTATGCCGGGCATAGTCAACCGCGTTGGCGCCGCGATTGGTGCTGCGCACATCATCCGGCGTATCCAGCCAGCTCCCACCGCGCGGTATCCGCGCATCGCCCACGGGTGGCCCAGTCGGGTTTGTTTGCGGTCCGATAGGATAGAGCCCATACCAATCCGCCACCCACTCACGAACATTGCCCGCCAGGTCCAGCGCCCCACACCAACTGGCGCCCGCCGGAAAGCTTCCCGCGGGTGCGGTATTGGGGTACCCATCATCCACGCTCGGGTCATTGGGCCCGGCCGTGCAGCTTGCATCGCAATAGTTCAGGCGGCTGCCGTCAAAGACGTCGCCCCAAGGAAAGAGGAGCGAGTCCGGGCCGCGGGCAGCATATTCCCACTCGGACTCGGTCGGCAGCCGGCCGCCGGCCCAGGCGCAATAGGAGGTCGCCTGGCCCTGATCGACCCACACCACCGGATAGTCACGGTAACCCGGGTCGTCGAAATACGTGTCCCTGGTGGCCGAATCGAGCCGGACCGGCGGCGTGCATGCGCCATCATCTACACAGCGGCGATATTGACCCACCGTCACTTCAGTGCGGTCAATCCAAAAGCCAGCCAATCTCACCCGGCGCGACGGTTGCTCGTTCTCAAAGGCGGTCCGCTGACAGGCCGCCCGCGCGGTGTTGGGATCGCGGCTGTATTGGACACACAGCGCCCGGGCCAGGTCCACCTCATGGTCGGAGCTGCCCATCACAAACTCCCCGCCGGCAACATATACGGCCATCATCCCATCCGCCGAGCGGCTGCGCGTGTCACCCTGGACGACTGCCGGCGTCTTGGTCGGGTCAGTCGCAGGCGGAGGCGCGTCCGCTTCCGGGCGCTCTTTTGGCGCGTCGATGCCGGTCAAATCCACGGGGCTGCAGGGCGTCGTGGCTGACGGCGCAGCGTCGATGGTTGGCGAGGGCTCGCCCTCCGCTGCCTTCATGCCGCCAGCCGACGCACTGGGTCGCGCGACCGACGGCTGGTCGGCCGGGCCAATCTTCTCCTCAAGCCGTGCCGAAGAGCCGGCGACGGTGGAACCTGGCGCCTGCGCCAGAATCCGCGCAGGCTGTTCCGTGTGGGACGCACCGCCCGGTCGGCACGCCGAGATGACCGCCAACAGCAGGAACGGGACGGCGTGGGTGATGCCGCGCCGGATCATGGACCACCGGATTGGTTTGCCAGTGCTTCGCACCCAGGAATCCATCGGCATCTGGCCTCATCTGATTGGGTACAGCTACCCTAATACTACCCAGGCACCGGGCTAGAGGTTTGATTTACGGCGCGACGATCTGACCCAAGGTCACAACCGCAGGCGGGCCGGTGCACCTGCCCGCAACACAGAGCGGAAGGCTCGACCCCAAAGCATCAGACACGACTGAGGACCGGTCCGCCATCGGCGGCGGCCTCTGGTTTGCGTTGTTGGCGTACGGTGGGTCAGAGCCTGGCTGGCCGCGCACCTTACCTGGAAAACGCCCGGACCGTGCACCGGTTTAATGGCCACCCCGTTATGCACGGCCTGCCATCCAGCAGTGGCCATCGGGGAATGTTACTGCCTGGCGGCGCGCAGCTGCTAATCGTGCTCGCCACCCCGCTCAGCAAGGCCCCGGCGCCCACCGCAACAGCGATCACCATACCCAGGTTCTGGTTGAGGTGAAAAGGCCAGAGTACGCACCCGGCGTAGATCAGCCCGGCTCAGATCGCCGCTCCGATCAGGTTGCCCAGCAGTTTGAAAACTATCATCGTTCACTCCTTCCCATAGGCTCACCAATACGCACCGCTGGGCCGGGGTTGCGCCCGGCGCACGACGACCCGCCGCAACCGCGACCGGCTATACCGTCACACGACCGCACGCCGGAGGCGGTCCCACGGCCGGCGCCGCCATGGTCCGGACGGCCCGGCCGCACGCACGGGCAGTCGGTGACGCACCGGGCTCGCCGGTACCCGCTTGCGTCGTTTTGTCATTCGCTTCCCATTCGTTGACATTCCCTCGCCACGGCAGCCGCAGCGCCAACGTGCTTGCGCCGGCTGCGCAGGCCGGATACACTCGGACCGTGGCGTGTCAGTTGCTGCAGGATTGCCCTGTGAGGCAGTCCTCAAAGGAGTCTCAAACGGTCGCGGCCGATTGGCCGTGCACCCGCCAACCGGGTTCTATGCGCTTGCCGGTACGCAACCACCGAGCGAACCCGGGTACCATGCGCCGTCCTGGATAGAACCCAACGCGACGATAGGCGCGGCCGGCACTGCAGGGAGCTCCCATGATCAAGATCCGTGACTATCAAGAGGGCGATGCCGCCAGCGTGGGTCGGCTCATCGCGGATACCTATAGCGAGTTCAACCTCTCTTTCGTGCCGCCCACCCAGCTGGGTCTCTTTTTGGGCCCGTTTCGCCATGCCCGGTCAGAGGACCTGTCGCATCAACAGGCGATTGCCGGGGTGATCCGGTCCGCGATGGTGTTCGTGGCCGAAGACGACGGAGAGATCGTCGGCGTGCTGCGCGGCCGCCAGGATCGGCTGGCCAGCCTCTTTGTGCGGGCGGACCATCACCGGCACGGGATTGGGCGGCGGCTGGTCGCGCGATTTGAACCCGAGTGCCTTCGGCGGGGATCGACGGTGATCCGGGTGGCGGCCACCCTTTACGGCGTTCCCTTTTACCTGGCCATGGGTTACAAGAGGTCGACCGGCGTGCGGACCGGGTGGAGTTTCGACGGGAACGGGCTCCCGGTTCAACCCATGCGCAAAAAACTTCAGGGCGGGTAACCTGGATCTGGCGGATGCCAAGCAGCAGCGGTGCCTGATCATCCACACAACCACCTAGCGTGCGGCCTCCGCGGCAGCTCTCACTCGGTCTGCCCAGGATGCTGCGGCACGGGGCGTTCACCCGACCAACCGCACCATGAGCTTTCCCATCTCCAATTCCTGACCAACGCCCGTGCCGGCTGGTTTGCTCACACCTCGAAACCTGTCATGGCTCTTGTTGACGCATGGGCGCCATCGGCTGGCTTTTTGCCGTGTTCAACGCCTGCTGTCCCCCGCTTGACCCCTCGACGGTTCTCTCATACAATGTGCCGTCAGCGAATTCCGAGACAGGCTGCGCCTCGAGGCGCGGCGATGCTCATCACACGGACGGCTTATGGTAATCCTGAACGCCGCGTTGCTCAGTCTCATCGCCGGCCTGGCCACGGGCTTGGGTGGAGGTGTAGTGGCTGCCTTCCCCAGGCTGGACATGCGCATCTATGACACGCTCCTCGGCTTTGCTGCCGGCGTGATGACCGCTATCGCCACCATCGGACTCATCCAAGAGGCGGTCACGCTGGGCAACATACCGGTCGCGCTGTTGGGCGTGGCCGCCGGAGCCGCTCTCCTTTTTGGTTTCGATCGGTGGCTCCCGCACGAGCATACGCCCCTATCGTTCGAGTGCACTCAACCCATGGCTTACCGCCGTGGAGTTCTCCTTTTTTCGGCGCTGACTCTGCACAACATCCCCGAGGGCCTGGCAGTGGGCACTGGTTACGCGGCCGAGCCACGCCTTGGCCTGCTTCTGGCTCTGGCCATCGCCTTGCACAACATACCGGAGGGCATCGCCGTGGCCGGGCCTTTCCGGGCCTGTGGCATGCCGCGCCGCCGATACTTGGCGTGGGCCTTTGGCTCTGGGCTCTCCGAGCCCTTGGCCGCCCTGCTGGGTGCTGTCTTTGTCACCTTTTTCGGGGCTGTTTTGCCGTTCAGCCTGGCGTTCGCGGGCGGGGCGATGCTCTACGTCGTGTCCGACGAGCTGATCCCCGAAAGCCACAGCCATGGTTTCGAGCATGAGGCGACCTTTGGCTTCCTGTCGGGTTTTTTGCTGCTGCTGGCGTTGTCACAAATTCTGACCTGACGCGCGGATTCAGCGGCATGTCTCGTGGCTGCCACCAGACGCACGGAATTGCATCGGTGCGGGCCTGATCGGTTTGTGGTTGGCCGCAGCCCGGGGAGGCAGGACCGGATATTCGCGCCGCTCACAAGTCATTCCGGGCAGCCTGCGATGATTTGGAGGCGCGGCCTTTGCAGACGTGGCTGGTGACGCATCAATTCCGCCATCCGGCCGATTTTCGCGCGAGCAGTAGGCGCACGATCGATTGCTCAAGCCCGCCCCGCGGGTCAGGCGGCGTTTGGTGCTCGTTCTGCCCGCCGGATCGTGTGGCGAACGGCCGACATGGCACCTGCTCGGCACGTCCGCGGCAACCGCCCGGCGTGCCGTTCGCGCGGCGCCCACCCATTCAGCCAACGCAGGTTGTGGCCCAACCAACCGGCCGGTACAGACAGCCGGGCACTTGCTAGAGTATGTTGGCGATCGCCGCCCCCAAGGCGGATAGCAGCATCAGACCACCCAGCACGATCCAGGCGATGGCCGCGGCGCCTAACGGCCGCCGGGGTTTGATCGGCCGGCCTTCCACCGCCCGACCGACCGCGTTGACCGCCTCTCTCGCCCACTCGTCTGGCTCCCAGCGGTCGACGCCGACCCACTCCCAACCTTCGCTCCAGATGGGTAGCAACAGCTTGCGCACCGGACTCCGCGCCACGGCCCCCGGCAACGATGCCGGGACCCCGCTTCCGGCCTGCAGGAGGAGCCATGGGACCTGAACCAGATCGGCCGCGCCGAGCAGCTCGTCTCGCGCGGCCTCGGCCGAATCGTCTGCCGTTCCCGCCTGTCCCACTTGCGCCAGCGTCACGTCCACACCCCCGACGCTTTCTGCGAGCGCCCGGACAATCGCGGGTCCCAAGGAGGAGCCTTCCGCGTCCAGCATCACCAGACGCAAGGCCTTGGCCTCTTCCGTGGCTGCCAGCAGTTGCCGGTCGGAACGCAGCACCACCAGATGGCTCACCCACACGGCCGCCCCAATGGCGGCGTATCCGATGTATTGGGCGATTTCGGCCATCCGTAGGGGCTCGCCTCCCAACAACGCGCTGAGAATCTTGTACACAATAAAGACCAACGCCCCCAGGTCGACCAGGGCGGCGGCAAACAGAAACAGGTAAAGGTAGATTCGCCTGGGAACGGAGCGCAGGGCATGGGTGCTGTCCGGACCCGTCCCCCTGGCCTCCAACTGTGCCCGCCGCCTCTGCACCACATGGACAGGCAGACCGGCGATGATGGCGGCCGTGGCCCAGGCAAAGGCCGCCTGTTGGCTGTTCCCAAACCCGCCACTGGCCAGGGTGTTCACCAGCACAGTGACCTCACCGCCCAGCCCAATCCCGAGGGCAAGCAGACCGGCGCCTGCCACCAGATAGATATAAATGTGTCGGACGGTCGCTTTTTGCGCGGTTGTCTCTTCCTTGGCCGCATCCCCGCGAAGCACATAGGCGTGGTAAGACCACAGCACCCCCAGGCCTGCAATGATCGATAGCGCCTGCCGATAGTCGCCCTCACTGCCTTGGGCTACGGCGCTCCAGCCCAGCAACCTCCGCATCAGGCTGGCTGCCAACGCAGCAGCGGCATAGATGGATCCCATCGAACCGATCAAGGCAGCGAGATAGAGGTATGCCTTGCGCAGCGCAGAATCGCGTTCGGACGCGTTCCCGGCATCGAACAACGCCTGCGCCCGGGACCAAAAGACGGTCCACAGCGGCACCCCAATGAGTAGCTGGGCACCGAGCGTCAACACCGATTGGCTGGCTGCCCCTCTGCTCCAAATGGCGCCCGGCAGCAGCAGCAGCCACTGAATCAGCGAGATCATAGCCACAGTGGTGATTTTCAGCCCGGCGGCGGAGAACCCCAGGATGTACGACCGCCGCACCGTTGCCCAGCCATCCGACTCCCTCTTGCCCTCCTGCCGCACCTCCATCCAGTGGTACAGCCACCAGAGGCCCAACACCAGCACCGCCATCAGGTGATAGACCGACCACTCGCGGGGAGTCAATTCCACACGCGGATAACCGGACCAAACCCGTTTGGTACCCATCAGCGTGCGGAGGAGGTCGTAGAGGTTGGGAAGAATCGGACCGAGGAACCCAGCCATCATGCCATAGAGATACAGCCCGCGCAGCGTCGCATGGCGCTCTTCATCGCTCGCGCGGGTCAACCGCCGGGCCCAAAGCCAGTGGCCCAGGTAAAGCGCGCCGCCCACCACAATCACCGCGATCTGAAAGGCGAGCGCCTCCGGTTGAGGCCGGAGGGGTGAGAGCAATAGGTTGCGCAGCAGGTTAATCAAGGCCCACGCGAGCGCCTGCAAAGCAATCGCACAGATCCCATAGGTGTACCAGCGACGGACGTTGCCCATTCTCGTACCTCCTATTGAGCTACCCGGCCTGTTGATTCGCTAAATCGGATGCCCCCCTTGAGCTTGGTTCAGGACGAAGGGAAGCTATGGCAGTCACCCCTCGTGGCTACACGGTTTCCGCCGGCCCGGCGCCGCCACTTGCAGTTGGCGCTCGTCCATTGGTATTTGGCAAAGTACCGGTCGGCGCTGATGATGCGCCACCCTTCATCTTCCAGCACGAGATCGACTTGGAACTGTTCGTAGGTCTGTCCGGTTTCGAACAGGCCGCCGCCGCGAAAACGGGGCTCGGAAACCTTGACGGCGGCACTCCATCGTCCCACCGTAGTGTTCTCAACCGACCACGACCTGCCCTGATCACTCGCACCAAAAATGTACGCATAGCTCCGCACCGCGTCGCTGAACTCGGAGACCGAGGACGGGTAGCACTTGATCTGCGGCGAGAGGTAGCCATAGGCGCGCTCATGTTCTTCGTTCAGCAGCGCCAGGAGATAGTTGTTTGTCACCCCGGCCGGCGTGTCTTCAGGCTGGTAATCGGCCGGCGGCCGCGTGAGGGTCAGGACCAGAGCTAACGCCACCAACAGCACAATGCCGGCGACGATGCCGGCGAGCACCCTGTCGCTTGCTTTCATCTTTCTGCCTCCTCTCGGCAAGACCGGCGCACGGCTACCCGGCCGATCGGGCCGACCAGGTCGCCGGACCGGTGGCCGGCGATTGGCCCAGCCGGGAGACGCATAGCCACGGCGGCCAAGGGGCGTCGGTGGTCCGCTCGCGAACCCGAGCGTCTCGGTGTCTGGACAGGCGCTGGCGGCGGCCAGGTTGTGGAGGTGTTGGGGGGGCAGGGTGCGGACCAAACACCGCTCGATCCGGTTTAGCTTGTGCACATCATAGCCCAAATCACGGCCGCCGTGCCGGCCGGTTCTTGGGGCCAACGTAGTCCAGTGGGCGAGGCTATTGGCTGCCCCGGGAAATGCACTCGTGCGTCCAGAACACCAGGAGCGTCGCAACTCGCGGGCAGCACCTCGGCGTCAGTGCGCCGGTCTCTCGGCGCCGCCGCCGGTCGCCGCCCGACGGTTAAACCCGCAGCAGAGGCTGCCAAACCCGCCTACTCGGGTTCGGGCGCTCGCCTGCGCCGGTTCGGTCACCTGCCTGCGCGAGCTGCGTCCCCAGTTGCCTAAGGGCGACTGGGACGTGGTAGATGCCGCGTCAACTGCCCGTCAGTGCCAGCGGATCCGACGGCCGGGTCGGGTCATGTAACCGTCCAGCTAAAAGGGTCTGCGTGGCCCGGTGCCCTCATGCCACCCTGATGGCGGGACGGGTCTGCGTGGCCGCAGAACGGAGATGCTTCGCTGCGCTGCAGCATGACATCGAGTGTAAGGATGGCTGCGGCTCAAGAACGCTCAGTGCCTGACGCGACCGTGAAACAGCGAGTAGGTAAAAAAGGCATAGTAGTCCGGCCCGTCCGCGATGAAATCCGGTGAACTGGGCAGGCAGAGACGCCGGTATTCAGCACGCTCCTCCGGGGCCAGCTCGGGCTCCACTCCAGGCCAGCGCATCTGGAAAAGGGCGACGAGCGCCCGACGCATCTCATCCGTCAGCGGGGCGTGGGCGCCGCCGGCGAGGGTGAGGGCGGCGGGTTGCTCCAGGCCGGCGGCGCGGAACCAGCCCAGCGACCGCAGGAAATGCGACTCGGGTCTGCTTCCGGCGACAAAAGGGGCCATCCCGGCCGAGGTAGCATTCAGCCCGGCCTCCAGTTGTGGGTGTCCCGGCAGAAGCGTTTCGGAGGACCAGGCGAGGATGGCCACCCGACCACCCAGCCTGACCACCCGCGCCAGCTCCCTCAGCAGCGGCAGGGTCCCCAGGGGTGCATACCCGATGCAATCCGCGCTCCAAGCCCAGTCGAAGGAGTGGTCCTCAAAGGGAAGCCGGTTGGCGTCTCCCGCCAGGAAAGAGACCCTGGCGGAAAGGCTGGCCTGGTCTGCGCTGTTGCCGGCGTGAGCCAGGAGCTCTGGCAACAGGTCAAGGCCGGTCACGTGCCCGCCGGGTCCCACCGCCTCAGCGAGCAACAAGCCCGGTGAACCGGCGCCGCATCCGGCGTCCAGCCCTCGGCTCCCCGGGGCAAAGCCCAGAGCCCTGATCGCAGAGCGAAGGACAGGCACACGAAGAGGGTCGGACGCAACGGTCATCTCGATCAGTTGGTCTATATCAAGCACGGTCTGATCTCCCTGTCGGCCTCTGATTCACGAGTCGGTTGCTGGGCAACCTCCCTCCGCCTCCCACTCCAGTGCCGATCATACACCCCCTACCCATCATGTCAATCTCTCCGGATGGGTGCCGTCAGGCTCCTGGAGGGCGCACACGACACGCGCTGGTGACCGGTTACCGCCGGGATACCGCCAATTGGACCCCATACTACCTACCGGGCAGCACCACCCAGTTGGTATGTGCCGAGACCAATCTCGCAGGTTTCCAGATTCACGGCACCACCTTTATTGCAACTTGCGCAGCCTGTCACTTTGGCGGTGCCAGACGCTGCTGGTGCACGAGACCAACCCTGCCCGTTCTCCGGACCCCACCACTCCCCTCGAGGCCTACCAGAGCGAGTTCCGCGCCTACCGGGTAGCCGAGTTCCGGGGCGTGGCGGATCTGGACCGGCGGGCGCGCCAGGTGAAGCAGCATGTACTCGATCACTATCCATCCGAGCGGCCTATGACGCGGACGAGACTGTGAGGGACGCCATTGACGCCCACACCCGGCCGACCGGTAACATCACCAACCTGTGACGCCGGGTCGACACCACTGGGCGTATGGCAGCTTCTTCGAGGGGTTCGACGCGGCCGACCTGGTCGAGGCCAGCCCGCTGCCGGCTCAACCGACAAGCGGTCCCCCGCCAGCGGGCTACGCCAGGTCCGGCCGGAGATCCACGACCCGGCCGGCGGCCGCAGCCAAGCCACCGCGCCCCTCAGGCGCGGAACAGAGCTTGCCAGTAGAGCGGGCCGGCCGGGCCCGAGCCGGGGTCCGGTTGCGCACCCACGGTCTACGATGGCATGCTTGCGCGAGTCTGCCCGGGGCCCGGTCCGTCAGGCGTCGGGTCCAGCGGCACCCACGCCCGCACCCGGGCGCCCTGCCCCGGCGAGCTCACGATCTCCAGGTGCCCTCCCAGCTCGGCCGCCCGCTCGCGCATCGAGCGCAGCCCCAGCCGGCCGGGGTGCTCGCGCTCGGGATCAAACCCGACGCCATCGTCCTGCACCTCGAGCGCGATGCCTTCGTCCTCCGGCGCCAGCCGGATCTCCAACCGGCCGGCCTGGGCATGCATAGCCGCGTTGGTCAACGACTCCTGGGCGATGCGGTACAGCGCCTCCTTGACCAGAAAGGGCAAAACCGGCTCCGGGCAGAACGCGGTGTGCACATCCAGCTTGTGCCGCACGCGAGCCGCCGTCGCCTGCTGCGCCAACGCCGCCACCAGCCCCTGACGTTCCAGCAAGTCCGGTCGCAGCTCTAGGATGAGCACCCGCATCTCGGCCAATCCCTCCTCAACCAGCGAGAGGAGAAAGTCCAGCGGTTCCTCAAGCCCGGCCTTGAGCTCGGCCGGGATGTCGGCGCCAGCCAGCCAGGCGTGGGCGGTCCGCGCCCCCAGGCCGACGCCGTACAGCACCTGCGAGACCGAGTCGTGCAGGTCCCGGGCCAGCCTTTGCCGCTCCTCCAACGCCGCCAGGCGTCGCGCCTGGCCGTACAACCGGGCGTTCTCAATGGCGATGGCCGCCTGCCGGGCAAGGCTCTGCAGAAACTGAAGGTCCGCCGGGCGGAAGGTCTCGCGGTCGCCAAGCCGACCCACCGAAATGGCGCCCAAAAGCTGCCCGCGGTACCTCAGCGGAGCACTCATGATGCCGTACGGCTCGGGCGGCGACCCCGGCACCTGAACGGCACGCGGATCGTTCTGCGCGTGGTCGACCAACTCGGCCACGCCGCTCTGCGCAATCGACCCGACGATGCCCCGGCCCAGTTCCAGCGACATCGCCAGCGTCTCTTCCGCATAGTTGCCCAGCGACACGATGGGTCGTAACGTTCGTCCGTCGGCCTCCAGCAGGTACACGTCGCTGTCGTCAGCCTGCAGCAGCTCCCGAGCGTGAGTCGCGATCCGCAAGAGCACACTGGGCAGGTGCAGCGTGGCCGAAACGTCTTGGCCTATCTCCAGCAGCGCCGCCAACCGGTGGGCTTGCCGCCGCGTCTCCTGGTACAGCTCGACGTTCTCCGCTTCCGCCCGCCTTTTCGCCCGCCGGACCTCTGCCTCCTTCAACTCGCGCCGCATCGCCGGACCCAACCGCGCCAGGTTGTCCTTCATCACATAGTCATGGGCGCCCGCCTTCATCGCCCCCACCGCCACTTCCTCGCCGATGGCGCCCGAGACCACCAGGAACGGCAGGTCCAAGGCGGTGGCTGCTAAAATGGCCAGCGCCGCCAGGCCGTCCAGGCGGGGCATGGCATAGTCGCAGATCACCGCATCCCACTGGCCCCCCTCCAGCGCCGCCCGCAGCGCTTCCGGGCTCTCCACCCGATCCGCGACCGGGGCAAAACCGCTGCGGCGCAACTCGCGCAGGATCAAGAGCGTATCGTCTTCCGAGTCCTCGACGATGAGCACCCGCAGCGGCGTCCCGTCGTCAATCAATTTGCCCATTGGCATTCACCGATTCGGCCGCGCCCCGGCCGGGCTCCCGCGTCCCGGCTGCCAACACCACCGCCCGATCCGGCATCTGGGTGCCGGCGGCACGTCTCTCCCGCCCCGGTCTGACCAGCCTGCCGCCATCCGCTTCCCGGCTTGACCATCACGGTTTGTCCGGCCCGGGCGACACCAGGCCGGTGCGCACGGCGTGAAGCGCAGCCTGCGTCCGGCTGGTCACGCCCAGCTTGGCCAGGACCTTGCTAACGTGGGCCCGGACGGTCTTTTCGGCAATGACCAACGTGGCCGCGATCTCACGGTTGGACATGCCGGCAGCCAGCGCCCGCAGCACCTCGGTCTCCCGCGGCGTCAGCGGCTGGGTGTGCGGGGGAGCCGGCACCTCGCGCAGCAGCCGGGCGGTGACCGCCGGCGACATGAGCACCTGTCCGGCGGCCGCGGCCTTGACCCCCTGGCACAGGGCGTCCGCCTGGGTGTCCTTGAGCAGATAGCCGATGGCGCCGGCGCGCATCGCCCCATAGACAGCGCTGTCCTCCAGGACGCTGGTCAGGGCCACCACCTCCACCCGAGGCAGCTCGCGGCGAATCGCCTCGGTGGCGTCGATCCCGTCCATGACCGGCATCAGCAGGTCCATCAACACCACGTCCGGTTTCAGGTCGTGCGCCAGCCGCAACGCCTCGGCGCCGTTGGCCGCCTCACCCACCACCTCCAACGCGGGGTCCGTGGAAAGGTACATCCGCAATCCCTGGCGGACCACGCCGTGGTCGTCCGCAATCAGGACCCGAATCCGCATCACCCCTCCTATACGGGCTATACGACAAATGTCCCAGACAAGACAGGCCCTTTGTCCAATGGCCTCACGAGCTGGCCCCATTATAATCATGAACACCATAGGAGCAAGGTACTATCGGCTCTGAGGATGGCGTGAGACAGAGGA
Organism: Anaerolineales bacterium UBA2181; assembly: GCA_002328075.1. Lineage (GTDB taxonomy): Bacteria > Chloroflexota > Anaerolineae > Promineifilales > UBA4811 > UBA4811. Next base: position 22,468 of record DCVT01000022.1, on the reverse strand, counting down.
CAACCGGAACCGCCGGGCGAGACCGGGGGACGGGCGGCTGGGGCGCCTGCGGGCGCCGGGTGGCGGGAGACTACACGGAGGGCAGCTTATCGAGAGAAAACCAGCGAAAATTCCAGTTGGACGCAGAAGGATATCGAGTGCCCGGGCGCCTGGCCGGGCTGAGGGGGTGAACGCGGGCACGGCACCCCCGGATGAACCAACAGCAAGCAATCAAGGAAAGACACAAGGAGATACGAAATGAAGACACGGATGATTTTGACCCTGGCCCTGGCGTTGGCCATGGGGCTCAGCAGTGTAGCGCTGGCCGCTTCGGTGGAGCCGGTGTTGGTCAACCCCTGGCAGTCGGGCAACGCCGCATTCGAGTGTTCGCAAGTAGGCGACTACATGTACGCCTACAAGATCGATGCTTGGGGCGATGGGGGCTTCTACATGGATGGTATCTACGTCGCCAAGTTCTATGATGAGTGGGGAGTGCTGGAGCACGTGAATTCCATCACCATCAGCAATGACAACGATATCACCTTTGATTGGATCGCGACGAATTCCATCGGTGCAGTCATCGTCAAGGGTGGCCCGGTGGCCAACGTCTTTTTCTATGCTCCACCGGCCTACAGCGATACCGAACTGTATGCACCAATCAACCCAAAAAACCTTAACCCCTATGGTATCAGCCACGTCACTTTCTGCTGGAACCCTGATCCGGAGGAGGTCTGCTACGATTACGAGACCGCTTGGGCGGATGGCACGCGATACATAGACTCGGGCAACTGGGCCACTTTCACCCCCTACACCACCGAACAAGTGATCTTTTACGCCGGTCAGACCTACGAAGCGGGCTGGGTGACATTTACCGATAATGGAGACGACACGGTCACCATATCCATCGAGCTCAACCCTGGCTGGTCGTTCAACCCCGTTGAGGAAAGCCTGAAAATCCAGGGATACGATGAGGCGCCCTCGGGCAACCCCAGCCCGGGCGGGTTCGCTTACAAGTACGATATCACGGGCAGCTCTGCGAGCGTGACTGTGCCCGCAGCCAACTTTTACGGAGTGCACGGGGACGTGCGAGTCGAGGTAGCCTGCCCGGTGATCCTCCCGTAAGCTTTTGCCGGTCTCCGCCCCCCAATTAGGCGGCTGCGGAGAATTGTGAGCACCTTCAGGTGCCCGCCACCCAATAGGGTGGCGGGCACCTTTTTTTGCGCCACGTCCGACCTTTGCCTCACCGCCGGCGCGCCCGACGAGCAATGGCGATCGGCACGCCCGTCGGACGGCCGTCGGGCAGTGCTTGACAACCGTATACCGCTATGGTAACCTACCGACTGACTGCTCACCATGCCAGAGACCCAGTTCTTGCGCCGGGCCAATTTGCGGCCGCGCTTGTCCATGCAGGAGCGGAGGTGGCCGTTGAACAGGATCCGAGACGCCCGACGAGCCGGCCCCGTGGTTCGTGAACGTGTTTCCAGTTGGTCCCTCTCAGCCCGGCGGGGATCACCGCCCTTGGTCGCTGCTGGGACACCGGATCGGCGCCGGCCGGGTCGTGGCTCGTTGGTAACGATCAGCGGTTGGACGAGGACTTGATGCGGCATGTCATCGGCCGGTGCACCCTGGTCGGCACCCGGTGGGCAGGAGTCCGGCCGACGGTCTGCCACTCGGACGACCGCCCTGGGCCTCGGCCAACCTGACACCCCATGAAAACCCTGGTCGTGATCCCCACCTACAACGAGGCGGACAACCTGCCCCTCATCGCAGCCGAGCTTTGGGCGCTAGATGTCGCCGGGCTGGAAATCCTCATCGTCGACGACAACTCGCCCGACGGCACGGGTGAGGTAGCCGAGAACCTGGCTCTTCGCCGGCCGGGCGCCGTCCACGTGATACACCGGCCCGGCAAGGCGGGGCTGGGGACGGCGTACATTGCCGGTTTCCGGCGGGCGATCGAGCTGGGAGCGGATCAGATCATCCAGATGGACGCCGACTTTTCCCATTCGCCGCTCTACCTGCCGCAGATGGTGACGGCGCTGGAGGCCTGTGACGTGGTGATTGGCTCCCGCTACGTGGCCGGCGGCCGCCTGGACGAAAACTGGGGCATGGGTCGTTATTTGCTCAGTTGGTGGGCGAACAGCGTCTATTCCCGCACCATCCTGCGCATTCAGACTCGCGACGCCACCGCGGGTTTCAAGTGCTGGCGAGCCGACACCTTGCGGGGCATGGACCTGAGCCGGATACGCTCCAACGGGTACATCTTCCAGGTCGAGATGACCTATGTGGCGGAGCGGTTGGGCTATCGGATATTGGAAATCCCCATCCACTTTGAGGATCGCCACCGCGGCCGTAGCAAGATGACGATGCGAGTCAAGCTGGAGGCGGCATGGCGGGTATGGGAGGTCTGGTGGCGCCACCGTCATCTGACGCCAATCGACCGGGTAAAACCAGAACCGTCGTCTACCGATTGACCGCCACAAAGCGACCAATGGTCAACGGATCGATCATTGGATAGGGCCCTGGGCATGAGACTGCTTCGCCGATTTTCCCTCGATCTGTTGGTCTTGGGTGTTTTGCTGGTCGTCCCCCTTGCCCTCCTGGCGCCTGTGACGCTGGGCAACCGGACCCTGATCCCGGCCGACAACGTGTTCCAGTGGCAGCCGTGGCAATCCTACGCCGAGGCCTATGGGGTTGCTGTTCCCCATAACGAACTGGTGAGCGACCTGCTGCTGCAGAACTTGGCCTGGAAGCGGTTCATCCTGCAGGGCCTGCACAACCGCGAGATACCCCTGTGGAACCCCTACCTGTTTGCCGGTGCGCCGTTTGCCGCCACCGGACAGCACTCTATGTACTACCCTTTTGGTCTGGTTTTCCTGCTGCTGCCTCTGCCTCGCGCTTACGGTGTTTTTGTGGTGAGCCAACTTTTCCTGGCCGGCGCCTTTATGTTCTTGCTGGCACGCGTGTTGAACATGCGCCGGACGGCCGCACTGGCAGCCGCGGTGGTATACCAGCTGTGCGCCTATATGCTGGTCAGCATCACCTTCCCCATGATCCTGGCCGGTTCCGCCTGGCTTCCGTTTCTGTTGGCGATGATGGAACTGGTCATCCGGCGCCGGCCGGCATTTAGCCGGCCGGCGTCTCTGCCGTGGGCGGCGCTGGGAGCGACCGGTCTTGGCATGCAGTTGCTGGTCGGCCACGGGGAGAACACCTATTTTACTCTGCTTGTCGTGGGGTTGTACGCCGGTTGGCGCCTGATCGGCCTGCCGGCAACTCGTCCCCATTCCCAGTCACTGAGGCAGGCAGTGCGAGAGGCCGTCCAACCGGCGTTCTGGATCGCCGCCATGGTGGCGGCGGGTGTCGGCCTGGGCTCCGTCCAACTTATCCCCTTTGTCGAGGTTGTTCGCAACAACTTTCGTGAAGGGGCGGTGTCGCTGGCGGACGTGTTGGGATGGTCCTATCCTTACCGTCGGCTGATCACGTTTCTGGCACCGAACTTTTTTGGGAACCCAACCCATCACACCTACTTGGACCTCTTTTCCTGGCAGGTGCGCCCGGTAACCTCCAACGCCCTGGGCGCGCCAATCAACCAGATCTACTGGGGCATGAAGAACTATGTCGAGGGCGGCGCGTACGTTGGAGTGCTCACGCTTCTGTTTGCCGTCATCGCGGTGATCCGTTCCTTTGATCGGCGCAGCCAGATCGGCCGCTCCTCAGTCTGGTTCGCCGCGTTGCTGAGTCTGATATCGCTGGCCTTTATCTTTCCCACCGGGGCTTATGCCATCATCCACGCCATACCCATCATCAATCAGTCGCACTCGCCCTTTCGTTGGGTATTCCCGCTCTCTCTGGGTATGTCGCTGCTCGCCGGTTGGGGGTTGCAGGCAGCGTCCGACTCTTCCGGCCGATCGGTTACCTTGTGGTTGGCACGCCTGAGCACGGCGGCCGGAGCGCTGGGCCTCGCCTGCCTGGTGTTGGCCCGGGCGCTTTACTCCCAGATTGAGCCGCTGATTGACCGGGTGTTTCACTCACTGGCCAGAGCGCCAGAAGGAGTGCCGAGCACCGCCGCCTTTTTCAGCTATTCGAGCATCCAGCTGGCCATCACGGCCCTGACGTTGATCGCGGCCGGGGTCGTGCTCCACCTGGCGACACGGCGCGCGCGGCGCTGGCAGCTGCTGGCAGTGCTGATCTTGGCGCTGGATCTGGCAATAGCCACCTGGGGCTTTGTCCCGGCGGCCGACCCCAACCTGCTCGCGTCCGAGCCAGCACTGATTCAGTTTCTCAAGGCGCAGCCGGGCCAGTGGCGCCTCACCACCTTTGACCCGCACGGTGAGCAGCCGCTGCACGCCAACACCCCTTGGCTTTACGACCTGCAGGACGTGCGCGGGTATGATTCCATCATCTCCCGGCAATACGTCGACTATATGGAGGCCATCGAGCCACAGCTAGAGCTGTTGTATAACCGCGTCCAACCGCTTCGGGAGTGGTCCAGCATCAACAGCCCACTCCTGGACCTGCTCAACGTCAAGTACATCATCACCGCCGAGACGCTGGAACTGCCCAAGCTTTCGTTGGTGTGGCAGGGAGAGGGACTGCACGTCTACGAGAACCTGGCGGTTGCGCCCCGCGCTTTCTCCTTGCCTGCAAGCGCCACCGTGATATCTCCCGAGCCGTTGGCCGCCATGGCCGAACACGACCCGCGGTACTATGTGATCGTCCAACCCGAGTCGGCGGCCGCAACCGGCATCGAACCCGGCCAACCGACCGCCGCCGGCGCGCCGATCGAGGCCACTATCGCTCATTACGGCAGCCAGGAGGTGAAAGTCCAAGCCAGCGTGCTCGAACGTTCGTGGCTGGTGCTGGGCGACAGCTTTTTCCCGGGCTGGAAAGCCTACCGGCGGCCGCTTGGTTGCGAGCAGTGTGACGAGGTCGCGCTGGAAGTGATGCTGGTGGACGGCAATCTGCGCGGCGTTCTGCTGGACGCGGGCGACTGGTCAGTCCGCTTCCGCTATTCACCCATGAGCTTCAAGCTGGGGCTGTTTGGCAGTTTCATGGCGCTCATGGTCGTCCTTTTTGCTTGCGCTGTCTGGCTCTGGCGCGCGATATACCGGGAGAGTGCAACCGACCCGGCCGTCCGTCGACTGGCCAAAAACAGCCTTGCACCCATGGGCATCAACCTCCTGAATCGGATGATCGACCTGGCGTTTGCCGCTCTGGCCTTGCGGATACTGGGTGCGGAGAATTCCGGCAAGTATTACGTTGCCATCAATATAGCAGGGTGGTTTGAGATTCTGGCCAACTTTGGTCTGCACACGCTGCTGACACGCGAAGTGGCCCGAGACCGGGCGTCTGCCAACCGATACCTGATGAACACGACTGTGTTGAGGTTGGTCACCGCCGTCGGCGCAGCGCTGCCGGTGAGCCTGTATATCCTGGTCCTGGCGCGCGGATCTGCACCCTTGGCATCGGACACCACGCTGGCCATCTGGCTGCTGGTGTTGGGCATGATCCCGGGCGGCGTCAGCACCGGCCTCACCGGTCTGTTCTATGCGTACGAAAAGGCCGAAATCCCGGCCGCATTGACCAGTATATCCACCATCCTCAAGGTCACCTTGGGCACGTTGGTGCTGCTGGTGGGCGGTGGTTTTGTCGGCCTGGCCGGCGTTTCCATCACCGTCAACCTCGTGACCATGGTTCTGCTGGCCGCCTTGGCATTCCGCCTGTTTTTCGTTCCCCGACTGCAGCTAGACTGGCATCTGCAGTGGCAGATGGTGGGCGAGAGTTGGCCCTTGATGCTCAATCACTTGCTGGCTACGCTGTTCTTCAAGGTCAACGTCTTGCTGTTGGAGCGGTTGGGAGGAACCCGGCTGGCAAGCGGCAACACGGTGGTAGGGTGGTACAGCACGGCTTTCAAATGGGTGGACGCGCTCAACCTGGTGCCTTCGCTGTTCACGGCGGCCATCTTTCCACTGATGAGCCGTCAGGCCAAGGATTCACGCCAGGTGATGGCCGAGACGTACCAGTTGGCGGTCAAGATGCTGGTGATCATTGCGTTGCCTTTGGCAGTCCTGACCACGGCCGTCGCCCATTTCCTGATTCAGATTCTGGGCGGGGCCGAGTATCTGCCGCACGGTGCCAACGCTCTCCAACTGCTGATCTGGTCGATACCCATCGGCTGGATCAACAGCCTGACCAATTATGTGCTGATTGCGCTCGGCCAACAGCGGATGCTGACCCGGGCGTTTTTGCTGGGCGTCGGCTTTAACGTGGTCGCCAACATGCTCTTCCTGCCCCGTTTTGGCTACCCGGCGGCGGCTATCATTGCCATCCTTTCTGAGCTGGTTCTGCTGTTGGCCTTTTACCATTATCTGCGCCCCGCTCTGGCAGCTGTCCCATGGCTGCGATTGCTCTGGCGCCCGGCAGCGGCCGCCGGCGCCATGGCCTTTTCCTGCTGGGCAGGATGGCAGGTCCACTGGTCATTGGGGTTGGTTGCCGGAACCGCGGTCTACATCGGCGCGTTGTTGCTCCTGGGCACGTTTGGGTCGTCCGAGCGAGCTCTGCTGGCTCAGTTGGTCCCGGCACAATGGCGCCAATCCTGGCCGACCAGGTCACCGCGCGCCTCGTCCCGCTGATCTGGTTGCCGATGCCAGTCTGTGAGGTACAATTCGCGCTGCTAGTATGCCGCGAGATCGGGAGATGATCAGATGAGTCGATCGATTCGTATTGCTGATATCGCGTCCTACCCGGGTGAGACGGTGACCATCCACGGTTGGTTGACGCTGAAAACCGGAAAGGGCCAATTGCAGTTCCTGCGCGTCCGCGACGGCACCGGGATCATCCAGGCAGTCGTTTTCAAAAAGGACGTGCCGGCGGACGTCTTTGAGGCGGCTAGGCGTCTGACCCAGGAGTCGTCGTTGGTGGTCACTGGGGTGGTGCGCGCCGACGATCGCTCGCCTGGAATGCCGGGCGGTTATGAACTGGGAGTCACCGACCTGCAGTTGGTGCAGATTGCCGGCGAGTATCCCATCACTCCCAAGGAGCACGGTCCCGAATTCCTGCTGGACAACCGGCACTTGTGGATACGGTCTTCGCGGCAGTGGGCAATCCTGCGCGTGCGGGCAACCGTCGTGCGCGCAATCCGGGAATGGCTGGATCAGAACGGCTTTATCAACATGGATACTCCCATCCTTACCCCGGCAGCCGGTGAGGGGACCACCACGCTCTTTGAGGTGGACTATTTCGGAGAGCCGACTTACCTGGCCCAGACAGGTCAGTTGTACAACGAGGCCAATATCTACAGCTTTGGCCGCGTGTACTGCTTTGGTCCCACGTTTCGCGCGGAAAAGTCCAAGACCCGCCGTCACCTGACCGAGTTCTGGATGGTAGAGCCCGAGGCCGCCTTTTGCGATCTCGATCAACTCATGGAGATTGAAGAGCAGTTTGTCTCCTACATTGTCCAGCGGACCCTGGATGAGCGCCGCAGCGAGTTGGCCATGCTCGAGCGGGATATCCGGGCCTTGGAGCGGGTCACGCCGCCGTTCTATCGCATCTCTTACGATGACGCGCTGCACCGGTTAGCCGAGGTGCAGGCCCGCACCGAGGACCCGGAACTGAAAGAGCTGCTCAGTGTAGAGTGGGGCAGCGATTTTGGGTCGCCGCACGAGACCGAGCTCACCGCGCAGTTTGACAAACCGGTTTTTGTTTACGGATTCCCAACCCAATGCAAGGCTTTTTACATGGAGCCCTGGCCCGGCCGGCCGGAGGTCAGCAAGAGTGTGGACCTGTTGGCGCCGGAAGGGTACGGTGAGATCACCGGTGGAAGTGAGCGCATCAGCGACCCCGACCTCCTGGAACAGCGGATTCGGGAGCATCAGCTGCCGCCGGAGGCCTTTTCCTGGTACGTGGATCTGCGCCAGTACGGCAGTGTTCCCCATTCTGGGTTTGGTTTGGGCGTCGAACGCACGGTCGCCTGGATCACCGGCACCAAACACATCCGCGAGACGGTTCCGTACCCGCGTATGATCAACCGGGTCTATCCATAACCGTAAGGGGCGCCCAGCTGGCGCCCCTTGAACGGCTCTTGTCGCCTGCCGTCCACGGCTCGACGACCCGGGGGCGGTTGGTCAGGCCCCGAATTTGGTCAGGCGATTGGCATGTGCTAGCGCCAGCACCATCAGATCGGCCGCCCGGAAGATGCCCAGGTTACCCTTCATGCATTCGCTCTCGCCAAAGGAGCGTGCCGCGTCCGGCCGGTGGGTCTGAGGCGCCCACAACAGGGTCGGCACAGGATGCCAACTGTGCGACCGCATGCTGGATGGTGTTGAATGGTCTCCGGTGACAATCAGCACGTCCGGTTTCACCGCCAGCAAACGGTCAAGACCCTGGTCCACCTGCTCTATCACCCGGACTTTGCCGTCGAAATCGCCGTCCTCACCGTGGCTATCGGTGTATTTGACGTGGACAAAGAAAAAGTCATAACGGTCCCAGGCAGCAGCAACCCTGTCAAACTCATCCGCCGGCGTGTCGCCGGGATCGGTGGGCAGGACATCCATCCCCACAAGTTGCGCCAGACCCCGGTACATCGGATACACTGCCACACAGGCCGCCCGCAACCGGTACACGTCACCGAACTTGGGCAGGTTGGGATCGCTGGAGAAACCTCGCAGCGTCACCCCGTTGGCCGGATGCTGATCGGCCAGGATGGGTCGCGCTTGGTCGACCCAGCTCTGGAATAGCAGTGCGGTGTGTTCTGCTTCCGGGCGCAGCGACCGGACCGGCAGCGGCGCCTGGCCCACCACCTGCGGGTCAGTGTCCGCCAGATGGGGGTCAAGGCCTTCGCCCCGCAACACCAACGCAAAGCGATAGTCCTTGACCGGTTTGGCCTCCGTCTGAACCCCTGCCAGCCGGATAGACGACAGCCGGTCGCAGAGTTCAGCGGAGCGCTCGGTGGCGATACGGCCGGCGCGCCGGTCGGTGATGAGCCCATCCGCGTCCAGTGAGCAGAAATTGCCACGCGCCGCAACGTCGCGCGGCCCAACCGACAGGCCGATGCCAAAGGCTTCCAACACCCCGCGGCCAATCACGTAGCGGAGTGGGTCGTATCCGAAAAGCGCCAAGTGAGCCGGACCACTGCCCGGCGTGATGCCGGGACCGATAGGCATCGAAAGGCCGCAACAGCCCTCGCGCGCCAATTGGTCCAGATAGGGCACGGCCGCGGCCTCCAACTCGGTATCGCCGCCACTCTCCGTTGGGAGCCCACCCAGGCCGTCCATCACCAACAGCACAATCTTGCCGCCGTCGTTCTTGGCAAGTTCGCGCATCAAGTCAAAATCCGCCATGGTTGCCTAACCTTTATCTCCATTCCGTTTTCCGGGCCACAAATGCCGCACAAAAAACCAGTCCCGTGCCAGGGCACGGGACTGCATTGTACCGAAAGCACGTGGGAATGGCAATCAGCGAATCGCCAGCTCGGTCTCCCGGTCAAAGATCTGCATGTTGTCGGTGTTGAACACCACCGGCATGGTTTCGCCGTAGCGAGCAGTCGTCCGGGGATCGACCCGGGCGCTGTATTCCTTGCCGTTGGTGTTGAAATAGACAAAGACCTCGTTGCCCATGAGCTCGGTCACCTCTACCCGCGCCTCCACCTTGGACTCAAAGATGTTGGTCGGCCGGTATTCGGGATCATGGATGTCTTCCGGTCGGATGCCAAAAACGACCGGTTTTCCGGCGTGTGGTTTGTACACGGCGATTTTCTGAGGCGGAACCTCCACCCGAAACGCTCCCGTATCCACCCATACCTTGCCATCCTCTTCCACCAGCGTGGCATCGAAAAAGTTCATGGAAGGGCTGCCGATGAAACCCGCCACAAATACATTGTCCGGTCTGTCGTACAGCACCTGCGGCCGGTCAAGCTGATGCAAGATGCCATCCTTCATGACTGCAATCCGCGAACCCATCGTCATGGCTTCGGTCTGATCGTGGGTCACATAGATGAAGGTGGTCCCCAACCGGTGGTGTAGCCGGCCGATCATGGCTCGCGCCTCCACCCGCAATTTGGCATCCAGGTTGGAGAGCGGTTCGTCCATGAGAAAAACGGCCGGGTCTCGCACGATGGCACGGCCGACCGCCACCCGCTGCCGCTGACCGCCGGAAAGCTGCTTGGGCTTGCGGTCCAGCAGGTTGTCAATGCCCAGCTCTTTGGCCGCTAACTGGACCCGCCGATCAATTTCTTCCTTGGGCGTTTTGCGCAACTTGAGGCCAAAGGCCATGTTGTCGTACACCGACATGTGGGGATAGAGCGCATACGATTGGAAAACCATCGCAATGTCCCGGTCCTTGGGCGGCACATCGTTGACCACCCGGTCACCGATGAGGATTTCGCCTTCGGTGATCTCCTCCAACCCCGCCAGCATGCGGAGACTGGTGGACTTGCCGCACCCCGAAGGTCCCACAAAGACCAGGAATTCCTTATCTTCGACAGAGATGTCCAGGTCCTGGACCGCAACCACATCGCCGTACCGCTTGGTAACATGCCTATACGTTACACTTGCCATTCAAGCCTCCTTACCACTCACTCACACGGTCACAATATCAATGCCCATCTGCGAAAGATCCCAAAGCAGGGACCCGGGAGCTTCTCGGGTGGTGACCACCACATCCGCATCGGACGCGGGGCCGACCCAGACTCCGCCCGGTTTGCCCACCCGATCCGGGGGCACCAGCACAATGCTCTCGCCCGTCACCTCCATCAGGTCACGGCAGACCGCCGCCTGAGAGAGATCGTCTGCCACTATACCCTGATCTGGCGTGATGCCGACCGCCTCCACAATCACCCGGTCGGTGCGCACCGAGGCCAGCGCGGCCGACACCAGCGGGCCAAAAAGAGCGCCCTGGCTCCGGTTGACTGCACCGCCCGTCACCACCACCTTCAGATTGGAGTGGTGAGCCAACCAGTGCGAGATATCCAGGCTGTTGGTCACCACCGTGACGCCCGGCCGTCCGGACAGTGCTTTGGCCACCTCCAGCGAGTACTCGCCCGGTCCCAGGTACACGGTCTCATCGGACCGGACCCGGTTGGCGGCCGCCCGCCCCATCCGCTCCGCGGCGCGACTCCGGTCAGCCTGCAAGGGTCGCATACCGCCCGGTACGGTCGCTCCACCGTGCACGCGCCGAACCAGTCCGTCCCTTTCCAAGCGCTCCAGGTCCCGCCGAATGGTAGAGCCGCTCACCGCCAACCGAACGGCCAGATCGGCCACATCCACTGCGCCGTGTTCAGCGACCAACCGGGCTATGGTCTGTTGCCTCTCGGTACTCAACATCGGCATCGGGGACCTTGCATCATGAGCGACATTCTAACGCATTGCACAAATCAGTCAACCGTCAGTTGCGCATTTGCGCAGGTTTGGCCAGGTTTGCCCATAGGGTGCTCGTCGCTGTTGAGCCGGCCCCCCGCTATTCTCTCGATGACAGATCGCAGCCTTATCGACTGATGCCGCCGTATTGGCAACCGTCCCCTTGACAGGAACTTGCATCGAGTGTATCATCACAACCCGCACATGAGGAGAGATCAAGGCCGGTGATGAGAAACAAATCCGCATCCACTTTCCTTTTCCTGGAAATCGCCGAGTCGCTCCGCCGTCGAATCTCGGCCGGAGAACTCAGGCCCGGCGATCGGCTCCCGCCGGTAAGGAGCATGGCGCAGCGGTGGAATTGCACGCCGGGAACCGTCGGCCGGGCCTACGCTGCGCTGGCCGACGAAGGATTGATCGAGGCTCACCGCGGCAGCGGCACCCGTGTCACCCTCAACCTGCTGGAGCCCGGCCGGCCGGTCTGGGGCTGGGCCAGCCTGATCAACCGGGCCGAACAGCTGCTCCTGTACGCCCTGGGACAGGGTCAGACCCCGGAGCAGGCATCCGCCGCGCTGTCGGTGGCCATCTCACGGTGGCGTGACCTGCAGCGCGTTGGGACTCCCCCGGCGAAGGTTGCACCAGACCACGGTCAGCCGATCCGCTTTGTGGGCAGCCACGACCTGGCGCTGGAGACGCTGGCCCAGATGGTCAGCGAATCGGATGGCAGCGTGCAATTGGATGTGCACTTCAGGGGGAGCTTGGGCGGACTCATGGCCCTGAATCAGGGAACAGCCGACATTGCCGGTGTGCACCTGTGGGATGAATCCACTGACAGCTACAACGTGCCGTTTGTGCGTCGGCTCTTGCCCGGCCGGCGCGTCGCCCTGCTCAGCCTGGCCCGCCGCGAGCTGGGCCTGATGGTGCCGGCCGGCAACCCGCAGGGTATCCAGGGCCTATCAGACCTCCGGCGTCCAGAAGTCAACCTGGTCAACCGGCAGCCCGGCTCGGGCACTCGAGTGTGGCTGGATGCCCAGCTCAAAGCGATGGGCTGCCCGCCCACCGCGGTGGCCGGTTATCAGCGGGAAGAGTTGACGCACATGGCTGTCGCCCGGGCAGTGGCGCGCGGAGAGGCATCGGTCGGCCTGGGCATCCTGGCGGCGGCCGCCGCCCACCAGCTGCAGTTTATTCCCCTGACGCAGGAGCAGTACGACCTGGTGGTGCCGGACGAACAGTGGAACGTGGCCCCAGTCCGGACGCTCGTCGAGTGCATCCGCTCCGACCGGTTTGCTCAGGCGGTAGAAGCGCTGGGTGGCTATGACCTGGCTAACGTGGGTCAGACGACATGGGTGTCATGACGCCGTTCAACGCGCCCAGCATCGGATGGCTGCCAGCCCATCATCGGCGCGAATACGTCTTCTGACTGACTCTGCTAAACAGCCGATGAGTCTGCCGGATGCAAGTCGGTAACTAGTGCCCGAATCAGTATATGGACAAGATTATCCAGGGCATCATTCAAGCCGTCCAACTCATCGTTGACGCCGATCCGGTCGTTACCGAGATTGTTGTGCTCTCGCTGCTGGTTTCGGGCACTGCGCTCTTGATCAGCACGTTGGTCGGCATCCCACTCGGCGCCTTGATGGGCCTCAGTCGTTTCGCCGGCCGCCGATTGGTCATCGCGTTGCTGTACACGGGCATGGGTTTTCCCCCGGTGGTGGTGGGCCTGTTTGTGTACCTCATGCTCTCGCGAAGTGGACCGCTGGCCGGGCTGAACCTCCCCTTTGTGCCTGCGCTCTTTACCCCCGGCGCCATGGTGATTGCCCAGACCATCATCTCCTTTCCACTGGTAGCGGGCTTTACCATGGCCGCCGTGATGGGCGTCGATCCCCAGCTCCGTCTACAGATCCGGTCGCTGGGCGCCACGCCGCTGCAGACCACGCTGGCAATCCTGTCCGAATCGCGGGTGGGTGTCATCGTATCCATCATTGCCGGGTTTGGCAGCATCATCTCCGAGGTCGGCGCGGTCATGCTGGTGGGCGGCAATATCGAGGGTCGCACCCGTGTGCTGACCACGGCCATCGTACTGGAAACGCGCAAGGGCGCCTTTGACGTGGCCATCGCCCTGGGCATCATTCTGCTGGCGATCACCTTCCTCACCAACCTGGCCGTGCTCCGCTTGCAGGGACGGGCTCTGGAGGAGTAGATGCCTGACGCCGGCTCCAATGCCATTTACAGCTTGCGCCAGGTCACCAAGGCGTACAACGGCCGGCAGGTGCTGCAAGTCGACCAGTTGGACATCGGCCGAGGCGAGATTCTGGCGCTGGTGGGCCCCAGTGGAGCGGGCAAGTCCACCTTGTTGCGGTTGCTCAACTTCCTGGAGCCTCCCACGAAAGGAACCATACGATTCGGGGATGCGATTTTCGATACTCAGGGGGATATGCCGTTGGCAGCGCGGCGGAGGGTCACGACGGTCTTTCAACGGCCGGTATTGCTGAATCGGAGCGTGTGGGCCAACGTGACGTACGGCCTGGCGCTGCGCGGCAAACGCGATGACTCCGAGATGGCCCAGCAGGTGCTCCAGAACGTGGGTCTCGCGGCGCAGCGAGGTCAACGGGCACGGACTCTGTCCGGCGGTGAGGCTCAGCGGGTAGCTTTGGCGCGAGCAATGGTTTTGCGCCCCGCTGTGCTGTTGTTGGATGAGCCGACCGCCAACCTGGACCCGTACAACGTCGGGCTGATCGAGGAAAACGTGGTGCGGATGAACCGCGAATCGGGAACAACAACGGTATTGGTGACACACAATGTGTTCCAGGCTCGCCGTCTGGCTGACCGTGTGGCCCTCTTGTTGGAAGGAAGGATTGTCGAAATCGGCGATAATGAGTCGTTTTTCAACACGCCGCGGGATCCTCGCACCTCGGCGTTTGTCCGCGGCGAGATGGTGTATTAATGTCATCTGAATGAAGGAGTCAATCATGTGCCATAAGATCACCACGCTGTTGTTCGCCTTGCTCCTGTTGGCCAATCTGGCCGTGGGTTGTGGGCCGGCAGAACCGACGCAGGCGCCGATCCCACCCACCCAGCCGCCTGTCCAACCCACCGAACCTCCTCCAGCACCTACCCAGGCACCCGTCATCGAGGTAGGCAAACGGCTGATTCTGTCCACGACCACCAGCACGCAGGACTCAGGGCTGCTGGATGTCATCTTGCCGGATTTTGAGGCCCAGCTTGGTGTGGACGTCGATGTCATCGCAGTCGGAACCGGGCAGGCCATTCAGATGGGCAAGGACGGCAACGCCGATGTGCTGTTGGTTCACGCCCGCGCGTCAGAAGACCAGTTCATGGCCGACGGCCACGGCATCCGGCGGGAAGACGTGATGTACAACGACTTTGTGATCCTTGGCCCGGCTAACGACCCGGCCGGCATTCAGGGCAATGCCAGCGCAGCCGACGCCCTGGCGATGATCGCCCAGGCCCAAGCTCCCTTTGTCTCTCGGGGAGATGAATCGGGGACCCACTCCAAGGAGAAGGCGATCTGGAAGGCGGCCGGCATCGAACCCGCGGGCGATTGGTACATCTCGGCCGGACAGGGGATGGGCGCGATCCTTACCATGGCCGATGAACAAGAGTCTTATACCCTCAGCGACCGCGCCACGTATCTGGCCCGCACGTTGGAGGGAATCGACCTGCACGTATTGGTGGAGGGAGACCCCGTGCTGTTCAACCCGTACGGTGTGGTCCTGGTGAACCCGGACAAGGGAGCCCATATCCAGGTCGAATTGGCCAACGCGTTTGTGGACTGGTTGGTTTCGCTGCCGACCCAGGAACTCATATCCCGGTTTGGTGTTGAGGAATTCGGGGCACCGCTCTTCGTTCCGGATTCAGCAGCCTGGAGACAAGCGCACCAGCCTTAGGATCTAGCCCTCGCGCCCTAGCTCTCGATCTCAGCCACCCGGCGCCTCAAAGGCCCCGGGTGTGGCACGCGACCGCCCAACCCAGCGCTCAGGCGGGTAGAGTGGGGGGGGGTGCACCCATCGACGCACGGGCGCCCCCCTCGCTGGGTCGCCGGCGCATCCTCCCGAATGCGGTCGCGTCGCCAGGCGAGGTGCCTGCCCGGTTAGTCCCGAATCGCAGGCAACATGACGATGGCTAGCTCAGTCTGGACCACTGTTGCCTGAACCGTGCCGCCCGTCAACTCGGCCAACGCCCGCTCAAAACCCGGAAATCGAGTGGATTCGAGTCGAGCGGCGAAGGTGACATCGGCCGTAAAGGTCACGTCCAGCAGTTCACCGCCGTGGTCGCCGATGGCCAATCGGATGCGCTCGTACAACGGATAGGGTGCTGCCATCATCACCGTATGAGTGGGAACACGGTTGGCGCGAGGAAGGATCTCCAGGGCGGCCCTGACTGCATCTCCGTAGGCTCGCACCAGGCCACCGGTGCCCAGCTTGGTGCCGCCGAAATAGCGGGTCACCACCACTGCCACGTCGCCCAGCCCGCTGCCCTGCAGCACCGCCAGGACCGGCCGGCCGGCGGTGCCAGATGGCTCGCCATCGTCGTTGCAGTGGGCAGTCACACTCGCACCGTGGCCAATCAGATGGGCGGGAACGTTGTGAGCCGCATCTGCGAACTCTCGCCGGATCCGGCCGACGAAATCCCGCGCATCCTGAACCGAAAACGCCGGAATTACGGTGGCAATGAACCGCGAGTTAGCCACTCGCGTCTCGCAGCGAACCTCAAGTGCGGGGACCGGATAAATGCACATCATTGTCCATAGAGGACACGCATTGGCATGGCCGTCTCAAAGGTGCAAGCCAATGAGACGGACGGCGATGCGCTCGTCACTGACCACATTATAATGCAAGGTGATCCGACCGCAAGCCTCCGGCCCGCCCGACGTGAAATGCTGGGTTGCTGCGCCGTTCCGGGAGCGGCGCCCGACTGGCCTGCATGTGGCATCTCGTCGTCCGCCCGGTTCCAGACTACGCCGGCCCCACCTGGCCCGTCTCACCGCCGGATTCACCGCTGCAAGACCGCCATCCAACGTCCGCAGCGTTTTTTCTGCGAATATGTGTGGACAGGCTGACGGTTTAGGAGTATAGTGGGATTGAAAACAGCGCCAACGTCGCCGAGAGGTGGGCAACGCCAAGCGTCTGGAGGAATCAGGACACGAATGAGCGAGCCCTTTCGCGATCATATCCACCACTTGTTGGCAGAACTGCAGCGGGTAGACGACCTGATCCGCCAGTACGTCTCACGGGTCCGCGCTGGCTGGCAATCGGACGAGTACCAGGGTCTCTTTATCTCCGAGCAGGAGATAGATGACCTGCTCCACAGCCCCTTGCTCAAGCCGGCGACGTCCGTTGAAGCGGCCGATGATCAGGTGACAGACCCGTCAGAAATGGCCCGCCGCTTGATCGGGCGGCGGGTTGTTGCCACCGAACAGGCTGGCATACCGTTGCGGTTGCCGAGGTTGATTGCGCTTTTTGGTTTGTCTCCGCTCGATGTCGATGCCCTGCTTATCTGCCTGGCGGTGGAATTGGACCTGCGCTACGAACGGTTGTACGCTTATGCGCAGGATGATGTCACCAAGAAACAGCCACGCGTAGACCTGGTGCTGAACGTGTTGTGTCCGCACCTCACGGACCGAATCGCAGCGCGCACCATCTTTTCTCCCAGCGGCCCACTTTTGCGCCATGGTCTGTTGGAGCTGACCCCGGAACCGGGTCAGGGGTACACTCCCCTCCTCGGCCGATTTGTGCACCTGCAGAGACGCATCCTGGACTTTATGCTCGGACTGGATGAACTGGACGAAAAGTTTCTGCCGTTTGCGCGGTGCCACTCACCGACCACGACGTTGGACTCGTTGACTCTTCCCGAGGATTCGGCCACGCGACTTGGCCGGATTCTGAATCGCTGGCAGTCGACGGCCGATACGCCCGCGGGAGACGGTCGAAACGAGGTCCTCTACCTCCAGGGCGCCTACGGTGCCGGCCGACAGGCTGTTGCCGAGGCAATCAGCCAGGCGTTGGGTCACCGGCTGCTCACCGTGGACATTGACCGACTGCGCATGCAGCCTGACAATTTGGTTCCTCTGATCTTTCGGGAGGCCATGCTCCAAGATGCGGTGTTGTTGCTTCGCAGTTTTGATTCCTGCCTGGGCGACGACCGAGACGATGTGAGCTTGCGCCAGGCGCTGTTAGCGGCCGCGAAGAAGCATTCAGGCTTGATCCTGTTTTCCGGCGACAGCGACTGGGAACCACGCGGACAACTCGGAAATCGGCTGTTCGTCCGTCTGCGCCTGGCAGCGCCGGATTACGCCACGCGTACTGAACTCTGGCAGCGCAGCGCCGGTGCCATTGTGGGATCAACCAACGCCTTTTCCGTACAGGACCTGGAGCCGTTGGCCAACAAATTTGCCTTTACGCCCGGGCAGATACGCGACGCAGTCATGGCCGCCCGGGGTCTGGCCGCGTGGAGAGAACCTTCGGACGCGCCGTCCCTGGAAGAGCTTTACGCTGCTGCCCGTTCGCAATCGACACCCATCCTGAGCATCATGGCGCGAAAGATCACGCCCCGGTTCTCCTGGAGCGATTTGGTTCTGGTGCCCGATTCTCTAGAAATCCTGCACGAGATATCGAACACGATCAAGAATCGGCACGTTGTGTATGGCCAGTGGGGGTTCGAAAAGAAACTGGCGTCTGGTCTGGGTCTGAATGTCTTGTTTGCAGGGGAATCCGGCACCGGCAAAACGATGGCGGCCGACATTCTGGCGCGGGAGTTGGGTCTGGATCTTTACAAGATTGACCTCTCCGGGGTGGTGAGCAAGTACATCGGCGAGACCGAAAAGAACCTGGACAGGATCTTTAGTGAGGCAAAGACCAGCTTTGCCATCCTCTTTTTCGACGAGGCTGACGCCATCTTTGGAAAACGGTCGGAGGTCCGCGACTCGCATGACCGATACGCCAACATCGAGATCTCCTACCTGCTGCAAAAGATGGAAGAGTATGACGGCGTGGTGATTTTGGCGACGAACCTGCGCAGCAATATCGACGAGGCCTTTGTCCGGCGGTTGCATGCGGCCGTCGATTTTCCCGTGCCAGAGGCTGATTACCGACTTCGCATCTGGGAGGTGCATTTTCCGGACGCCGCGCCTCGCGGAGACGATCTCGACCTGCCCTTCATGGCCGAGAGATTCCGAATTACTGGAGGGAATATTCGCAACATCGTTCTGGGCGCCGCATTCCTGGCGGCCGAGCAGAACGCGCCGATCGAGATGAGGCACCTGGTCTGCGCCGCCCGGCGCGAGCTGCAAAAGATGGGTCGATTGGTCAGAGAGATCGATTTCGGACCCTATTACCATTTGATTAACGGAGGTGACCAACGTGGCTCGTGAGCGCATGCGTTTTCCCAAGGAGGAACGTCCATCCCTGCAACGCGCGCCATCGCCGAGAAGGCACGAAAGGGAAACGGGTGGGCACGCAGATACCCAGCCCCGCGGTGCCCTGCAGGCCATGGTGCAGTTGCAGCAATCCGCCGGCAACCAAGCCGTCCAGCGTTCCGTCGCCGCAGTCCAACGTGCTTTGCGCGGTGCGCAGGAGAGCGCCACCCTCCAGCACACCCTGATTCAAAACCCGGACGCGGTGTCAGAGACGGAAAAGGCGTGCCGGGTGATCATGCAGACGGCGCTCGTGCCGCTCCTCAAAAACACTGCTATCCACGAACAGGGGGAGGAACCGCCAACCGATCTGGCTCTCAAAGCGAGGGTGAGCCAGTATGCCAAGCTGCGATTGCATCGTGAGCCTTCGGTTTTTGAATTCAGAGACGAGCGGCACCGCATCACGCTGGGTGAGCAATCCCCAGAGACATTGGCAGAAAAGGTGGAGGACCACTTGGTCGATCAGGTGGAGGCGGTTCCGGGTTGGCATCTGCTTGGCCTGTCGATCATGGACGCGGAGCACTCTGCACTGCTGGCAGTGGACAATCGCAACCCGGGCGCGCGACGCATCTATTGGATGGACCAAGTGGAAGGTGGGTATCGCGACGTCACCGGCCGGCTGGACGCAAAAATCGAGGAGACAACGCGCGATTTCTGGCAAGCCCAGCCCGCCGACCGCAAACGCCGCACCCGGGTCTGTTTTTGGCGGTTTGTACCTGCCTAGGAGTACCATGGACCATCGCAACGAACCGGCAAGTCTGGCAGACCTAGAGAGCGGGCTCCGTTTCGGCCACCTGCTCATATCCATCAACCGCCATATGAGCCGCGAAGCAGCCGCGCTCGCTCAATCACTGGCTACTCTGCTGACAGAAAAGGGGATAATCAATCGCGAGGAGCTGGAACCACAGGTCCAGGCACATCGGGAGCAAAACCAGGGCGACCCACAGGTAATGCTCAGCAAAGCCCCGGACAAATATCAGTGTCCGGAGCAAGTGATCATTGATTGTGCTTCACGGGTTCCATTGTGTCGAGCTGCCTGCTGCAGCTTTCGGTTTTTCCTGGCCCCGCAGGACCTGGACGAGTCCATTGTCCGCTGGGACTATGGCAACCCATATTGGGTTCGACAACAAGAAAATGGCTACTGTTACCACTGGAACCCGGATGGCATGACCTGCCGGATCCACGCCAACCGTCCATATCCCTGCCGGGTGTACGATTGCCGTCAGGACAAGCGGATATGGGTAGACTTTGAGGGCCGGGTGCCCAATCCGGACCTCCAGGCAGGCCGGTGACTGCAGTGGGGGCACTCGGGCAGTTGGCGGCGCAACGGTCAGAGAATTGGAGCGGATCCGCGGAGGCTATTGACAATCCGCGGATTCAGGATTACTCTATGATAGGCGTTGTCGTTTGGCAGGTACCATCATCAACGGGTGCGGGAGGTTGGCTATGAGCGAGCTTCAATTCGAGGCAAAAGATGGGGGTATTGTCAAACCGGCCCGGGAGGCCGATCTGGCAACTGAGGCAGCGCCTGCAGCCGACGCTGGAACGGTGTTGCAGGTACCCGCCGGCAAGGGGCAAACCAACATTCGGGCCAAGGCCATCACCCAGTTGCAGCGCTCGCACGGGAATCGATTCGTGCGACGAGCTGTCGCACGATCGGTGGAAGAGCGGACTCCGGATGAACTTGCTCGGGCGGTAGATTCGCAACGGGGCGGCGGGCAAGCGTTGCCGACAAAGACGCAAAGCAAGATGGAAAACGCCTTGGATACCGACCTCTCCGGCGTTCGTATTCACAGCAACGCGGCCTCGGACGAACTGAGCCGTGACTTTGGCGCACGGGCCTTTACCACGGGGCAGGACATCTTTTTCCGTAGCGGCGCTTACGATCCAGGTTCAGCGGCCGGGGAAAAGCTGGTGGCACACGAACTCACCCACGTAGTTCAGCAGGGCAACGAACCGGCACGGCTGACGGGTCGTGAGATGTCTGTCAGCGAACCAGGAGATGCCGGCGAGCGCGAGGCTGACCAGATATCCTCCTCCGTGCGCTCGGATGCAGCCAGCACGCACCAGGATCAGGGAACCTCAAGCGATGAGGAGAGGGTCCAGATGCAGCCCGCGGAAGAGGAGGAGATCCAGCCGCAGGTGGAGGAGG
>DCVT01000022.1:0-1495 GCA_002328075.1 Anaerolineales bacterium UBA2181 | reverse complement strand
ATCCAGCCGCAGGTGGAGGAGGAAGTAGAGCAGTTTTAGAAGCAAGAAGACGACGAAAACCAGGCCCAGACGCGATAGGACGAGTGCCCGTGTGGCAAGAGCGGCATTCGGACCGAACCAGTCAGTTGCTTGTCACGGCCGGTCAACTGAAATCATGAGCCATCAAAGGGTGGATAGCGATGCGGAACCGGCGTAGCTGTGTATTCTGCGGTATCAAGGAGGAGGATGAGAGAGAAAACCAGGAGGAGAGAGCAGCAAGCGTGATGAAAGGCGTTGGCGATCTTGAGTTGTGAAAGCTAACAAAAAGGAGAAACCGTATGGCTACGACTTATCTTTCACCTGGGGTGTATGTGGAGGAGGTCGATCGGGGACCAAAACCGATCCAAGGGGTCAGCACCTCCGTGGCAGCGTTCATTGGGTTTGCCGAAAAAGGGCCGTTCAACGAAGCCACACTAGTCACCAACTGGACGCAGTATGTCGAAACCTTTGGTGGTTTCATGGCTGGAGCCTTTCTGCCGTACTCGGTGTATGGTTACTTTAACAACGGCGGCAATAGCTGCTTTGTGGTGCGCTTGCCGACCAGCAAAGACGGCGCCGACGAACAGCCCAAGCTGCCGGTTGCAGAGAGCAAGCTATTGACCGGTGCACAGGTACCGACGTTGGCCGTCAAGGCCAAAGAACCCGGCAAGGAGGTTGAGGTCGTCATCGGTCCTTCCACTGAGGAAGGGGCTGGCGAGGGCCAGTTTGATGTCACGATCAAGGTAGGGGACCAATCGGAAACCTTTTCTGGACTCGGCTTCAGCAAGGCCAAGGGCGCCAAGAACGTCGTGGAGACAGTGAATGCCAAATCCAAGCTGGTAGCCCTGCAAGACCTGGAGGCGCCGGGCAGTCTGGCAGACCGAGCGCCGGCTCTGGGAACCTACAAGATAGAGGTACCCAAGGGCACCGCGATCCAGAAGGTGGAGGTTGACGCCAAGACCTTCGAGGGCGACGTGGCAGAGCGTCGCGGGATCGGCGGTCTGGAGGCCATCGAGGAGATCACCATGGTCTGTGCTCCGGACCTCATGAGCGCTTTCCTCGCCGGCGCCCTCGACGACAAGGGCCTCATCGCTGCCCAACTCGCCATGATCGCCCATTGCGAGAACATGGGTGACCGCGTTGCCATTCTCGACTCGCCGCCCAACCTGAAACCTCAGCAGATGGCCAAATGGCGCCGCGAGATCGCCGCCTACGATAGCAAGTACGCCACCGTCTACTATCCCTGGATCGAGATCGTCGACATGAATGGCAAGCCCTTTATGCTGCCCCCGGCGGGTCACATGGCCGGCGTTTATGCCCGCAGCGACAGCGAGCGGGGCGTCCACAAGGCACCCGCCAACGAGGTCGTCCGGGGCGCTCTTGGCTTGGAGATGCAGGTCACCCGCGGGGAGCAGGACATCCTCAACCCCATGGGCGTCAACTGCATCCGCAAGTTCCCCGGCCGGGGCATTCGCAT
>DCVT01000044.1 GCA_002328075.1 Anaerolineales bacterium UBA2181 | reverse complement strand
TCTGACCCTCGGCCTGCACCATATTGGCAACAGTCACCCGGCATGCTCAACCTCGCCCCCCCCGCCGGAAAACCGCCCCTTAACCGGGAGTCCGGTAAGAAACACCCGCCGGCCAGACTCTGGTATTACAAATCTCAACAGCAAAGGAGGTGTCATGCAACTCAACGGAATACATCACGTTACGGCGGTCACCGCTCGCGTTACCGGCAACGTGGATTTTTACACGCGCGTGTTGGGTCTGCGTCTGGTCAAGAAATCGGTCAACCAGGACGATGTCTCGGCATATCACCTCTTTTATGCGGAGAGGCTGGGTAGCCCGGGAACTGACATGACCTTTTTCGATTGGCCCAACATCGGCCGTAATATCGGTGGCACCGATAGCGTCGCCGGGACCGCCTTTCGCGTATCTGGCCGACCCTCGTTGCGATTCTGGTCGGAGCGCCTTGCTGTCCGAGGCGTGAGGTCCGTCGAGTTCGCTACCTTTGCCGACCGAGACCTGGTGGCCTTCGAGGACCCCGAAGGGCAACGGCTCTACCTGGTCGATGACCGTGGAGAGCCTTTTGAGGGTGAGATCTGGCAGCGGCCAGACATTCCAGACTCATATGCTATCCGGGGTTTCTACAGCGTGACCCTCTCAGTCCCCGCGTTCGATTCGCTTGCCCCCGTGCTCACCGGGTTACTGGGCTTTCGCCAGGTTCAACGCACCCAATGGATCGACCGTTTGACTCCGACGGTGATCTTGGAGACCGCGCACAATGGTGGAGCTGGATCCGAAGTCTGGCTACTGGAGCAACCAGACGCACCACGGGCCAGGTTGGGGGCTGGAGGCATCCACCACGTTGCGTTCCGAGTGCCGGACGTGACGACCCAGCGACAATGGCGCTCGCGCCTAACCCAATCCGGTGTGCGGGTCACAGATGTGATTGATCGCTTCTGGTTCCACTCTATCTACTTTCGGGTTTCGCCCGGCATCCTATTCGAGATTGCGACCGACGGCCCAGGTTTTGCCATCGATGAGGAGCTGGAGTCGCTGGGTGAGGAACTGGTGTTGCCCCCCTTTCTCGAGCCCCGACGTCAGGAGATCGAAGCCGGGCTCACCCCTTTTGGCCAGCCAGCGACCGAATACCGGGCACCGGCCTGAACGATCAGCTGCAACGCTTCTTGTACGCAAACGGGCCATCCAAGTGGATGGCCCGTTTGCGTATGAGTGGAGCTGAGGGGACTCGAACCCCTTGCCTCTACAGTGCGATTGTAGCGCTCTCCCAGATGAGCTACAGCCCCATCGTGTTCGCGCCCGCTCTCAACAGATGGAATTGTACCTTAGGCAAGGCAATTGGTCAAACGCGTTGGGAAAGGAGGTGCGAGAGAATCGTCAGCCCTTAATTGAGCTGACTACCCGCGGTCAGTTGTTGCGCTTGATGATGTGGTTAACCTCGGCGTTGTGACGCCCAAACACGGCCTTCCCCGTGGGCACGGAGCCCCGATTCTGCGCCGGGCCGCTTTTCCAGACACGACCAGGGGTTTGTCAAACTGCCGCACACGGTTACAATCTACCTCCAGTCATTCTTTTGAAGAGCTGTTCATGACCGGGTCAGTAACTCCCCCCCGCGAGCTTGGTGCAGGAAGCAGGAGAAGAAGGCGGTCCCGCCTCCTGAACCTGGTGGCCGTGGCGGTGGTGACAATGGGGATATTGAACGGGGCCCGGGCATGGCAATCGTGTCTCAACCTTGTTTGGCTTGCAGAGTGGGATTTGCCTATCGCGCCGAGGGTGTTGTTGGTCCTTAGCACGCTGTGGGCTGGAGTCTTCCTGTGCACTGGCTGGGGTCTGTTCCGGCGGCGCGGTTGGGCGCGGCGCCTGGTCATCCGTCTGGTGCCGCTGTACGGGTTGTTCAACGTTCTTGCTACCCTGGCGTTCGTTCGCTCCCCCTACCATCGCGACGGCTGGGTGCTGACGGCGGCGGGATGGGCTATCGTCAGCTTGCTTGTGTGCTGGATGTTGACCCGCGGCCGGTTCAGGGTTCAGTTCAATGTGAGATGAAGAGACGATAGTTGATGGAAGAGCAGGAGAAAACCGCTCGGTATGCTCTGGTGCTGGACGAGTTGCGGCACATGCTCGGAACTGAGGGCGTTCCGCCCAAATACGTGCTGGACGACATTAGCAGGATGGCGATCGTTGCGGCGGTATTGAAAATGCACCTGCCCCACTATTTCTTTGTGGGCTTTTATCGTGCCACCGACGAT
The DNA here is from genome assembly GCA_002328075.1 of Anaerolineales bacterium UBA2181. Taxonomy (GTDB): domain Bacteria; phylum Chloroflexota; class Anaerolineae; order Promineifilales; family UBA4811; genus UBA4811. The sequence continues at coordinate 333,532 of DCVT01000044.1, read as the reverse complement.
CAGGTGCTCCAGATCGGTCCCTACCAGGGTGAGGTGCTGGCGTGCGGCAGCATCCCGTATGGACGTGGGGTCTGTGGCGCATGCGCGCGGGAACTGCGGCCGATGGTGGTGCCTGACGTTTCGCGTTTCCCTGGTTACATTGCCTGTGACAACCAAACCCGGTCCGAAATCGTGGTGCCAGTGATCCGAGATGGAAAGTTGCTGGCAGTGCTGGACGTGGATAGTGTCCAGTTGGACGACTTTGACGAGGTAGATGTCGAGTATCTTGAACGATGCATAGAGGTTTTTTGTTGACTCGGGGTTGCTGCGCGCAGCAGCGTAGTCACGTACGGGCCAGCGCGGCATTCGAAGGACGTTCGCCAAAACCGACCCGCGACATGCCGAAACCCCGGAACCGGCTCGGTTGGCCGTAGACTCCGTCCTGCGCAATCCGGGCGGCCGCGCCAGACTGCTTGCCACTGGACCCAATGTGCCCAGTGAGGGGTAACCTCTGCCAGCTGGACAGCTCTGGCGCTGCACTAGATCAGCATATCCAAACGCGTTGGATCCGCATTAGACATGTTGTTGGCCAGGAACGGTTCTTCGACCTCGAGCGAACCGTAGCATACCTGGGCAGCTGCCTTGCAGCCCCCTTGACAACAGGCGCGCAGTGAACATGGCGCGCAAAACGGCGGCGTGGCTGCTACGAACCGGGCCATCCGCTCCGAAGCAATCAGGTCCATCACGGATTCCCGGGTTAGGTTTCCTAAAATGGTGGGCGTGTGGTTACAGGGGCGGAGGTTTCCCAGCGGATCTACCGTATAGTATGCGCGTTCGGTGCCCGCAGCGCACAAGCCAAAGCCCAGCGCCGGATAGTCCTGGGTTCTGACCAGGCAGGGTTGAATGGGGATAGAGCACGAAACCGGGATGCCGAACCGGATGGATGCGGCTGATGCGTCCTGTAGCGCCTGCTGGATCTCGGTCGTCGAGGGTAGCAGGCGGTCCAGGTGCCACCGGCCGCGCCCGCCCGGGTTGAACCGGTTGAGCATCAGCCCGCGGGCGCCCAACGCAAAAGCCAGACGCACAGTCTCCTGAAGGTCACCTAGATTGAGCCTGGTGGCTACAAAGACGGCAACGAACTGCCCTCGGTGCTGGCGGATATTGGCCATGGCAGCCAGAACTGCGTCAAAGGCGCCCGGCGACCCTGACAACTGGTCATGAACCTCACGGCGATGGCTGAGGAGCGGCAGCTCAAACAGACTCACGCCGCGCCGGATCAGGTCGGCCGCAACCGGTTCGTCCAGCAGCCGACCGTTGCTGATCACCGTCGCGCTGAGCTGCCGCAGCCGCAATAAATCAACCATAGCCGGCAGGTCGCTGCGCAGCAGGGGTTCGCCGCCGGTTAGTGTGACGTGGTGACAGTCTACCTGGTCTAGGACGTGGTTGAACAACGCCAACGTCTCGGCCGTGCCCAGTTCGCCACGCGGATAGGCAGCGGGCCGGCCCGTTGTGTCCGGCAGCCAGACGTTGTAACAATGCAGGCAGGCGTGATTACAGCGCTGCGAGACTTCAAAGACGAGTGACTGCAGCCGAACCCGGCGGGCGATCATGGGTCCTGGCACAACAGCAGAGAGACAAGGAAACGAGCTGCCTCAATCGCCTCTGCAGTCACGCCAAGCTCTACCTCGTCAAAAGGTGGAACGCCCGGGCCGCCGGCGGCAGTGATCAGGCTGTCGTAGAGAAGCTGGACATCGTCCTGAGATAGGTTCAGAAAGGCGATATCACGCTCGATGGCCGCCTGGGCCTTTTCCACCGTTGAAGGTTCGAGTGCGCTGCTCTGGGCCATGGCTGCCAGGGCGGCCGATTGCTCCACCAGTTGGGCTGAACTGGTTGGCGAATAGTTGATCAGAGCCGGCGCGTAGCAGGTGATCAGGGTGTTGGAGCGCCAGATGTGATAGCTCGCCGCGTCGAAAGCAGCCTGCACCTGTTCGGCGACCGCTGGCGACAGCTCATCGGTACTCACCATTTCGTCCAGTGCCGCCTGGTGTTTTGCTCGCAGCTCACGGAGCGCCGCTTCGCCAGCATCTGGGTCGTTCTGGCTTTCGCGCGTTTGTTTGGCCAACCTCTCAAAGGCAAGCCAGCAGTCCCGCAGCCGGTTCCGGATCGGGTGCTTGGGTAGCATCGTGGATGTAGGCAGGGTGGTCGGCACCGGAGGCTGGCACCGACCCATCACCAGCGTTGCCAGCGCGATGCCGACGTTGCGGATAAACTGGCGACGAGTCGGTGACATCTGAGACCTCCCGATTGCGTTCCCATCTGGCGTCCCAAAGGTCAGCTCGCTGTCGGTGTCAGGAGCGGCAGCGATTTGCCGGGGTTAAGGATTCCCTTGGGGTCCAGCGCCTGCTTGATGCGTTGCTGAACTTCTATTGAAATCGCCCCCACATCGCTCTCCAGGTAGGGGAGTTTGAGCGTGCCCACGCCGTGTTCGCCAGAAAGGGTACCACCCAGTGCCACGGCGGCGCCGAATATCTCTGCCACCATCTTTTCCACCCGACCCCATTGATCTGGGTCCCGTTTGTCAAACAGGATGTTGGGGTGCAAGTTGCCGTCGCCCGCATGCCCAAAGATCACAATCGGCAAGCCATAGCGTTGGGAAATGGATTTCAGGCGGCGCACCGCCTCCGGAATTTGGCTGCGGGGCACAGATATGTCCTCGCCGAGTTTGTTGGGTGCTCGCCTGGCCAGTGACGGCGACACATTGCGCCGGGCACGCCACAAGTCGGCGCGCTCGGCCTCGGTCTTTGCTACCTGAACGTCAGAGGCGCCGTTCTGGCGGCACACCGAAGCGATGGCGTCAATCTCCTGCTGGACCACGTGGTCATCGAAGCCGTCCGATTCTATGATGAGGATGGCGTCCTTCTCTACGGGCAGACCCAGGTGCATCGCTTCTTCGATGCAGATGATAGCTGTGTTGTCCATCAACTCCATTGTTGCCGGTACAATGCCCGATAGCAGAACCGCATTGACTGTCCGGCTCGCGTCGTCCAACTGGTCAAATGCCGCTACGGCGGTCCGCACATAGCTCGGTTTGGCGACGAGCTTGAGGACGGCTTCGGTAATGATGCCCAACGTTCCTTCAGAACCAATGAATAGTCCGATCAGGTTGTAGCCAGTGACGTTCTTGATGGTCTTGCCGCCAGTCCTGATAATCCGACCGTCAGCCAACACCACCGTTAGCCCCATCACGTAATCCCCAGTCACACCGTACTTGAGGCATCGTGGCCCCCCTGCATTGCAGGCGATGTTGCCGCCGATGGTAGAATGTTTGTTGCTCGACGGGTCGGGTGGGTAAAAGAGCCCCAGTTTCTCTACCTTGTCCTGCAAATCCAGCGTGATAAGCCCGGCCTGGACTGTGGCGGTCATGTTTTCCTGGTCGATTTCCAGGATGGAACGCATCCGGTTAAGCGGAAGGATCACTCCGCCACCAAACGGAATGGTGCCCGCCGCGAGCCCCGATCCCATGCCCCGCGCAATCACGGGCACCGCGTGTTCGTGCGCCAACCTGATGACCGCGGCAACCTGCTCGGTGTCGGCCGGTTCAACCACCAGATCTGGCGCGAACTCGGCAAAGGTGCCGTCAAACGAATAGCACAGCAGATCCTCGCGCGAGGATAGTACGTGTTTCTTGCCGACGATCGCCTGAAACTGCTCGATGAGGGCCGGTTCGATCTTCATGACACCATCCTGATTGGGTGAGCGGATTATCGCTGGTGCTGTTCGTACGCCCAGTCGAGTAACTGGACGGGGTGCACGACTTTAGCTCGCAACCCGGAGCGTTTGACTCCGACCGTGAGCTGCATCTGGCAGCCGGGGCAGCCACTGGCTATATAATCGGCCTCGGTTGCGGCGACGTTGGCCATCTTTTTATCCAATACGGCCATAGAGGTCTCATAGTGTGTGATGATCTGCGATCCGGCCGAGCCGCAACACCAGTTGGCTTCGTTCATCTCGACGAACTCGAGTCCATCGATCAGCTGCAAGAGCTTGCGCGGTTGTGCGCTGACGCGTTGGGCGCGAACCAGATGACACGGATCGTGATACGTGACCCGACCCTCAACCCTTCCCTCTGGCTTGACCAGATCACAAGACGCCAGATATTCGCTAATGTCCTGCACCTTGCTGCTAAAGGCGTTGGCACGCTCGGCCCATTGCGGATCGGAGGCCAGGTAGTGTTTGTACTCCTTGAGGGTTGACCCGCACGTGGCGCAATCGGTGACGATCACGTCGACGTCCAGTTTCTCAAAAAGCTGAACGTTGTGTCGGGCAAACGCTCTCAACGCATCCCAATCGCCGTAACCTATGGCTGGCATGCCGCAGCACTGTGCAGATTCGGGAGTGACGACCTGGTTTTGGTTGCGTGCCAGCACGCGCACGACGGCCGTTGCTCCCGGGTAGAAGAGCAGGTTCTGGGCGCAGCCCAGAAAGTAGCCGACCCTCGACTTGGGGGCACCTTGGCCAGTCGCTTGGGTGATGCTTGGTACCCGGCTGCGAGCCGGCCGAGCCGGGACCTTGGGCAACTGCCTCTCCATGTCCCTGAGCTGGCGAGGCAGTAAACTGGTGAGCCGCAAAGCATTGGCAACCGTCCGAAAACCCAAGAGCTGGTACAGCCGGAGCGGTAAGGTACCCAACTCCATAAGGCCAGGTTTGGCCAGCAACTGGTGGAACACGACCTGCTTCCACCCAGCCGGCTCTACCTGCTGGGCCAACCAGCGGAGTTGAAGGGCCATGTCAGCCGGTCGATTGCCCACGGGGCAGATTTCGTTGCAGGCACCGCACGCCAGACAGCGGTACATCTGCTCGATCAGGTTCGGCGTCAGTTTTGCCTCGCCCTCCAGCACCTTACGCGCCAGGAAAATGCGACCGCGAGGGCTATCGGTCTCGCGAACAGACTCGCGATAGGTTGGACAGTTGTAAAGGCAGGTGCCGCAGCGGATGCAGTGAAGATAATCTTCCTCAACCGGCACTTCCAGGTTGGCAAACGGGTTGTGGCTGGGTTCCGTCATGGCTATGTGGTTGTGAGCTATGTGAGTTGTTGGGTGACGATGGGCAGGGTCAACAAGGCGTGTGGCACAATCAACACGTCGAGATGAGGCCGACCCACCTTTTCAGCAGCGATCCGAAACGCCTGATCCATATCGGCCGCCGGAATCATGTGTGCTTGCCGCACGATGTCTGGGGTCTCCGAGCCGACGATGATGATGTGAGTCTTCTCCAGGACCTTGGCGAGCACAAAGGCCCTCTGCGCTCCAGGCGGATACCCGGTGGCGCGCAGTACCTCCAGCAGCGACGCCATATTGGTGGCCTGCCGCATCTTTTCCAGGAACCGCTGTTCCCCGACGCCGGCGCCGGCGCCTTCACGAGTGGGGGCCGGCACGATGAAAACCCCGCCCTCCTTGACGACGCAGGTGGGCGCAAAAAAGAGGTAGCTGGCTGCTCGTGAAGCCTGATAAAGATTTTCGTCCTTGGGGTACCCGACTCCGGCGACCGCCACATCGTATTGGTGCCAGATGGGGACCTCAAAAAGCTGCCTGGCAGCGTCCACCAGGGCGGAGAACGTGGCCTCAGGTTCACCAGCCATCACCGCAATGGGCCGTTTTTCGTCGTCCTGCACCACATTGATGATGAACCGCAACCGGGCTCGCCGTGCGGCCTCGGTCACTGCCTCGTGAAACGGGTTTCCCTCCGTCTTGCCCAACCGAGTGCCCGGATGATCGATCATGTGAGGGCCGTGGGTGTACGCGATCATCGCCTCGCCCGCTGCTCCCACCGCCAGGGTCTTGCGGCCGCCGGAATAGCCGGCATACTGATGGGGCTCGACAATCCCAGTCGCCACCAGGAGGTCCGACTCGTATGCAACACGGTTCACAGAAAGAGGGATGCCGGTTTCCGTGGTGCCAAGGTCGACCAGAGCGGCCGGGTCTTGCGGTTCGTGGTCTACCACCCGGTATCGGTCTACCACGGCTTGGCCGAGCTTGATCACCTTTTCGGCGTAGGTGCTGGGGCGGTGCATTCCGATTCCGCACAGCAGTGTGACATCTTGGTCGGCCACACCAGCCGCCTCCAACTCAGCCAGGATCGCCGGCACCAAAAGGTGATCCGGGCTGGCCCGGGTGATGTCGGTGAAGACAATACAGACCGTGTTTCCCGGCCGGACCATCTCTCCCAGGGGAAGCGAGTTGATCGGTTGATCAAGTGCTCGAGCAATGGCGGCTGGCACATCATCCAGAGCCGGGACTTGGCGGGATGCTGCTACAGCCCCAGTCATCCCGGCTGGCAACGCAAAGCTCAGGCTGCCTTTATCGAATGGCACGGTGTACATGGTGGCGCTCCTCGATAATGACACGCGGCCGCAGGGTTAGTGGGCAAAGGGAACCCCGAACTCGCCCACCATCGCTTGAAGGTCGGCCATTACTTTGGGGTGCAGTAGGACCCCGTTGGCACGCCGCTCATCGGTCAGTTCATACTCTTTTTCACCATGGATGTATATTCGTTCCTGACCGACCGCCTTGGCCGAATCCTTCAATCGACGAATAATGTCGTCCATGGTGGCTTTGAACTCGGCTACCGGGCGGAAGCCGTCAACGCGAAGCGCTCCAAAAAAGTGTCCCACGTTTGTCGGCAGGGGTTTTCCGGCCTCGTCCTTGAGGTAGATGTTGTCGGCATATCCTGCGCCCGGAAGCACGCCGGAGAGTATGTCCACCAACAGAGCCAAGCCGTACCCCTTGTGACCGGACAGTAATTCACCGGCACCGCCCAAGGGAAGCAGACCACCACCAGCCAAACGCTCCATGTTTCCCAGGACATGTCCGGCATCTGTGCTGGCCTCGCCTACCTCGTCGGTTGCCCATCCCAGGGGCATTGGTTTGTTCATCCGATTATAGACCTCCAGTTTGCCGCGCGGCACAGTGCTGGTGGCCATGTCCAACACAAAAGGACGTTCTCTGCCGGCCGGTGCGGCCACGCTAATGGGGTTGGTGCCCAGCATGGCGTCTCGGCCGAAAGTCGGCACCACCAGCACCGCCGAGTTGGTGGTGCATATCCCGATCATTTCGTGTGGCAGAGCCAACATTGCATAGTATCCGGCGATTCCGAAATGATTCGAGTTGCGGACCGTGACAAAACCGGCGCCCACCTGCCGAGCTTTTTCGATGGCCATCCGCATGGCGCGCTTGGAGACCGGTTGGCCCAAGCCTCCTCCGCCGTCCACCAACGCAGTAGCCGGGGTTTCGTGGATCAACCGGATATCCGGTTGGGGGATCATCTGGCCAGTCTGGAGGCCTCGCACGTACCGGCGGAAGCGAGCAACGCCGTGAGAGCTGACACCGCGCAGGTCGGCTTCCAACAAGTTGTCAGCCGTAGTCTCTGCGTCCTCCAGTGGGACGTACAACCGGGCCAAGACCTGAACACAGAACTCTCTCAAAGGTTCAACAAGAACTCGAATGCCTGAATCATTGGACATGGATAGGTTCCTTTTCGGTGAGATGGATTTTCCAAACTGATTATATGATCCGAGCCGGGACGGAGCAATTCTGTCAGAGAGTTGCTCAGTCGTCTGCTACCAGGTACAGGTTGACGTTCTTGCGGTTCAAGAACGTGATGTGGCGGTTTGCGCTGGGCGCATGCTGCAGGCGTTTCAATGGATACAGCGAAGTATTGGTGACAGACACGAAATCGTGCGTTCCACTGCTGAATAGCGCAAGGGGAATGTCGTCCTCATGCATGTGAATGTCCCCTTTGATGACGAATCGTGGGGTGTACACGATCATGCTGTGTTTGGTTGTCAGCACCTTCACCGTGCGGGCGGCATCCTCGTCCAGCAGGCTTAACGCAACGACGTCGTCCTTGCGCACCATCATCATGGGAAAATGCCTCTTGCCCATCGGGTTCTCCTCGTCAAAGGCGGCCAGCGTCGTATCCCGCAACTGAATGTACTGCCATTGTCCGTCGTTGAGATAAGGCAGCACCGGGCCGATGGGCTGAAAGCCGCCGTGCAGACGGTAATCACGCGTAATCACCTCCGAAAAGAACACCGGCAGTTCAGGGTGACCGAGTAACATGGTGCCTCCTCTCTTGGCCGGGCAGGCACCCGGCTCACTCGATTTCGACCAACGGCTGGCCGTTTTCGACGCTGTCGCCCACAGCTACAAGGACGCGCTGGATTTTGCCGGAGCGATGGGCGTGGATCTCGTTTTCCATCTTCATCGCCTCCAGGATCACCACCACCTGGCCTTCCTGGACCGAGTCTTCCTCGGCAACCAACACGCGAAGGATGGCACCGGGCATCATGGCGGTCACCGTGCCTGCTCCGGTTGACGACCGCGCCTTGGCAACCGCCTTCTTCGGCGGGGCGGGTGCCCGGATACTCATCCCGCCCGCCTCGATCCGATATGTCTTGCCATCCACCACGGCCTCCGACTCGCCCAGTTCCACCTGATAGGCGATGCCATCCACCGTCAATGTCCCACCCTCAATCCCGATAACGAAGGGCTGGCCATCGACCATCAGGCTGTTGCCGTGCATCTCAATCTGGTAGGATCTCCCATCCACCGTAAGGTCGAATTGTCGGTCCATCAGGAATACCTCTCGGTAATTGTCCAGGCGGCTCGCGCGGTTACAGGTTGGTCCACTGCCGGGACGGCCTCCACGCCTGTTTCCAGCTGTTGACCCCCTGACCGGCCTTCTGGCATGGCCTGGCGGCGGGTCGCTGGTCGACTTGCACGGCCAATGACGCGGCAATCGCGGCAATCACGGCCGCGTGCTCGTCTGCACCGGCGGCACGGCGCTCCAAGAAGGGTCGCGCGACCTGAGGAAAGAGCGCGTAAGAGATCACGTCTTGTTCGTCGCGGGCCAATTCGCCGACATCCTGGCGGGCTTTATCCATTCCGGGTTCCAACAGGTCGGCAGGTCGGCAGCTAATCGGCTGCTCATCGCCAATGACCAGTTTTCTCACCTCCGGGTCGATGGGAGCCGGCGGCCGGCCGTAGTACCCGCGCACATAGTTCTTGACCTCTTCTGGAACCACCTTGTAGCGCTGGCCGGTGACCACGTTGAGTGTTGCCTGAGTGCCCACTATCTGGCTCGACGGAGTGACCAGTGGAGGAAAACCCATCTCCTCCCTGACGCGCGGCGTCTCTGCCAACACCTCTTCGTATCGGTGCGCCGCGCCCTGCTGTCGGAGTTGTGAGGTGAGGTTGGAGAGCATGCCGCCGGGAATCTGGAACTGGAGAACTCGCACGTCAACGCCCTGCAAGCCACTCTCGAAAGTCTGATACTTTTTTCGCACTTCACCAAAGTAACCCGATATCTCGGCCAGCAGATTCAGGTTTAACCCCGTGTCGCGGGGCGTCCCGCGTAAGATGGCCACCAGCGATTCGGTGGGCGGTTGGGCGGTCAATCCAGACAGAGACGAGATGGCAGTGTCCACTATGTCCACCCCGGCCTCCACCGCTTTTAACGCCGAGGCCATCGCCATCCCGCTGGTGTAATGCGTGTGGAACTGAACCGGCAACCCGACCTTTGTCTTGAGCTCGCCCACCAGCTCGTAGGTATCGTAAGGGGCAATCATCCCGGCCATGTCCTTGATGGCAATGGAATTGGCGCCCAGGTCCCGCAACTGGCGGGCCAAGATCACATACTGCGAAATGGTGTGGACCGGACTGATGGTGTAACAGATGCTGCCTTGGGCGTGCCCGCCCACCTCGTTGACAAAGCGCATGGCCGCTTCCATGTTGCGCACATCATTCAGGGCGTCAAAAACGCGAAAGACATCAATGCCCACGGCTTTGGATTGTTTCACAAAGGCCTGCAAAACGTCGTCTGGGTAATGCTTGTACCCCACCACGTTCTGACCGCGCAGCAGCATCTGAAAGCGGGTGTTGGGCATAAGCCTTTTCAGACTACGGACGCGGTCCCATGGGTTCTCATTCAGGAACCGCATGGCAGAGTCAAAGGTCGCCCCGCCCCACATCTCCACTGACCAGAAACCGACCTCGTCCAGCTTGCTGGCAATGGGTAGCATGTCGTCGGTGCGCATTCTGGTGGCTAGCAGCGACTGGTGTGCGTCTCGCAGAATGGTGTCGCAGAGTTGGACGGGATTGAGTGTCATGGGTGGGTTCTCCAGCATACGAAATGCAGTGTAAGCAGACTATCTGGCGCCCGAGCCACGGTTCATTCGGCGAACAGGTCCCGAGCCTTGAACATCAGTACCAATGCGCTTTCTGTCGCGGCCGAGCGGTGCAACTCGCCCGCCTTGACCACCAGGCTATCTCCTTGCCTCAAGACCAGAATCGGGCCTCCCCGGAACTCGATAACGATCTCACCCTCGAGCACCAGGTACATCTCGTCCCGGCTGTGTTGGTGGAATCGGTAGGTCCCTTCGAAACGGCAAAGGTAAACGCAATAGTCGTCAACCTGTCCCAGTGCCACGTGTACCCACGGTTGGGTCAGCTTGGCCTGCACATCCTTGTAAGAAGTTACGTTCTGGGCCATGGTCTCTTCTCCCTAGTCTTCGTCCGTCTTTTCCTATGTCAATCGGACCACCGGGGCTCTCACAACGGGATGTTTCCGTGCTTCTTGGGAGGATTGGCGTCTCGTTTGTTCTGCAGCATCTGAAGTGCCTCGATCAATCGCGGCCGGGTTTCGGCTGGAACAATCACGTCGTCAATATAGCCCCGCTCGGCTGCCACGTACGGGTTGGCGAACTTTTCTCGGTACTCCTGCACCAGGTCCGCCCGCCGAGCGTCCGGGTCGTTGGCATCGGCCAACTCATGGCGAAAGATGATGTTTACTGCGCCATCCGGACCCATCACCGCAATCTCGGCCGACGGCCAGGCGTAATTGATGTCGCCGCGGATGTGTTTGCTGGACATGACGTCATAGGCACCGCCATAGGCCTTGCGGGTAATGATGGTGACCTTGGGTACCGTAGCTTCGCAGTAGGCGTACAACAGCTTGGCGCCGTGAATGATGATCCCGCCGTGTTCCTGTGACACCCCCGGGAGAAAACCTGGAACATCCACGAATGTGACAATCGGAATGTTGAACGCATCGCAGAACCGCACAAAGCGTGCTCCCTTGCGCGAGGCGTCGATATCCAACACGCCGGCAAGCACCTGCGGTTGCTGGGCCACAATTCCGATACTGAACCCGCTCAATCGGGCAAACCCAACGACGATGTTCTGCGCATAGTGCCGGTGCACCTCCAGAAAACGCCCGTCATCCACCACACGCTCGATAACCTCTTTGATGTTATAGGGTTTGTTGGGGTTATCCGGCACAATCGTATTGAGCACCTCGTCCATCCGGTCGGCCGGGTCGTCGTTCGGGACGAACGGAGGGTCTTCGGTGTTGTTCTGTGGCAGGTAGCTCAAAAGATCGCGAAGGATTTCCAATCCGTCTTGCTCATCCTCGGCCGCAAAGTGGGCTACGCCACTCCGCGTGTTGTGGGTCATTGCTCCCGCCAACTCTTCGGATGTGACCTCCTCGCGGGTTACCGCCTTGATCACATCGGGGCCGGTGATGTGCATAAAGCTAGTATCCTTGACCATCAGGATGAAATCGGTCATGGCGGGAGAGTAAACCGCACCGCCGGCGCATGGCCCCATCACCGCAGAGATCTGTGGGATGACGCCCGAAGCCATCACGTTGCGCTGGAAGACAAAAGCGTATGCTGCCAGCGACACCACCCCCTCCTGAATCCGAGCGCCGCCCGAGTCGTTGAGACCAATCACCGGAGCGCCGTTCTTCATGGCCATGTCCATAATCTTGCAGACCTTTTCGGCGTGGACCTCGCCCAGACTGCCCCCGAATACGGTGAAATCCTGGCTAAAGACGTAAACCGGGCGACCGTTGACCTGCCCCCAGCCGGTCACGACACTGTCGCCCAGATGCTTCTTCTCTTCGATGCCGAACGCCACGGTCCGGTGGGCGACAAACATGTCGATCTCACGAAAGGTGCCGGGATCGAGCAGCTTTTCGATTCGCTCCCGCGCCGTCAGCTTGCCGGCCGCGTGCTGCCGGTCGATTCGGTCCTGCCCGCCGCCCAATTCGGCACGTTTGCGCATCTGGTGGAGTCTCTCGATCTTGGGGTCCTGCATTCTAGGCCTCCATTTCAGGTAGCTAGTTCGAATTATAGCACAGGGTTTGGCACCGAACCACGCGGCAGGCCATGCCTGTACGCTGAACGCGGCTACTCGGCGTTTCGTGCATCATGATATACCTCGCGGTTACACTCGCGTTATCGCGCAAGTTGGTGTCGGGGCGAAGGCGGGGTTCTGCAACCGAGGTGCGATCAGCCCGACAGTAGGCGGCAAGGGCAAGCTCTGCGAGGCAGTGACATGGGCCGACATCTCTTCTGGGTTGCCGAAGCGTCTCTACCCTAATGCCACATCCAACGTCATCATCACCGCAAAACCCAGCATGGCGCCCACCGTAGCGATGTTGGTCTCCGATTTTAACTGGGCCTCCGGAATGAGCTCCTCCACCACCACAAAGATCATCGCTCCCGCGGCAAAGGCGAGGGCATAGGGGAGAATCGGCTGAATCAAGATGACTGCCACAGCTCCCAACACCCCGGCAATGGGTTCCACCATGCCGGACAGTTGCCCGTACCAGAAACTGCGGAATCGCGAGAAACCCTCTCGGCGTAGCGGTATCGAGACGGCAGTACCCTCGGGAAAATTCTGAATGCCAATGCCAATGGCCAGCGCGACAGCCGCAGATAGCGAAGCCGATGGAAGACCCGCCGCCAGGGCGCCAAACGCCACACCGACTGCCAATCCTTCCGGAAAGTTGTGCAAGGTGATTGCCAGGACCAGGAGAATGCTGCGGTGCCACCCTGTCTTGAGTCCTTCCGCTTCCTCCGTCGGATAGCCGATGTGCAGGTGCGGCAACACCTTGTCAACTCCCCACAGGAAGGCGCCACCCAGCAAAAAGCCGACGGTTGCCGGCAACCATGGAGGGCCACCGCTGTCCGCGGCCATTTGGATGGCCGGGGCCAGCAGCGACCAATAACTGGCAGCAATCATCACCCCGGCGGCAAAGCCCAACATGGTGTCCAGCACTTTGCGATCGATGGTCTTGAAAAAGAACACAGCACTGGCGCCTGCTGCGGTCAAGAACCAGGTGAAACAGGTTGCCAGCAGTGCTTGCAGGACAGGGCTCAACCCCTGGAACCAACCAAACATCGAGATGCCTTTCTACTTGTGCCGCAAAGCACGAGGAATACAGCATGCTTGGTCAAAAGACCACGCCCAGATGACCGACGCCATACGGTGACACCCTGGTGTGCGCAGTCGGTCATGCCAGTTCGAGAGCCACCCATTGTATCCGCTGCCATGCTCTCTCTACGTGGCGGGCTTCCGTGTGGGTCTGGCCCACGCAGAATCGCAATGTCAACTTGTCGTCCATGCGGGTGTGAGTGAGGTACATCTCACCGCTGTTGTTCAGTCGGTCCAGCAGGCGCTGATTGGCGCTGTCTCCAGCCTGATGACGGAAACAGACCAGATTCAAAGGGGGCTCGACCGCCAATTCAAAGTTGGGTTCGGCGCGCACCCAATCGGCAAAACGTTGCGCCAGTGCGATGTGGTGGCGGATGTGATGTTGCAGCCCGTTCACGCCGTAATGGCGGATGACAAACCAGAGCTTGAGTGCGCGAAAACGCCGCCCCAATTGCACCTGCCAATCGCGGTAATCGATGACCGAACCCGACTCGGTTGCTTGATTGCGAAGGTATTCGGGCAGGATGCTCAGCGTCTGAATGAGCGCGGCGCGGTCGGCGACCCAGAAGCAGTCACAGTCGAAATTGGTGAACATCCACTTGTGAGGGTTGAAGGCATAGCTGTCGGCGTACTCCAGTCCATGGTGGATAAACCGATATTCGGGGCAGAGCGCAGCCGTGCCAGACATTGCACCGTCCACGTGTAGCCACAGGCGATGCTTCTGGCAGATCGGTCCGATGGCAGCCAACGGGTCAATAGCGTTGGATGACGTGGTACCTACAGTGGCGCACACAAAGCAGGGCACCAGTCCAGACGCGAGATCGTGTTTGACCTGGTCGGCGAGGGACTCCGGCCGCATGGCAAACGAGCTGTCAACTGCGACCAGACGCAGGTTCTGGCGCCCCAAGCCAGCGATCTTGATGGCCTTTTCTATAGATGAATGCGCCTGGTCAGACGCATACGCCACCAACCGGCCGTCGCAACCGCATTCGTTGCTCATAAAGCCCGTTGCCCGCTCGCGCGCTGCCAGCAAGGCGCAAAGGACTGCGCTTGAGGCCGAGTCCTGGATGACACCGCCCCCGGACCCTGACGATCCGAACTTGGCCGGCAATTCCAGCATCTGCACCAACCAATCCAACATGTGGGTCTCCAGTTCGGTGCAGGCAGGGCTGGTGGCCCAGAGCATCCCCTGTACCCCTAGCCCGGCCGAGAGCAGTTCACCCAAAACGGCCGGACCTGAGGAATTTGCCGGGAAAAAGGCAAAAAAGTTGGGCGATTGCCAGTGTGTCAGGCCCGGCAGCACGATGTTCTCAACGTCCCGCAGCATGGCCTCAAAGGGCTCGCCTTGATAGGGCGGGTCGGGCGGCAGGGCGGATCGTATCTCGCCGGGCCTTGCCCGGGAGAGCACTGGAAGGGATTCCAACCGCTCATAGTAATCTGCTATCCAGTCCACCACCAGTCGGCCGGCGCGCCGGAACTCGTCTGGGGTCATGTGGAAGCTCTCTTGTCCAGGCATGTGGTTTCCTTCCAGGGCAGTTCTCTGCAGCCAATCGGCCGGATTGTAGCACGCTGATCAAGTACCCGCAATGCACCCCGCCGCCGCCAGAAAGGATGGTTCCAGCGAGTAAGAACTGTTTGAGGGAGCGCAAGATTCGGGTGGCGGGCTGTTTACCTTGTGGCTATACTTGAGGAATGGAAGATCAACCGTCTCAACGAAACGCCAGCGATTACCTCTGCGTGGAGCGGGCGATACACTACCTGGAAGCCAATTTCCGCCGGCAGCCAACGTTGGACGACATGGCCGCCAGCGTCCATCTCAGCAAGTTCCATTTTGAGCGGCTGTTCAAGCGGTGGGCCGGCATCACACCCACGCAGTTTCTACGGTATCTCACCCTGGAATATGCCAAGGCGAGGCTGTCGGAATCGCGCAACCTGTTGGACGCGGCCTATGAGGCGGGCCTCTCGGGACCCGGCCGGCTGCACGACCTTTTTGTCACGTTTGAAGCCGTCACCCCAGGCGAATACAAGCAAGAGGGGGCCGGCCTGGAGATCACCTACGGGTTCCATGACAGCCCATTTGGCACGATGCTGCTGGCAATGACTGTGCGCGGCATCTGTGCGCTGTTCTTTGGCGGCCCGACCACGGTGGATGACCTCGCTCGTTTGTGGCCACAATCCCGCCTGGTGCAGAACCCGGGCGCGACCCAGCCGGTGGTGGACCGCATCTTTGTGCCGACCCAGGGCTCGCGGCCGTTTCACCTGCTGCTCAAGGGGACGAACTTTCAGGTGAACGTGTGGCGCGGGCTGTTGGCGATTCCCAGCGGAGCGATGGTCAGCTACGGCGATGTCGCGGGTTATGTGGGCCATCCGAACGCCACTCGGGCAGTCGCCTCGGCCATCGCTCGGAACCCGGTCGCTTTTCTAGTTCCCTGCCACCGAGTGATCCGGTCCACCGGTGATCCTCACCAGTACCGGTGGGGCTCAACCCGCAAGCGAGCCATGCTGGCGTGGGAGGCCGCACGGTCACCGGTCTGACAAATGATCCGGTTTCGGCCGCGGTCAAGTCGGTGTTGGCAGGGGCTGTGGCACGGCAATACACTACCATCAACTGGTTGATGCCGGCTGAGATGGTATCCCCACGGTTTCGTGCCACCGGACTGATCATGGTTGTCCCGAGCGTCTTTCGTCATGGGCTGACGCAACGGGAAGTTGATATGGGTTGCCACAGCAAGTGAGATGGCATCCCGCTTCGGCACCGATAGCCGTTCAAAGTAGCCGCACAAGTGAGCGAGCCAGCCATTCCGCCCTCGGTTCTGGTCGGGCCGGCAGCTTTGCTGGAGGGCCTCCATCTGACCGGCCGCAGGGCCAGGCAAACAGAGGCGCCCGGTTCTAAATCCACGCTCGCATCTCGGGCAGCCATTGCACGGAATTGGTCAGGCAGCGCCGACCCGTTCTGATCGTCATTGATCCGTAGCCCGCTGCCGGTAGCGCTCCGGCAGAAACGAGTCCGTGCGCCGTAATCGGCCGCCGCAACGCGTGCCCACGTCAGGGCGACCCTCGGAATCCGAAAAACCCATGATATCACGCTTGCTTGACATGGGTAACCCGCCGGTCTATACTGGGCATCGGTTCGGTTTGTCTACACAATCTCGGTTTGGACACAAGGAGCTGCGATGTTCGTCACCCTGGAAGAAGCAATGGCTTTCATTCGGGAACACGCAATTCAGATGGTGGACCTCAAGTTCTGCGATCTCTGGGGGAGGTGGCGCCACCTGACTGTTCCAAGCAGCCAATTCAACCAAGCCCTGATGGATGAGGGAGTCGGTTTTGACGGGTCCAGTGTTGGCCTCAAGAGTATCAAAGCCGGGGACATGGTGACGGTTCCAGACCTGTCCACGGCTTTCGTGGACCCCTTTTGGGAAATGCCCACCCTCAGTTTCATCGGCTATACGCTGGAGGCAGGCAGTAAGAGAGTCTTTTTCCGCGATCCGCGCAATATTGCGCAACGGGCCGACGAGTACATGCGCGAGACCGGCGTGGCCGATGAGTGCAGATGGGGGCCGGAATTCGAGTTTTACGTGTTTGACAGTATTGCGTTTGAGAACAAAATCAACCGGTCCGGCTACCTGCTGGAGAGCCCGGAGGCCGATTGGTCGAGCGGAGAGAGCGGGCACGGGCACTATATCCCACTGCACGGCGGGTACCATGCGATTCCACCCAAGGATGCGCTCTTCAATTTGCGCTCCCGGATGACGGCTACTCTGGAACGCATGGCGGTGCCCATCAAGTATCACCATCACGAGGTGGGCGGACCCGGACAATGCGAGATCGAAACGCCCATGATCCAGGGATCGGTAGAGACCGGTGACCTGGTGATGAAGGTCAAGTACGTCACCAAGATGGTGGCTCACGCTGCGGGGCAGACGGCCACCTTTATGCCCAAACCGCTCTATGGCGAAGCGGGTAACGGGATGCACTTTCACCAACACCTGTTCAAGGACGGCCAAAACCTATTCTACGACGAGGCAGGGTATGGCAAAATGAGCCAAGACGCCCTCTATTACGTGGGGGGACTGCTATACCATGGCGCGGCGGTACTAGCTTTCACCAACCCAACCACCAACTCCTACCGGCGGCTAGTTCCCGGTTACGAGGCTCCCGTTAATGCGTTTTTCAGCCTGGGCAATCGGAGTGCAGCGGTTCGCATTCCCAAGTATGCGGACCAGCCAGACACCGCTCGGATAGAGTTCCGGCCGCCTGATGCGGCCGGAAATCCGTACCTAATGCTTGCCGCCCAGTTGATGGCCGGGCTGGACGGTATCCTGAATCGAATTGAACCCACGGCCGCCGGGTTCGGACCAATAGACTCCAACATATTCGCCTGGACGCCAGAGCAGTTGCGGCAGATCAAGGCGCTCCCGTCCTCGCTGAAAGAGGCGCTGGACGCGTTGCAGGCCGATAATGGCTTTCTCCAGGCGGGTGGCGTTTTCGACGACGAGATCATCTCGGACTGGATTGAGCACAAGTTGCGCCAGGAATACTATGCCGTGCGTGATCGGCCGCATCCGTACGAGATGCAGCTGTACTTTGACGTGTAATCGCACTGCGGACGCATTCTGGGAACGGCATCCAATCATTGGACCAACTGCCCTCGCTTGTCATCAGGTTGTCGGCCGGTCTTACGGTCCTTGTTGCGTTGGCAACCGTTGTTGGGTTTTTGCTCTCGCTGAGACATTACCTGGACCTACGCCAGACGTCCTCGTTCATTCTCCGCCAGCGAACGCGGCGCCGCATGCGCAGCAGCGTCACGGCCGCCGTGTTCTTTGGTCTGTTGACAGCCGGCGCGCTGTACGCGCGTCGCACCTGGCCACTGCCACAGCCGGCCGAACCTTCTCCACTGGCTGGTGAGCCGGCCACCGAGGACCAACAACCGACCCTGGCCCCGTTCGCCAGCCTGGCACCCGGCGCGACCGAAGGTGTTGCTTCTGCCGTGCCGACCCGACACGCAACGGCCACGATTCCATTCATACCCACCAATACACCGACGCTGACCCCTAGCGCAACGCCAACCCCTAGCACTACGCCAACGCCCAGCCAAACGCCGTCCGTGACCCCAACACCAACCAAGACCCACACCCCATCTCCTACGGTTCCCATCCTAGAGGCCATCTACACCCCGGTCGTGCCCTATTCCACCCCCGGGCCGACCGCTTACATCGGTGAGTTGACCGTCAGCCGCGGTGTCAACCTGGATGGAACTCCCATTGACGCCGATACCAGTTTCCCGGTCGGCCGTGCGGTGCTTTTCTGTTCCTTCAATTACGTGAACATGACCAATGGTGTTGTCTGGCGTCACGTCTGGTTGCGGGATGGCCAATTAGTTGGCGGGGGTACTCGAGTTTGGGAGTGGGGGGCGCGAGGCCGTACCTATTTCTTCCTCCGTCCGCTGGGTGGCTTTCTGGCGGGCGAATATGAACTGCAGATCCTTGTGGCAGAAAAGGTGGTTCAGTTCACCCGGTTCTCTGTGGTCGAGCCCTAGGGCCGGGGCCGATCTTCCATTCGCGTGCGGCACCCAGCCGAAAAACCTTGCCGGCACAATCCCACAACGCGCCCAGGCCCATCGGCCTATAGCGATCGTCCGAGCATGGCGGGCCCGGGCCGCGCCGACAGGTGCCGCCAGGACGTCCGACCAGCGTGCGTTCGCACGCTGTGACCTGGTTTGGTCAGGAGCATGGGGGCGGCTGTCGGAACTCTGTTGTGAGGCGCAGATGGGTGCGGCGTGAACGTAACGGTGAGAGATTTCATGGTTACCTGGCTAACATCAATTGACGCGGCCGCGGGGCAACAGTATAATTCGCCTGGCATGAGCATGAGCAGCACAAATCACCGGTTGGTATTAGCCTCGGCGTCCCCTCGACGCCGCGAGCTGTTTGGGTGGTTCGATCTGCCGTTTGAGGTGCAAGCGGCCGCCATTGATGAGACCGTCTGGGCTGGGGAGTCACCAGTCGCTGCCGTGCGGCGGTTCGCGCGCGAAAAGGCGGAGGCAGGGGCCGGGCGTCTGTCGGCTGGAGAAAGCGGAGTCATTGTGGCCGCCGACACCATCGTGGTGTTGGATGGCGTTGTGTACGGCAAGCCGCGGGATGTGGCGGATGCGACGGACATCCTCTGCCGGTTGCGTGGTCGTACTCACCAGGTCTACACGGCCGTGGTCCTACTGACGCACCCCGGATTGGTCAGGCTGGAGTCCCTGGCCTGCACCATGGTCCCCATACGCCATTACAGCGATTGGGAGGTGGAGCAATACGTTCGGAGCGGAGACCCGTTTGACAAAGCTGGAGCCTATGCTGTTCAGAACCCGACGTTCCGGCCGGCAGAAGCACTCCATGGCTGTTACGCCAACGTCATGGGGCTTCCTCTGTGCCATCTTATGACCCTGTGGTGGGAGTTGGGGATCCGTCCGCCCGTGCAGATCAGTGCCGTCTGCCAGGCAAAGCTCTCCTTTCTCTGCTCGGTACACACTGCCATTTTGGGAGGCGTGCTGGAACCATGTCGCCCAGAAGTTGCTCCTGCGGCCGATTTCAAGCTGGAAACTGCCATATGAAGCGAGCATTGGCGCTCTTGGTGGCACTGACGCTGTGCTTTTGCGCCTGTGGGCAGAATCTGTCTCCCACCTCTGCCCTGATCCCGACCTCCACACCCTCCGAGTTGGTAGCCCCAAACACCCCGGTGGTGACTGTCCCGGTTGTGCCGCCGGCCACGCCAACGCAATATGCGCCCGGCGCCGACGGCGTCGCCACTGCCTACCTGCGAGCCTGGCAGAGTGGGGACTTTTTGGGTATGTATAGTCTGCTGTCGCGGACCAGCCAGTCAATGCTGGACCAGGCCACTTTTGTCAACCGTTACCAGGATGCACAGAATGAGGCCACCGTTGTTGCCGTAGAAATCCGCCCGTTCTCCATCCTGCAAGATATGGACAAGGCCCAATTTGCGTTTCGGGTCACCTGGAAGACTGCTCTCCTGGGTGACATCGAACGCGATATGACCATGCCGCTGGTTTATGAGGGCGGGCGATGGACGGTGAGCTGGTCCGATGCGTTGATTCTGCCTGAATTGGGAGGGGGAAATCGGCTGCAATTGGAGTACCATGTGCCGGCGCGAGCTAATCTGTATGATCGAAACGGACTGGGATTGGCGGTAGAGGGAACCGCGGTGACCATCGGCATTGTGCCGGTCAACCTGGGCGAGGCAGGTGAAGCCGCCCTGCTGCCCTTGTTGAGTCAGATGCTCGGGGAAACGCGGGAAACGGTGCGATCGCGATACGCCTCCTCCGACCCCACCTGGTATATCCCTTTGGGCGATGTTCCTCAGGATGTGGTGGCCCCACACGTGGACGTGCTGCGCCCCTGGATGAACGCTGGCGCCATTCAACTGCGAGAGCGCAAGACCAGGCTCTACCGCGAAGGGGGCGTAGCTCCGCACGTGACTGGTTACACGGCCGCCATATCTGCGGAGCAGCTGGATGAATGGAAGGCCAAGGGATACCGAGGCGACGAGCGGGTCGGTGCGACCGGGCTGGAAGCCTGGGCCGAGCCTTACCTGGGAGGTGGCCATGGAGGCACGCTGTATCTCGTGTCACCCAACGGCGACCGGTTAGGGGTTGTTCTGGATCTTCCCGCGCGTCCCAACCGGAGTATCTATGCTACTCTGGACAAGAATTTCCAGATCCGGGTGGAACAAGCGCTACAGGACGCTATAGTGAGCCATCCAGATGGTCATGCTGGGGCGGTGGTGGTCATGGACGTGAACACCGGGCAGGTTCTGGCGATGGCAAGTTACCCGGATTTCGACCCCAATCTGTTTGATCCGATCAATCCCGAATCGGCTGCCGGTCTGCGTACGTTGTTGAGCCATCCGGGCCGACCGTTGATCAACCGGGCGTCCCAAGGCACCTACCCGGCGGCCTCGGTTTTCAAAATCGTCACGATGTCGGCTGCCCTCCTCTCCGGCGCCTATTTGCCAGACACGCGGTACACCTGCACCGGGACATGGGATGGGCTGGGACCCAACTTTATCAAGGGGGATTGGTTGGCCGGAGGGCATGGCAACATCACATTGAGGCAGGCAATTACCTATTCCTGCGACCCGTATTTTTACCAGGTGGGACTGACCCTAGACCGGGTAGATTCGTTCCTTATACCAGAGACGGCTCGCGCTTTTGGCCTCGGCAGCGCCACCGGAGTCCAGGGAATTTCAGAGGGCACCGGGCTGATTCCAGACCCTCAGTGGAAAATGGAAACCTATGGTGAGGGTTGGGGGACGGGCGATAGCGTAAACATGGCCATTGGGCAGGGATTTGTGATCGTCAACCCGTTGCAGATAGCCCGCATGTTGGCGGCAGTAGCCAACGGCGGAACGCTGTACCGGCCGCAGGTGGTTCTGCGAATTGGTGAAGGGGGCGATGCTCCAGAGGAGGCCCTGCAACCCGAGGTCGTCGGTAGCCTTCCCCTTTCGGCCGAACAACTGGCCATCTTGCAGGAGAGCCTGTACGCAGTGACTATACAGTCCGGCGGCACGGCTGAACACCGATTCCGCAATATGCCGGTACCAGTTGCGGGCAAGACCGGCACGGCCGAGGTTCCCCCTATCATCCGGGACGATGGCACGCTGAATGACCAACCGACTGCCTGGTTCGCCGCCTATGCGCCCGCTGCGCCGACTCCCGATCTGGTGGACGTGCCCGATCAGCCCGAAATTGCCATTGCGGTGGTGGTGGAGCATGCCGGCGAGGGCTCGGCCGTGGCTGCTCCCATCGTCCGGCGAATCGTTGAGCTTTACTATGGGATCCAGCCGCTGACATCCTATCCCTGGTGACCTGGCTGATGTCGCTTCAAAAAGGATTGGTAGTCAAGACTCAGAGCGGCTTTTTCACCGTCAAAACCGAAGACGGCCGCCTGCTGGTTTGTCGCATTCCCGGCCGTCTCAAAGTGGAGCACCAGCGGCACATCGATTTGGACCCGGATTTTCCGCCGGCTGACATAGTCGCAGTTGGGGACCGGGTACAGGTGGCCGAGTTGAGCAGCGGCAAGGGGGAGATTGAGATCGTTGAAGAACGAGTCCGTGCGCTTATTCGGCGCGCGCCGGTGCCTGGTGGACGTGACTCCAACCCCAGCGAACAGCTCTACAAACAGATCATTGTCGCCAATCCAGATCAGGCGGTCTTTGTCTTTGCGGTGATGGATCCGGCACCCAGTCCACGCATGTTGGATCGCTTCCTGGTGATGGCTGAGGATTCAGCACTTCCCTCTGTGGTCTGTGTCAACAAGATTGACCTCGCGGTCAGTATGGGTGAACCGGACTACCCGCGCCGGGTTTTTGGCCTGTACGAAGATATCGGTTATCCCGTGGTGTACACCAGTGCTGTGACGGGCGCAGGTGTGGCAACATTGCGCGCGGTGCTGACTGGCAAGATCTCGGTCTTGGCGGGGCCGTCAGGGGCCGGCAAATCCAGCCTCTTGAACGCGGTACAGCCGGGTCTGGGTCTGGCGGTGCAGGCGGTCAGTCGAGCGACCGGCAAAGGGCGTCACACCACGCGCGTGCGGGAACTCATCCCCCTGTGTGGCGGTGGTTACGTGGCCGACACCCCGGGCCTGCGGGGGCTGGCTTTATGGGACATTGAACCGGACGAGCTGGATGCCTATTTTCGGGAAATGGCGCCTCTGGTCGAACAGTGCAGTTTTAGCGACTGCAGCCACACCCACGAACCGGGATGCGCCATCCTGGCGGCCGTGGAGGAGGGACGGATCGCACCCGAAAGGTACGAGAGTTATTTACGGCTGCGCGATGAGGCCGCTGAGTTGCCCTGGTGGGCGTAGGTCCGTTTTGGCTGAGACCCCGGAATTGGAGTGGCACCCGCGGGCCAGGACTGACGGCGCAGTACAGCCGTCCACAAGTCGGTTTTCCCCCTCGCGAGGGGCTATTCCCAACCGATAATCCACACGCAGGCGCCGGCCACCAGAATCGTGGCCACAATCAAGGCTGCCCACTGGTGGGCAAGTAGGCCAACGTCGCGTGCCTCCCAGACCAGAATGGCAACCATGCCTATCGCCAACACCGTCCATGATGCCAGTTGAGGATGTCGTTTGATCCAGTCAACCAATCGGGACATGTTGCTTTCTCCCTTACTCGGAATTCTCTCCGGCATCACGCTGGCTGCCCAACGGGCCGATCCCGCAATGTGCGCATCAAGAGCCGCGTGCCCGGCGGCATAGCGGCCTGCGCAGCGTCGCGCCAAATGCCGCGCAGCGCAGCCGGGTCCGTGAGCTCAAACCCGCAAGACCGGTATAGGCATGCGGCCGGGTCATGTGCGACGGTCGGGGCATACAGGAAAGCCACTTCACACATCAAATCCTGCGCAGCCTGACAGAATGCTTCCAGCAGCGTCTGGCCGACTTGCTCATCATACGGAACGAGCATGACGCGATGTCCGTGGGCCACCAGGTTCTCGGCGTTCCAGGCGATAGCTCCCCGAATCCTGCCATGGGACTCTGCCAACAGGTAACCCTGCTGGCCCAGATTTTCCAGCAGTCGGGATCGATCGGCGTGACCGGGATCGGGTCGGGGCGCGGAGTCGGTCTGGGCCAACAGACCCTCCAAAGCTTCCAGATCACGTGGGCCAGCACGGCGGATCGTGATCTCCCCTACGGGCATCCCCGGTCCAGGCTGCTCGCAAAGCCGTTGCCACGCGTCCCGGACCTGCTGCTGGGTGTCCTCCAGTCGCTTGGAGGTGTCAATCACCACGTCGGCCTGGGCGATCTTGTCCCGCTGGCGAGGTTGGCTGCGTATCCGCTCCACTGCTTGGGCGCGGGTCATGCCACGGCCGCTCACCATCCGTTCGAACTGCTGCTCCTCGGGGCATGTGGTCACCCAGACTTGATGGCACAGGGCGCGCAGTGGGCTCTCCAGCAGCTTGATAGCCTCAACTGCCACCACTGGCGCCTTTAGTTCGCTGATCAATTGGTTGATCAAAGCTCCCACCCGAGGATGGATCATCGCCTCCAGGTCCTGGAGCGCTGCCGGGTCTCGGAAAACAATCGAGGCCAGGAGCGCGCGATCTACCATCCCGTGGGCTGTAATGGTGCCCGGCCCAAAGCGGGTTCGGATGTAGACTTGGGCTGCGGGGTCGTGGTCCAGTATCTGGTGGACCAGTTGATCCGCGTCCACGGTAAAGGCGCCTAACTGGGCAAGCATCTCCAGTACCTTGGACTTTCCGGTGGCGATGTTGCCGGTCAGGCCGATGACCACTGGTCTATCCATCGGCTGCTTTTTCCCACTCTGCCAGATGGAGTTCGAGGTCAGCTTCCACAGCCTGATATTCTAGCCCGAGCTGACGCACTTTGTCAAACTCCTGACCGGCGCTGCTTACCTCCAACCCGGCGGCCAGCGCTGCCAGACGGGCCTCTAGCCGCTCAATGGTCTGCTCCAGATTCTCCAGTTCTTTGGCTGCACGGCGCGCCTCTTCGGCTTTGACAGCCTGCCAGCGGTCTGGCCTGCGCCACAAGCCACGTGTGGCGGTCATCTCTCCCCGCTCAGCCGCCTCGCGTTCGCGGGCAACCAGGAATTCCTGGTAGGTGCAGGGGTAGACGCCAAGCCGACGATCATCCAGATGCCATATCTGAGTGGCGAGGCGGCTGACCAGGTAGCGATCGTGACTGACCAACAGCAGCGTACCCTGGAACTGGTCAAGCACACGTTCCAGAACCTCCTGTGCTGGAATATCCAGATGATTGGTTGGTTCATCCAGCAACAGCACATTGGCATCCTGCCTCATGAGCAGCGCCAAGGCTAGCCGACCCCGCTCGCCACCACTGAGCGCTTGAACCGATTTGTGGACGTCGTCTCCCGAAAAGAGAAACCGGGCTAGGTAATCCCGCGCCTCGCTGGTCAGTGTGGCAAAGTGGGCCAGGAATTCGTCCAACACGCTGCGGTTAGCGGCAAGGTCGATCTCATCACGGGTCTGGGCAAGATAGCCAATCTGCAGGCTGGCACCCAGTCGAACCTCCCCCGAGAGCGGCGGCTGATGGCCCAAGATGGTCCTCAGAAACGTCGTCTTGCCAGCCCCGTTGGGTCCGATAAGGGCAGCACATTCAGCACGGCGCAGGACGATATCCTGCGCTGTAAACAGCGGGGACTCGGGTGCAAAACCCACTGCTAGGCCGTGGGTTCGCAACACCAGCTCGCCGCTCCGACGTGTGGCCTGATATCGGATGCTGAGCCGTCGGTTCTGCACCGGCGACAGGATGAGGTTGTCGCGCTTGAGGCGTTCCAACCGTTTCAGCCGCCCCTGAGCTTCGCGCGTGCGTTGACCCGAGATGTTGCGACGGATGAAATCCTCCTCGCGCGAGATGAGTGCCTGCTGCTGCTGGTATTCGGTGAGCCTACGCTGATAACGCTCCTGGCGCTGCAAAAGGTAGGCGCTATAGTTGCCACGATAAACTTCCAGTTCACCGAGGTTCAGCTCCCACACGCGGTTGACCACCTTGTCCAAGAAGTAGCGGTCGTGGCTTACAATCAGCAATGCCCCCTGCCATCCAGCAAGTTGGTTTTCCAGCCATTCGATGGCCTTTATGTCCAGATGATTGGTGGGCTCGTCAAGCACCAGCAAGTCGGGTGCCAACAAAAGCAATCGAGCCAACAGAGCGCGGGTTTTTTGGCCGCCGCTTAGATGCGCAATCGGCATCTCGTAATCTTGGGGCGCAAAACCCAGCGCCTGCAGAACCTGGCGGGTATCTTGTTCGTATCTGTATCCGCCGTCATGTTCGAAGCGATCCAGCGCGGTACCGTACCGCTCCAGTAGGTCCCCGGCGCCGTCCTCAGGCAGGAGAGCCATCTGGCGCTCCATCTCGCGCAGGTTACTCTCACGCAGTCGGAGTTCGGCAAAGACCGCCATCATGGCCTGCCAGATTGTCTGGTCGGGTTCATCAAAGGCGTTCTCGGCTTCCTGCGGCAGGTAACCTGCGGCCAGGTTGCGTGCTCGGTGCACGCCACCACCCGATGGTGAATCCAGCCCGACCAGGATTCGGAGCAGCGTAGTTTTCCCGGCCCCGTTTGGGCCCACCAACGCGATCCGCGACCCGTGTGGCACGGAAGCGGTGATGTCCCAAAAGATGTCCTCAGCGCCGAAGGATTTGCTGACCTTGTTTGCCGTAACTAACGCCATGTGAATGCACACTCTGATCGCGCGCCGGGAATTATACCACAGGGCTAATCGGCGCCGGCATTTCCCCATTTTGGCGATTTGGTCTATAATCCTGCACATGGACAAGCGGAGCAGCGTACGTCACTGGGCAGTGTTGGTGACCGGCATCGCGGCTGCCGTTGTGGGTTGGGTCGCATTGGTAAGGTTGCTGGGCGAGTGGCCTGTCACACAGCAGCGCGACTGGCGGCCCGGATTTTTTGTTGCGTTGTGGATAGCGGTGGGCGGGTCTTCGCTGCCGCTGATCTGGTTTCTCCATCGCCGCTTCGGCGCCGTCGTGGTTGGCGATGACTGGCAGGCTGCCAAGGTGATTGTGAGGCGGGCGATCTGGGCAACCACCTGGGTGACAGCTTGTGCCTGGTTTCAGATGCATTCCATATTCAATTGGGCGTTAGCCCTGCTGCTACTGGTGGTTCTGGTCCTGTTCGAGATGCTGTTGTTGACGCGCCAGGAGTCATGAGTGAAGGCAGATCTGTTTCGCCTGCTTCCTAGTGTGGAGCAGCTGCTGCAGGAACCGGTTGGCGTCAGCCTGGTGGAGTCGTTCGGGCGGCCGCTCTGCCTGGAGGCCGTGCGCTCCGCGTTGGACGCGGCGCGCCAGGCAATACGGGCTGGACGGGATATGCCTTTCACAAATTCCGAGCTGTACTCTGAAGCCCAGGCTCAGTTGGCTACCCGCACCGCAGCGACCATGCGTCCGGTCATCAATGCCACCGGTGTCATAATCCACACCAACCTGGGGAGGGCGCCGCTCAGCGAAGCTGCGCTCATGGCACTGAGCACGGTGGGGCAAGGGTATAGCACCCTGGAGTACGAGTTGGGGCCGGGAAAGCGGGGCTCGCGTTCGGTGCACGCGCGAGACCTGCTGGCTCAGATTACCGGCGCTGAGGCTGCGACGGTGGTTAACAACAACGCGGCAGCCGTATTGCTGACATTGACCGCGTTGGCTTCGGGATGCGAGGTGGTCATCTCGCGTGGCCAGCTGGTGGAGATCGGCGGTGGGTTTCGAATTCCCGAGGTGATGGGACAGTCCGGCGCTCGCCTGGTTGAGGTCGGGACAACGAATCGGACGCATTTGTGGGATTACCAACAGGCTATCACGCCCAACACCCGGGCTATCATGGTGGCGCACCATTCGAACTTTGCGATGGTCGGTTTTACCGCGGAGCCTGACCTGGCCGAGTTGGCGGCGCTAGCCCGCGACCATGGCCTGCTCTTGTTGCACGACCTGGGAAGCGGGAGTCTTTTGGACACTGCAGCATTTGGCCTGCGGCACGAGCCGACGGTGCAGGAGAGCTTGGCGGCCGGTGTGGATCTGGCCTGCTTCAGTGGGGACAAACTGCTGGGTGGTCCGCAGGCTGGGTTGATTGTCGGCCGGGCGGATGCTGTGGAAAAGGTGGCCAGGCACCCATTGGCCCGGGCAGTCCGGCCGGACAAACTCTGCCTGGCGGCGCTGTCGGCAACGCTGTTGCACTATCTCAAAGACGAGGCCGTGCGAGAGATACCGATATGGCGGATGATAGCCAAACCGGCAGCAGATCTGAAAAGGGTGGCCCATCGTTGGGCTCGTCATCTAACGCGAAATGGTCTTGCGGCTACCGTCACCGACGGCCATTCGGCCGTCGGTGGGGGGAGCCTTCCCGGCACCGTACTGCCGACGTGGTTGGTGGTCATCACCCATCCTCACCCGGCGGGTCTGTCAGCAGGGATGCGGGCAGCGCCGGTGCCGGTCATTGGGCGGATAGACAATGACTGCCTGGTCCTGGACCCACGCACCGTGATGCCGGGTGAGGAGCGAGCCCTGCTCTGCGCCGTGCTGCAGGCGGCAGATCGGAGCTGATTTCACACCTCCATGAGTTTAGCGTTCGCGACCAACGAAACCTGAAGAATGACCGATATGAACAATCGCCGATCAGGTGTCGGACTCTGCCAGTGGCGAGGAGGGAGCCACGGCTCAGTTCTTCGACGAGTTCGTTGAGCGGATGGACCGTACCAGGATGCGACGAGTTTGCGCCGAGTTCACTGCGCTTGAGCAAACTCGCAAGACTGAGTTTGTATCGATCCAAGGTGGTGGGGCGCTCATGCGGTCGTCCGACAGGTTGACCGACGTCAGAGTCGATGTGTGCCTGGTGAGTACGACCGCGGGGACTCATGTGCGACCAACCAACTGGGGGCTTTACGGAGAGCAGTTAACATGAAGTTTGACCTAGACCGCCTCATGGCAGAGCGGGGAATCGATGTGGCCGTGGTTTCCGGCCGAATCCACGGCAATCCGACCATGTACTATATGACCAATGGAGCCAAGCTCACCCAGGGTGTCGTGGTGAAACCAGCCGGTCGGCCGCCTGTGTTGGGTTACTACCCGATGGAGCGGGACGAGGCGGCGAAAGCAGGCATGGATTCATTCAATCTAGGCGATCTGAATCCGCGCGCTCTGGTGGAGGAAGCCGGATCCACGCTGGGGGGAACAGTCCTGTTCTACTCGAGGCTGTTCGACACATTGGGTGTCCGGGGTCGCGTTGCGTTTTATGGGGAACAGGATCAGGGCCGTACACTGGCTCTTCTGAATGCGCTCAGCTCCGGCGTGCCCGAACTCACGGTGATGGGCGAGTTCGATGACACGATTTTCGATCACGCTCAGTTGACAAAGGATGAGATCGAAATCCAACGCATGCGCGAGGTAGGTAAAAAGACGGCCGCAGCTGTCCAGGCAGCGGTGGACCTTATCCAGCGCCACCGATCGGTGGATGGGGTTATGGCTAAGGCGGATGGATCTCCCCTTACTGTTGGTGATGTCAAGCGCGAGGTGTTGCGCACTCTGTTTGAATTGGGACTGGAAGACCCAGAAGGTATGATATTTGCCATCGGGCGCGATGCGGGCGTGCCCCACAGCGCCGGAAATGCGTCAGACCCGCTTCGTCTGGGTGAGAGCATCGTATTTGATCTCTTTCCGCGGGAGGCTGGAGGTGGCTATTTTCACGACATGACCCGGACCTTCTCCATCGGCTACGCGCGGCCGGATGTCCAAGAGATCTATGATCAGGTACGGTTCTGTTATGACAAGGTCGTTTCAGAGTTGCGGGTCAACGAACTGGCACGTACGTATCAGCATTTGACCTGCGACATCATGGAGGAGATGGGCCACGCGACACCCCGTACCGACGCCCATGCCGAAAGCGGGTATGTCCACACGTTGGGTCACGGAATCGGTTTGGAGATTCACAGCCGCCCCCGCTTTTCAGACACAAAACTGAACGAGGACCGGCTGGTGCCCGGTTCCGTTTTCACGGTTGAGCCCGGCCTCTATTACCCGGACAAAGGGTATGGAGTGCGGTTGGAGGATACGTGGACCGTAGGTGCGGACGGCATGTTTCGTTCGCTAACCGAATTCCCCAAGGAGCTGGTGATTCCTGTCTGACACGGCATTACCTGGTTGACGATCCATGATTCGCATCCTTGGTATTGAGACCTCCTGTGACGAAACGGCTGCGGCCGTGGTGCTGGACGGCCGAGTTGTCCTTTCGAGCATTGTCGCTTCGCAAATAGACCTCCACGCGCAATATGGGGGGATCTTTCCGGAGGTTGCCTCTCGCGCCCACATCGAGACGATCTACCCGGTCATCCGGGAGGCCATGGAAGTGGCACACCTGGGATGGGACGACCTGGACGGGGTGGCAGTAACCTGCGGACCCGGCCTGGCAGGCAGTTTGTTGGTGGGAGTCAACGTGGCGAAGGGTCTGGCGCTCGGTCGCGGTTTGCCTCTTGTCGGCATCAACCATCTGGAAGCGCATCTGTATGCCACCTGGTTGACTGAAGATGCGGACCGGGTTGCCTTTCCTCTGCTAGGTTTGATCGTCTCGGGTGGTCATACTGAACTGGTTATGATGCGTGGTCATGGGGATTATGAGCGATTAGGCGCGACCATTGATGATGCGGCGGGTGAGGCGTTTGACAAGGTTGGCCGGCTGTTGGGTCTACCGTATCCAGGCGGCCCTGCGATCCAGGAATCGGCCCGAAGGGGGAACCCCGATTCGTTTCGGTTCCCACGGGCCTGGATGGACGGTGGCCTAAACTTTAGTTTCAGCGGACTGAAAACCGCGGTGCTACGGCAGGTGCAGGAGCTCAGGCCACCGTTGCCCATCGAGGACCTGGCGGCATCGTTTCAGGCCGCGGTTGTGGAGGTGTTGGCGTCCAAGACCGCTCGCGCGGCGGCCGAAACCGACGCCAGCACGGTGGTTCTGGCTGGGGGCGTCTCGGCGAACCAGGCGTTGCGCCAGGCCGTAAAAGCTGCGTCCGATCGCCCGGTCCTCATTCCGCCGATTGAGTACTGCACGGACAACGCAGCCATGATTGCCGCTTGCGGATATTGGCGTTATCAGGCGGGTGAGCGGGCTGGTTGGGACCTCGACATTGACCCTGGCCAGCGATTAGGTTAGCAGGATTAGGTTGGAACATGATTCAATTGGCAGATCGTACCCGAACAATTACCCCAAGCATGACATTGGCCATCTCGGCGCAGGCCAAAGCCCTCCAATCGGCGGGCATGGACGTCTGCGATTTTGGAGTGGGTGAACCCGATTTCGACACCCCTGGTCATATCCGCGATGCAGCCAAGGCGGCCCTGGACGCGGGGCACACCAGGTACGGTCCGGCTGGCGGTCTGGCGCGTCTGCGTGAGTTGATCGCCGCCAAACTCGAAAGCGAAAATGGCCTCTGCTACCGACCGGATCAGGTCATGGTCAGCACGGGTGGCAAACAGGCGCTGTTCAACGTGTTGGCGGCTATCCTGAGCCCCGGCGACGAGGCGTTGATTCCCGTCCCGTACTGGGTCAGTTACCCGGACATGGTGACGCTCACTCGCGCCCGCCCTGTGTTCATGAATACGACTGAGCGAACTGGGTTCAAGATAACACCAGAGCAGCTGGACGGTGCCATCCAGGAGAAAACTCGGCTGCTGATCCTCAACACGCCATCTAACCCAACCGGGTTTATCTACTCGCGGGAAGAGCTGGAGGGACTGGCAGAGGTCCTGGCCTCGCGCCAGGTGGCGGTTATTTCGGACGAGATCTATGAGAAACTTGTTTACGACGGCCGATCGCACGTAAGCATCGGCAGCCTGAACCAACGCATGTTCGATCTGACGGTTACCTGCAACGGCTTTAGCAAAGCATACGCCGCCACCGGCTGGCGACTTGGCTATGCGGCCGGTCCAGCACACGTTATCAAGGCTGCCATCGAAATCCAGGGTCATATTACGTCCGGAGCAAACACGTTTGCCCAATATGGTGCTATCGCGGCGCTAAAAGGCCCGCAGGATGAGGTAGAGACGATGCGTCAGGAGTTCGAACGGCGCCGTGACCTGATGTTGGATGGCATTCGGTCCATCCCTGGCCTGACCTGTGATCGGCCCGGGGGAGCTTTTTACCTCTTTCCCAACATCAGCGCCACAGGGCTGGATTCGATGACGTTCTGCCGCCGTCTGTTGGACGAGCACCAGGTGGCAATCGTGCCCGGAATTGCTTTTGGGTCGGATGCGCAGGTGCGTTTTTCGTACGCCACGGACCGCCAGACGATCTCCAAGGGCACTGAGCGGTTGGCGCGTTTTGTGCGATCGCTTTGATCGGCCGGGCCAGACTGCGACCCATCACCGTGCTGTGTTGTGGCTTGCCCGAGGCCTCACCCGCACGGTTTTTGCTCCATCATAGATCACCAACCCGGGAAGGGCGCGGGCACTCTTGGGTCGACGCACGTGTCTGCGTTCGATATAGTCGACCTGCACTTCTGCCTCTTCTCGTGCGGCCGAGTACCAGGCGGCTAGCTGGGCAGCCTGTCGGAGCGTGCCGTCAGGGACTGGCTGTCCACCATTCTTGATGACGACGTGACCTCCGGGCACGCCATGGGCGTGCAACCAGAGGTCGTGAGGACCTGCGCGGTGGCGGGTGACCGTGTTGTTTTGGCGGCTGTTGCGCCCGACCAGGATGACCAACCCATCCGCGGAGACCACTCGCAGCGGACCCGGAGCAGTCCCGCGGGGACGGCCGAGTGGTTTTGTCGCGGGGTAACCGGCGCTCTCCAGCGCAGCAGCGACCTCGTCAATCTCTGGCCAGGCGTTGGACAGCGTGAGGTCAGTTGCCAGTTGGTCAAGATAGGCCAGCTCAAGTTCAGCCTCTGCCAACAACTGCGGTATCCCGGCAGTTGCCCGTTTGCCTTTCTCGTATTCCCGGAAATAGTGCTGTGCGTTGGCGATTGGGGACAGCGCCGGGTTCAACGGGATGGTTAGGCTCTCGTCCTCCTCAGCGTACTGCGCTCGGAACTCGCTCTGACCACGGACAATGGTGGACGCGTACGCCAAGATCAACTCACCCATCTGCCGCATACGTTCGAGATCTATGGCGGGCGGCAACTGGCCGGTAAGCGCATCACGCCGGCCCAGTACCCGGCTTCTGGCTTGTCGGATGACAGCCTGCAGCGGTGCTTTGGCTGTGCCATACGCATCTCCGTCTAGCAGCGGGCGATAAAAACGCACCAAGGCCTGGCTGATGGTGGGCGTGGTTTCTGCTGACGGCATATGGGTGAGCGGGTAGGGCGCGAACGCTGTCACGGAGCCGGTTGGGTCCACCTGAACGGTTGGCTGCCATCTGTGTTCCCAATAGGGGATGAGGGCCAGCTCAAAAGCGTCCAACAACGGTGAGATGCACGAGCAGCTTGAGGCAGTGGCACCCGCGTCTCCGGTGGCACGAAAAGCGATTTCGCGACCCAAGATGGGACTGACGCCCGTCACTCGCGCCACCAGTGCGCGCCACAACGGCTCTCTGGCTGGAGCCTCTGCCAGAATCCGGCGCAGCTGGTACTCGGTTACATCGGTGGGATCCAGCTTGGCCTGCGGGGGTGGGGGCACGTAGGGTCGGTTGGGCATAACTGTCCGGTAACGGTTCATTTCGGCACTGACGCGCTGCACGGCATCCAGGACGAATCCGTCCTGTGCCAGGATGATGTTCGCCCTCCGTTCCATCAATTCGGCCAGCAGTTCGCACTCGCCCTCCGGGCCGCTGAAACGCAATGAGAGGACGCGTTCAAAGGGTGGTTGATCAACCGCAACCAGCCGCCCCATGTGGATGTATTTGCGCGCTAACAACAGCACCGGCGAGCTGGTTTCCGCGCCCCGCCGCAGTTTGTGGTCCGTCAGGTAAACCCGAGGGTAGCGTGGATCAGCCGATAATAGGAGGTAGTGACGCGTTCCGCCGGCAAATATCTCCAGGCCCAGGCTCAACGGGTCGACCTCAACTATCCGCTGTACCCGTCCCCCAACCACGGTCGCCCTGAGCTCATCGGCGACGGCCGCTACCGTGAGAGCGTCGAAATACACCTTGATGGCTCATGGGAAGTAAGTGGCTGTCCCAGATGTGCCGGCAGCTGCGGATAACAACGGATTGGGATACAGCGACAGCAGAACCGCTCCGGCTATCACCAGGAGCAGAGCCACCGTGTTCACCCACTGCCACCGCTCGGCTGGGGCCGGTTCGGCGCTGTGTGGCCCAAGCGCAAGGAGCACTCTGGCGGCATAGAGCACACCAGCGGCAGAACTCGCGGTTCCCAGCAACAGCAGTAGGGCAGTACTTGGCTGCGCTCGCGCCAACAAGCCTAACGCCATCCATCGCGCAGCGAACCCAGGGGTCAGCGGAAAGCCCGCCAGCGACAACCCGCCCAAGACCAGGACGGCGGTTGCCAACCGCAGATCCCAACCGACGCTCGTGGCTGTGTCCACCTGATCGGATTGGGTCCGGCGCCGGATGACGCACAACCCGGCTGCCCACACCACCAAGCTGACCGCTCGAGATAATAGCAGTGCCCAGGCGCAGATGAGGCCCAATTGGGTGGCAGTTCCCAACAGAAGCAGCACGGCGCCGGTGTCTACCATCAAGCTGTAGCTGCTGATGCGGCCGAAATTGCGAGCATGAAAAGCCAGCACGGTGCCCAGCGCGGCCGTCAAGATGCCTACGAACGTGAACCACTGGTATGGCGTTGTACTACTGGCGAACCAGGGATATCGCTCGAATGCTTGAACGATGACGCTCAACGTCAGCATCGGAAAAAGGCTCAGGGCCACAACTTGGCTCACGGTCTCTGCCTCAGTGGCCGCCGGTGCCATCCACAGGTGAAAGGGAGCGGCTGAAAGGTAGATTGTAAAACCCAAGGTGAGCAACAAAACAGCCGGGTCCAAGAGTTCGACCTGCGCTGGATTGGCAGTTTGAAAATCAATCTGCCAACTTGCCACCAACAAAAGGGGCATAGCCATGGTGGAAAAGAGAAAGAAGCGCCAGGCCCCGCGGGTTGAACCAAACCGGGTACCCTGGAGCAACATGGTGGTCAAGCCTACGGCCACCTCGACCAGGAGCACACGAAAGGTAAAGGTTTGGGTCACCAGGACCGCCGCGGCAACGCCCAGCCACGCCAGCAATCCGGGGAAAAAGATGCCACCTGGCTGCAGACGCACGGCCAAGAGCAACAGCACCGCGGTGACCAGTGAGATGGCAATTAGCGGTGCCTGCACGCCGGATGTAACCTCTAACGTCCGGCCCAGAACTACCCACGGGCCACCAGCCACCCAGCCGCTCAGAGTGGACGCTCCAGCGGAGGTTGGAACGCTCCCGGCCAACCACGCCACCGCCAAAGCTGTGGAGGCACTAAGCAACGCGGCGATGGCTGATAACCGGCGAACCAGGTAGACGACGCTGGCAATGACCAGCGGTCCGCCGACCAGGACCAAGGGGGCGGGAATCACGTCAGCTTTCCTCGCTCGGCGTCTTCTGGTGTCCAGTGATGGGCTACCGTCAAGTACGCAGTCACAGTGGCAATCAGGAAATCCAAAGCCACCACGAACCCAATGACCGTAACGGCCTGTTCCAGTGAATGGTAAAAGAGCTCAAAGCCGGTGATGGCGGTAAGCAATCCCATTCCGGCCGCCAACGGTTCCTCATTCAAGCCCAGGGCTAACAGACCCATGGTCATGAGGCCGACTGCTGCCAGGTTGACGTGCTCCGGGACCACAGGCAGCCGAACCGTTCCGTTGCTAGTGACATAAAGGACCACAATGCTTGTCAACAGGCCGATGAGCAACCGGAAGGGCAGTCCCATGCGGGCGAACCGAGGTTTGCCTCCGCACGCCTGAGCGGTCCCGCGGCTGGAATCGATCTGCCTGGCTGTGATATAGAGCACAAGGCAGATCATCATGCCCACCAACACCTTGAGTGCCGCTACCTGCGTTTCCAGTGCGTTGGTCAGCAGCCAACCTGCAAGGATGTACTGTGCTGCCAGGGCAAAGAGAGACCAGCGCCAGTCTTCGATGATGATCATGATCAACGCAGTCAGCAGGGTGGCAACAGCCGCCGGTTGCTCGCCCAGAAAAGCCAGCGGCTGCAAGAGCTCAGGAAGGGTCGGAAGGCCGGGCATCAGCTTATCCGGGGGAGGTGGAACCAAGCAAAAGCCAGGCCAGCGCCAGGAGCACGAGCAGCCACAAGACAGCCCCTTCGCCTTCCAGCGTTTGATGGACCGCGTTGGCTGCTCGACCAATGGCAGCCGCCAGCCGTCCGGCCGCCCGCCGCAACCAGTGGAGCGCTAGGACGGGGTGCAGTCGGTTCTCCAGCTGCTGCTGAAGCGGCTGCAGCGAGCGAGCTTCCTTGGCCAGGATCCCACCTGCTGCCAGGGGCAGGATGATTGCCAGCCATGCCCAAGCGCTTGCGGCCGCTCCTGGTGCTGCCAGGAGACCTACAACCAGCAGCGCATTGGTCAATCCTGCAACGATTCTCGTCTGACGCGCGACGCCCGGCGATGAGGTGCGGAACAGCGGGCGTCCCGCCGCGCCGAGGAGCAACAGCCATGCGCCGGCCGCCAGGAACAGGTATAACCCCCATGGGCTGGCCAGCCAGCGCTGATAGAGCGCGAACCGCCCAATGCCGCCCCACGTAAGGGGAATACCGGCCAATGCCGCAATAGCCATGCCCGCCAGTACTTTTTGTTCTGGTGGAGTCTCCTGGCTATCCGCGCTCACGAGGATGAGACCGCCGGCCAGGACCAAGACCATGCCCTGTGCCAGGGCAGCCTCTGGGCCGGCCCAGATGCAGGCCAGGACTGTCATCGCGGCTTGTCCCCGCACTACCCAACGGACTGCTCGAATTTCCTCGCCCGGTAACCACGCGAGAAGGCCACTGCCGACGAGCCCTGTCAACAGGAGGGTGGTGATGAACTGCTGCGGGAAAAAGGGCACGAAGTCTGTGCCCGGGACCTGAGCCAACAGCCACGCGCCGGATGACAACGGGAGAATCTGCAGGGCGGTCTTGAGGGCTGGGTTACGGAACAGATCGGTCGCCAGGTGCGGCCGTCCGAGGTGGAATGGGAAAGGGGCCAGTCGCAAGGTGCCAGCAAGTACCAAGGCGGTGCCTGTCCACCCAGGCTCCACCGTGGGAATCGGCAGCGATTGAGACGTCAGACCGGCCTGCATCGACAGCGCGGCGCACCAGAGTGCCAGCGTCCCGGCGGCCCCGGCTCCCCAATGGATCAGCGGTCCCTGTTGGCGGCGAGTGGTCAGTAACCAGGCAGCGCCCGTAACACCATCCAGTGCAGTCCAGATTAACGCCAGGGTGTACAGGTTAGACGGCAGGAGGCATAGAAGGCATACTGCCGCCAGGACAAGAAGGATCGACCAGTCGGCTGCGTCGCCCGACTGCCCGGCCGAGTCTGGGATGGATTTTCGACCAATGCCGCCCAACACCGCCGACAGGCTGGTCAACACCAAAGCCAAACCTAGCCACCGGCCGGCACCGTTGGCCCGGATGGCTAACGAAGGGGTCAGCGAGCCCAAAAGAGTTCCGGGTGTCAGCTGCCATTCGCCGCTGCTCCTGTTTGGATTGACTGCCAGGAGGATGAGAGTCGCTCCCAGCAGTGCGGCTACCACCCATGGGCGCCGTTGGTGGAGCACAGGCAGCTTGTCGACAGGGACCACAGCCAACAGGCCGGCACCGAAGAGTAGGATGCTGGAGGGTAGTAAGAGCAGGATTACCGCGTGATCTATCATGACAAGAAACGCGCTCGGCATCGCGTTTCACGCAATTGTATCAGGTGCTGAACCGGGCGCAAACTGGCTGCAAAAGAATGCGCTTGTGGTATAATCGAATTGCTAGGGAGATGGACCAGTATGCATTGAGGAGAAGGCCCCCATGGAAATCACAACACGCGAACTAAAGGACGTAGATGTTGTTCAAGTAGCCGGCCGGGTGGATAGCAGTACGGCCCCAAAGCTTGATCAAGTGCTGAGGGGTCTGGTTGACAACCGGCGGACACGGATTGTTCTGGACCTGTCTGGGGTTGAGTACCTAAGTAGTGCCGGATTGCGGGCGATGGTATCCTGCCTTCGTGAGGTCCAAAAACCGCTATCTGGCGGGGACCTGCGGTTGGCTGCTCCCTCTACCAAAGCAGAAGAGGTCCTGGAGTTAGCCGGATTGGATCAGGTCTTCAAGGTATTTGCCGACCAGGTGGGTGCGGTCGGGAGTTTCTGAGCGACGGTGGCTCGATGTCGGGGTGGCGCCGGGTCCACCCCGGCTTTTTTTGGCGGTACGCGGTTCAAATTGGACGAACAGCGGTTCGTTGCTCCTGCCCGGTTTGCCAGCATTGCGGATATCGAGGAGTTCGTTCTGCGCGCGGCCCGGCTGGCTGGCCTGGATGAGGAGGCGCTGTTCCACGTGGAACTGGCGGTGGATGAGGCCTGCACCAATATAGTGGAACACGCGTACGGGGGCGAAGGCAATGACCAAATTGAAGTAGCCTGTGGCACTCGAGTTGTAGAGGGGACGGGGTATTTCATTGTCCGACTGCGGGACCAGGGCAAACCCTTTGATCCCGATGTCATCCTTCCGCCCCGCCCGACCTCGAACGTTGAGGCGCTGCAGGTGGGTGGGTTGGGCATCCACTTTATGCGCAAGAGCATGGACCGGATCGAGTTCCAGTTTGGCGAGGGGGGAAATGAACTGGTTATGTACAAGAGACTGATCCGATGAACGACACGGCTCCGGTTGTCTGGACAGCTCCACTGCGAGATGAGGTTTGGTCTGTCGGTGTGCGCGGACGGCTGGATCACAACGCTGTTCCCCAGCTGGAGAGCGCTCTACGCGAACTTGCAGCTGCGGGGCACGTCCGCCTGATGGTGGACATGGAACTGGTCAGTTACATCAACAGCGGGGGATTGCGGGTATTGATCTCTGCCTGGCGTGCAGCCCGACGGGAGGGAGGTGATCTCCAGCTCTGCCGGCTGAACCCGCGGGTCAATGACATCTTTCGGATGGCCGGTTTCGACCAGGTCTTCCGCATACATGATCTTCCCTCTGATGCCGTTTGTGCGCTTTTGAATGAACCCGCCGTCCCATGACGTCCTGATCCTGGTGGCCTTGCTGGTCCTGACGCTGGTGGTCCTTGGCTGGCTGGTCAACCGTCGTCTTGAGGGTCGGCGCCGTCTGGAGGTCCGGGTTGCCCAGCTAGAGAACCTCGGACGAGTGGGACGGGTGTTGGCCGAGGCTCAGTTGGATGCGGAGGCACTGTACGAGCTGATCCTGCAACAGGTCAGCACCATTGTCGACACCTCTACCTTTCAGCTAGGGCTTCTTGAGGGACGACGCTACCGGATTGTGGTCTGGGTTAAAGAGGGAGTGCGCCGGCTTGCCCAAGCGTTTGAACTGGAGCAGCAGGAAGGGCTCATTGGTTGGGTGAGCCAGAACAAGGCGCCGCTACTCATCAGCGACTACCAGGCCGAATGGGATTCGCTCCCCGCACGCCCTGGTTATCAAGGAGACAACCCTCCCCGTTCAGCGGTCTTTGTCCCGCTGATCACCGGCGACGAGTGTATTGGCGTGATGGTGGCTCAGAGTTACGCGCGCAATGCATTCACCCAGGACCATGTGCGGCTACTGGTCGTTATCGCCAATCAGGCAGCCGCGTCCATCGTCAATGCGCGCCTGTACCAGCAGGTCCAAAGGCGGGCAATCCAACTCGAATTGGTGAGCCAGGTCGCGCGCCAGGTGCGTGCGCTCATTCCGCTCCGTGATTTCTTTGAACAAGTGGTCCAGCTGATCGGCACGACTTTCGGCTACCTTAGCACCAGCGTTTACATATGCGACCGCGATAGCCAGCAGGCTGTTCTTCAGGCCAGCACGATGACGCCGGAGGACCAGGATCATGTCCGTCTCGTAGCCGGCCAAGGCCTGATCAGTTGGTCACTGGCGCATCAGGAAACGGTGCTGGTGAATGACGTGAAGTCTGACCCCCGCTACGTACCGCTCAGCCGACTTCCCGCCACACGTGCTGAGATGGTTGTGCCGCTTTTGGTGGAAAACCAGGTGCTGGGTGCTCTGGACCTTCATAGCGATCAGCCAGGTGCGTTCAACGCGGACGACCGTTTCGCCCTGGAAGTACTCGCCGACCAGGTGGCCATAGCGATTCAGGAGGCTCGCCTGTACGAAGCTGAACGACACCAACGTTCTGTCGCGGAGACGCTGGGTGAGGTGGCCCGGACGATCACAGCGTCGCTTGAGTTGGAGCAGGTGCTGCCAGCGATACTGACTGACCTGGGCCGGGTGCTGCCCTATGACGCTTCCGCCATACTATTGCTGGAGCCAGACGGGGTCGTGGTGGTCAAAGCGGTCCGCGGGTTGCCCACTATGGTGACCGCCGAGGGCCACCGTTTCAAACTGAACGACTCGCGTCGGTTGAGACGACTCGCGGAGGGTGACCAGCCTCTGGTGTTCAGCGCCGCGGACGATGCCGGCTGTTTTCACGAACGCCTGGGACTGCCGGCCGATCATGCCTGCCTGGGCTCCCCGCTCATTGGTCGCGAGGGGCTGATTGGGTTCATCACGGCGGACGCACTTGTGCCTCACAGATACCGGCCGGAAGACGCCGCAATACTGGCCACCTTTGCCGGACATGCGGCAGTAGCCATCGACAACGCCCGATTGTATGCGTTGCAGCGTGAACAGGCGTGGGTGTCTACTTCGCTGCTCAGTGTTGCTGAGGCGACCAGTCAATTCACCGAACTGGATCAGGTTCTGAACGCCGTGACCCAGATGACGCTCAAGCTAGTGGGAGTGGCTCGTTGCGGCATCCTGCTCTGGGACGAGGAGGCATCCGGTTTCCGGGGTAGCCGCCTGGCCGGTGGTGACGCGGACCTGTCCGAGGAGTTCGGCCGTTTGGTGATGCCGCTGACGGCCTGGGCGCCCTTGGCGGCCCTGAAAAACCGGCCACGACCGATCATTCTGGGGGGGGCTGAAGCGCTGGTCGAGTTGCCGGCCCATCTATTTGACTATTTCGGGCTGGATGCCTGGCTCTTGCT
Organism: Anaerolineales bacterium UBA2181; assembly: GCA_002328075.1. Lineage (GTDB taxonomy): Bacteria > Chloroflexota > Anaerolineae > Promineifilales > UBA4811 > UBA4811. The sequence continues at coordinate 292,653 of DCVT01000044.1, read as the reverse complement.
CATCCCGTTGATGACCAAAGGGGCGCTGATTGGTGCCATGCTGGTCTCGGGCGAGACGGCTGCTGCCGAGATGATTCGTAAACAAGCGCACCTCATGAGCGGAATCGCCAACCAGGCGGCGTTGGCAATTGATAATGCCCAGCTATTCGCTGCGCAACAGGAGGAAGCGTACGTTACCATTGCCCTGTTGCAGGTGGCCGAAGCGGTGAACCAGCTCACCGACTTGGAGGCGATACTCTCCACCGTGGTTCGGTTGGCTCCTCTGTTGGCGGGTGTGGAGCAGTGCGTGGTGATACGGTACCGCCCGAATAGCCAAGTATTCTCATCCGGGCCCGGATATGGATTGGCCATCGGCAAGCTCGAACTGCTGCAGCATTCTCTCCAGAATCCAACAACCCATTCCCTGATGAACGCGCTGCGGCTGGCTCGCGAACCGGTTGGGATCGGGTCTGGCTACCGTGTTGGATTACCCGAGGTCTGGCTGGACCTGTTTGAGACCGATGGCGTTCTGGCAATTCCACTGGTGGCCCGGCAGGTGCCGGTTGGCGCGTTGCTGGTATCGCTACCGGCTGGCGGGGTGCCACTGGGTGCTCGGCGGCAGAACATCCTGAGTGGCATTGCCCACCAGGCGTCAACCGCGATCGAGAACGATCGACTTTACGAGGAAGCGGCCGAGCGGCAACGGATGGAGCGAGAGCTAGAGTTGGCCCGCGAAATTCAGACCAGTTTCTTGCCCAAGATCCGGCCAATCGAACCGGGCTGGAGCGTGGATACGCTGTGGCAGGCGGCGCGGCACGTGGGCGGCGACTTTTTCGACTTTTTTTTGATGCCCGCCGACGAGGGACAGAGCAAATGGGGTGTGGTGATTGCAGATGTCGCGGACAAGGGAGTTCCCGCCGCGCTGTACATGGCGTTATCCCGCACGCTGATCCGGACGATTGGACTCAGCCGGGTGGATCCGGCCGCCAGCTTGCAGCGTGTCAATGATCTGCTGCTCAAGGACACCCAATCTGACCTGTTCGTCAGCGCTATTTACGCGGTTTGGGAAACTGCCAGTGGCGTGATCACCTACGCCAATGCTGGCCATAACCCGCCCATCTGCGTGCGGTCTGACGGATCGGCCCAGGTTCTTACTGAGAACAACATGATCCTGGGAGTCCTGCCTGACATCGCCATGGAAAACAACAGGCTGCTACTCAATCCGGGGGACCTGGTAGTGCTCTACACTGATGGCATCACCGACGCCTTGTCCGCCATCGGAGATGATTTTGGGATCAACCGGCTGATTGCAGCGGTCTGTGCCCATCGGCACCTATCCGCGTCCGGCGTCGTTCAGGGTATTCAGGGCGCCGTGCGCCAGTTTGTCGGTGACACCCCGCAGTTCGATGACCTGACGGTGGTAGCGATCAAGCGCGATCAGCCCGCGGCGATCAGCGTTCCTGCAGGTTGAAAAAGCTGTAGGTTGCCCGAGAGATCTCTGCCAAGAGAGGGGAGCTGATTTGCCACTCCAGCCAGCCTGGGGTGTGCAGAAACTCGGCCAGCACATAGTTGCCACCGGGCGAGAAGACGATACCCGCATCGCCGTGAGTCTCGGCCGTCCAGCCATGTTTGTGCGCTACGGTTGTCCCTTCAGGGACGCCGGCCTCGATGAGTGATCCGATCCGGTTCTGCGTGAGCAGTTCGATCATATACTGACATTCATCGGGCGTGATGGAACCGGGATAAGCCGCCAGTAGGGTGCCGCCTCCGGCTGCGCATTGGTAAATCATCTCCAGCAGCGTGGCGATATCTTCGGGCGTCGTCTGCATCTTGGGGTCCGGGAGGGTGTTGATGTCGGTGCGCTGGTTGGCCGGTGTAGCGTATGTTCCGGGAATCTCCTCTTCGTAAGGTACCGCGATGAATGTGTTCTTGAGTCCCAGGTACCACATGGACTCGGTCAGGATTTTGGCGCCCAGCATGCCGTCGTCTTTTCCCGCGATGACGTCGAGCAGCAAATTGGCGGTATAGTTGCCACTTTCGGTTATGGTCTGCGTCAGGAGCCTGGTCTCCTCCACGTTCGGCGCGTGGTCCAACTTGCGAAAGACCTCCAGCATGATGGGGATTTTGACAATGCTGGTTCCGGAAAAGGCGACGTCCTGGTTCTTGCCATAGGTGTCCCCAGTCTGGAGGTCAATGATATAGAACGCGTGCACTCCGGCGAAACTTGCCAGATGGTTTTCCAACAGTCGGCCGAGGATCGGCAGTCTCGGTGGCAGCGGAGCCATCTGGTCCACCACCAGCGTGGCTTGCCGGTTGGTGGGTGATAACAGCGCCTTGGCTGCCAGTGGCATGGACGCCTCGATGTTCAGCTGATAACCCGGTGCTCCCGGTTGAAAGCTCAGCGTTACCGGAACAGGCACTGGGGGTTGGGCAGGTTCATCGTAGCCGGCAGCTATGCTGGCCAGAATCGCCTGCAGGCGGCGTTCCGAGTAAGTGGCCAGGCGGGTGACCGGGTTGACCGTTACCGGGCGATTCCACAAGTAATTCCAAAAACCGGGCCAAAACTTGATCGCATCGCGCTGCTCGCTTGCCTCCCGGAGCATCGTTGTCAGTTCCAGCGTGAATTCAACATCGGCCGGATTCAGCGGGATACGCTCGCCTTGATAATACAGGTCGACCTCTGAGCTGTAGACAGCCGAGAGCTGTCGGGCGGCGTCTTCCTGTGTCAGACCGCCAACTGGCACGTCGGCAACTGTAAGCCCGGCCGGAAAGCGCTCGCGGAAATTGGAGTAGCTGTTTAGCTGGACAACCAGCATGGCTACCGCGACCACAGTCACAATGATCGCCCCCCATTCAATCCATACAATAGCGCCTCTACGGCTCACTACACAATCTCCTCGTCCATCGCAATCACCAACTCACAAAAGCACCGTCTCCGTTCGAGGCGGTGCATCCTAGAGTATAGCATAGGTAAGGATGTGGCACAAATGGGTCAAGAGCTGCCCGCTGCCCGGGCGAGCCGATCTATCAACGGTCGGGCAAGCGATGCCGCCCGGGCGCGGTGACTGATTTGGTTTTTGGTTTCCTCGTCCAGTTGGGCCATGGTGCAACCGAGCTCGGGAAGCCAAAAGATAGGGTCGTAACCAAAGCCGTTGTCGCCGGCTGCTTGAAAAGCAATCAACCCCTCGCAGCAGCCGTCGGCCACGCGCACCTGTCCTGACGGTGTTGCCAGGGCAATCACGCATCGAAATCGGGCGGTCCGTTCCGCCCAGGGAACCCGCTTCATCTCGCTGAGCAATAGTTGCCAGCGTTCGGTATCTGTCAGGCCAGGACCGCCGTAACGAGCTGAATGCACCCCCGGCCGTCCCTGCAAAGCGTCCACCTCTAGCCCTGAATCGTCGGCCAGCGTCAGGCGGTTGCTGGCGACTGCATTTGCCACCGCTTTGAGGCTCGCGTTCTCACGGAAGCTGGCCCCGCTCTCATCCACGTGCAGCAAGGTTTCTGCCGCGGCCGGGCTGATACAACGCACGGGCAGCCCGCTTAGCAGTCGGGCGTATTCCCGGTACTTGCCCGGATTATGGGTGGCAATGAGGAGCTCCATCCGATTTCATTATACACCCTGCAGGCGCGCGGGCAAGCGCCTACGGATCCTTGTTTTGGCAACGACCGTCCGGTACCCACACGATTGGCCGTTGGGTGCCATCCGCAACACCGACACCTGCTTGACTTTATCGCTTGCACCAGTACAATCTGGGAAAACCTGCAAAGGAGCAAAGACATGAAAGGTCTGATCCTCGCCGGCGGGAAGGGGACCCGCCTGTACCCCCTTACCTTTACCAGTGCCAAGCAATTAATCCCGGTTGCTAACAAACCCGTGCTATTTCGGGTGATTGAGGCGATTCGTGAAGCCGGGGTCGGCGAAATCGGCATCGTCGTGGGCGACACTGCCGAAGAGATCCGCCAGGCGGTTGGTTTGGGCAACCGCTGGGGGGTTGACATCACCTACATCCATCAGGATGCGCCGCTCGGCCTGGCGCACGCTGTCAAGATCTCGCGTGATTTCCTGGGCGACGACCGGTTTGTCATGTTCCTGGGCGACAATGTGATTCAGGGTGGGATCAGTCCCCTCATCGCCCAGTTTGCCCAGAGCGACTGGAACAGCCAGATTGTCCTGACGCGGGTTCAACATCCAGAGCGTTACGGGGTTGCCGAGTTGAGCGACGATGGTCGGATTGTTCAGCTGGTGGAAAAGCCCAAGAATCCGCCCAGCGATTTGGCGCTCGTGGGCATCTACATGTTCGATCATCACGTGTTCGAGGCAGTGGAAAACATTCAACCGTCGTGGCGCGGCGAACTCGAAATCACCGATGCCATCCAGTGGCTGGTGACCGCGGGTTATCGAGTGTACCCCTATGTGCACCAGGGTTGGTGGATTGACACCGGGAAGATGGAGGATCTGCTGGAGGCAAACGGCTTGGTGTTGGAGGAGATGCAGCACGTTGTCGATGGGTACGTGGATCGAGACTCACAGGTGGGGCACCATGTGACCATCGAGCGCGGGGCCGAGATTATCAACAGCGTTGTGCGGGGTCCGGCGGCGATTGGCCGCAACACGCGCCTTGTCAACAGCTACGTGGGACCATATACGTCCATCTACCACGAGGTGACTATCACCAACAGCGAAATTGAGCGGTCCATAGTGCTGGAAAATAGCCGCATCAGCGATATCCCAGCGCGGATACAGGATAGCCTGATCGGCCGGTGGGTGGTGATAGAGCGTTCGCCGATGAAACCCAAGGCGCACAAACTGATGTTGGGTGATTACAGCCAGGTTGGCATTTTGAACGGTGCGGCATGAAACGATTGATGATCACTGGTGGGGCCGGTTTTATTGGCTCCAATTTTGCCCGTCATCTTTTACAGCGGTACCCGGACCTGTTCGTACTGGTCTATGACAAACTGACCTACGCCGGGAACCTGGATAACCTTCGTGACCTGGGTGACGCGTTCGCCGGGCGTTACGAATTTGTGCGGGGCGATATCTGCACCGCAGCGGCAGTAGAAGAGACCATCCGGACCTATCAGCTTGACACCGTGGTCAATTTTGCCGCGGAGACGCATGTGGATCGGTCCATCATGGATCCGGATTCCTTTATCCGCACCGACGTGTATGGCACGTATGTCCTGTTGGAGGCGTCACGCAAGTTGGCCGTGGAGCGGTTTCACCAGATCTCTACCGACGAGGTATATGGAGATGTGCCCGTGGGCGCGTCCCGCGAGACGGATCCGGTGGCGCCGCGCAGCCCGTATGCAGCCAGCAAGGCGGGCGCAGACCTGATGGTGCAGGCCTATCACGTCACCTACGGCCTGCCGGTGACCATCACCCGAGGTACCAACAACATTGGCCCGTATCAGTATCCGGAGAAGGTGGTGCCGCTTTTTGTGACCAATGCAATGGACGATGAACCACTTCCGTTGTACGGCGACGGGCTGCAGGTGCGCGATTACCAGTACGTTTTGGACCATTGCGAGGCGGTGGATCTGGTGCTGCGTCAAGGTACACCGGGGCGGATCTACAACGTGGGAACCGGCACGGAAATGCGCAACCTAGACATGACGCACCTGATCCTGGAGCTGCTGGGCAAACCTTCTACGCTGATTCGGCGGGTGCCCGACCGCGAGGGCCATGACCGGCGTTACAGCGTTGACGTGAGCCAGATTAGGGCGCTAGGATGGGAACCAGAGCACTCCTGCGCCCAAGCCATCGAGTTGACCGTTAGGTGGTACGTGGACAACGAGTGGTGGTGGCGCAAGATCAAGACCGGCGAATACAAAGAGTATTACTGCCAGCAGTACGGCTGGCGCCTGGCGCAAGGCAGCGCGACGTGATGTGCCGCCCCGGCCGACAGGACGTCTAGCGAAATCGAATCAACCAATCTCTGGCCTGCGGACGCGTCAGACAAGGGTCCAAAAATTCACTCCGTACAGCATCAGGGTGAGGACTGCATCCACACCCGTCGTCGCGACGTAGAACAACAGGTTGGACTCGGACCGGTTCCGGCGCAACAGAAGGGCTACCAGTAGACCCAGACCCAACGTCAAAACCGGGACCACCACCTGGAGCGCTGCACCCACGGCTGCCGGTAGGTCCAACCACGCGGTCAAGGGCACGTAAGTGATGATGGTGGGGAACAGAAGCACTTTGAACGCGATGTAGACGATGACGGCTATGCTCAGGATGACCCGGTTGATTTCGTGTGATTGCCTTTCCTGTGGCCAGACCATCTCGACGAGGATCAGCAGGATGAATCCCGGCGCCAGCCATACCAGCGCAAACGGAAGCATCGCCAGGCTGGACAGACCCTCCATGCTGCCGCGAAGCGTGGCCTGGAGGACATCCTGCGAATCCAGACGGTCGAGGCTGGCCCGGGCAGTCGGATTGGATGTGGCATAATAAACGCGATTCCCGCCAGCCCCTTCCCGCCAGGTCATATACAGGTTTCCGGCCGTGTCCGTCGCCAGCGCGGCCTCTTGGGAAAGCCCTTCGGTCTTTGAAGCCGGTTGGTAGCCTATCATCGAGCCGTTTTTGAAAAGGGCCACCGCCGTCTGCGCATACACCTCCTGTTGGTACTCCTGGTAGACGGTGAGCGCCACTGCTAACTCGGTCCTCTCACCGTAAGCGGCCTCTGGGCCATAGGTAAAGTCGCTCTGGAATTGGGGCAAAGCCGGCAGAACGATCTGCGTCAGCGCAAGGTCGCCTGTGTAGGCTTGGTATTCGAGCACCTCGGCACGGGAGAGCCCCACCGTCAGTGGATTCGCAGCATTGGGCGATCCCTTGGGAAAGGCAACGAACTCGGTCCGGGCTGTCCCAGCCTCCAGTCCGGATTGATTCTGGAGATACCAGAGGACATAAACCCAGCCGTCCGAGAGGCCGATCTCGGGTCCCACCAGCGAGACTCCTGTGCCGCCGCCACGATAGGCCACCGGGATTGGTACGGTATGACCTTCTGTGGCCGGGACTGCCTGGTACAGGATTGCCGTGGCGTCCAACCAGGCCAGGTGCCAAACTCCAGCGTTGTCTGCCCTGACGGATGGACGTTGCCCACCGTCAGCCACAGTGAACGGCGCTGCTTCTAGGTTCCCATCCGAACCAATCCATGCGCCAGATATGCCGCCGGCGTCGCCATTGTCCCAGACGGCGAACAACCTTCCGGCCGAGTCGGAGCAGGCGTCGTAGCCACCAATCTGAGAGTTCTCTGCGTTCAATTGGGTAATCGGACTGATCACCGTTCCGTCGTTGTCGAGCAAGCAGTGCGACAGCACCCAGTTGGCCCGACCTGCGACGCGGCTTGCCCAGACAAGGTGAAAGCGGCCGTCGGCGGCCTTGAGCAGCTTGGGCGACCGCAGATTCCCTGCCGGCAGGTCCAACTCTCGGTCTTGCAGTAGCTTGGCATCGTTGGTGAACCTGACGAACTGGATGGCGGATTCGCCTCGAATCCGGATCGGCCACACAGCCAAGACATCACCGCCTGTCTGGTCCAGGGCAACGGTGGTGGAACCGCTGACAAACTGTCCTAGGTAGTGCCCCCGGCTCCAATCCGGCGACGGTTTCCTTCCGCGGGGTGGTTCCACGCTACAGCCGCACATAGCGATCAAAGCCAACAAGACAAAGCCGGCGAACATCCACCGGTTGCGTGTTTTTTCCACCACGGGAGCCTCCTAACAGAAACGACGGGTCGGCTTTACAAGAGCATGATAATTGTACCATTGAGCCGGTCGGATGGTTCGGTTTGCGATTGTCCCCCCGGCGGTGTATCATTCGGTCTGCCCATCGGACTGGGGTCTGGAAGCGAGGTCTTTATGAAGAGCATTTTCGTCAGGCAATTGCAGGCCGATACGGACCTATTCGATCAGCCGTTTTTACTGGCAGAAGTCATACAACGGGAAACGAAAGACGGCCGGTCTTTTCTCCTTTTCACCTTGGCCGATGCGACCGGCCAGGTGAGTGGTGTGTTTTGGAGTGTTCCTGCGCATGTCGTGGAGAGCTGCCTTCCCGGCCGGGTGGTGCTGGTCACTGGCAAGGTCCGCCTGTACAATGGGCGCCTGCAAGTGGCAGCCGTTGATCTGCAACCGTATCAACCGGATAGCATGGCCGATTATACGACGTGCAGCCAGCGTGATCGCGACGAGATGGCGGACGAGTTGCGCAGCGTCGTGGCGAATCTGCGTGAGCCCCTTGATCGGCTGGTCAGCGCGGTGCTGCTGGAGCCTACGTTTCTGCGCCGTTTTGTCGATGCGCCAGCCGCCACGACCATGCACCATGCGTATGTCGGCGGCTTGCTGCAGCACGTGCTCTCCATGGTATCCATTGGCCGGCTGGTGGCCGGCCACTACCCCTTGGTGGATCAAGACCTTTTGTATGCGGGCATTCTCTTGCACGACGTGGGTAAAGTGTTTGCCTATCAACCGTCACCCTCATTCCCCATCACGGACACGGAGCGATTGATTGGGCATGTGGCGCGCGGAGCCATCGTGGTGCAAAACGCAGCCGCCGCGATTGATGGCTTTCCAGACGAGCTGTTGCAGCAACTACTTCATCTGGTCGTGAGCCACCAAGGCACCCTTGAATGGGGATCACCCGTGTTGCCGCGCACCCTGGAAGCGGTGATCCTGCACCAACTCGACCTGCTCGACAGCCGAGTGCAGGGATTCCTGGATCACGTCCTGGCTGAACCGGGTGAGAGCAGCTGGTCGTCGCGCAGTCCAATGTTTGGGATTGAACTGATGCGCAAGCCCTCACCCTCCAACGGCTAACCAGGCGAGTAGTGCTGCGGAGACCGCTGGAATCGTGAGGTTGTCGGTGCCCCAGGGGGAGAGAGCTTCCGCCACAGTGGCGCCCACCGCCACCACGCAAGCCACGGGTAGCCAGTTGGTGACACCAAACAGGGCCAGTGCCAGGCTGGTTGGCAGCGCGGCGCACACCAGTAGTGCGAGGCTACCCTCCAGGCTACGCGTGGAACCCAGGACCGTATAATGGTGCCGGCCCAGCCGGCGACCGATCACGGCTGCCATGGCGTCCCCCCAGGTGAGTGGCATCAGGCTGCCAACCAACAACCCCGGATGGTCCCAGAGGAACCAGATAATGACCGCGAAGGAAATGGGAAAGTAGACCGTGCCCAAGTTTGAGCGGTCAGAACTGGTCATGGCCTGCAGCAGCCCAAAACGCCAGTCCAGCAAGTTTATGAGGATAAAGGCAGTTGGCGGGATGATGGCCCATTCCCGGCGTTCAAAGATAAACACGGCCAACAAGCTAAACATGCCCACGCCCACGTGGATAAACTTCCGGGTAAAGTCAGAGCTGTAGCCAAGCCGCCGGCGCAAACCTTCGCCTATCGCCAGCACCAAAAACACATACGCGAAAGAGATAACCAGAGCTAACCAAGGGGACATGATGAACCTCCGTCTTGCGCCTGACCCGGCCTAAACGCTGAGGTGGTCGTACAATAGCTCCAATGTTAAGCCGGGAACGACTGTCTGGTCACATGCAATGGTGAGGCTGGCAGCCGAACAACCGAGCCGCATGGCCTCCGAGACCGGGATCTGGTTCAGCAACGCGAAAACAATGGCTGCCGTCAGGGCATCGCCCCCGCCGGTCGGGTCGATCACCTCGGTCAGCAATGCTGGAACGTACCCACTTTCGTGCAAGGTGGCGTAGCACAGACCCTCTTCCGCCATGGTGATGACGGCTGTCTGCACCCCCTGTGCGACCATGCAGCGGCAAGCAGCCAAGGCCGCGTCTCGGTCCCCTGTTTTTATGCGCTGCTGACAGAGGATCTCTGCTTCGCGCACGTTGGGGGTGATCAACAGCAATTGTGACAGGTGCGGTTGTAGACGGGGTGCCAGAGCGACCGACGTGGAGTCGGCGCACACTGGAACTCCATACTGCCCAGCCAGGCGGAAAAGCGTCGTCAAGGCGGCCGGTGACACATTTGCGTCCACCACGGCCATTGTGGCGTCGCGCATGAGTCGGCGGTGATTGGTGATGTGCCGCGGCGTGATACTGGCGCCGATATGAGTATCATCGATGGCATAGGCGCGGGTTCCATCGGGGTGCAGCAGAGCAAGGTAAGCTCCCGTGGAAGTTCCGGGCACCACCACCATCCCTTCGGTCTCGATCCCTACCTCGGTCGCCTGGGCAAGAATTCGTTGACCTGAGCGGTCCTCTCCAACTGCCGAAATGAGAGCCGTGCGAACTCCGAGCCGGGCCAGGTTTTCCGCAATGTTGCGGCCCACGCCGCCGTGGCTTACGCGTACCGTCCCCGGAACGGATGTCCCGGGCAACAGCTGATCGGATGCCCGTCCCTTCATATCCAAACAGGACATTCCAACCACCAGGACATACGGTTCCGCCATTGGTTATCCTTCCTTCGAACTCTAACAAAGGTCAATGCAACGTGGCCAACAACGGTCGCTCAGCCGGACCCTGGTCATCACCATCTTGGTTGCGAATGCTCGGTGCGTGACGTCGGGCGCCGGTATGCGCGCAACGCAGGGCCTGCAGGGCGGCTATGCGGCCACATTGGCATCATCCTGCGCGACCTGCCCTTGGCCCTGGGTGTGACCTGGCTCCAACCGCCGCCGAAGGCCAGCCAGGAACGCGAGCGACGCCTTATCTTTTCCCGCCGAGCAGGCCGACTCGGTGCACAATGCTTCCAGGGCATCCACCAGTCGAAGCGCTGTGGACGTCGGATAGTCCGTGCCACCATTCTGGACGCCTTCTGGCCGAATTGCGGATACTAGCCGGGACACAAAATGCTCCTTGGCTTCTGCGGTAACGCGGTCCAACTCGAGGCTCTCATCTGAGCTGAGAGGCGGGGATACAGCTGGCCGATGGTAGCGATCGGTCCGCTGGCGTTGCAGGTATAGGTCGGTCACCACCGGCGGGGTTTCAAAGGGGCCCAGCAAGACCTGTGTGACCTCGACGCCTTGGGCGCGGGTTCGTTTTCTTAGCTCGCGAAGGAGACGGTCGCGGATGGCGGTTCGCGGTTCAATGCCTGACGCAAAGGGCTCGTACAATTCGTCCAGACGGTAGGCCGCCAAAAGATTGTTGAGGATCACGGCTGCCAGCCGGATTGGCTGTTCTTCCCAAACCCCAAGGCCAGCCTCGTCCACCACCGTGTCTTGTGTGACGCGGCGAACAGCACCGGGATCGACTACATAGGGCGCCGTATCGGATGCCGGACGAAAAGCGCGAAGCCGGAAAAAGACGGTGACTTCAACCGTTACCCGGATTCCATCCCGCGTGAGGGAGGAAAGGGTCCGGGCGCGCGTCATCTGGCGGAGATCAACCAGTCTGTATACCTTTTCGAGTCGGCCCAACCGCGCAGCGCCTGGCCCAACGACTCTGCCCAGTTGTCCGCCACGCTCCAATTGAGCGGCATGGTACGGTCGGGTCACCACGAGACCGGGTCCACCGGCCAGGAACAATGAGAGCGAGCGGTGATGCTGTCCAACGGGCACCATCCTCCCGTCCTGAACTTGGGCAGCCCGTTCCCCGGCGGATCGGCCGTGTTCCGGTTCCCCGACCCTCTCGGAGGTATGCGGCACCAGCGAACCCGAGTCAAACATGGAGTCCTTCAGGTAGGAGGACGCCATGGCGAAACTCCCAAAGCGGTACAGCTGCTGGATGAATCGGGCGCCAAACGCCACGGGAATGAAGGCGGCCATATTGGCGATTGCCAGATACCGCAGCAAGCGCCAGTCCAGCAGTGGCCCAAATCCTTTCAGGAGTGCGGCAGCCAGAGGCCGTAGGTTGCCAAACGGCAGGTCAGCGAGCCACCGGGCCAACAGAGGGTCTGGACCGGGTGAGGAGACCCCGTTGGCAAACCATACCAGCATGACTGCCGCCAGGTTGAGAGCACCGATCACCACCACCCACCACAGGTTGGTGGTTCGACCTTGGCGGCGGCCATTCGACGACTGGACGAGGTGCGACCTGGGCGTCATCCGTCCCTCGAGTCTGTCACCCATGACCGTATGGATGACACATCACCCGTTAACTCTGAACTGAGCAGTGGCTGCACCAGGGGATCGGCTGCCAGAGCTTCCATCGTGTCCAGCAGGTGATGTATCAGTTGACGGGACAGTGCGGGCTGGCTGGAATCGATGGCCGTGGCCAACTGGTCGATCAGTTCGATGGCGAGATTGGCCCTGGCTTGTTCCGCAGCCGCTTTGACCGTTTCTTCGGCGGCTGGCCCGGTTGCGGCGTCCCGCTCTTCGCCTGTCTCCCATCTTCTCTGGAGGCTCTCAATCCTTTGCTGCAACACCTGCTCCTGAACCTCCGGATCAAACTCCAGCGGGCCGACGGTGCAGCCTATCAAATCGATCCCGCCGGCGGAGAGGTCCCCTCGAAGAGCGGTATCGAGCAGATTCGCCAGCGCCTTGTGCGGAACGGGATTGGGGTCATCAGGCTCAAGAAGTTGGTCAAGCCGCAGCCTTCCCAGGATCTCGCGGAAACGAGAGGCGGCCAATTGCAGCGGCCGGTCATCCCAATAGTAGGGTTCCCCACGAGCATCGACCCCGCCGCGGTCAAATACGATTTCCCCTATGCGCTCAGCCGAAAATCCGAAATCGTCTGACGATCCGGCCGACGGGTCAGTTGGGATGCGGAACACGCACTCGAGGCTGGCGTGCAAGGGGACTCCGTCCAGCGTAGTCGCCCGCACCGGCCGGCGCGACGAGCGAATCTGCGGGTGGAGGTCTAGTACCGCGTTCACCTGCTCGAAACGCTGGACCTGGTGGATGCCTGGCGGCAGGACCCGACGGAGTCTGCCGTTTACCTCAGTCACTGCGGCCTGGGCGACACCAACCCATATCAACCCGGTGCCAATGTGAGACTCCTGATGTCCAATGACGCGCCGCGACCATTTCCCGTTCTCCACCAGATAGCTGGGCAGGTGGCAATCCAGCATGTAGGAACTCAACAGGTGGAAGGCGCCCCACCGGCCATGCGCTTTGGACAGCGGAGTCAGCCACTGGCCCACAACCGCAACCGACGTCCAGAAGAACGCGTGCGCCAAGAAAGGCAGCACCAGCGCCCCGGAGAGTCCATCCATTCGGTAACCCAGGAACCCCAGCAGCGCGGTGGCGGCAAACGCCAACCAGACCCGAAACCATGAGGCACCCCGGCCGCAGAGCAACCGAGCACCAAGGAAGATGGCCCAATGGATGACCAGCAGTGATGCAGCCGCAATCCAGGTTAGCCAAGGCAGCATGTTCAACATCCGAAAACCGGGCTGCACGAGTTGTGCACCCGATTATGCCACGCTATGATTCGACAATACCGAGGCGGGACGCCTGACGCCATCGCAGAAGAACGTATAGGCGCCCGTGGGGGTGAACCCCAGGCCAAGTGCCAGCCTTACCGAGTGGTCGGGATCGTCTGTCGCCGTGTAGATTGGGGTGATACCCTGCTCCAGCAGCCAGTTGCTGACGGCCGAGGCGACGCTCTTGCCCAACCCTCGGCCGCGGGCAGCGGGCTCAGTATGCACATAGATCTCGGCGAACCTGGGCGATCTCCAATTGATGCCCGCCGTTGCCAGCGCTGGACCTGTGGGTTGGGCGCCCCGGTCAAAGCTTTGCCCCCGAATCACAAACTTGGGATCGCCGCCCGGCGTAGGGGACCGGGTAACCAGCACGTTGATCACCGGTCGGAAATCGCCGCGCCTCAGCTCATAGACCTGACTGACGCTCTCCCCGCCGATGGAGAAAAATGCCTCAATCACCGGGCGCAAGCCGAGGGGGATTACGATCATCACCGCCGAATGGGTGGGCAGTTGCTTTTCAAGTAGATCGGCTGCCACCTCGCGCGATTGGACTCGCATGGTCAACAACGGACGGAAGAGGTCCATGCCCGTGCGGCACAGCACCAAAAAACCATCAACTCGGCCGGCGGTGTCCCGGTGCACCGTCAACGTCGTGCGCTCTGGCGGATGGAACAGCGCATAATAGGTTGCCAGGCCGTCGGCTGGCGAATTAGTGTCCAGTAAGTGCTGAATGTGGCGGCGCTGCTGGATGATTGTCTCGGTCATGGTGGCGACGTACGGTCAAAGTGCGCGGATTTCAGCTCTCCGCCCCAGAATCGCAGCGCGTCAGGCACCCACATCCGATGCCCGACGTCGAGCGGTGGGAGGTAGCTCTCCTTGTACCAACCCATGTCCAGCCGCTCCTGCGCGAATGGCCCTGGCGTTGGATCATGCCCGAGCGGCTGGCATAAGAAGCCGAGGTGGTACACGTGTTGCCCCTGGAAGGTGCCAACGACCCGCGAATCATAGATGCCCACCAGGGCGACCGGCTCAACCGACCAGCCAGTCTCCTCGTAACACTCGCGGACCGCGCCTTCGGCCGCGGTTTCGTTCACGTCGAATGCCCCGCCGGGCGCAGCCCAAAGCCCACTGTCAGCCCGCTGGATGAGAAGAATCTCGCCAGAGGGGTTGATCACCAGCGCGTCGCCCATGACCATGGGAGTATAGTGGCCCAAGAGCCCGAGCAGAAGGGCCTCAATATCGCAGACCGACCTGCCATCGGCCAGGGCAAACATCTCAGCTGCGATCTGCCGTATGCGCTGGTAGTTGGCCTCGTCGTAGGGGCTTTTGGAGAAGCGCAGACCGTTGGCCGTGAGTGCACGCAGCTCATCCGCCCACAGCGCGAGTCGCTCCGCAGTTTCCATGCCTCAAGTGTACCCAACCGGGAAGCAAACGCCAAATGGACCGCCGTCATGATCCTGTTACAATGGGTCTTCACCGAGTGCCGATTGATGGACGAAAAGAGCTTGGGCAAACGGAACCCCCTGGTCCTAGCGGCCGATGGCTTGGCAGATCTGCCCGGACGGGTGTTGGCCTGGTGGGACGCGGGCCATGAGCCGTTTCCCTGGCGCCAGACTACTGACCCTTATGCCATCTGGGTTAGCGAGATCATGTTGCAGCAGACTCGGGCGCCGACGGTTGTACGCTACTATGAAAGGTGGATGGCCCAGTTCCCGACAGTCACTGACTTGGCGGAGGCGTCGCTGACAGCAGTGCTCAAGACCTGGGAAGGAATGGGGTATTACGCAAGAGCGCGCAATCTGCATCGGGCAGCACTGCAGCTGATAGAAAGGTACGGCAGGCACCTGCCCGCCGATCCGCAACAGCTGCAGTCGCTGCCCGGTATCGGCCGTTACACGGCGGGCGCCATCGCCAGCATCGCTTTTGGACAGCGGGTAGCCGTCTTGGACGGAAACGTGGTGCGGGTGCTGGCCCGACTGATTGACCTGGAAGTGGACGTGACGCGGGCAGCCACCCGGGAAGGACTGTGGGCGCTTGCCAGCGCCCTGGTTTCGGCGACCCGGCCGGGCGAATATAACCAGGCGTTGATGGAGTTGGGCCGGACCGTATGTCGGCCGGCCCGCCCTGATTGCGTTTGCTGTCCACTGGAGTCCTGCTGCCTGGCTCGGGCACAAGGCAGCCAGTTGGAGCGGCCGGTGCGCCCGGCGCGCAAGCGGACAGCGCACCACAACGTGACTGCTGCGGTGATCTGGGGCGACCCACGACCGGGCGTGAATGGTGACCAGCCGATCGTGCTGATTGCCCGGCGGCCGGCGAACGCCATGTTGGGGGGCATGTGGAAGTTCCCGGGCGGCAAACAAAGGGAGGGCGAGAGCCTGGCCGAGTGCCTGCAGCGCGAGATTCGCGAGGAACTGGATTTCAAGGTCTCGGTGGACTGCCACCTGGTGACTATCGAGCACGCCTACACTCACTTTCGAATCTCGCTGCACGCCTTTCATTGCCACCCGGTCAACGGCGAGCCGCGACCCGTGCAGGTAGCCGATCTGAGGTGGGTGACCCTGGCAGAGTTGGCCGAGTACCCGTTCCCAGTCACCGACCAGAAGATCATCGCCGCTTTGGCTCAGAGTGACCGGTAGCCGGACACCCCGCGGTCGGCACAGTGGGACTAGGGGTACGCTGGGAACGCTGCGAGTATGCGATCGATGCGAAAGGTGCGTTGCGCGTTCCGCAGGCGACAGAAAGCGGTCAGATAACCGTCGCCCTGGTAGCTGCGGAGGAAGTAGGGTTCGATCACGCGCTCGGTGACGTTTCCGTGGTCGTCCAGGTAACGAATACCAATGGGGGTGTGTTGCTGCACAGCCCGGTCAAGGGGGGAAGGAAGCGCGACCTGGGCCGGCGCCGGGAAGGAGATGATTCCTCCCTGCGCATGCATCAACTCGCCGACGGTGTGAACTCCCCACTGGTTCAGGTCCTTGAGCATCCGGCGAAAGATCTGCGCAGTTACCCAGACGTCTGGCATGGCGCGATGGGCAAGCCTGCGGCGTATCCCCAGCTCACGCGCCACCTGGCCCAGGCCGTTTCGGGGCAGCCGATACCAGTTGCGTGCCAGCAGCAGGGTGCAGGCACAGGGGTTGGTCAGCGGCGGCAGCGAAGTAAGGGTCCATTCGGCTGCAATAAAGGCGGCGTCAAAGGCGGCGTTGTGGGCAACGACCAGCGTGCCTTCCAACAGGTCGGCAACTCGGCCGACCAAGTCTGGAAAACGAGGCGCATTTGTCACGTCGGCGTCAACGATCTGGTTCACCCGTGAGGCTGAGGGAGAGATTGGCCGGCCCGGGTTAACCAACTCGTCCATCTGACCGGTTTCCTGCCAACCCTCCAGGCGGAGAATTGCCAGCTCGATCACGCGGTGGCCCAGCGCTGGCTCGAGACCCGTGGTCTCGGTGTCCAGCACGGCCAGTGGAACCGCATCTATCAACTGATCGTGGAATATCACGGTTGATCATCCCTGCGGAGACACAACTCTCTTGTGTCCCGGGAGTGTTTTTGCCCGTCCAGACCCTATTCTACTGAAGGGATGTCAACCGCGCAACGGAGGACGACATACTGGCTGCTCTTCAGGGCACCGGCCGGGGAGACAGATCCGTTTCTCTCATAGATCCCTTTGCGAAAAGACCCACAGGGCGATGCCGAGCAGCGCGACGATATAAAACGCCGCATAGAGGACCATCGCCGGACTGGGTACCGATGCGGTGCTAAAGGGATTGGCCGGCAGGTTGCGGATAATGGCCGGTTGCATCAGGTACGAGGCGCGCCGCCATAGTGCCTCGCTGGGCAGGACCAAGCTGGTGAGGATGCCAATATTGACCGCCGCGTCACTCGCCATGAGTGAGCCAAACTGCTCCACCCAACCGCCGATGAAGGCGATGCCGTAGAGCATAAAGGCCAGCACCCCGTTGGCGATGGTCGAGAGAAAGGTACCCCCCAAGATGGACACGGTGAGGATTACCCACCCTTCCAGGATCAGCAAACCAATCGGTCCCAGCCAGTTGTTGGGAATATAACCGGAAATCAATCTCACCACCAGCACCAGGCTGAGGCTGAGGATCGAGGTGTAGACCCCCAACATGACTGAATAGGCGACCCACTTGCCCAGCAGAATCTCCCAACGCCGCAGGGGTTTGGTTGCCAGCGACTGGATAGTGTGGGAGCTGATTTCGCCCGAGACGGTCCCCACCGAAGTGAGCACTGCCATCATCACGGCTAAAAAGTTGATGACGTAAAGGCCAGCGGTCAGGAAAAAGACGGTGACCACTTGGTACTGCACCTGGCCTCCGACCGTGCTCTGCGAAAACGTGGCAAACTCGCGATAGATGAGGTGAAAACCGCCGGCAAACAGGGCAACAAAGACCACTCCCAACGCCAGGGCAATCCAGAGCAGTTTGCGCCGCTGCGCTTCGCGCACCGTCAGCCGAGTGATCACCCACAGCTTCACTGCTCTCCTCCCACCACCTGCACAAAGAGCTCTTCCAGCGAGAGCTGCTGCGGTGTCAGGGCGTAAAGGCCGACGCCTTGCTCGACCACCCACTGGGCCAGGCCGGGCAGGCTCGCTTCATCCTGGACGGTAAGCGTGATGCGCCGTCCGTCGACCTGCAGCTCGTTGCTCCAACGGCGCAGCCCGTCCAGAAACTCCGGCGTCACCTGGCCTACCCAAAGTATCACTTCAGTCAGCCCCTCAACCAATCTGTCCAGCGTGGCCGTGCGCACGATTGTGCCATCCTTGATAAAGGCCACCCGGTCACAGGTTATCTCTACTTCGCTCAGCAGGTGCGAGTTGAGGAAGACGGTGGTGCCGGATGACCTGAGCTTTCGGATCACATCGCGCACCAGCCGCCGGCCCAGTGGATCGAGACCCGAGGTCGGTTCATCCAGAAATACCACCTCTGGCTCGGGCAACAAAGCCTGAGCCAACCCAATCCGCTGAAGCATTCCCTTGGAAAACGCACTCAACCGGCGATCGGCCGCCTCGGTCAACTTGACCAACTCCAACAAGGCGGGGATTCGCTCTCTGCGCTGCTGGAGGGTCAGCCCAAAGAGTTGTCCATGAAGGTCCATGAACTCGGCGGCCTGGAGCCACTCGTGAAAACGAAAGTGCTCCGGTAGGAAACCGATTCGGGAGCGGGTCTGGGTATCCCCAACCGGCCGGCCGAGGATCTGCGCAGACCCCGAAGTGGGCACAGCCAGACCTAACAGCATTTTCACCGCCGTGGTCTTGCCGGCGCCGTTCGGCCCGAGAAAGCCAAAGACCTCACCCCGCTGAACGGTCAGGGTGAGGTCCGCTACCGCCACTTTGTCGCCGTACTCTTTTCGCAGGCGATGGGTTTCGATGGTGGGCGAGTCGCTCACGGTTATCGAATAGAACCGGCGATTTCCACCAGGGTTTCCATGGATACGTTGCCCTCCAGGAAATGCAGGACGCCGTCCCTCTGCCACAAAAGGCTGTTGTGTGAACCGTGGCGGTCAGTCTGCGCATTGATGAGCAGGCCGGTGGTCCCGTCCACGGGCAATTCCCGGAAGGAAGCCACATCGGTGGGTATGGGCAACACCAGCGTGCTGGTCCAGTCGATGGTCTCGCTCAGGCGGCCGGCTTCGCGTTCGCTCATGCCCAAAAGTTGTAGGACGGATGCACCTAACGCAACTGGATCTACGTCGTCAGGATAATCCACCGATGGACTACGACCCTGAACGAAATTCAGGCCGATCCGCCCCTGGTATCGCCAGGATTGGGTCACCATGGCTGGAATGATTATGGTGAGCGGCTCTTTGCCTAGGGAATCCGGCAGCAATGCAGGATCCAGCCCCAGAGTCTCGAACAGCGAACGAGCCAGCGCCAGGTCCACCTGGAGCTGCCCGGAGCCCTCGGAACTCACCTCGATGGCCTGGGCCGAGAAACCTCGCGGGACCGTTTCCAGCGTGCGCACCCTGAACCCGGTCAGGGCAATTGCCTCCTGAAGCGTGGCGACGTTCCGCAATTCTGACTCCTGGGCCATGATCGGCTCGCCGAGGAAAAAGTTCTGCTCCAGCAGCGCGCTGATCTCTTCCATCTTTTCCATCTGCTCCGGACCAACCGGGATAACCGCAAATTGCCGCACCCGAAAGATGGACAGGAAATCCTGGGCCGCCACCCTAACCGGTTCAAAGCCAAAGGCCAAGGTCACGATCAACACCAAGGCCAGCGCTGCCAGCGCCGGCCGTGCGTGACGATGAGTCAATCCAAACATGTCAGCCAACCTCTCTTTCCAATGGGGCCTTGTCTCGATGCGATGGTATAGTTGGGCCAATGCCTGGCCGGCCGGTGGAATCGCGTCTGATCGGGAGGCGATGCGGGCCATCCGGTGAGACACCCAGGCACGGTCCTTCTCCAGCCTGTCCATGTGTTGCCGGCAGGCAGGACAGCTTTCCAGGTGGCTCTCCACCACCAACCTGTTGGTTGCCGGCCATTCGCCATCCAGCCAGGCTCTCAACTCACCTTTGTTCGGGCACCTGCTCATCTCTCTCCTTTGTACTCCCGGCGGAACGCCCTTTCGGCGCGGGCCAGCAGCGTTCCGACCGAACCGCGCGATACGTTGAACACCTCTGCCAGCTCCTGATAGGGCAGGCCCAATTGCCGCAAGAGGAGCAGCTGCGCCTGCCGAGGGTTGAGACTGTTGAGTGTCCGGCTCACCTCGGCGGCGACTATGCGCCTTTCGGCCTCGGCTGCCGCGCTAGGGGCGGTGGAGGGTGTTTCCGCTGTCACTGCCTCCTCGCGCCCGGTCCGTCGCTTTTCCGCTCGCATGGCGTTGTAGCCCAGGTTGGTGGCCACCCGGCGGAGCCAGGCACCTACGTTGTCGCCACTGCGCAGCGGACGCCGGAAGAGCTGGATGAACACCTCCTGAGTCAGTTCCTCGGCCTGCGCGCGGCTACCGACCAGGAAGTACAGCAATCGGTAGACGCGCGGGTAGTAGCGATGAAACAGCGATTCGAACGCGAGTTCGTCGCCCCGCCGCACGCCTTCCAGCAACAGCGCGTCCGAAAGCATGGGTTTTGATGGCTCTGGGTGCTCCACTATCCCACAATAATAACACCGCGGAAGGCCAGCATGTGACAGGTAGGGTGCGAGTCACGCGAAACGGGCCAAGGCATGTGAGAGGCCCGAGGCGGCAATTTCCTGTTCCCTTGGCCCATGATCACAGTGATCGGCCAGCCGCCCGTCATCCCATCGAGGTGCAGTCACATCGCCCGCCGCTATGGGTTAAGGCAGTCGTCTATGGAGACGTCCGCTTTGCCTGTAATTGCTCGTCCGCCCCCCGCTGTTGTCTCAAGCGCTTGAAAGCATCGGGAGGCTTTTCGCTCCGCAAACGCTGCATGATCTGCAGCGCGCATGCTTCTGCGCTTTGCACGGCTGTGTCTACCTCCAGGTCATAGACCGCATGCGCATGCACCAGGGGAAACTGCGCCCGCGCCTGACCCAGTGTGCGGTCCGCGCGCGACGCCTCACGCCGTTCGAGCACCTCCAATGGACATCGAACCCCGACAAATAGGGCGGGCAAATCGCTGAACAACCGTATGCATTCCTCCAGCCGCGGCCTTTCGACCAGCACATGTTCCGCCACCACGTTGTTGCCTGCTCTTGACAGGGCGGCGATAGCCCGGTGCATGCCTGCCATCAGGCGATGACCCACGACACCCGCTTCCGTCGCCAGCCCGAGCACGTCGTCCCACAGCGGCCGGTCGAGATAGCGCCGGGGCAGCATCCAGATGAACTTGTCAATGCCGGCGTCGAGAAAAGGCTCCTCGAGGACGTCCTGCAACGCACGGATGATACTGGTCTTTCCCGAACTCGAAGCCCCGTTGAGAAGGATGATTTTCCCAGGGGTCATTGCTTGTGCTCCTGTCTCTAGCGCCTTGGCGATAGTTGAGCCTGTTTGGGTGCGCAATCCGGCCGAACTAATGGATACCCATCGGCCGCCGGCGACACGATCTGCCCGACCGCAGTTGAATCGGCGCACTCTGGCAACCGCCGACGGGTCGATGGTGGATTCGGCCGCATACACTGATCAGGTGCATCAGTCTCGCTTTGGTTTGCCCCTTCAACCAAACCAGAAATGCTCTCCTGGACAAATTCTGGTTGCGCACTCGGGTTACTCGGCGAACCCTGGTCGCCAGGATCGCCGGCGCACCGGGCATGGCTACCCAAGGGAAGAACGTTCCCACCCTGATCCCCAAAAGAACGCTTTAATCAAGCTCCGATGGTCGTCTGGAAGCGCCCGCATTTGCCAATGACTCGCCTAAAGCTTCGTGCAGGCTCTCAATTCGGAGAAACAGATCCATTGTGACTCTGGACGAAAAGATCCATGAATTCATCACGTACTGACAGGTTGCGAGCGGTGTATCCCTCCTAGACCCCCTGGAGCACATCACGCACCTCGGCAATCGTGTTATCGGCCTCCATCAATTCCTCCTTTGGCGAATCTGTCCGAAGAGCTGCCTGCCGGTAGGGTTCCGCCGCGTTGCGGACCTCAGCGGCTCAGATAGCGACGGCCTGAGGCCATGGCTCGCGGCGGGCCTCGGTCCAGAGGGTGTTTACGTAGCTCAGTGCAAAGTGGTTCTGCACCAGGTGAAGCCAGAAGGCTCCTGGCTCGGTCAGCACAATGTCCTCGTGGTGGCGAAGCCCGAGACCAACCTGTTCCACGAATCTCAACCACCCGCGAGCCTTGGGCGCGTCTTTGCCAAGGGCGGCATCGAAATCATCCAGCGGAATGCGTGTATCATAAAGGCGCCAGTACAGCCACCACCAACCGGACATCTGACCCAAGAACGGCATCTGCAGGGCGATTGCCGTGCGCCCTTGTCCAGTTGCGCAGATCCAGCTGTTGAGATCAAAGGTGTTGAGAACGAACCCGTCCGGCAGGTGCGATCCAGCTCCCGGACCGATTCCGATGTAGCCGTCCCTGGTGACCGACGAGTAGCGCGGAGCGCCGCCTCGCCTAAAGCCCCACACCGAAACCCGGTCAAAGCCGTGCTCCTCGCACCACTCGCTGATGGCGCGATAGTGTGCGCGCCGGACGCGCAGATCTGGCATACGCACGTCTGTCAGGCGCAGGTACTCGCCGACCGAGGTGTATGGGAATGTAAAGAGTGGATAGGTCGTCAGTTGGTCTGCGCCCAGTTGCGCGGCGCGGGCCAGGTCGGTGGTTACGTGGCGGGCGCTCTGGTCGGGCAGCGCGAACATGAGGTCCGCGTTGACCGAAGCGAAGCCGCTCTGCGCCAGCAATTCCAGCGCGTGCACCGCGACCGACGGCTCGTACTGGCGTCCAATGATCGCCAGGCTCTCACGACGGAACGACTGCACACCCAGCGACACGAGTTCGACGCCCGCGTCGTGCATGCGCCGCACGGTGGCATCGTCAACGTCGTCAGGGTTCGTCTCGATGCAGATGTCTCCAGCAAGGTGGAACCGTTCGCGTACACGCCCAAGCACGCTGGTGATGCTGTCCAAGGCGAGGGTCGGTGTGCCGCCGCCGATGTAGACACTCGTTATCTCTGCGGGCCCGATCGCGTCGGCCCACCAATCCACCTCGGAGAGCGCGGCCTGTGAATAGGGTTCCAAGAGAATTTCGTCGTGAGGCACCTTGGTGTAGGGGGGAAATACGGGCACATGCAGATACAGCGAGGTGCGCTCGAGTGGCGGCGGTTTCCAGTGCGGAGCAGGTGGTTGGAAGACCCAGCGCTGATCAGGCCCCACGAGGTAGCGCCGTGCGACGCGCGTCATCACGCGTGTGAACCGGTGGCTCAGGTGGTTCACCAGTACCTCAGCGCGCCAAGCAGGGCGCTTGGACGCAAGCGGCGAGATTCCGCGATCTCGGTGATGGTCGCGTAGCCACAGTCCGGGCAGATATTGTCAGAGGCGCGGCAACACACGGATTCCCCGTCGATGTTTTTGACATAAGCCACAGACACGCGCCTTGGCCAGTCTCCGGATTTGAGGACCAGCAGACCGGCGCGCGAATTCATGACCGGCAGGCCTTGCCGGATGCAGCGAAGCAGCCGGTCAATGATTGGCACCCGCTCCTCAGCGTCCAGAAGCAACTCGTCGCGTCCGTAGTAGGGTGTGTGAAAGTAGAACATCACACCGATGACTGGGAACCTGGTTTCCTGCACCCACCGCAGGAACTGCTCGATGCCGCTCGCCGTGTTGCGGTCAATGACGTAGATGATCGCGAACTTGGGGTGTTTGCCCTCACGCACCCCGGTTTCGACCTGGTAGAAATGATCACCGCGCCGCAACTCGAACGTGCCGGGCAGCCCGTCCATACTGACCCAAACAAGATCAGCCGAGGCGTCGAGTCCGAGCGTACCGTTGGTGTACACGTGCACATGAAAGAAACCAATCCGTCTTGCCTCGGTGATGACATCTTTCAACGTGTACTTGCCGTCGCACCACAGCATCGGTTCGCCGCCGCTCAGGTACAACTCACGAAATCCTCGGCTCCAGGCGTTTTCCATGCTGGCGACCAGATGATCCCACGTCATATCAGGACGGCCGGTGGTAGCGACGTGACAACCGCAGCATGAGAGGTTGCAGCGGTCTGTGATCGCGATGCCGTAGACAAGCGGCTCCGGACGACCCAACACGACTAGGCGCCATGCAAACGGTGCGTAGAATCGGATCCTGTGCCACAGCATCTCTGCAACCCTCCCTTTGCCTGCCCCAGCATTGCCTTTGTTGCAGTACGATGGCTGCAGTGTCTCGGTCATGGATAACCCTAAGCCCGGTATCGCGGCGCCAACGATTGGCGCCTGGCCGTCAGGGTCCCCGGAACGCGCCTTTGCGTACGGCATCCTCCAAGGGTCCCATTGCGCCGATTTTCCAGCCGTGTATGGAGACGGGGCCAAACAATCGGGGGTGCGATGCACGTACGACGATACCTACATTGTGCACCCTGAATCTCGCCTTGTCAAACGACGCGTGGGTCAGCTCCATGAGCCAACCCTCAGCTACCTCCGGCAACTGCAGGACTCATCCCGCTCGGACCCACCGTGGAAAAGAGGGTCCTGGTTTTGATCAGGGAGACGTCGCCCCAGGATCGAAAGGGCCACCGGCGACGAGAGGATGGGGATACGTGTAGGGATTGTACCCTGGCTTGGGTTGCACAAAATAATCGCGGCCTTGCTCAATAAAACCTCTGGCCTCCGGGTCAATCTGGGGCATCGACGGCCCACCGTCGATCTCGTTGTCCCAGATCCAGAGATCGCGGATTTGATCCTTGGCCGGATAGTTTGACTTGAGCCCCTCAGGTGTGCCCCATTCCAGGATCAACAGGATTGGTTTTTTAAATCCACGGAGGCTATTGTCAAAGATCACTCCGTCTCCGCCGCGAATGCCGATTCCGCACTGCTTGTACACCGGGTCCTCAACCATGTTGCCATAGATCTCGACGTAGCGCGAGCCTCGCGACGAGCCAAAGCCCAGGCCGTGGGCGTCCACGGAACAGGCGATCACGTTCTTTTGCACCAGATTGTAGCGGAAGACATAGTGCGCCCCACCGCTGGAAGCAATCGCGTGGCGGCATCCGACAAAGACGCTGTCTTCCACAAAGACAGCATCAGACGTGCCTGCGCCTGGATCGTCGGGCCATTGGTTGGCGCCGTACACGACCACTCCGTACCCCAGGTTGTCGATGCCCTTTTTATAGTTGTCCACAAAGATAGAGTGGTCGACCACGCCGCGGGATATTCCCTCGACGCGCACCCCCGCCCAGCCAAAGCCCTCGAAATAGCAGTGATCCACCCGAAAGTTGCGGCTGTTGCTGAGGAGGATCCCATAGTCTTCCCCTCTGTCGTTTGTGTTTCGCACCCCCAGGAGAGCGACGCCCGAGATCTGCGTCTCGCTCTCACCTCGTCCAAAGGCCCAGAAGATCGGCTTGGATTGATCGCGGGACACGCCTGGATCGCGATACAGCACCGTCTTGTCCATCCCGGCCCCCAGCAAGCGCATTCCCTGTGGAATGGCGATGGAGCCGGTAACCTCATAGCACCCGGCAGGGATCTTGACCACGCCATCCGGCCCGGCTGCGTCGATCAACGCCTTTACATCGACGGAGGTACCGGTTGGACATTGTTCCGGATCCTCTAGCATCACAGCCAGCGCTGCCTGGAGATCGCGGATATCGTTATTCGGAGCCTGTGTGCAGCCTACGACCATCAGGGCAACTAGAGGGGCGATGAGGGCCAGTTCCTTTTTCATGGTCTTTTCCTCCAGGCGTTAACGTCCAATCGACAGCGGCGCAGGCGTCGGAACCTGCAAACAACCGTGTCAACCTACTGAGCCCCACAGTTATCCTTATTGGTCATAGGGGCGAGGGCCCACCGGTGCAGCCCCGCCCAACGGGGCCAATACCATCAGCTTTCTCTCCGCCAGGCATTCCGTTCCCGGCCACTCTTTGGTACCTGGACGTTGCGTCGCGGCACCAGGCAAGTCTGTCCGTTCCTGACCTGCCTCCCGTGCCGTCCCAATGCACGACCGACGCAGGGCGCCGCGACGAGAACAGCAACACGTGATTGATCGCGTGCCGACTGTACTGCCTGAGGAGCGAGCCGTCAAGCAGCGTCTTTAGCCGGGGCTGCACGGCGGCCCGCAATCCGTTGGATTCGCCCGTAACACGGTAACCAATTCCTCGATACTCAGCGCCAGCTGCGGCCCCACATTCTCGATGCTTGCCAGCCCGTTGCGGCCTAATTGGCGATACACCAGGCCGATGTCCGGCTGCAGGTCCTCGATGGCCCATGCCGCCTTGCGTAAGGCCCAGACGCGCTGGCCGGGCGCACCGTCCAGCTCCATCCGGTAGCACTCGTTCGCCAACGCTTCCACGACGCGCTTGTTCAGCGCTCGTTTGTCGCCAGGGATGGTGTGTCGGGGCAACCGATCGGAGATGTTGTACCGTTGGCACAACTCGCGGATGCGCCGGCCAATGGCGTGCGGATCACCGCTCCGGATGGCACCATACGAGCCGGCAGGATACACTCGCTCGTACGGCGGCAGCAGGTCGGCGAAGCGCTCATGCAGCACGCCGAAAAAGTAGTCGCGCTGCTGATCCGCCAGGGTGAGCCCACCCGCCAGGACAAACCGACCGCCGTGGTCGGCCGTCCAGCGGATCACGGATTCCAGCGTGGCGTCGTCGTCGGAGAGAAACGGCAGGATGGGCATCATGCAGGTGCCGGTCAGGATGCCAACCTCAGCGATCTGCTGCATGGCGGCAAAGCGCTTCTCGGCTGGCGGCGCTAACCGCTCCAGCGCGCGCACCCGTTCGTAACCCGGGGAATCTGGGGTAGAGATGATGCTAAAGGCCACCGTCGATGCTGCCCGTTGGGAGATCGCTTGCAGCAGGTCCAGGTCGCGCAATACCAGCGGTGATCGCTCCAACACGAACACCGGAAAGCCCAGGTCGTAGCATACCTCCAGCATCTGCCGTGAAACCTGGAACCTGCGCTCGGCCGGTTGATAGTCGCCGGTGAAAATGGGATCTACCGACATGTTCCGGCCGCTCAGCGCCCGCCGCAGCAGGAGGGGCGCGTTCTCCTTGATCTTGACGGTGTAGGCAAAGTCGTTGACGTCCTCGTAGGGGTAATATTTGCGCTCGCGGCAGTAACAGAACTCGCAGCCGTGCTGGCAGCCGATGTAGGGGTATGCACTGTAGCGGGTCCAGAACGAATGGTCCGGCCGCTTTCCCTTGTTCAGTATCGTCTTGGGGCGGTAGGGTATGAACTGGGCGCGCTTTGTCATCGGCGGTATTATACCTTCAGGGTGCACAACGGGCAGACACCGATTCCATTTTTCTCCCCGTTCTCTGCCCCATCTCAACTCGACACCGGCCT
This sequence comes from Anaerolineales bacterium UBA2181, assembly GCA_002328075.1. Taxonomy (GTDB): domain Bacteria; phylum Chloroflexota; class Anaerolineae; order Promineifilales; family UBA4811; genus UBA4811. Next base: position 265,438 of record DCVT01000044.1, on the reverse strand, counting down.
GAAGAGCGGTTATAGTTGGCGAAACCACAACCTCAGGAGGTAAACCATGGACTTTGCAGAATTGGTCCGCGCACGGTACAGCGTCCGGGCTTACAAACCCGACCCGGTCCCGGACGATCAGTTGCAGCAAGTGTTGGAGGCGGTGCGTCTGGCACCTACGGCCGCCAACCGCCAGGCTTTTCAGGTGATCGTGGTCCACACGGCCGGGCGCGAGGAGGCGCTGAGCCGCATCTATGGCCGGCCCTGGTTTGTCCAGGCGCCGCTGGTGGTGTGCGCCTGCGGCATCCCGGCGGAAAACTGGGTGCGGACGGACGGCAAGAACTATAACGATGTGGATGTGACGATTGCTATGGATCACCTGGTCCTGGCGGCCGCCGACATGGGCTTGGGCACCTGCTGGATCGCTGCCTTTGATCCGCAGGCCGCCCGTGAGGTGCTGGGTTTGCCAGACGGGGTCGAGCCCATCGCATTCACCCCGCTGGGCTACCCGGCGGACACGCCCAAGCCGAAAAAGCGCAAACCCCTGGAGGAGCTGGTGCGCTATGAGCGGTGGTAGGCTGGCAGCCGCCTACGGAGGTGAGGGCTGGTCTCCGCGGTTGGCCTCGCTGCACCAGGAGATCGGCACCATCTGGTCGGATTGCGGTGTGGCGTCCGAGTGGTCTCCACTCCGGGCGGTCCTCCTGCACCGGCCGGGTGACGAACTGCGGGACCTGCCGGACCCCGACGAGGCGCAGATGCTGGACCGCATCGAGACTGACAGGGCGCAGGAGCAGCACGATGCGCTGGCTGCGGCTTACCGGAACTCTGGAGTGCGGGTGTATCACGTCGAACCGGCTGACGCCCCGCCGCCAAACCTCATGTTCGTGGCGGACCTGCTGTTCGCCACCCCGGAGGGTGTGATCCTGGCCCGGCCGGCATCCACTGTGAGGGCGGGCGAGGAACGCCATGTCGCGGCGCGGTTGGCTGCGTTGGGCGTTCCTTTGCTGCGCATGGTTCGGGGACGTGGCACCTTTGAAGGAGCCGATGCCGCCTGGTTGGATGCCGAAACCGTGCTGCTAGCAACCGGATTGCGCACCAACTCCGAGGGTGCACAACAGGTTACTGGTCTGCTGCGGGAAATGGGAGTGGAGGTGATTCAGGTCGGTCTGCCTTACGGGGCGATGCACCTGATGGGGACGCTGCGGTTGGCCGACAGAGACCTGGCCATTGCGCATCCCGGCCGGGTGCCGTTTGCTGCGGTCGAGGCGTTGCGGGAGCGCGGATTCACCGTGCTTCTGGCTCCCGCCTATCCGGAGGAGCTCAAAAAGGGCGCGCTCAACTTTGTCACGCTGGGGCCGCGCCGAGTCCTGATGCCGGCCGGGTGCCCCGTCAGCCAACGGTTCTACGAGTCCGTCGGAATCCACTGCACGACGGCGCCGGTAGACGAGCTGATCAAAGCGGCCGGCGGAATTGGCTGCCTGACCGGCGTTTTGGCGCGGCAGTAGCGCCGTGATAGACAGCCCACTCGATCAGCAGGAGCAGTAACGCAGCGGCCGCCAGCCATGGCCAGAGCTCGCGCTGGCCTACCTCCTGGTCTGGCTGGGGGACGATCTCAGCGGGGCCGACGGCAATCGACTCGCGGCGCGAGAGATCAGATTCGGCGGGATCGAATAGGTTTACTGCGAACTGGCCCACGAGCGATCCGTCGAGCAGCACCTGGTGGACGCCCAACTGCTCCGGCCGCACCAGCAGGCTAGAGTAGGCGGCTAGGGAGTGGGCGTCTATGGTTCCGTCGGGCCGTACCACGAGTGCCTCGGTGGCGTCACCCGGAAAAAGCTCCACAGAGTCCCCCGGCCGAAGCACCTCCTGGGCATCGAATGGCATCCTGGGCGAAAGCCATTCCACCAGGTTGGCCATCAGGATGGGAAAGGCGATCTGTAGCGGCAGGTCGGATTCGTGGAGGTCGAAGGTGATCACTGCCACGCGCCGGCCGTCGGGTTCGCCTACCAGCAGCAACGGTCCGCCGCCGGCCCGGACCAACTCGCGGACGTCGGGCCAGTGCGACACGATGACCGAGCTGGCGCGCGCGACGTGCACTTGAGCAAGGTCCACGTGGTTCAATAACGGGTCGGAGGCGGCAACCGTGAAAACCGTGTCAGAAAAGCTGCCGGTGACCGGAAGGAGTAGGGTGCTGGTCGGCGGGTTGATGATCAGCAATGGAGTTGCTGCTGGCATTTCGGGCAGGGTGCCGTCGTAAACCGTCAAGTCGTACTGATCGGCCGGCGGAAGGGCATCGGGGGAGGCTCGCATGGCGATGGTTGCAGGCAGGTTGGCCACGGCGCGCTCCAGGAAAAGGTTGCCCGGCGTGACGATCAGCACCTGGCGCTCGCCGGTTGCCTGGCGCACCGCGCATGCGAAGTTGTCCAGAGCCAGCGCATCCTCCGTGCGGACACGTGCCTCGATGACAGTGGTTTGCGTTGGCAGGTTGCTCCAGGTTAGCGGCAAATGTCCACCCGCGGGTATGGTCACCCGCCGAGAATCGTACAGAGCCCCATCCAGGTAGAGTGCCAGTGCCACAGTCCCAGGCTCGGTCGCCGGCGACTGGATCAGATTCAGGAACAACTCGGGTCCGACGGGGGAGTCGCGTACCGCCAGCGCCGAGATGGCGATGTTGGGAGTCGGGCCCGGCTGCCCGACCGGCAGGTAGCGGATCTTGGCAGGCAGCGCCACAACGTCTGCCACGAGGTCGAACCCGGCGCCATCCGAAATCACCACGATCTGACTGTCAGGGACCTGCCGGATGGCGCCCGCTGCCAGCGCCAGGGCAGCTGACCAGTCGGCCGTGCCCTGCTCTGGCCGAGCGTCAGCTATCGCTGCCTGCAGAGTTGCCTTGTCAGCCGTGGCTGAGGCCAGGACCCGAGGTTGGTTTCCCATCGCAATGATGGTCATCTGGCTCGTCGCGTCCAGGGTGCGGATCATCTCGGCTGTCATCTCCTGCGCAACGGCAAACCGGTTGGGCCGGACATCGGTCGCGTTCATGCTGGCAGAGGAATCCAGCAGGACCACAATCGAACCTGCAGTCACCGCCGGAACAGGTTGGAACGGCCGGGCGAGGGCCAGGACCAGCGTGAGGAGGACAAGCAACTGGAGAAAGAGCAGCAAGCTCTTGCGCAGCCTTTGCCAAGGTCGATTTGCCTCCCGGTCACGAAGCAGCCGGTGCCACAACAACGTGCTGGAGACCGTCTCCCGGCGTCGCTGCAGCTTGAGCATCCAGAGCAGCACGATGGGAACCGCCAGGGCCAGAAAGGCGATAGCCGTCGGAGCCAGCCACCCGATCATGCCAGTTCCCCACCTATTGGTGGCCGGGGCACGCACGTAGCCACCGATGGAATGGCAATATGAATTGGTGCCGATTCGGCCGGTGGTTGGGTGACAGAACGATCCGTTGGGGCCGCGTGGAGGTTCACCGGATCACACTCTTTTTCCGGAGCGTGTGCAGGATCAGCCGCTCCCAGGGCAGGTCGGTGCAGACGGGCACATAGTGAACCTGCCGGCCGTGACACCAGCCTTCGATCCCATGGAGCCAATCATCCAGCCGACGACGGTAGAGTTCAGCCAGGGGACGATCGAGCGTGACGTCTTGAGCATCGCCGGTTTCTGTATCCACGAGTTTCAGGTCGCCCGAAAATGGGGGTTCTAGCTCGTCGGGCGCTAGCAGGTGCAGGATAGCGACCTCGTGGCCGCCGGCCAACAGTGCCCGGACTCCGTCCTGAAAGCCGGTCGGACTCCAGAGGTCGGTGAGCAGCATAACCAGTCCCGGACGGGCCCCATGTTGGGAAAACGTGCGCAGGGCTGCGTTCAGGTCGGTGACGCCGCCGGCAGATTGCTGCGCGAGCCAAGCAAGCAGCCTGAAAATCTGTCCTGTTCCGCGAACGGGCCCGAAACGGGCCCGATGGGCGACCGCCGAATGCCTGGCGTCGCCGGTACCGACCAACTGCACGGTGACCCGATCACCGGTGCCCAGGCCGATATAAGCTAACGCCCCAACCAACCGCAAACCATAGCGGAACTTGTGAACGGGTTCCTGGCCCCAATCCATGCTTCCGCTCGAATCAAGCAGGAGGTGAACCGCCAGGTCTTCCTCTTCTTCCAACAGCTTGACAAACGGCCGCTCCAGGCGTGCATAGACGTTCCAGTCGACCCGACGCAAGTCGTCTCCCCGGGCGTAGGGACGATAATCGGCAAACTCGACCGCGGTGCCTCGCTTGGTGCTGCGACGCTCGCCTTTGATGGAGCCGGCTCGCACTCTCTGCGCCACCAACGCCAACCGCTCCAATTTGCGCAGAGAGCGCTCGTCAAAAAGCGGAGAGACCATCTGCTAAAGCGTTGGGCAACGTGAGAGACAAGCAACCGCGGGGATGTGCCTCGCTCCCTGCCCCATCGTGACCGTCGGCGGACTCGGTGCCCAGACGGCAGGGGGTGAGGCCCTGGCCGGACCCTGAACGTGGATCCTGGCAGCTGCAGACCCGATTGAACCGTTCAGGCACACACGTTGGTTCATCAGATGCGCCAACGGCACTGCCATAGATATCCGACGGGAGCGAACCCGAGCAAGCAGGACAGTGCGCCACATGTCCCTCATCTCCGGCCGGCGCTGATCCACGCCAGCACAGCGGACACAGAGTGGCGGCTGACCCACCGCAAAGGGCGAGTTGGCGCCCACCCACGTCGGTGGTTCTCATGACTCGAGAGTGTGGAGCAGTGGCGCCAGGTGGCCGATCAGCAGAATCTGAAAGAGGTGGGCCAACAGGATGGCCTTGGCGTCGTTGGGGGTGTCCGGGTTGTGGACGGGGGCCAAAAGCTGGTTGATGGTCTGCCAACGTTCTTCGGTTGTCAGTCCGGGTTGCAGGCGGGCGGACCAACGCCAAAACGCCGCGGCGACGAACCAGGCGGCCTGGCAGTGAACCGAATGCAGTTCTGCCTGCCACCCCTTGATGTATTGGCGGCTGGCGACCACCATGAGTGATTCGGCGGCCGCGCCGATAAAAAAGCGCTGCATTAGTTGGTGCGAGTCCTGTCCGACCAGGTTCTCCAACGCCACGCTGCCGACCGCGCCGATGTCAAACAGGGAAGCGAGTTCGCTGAACTGCCGGGCAGTGGCCTTACCCCGCAACTCGCACAGGTATTGGTGAAAGGCATGCACCGTCTCTACGACGGGCGAGTCGTCCGGCGTTCCCCGCGCCAGCAGACAGCCGTAAAGCTCCCACAGGGCGGTCGGGTTGGGGGCAGTCAGGATTTGCTTGAGTGCTGATATCATGTCCATCGGTTAATCACCCTAGGTGTACTTGACGGTTTCTTGGCGGGCGAATGATCAGGTCGCCGCAAGAACAGGTTGGCGATCTGCTCACCGCGTTCTTCCCGCGACACGTGGACGATCTCCTCAGGGGCGGCAAAGGTTGTTGGTGGGGTTCTGCCTGGATCAAATGACCCCCTGCAAGTACTCGCGGCAGCGTTATCTGCCCATCATCCTGCCGCTCGGGCGCCACGGCTGGTTCCATTTCTTATTCCCCACAAATGATACCACGCTCTGGCCGGATCGTCAGATCCAGCCCCAAGCCGCCCATTCCCGCAAAGGGCTGGCGTCATCCACCGGGGTCGGACAATCCGCTGATGGGGGTACAAACCTGGACCCCAATCCGTCCTATTAGTTTCTCCAATATGGTTGGCTCGTGCAGGCACGGGGATCGGGCTATGGCTCGGAAAGGGGCGACTCACAATGGCTGAACGGTATCCAGCAATTCCTGGATCATGGCGTCAGTGCTGATCCCCTCGGCCTGCCCCTCAAAGTTGAGCAGCAACCGGTGGCGCAGCGCGGCCGGCGCCATGACCCGCAGGTCGTCCAGCGCAACGTTGACCCGGCCGGCCACGAGCGCCAGCACCTTGGCGCCCAGCACCAATGCCTGCGCGCCCCGCGGGCTGGCACCGTAACGGACATACTGCTTGACCATGGGTGGAGCACTGGCGCTCTCGGGGTGGGTGGCCACGATCAGTCCGGCCGCATAGTCCGCCACGTGGCTGGCGACCGGAACCTGACGGGCCAATTCGCCCATGGCCACAATGGCCGGCCCGTCGGCGGCATGCGTGGTGCCAGGCAGGCTGACGCCAGTCGTGCGGAAGAGGATCTCGACCAACTCGGCCGAACTGGGGAACCCGACCTTGACCTTGAAAAGGAACCGGTCCAACTGAGCCTCAGGCAGTGGGTAGGTTCCCTCCATCTCGATGGGGTTTTGGGTGGCCAACACAAAAAAGGGCGCGGCCAACGGGTAGGTCCGTTGCGCGACGGTGACGGTTCTCTCCTGCATCGCCTCCAGCAGGGCAGATTGGGTCTTGGGCGTAGCTCGGTTGATCTCGTCGGCCAGAACCAGATTGGCAAAGACCGGGCCGGGTTGAAAGCGAAAGGCGCGCCGACCGTCCTCACTCTCCTCCAGGATATCGGTGCCAACGATATCGGCCGGCATCAGGTCGGGGGTGAATTGGATCCGGCTGAACTGGAGGTCCAGCACCTCTGCCAGGGTGCGGATGAGCATCGTCTTGCCCAACCCCGGCACCCCCTCCAGCAGGGCGTGGCCGCCGGCTATCACTGCAATGAGGACGTGGCGGATGACGTCCTGCTGGCCGACGATGACCTTGCTCACCTGATCTTCAATGCCAGAAAAAGCGGCGCGGAATTCGGTGGTGTTCATACAGATCTCATGGCTCCAGCGAACTGAAATAGCCCCGGATGTAGTCTCGCATTCCCAATGGGATCTGCTGTTCATCCAGGGCTCTGGATGCGGCATCGGCATACCTGGCGAAAACCTGGTTGTACGGTACGGTACTCTGACCGGTTTCCGGGTTGGAGGCAAGTTCGCGCACCAGATCCCCCGGTTCTACCCCCGAGGGGATCTGCATCTCCGGCCCGCCCTCGCCCCCCAGTCGCTGCGGCACGTAGATCGGCTCGAAATGGCGGAGACCACCGTCGCCCGGGTCGTTGTCGAAGGGCATGGTACCGGCCGCTCCCCCGGTTGCTGCGCCGTCGCCCTCGCCCCGACCGGCGCCGCCGCCCTGCTGACCATCATCTGTACCTGATCCACTACCGGTGGGTTGCTGGCTGCACGAGCCGCTGCTGGCACCCGCTCAGGTGCTCCCGGACTGAGCCACCCGCTGCCCGGCTTGACCCATCCGGTTCGCACCGGCCTGCGCCACGGTGGAAGCGGCTGCCGCCTGGCCGGTCTCCGCAGTGGTCTGCGCCGCCTCCGCCAGTGCCTGGCGCGCTCCGGACAGGTCCCCCGAACGGATGCCCTCGGCGGCTTGGGAGAACTGCTCGGCCAGCTCTGCGTTGGTATTGGCTAACCGAACGGCCGCCCCGGCCAGTTGTTCGGCCAGCTCCAGCTCTTGCTCGCGGGTCAACTCCTGACCCAACTCGTCCGCGAGGTCCTCCAGGATGGCTGCTGCCAATTGCAGGTCCCCCTCGGATAGTGCATCTGCCAGGGCTGCGGCGACCGGGCTGGCCTTCATGGTTTCGGCCGCCTGGCTCAGCGCGATCGCCCTCTGTTCGGCGCTTGGGTCGGTCAGTGACCTGAGCCGGTCAGCAGCTTCAGTGAGTTCGGCCAGTGCTTCTTCGCGGCTTAGTTCGTTACGCTCTAGGCGTTCTAGTGCCTCATCGAGAATCTGTAGCATTTGCTGCCGGTTTTGCTCTGTCAGCAGCGGATCGCTGGCTATCTCTTGACGAACCGTCTCTAGCGTGTGAACCTCCTCCAGAATCGCCTCGCGGGCGGCGGTGCGTTCGTCCAAGACGCGCTGCATGGGATTCGGCAGCCAGAGCAGAGCCGCCAGAGCGGCGGCCGCCACCGTGGCCGGGAGCCAGTCCCGGCGGTCGAGGCGCAGCGGGAGGGCATTCCGGGGGTCAACCTTGCGGGCTCTTCGGAGAGCGTCCGCCAATTGCTCCTCTGCCATCCACAACGGAACGGACCGCAGCGGGGGACGGCGATCGCGGAGCTCTATGGCAGTGCTTGTCCGCTCTGCCAGACCCAGTTGGCGGTCAAACCAGCGCGCCTGCTCCAACGGCGGCCGGGGCGCTAACCGGGCCGCCAGCGCCGCCAGCAGCATGGCCGTGATTGCCCACGCCGCCCCGAGCCAGGCCAGGCGCGACGCCGGCAACAAGGGCCAAATCCGGCCGGCGAGGGCCAGCGCCGATGCCATCACCAGGGCTGCCGTCAGGCCTCGGGCACCCCAGGCGAGGCTGCGCCCGGCTCGCCGCCGCCGCTCCCAGCGGGCCAGGTACTCTCGCAACTGACGGTATGCTGCTTCGGCGCTCATCTTTCCACGCGGCGCACGCGACGGACACACATCGCAAAGGCCACCCAGGCAACCAGCAAATAAAACAGCAGATAGATGACCCAGGGCGAGATCAGCCAAAGGTCGGGATATCTGGCAGAGGTTTGGGAGAGCGGAAGCTCGAAAAACAAGAGCGTTTGCTCCTGGATGAGAACCACCTCGCTCAGGATCAGGCTGCTGAACGGGTTGGTCGCCAGCACCAGACCGCCCAGATAGACCAAGGATACCACCAACCACGCGGCCGGTTCCTGGGCGCCGCCCAGCGTGAACCCGGCAAGGCCCAAGAAAGGCGTCAGCATCAGAAAGAGGAGCGGCAACCCGGCGGTGGAAAGCAGAGCATACCCGTAGCTGAGGACGGTGGCGGTGAGCGTGCTTTTGGACCAACTGGAGATCGCCATGCTTACCGCTGCCAGCGAAAGCGCGGTCACCAACAGGAAGAGCTGGGAGATGATCACCTCCTCCAACTCGACTCCGCCCAACAGAAAGGCGAGGCTCTCCAACGGGACGGCTGCCAGGATCAGCAGCACCATGTAGGTAAGGGCGGAACTGAGCTTGCCTGTCACCAGCGACCGCGCGGACAGGAGAGTGGTGCGCAACAGGTCGTAGGTTTGCCTTTCCCGCTCTCCGGTGATCGCTCCGGCGGTAAAGGCTGGCGTAAGAAAAACAACCATCAGCAGTTGGACGCCCACCATGCCGCCAAAGACGATCTTGCCGACCAGGTAGGTATCGGGCCCGTAGGGTTGTTGGGCGATGGTTGTATAGCTAAAGTACAGCACGGTGGTCAGACAGGAAAGCAGGACCAGGTAAACGCTGAGCACCACAAAAGCCCGCCGGCCGCGCATGCGGCCGCGCAGCTCTTTGCGCAAGACGGGGTTTTCCCGCAAGGCGCGCAAGGGCCAGGAGAGCCGGAGACGGCTCCGTCTCCGGCGAGGTTCCGTTGGAGCGCCAACCGGAGAGTCTTGTCCTGCTTGCGTCATGAGACAATCCCCTGGGTGATCTGCAGAAAGACGTCTTCCAGATTGCCCTTTTCCTCAGAGCACGTGATGACACCCGCACCACCCTGCACCAGATCCGTCAGCAAAGCGCAGAGGTCCTCGTCGCCTCCCTCCAGGTCAAACAAAAATTCCGTTATCGGCTCGGGACCGTTTTGCACTGCCGGCCGGACGTTGCTGACGCCGGGTTTGCCAAATAACGTCTCCTGCGCCGTGTTCCACGGCTTGGTCAGACGCACCCGGATCACCCGGATTGGTCTCAGAAAGCGCTGCATCTCGTCCATGGTCCCGCTGGCAACCAAGGAGCCGGCCTCGATGACGCCAATGTGAGTGCAGATGTCGGCTACCTCCAGCAGAATGTGCGAGGAGAAAAGGACGGTCTTGCCCATGGTGCGCAACTCGCGCAGCAGTTCACGTATGTCGATGCGGGCCCGCGGATCCAGCCCGGCGGCGGGTTCATCCAGGATCAAGACGGTCGGATCGTGCACCAGCGTCCGGGCCAGACAGAGTCGTTGTTTCATGCCGCGGCTCAGGCTGTCGACCATATCGTCAGCCCGGTGGCTCAGGTCGACCAGTGTCAGTAGGTCCTCCACCATGCTCCGCCGCTGTCGTGCCGCAATGCCGTAGCAGTCGGCGAAAAAATCCAGGTATTCGTGGACCTTCATGTCGTCGTACACGCCAAAAAAATCCGGCATGAAACCGACTACCCGCCTGACGCCCCGGGGGTCGCGCAAGATCGAATGGCCCGCCACCCACGCCTCACCGGCGGTGGGTTGCAGCAGGGTGGTGAGAATGCGCATGGTGGTGGTCTTGCCGGCGCCGTTCGGTCCGACAAAGCCAAACACCGCGCCTGGTTCTATCGCCAGGTTTAGCTCGTTTACCGCCAAGCGCCCGCCTGGTTGACCGGCGCGCCGCGGGGCTGCGTATCTCTTGGACAACGCCCGAGTTTCAATGATGGCGTTCATGGGGCGGTTACATCCTGCGGCTGGCTCCCTGTGCCCACAAAGGTCACATCGAGGCGGTCGATGCCGAACCAGGCCGGGTTGGCGCTTTCGACCCGCACCCGGATGGCGCCGTGGGGTCCCACCCACCGGTCAGGCGCAGTCACGCGGTTGGCTCCCCAGGTGAGGTTTGGATCCGTCTGCCAGGCAGGCACGGTCCAATCCCAGAGCGAGACCGTCACCGGCTGGCTGGCGGCTTGGCTGGACTCTAGCGTGAGCACCAGTTCTCGGATGTCGGTGATCGCCAGCGCATCCCAGGGCCTGAACTCAAAGCCGACCCAACCGCCCAAGAGGCTAAAGTCGTACGGTCCTTCACTCCCATTCCTATTGCCTGCCAACGCTTCCCATGTGGTCAGCGCCGGCGGTATGACCCAATCGTGCAGGCCGGTCGGAAGACGAAGCGGGACCTCAAGCAAATATGCCAGGGTGTCCACGGTTTTGGTCGATTTTCCCGTAACTTGCATTGACCAAGGTGCTTCCTCTGACCAGGCCAACAGGGTCACCGAGTTAGGCCTGAAAATACTCTGGGATCCGCTGTTGAGAAAGCCCTGCAGCAGCTGAAAGCGGCGGTTGGTTGCCTTGTCAGTCAGGTCGGCGCTACCCAACAGCTCTTCCGTGGGGAGATAGGTAAAAGAGGAAGGGAAGGCGCCACTATAGGTGGATGGTCCCATGCCTATATCCCCGACGAGCGGCATCGCGCGACCGGCCGAAAGGCTGAGATCAACCATGGCCGTCTGACCAGGCGCCAGGTCTCCCAGCGTCAGGATATCACTCCCGACGATCAACACAGCGCTCTGCAAATCAAGAGCCGAAGCATTTTGCACCCAGCCAGTGAGCGAGGGGGAGGGTCTGGGCTGCAGGACCAACCCACTGTCGACATCCGGCGGTTGCACGTGACTATCGACCCGAAAGGCGCGCAGCGCGGCGACATCTACCTTCAAGTCTCGCACCACGACCTGCTGAGCCCGCTCCACCACGATGGATCCGGATGAACCCAGCCCCGTGTTGTAAACATCGGAAAAGGGCCGGACCAGAGCGCCGCTGGGAAACGTCACGTCATAAGTTGCCCGATGGGGCGAGAATACGCCCACCACGGTATTGGCGCGAGCGTGGTCTGCACCGGCGCTGCCATGCACTAGCGTCAGGCGGTTCAACACCACCTGACCCCCGCGAAGCTGAAAACCTGTCAGGTACGCCAGCCCGCTAAAGAGCACTACGATCGCCGGTATGGTGAGCCAGGCCAGCTCGGTCCGCCGGAGCCGCCGGAGCAGGACGCAGTTGAGCGGCCCAACCAACAGGACATAGGCGGCCAAAAAGAGAACCATTTGGAGGGTGGATGGGAGAGAGAGCGAGGGAATGCTTCGCAAACCATCGCGAACGGCCCAGGGGTTGGCGAGCGTGCTGTGTCCAGCGGCGCTACGCCCGTCACCCGAAAGGATGACCTGCCATAGCGCCTCTCCAGCTCGCCCATCGCGCAAAGGCGGTGACGAAAGCTCGAGCGCGAGCCAATCCACCGTTCCGCGGCCGTGTGTCCGGCGCACCAGCAATGGCAGGTTCTCCTGCGACAGCAATACCGTCCCGTCGCTGGGCGTCCCCTCAGCCACCAGATATGGCCCTGGATGGAGTTCAGACTCGGTCGTGCCGGTGAGCCGGTCCAACCCAGCCAGGTCAGGCACGGAAACAGTGCTGACCTGGTTGACCGGGAGCAGGTTGGCGAGCCCGGCGGCTGTCTCTTGCCATCTGAGTCCCCCGGTGGCGACCAGGTGCCCACCGTCTGACAGCCAGGCGCGCAGCGCCTCTTGTTGTTCAGGGGACAGACGGCCGGTGTCCACGGAGTCCAGGACCAACACGTCGATCGCCCCCCAGGCAACGCCAACCGCGGGCAAATCCTCCAGTTGGAGATACGCGATGTCGGCCGCCTTGACCTGCGAACCCAACGCTTCAAGGAAATTGAGGTCCAGTGGGTCACCGCTCACCACCGCATACAGTGCGTGCTCGGCGCTCATCAGGTCGATCGAAAACCGCACCTCGATCAGTGTTCTGTCGCCCGCGACCAACCGAACCGGCAGTCGGCTCATATATTGCTCAATGCTGACAAAGAGCGTGACTGTTTTGCGGGATTGGCCGGGTAGGACCACCGGGGTTCGGTATCGAACATTGTCTCCAGAATAGCTATTGGAGCTCTCCACCTCCACAAATCCCTCGACGTCGGGACCCGAGTTGGCCAGCGTGACCCGAACGGGCGCCCATTCGCCCAAACGGCAAAGCCCGTCGAAACCCACTTTGGCGGTCATCACGATGCCAGGCTCCTGGGCGACAGCAGAGGGTGCGGTCACTAACCAGATGACCAGTCCAATGGTCAATAGAACCGATTGTTTCGTCACGTTCACCGGGTGCCTAGCCCGCCGCGCTATCGCGTCCACGCGAACAGCCGTAGCGGTACCTCGAGCTACTATAGCCAATAGACGACCTCATAGTCCTGCCGGTTCCCGCCATTATAAACCGCTGGCCGGCCAATTGCCGACTGGCAAGCCAACGCCAGACCGACGAATCGGTCACGGTCTGTGGGCTGTAAAGGCCTTGATCAAATGAACTCGATCTGATAATCTAGCAATTGTGCTTCAAACGGGCTTTTTTCGATCCAGCGGACCGCTTTTTCCATCAGTCCGTGCACATAGGCGTTGTCGGTGCCGATTGCAGCGAGGGCGATGGTGGCCGATTGCCAGAGATCATGGTCACCGATCTCGGCCGCGGACACGTTAAATTCGCGACGGATCTGAATCAGCAGCGGTTTCAGGCGGCTACGTTTGTCTTTCAGAGAGCCGTTGCCCGCCAGGTAAAGATGTATGGTGCAGAGTGCTAGTTGCATTGATTCCCGGTCCCGGCAGTCATCGACCGGAGACGACCGCCAACGCCACAAGGCACTGCAACATTATCGGACAGAACACGCATTTTGCCAATGGAGGATACCTTGAACGAGCTTGGCGAGCGTCATAATAAAGTCAGCCTGATAACGGTGCTGATTGCCGTTCTGCTGGCTGCCATACTGGTTGCCCTGGTCGTCGGCGTCATCACCTTTCGGCAGGCGGTCCAGGCAGTTGAAGGGGGAACGGAAAGGGTCTTTCAATGGGGAGAGAACCTGGCCAAGTTGTCGACTCCCACCGTCCGGCCCAACCCTGCTACCGTCATCTATCAGGTTCTGCCGCTCAGCCGCCTTGAAACCGTTTCCTATTCCATAGAAAAAGTGGTCACGGTGGAAAAGAACCGGCATCGCCTGGCTGAACTGCTCCAACTGGATGAGCAACTGCTCTTTGTGGCTCACGGAAAGGTGATTGCCGGTCTGGATCTGAGCCAGATGCGGCCGGCGGACATTACCGTCACCGAGGATGGAACCGTCATTCTGTTGCTTCCGGCAGCGGCAATCTTTGTCGCCACCCTGGACAACCAGCAGTCTTATGTGTACGACCATGCGCGCGGGGTGTTGAATCGGATCTTTGAAGAGCAATCGGACCTGGAGACGTTGGCCCGGCAGGCAGCGGAGGATGCTATTGCCGAAGCCGCCCTGGAGGACGGAATTCTGGAGACCGCCCGCCTGAATGGGCAGCTTTACCTGCGTTCGTTCTTGCTCTCGTTGGGTTTTGAAAGGGTGTTGTTTGCCGAGGAGCCGCCCTCGGCTGCCCCGGAGACTTCTCCCACGCCGATTCCCACGCCGACTGCAGGTTGAGCGGGCCGGTCGCCACGCGGGGACGGTGGAGGCGACAGGGGAAATCAGACCAGCCCCAAGCCGGCCGCCATAACCCCATCCCAATCACCCACCCAGGCCCACCAATTGGCCAGCGGCCGCCCGCGATACTGGATTCCATTGTTGCGGCCGGGAAGGTTCTGCATCCAGTAGACGAACCAGTCCAGGCTGCCGCAGTTCCACCGCGTGCAGTCAATCGGTCTGCGTTGCCCCGTCCCGTCGGGCCGCCAATCCTCGATGTCACTCCAGACCGTCTTGCGGTTTGCCCAATCATAGTCCCGCTCACCATTAGGCGGGTAATGGGCCCAGCCGCACCGACCTTCGCCAGTCCGTCCCACAAACCTGTTCCAAAACAGGTCCAGGTCTGCCTGACGAAGCATCACCTCGATCTGATGGATGTGATCTTCCACTGCTTCAGAGGCGGTTCGGCCATAGTTGTAATGGTACAGCGTATATGTCTGGTTCAAGACCGGCATATCGCGCCCGTCCTGGTCGCTGTTGCTGATGTCGCCGAACGGTCCGGCCATGTTGGACTCCCACATGTCAACGACCCCGCCATGGTAGCCCCACAACCATACCTGTTTGACCCCTCTTTCTTCCACCCACTGCCGGATATTGATTCGCTCCAGGATCGCGTCATAGTCGACCATGGGGACCTGGTGGCCGCGTTTGTGCCAGCTGGGCAGGGGCTCCAGGAACTCGATGGTGTCCAGAATTGGGTACCTCAGACAGGGTCGGGCAGTTGGGTCCTGGTACCGGTGGTAAGCGCTGCCCCGCTCGAGCGCCTCCACCACCCGTTCGGTCTCGCGGTCGGTATGGCGGCGAATATCCTGGAGCGAGACATCCACGTCACCGGTCGCCTTGCGACTGATCCGGTTGCCGCTCAGCGGCAGGTATCTGAGGACCAACACCGGAACGGTGAAATCACGATGCGAATCGTAGCGGGTGGTTCTGCTTTTTAGAATTCGCTGGTTGGCCCGGCGCAACTGGAGCAGCACCTTCTGCCGGAAATTGGGTGCTTTCATGGGTCTCTCCTTGTCTGAACCACAATCAGCCGATCACGGCCGGCATAGTCGGTCTTGAGCAGCACATGGGAGTCCGGAAAGCTGCCTTGAGCCAGGATCCTGGCGGTGGGCCCCTGAGTGGCACCGATCTCCAGCAGCACAGCGCCGCCACGTCGGACCGATGCAGGGGCCTGATGGAGGAATGCTTCAATGAGATCCAAGCCCTGAGGCCCACCGCGCAAGGCCATTGCCGGTTCGTGATTTCGAACACTGATCGACAGCGACTCCCATTCACCGTCTGCCACGTAAGGCAGGTTGGCTACCAGCAAATCAACTGCGCCGGGGAGAGGTTCGAGCAGATTCCCCTCCAGGAAGGTGATGCGGTCGGACACGGCGTGGGTAACGGCGTTGCAGGCTGCCAATTGTAGCGCCGCCGGGCTGATATCCACCGCCAGCACCCGCGCGGTCGGCAAGTGCTTGGCTAACGCCACGGCAATGCATCCACTGCCCGTCCCAATGTCTGCAATGTCTACTCCCGAACGGCCGGGCGCGGACGGTGACACATGGTTAGCCAGGCGAATGGCTTCATCCACCAGATGCTCGGTCTCCGGTCGGGGGATCAGGGCAGCCGGACTGACAGAGAAGGTCAGACCGTAGAACTCGATATGGCCGGTGAGGTATGGGAGCGGTTCGCCGGCGGCCAGTCGGGCAACACCCTCCTCAAAGAGCCTGGCCATCAGTGGATCGAGCCGGTGTTCGGGATGCGCCAGCACGGCTGTCCGCCCCAGGCCACAGATGTGACCCAGCCAGAGCTGCGCGTCCAACAACGGACTGGGTCTGCCCGCCATCGAGAGGCGCTGGGCCGCGCCGCGCACCAACTCCTGGATGGTGTGAATGGCCCGGACGCTCCGCTAATCGACAGCCGCCAGCTTTTCGGCTTGCGATTGAGTGACGAGCTCGTCGATAAACTCGTCCAATTGTTCACCCGCCATGAAACCTGGCAGGTTGTAGATCGATCTGCCAATCCGGTGGTCGGTGATCCGGCTCTGGGGATAGTTGTAGGTACGGATTTTTTCGCTGCGGTCGCCGGCACCTACCTGAGCTCGCCGGTCCGCGTCGACCTGATCATCCAGTTTCTGCTGCTCGACCTCGTACAGCCGCGCCCGCAGGACGGCCAGAGCCTGCAGCTTGTTCTGCGTTTGCGAACGTTCATTCTGGCACACCACTGTCATGCCGGTCGGCTTGTGGATCAAGCGAATGGCGGTGGCATTTTTCTGCATATGCTGACCGCCTGGCCCGGCCGCCATAGTTGCCACAATCTCCAGGTCCTTGGGATCGATGTGTATCTCCACGTCGTCCACCTCGGGCATGACGGCGACAGTGGCAGTGGACGTGTGGATGCGCCCCTGGGATTCGGTGATGGGAATCCGCTGGACCCGATGGACGCCGCTCTCGTATTTCAGGCGCGAATAGGCCCAGTTTCCTTTGACCTGAAAGATCACTTCCTTGAATCCACCCACTCCGGTTTCGTGGCTGCTCAAGAGTTCGGTCTTCCATCCCCGGATCTCTGCGTATCGGTTGTACAAGCGATAGAGGTCGGCCGCAAACAGCCCGGCCTCGTCGCCGCCGGCACCGGCCCGGATCTCTACTATCACGTTTCGCCGGTCGCGTGGATCTTGTGGAAGCAACAAGTGCTTTAGTTCCTCCAGCAAGCGTTGGCGGTGTGGCTCCAGTCGATCGATCTCCTCGCGAGCGAGCTGGGCCATCTCGGCGGCGTCTTCAGCCTCTGCCATCTCGCAGGCTTCGACCAGGTCGCTGTCAGCCTGTTGAAACGCACGATAGGCCTGCACAATGGGCTCAAGATCCGACCGCTCTTGCGCGTATTCGGCTACCAGTGCATAGTCGGCCGCTACGTCCGGATCTGCCATCAGGCGCTCCAGTTCGTCATATCGGTCGGCGACGGCCGTCAGTTTCTCAAACATTCAATTCTCCCATGGTTGACCTCTGCGATTATACTGGGCGGCATTGGGCCGTCAAGATGGGAACCCGGCGTGCTCCGGCAGCGTCTAGCCTTCAGAACGCAGCGATTTTGCTGCTGCAGGACGGATGGGACCATCAGGAGGAGATAGCGATGAGGCGCTTTCGATTGCTCACAATTGTCGCCTGTTTGGTGACCCTGTTGACATGGACGGGATTAGCCGCGGCCGATGGGATCATCATTGTGGATCCACCCCCAGACATTCCGCCGATCCGCCTGGATGAGGCCCTCACAATCCGCTATCATCGCGTGACGGTGACCATCCGGGATCAAGTCGCCACGACCCACGTCGATCAGCTGTTTCTCAACGAGCACCGATGGACCGCCGAGGGCACTTATCTGTTTCCGCTTCCCGCCGGAGCGGCGGTTGACCAGTTTGTCATGTGGGTGGACGGCAAACCGATCACGGCCGAGATCCTGCAAGCGGACCAGGCGCGGCAAATCTACCAAGACATCGTCAACCGGATGCGTGACCCGGCGTTGCTCGAATATGTGGGCCGGGACATGGTCAAGGCAAGCATCTTTCCCATTCCCGCCGGAGAAGAGCGCCGAATTGAGCTAGAGTACAGTCAGGTGCTGCCGGTCGAAAACGGACTAGTGCGATACCTCTATCCACTTAGCACGGAAAAGTACTCCGCCCGGCCACTGGAGCAGGTCTCCATCCGGGTGGAGCTGCAGTCGCCGGAGCCGATCAAGGCAGTCTACTCGCCCAGCCACGAGGTCTACATTGAACGCGACGGCGATTACGCGGCGCTGGTTGGTCTGGAACAATCCAACGTCAAACCCGACAAAGACTTTGAGCTTTACTACACGGTTAGCCCCGAAGACGTCGGGTTGAACCTGCTAAGCTATCGGGAGGCGGGCGAGGATGGCTTCTTCCTCCTGCTGGTGGCGCCCAACGTCGAGGTTTCGCCGGATCAGGTGGTCGCGAAGGACGTCGTATTTGTGCTGGACGTCTCGGGCAGCATGGCCGGTGAGAAACTGGTGCAGGCCAAAGAGGCGGTGGTCTATACCCTGTCTCATCTCAACCCTCAGGATCGTTTCAGCGTCATCGCCTTTAGCACCGGACTGCGCCGGTACCACGATCGTTTGGCGCCGGCGGGAGATTGGGAATCCGCAGTGGACTTTACCCGGAGGCTGGAGGCCATGGGAGGAACCGACATCAACCGGGCCCTGCTGGAAGCGTTGAACATGGTCGACCCTGAACGACCTACCACCCTGATCTTCGTGACCGACGGCCTGGCAACGGAGGGAGTTTACGACACCCCGGCGATTCTGAGCAATTTTCGCCAAGCCGCGAGCGCCAATGTCCGCCTTTTCAGTTTCGGTGTCGGAAACGACGTGGATACTGACCTGTTGGATGCACTGGCGCTGGACCAGGGCGGTACCAGCGCCTATGTGCGACCAGGCCAACGCATCGACGAGCAGATCAGCGCTTTTTACGCCAAGGTGAGCACGCCGGTGATGTCAGACGTTCAGATCGTCCTGGGCGGCATCCAGGGCGAGCAGATGTTCCCGGCGCAGATGCCAGATCTGTTCGCAGGCAGCCAACTTATCCTGGCCGGTCGATACCGCGAGGGCGGCCCAATGGCGGCCACGCTCTCTGGCGTGGTGAATGGCGAACGGGTGACGTTCCGTTACCCGGATCAGTACCTGGTCAACCACGGCGGTGACGCATTCATACCCCGACTGTGGGCTACCAGAGCCATTGGGCACTACCTCACCCAAATCCGCCTGTACGGCGAAAACCCAGAGTGGGTGAAGACGATTGTCGACCTTAGCATCCGGTATGGCATCATCACGCCCTACACCTCGTTCCTGATCGATGAGGACGATATTTTCACGCAGATCGGGCGACAGACCTTGGCAGAGTCGACGCAGGAGGAGATGGCTGGCCAGGCAGCCGCGCCATCGTTTGGAGCGGACGCGGTAAATAAAGCGGCCGAAGAGGGTGTCATGCGAGAAGCGCCGGCCCCGGCCGCCTTGCCCACCATCACGGCGTATATGCCAGGAATGGCCAACCCGGTGGTGGTGGCGGATGTCATCAGACACGTGGGTAGCAAGACGTTTGTCGTGCGCGGCGACATCTGGATGGACACGGAATTTGACCCCTCAGTCATGGATCCATCCCGCGTTGGTTTCCTGACCGATGACTATTTCGCCCTGGTCGCGGCGGCGCCCGGGCTGGGCAGCTATTTCGCGCTGGGCGAGCAGGTCATTGTGGTTTTTGATGGGGTGGCCTACCAGGTGGTGCTCGGTGCTGGCGACTCGGTTCCTATCCCGGCGCCGACGCCTTCTGAGGTTTCCACCCCCTCCCAACCGGCCAACGTCCAAAAGAACGAGCCAGTGTCGACCCCCGATCAGGTGGCCTCTGGTAGCGCGGCCTCGAGCGACCCGACGTCGCAGCCTGCCGCAACCAAGCCTAGTGCCGGGAAAGGTGGGTTGTGCGCGGGTGCCATGGCCTTGCCGGCCTTCTTGGGAGTTGTCGGGCTCTTGTCCGGCGCGGTCACACGGCGACGCCAGCGGTTCTAGTGGGCCGCTGATGATGGGCCGCCTTTCACCGGATGGGAGGGACATCCGGCCGGCGTGATCCATACACCTGGATTCAGATCAGGCGGAAACGCCCGGGATGTCCCGGGCGTTTTTGCCGTAAATTGGCGAGACGCGTTCAGACGATCAGATCTGCATGGCGCATAGTGCCTTGTCCGGTGCCGCGTCGAGGCGCCCAAGCGCCTACGAGCGCTTGCCTCAGGGTGCGGCCTGTTTGGCAGCGGCGGTAAGTGATCCGGTTGGTGACCAGGCGCAGGATTGGGGACTCCGGTTAAAGGAAACGGACAGCTACGTGCTATTCGCAGACCTTGACGGGTTCCTGGTCGAGCTGCTTCAGCGCAATGCCCAAGCCCCGGTGCCGCAGGGGCAAGGCCGTGAGAATATGACTGGTTATTCGGGCTCCCTGGCAGGCCAGTTCCGAGCCCCACCAGGATCGGTGGTTTGGCCTGGAGTAGTGCCGGCCGGCGATTAGGCCGTTTGATGCATCGTGGTATACTGGGCACCGCGGTTGGGCGAGTGAATGATGTACGCGTGATTTCGGTGCCAGTGGACTGGTGGCTCCGGACGTTGATTTGTATTGGATACATCGCTCTTGGTTCGCCATCGACTCTTGGGAGGTAGGCCATGTTGACCAGGGTTCTGGAGTATTCACGAGCGGTTCGTCAATGTCATCTCGATGCACTTTTCGACCTGCTCCGCATCCCCAGCATAAGCACCTTGCCGGCTCATGAACAGGATATGGAGAAAGCAGCCGATTGGCTACTCGCCTACTTGCGCGCGATGGGATTGAAGCGCGTCCAGGAGCTTCCAACTGAGGGATTTCCCGTCCTATACGCCGAGTGGCTGGGGGCCGGACCCCAAGCGCCGACCCTGTTAGTGTATGGGCATTATGACGTCCAGCCGGTCGATCCTCTGGACGAATGGCACACGCCGCCCTTTGACCCCACGATTGTCGGCAGTAACCTGTACTGCCGCGGCGCTTCGGACGACAAGGGCCAGCTGTTTGCTGTCCTGGCGGCCATCGAGTCGTGGCTGTCCGTATCCAGTCGTCTGCCGGTGAACCTCAAGGTTCTACTGGAGGGTGAAGAAGAGGTCCTGGCGCCGCACCTGGCTCGGGTGGTGTGGCGCGACCGGGAGCTTTTGGCGACCGATGCCGTACTGATCTGCGACGAGGCGATACTGGATCCCCAGACTCCCTTGATCATCACCGGGGTCCGCGGCAACCTCTACCTTGAGCTGGAGGTCAGTGGCCCAGCTCACGACCTGCACTCGGGCACGTTTGGCGGGGCGGTAGACAATCCCTTCAATGTCTTGGTTCGGCTGTTGGCTCAGATTCAGGATGCCACGACCCGGCGGATTCTCATTCCTGGATTTTACGATTCCGTCCTTTCTTTGGATGACGCCGAGCGCGAGCGACTGTTGCAGATTCCATTGACCGACGAAATGGCTTGCCAGGTTGCCGGCGTGCCTGCCCTGGCAGGAGAGGAAGGGTACACCACCCTGGAGCGGGCCGGCGTGCGCCCCACATTCGAAATCCATGGAATGCCGGGTGGGTTTACCGATCCGGGGCACAAGACGGTCATTCCGGCTCGTGCGGCGGCAAAGCTGTCAATGCGGCTGGTGCCGGATCAAGACCCGCAAGAGATCACGGGCCTGTTCGAGCAGTATGTCCGATCGTTTCTGCCCCCGACGGTCCAACTGACTATTCACCGCCTGGGCTCGGCCCTTCCGGCCGTCGTGGATGTCAAGGCCCCTGCTGTCCGGGCGATGGCACATGCTTTTGAATTGGGTTTTGGAGCTGCTCCCTATTACTTCCGCGGTGGTGGTTCGCTCCCCATTGTCCGCCACCTGCAAGACGCGCTGGCTGCGCCGGTGGTGCTCATTGGATTTGGCCTGCCCGACGACAATAGCCACGCCCCCAATGAAAGGTTGCACCTCCCCAACTGGCACCGAGGGATCGAGACGCTGGTACATTACCTGGCGATCCTGGGCGGCCAGGAGTGATCGGCCAAGTGCGCTGGCAGTGCAGCTGCGCGGTACCAGGCAACGGGATTGCCGGTCGGTTTCGCTCTGATATAGTTGGTGCATTGCCGGGAGAGTCACGGCAGGTGATGATTAGCCGGCAGGTTTGCTTTCACGGTCGTGCACCTTTGATAGAAGGTCAGAAGCAGTGGCAGACACCGAAATAGCGGTGGCGCTAGTCACCGGTGCCAGTAGCGGAATCGGCCGAGCAACCGCACTCAAGTTCGGGACCCAAGGGTACCAGGTGGCGCTGGTAGCGCGAACCGTCAGCCGCCTGGAAGCGGTCGCCGCCGTGATCAGAGCTGGCGGTGTTCAGGCCGAGGTCATCACCGCGGATGTGACTCGGGCGGAGGAAATTGAGCGAGTGGTGGACCGGACGATGGCGGCGTTCGGCCGGATCGACGTCCTGGTCAACGCCGCCGGCATCATTTCCACTGGAACCATCGATAGCACCACGCTGGACGCGTGGGACACCATGATGAACGTAAACGTGCGGGCTCCGTTCTACCTGATGCAGCGCGCCATGCCCCACCTGATTCGCAGCCAAGGGAGCGTGGTCAACGTCTCAAGTGTGACTGGCCTGCGCGCCTTTCCCGGCATTCTGGCTTATTGTGCCAGCAAGGCAGCAGTCGATCAGCTCACCCGGTGCGCGGCGCTGGAACTTGCGAGCCAGGGCGTACGGGTCAACGCGGTGAATCCCGGGGTCGTGCTCACGGGTCTTCACCGCTCCGGGGGAATGACCGAGGCTGCCTACAGCGCTTTTCTGGAGCACAGCAAGACGACCCATCCCCTCGGCCGGGTCGGCCGTCCGGAAGAGGTTGCTGAGTTGATCTTTTTCCTGGCTTCGGAACGAGCCGGTTGGATCACCGGTGCGACGGTCTCCATAGACGGCGGACGGGGTCAGACCTGTGCTCGCTAGTCAGCGCCAGGGGGTCGCCGGTTGATGAGTGTGGGGCGGTTTCGTGCAGGCGTGGCAGGTCTTCTCTGGTCCCCGTCTGACGGGCGCTGCCTGATGTTGAGGCGATCCGGCGACAAGGACTTTGCGCCTGGTGCGTGGGAGTGCGTCACCGGCCGGGTGGATCAGGGCGAAAGCTTTGAACAGGCGCTGCACCGGGAGGTTTGGGAAGAGGTCGGGGTTCGGGTACAGGTCGATTTTATCATCGGAACCACTCATTTTTACCGCGGCGATCCGCACCCGGAAAACGAGCTGTTGGGCGTGCTGTACGGTTGCTCATTGGTGGAGCCGGCCGACATTCAGATCGACGCCGAGCACTCAGAGTTCCGCTGGGTCAGCGCCGCCGAGGCAGAAAGCCTCCTGCGGGAGGGTGGCCGTGACACCCGATGGATTCGTCTGATGGTGGCTCGGTCCGAATTGCTGCGAAGGCAGATCCCGCCTGGCCTGATCGACACCTGGCATGAGACAGGGTTTGAGTTATGAGGATCCGAGAGCGCCACGGCATGGGGCTGAGGCGAGCTGACGAGGTGACGCTATGGGCCAACCGGTCTGGCTAGTCGAGTTGATCAAATGGGCGTTTCCGGCCCGTTTTCTGATTGCCAGGGCCACCCGTTTGCCGATCCTTGGCCCGCTACTGGACCGCTGGTTCTTTGCGGCTGACGCGCTTATCTACCTGCCGACCGACCGATCAATACAGATCGGCTATGCGCTAGAGTTGGAAGGACAGATGGTTCTGCCGTCGGAGGTAGTAGACCATTTCATTCGGCGCGCCAGTACGCATTGGATCATGAACCGCTGTCTCTGCCGCGACGC
Source organism: Anaerolineales bacterium UBA2181 (assembly GCA_002328075.1). GTDB lineage: Bacteria > Chloroflexota > Anaerolineae > Promineifilales > UBA4811 > UBA4811. Next base: position 241,966 of record DCVT01000044.1, on the reverse strand, counting down.
GGCCGGTTGCTCGGACTATCCTGTTGAGCTGGGCTGCCTCTTTCTGGGGGCGGCCGCTGACGGCATCAACCCCAAGCTGGGGCGTCGGGTAACCGAGCAAGAAGCGCTGGCTCACGTACAACGTTGCCGGGAGGCCGGTCTGGTTCATCTGATAGGACGCAACAAGCTGGACACAATCTGGTTGGGCGTTGGACCAGGCGATCAACTCATGACTATCTGCCATTGCTGTCCCTGCTGCTGTCTTTGGCGAGTCCTGCCTTCCATGGCGCCCCAGTCGGCCGCCAAGGTAGCTCGAATGCCGGGCGTCACTGTGGTGGTTAATGACCAGTGCGATGGATGCGGTGTCTGTGCTGAGGCCATCTGTTTTGTCAAGGCGATCGAGCTAGTGGACGGTCGGGCCCGCATCAGCGAGGAATGCCGGGGGTGTGGCCGGTGTGTCACCGCGTGTCCCAACGGCGCCATTGAGATGCGGATAGCGGTCGATGATTGTGTGCTGGCAGCCGTGGAACACCTGTCGCCACATGTCGATCTGACGCAGCCATTTCATGACCCAGCCGAACGCGACTATGCGGGGTGACCGTTTGGCCAGCGGGTGCCGCCAACCGTAGAGCAGGTTTCCTCGGCGCAGAGGATGTGATGATCCGCTTACCGGACGGGACGAGTTCACCAGAGCCGCTGCGTGATCTGTGTCGGCAGATCCTAGGTTTTATGGCTGACGGAGTTCTCGTCTTTGATCGAGATGGTCGGATCACCTATTCCAACCCGGCAGCTCAAGATCTGCTGGGGTTGCCGGCTGGTGAGCAGGAGAGAGGCGATTGGGCCACCGTCGCCGACCCGCAATTGGTCGCCTATGTAGGTCGGTTGCTGGATGGCCATGATCAGGGCTTGACCGAACCCGTCAAATGCGTGATTGTCAACCCAAAAGGTTCTCCTTGCACAGTCCAGTTGACGGGAACTCTATTCACCATCCAAGCAGGCGAGTCGGTTGCCGGTCTATTGGTGATTCGGGACGTCAGCGAAGTCGAGGTCGCTCGAAAAACGCTGCAGCAGACCCAAGAGAGCTGCAGGGCCATCACCGAAAACGTTCGAGACGGAATCTTGGTGGCGCTGCGCGATGGCCGGCACGTGTTCGCTAACGCAGCGGCGGCGGAGATCACCGGCTACAGCGTTCCTGAGCTGCTCGAGATCGACATGGCCCGTCTCGCCGATCCCGATGAGGTTTCCCACCTGACCGTCCGGCTGAAATCACGAACCGCCGGCCTACCGGAGCCAGCGCGGTATCGGACCACGATCGTCCGCAAGGACGGCGAACCGTTGCCGGTGGAGGTATCGGCCGCGTTGGCCGACTGGCGAGGGCAACGAGCATCTGTGCTCACCGTGCGCGACATCGACCAGCGAGTGGCGGCAGAGAAGGCTCTTCTCGAGAGCGAGGAGCGGCTGCGGGAGCTGAACGTGTCACTGGAGGCGCAGGTTGGCCACCGCACGGCCGAGTTGGCGCAAGCGCTGCTGCGTATGGAGCATGTGTATGCCATCGCCGAGCAAGTGAACTCGGCCGAGCGAGTTGAGCAGCAGTTGTCGGCGGTGGTTCGGGGTTGCGTGGACCGGTTGGGCTTTGATTTTGCCCTGCTGGCTCCCTATGACAGCGAAGCTGCTGCCTTTTCCAGGGTGGTAACGTATCCGACCGACGAACGGCTGGATAGGGTGAGGAAGCTGACCGGCGTTGATGTTTGCGACCTTCGCTGGCCTTATGTGCCCCGGTTGAACGCGGTGTTCGACCGGCTCATGGCGGGCGAGACGTCGTGCAGCCAATCTCTCGCCCCCCTTTTGAGCCCGCCCCTTTCCGCAAAAGGCCTTGCGGCGGCTGCCAGCATTCATGAGGCGGCTACATATCTCTGCGTGCCACTGGTCGCGGATGAGGGGATTGTCGGGCAGTTGTTTCTGCAGACCGAGCGACCGGTGGTAAGCCAGCAGGAACGGCATGCGGTTGAGTTGGTAGCCGGTCAGGCATCCCGCGCCATCGAGCGGTCTCGATTTGTTGCTCGGCTTCAGGCGTGGTCGGCCGAGCTCGAAGCGACGCTGGCCGAGCTACGATTCACCCAAGACCACCTGGTGCGAGCAGAGCGACTGGCAGCCGTCAGTGAGCTGGCAGCGGAGGTTGCCCATGACCTGCGCAATCCCTTGGCGGTGATCAGCAGTTCAGCACAAATCCTGGAGGGTCAGATATCACTTCACGATCCCGAATTGCGGCCGGTGATGGACCGTCTGCTGCGTCAGGTGAAGGTAGCTGATGACTTGATGCACGATCTGTTGGACTATGCCCGCCTCAATCCACCTCAGCGTGGGTCGACGAACCCGAACTGGTGGCTAGCACAGGTGATTGAGCAGGTGACCGTGCCGGGTGGAATCACCGTGGTGTGGAGCCTGGCGGACGGTTTGCCGCCGGTGCCGGCGGATATGCAGCAAATGATCCGGGCGCTGCGAAACCTAGTTCAGAACGCCATTCAGGCCATGCCCGATGGCGGCGAGTTGACCCTTCGGACCTGGGCCGAGCCGTCCGCCGGCGAATCCGGCCCCAAGGTGTGCGTGTCCGTCAGCGACACCGGTCAGGGCGTTTCAGAATCCGACTTTGCCCGCCTGTTCGAACCCCTATTCTCCACTCGAGCGCAGGGCTTGGGCCTGGGCCTGACGATGTGCCGGCAAGTCGTAGCTCGACATGGAGGCGCGCTGACGGCTGAGAGTAATCCGAACGGCGGCATGACCTTTGTCGTACGTCTTCCAGTGGATGTGCGTGATGGACTCAAGTTCGGCGATTCTGATCATTGACGACAACGTCGACTTTTGTCTGAACCTGGAGCATTTCCTGGTGCAGCAGGAGTACAGCGTGCTTTCGGTATTCGCGGCCGATACAGCGCTGGAAGCACTGCGGAACCAGCAGTACGACGTTGCGTTGTTGGATATCCGGCTGGCTGATCGGGAGGGAACCGACCTTTTGCCCGCGCTGTTGCAGCTACAACCGGACCTGCGGGTCATCATCATGACCGGGTATGCCTCACTCGAGACCGCCATTCGCGCGATCCAACGAGGAGCGTATGACTATTTTGAGAAACCGTTGGACCTGAACAAGCTGGTGATCTCGGTGCAGAACGCGATTGACGAGGTGTGTTTGGTCCGGCAGGAGAAGCAACTGCTCGTGCGTTTGCAGCAGGAGCTGCTTCAACGCAAGCAGGCAGAACAGCGCATGGAAGCGGCGTTGGCGGAGAAAGAAGTCCTGCTGAAAGAGATCCATCATCGGGTCAAGAACAATCTCCTGATCGTATCGAGCCTGTTGGCGTTGAGTGCCAGAATCGTCAAAGATCCGCAAGCGCAACGGCTGTTCTGGGAAAGCCAGACCCGCGCCCACGCTATGGCGCGCGTTCACCAACATCTCTATCGGTCCGGTGATCTGGCGCGGGTGGCCATGCCGGAGTATTTGCGCGAATTGGTGGACTATATACGGGAGTCGTTTAGCGCGCGCCAGGTGCAAGTGATACTGGATGTCGCCGACGTGGTCCTCACGGTCAATGATGCCATTCCCTGTGGACTGATCACCAATGAACTGGTGTGCAACGCGCTGGAACACGGTTTTACGGGCGATACCATGGCCCCCTGCGCCAACCACGTGCGTGTGGCGTTTCAGCCTGCGGGCAATCAGCTAGAGTTGTCCGTGAGTGATAATGGTGTGGGCCTCCCGTCTGGCTGGAAACTGGAAGAGAACCAGACATTGGGTCTGGAGCTGATCAGAGTTCTGGTGGATCAGCTAGGTGGGAGCTGGAGCCTGGAATCTGAACCGGATCACGGGACCACCGTCTGCGTTCGGTTCTCACCCCGAGCTGACTGAGAGAGTCTCCCGTGAGGTTCAAGAAATTACCTTCCTCCGCCAGGACTCTGGCAGGTGTTGTCCTGGCGACGTGGTGGCGTGTACGGAATCTTTTTGGTTCCGTGCGTGATCGGAAGCTGGTGTCCAGTGTGCCGGCTGCAACGCTGCCAGCCGGCGCCTTTTTGGTGACCTGGACGGCGGGCCGACAATTGCAGATCACCCATCAGGCCAACTCCGGACGTGTGCTCTGGTCCAGTCTGCCGGGTTGTGGTTTTGTCGCGGCTGCTTTGGGGGATGCCAAGGTCCAGCAGCACCATGGCCATTTCGCGATTAGGGACCGATTTGAATTGCTCTGCGACCGGCAGACTGTTGACGAGCTGAGCTCGGCCGAGAACCGGGTGACGATATCCGGATGTTTGAGCGCTGGTCGGCCGCGGGCAACCACACGGTACCAACTGACCTTTCGGTCAGTGGGCCTCAACCAATTGGAATTTGGATTCAGCCTGTCGAGCGACCGGTTCAACAGGACGCGTTTGACCTTCCAGTCGTCGCGTGATGAGCGTTTTTTTGGTTTTGGCGAGCAGTTCTCGCATTTCGACCTGAAGGGTAGGCGACTTCCCATCTGGGTGGCCGAGCAGGGGGTGGGGCGGGGCGCACAGCCGGTGACCCTGGCCGCCAATCTGACCATGAAGGCCGGCGGCAAGTGGCACTCGTCCTACGCAGCGGTTCCCCATACCATCACCAGCCATCTCAGATCGCTCTTTCTGACGAGTTACGAGTACTGCGTCTTTGACATGCGCCGCGACCATCGGGTACAGGTCCATTTGCATGCCAACTGCATGACCGGCCGCATTCTCTACGGCGAGAGCCCGGCGCAACTTATCCGCGAGTACACCCAGGTGGCCGGCCGGATGCGGCCGCTACCAGACTGGATACTCGAGGGTGCCGTGGTGGGAATTCAGGGCGGAACCGAGCGGGTGCGTCAGGTCTGGCGCCAACTGGCGGCCCACGGCACGCCCGTTGCCGGGTTCTGGCTCCAGGACTGGGTCGGCCAACGAGTTACCAATTTTGGCAAGCAGCTATGGTGGAATTGGGAGCTGGATCAGCGGCAATACGCTGGGTGGGACGCTCTGGTTGCGGACCTGGCTGCCAAGCGAATCAAGGTTCTGACCTACTTTAACCCTGCGCTGGTGGATGTGACCGACAAACCGCACTACCGGCGGAATCTATTTCGGGAAGCGGCTGACCGCGACTACCTGGTGCGCAACCGATCTGGCAAGGTTGAGCTGGTGCAGATGACGTCATTTTCGGCCGGGTTAGTGGACCTTACCAACCCGGCGGCGTGCGAGTGGTACAAGGAGATCATTCGCGAGCAAGTACTTGTGACCCGCGCCAGCGGCTGGATGGCCGATTACGGCGAATATCTGCCCTATCGAGCCTGTCTGGCCTCGGGCATTTCGGCCGCCAGCTTTCATAACCAATATCCGGAAGCCTGGGCCAGGCTGAATCGGGAGGTGCTGGAAAGCTGTGACCACCACGATCAACTGCTGTTTTTCGTTCGCTCGGGGTACCGGAACAGCCCAGGCGCTGCCACCCTTTTCTGGTTGGGGGACCAATTGGTGAGTTGGGACGCCCACGACGGTATCAGGACCGCCGTCACCGGGTTGCTCAGCAGCGGGCTTTCAGGTTTCAGCCTGAATCACAGCGACCTTGGCGGATTCACCACCATTTCCAGTCCCGTTCTGAACTATCACCGGACCAAGGAGCTACTATGGCGCTGGATGGAACTGGCCGCGTTTACCACCGTCTTCCGAACCCATGAAGGGAACATACCGGGGGCAAATCATCAGATCTATACCGATGACGCGACGCTGGCGCAGTTTGGACGGCTTGCCAAGCTGTACCGGGCCTGGGCTTTTTATCGCAAGACATTGGTCCGGGAGGCTCACCAGACGGGCTTGCCAGTGGTCAGGCACCTTTTTATCCATTACCCCTCTGATCCCCACGTGCTTCGGATCTCATACCAGCAATTCCTGGTTGGCACCGAATTCCTGGTGGCGCCCGTGCTGGAACCGGGCGCGAGGACGGTGGCCGTCTATCTTCCGGCCGGCGACCGCTGGACGCACCTCTGGACCGGCCGCACCTATGATACAATCGAAAAGGGAATCCGGATAGCCGTTCTTGCGCCGTTAGGGCAACCGGGCGTTTTTTGCCGTCAAGGTTCGGCAGTAGCGGAGCAGTTTCTCGCGAACCTCAGGGCGGATGGGTTATTGGACGGAACGTCTCCTGAGATCCCACGCGCTACGGCATGGGAATAGCTTGTGGGGTCAAGAGCATGAATCGAGGCTGTGATGCTGACCATTCAGTCGTTTGTCGAGCGGCTAGTCGAAAACGTCGAAACCGTCATCGTTGGCAAGCGCGAGCCGATCTACCTGCTGTTGGCTTCGATGCTCTGCCAGGGGCACGTTCTGTTGCAGGACGTGCCCGGCACGGGCAAGACGATGCTGGCGCGGGCAGTCGCTGCCAGCATGGGACTCGCCTTCAAGCGGGTGCAGTGTACTCCGGATCTACTGCCCAACGACATCACCGGAGTGAACGTGTTCAACCAGATGGACGGTCAGTTCGCGTTCCGGCCGGGCCCAGTTTTCGTGAATATCCTGCTGGCGGACGAGATTAACCGGGCTACTCCCCGAACGCAGGCGGCGCTGCTGGAGGCAATGCAGGAACACCAGGTAACCACCGACGGTGTGACCCGATCGCTGCCCGTGCCGTTTCTGCTAATGGCTACGCAAAACCCCATCGAGTACGAGGGGACCTTTCCTCTGCCAGAAGCACAACTGGACCGGTTCATAATGCGGCTGTCGCTGGGCTATCCCGCTGAGAACGACGAGATCCAGATCCTTCGCAATCTGCGTGGACAACATCCGATTGAGAACGTCCAGCAGGTGGTCGATGGAGGTGAACTGGCAGCCTACGGCCTGCAGGTCGGTCAGGTGCACGTCGACGGGTCGCTGGAGCGGTACATTCTGGCAATCGTCCGCGCGACACGGGCTCATCGGGACCTTGTGTTGGGCGCCAGCCCTCGTGGATCGCTGGCGCTGTACAAATGCGCACAAGCTGTGGCAGCATTGGCCGGGCGAGATCATGTGCTGCCGGACGACATCAAGGCACTGGTTTTGCCGACACTGGGCCACCGGCTGCTGGTGAAGCCAGACAGCCAATTGCGGGGCCGCACGGCCGAGGCGATTCTCACCGAGATCCTGGAGCACACAGAGCTGGACCTCGGCAAGTTGGCCTGACCCGGATCATGGTTGTCGGGCACGATCCTATGGGTTGTTCTTTGGCATGATGTCATGCGCAGCATGATCCCGTTTCTTCTCGGGTTATTGGTTGTCGCCGCCGTCGTGCGGGTGGACTTTGTCTTTGCCGTTTTCTATTTCATCTTGGCGCTCTTTGTCCTGACGAGGGTCTGGCAGAGCCGGATGTTCCACCCAGTGCATGTCGATCGCCGTTTCCTGGAACGGGCATTCCATGGCGAACAGGTGGTTGTGGAGGTGACCATCGACAATCGCGGTTGGCTTCCTATCCCCTGGGTTGAACTGCACGAGATCCTCCCTGCTCAATTGGCAACGCCCTCGTTTCATCGACAAGTCATCAGCCTGGGTTCACACGAGCGCCGTTATCTACGTTACACTCTCCAGGGTCGCCGACGTGGTTACTACACCATAGGTCCGCTCAAGTTGACTTCCAGCAGCCTATTCGGACTCCATTCGCCAGTATCGGCCCAGTTCCAGCCGGGGCACCTGGTGGTGTACCCGCGCGTGCTCCCATTGGAGCGTCTGGGTCTGCCCACCCGCTCTCCTCTGGTAGCGCTGCCCGCAAGAACGCCACTATTTGAGGACCCCAGTTGCGTGATTGGCGCGCGTGATTATCAACCCGGTGATTCGCCACGGCACATACATTGGACGGCATCGGCCGGGTCCGGTCGTCTGCTGGTCAAGCGGTACCGTCCTTCGATCTCCCGCGAGACGCTCATCTGTCTGGACATGGATCGGGACGGGTACGAGGGCGAGTACCGGTTTGGTGCGCCGGAATTGGCTATCGTCGCCGCGGCGTCTTTGGCCCGGCACGTCGCGGCGGTGGAGAGATTGCCGGTCGGCCTGGCAACTGAGGCGCACGACCCGTCGTCAGCGGCTCCGGCCAGCTTTTTCTTGCCACCCCGGCCGGGATGGGGCCAGCTCATGAGCGTCCTGGAAGTCCTGGCCCGGATCGACACAGCCGCTGTGGCTGCTCTTCCCCAATGGTTGCCGGGCCAAGCCGCCCGCGTTTCATGGGGCGCAACGCTGACTGTGGTCACAGGCCGGGAATCAGACCCGCTTTACGAAGCTCTGGTCACGCTCCGCCGGGCGGGTTTTGCGGTGGTGTTGATCCTCATCCACCCCACCCCGGCCTCGCCTGGCTATCGCGAACGGGCGGCGCAGCTTCGGGTGCCGGTCTACCGGGTCTGGCGCGAACTGGATGTCATGGGGGGGTGGGGTGATTTTCACTGACGGACCGATAGCGGGCCAAGGCGAACTGAGAAGGGTCAAGATCGTGCTCCTGGGCGATTATGCGCTGCTGACTGCGCCGCGCCGAACCGCATTAGTGGAGGCGCTTGCCTCGTTGGTGCTGGTTCAACCCCAGGAATTGACGGTTCTGGGGGTATATTCGGGCAGCATCGTCGTTGACCTGGCCATGCCCGGCCGGGCGGCGGATCGGCTACGCGCTCTGCTGGTTGCCAACGACCGCCGGCTGACGCTCCTTCGCGTCAGCGAGGTTTATCTGGCCCGAGGGCGAGGGCAGACTGAGCACTGGCGCAGTCGTGAGGGCAGGTTTGAACTGCTCCGGACGCTGTACCCGCCACCAGATCGACCCGGGCCGCCCGTCCAGTTACGTCTTTTTGGGCCGGTGGTTGTAGCGCTCATGGTCGGCTGCCTGGCGTGGTCCCTGGTGGCGTTGGCGGAATTGCTGGCGCCGGAGTGGAACTCTCGCTATCTGGTGGTCGGCGCGGTCTTGGCGGCGCTGGAGGCCAACTATTCCCATCGCATTGTCAGCGTCCGCCGCGTTTCGGGCACCGAGTTGTTCCGGTTCCGGGCAGCGGAGCTCTTGCTGTTCCTGGTGCTGATCCGGTTGGCTCGTTACGCCGGGCAGGATTGGTCGGCCGTGTGGGCCGAAATCCAAACCTGGCCGCATGCTCCGTGGAATATGGTAGACCTGGAACTCATGGGCGCGTACGGGTTGCTGCTCTCTGGATGGTTTGTGGCTACCTCAACTGCCGCTAACCTTCAGGAGTTGGCCGAACCACCCGTGCGCACGCCTCACTATCGTGCTCCGCTGGAGCGCCTGACTGCCAGCTTCTATACCGGCGGAATATGTCTGGCGCTGGTGATCGGCATGACGGTGATTGGCAGAGACCTGCCTCGCGGTTTGGGTTGGCAGGCAGTGTTCAGCATTCGTCATACGGCGCATCTGGACCTTGCGCTGATCCTTGTGTCCTTTTTTGGCTTGGGCTTACTGATGTTGGGGCAGGTTCACTATGCTCTGTTGCAGCGGCATTGGCAGGCGGACGGCACACCGACCGAACAGACGATGGCCGGCCGGTGGGCCCGAGTCAGCCTGGCGTTCATCACAGTGGCTGGGTCATTGGCCTTACTGCTACCTACCGGTTACTCGGGACGGTTCCTGTACCTGCTAAGCCTGGCCGTCGGATGGTTGCTGGCGGTTTTATCCTTTCTCCTTTCGTTGCTCCTGTACGCCTTTGGTGCGCTTTTCTCGGTTCTCCTTTCCTTGCTGACCGGGCAGGCGTCCGATGTGTCCAGCCTGCCCCAACCAGCCTGGGAGCCGCCCCGGGTTCCGCCCGAGGTCTCTGGCGTCACCCCCGACTGGGTGCTCTGGATGCGTACGATCCTCTTCTGGGCGCTCATCATCGCCGGTACAGCGTACGTTGTGGTCTCCTATCTGCGTGATCATCCGGAATTGGTCCAGCTTCTAGCTCGTTCCCGGCCATGGCGCCGGCTGCGGGCGCTGGTCGTGCATCTGCGTCAACGGCTCAAGCGCTTACGTTGGACTGTCCGGGACGGAGTGCAGCGCTTGGCGTCGCGCTCCAGGCCCCGAACGCCCGCCTCGCGCCAACCGTTTCACCTGTTTCGGTTGAGCACCCGGGAGCCACGGGAGCGGGTGCTGTACTATTATCGGAGTGTGCTGGAGCGCGCGCGTCGCGTGGAGTTGGGCCGCCGTCCCGAGCTGACACCGCGCGAGTACCAAGCCTGGCTGGCGCCGAGGCTCGCAGACGGGGAACAAGCCCTGGCTGAGTTGACGGAAGCATTCCAGGAGGCCCAGTACAGCCAGCACCCGATTGGCCGTGAGTGGGAACGGAACGTGCGCCGGCAGTGGCAGACGATGCGGGCAACCCTCATCGCACAACGGACCGCCAAAACGCGACAGGGAGAAAAGTGACCCGGATTCGATCACCTCTCGTGCGATGGGCCGCTTTCAGCCTGGTGGGCTACTGTTTGGCAGCCTGGTGGTTCCCACTCCGACCGGAGCATCACCGGGCGCCGCTGCCAGATATCTATTCCTTCACGCCGTCTTTGGGGGGGGCGCTGGCCTACGCAGCATGGCTCTCACTCCTGTTCGGTCTGTATTGGTTGGCGTACCGGTACGTTCGATCGTCGAATGAATTCCGGGCCAGTACCCTTGGCCTGCTAACCGGCACTCTGCTCTTTGCTCTGCCTTTGATATGGGCTTTTCCCATCAACGCGATCGATATCTACCAGTACTACCTCCACGGACGGACTACCGCTGTCTTTAGGCAGAGCCCTTTCACCGTTGCTCCATTGGCGGCTTCCGGGGCCTCGTGGGCGGCATTGGCCGGCGAATGGGCTGATCACACGTCGCCGTACGGCCCATTGTGGGAGTGGGTGTCGGCCGGTGTGGCCGCCGTGAGCCCGTACGATATTCAGACCGCGCTGGTGCTTTTCAAGGTGTTTAACCTCATGTGCCTGGTGGCGGTGGGTGGGTTGATTGGGCTGATGAGCCCCGCAGCAACCCCCACCAGCCGGGCTGCCCGGGTGTTGCTGTGGTCCTGGAACCCGGCAGTGCTCTTGATCTATGTGATGGACGGGCACAATGACATTCTAATGTTGTTCTGGTGGTTGTTGGGAGCATGGCTGCTTCAACGCCGCCGATGGTGGGGGCTGGTGGTTCTCGTGCTGGCCCCGTTGACCAAACCGATTGGGTTGTTGCCGTTGCCCTTTTTCTACCTGACTGCTCTGAGGAACTTGCCCGATTGGCGAACACGAGTGCGCTGGTTGGTGAGGGCAGGACTGGTGAGTCTGCTGGTGGCGTTGGCGGCCTGGGCTCCGTTTCTGGCTTTGGACCAAACGCCGGGCGCGTCGGTGGTGGGTGCCGCGCGGAGGCTGCAGTTCGAGGCTGGAGGCGGCGGGGGGTTTTCACCCAAGGCGCTCATGGTCCTGCTTGAAGCCTGGTTAGGCACGAGTGGATTGGCGTCGTCAGTCATGCTGGTGGTAAGCGCGGCGTTGGTTCTGTGGGTGCTGTGGCTGCTGGTGAGAACGACCCGCGGGGCGAGTCCGGGCCTGGGGGCGGCCGGAGCCCTGGTGGCCTATCTCCTTCAGGCCTTTAAGTTCCGCATCTGGTATGCGGCCTGGCCTTTTCCGTGGCTGGTGCTAGATAGATCAGCGTCTGGTGGTCGGGTCACGGCCGGTGTCTGGTTCCTGTTTGCCACCCAATTATCGCCGCTAATCTATGGGCACCTGAGGCGGCTTGTTCTTCAGGGCGATTTGTTGATCGCTCACGCGATCGGGGTGCCCTTGACCTTTGTGGTGCCGGTGGTGGCGGCCTGGCTTGCTGGCCTCGGGCGAAAACGCCGGCAGGCCTGATCCGGCGGCCGCAAGCGACGCGGTGACTCCTCGGTACGTATTCCACCTTTCGTTCGGAAGTCTGATCGTAAGAATCCACTGCCCGTACGCCCGCAGGGGCCACAAGCAGCCTGGCAAACGCCCGCAGGATGGATGGTTTGTTGCGCAGCAGTGCATTGCGCGCTGGTCCGATTGGCTCGACGACCAACAACCCGGATTTCCGCTTTGTGGTAAAATTCGGCCGGCATTGTTCCAGCGTGCTTGTGACTCTGTGATTCGCGTGGTGGGAGTCCGGGAGAGGTTTTAGGATGCGGGTCCGGCGGCCAGCCAGAGTCCGTATGTGACCTGTGCTGTCCGGTCGTCGGTGAAGACGAGAACCTGTCCGGACGACCAGCACAGGCCTGAGATCGAGATCCGACTTCAGAGACCTTGAACAGAACTGGCACCGTTGGGCGCCGACAGTGAGGATGAGATCAGAGAACACCCCATGACAAAACCAATGACTTTTCAACAGATGATCCTCCGGCTGCTAGAGTTCTGGGCGGATCACGGCTGTCTGATCTGGCAACCGTACAACGTACAGGTAGGAGCAGGAACCATGAACCCCGCCACGCTGTTGCGGGTGTTGGGCCCTGAACCGTGGAACGTTGCCTATGTTGAGCCCAGCGTCCGACCAGCTGACGGCCGATTTGGTGAGAACCCCAATCGGATGCAGTACTTTTATCAGTTGCAGGTCATTCTGCAGCCGGACCCGGGTGATCCTCAAGAGCTGTACTTGCAGAGTCTGGAGGCTGTAGGAATCGATCGGACCAAGCACGACATCCGTTTTGTCGAAGACAAATGGGAGAGCCCGCCGTTCGGCGCCTGGGGACTGGGTTGGGAGGTCTGGCTGGACGGTCAGGAGATCGCCCAGTTCACATATTTTCAGCAGGCCGGCGGCTTTGATCTGGACCCGGTGGCCGTTGAGCTGACCTATGGTCTGGAGCGGATGCTCATTGCTCTGCAGGACAAATCGAGCGTTTGGGAGCTGGATTGGGGCCTGGGAGTGCGGTATGGAGATGTGCTGCTGCAATCCGAGGTCGAACACTGTCGGTACTATTTTGATGTAGCCGATGTGGATGGGTTGCGGCGGGTATACGACACCTATGAGGCTGAGGCGCGGCGCGCGCTAGAAGTTGGTTTGGTCGTTCCCGCGCATGACTATAACCTGAAATGCTCTCACCTGTTCAATGTGCTGGACGCACGGGGCGCGATAGGGGTGACCGAGCGGGCCACGTTTTTCCGTCGCATGCGGGAGATGGCGCGAAGGGTGTCCGAAAAGTATCTCGAGCAGCGTCGGTCTTTGGGATACCCCTTTGCCGAGGTGGTTTCCTGGCAACCCCATGTGGAGGAGGCGGCGACTGCTGCAGTGAGGAGTGAACCGGGCGGCCGATACCCCGACGAACCGGCACGGTTTCTGTTTGAGATCGGGTCGGAAGAGTTGCCGGCCGACGATCTCGCCGATGCACTGCGGCAACTGGAACAGGCCATTCCCAGTCTACTGGCCGACCTCCGGCTCGATCACGAGGGGGAAATCCGGGTGTTGGGTACCCCCCGACGTCAGGTGGCCATGGTCAAGGGCCTCGCCCCGGTGCAGCGGGACCGTGTTGAGGTGGTCAAAGGGCCGCCGGTGGACCGCGCATTTGACCCGACCGGCGATCCCACGCCGGCGGCGCATGGCTTTGCCCGCCGTCACCTTGTGCCGGTGGAGTCTCTGGGCAAGGCCGAGCACGGAGGAAAGCAGTACGTCACCGCGGAGGTGCGCGAGCCCGGCCGGCCAACGGGCGAGGTGCTTTCCGAGGCGTTGCCGGGACTCATCGGTTCGCTCCGATTCGGCAACTCAATACGCTGGTTGGCTGGCAACCCGGTGACGTATTCGCGGCCGATCCGCTGGCTGGTAGCCGTGTTAGGTAACGCAGTTGTCCCGTTTCAATATGCCGGTCTTTCCAGCGGTCGGGTGACCCTGGGTCTGCGGCCGGAGCACTCGCCGGAGATTGTCATCGACACCGCTGACGAATACCTGGCCCAGGTGGCTGCGGCCGGTGTCGTCGCGGACCCGGATGAACGGCTGACCCGCATTCGGGAGCAGGTAGATCAGTTGGCTGACCAAGTTGGGGGGCGCCCTCTCTATCTGCCGGGCTTGCTGGAGGAGGTGAACAACCTGGTTGAACGGCCGGTGGCGCTCATGGGTAGTTTTGATCGCGACCGCCTCAAGCTTCCGCGGGACGTGCTTGTCACCGTGATGCGCAAGCACCAGAGATATTTCCCTGTGGTAAGCGCCACGGATGGCGGATTGCTGCCCCACTTTGTTGCGGTCTGCAACGGCCATCCCAAGGACGTGGATGCTGTCCGGAGGGGCAACGAGCATGTGATACGCGCACGCTTTGCGGATGCCGAGTTCTTTTATCGAGAAGACACGCGCCATCCGCTGGACAGCTTTCTGCCTCGCCTCCACACCCTGACGTTCGAGGCCGGTCTGGGTTCCATGCTGGACAAGACCCACCGCCTGGAAAAGCTCATACCTGAGGTCGGCGGGATGGTGGGCCTCACCTTGGCCGAGTTGGAGATCGCCCGGCGGGCAGCCTTCCTCGCCAAGGCCGATTTGGCGAGCCGGATGGTGGTCGAGTTTACCTCGCTCCAGGGTCTGGTGGGCCGCGAATACGCGTTGCTTGGCGGCGAGCCCGAGGCAGTGGCGGATGCGATTCTGGAGCACTATATGCCCCGCGGTCAGGGCGATGCCCTCCCTGCTTCCAGGCCGGGGCTGGCGCTGGGATTGGCCGATCGGTTGGATAGCCTGGTGGGCCTGTTTGCAGTGGGGCTGGCACCTACCGGATCAACCGACCCTTATGGGCTGCGCCGGGCTGCACTGGGCGTCGTCCAGGTTCTCATCGGCTCCGACCAGCCGTTCAGCCTGCGCCGGGGTCTGCAGTGCGCCGCCGACCTGATACCTGTTACGGTGACGAACGAGACGTTGGCTCAAGTGTACGATTTTGTCCAGGGCCGGCTGCGCGTGCTGCTTCGTGATGAGGGTATGCGCTACGATGTGGTGGAGGCTGTGTTGGCCGAGCGAGGTGACGACCCGGCCGCCGCGCGCCTTGGATCCAGGCAGTTGAACGACTGGGTTGGGCGCGACGACTGGTTGGAGACACTCCACGCCTATGGTCGCTGCAAGCGTATGGCCCGGCGGTATGACCAGTCCTATGGCTTGAACCTGGATACCTTGGATGAGCCAGAGGCCCGCCAGTTGAGTCAGACCTACCTGTCAGTGGCAGCTCGCTTGACCCCGGGGAGCAGCGTGGACGACCTGGCTACCGCCTTGCGGCGACTGGTAGCTCCTATCAATCGGTTCTTTGATGGAGTGTTGGTGGATGACGACGAACATCCGGATCGGCGTGACAACCGCCGGGCCCTGGTCCAACACATTGCAGAATTGTCGGATGGTATTGCTGCCCTGTCCATGTTGGAAGGGTTCTGATCACCCGTTTTGGAAACAGGGGTGGCGCCCGGCGCGGGTTTGGTCGGCCGGGCGCTATCGGCTACAATAGCCCTATGGACGAGGTGGAAGAGATCCGGTCACGGGTCGATATCGTGGACGTCATCGGCCAGTACGTCGACTTGAAACGTGCCGGCCGCACGTACAAAGCGCTTTGCCCGTTTCACTCGGAAAAGACGCCCTCGTTTGTGGTTTTTCCGGATACACAGAGTTGGCGTTGTTTTGGGGCCTGCGGTGAAGGGGGTGACGTCTTTTCATTCCTGATGAAAAAGAATGGGTGGGACTTTGTGGATGCGCTCAAAACGCTGGCTGCGCGCACCGGTGTGGAGCTGCGGCCACGGAGCCCGGCGCAGCAAAAACACCAGGAAGCACACGCCCGACTGTACGACGTATTGGACGCGGCCACGCTCTACTATGAACGCCTTCTTGCTCGTGCGCCCGAAGCAGAGCCGGCGCGCGATTATCTGGTCCAGCGGGGCTTGCTGCCCCACACCATTGAGCAATTCCAGCTGGGTTACTCAGCGGACCACTGGGACGGCCTTCGGACCTACCTTCACGGGCGTGGGTACACGGATCAGGAGATGGTCGATGGCGGTCTGTTGGCCGAAAAGGAAGGGTCCGGTCGTCCGTACGATCGATTCCGCGGCCGGCTGATGATTCCGATCCGTGACCTGCGCGGCCGCGTGGTGGGTTTTGGCGCCCGCACGCTGGTGCCGGACGGCGTCCCCAAGTATCTCAATTCCCCGCAGTCGGATCTGTTTGACAAAAGTGCTCTGCTGTTTGGACTGGATCAGGCCAAAAAAGGCATCCGCGAGGCGGGTGAGGCTGTGATTGTCGAGGGATATCTTGATGTGATTCAAGCTCATCAGGCGGGTTTCACCAACTTGGTGGCCCAAATGGGCACCGCCCTCACCGAGACCCAGTTGAGACAACTCAAGCGGTACACCAACCGGTTCGTGTTGGCCTTGGACGCCGACTTGGCCGGACAAAAAGCTACTCTGCGCGGTTTGGATGTGGCACGCCAGACCCTGGACCGAGATGTGGAGATCAGTTTTGATCCGCGCGGCCTGCTCCGGTTTGAAGCGCGTCTCAGCGCAGATATCCGTGTGGTGACCATGCCAGAGGGTTACGACCCGGACAAATTGATCAAGTCCAACCCAGATTCCTGGACGCAGTTACTCGAGAGGGCCCGACCGGTGGTGGAGCATATCATTGAATCGTTTGTCGCCACGGTGAACCCGGATGACGCCAAGGAAAAGGTAGAGGCGGTCAACCGGGTCTGGCCAATCATCCAAGATCTGCGCAACCCGGTGGAACGGGATCATTATACCCAATACCTTGCTCGCCGCCTGCGGGCTGACGAACGAGCCGTCGCCAGCATGGTCCGGCAAAGGGTCGCCCAAACGCAGGTGCGATCGCCCAGCCGCGCAGCGGTCCCGGCCCCTCCCGCTGTAGATGAGGGCGCGTCGCCGGAAGAAGCCGGCTCGCCGCCGAGCCTGCCTGTGCCGAGACCGCAACCGCAGCCCATGCCCCGCGAGGAGTTGTTCTGTCTTTACGAGATCATGCACCTGCCCTCGGCCTGGAAGCAGGCCGACAACAGCCTGTTGGAGCTGAGCCTACCCCCCATTTCCTGCCAGGATTTTGCCGACCCACAGAACCGGGCGTTGTTCGCTTCACTCCAACAGACGTGTCCGGAAGGTGCCGTGCCGCAGGACATTGTGGACCGGTTGGAGCAGGATGTGGATCCGGCGTTGCGGCCGCGGCTGGATGCAATCCGGACACTGGCCATGCCTGGCGGACGGGTGCCGACTGACAAAGCGGCCAGCCATCTGGCCTATTTGGTCCTTCGGCTGCGCAAGTCGGCAGCAGATCGTGCCAAACGCGAACTCGATAGCGCATGGGCTGTCGACCTGTCACAGAACCACAAAAAGGGGATTGGCGCCTACAGCCAACAGGTGTTAGAATTGCGAGAGCGCCGCCTGAGAATCGACCGCGCTCTATCCCTGATCAACAGCCCTACCGCAGGTCTCCGCGAACAGAAGTGATGGCGTGCTCTGCAGGTTCTTTCGGTGCTTTGTTTCGATTGATGGGTAGACTGCTGCATGGAAGAACCTAGGCTGCAGCCACGATCTGCACCACGGTGGGCATCGCCTGATCCCAGCTTGGTCGAGGTCGATTCCGTCGAATCTACCGAAGATCCGGTACGCATGTACCTCAAGGAGATCGGCAAAGTTGCTCTGCTGGAGCCAGACCAGGAGATCTGGCTCAGCACGCAGATGGCAGCCGGTGACCACTTGCTGGAGGTGCGGGAATCACTGGAACCGGGCCGACCAGAGGCAGCCGATGCAGCTGCCGTGCTGGTCTCCCTCTACCGGCACGTCCAGACTTGGTGGGGGGAGACGGTCAGGGTCACAACCGAGATGGGAATCGAACCGCCGAACGTTCTTGCGCTGATGCAGGAAGCGCAGATGCTGCGCGCGGTATGGCAGGACAATGGCCCGTCATATCTTCGGGCATATCTGGAGGTGGGCGAATGGGGGCACAGCGAGGAGTGGAGCGGCCTAGCTATTGCAGTCTTTGAGGTGTATCTGGGCCTTTACATGCTCCCCGCCAAGCTACAGGACCAGCTGCTTTCTTGGTACCAGAGCTATGGACAACTTGCTCATCCCGGCCGGTTTCGTCGCTGGCTTGCCATCGCCTACCCGAAGCCCGAACCTTTGCTGGAAAACGAACAGGCGATCGAGGCGAGGGCGGTTCTGGCCAAAAAGGCCCTCATTCGTGCCAATCTGCGTTTGGTCGTCAGCATTGCCAAACGGTACATGGGACGCGGAATTTTCTTCCTGGACCTGATCCAAGAAGGCAATATCGGTCTTCTCCGAGCCGTGGACAAGTTTGACCATACCAAGGGGTACAAGTTCAGCACCTATGCTACCTGGTGGATCCGCCAAGCCATCAGCCGTGCCATCGCCGACCAAGCTCGCACGATCCGGATACCGGTACACATGGTAGAAACCATCAACAAGCTGGGTCGGGAACAGAGGCGGCTGCTGCAGGAGTTAGGCCGGGACCCAACCCTCGAAGAGCTTTCGCTTGAGCTGGACCTCTTGCCGCCCGACGAAGTGCAGTTTGTTCGCGACACGTGGTCGGCCGGAAACCGGCTAGATCCGCTGATGGAGAAAAAGCTGCGCCGCGCGGGTGCCAAAGTGCGGCGCATCATGCGCATCTCGCAAGAACCGATGTCGCTAGAGATGCCGGTGGGCAAAGAGGACAGCAGTTCGCTAGGAGATTTCATCGAGGATGAGTCCGTGGTCGGCCCGGTGGATGCGGCCTCGCGGCAACTGCTCAAAGAACAGATCCACAATGCCCTGGTGGTCCTCAACGAGCGCGAACGCGAGGTGCTGGAGATGCGGTTTGGCCTGCTGGACGGCGAGGATCACACGCTGGAGGAGGTGGGCAAGTATTTTGGCGTCACGCGTGAGCGCATCCGGCAGATTGAGGCCAAAGCCCTGCGCAAGCTGCGCCATCCTACCCGCAGCCGCTCGCTCCGCGATTACCTGGGTTAGCCATGCCGGTTTCTCCCCGTTATTGCCCCCAATGTGGCGTCGAGATGGTGCTGGCCGAGGAGTCCGGGCGTTCGCGGCCGGTCTGCCCAGCTTGCCATTATGTGGCCTACCAGAACCCCGTGCCCGGCGTTGGAGTGCTGTGCGAGGTTGAAAGTGGGTTGGTGTTGGTGCGACGGGCCAAACCGCCGCATCAAGGCAAGTGGACGCTGCCGTCTGGTTATATTGAAGCCGACGAAAGCGCCGAGCAGGCCGCCTTGCGAGAGTGCAAGGAGGAAACCGGCCTGGACGTAGAGCTGGTGGACCTCTTTGGTGTGGGGTCGTTTCCGGAGGGGTCGCTCAGCAGCGGCATTGTCGTGTTCTACCGAACCCGCCCGGTGGGGGGTGAGCTTCGGGCAGGAGACGATGCAGCCGAGGTGAGGGTCTTTGGCCTGGGCGAGATTCCTGAGATTCCATTTCGTACCCACCGTGAGGTTGTCGCTCGATGGATCGAGGCGCAGCGGACCGGCCCGCATCATCCCCGCCCCGGAGTTGTCATTCGGCCAGCTCAACCGGAGGATGAGGAGCGCATTCTAGCCCTGCTGGTCACCGTGCCGGCCAATGCGGGCTTTACGGCGGTTGACCTGGAGCGCGCCCGCCAACGTTTCCGGGAGAAGCTGGGTTTTGACGTGTTGGTTGCACAGGTGGACGGCGTGCTGGTCGGTTACCTCGTGTTGTCGTTGGTGCCTGCTCTTAGCGGTCTCCGTGCCTGGATAGATGATGTAGTGGTCGATCCCGTTTTCCAGCGCCAGGGTCTGGGGGCAGCCCTGGTGGAGGCGGCAGTGCACATGGCTGACAACCGGGGAGCTACCCACCTGTTTGTTAACGTCCGGCGAGGAAACCCCGGGGCGCGCGAGTTCTACCGAGCGTGTGGCTTTGACGAGGATGGAGTGGCACCGCTTCGCATCTGGTGAGCCCGCGCCGTGATTCAAGCTCTCCATGAGTTGGCCTATCACGTCGAGCAACTTTCGGCGGCCGATTATGACCAGGTGATCGGTCTGTGGCAGCGAGCCGGTCTTCGGTTTCGACCGCGCGGACGGGACAGCCGGGAGTCATTTGGCCGTCAGCTGGAAAGCGGGGCGCAAGAGGGTGACCAGTTGGTGGGAGTGGTGACCGTGACCCATGACAGTCGCAAGGGGTGGATCAACCGGCTGGCAGTGGAACCAGGATATAGACACCGGGGAATTGGCACCCGGCTGATCGCAGCTGCCGAGGGCTATTTGCGATGCCTCGGTATCGACGTGATTGCGGCGCTTGTCCTCGAGGAAAACACCGCCTCTCAGACTCTGTTCGCCCGGGCCGGTTATCAGTACGAGCCCAGAGTCCGATACTTGAGCAAACGCAGCAGCCCCGAGTCGTAGCGCCGGCGGTGCTCCTCTTGGAGGTCCCTAGTGGCTGCTGCAGGAGCCGCAATTGTGACTGGCGCAGCCAGAGCAACTGTCAGCGCTGCTGCCAGCTAATGCCCGACCGTCGGACCCGTGGGCGGCGAACCTGGAGGCGCATCGCCGAGCCATCCTCTGGCATTGGGGGCACACGGCAGGCTCGTCCGCCTGGTTCATGGACCGCATCTTGTCGAACCTGAGGTCGCAAGCGGAGCACACGTATTCGTAGATCGGCATTTCATCACCTATGACGGGCCGGCAGGCGCAGCCCGAGCTAGATCAGCCCCATTTGCCGACCGACCTGACCTAGCACGCCCAGCGCTCGGTCGATCTGTTCCTCGGTGTGGGTGGCCATGTAGCTGGTGCGCAAAAGGGCCATCCCCGCGGGAACGGCCGGCGATATGACTGGATTCGTATAGATCCCAGCGTCGTACAGCGCCTTCCAGGTGAAAAACGTCTTGTCGTCCGGTCCGATGATGATGGGTATTACTGGAGATTGACTTCGGCCGGTGTTGAAACCCAACTCTAGCAACCCGGATCGCATCTGTTCGGTGATCTTCCAGAGGTGGGAGATGCGCTCCGGCTCGTTCTCAATGATGTCCAACGCCGCCAATACCGGGGCTGCACAATGCGCCGGAATCGACGCGCTGAAGATCAGCGCACGGGCGTGATGCTGCACGTAGTGGATGACGTCGGCGTCGCCCGCGATGAAACCACCTAGCGAGGCAAACGACTTGCTAAAGGTCCCCATGATGAGGTCGACCTCGGAGTCCAAACCAAAGTGCGCAGCGGTGCCCCGTCCGCCTCCCAGCACCCCCAGGCTGTGGGCGTCATCCACCATCAAGCGGGCGCCGAATTTCTGGCACAGGCCGGCGATCTCGGGTAGGGGTGCGATGTCGCCCCCCATGCTATAGAGCCCATCGACGACCACCAACTTGGCAGCATTCCCAGCTTTGACCAGGACACGCTCTAGGTCGGCCATGTCGCTGTGCCGAAATCGGAGCATCGCACCCATGGAGAGCCGTGCGCCATCCACGATGCTTGCGTGGTCGTCTTTGTCAGTGATGACATAGTCGCCTTTGCCCACCAATGCCGAGATGGTGCCTAGGTTGACCTGCATGCCAGTGCTAAAGACTAGAGCCGCCGGCTTGCCCACAAACTGGGCCAGCCGTTCCTCCAACGTGTGGTGTAGCTTGAGGGTGCCATTCAAGAAACGAGACCCGGTGCAACTGGTGCCGAATCGCTGGACCGCATCGATCGCCGCCTGGCGAACGGCCGGGTGGGTGGTCAATCCCAGGTAGTTGTTGGAGCCCAACATCAGCAATCGATGGCCGCTGATGGTCACCTCGGTGCCCTCGGTATCCTCCAAGGGAAGGAAGTAGGGGTAAAAGCCGCTGGCCTGCAAGTCACGGGCATCGGTATAATTGAAACACTTTTCGAACAAATCCTTCATCGACATCTCCTCTGGGCACCGCGGGTGCGGACATTCTTTCAGTTGGGGGGGATTGTAGTGTTCGCGGTAGGTCTCGTCAAGGGTCGCAATACCGGGCGAGGTGGGCAAGGGAGCGAGATGGGGTACAATCATCAGCGGAGGCGTTCATGGCCGACTGTGCTGCGGTGGTCATCATTGGTGGCGGAATTCAGGGCCTCAGTTTGGCTTACCATCTTGCTTTGCACGGGATGAACCGGGTGTGCCTGTTGGAGGAACAGACCCTGGGCAGCGGGTCTTCGGGGAAATCAGCCTCCGTGATCGGTCATGCGTTCCAGAGTGAGCGCTGCCTGGCGCTCACCCTGTGGTCTTTTCAGGCCCTGCTGCGGTTCGAGGAGGAGCTGGGTGCAACGCCCGATTATGAACCGATTGGGTGTCTGCTTCTGGGTGACGAACAGGAGGCGGTGGGATTTCGCCAACGCCACACGTTGCTGCGGGAACGCGGGGTCACGTGCAGCTTGATCGGGCCGGACGAGATAGATCGCCTGACACCGGGCTTGAACCTGGATGGCATTGAGTTGGGCCTGCATCTGCCCGCCGATGGTGTCCTGGACCCGCACATGATGATGATGGCCTATGCCAAGCAGGCTCGACGCCGCGGCGTCCGGATCTTGGAGGGTGTGGAGGCCACCAGCCTGGAGCTGCACCACGGGCGGGTGACCGGCGTGCAGACCACGGGGGGATTGATATCCACCGATTGGGTGGTGAATGCCGCTGGCGCTCGAGCCCGAGAGGTCGCGAGCTGGGTCGGGCTCGACCTACCCATTACCAATCTCAAGAGGCATGTCGTGGTGACTGGCCCTGTGGAGACCTATCGCTGCAACATACCCTTCACCTACGAGGCAGGCCCAGCCTGGTACATGCGCCGCGAGGGTCCGGGGGTTCTCTTGGGGATGGGCAAGACGGCCACCCACGCCGGCGACGTGGCGGTGGATCAGAGCTATCTGCTGGAGTTGATCGATTATTCTATTCACCGGGCGCCTCCGCTTGCCGAGGCCGGCATGATGACCAGTTGGGCCGGGCTGCGCCCGGTGACGCCCGACGACGACCCGATTCTGGGACCGGTGGATCGGGTGGGCGGATACGTGAACGATTGCGGCTGGGGAGGAATCGGGGTCATGAACGCGCCGGCCGCAGGTATGGCGCTGGCGGAGTGGCTCTGTCACGGAAGGGCCACGACGATCAACGTCGATCATTTCGGAGCAGAGCGTTTTGAGCCGTGAAAAGGAAGGTTACGGATGAAGCTCGATGTCACTTTGCGGATTGGCGATCTCGCCGAGGTTCCCTCGGCCGCACGGGTGGCCGAGAAACTGGGTTTTTGCGGGCTGTGGACCAGCGATACGGGGCACAACCCCATCCTGCCCCTGGTGTTGGCGGCCGAGCACACTGAGCGCATCCAATTGGGGACGGCCATTCTGGTCGCTTTTGCCCGCAGCCCGATGGATGTGGCCTATCAGGCGTGGGACCTGGCCCGATACAGCCGCGGTCGTTTCATCCTGGGGCTGGGCACGCAGGTGCCGGCCCATATACGTCGCCGATTCAGCATGGAATGGAAGCAGCCCGCAGCGGCTGCGTTGGAGGACTATGTTGGGGCCCTGCGGGCCATCTGGAATGCATGGCAATCAGGAAACCGGCTGGACTACCGGGGCACGTATTACACCCATACACTCATGTCTCCCTTTTTCAACCCCGGTTCGCACGACTATCCACATATACCCATCTACACTGCCGGAGTCAATCAGCGCATGTGCCGGTTGGCAGGCGCAGTAAGCGACGGCTTTCATGTGCACCCATTTCACAGCCGGGAGTATTTGCAGCAAGTGGTACTGCCCGCCATTCAGGAGGGCGCTGCCAGTACCGGCCGGGACCCGGGATCGATTGAGATGGTGAGCGGTATCTTTGTTGCGGCCGGCGATCAACCTTCGGAGATCGAGGCTGCTCGCCAGCTGATCCGACAGCAGGTGGCCTTTTACGCCAGCACACCCGACTATGCGGCCGTCATGGACCTTCATGGATGGGGTGAGGTGCGACAGGAGCTGAGCCGGTTGGCATCACAGCAGAATTGGGCCGAGATGCCATCGCTCATTACGGACGAGATGTTGGAGGCTTTTGCCATCACCTGTCCCTGGAGTGAATTGGCGCAGCACATTCACCAAAAGTACGATGGGATCCTCGATCGGGTGACCCTCTACCTACCGTTCGATCCGAGTAGGGACGGTGAGCGGTGGGCATCTCTCTGTACTGCATTAGGAGCGGCCGATGTGCACTGAAAAGCACCGGCTCAGGTTGAGAATGCGTCCGGTGGGGCCCTGGCCCGTCAACAGCTACGCGCTGGTGTGTCCGGTCTCCAACCGGAGCGTGTTGATCGATCCGGGTGGAGACCCAGAGCACCTGACCGACATGCTGGCTGGCAGCGTCGCCGTTGGCATTCTGATCACCCATACCCATCCAGACCACATCGGCGCACTGGAAGAAATGCGCGCCCGACTGCAGGTGCCGGTCATGGCGCACCCGGGTCCGCACTGGAAAGGGGCAATGTTGGCGGTCGATCAGCACCTGGATCACGGCGACCGGGTGGAGGTTGGTGAGGGTTCCATCCGGGCTGTTCACGCGCCGGGCCACACGGACGATCTAATCTGTTATGCGCTATGGGACGAAAACCAGCCAGGGGACCAGAGGGTCATTGTCGGAGATGCTATCTTTGAGGGTGGGCCGGGAAAAACGTGGTCCTCCGCTGGTTTTGCTGCGACGCTGCAGACTTTGCGCCAGGTGATCTTGGGCTGGCCTGACGATACCGTTTGCCATCCGGGTCACGGGCCCTCATTCCGCCTGGGTGACATACGGCCGGCCGCGCAGGCCTTCTTGCGGCGGGACCATGGCGATTTCTTTGGCGACGCCACCTGGGATATGTGAGGTGAATTGACGCAACCGTACCTGACCGGGGGTTGACAGGTACGAGCGGTAACGCGGCTTGGTACTGGGGGTGAGCGCCCTGGGTCGCCGATCAAGGGCGGGTGCCAGATCGACCGGCTAGCGACCCCGCTCGGGGCCGTTCCAAACCAACGGCTTTTTGCCATGTTGACTGTGCTGGCTGGTGCCTCGGGCCGCGCCGCTAGCCAGCCGGCGGATTGCGCTGGAAGAAGACAAGGTTCTGTCGGGCCGCAGACACGGCCGACTGGCTATTCTTTATGGCTCAAACACACCATCTTCACAGGCTCTTAACGACTTGGGACTATACTGTGTTCAATAGGCAATTGGCCGACAAGATTCAAGAAATGGAGAAAGAAAATGCGGAAAAACATATTGATCGGTGTTCTGGTTGCCGTCTTGGCGGCGGCGGCCGCAACGGGGCTGTATGATCTGCTCCGAGGGGATTCAGCACTGGCCTATCAAGGCAACGGTGCGCTTACTGGTGTTGAGACTGCAGCCGATGCACAGGGGGCTTTTGGACGGGGCAACAGGGGCTCCGTTGAAGGTGCGTGGCGCGGAGCGGGATCGGCACGGTCGCCGATGGCCGGCAATTCGGTTGGGACTGGCGGTCGCAGTCGCGGGCAGAGCAACCAGGCGGCTTTGGTGGTAGGTAACCTGACCGCGGCCGAGGAGCAGGTCCTCCTTTACATGCGCCAGGAGGAAATGCTGGCGCGAGACGTCTACCAGGCGATGGGTGACCTGTGGGGCGACGTCATCTTTGAACACGTTGCCAGCAGCGAGCAGACTCACATGGACGCGATTCTTGGCCTCTTGAACAAGTATGGTCTTGAGGACCCGACAGCTGGCCGAGAGGCTGGTCAATTCGCCGATTCCGAGTTGCAGGCGCTGTACGACCAGTTCCTGGCACAGGGCAGCCAATCGCTGGAAGCAGCGTTGCGAGTGGGTGCCCTGATCGAGGAAATCGACATCCTGGACCTCCAGGCCGGGCTTACCGACACCCTTCGGGCTGATGTGCAGCGGGTACTGGGGAATCTGATGCGCGGGTCAGAGAACCATCTGAGGGCGTTTGTTCAGGAACTGGGAGGCGATTACCAACCCAGTCACCTGGAGCAGGGCCAATTCGAGGCCATTCTGGCCGGTCAAAACACCGGGCGGAGTGGCAACTGCCTGAACGGCCACGAGTAGGCCAATCACCGGTGTTTCTGTCGGGGGTAGACACGGGCAGATCCGCCTGGATCTGCCCGTTCTCTCCTGGGGGAATTGCCAGTGGTGACGGCTCGCCCGTCCTCCAGCCGGCCAGCCGTTTGTCCGTCCTACCGGTTGCGCCAGAATCCCTGGATTCACGGGTGCCGGTCGGTCCAGACGCAACAGACCAACTGCGGGGGTAAGGGGTCGTAGTTCCGAACTGCTATTGCCGGGTGCTGCAGTGCTCAGGGCCGGCCATCTGGCGTGTATGACTGACCCGCGTGGGTTGAGCCGGACTCGGGCAGGGGAAGAGACAGGCTAAAGGTGGCGCCTGCGCCCGGTTCGCTGTAGACCCAGACCCGGCCGCCGTGAGCCTCTACGACCTGGCGGACTATCGCCAGCCCTAGACCAGACCCACCGCGATCCCGCGCTCGAGAACTTTCGCCACGCCAAAATCGGTCAAAGACATGGTTCAGGTCGGCCGGTGGGATGCCCGGCCCGGTGTCAGTGACCTGGATTTCCAATTGGCCCCCGGCGCTGGCAGTTACGCTCACCCGACCGCCGGACGGCGTGTAGCGCAAAGCATTGCTGAGCAGGTTGCTCACGGCCTGTTCCATCCTCTGCTGATCCATCACAACCTGGGGGAGGTCGGACGGCAGGTCTATGACCAACTCGACAGATTTGTCTGTGGCCGGCGGCGTGAACCGATTGACCACCCGACTTAGCCACTGCGCGGCGTCCACGGTTTCCATGACCAGTGGCAACTCGCCGGCTTCTGCCAGTGCCAGCAGTCGCAGATCTTCGACCAATCGGTTGAGCAGCATTGTCTCGTCGTGAATCGGAGCCAGGTGATCGGTGTCGGCCGGAAACAGGCCGTCCTGAATCGCTTCCACCTGGCCACGAATGATGCTCAGCGGCGTCCTGAGTTCGTGGGCGATGTCGGCGGTCATCCGACGGCGCGCCTGGTCGGCCTCAGCCAGGTTGGCCGCCATGCGGTTAAAGGCGTCCGCCAATTGGCCGATTTCATCCTGTCTGGCCACCTGAGCCCGCTGACTGAGGTCACCGGCCGCGATGCGATTGGCTGCCTGGGTGAGCCAACGTATGGGCCGGGTGATTCGCCAGGCCAAAATGGTGCCCACCAGCAGCGCAACCGCCCCGGCCACCGTTGCCCCGTAGACCAGAGCGCTCCTCACCTGGCTAAGGTAGGCTTCTTCGATAGCACCCAAGGCGCTGGCGGCGGGTGTAGTGATGACCAAAACCCCCACCTGCTCACCATTGACCTGCAGCGGAATACCACCCTCCTCCGTATCGGCATCAAGCTCGGTGCCTGCTGGCCAGTCCGGCGAACTGGCCAGCAATTGTCCATCCAGGCTAATCAGGGCGAATTGGACACGGCCCTCGGCTCCTCGGGTCGCGCCGCGCCCACGGCCACTTTGCCGCGCGAGAAGGCTCGTCGCCCCCTCCCAGTTCCCCTGGGTGCTGTAGAGCACCTCCAATTGGCGAGCCAGGTCTTGAGAATCCGCCAGTTGACCCTGGCGCAAGTAGTGGCGAAATGCTGAGGTGGTGGATTGGCTGGCCACCGCAGCGACTGCGCCTACCCCCAGAAGCCCGACCAGCATGAAAGCCAGCGTAAGCCGGAGCCACAGGCTTTGCACAACAGAAGCGCTTGACTGATCCTGCTTGCTCATACGTTGCGCCTAGGGACCCGCAAAACGGTAACCAACGCCGAAAACGGTTTGGACGAATTGAGGATTGCGCGGGTCCGCTTCGATCTTGCGCCGCAGATTCTTGATGTGGACATCTATCGTCCGTTCGTAACCCTCGTACGCATCCCCCTGGGCAGCCTCCAGGAGCTCCAGGCGGCTCATCGCCCGGCCGGGTCGGGTCATGAGAGCGGCCAAAAGGTCGAACTCGGTGGGGGTCAGATCCACTGGATGGTCATCCAGTGACACGGTATGGGCTTCCGCGTCCAAGCACAAGGGCCCTGACCGCAGGACGCGGGGCGATATTGTAGCCTGGCCCGTCCGACGTAAAACGGCCCGCACGCGTGCCACCAACTCTCGCGGGCTGAAGGGTTTGGTGACGTAATCGTCCGCCCCTAGTTCCAATCCCAGTACTTTGTCACTATCCTCCACCCGAGCCGTGACAATGATGATTGGCGCTTGGTTCTCCTGCCGAAACCTGCGGGTGAACTCCCAGCCGTCCATTCCGGGCATCATGATGTCCAAGACCACCAGGTCGGGTTTTTCGTGACGGGCTACAAACAGCGCCTCCTGACCGCTGACTGCGGTCACCACTCGGTAGCCGGCTTGCTCCAAGTACACCCGCACCAGGTTGATAATTCGGCGTTCATCATCCACTACCAGAATAGTCTGTGCCATGATATGTTCTCCGATGAGGATTATACCTGCGTGCCGAAAAATGGTAATCCTTGCCAGCGGGCGCTGATACCGTTATACTCTGGCGCCTGACCATGAGTACCCATGCTGTCTTGACACTGGTGGTATTGATTGTGGCGCTGGGGCTCTTGGCGAGCCAGCGCATTCGGCCTGCCCTGGTGGCGCTGCTTGTCATGCTGACCCTGATAGTCACCGGAGTTCTTTCGCCGACTGAGGCATTCAGCGCGTTTGGACAGCCGGTGATCATCACGATACCCGGCCTCTTTGTCCTGGGGGCAGCGCTCTCCGAGTCCGGTGTGGCCACCCTGATAGCCAATCGGTTAATGGCGTTCAGCCGCCGGGGAGAGCTTGTCCTAACGCTGGTGATCATGTGTACAGCCGGCCTTCTCAGCGCCGTGCTCAGCAGTCTGCTGGTGGTGGCGGTGTTGATGCCGGCTGTCTTGCGCCTGGCCCGTGATGCCCGAATCGCGCCCTCGCGCCTGTTGCTGCCGTTGGTCTCGGCCGCCACCATGGGTAACCTGCTCACCCTGATTGGCGCCATATCCAATCTGGTGATCAGCGATCTCCTGATTGTCAGTGGCTATGCTCCGCTTGGTTTCCTGAGTCTGACGCCTTATGGTTTGGTGTCTCTGGCCGCCGCCATCGCTTGGTATCTATTGGCAGGTCGTAGATTGCTGCGGCGCGAGGTGCCGGACGAGCCTGAACGACCCTCCCTGGACCAGTTGCAGGAGATCTACCGGTTGGGCAACGTGCTATACCGGCTGCGGGTTCGGGCCATCTCGGCCTTGGTGGGGCAGCAGTTGGCCCAAGCAAATCTCGCCCGCACCGATGGCCTCAACGTGGTAGCGGTCACTCCGCAAAACGGCCGGACCGTTTTCGCCGGACCGGATTGGGAGTTGAGCCCAGATGATGTGCTGATTGTAGAGGGCGCTCGAGCCGACATACAGCGGGCGGTGGAAAGCCACCAACTCGACTGGCTCGGTGAATCGTCGCTGCAGGAAATCCATCAGTCGGAGCATGAGGCACTCAGACTGGCCGAACTGATGGTCCCTTTTCGCTCGCGGTTGGTCGGAAAATCACTGGCCGAGGTTCGCTTCCGCGAGCGGTACGGGCTGAGCCTGCTGGCCGCCTATCGGCAGGGACAGGCGATCTCTCGGCGACTGCCCGAACTGATCTTGGCGGCCGGGGACACGCTTTTGGTGCAGGGCCCGCCGGCCCGATTGAACCAGGTGGGGCGAGACTCGAACCTGCTGCTGGCCGCCGATCTGGGTCCACAGGCCGGGGAAATCGTAACCCGCAAAGCCAAATGGGCGGTTGTCATCATGGCCATGATGTTGGTGACCGTTGTGACTGGTTGGATGTCACTTGCTACAGCAGGACTGGCGGCCGCGGTGGCGCTGGTTGCCACGGGATGTATCAAGCCGGAGAGTGCCTATCGCAGTGTGGATGTCAGTCTGGTGGTGCTGGTTGGCTGCATGCTGTCGCTGGCCATGGCGCTGGAAAAGACGGGGGTAGCCGAGACGATGGCCGTTTTTGTCGCTACGCTCCGGCCGTTGGTCGGAGTACCGGGCACCCTGCTGGCACTTTACATCTTTACCGTATTCACCACGCAGGTCATCTCCAACACCGCGACCATCGGCCTGCTCACCCCGCTGGCTATCAACTTGGCGGTGGTCCAGGGCGTGGCGCCAGAGCCCTTTGCCATCGCCATTGCCGTGGCGTGCACTACCTCCTACCTGACGCCGTTCACCAACGCGGAAAACTTGCTGGTCCGGGAAGCCGGTCGGTATTCTTTGCGCGATTACGTGCTCAACGGCATGCCAATCCTGGTGGTACAGACAGCGGTCGTGGTCGCAGCAGTGCTGTAGTATGGAGGGGCGCTGTGGGAATCAACCCAACATATCCTCCGATCCATGGCCCGTTGTGACAGGCAAGTCGCTGATCACCTGCGCGGTTCTGGAGTGTCGTCGGGCCGGGTGCTACCATCACGGCCCCAAGTGAGTGCGAGTTCACACGAGTCAGATGAGGATGACGGCCGATAACAACTTCCCGGTGAGGCTGGCGCCTCGCTGAGGAATGGCCGGTGCATTACTGATTCACAGAGGAGGAGGAGAATGTCCAAGATAGCAGAGAACGCTCATTTGGTTCCGTTCGACGGCTCGTTTCGGGTGGCAGACGTCCCCACTGCGCCATCAAAGCGAGCTCCCGGCAAAAGGGAGTGCAAGGAGCGGCTGGAGGCGCTGGTGGCCGAGTTGGACGCTCTCCAACAGGTTCTGTACGCCCATAACCAATTCGCCCTGCTGCTCATCTTTCAGGCGCTCGACGCTGCAGGCAAGGATGGCACCATCCGGGCGGTGATGAGCGGAGTGAACCCGGCCGGTTGTCAGGTCTTTTCCTTCAAACAGCCCACGCCAGAGGAATTGGATCATGATTTTCTCTGGCGCACCGCTATCCGTCTTCCGGAGCGGGGGCGAATCGGCGTGTTCAACCGCAGCTATTACGAAGAGGTGCTGGTGGTGCGGGTGCATCCAGGCTTTCTCGAGGGTCAGAACCTGCCTGACTTGCCGGATCTGGCCACGCTATGGGAAGAGCGATTCCAGTCGATTCGGGAACACGAACAGCACCTGGCCCGCAGCGGCACGGTGGTTCTCAAGTTCTGGCTCAACATCTCGCGGGAGGAGCAGAGGGAGCGGTTTCTGGCACGCATTGAGGAGCACGAGAAGAACTGGAAGTTCTCCTCGGGCGACGTTGGCGAGCGCCAGTACTGGGATGATTACATGCAGGCCTTCGAGGAGGCGCTCAACGCCACGTCGCGCCCGTGGGCTCCCTGGTATGCAGTCCCGGCCGACAGCAAACCGTATGCCAGGATGGTCGTCGCCCAGACCATCGTGGACACGCTCAAGGCGCTGAACCTAAAGTATCCGTCGCTGGACCCGGCCGAGCAGGTGCGGCTAGACGAGATGCGGGAGAAGCTGGAAAAACGTCTGGTCTGAAGACAGGGATCTCGTCAGCCAGCCGCGGCGCACGTCAGAGCGTGCAGCAGGAGCACAACGTACTCTATGCGTTGCGCGCCGAGCAGGGCCAACTGGCTCAGGCATTCGGAGATGACCAACCCGCCCACTCCTGAGGACCAGTCGGCCGGATAGGGCTGTACCGCCTGGCACAGCGAGACTACTCCGGCGCGCAAGTCGCCATGGGCAAAGGATCCGGCCGAGTCTGCCAGGCGACTCTCGATCTCAGCGCGGTGCTCGCGAGACCGCACCAAATGGCCCTTGAGCGCCGTGACTGACTGGGAGAGGGCGGTCCCGGGTTCGGCCGCCACCCGGCGCTGCAACTGGATGAACCTGTGCTCTTCACCCACCAAACGGGCAATCGCCAGACTGAACTCGCTGCGGGCGTCCATGTAGTTGGATGCGCCCAGCAACGAAAGCAGGGGAGCGGCAGCTTGGGTTGCATACAGCTGACCCAAGGCGGCCGCGAATGCCAGCTGTAGCCCAGGGTCATTCTCGGCTGAAAGGCGCAGGAGAAGCTCGGGCACAATCGATTGGTCGCCGAGGCTACCCAGCGATCGGGCGCAGTGGGCCTGTACTGACCGATAGCGAGCGTTTAGGCCCAGCCGCAGGGCATCCATCGCGCGCTCGTCCCGTATCCGACCCAGGCCCCACGCAGCCATCGTGCTCAACGCAGGTTCGGTACCCTCTAGCGTTTCGATTAGGGCATCTGTGAGGCGGGGGTCTGGACGGTGGCGTGCAATGGAGACAATGGCTTCGAATCGGACATAGAAGCGGGGGTCGTGAAGCGCGTCCAGGAGCTCCTCAACTGCCAATGGGCTCTTGGTGCGTCCCATGCGCTCGGTCATGGTCACGATGGATCGCTCGTCGCGGGCGCGGTGGTAGCGAACCAGGCTCTCAGCGGCCAGGAATGGATTTCCGCGCAGGAACACGCCGGCAAATTGACCGATCGACACGGCACTGTCGGCCCTGACGTGCCGAAAGAGGATGTAACCCACCAGGGGCAGCGCAATGCCGACCAAGAACAGAATCGTGTAGGGGTCGAACTGGATGACCCACCACTGACCCCGGACGCCGGCCGTCAAGTCGACCATCCACCCACCCAGGAGCTGACCCAATCCGCCGGCGATTCCGGCCCATGCATAGTACAGCGCCATGTAAGTGGTTCGTTTGTGGACCGGCACCACGCTGACAAAGAGGAGTCGGCCTGAACCGATCCCCCAGCCGGTGTTGAAAAAACCCTGAAAAAGAGCGATCGCCAAGGCCGGGTAGATGGCCCAAGGGACCTGGCGGGGCATGACGAGCCATGCCACGGGTAGCACAGAAAGCAGGTAGACCCCAGTAAGCATCACCGGCTTGCTGCCGTAGCGGTCTGCTAGCCAGCCCCAGAAGTAGCTGGAAATCAGGCCTCCCATCAGGACTCCGGTCTCGAGCCAGACTACCCGATCAGCGCTGAGTCCTACCTGCTCCTTCATGAACAGCGGAACAAATGAGACCAAGGGAACGGTGGCCAGGGTGACCAACGCTACACCTGTCAGGTAGCGCATCAGGTTGTGGTCGTGAACCGCGGCGACCATCTCACGATAGGAGGTCTTTTCGGCCGAGGGGCCGCGCATGGGTGCGCCACCTGGTATTTTGGTGGAGGTCCAGATGGAGACAGCGCCAAAGCCTACCCCCGCAGCGATCAGGATCATAAAGTGTTCCAAATCCGGATCAGGGCCCAGCACGTAACCGGCCAGCAACATGGCCACGAAGGCCGTCAGACTGGCCAGCGCATTCTTGACTGCCGAGTATTTGCCGCGCATCGAGTCGGGCACCTGTTCCTGGAGCCATGGGTAAAACGCGGTGAACGCGACGGCGCGAAACAGGCTAAAGGCACTGACTGCAAAGATGATAAAACCCAGTGTTACCCGCGGGCCGAAACGCGACAGCAACCAGGGTGTCAGCAAGAACCCGGCGGCCGTGAGCCAGCGAGCAGACATGAAGGTGATGAATGTTCGCTTGTACCCATACCGGGCGATGGCCGACGCGATAAAGACCGCCACAATGCCCAGAAACGGAAAGAGGGACAGCAAACCGCCGATCTGGATCTTGTCCAGGCCCAGCGTGTTCAGGAAAAGAACAAAAACGGATCCGAAGAACGTGTACTGAGCGAAGACTGAGTTAGTTACGCTCCATGCCACGCCCCAGGGAAGGCCACGCAGTTTTTCTGCGTTGGTTGGGGTGAGATCTGTGCCCGTCTCTGCGGTACTCATCGTCCTACAGTGCCCGGCCTACAGAAATGGCCGACAAGAGCCAATTATACGTCAAATCCACCAGCTCGCGCCCACGCCAAACCGTCCGGTTCATCGAACCCTCACCCCTCAGCGACTGTAGGCTTGAGCTGCAGACATACCCCGCCGCGCGAGCGCGCCACGTGAGACCCTGGCGAGGCCGATGCCAGCCCCTTCCTGTAGGGCCACTCCTTGGGACTACGGCCCAACGTATCAAGCTGCGGCCCAGGGGGAACATGCAGCCTTCGCGCCGCCGAAGCGATAGCATAGCCTTGCCGCTGGGCGATTTGCGCGATTCCGGCGTTGGCGAAAGCCACTAGAGCGGAAGCCAGGTGCCGATGCCTTGCTCTTGGGCGCGGCGATACAGGGTTGGAGCCACCGCCATGTCATCCATCCCCAGGCCCAGATTGGCCGTCATGGTCCGCTCGTGCTCTGTTTGGCGGCCCGGTTTGCGACCGGTGACCAGTTCGCCCAAGTCGGCATGCACGGGGGGTATCTCCTGGAAATAGCCCACCTGCTGGTAATGGCGCAATTGGGGGGTATCATCGGTGCAGAACTTGTCCGCCTGTTTCATGGCGGCGGGATGCCAATAAGAGTCAAAGTCCACCAGCGAAGCAAACGCTCCAGGTTCCAACCAGCCGGGCAGTATGGTCTGGTGGGGCTGTTTGAGAATCGGGCCGGCCGTCACCACCAGGTCGCAACCGGTGACCGCCTGCTGTGGGTGATCCACGGCGATGACCTCCAGCTGGAAGCGGTCAGAAATCGCACGAGCAAACCGTTGGGCAGCCTCGCGGTTCACATCGTACGCCATGACCTTTTTCAAAGGAAACAGCACGTTCAAGGCCTCCGTGTTGGTTCGGCCCTGAACGCCGCAACCCAGGATGCCTGCTACAGAGGAGTCGGGGCGCGCCAGTCGACGTGCAGCCACCGCTGTTGCCGCGCCAGTTCGCATGGCAGTGATCCAGACACAATCCATCACCGCTAGCGGTAGACCGGTTTCTACGTCGTTCAGGATGAGCAGGCCGGTGATATACGGAAGCCCCCGGCGGTGGTTCTCCGGGAAACCGCTGACCCATTTGATCCCTGCTGAGTTGAGACCGGGAATATAGGCTGGCATCGCATGGATGAAATTGTCGCCCCCGCCAGGGTGAATGCCCGGTTTGGGTGGTGCCTCGACGCGCCCTTGCCCTTTTTCTTGGAAAGCGATTTCCAGCAGGTCGATGATCTCGGCCATTGTCACACCGGCAGATGCAACGTCGGCCTGCGAAAGATAAAGCACCTGGTTCGTTAGCATGTGTTCCTCTCCACAAAGTTTGTGACTATTCCCAGTTCACTTGGCTTCACAATCTGATCATACCGCGGTCGGCCGTTTTGCGCCAGAATTCGCGGTCAAGTCCCTGGAGTGCCACCAACATCCCAACACGGCGGGAATAAATCTCCAGGACCTGCAACCAGATGCCCGGGTCAGGTGTAGACCAGACCGCCTGCAGGCGGTTGTTGGGGGCATCGCATGGCAACAGCAAAAGCACTTATCCCGAAATAGGCAACTGGGGTATTGCCGGAGTTACGGGCACCGGTCAGGACGGCTAGGGCGCTCAATCGTGTGTCGCATACACTGTCTGCCGCCAAACCGGCGAAAAACAGCGCGGCTCAGCGTTCATACACGTCAGGTTCTTGGAGGGTGGCGTCCGCCCGGACTGCAGGGCAGACTGAAAGGTGTACAACCGAAAGGCGCACGAATCTGTGCCCACGGCCTGAAAACCTCCGCCACGTGCAACCCGCCACGGCGGCGATCCAGACCCGGGCAACGTATATTGTGGCAGACCGGTGAACCGCGCTGGCATCGGGCCGGCCCACCTGACCGGCGTGGTATGGGTCATTGGTTGCCGGACGGCGTGGCGTGTGTGTGGATTCTGGGTCGGTTGAACGCCGAGGCTGATGTCAGCCGGTTCTTGCAGCCCGCCGGTCACCCCAATCAACAAAGAGCGCCCGCGCCAGCAACCCCAAAGCCGGCCATACCAGGCGATAAGCTGTTCGGCTCTGCAGACCGTACAGGAGGACGGCCGCCACGTACCGACGCATGAGAAAACGGCCGATCCGGTGGCGCCGCACCTGTCGGCGGTAACCCGCAAAAGAGAAATCGTCCCGCTCGAAAGCGTCCTGCAACGCTGCTGCCGCCACTTGCCCGTAGCCGAGCGCGAAACTGATGCCCTCGCCCACAACAGGGTCGGTACCGGCCGCATCGCCTACCAGCAACACCCGCGGCGCCGACAACACCGCGCGCGGATGAAACCAGCGCAGCGGATGGCCCTGGACCCCAAGGTCCCTGGCCTGGCCATTGTCCAGTCGCAAGCTTTCGTCCAGGAACGGCTTGAGAGACGGATGGGGCCTGCCGGACCGAATGCGGCTGTCATATACCCCCCACGTGCGCAGGTTGTCGCCAATTCCAGGTGATGGAAAATCCCAAGCATAGCCCTGGACACCGGCCGGAATGTGCGAAAAGTCAAAATTGGCCTGGTCCGGGCTCCTGCGAGCGGCTCCGGCGCAACGAACCTCGATCAGGCGCGCCAGGTGCTTGGGTTCGGCACCGCCTACGATAGCGCTTCGGACCACGCTCTTGGAACCGTCGGCGCCAACAATGGCCTGGGCGCACAAGGGACCGCGATCAGTGACGGCGACCATCCAGCCCTCGCGCCGTTCAACGCGGCGGACCCGCACACCCTCTTGGATCTGGATGCCGCGCTCGCGGGCACAACGGGCCAACCACGCATCAAAGTCCTCGCGCCGGACAGTGCGAAATACCAGGGGCAAACGGCGGATAACCGCCGTCCTTTGTTCGAACTGAAGGACGATTTCTCGCACCGGTGCTGAGGGGATCGCATCCGGATCCAGCCCCAGCAAGCGCAGATAGACATCAACCGAGGGAAGCAAGCCGCCGGCGCACAGTTTGGGGCGCGGGTGATGTGCCTGTTCCAGGATCAAGGTTCGGCGCGCCAGATTGGGGGCTGCCTGTTGTAGGAAAAGGCCGGTGGACAGGCCGGCCGGTCCGGCTCCCACGATGATTGTGTCGGCGTCCATCAGGTTCGAAATGGCAACCGAAGGCGACGGAGCATGATAGACAAGGGGCCGCCACGAACGTGCCCGGCGCTGACTGCGGCCCCGGCAGTCTGGTTGCCGTAGACGTCATGATGGACGACCTGGGCGAGTGGTTTCCGCTGCGGTGCGGGCGGCTCTTCGGCCGGAAACCCAACGGTCAGGACACCGATCACCTCAATGTCTGATGGCAGATGGAGAATGGCTGCAATAGCCTCTCGGTCCACTCCTCCTAGCCAACAGGTTCCCAATCCCAAGGCCTTGGCCTGGAGCATCATTTGGCCGCCCGCCAGTCCGATATCTTCGTGCAGGAATTGGCGGTACAATGGGTTTCCCGCATGGCCGCAGAGGGCGATGAGGAGCGGCGCTTCGGCCGCATGGGCCCAGCGGATGACAACCGCGGCTGCATTCTGAGCCACCTCACGCCGGATCGACGGGTCACGAATGACCACGAAAGACCAGGGCTGCCGGTTGCTGGCGGACGGCGCCCACCGGCCGGCCTCGAGTATCTGCTCCAGCATCTCCTCGGGCACCGGGTCCGGTCGGTAGCGCCGTATGCTGCGGCGACTCATCAGGAGCGCCAGGGTGGATTCTGCCGACGGCAACTCGTTTGGCATGGTTGTGCTCCCCACGGACTGATCCAAGATGACCACGCGGTTGGCTGCTACTTTCGCCGAGCGACCATCAGGTGGATGCTATTGAATGCGCCAAACTCCTTCTGGTGAATCACGCATAGACCGGCGGCCTCAACCAACGCGGCCTCGCAGCGCATGCGATCCCCGCCCGATTCCCAAAGCCTGGCCAGCGCCGAACCCGCCCAGTTGCGGTCGGCCGGGTATCCCGCATCCACCAACGCCAGGATTCCGCCCGCGTGACCTCGGGAGGGATCCGCCCGGCGGAGGACCCGTGCCATCTCCTGGACGGCGCGTTCGCCGTCTGCCACCGCGCTCAGGGTGAAGGTGAGTGCAACGCAGTCGAAGGATTGGCTGGGAAAGGGTAGACACGTGCCGTCGCCCTGGACGAGTCGGATCGGTTGCCCGGCACGCACCAGCCGCCGCCGGGCCTGCCGTAACATGCCGCGCGACCGGTCCAACCCCGTGGCGAGGGGCTGGCATTGCGAAATCTGCGCCAGCAGCACGCCCGGTCCCGGGCCGAGCTCCAGCACGCTGGCGCCGGGCGAAATCCAAGGCAATACGGCCTGCATGTAGCGACGCCATACTGGCAAGAACTGAACAGCTCCGGCATAGATGGGCGCCACTTGGTCGTAGAACCGGTTGAGGCGGAACAGACTGCTCATGACCGATTCGACCCTGATCTGACCCAAGCCGGCGCCGCCTGCGCCCCGTGCTTGATTCGGTGCTGGCAGGCGGCGACAGCCGGGTTGCGGGCAGAGATCAGACGTTAAACTCGATAAAGACCTTCTTGAGCGCGTTGCACACGGGGCAGCGGTCCGGCAGGTCATCGCCCAGGACCGTGAAGCCGCAGACCGGGCAGACCCAGGCTTTGACTTCGGAGATGTCCTCGCCGGCATCGACCGCCGCCTTGGCGGCCGCGTACATATCTGAGTGAATCTTTTCCGCCTCCAGGGCATAGTTCATCACGCGGACGGCGGCCTTTTCCGACTGCATCTCGGCTACCGCCAGAAAGGCGGGGTACATCTGGTCCACTTCATAGTCCTCGCCTCCCTTGGCGGCGAGCAGGTTATTGGCGGTGCTGCCCACCATCCCCAATGCCTTGAGGTGGTTTGACGCATGCACCTTCTCGGCATAGGCAATGGCCCGAAACAGGTTGGCAATTCGTGGTTTGCCTTCCTTATCGGCCTGTTCGCCGAATATCGTATATTTCATGTAGGCCTGGCTCTCGCCAGCAAACGCGGCCTTGAGGTGATCCTTGGTCATGTCGTTCATTTATTGTCTCCTTGGTATTGCATGTTGGT
Source organism: Anaerolineales bacterium UBA2181 (assembly GCA_002328075.1). Taxonomy (GTDB): domain Bacteria; phylum Chloroflexota; class Anaerolineae; order Promineifilales; family UBA4811; genus UBA4811. The sequence goes on along the minus strand of DCVT01000044.1, from coordinate 203,364 downwards.
GGACTAGTCTCAACGCTGCCACCAATTCTGCCAGACTACTCCGGTCGGGCAAGCCCCATATGTGATTGCCGCCCAGTGACATACGTCATCGGACATGCCCGAGCGTTACAACTGCGGCGCACGCCGCAAATGCCAGGCCCTCCGGTGGGGTGGCATTACTGCACCCGCATCAGGCTCACCTGTGCCAGGTCATCGGGCCCGATTTCGTCGATGTCTCCTTGCGCAACCGACAGATAGGTACTCAACATCTCTTCCTGGGTGGGGGCCTTGTCGGCCGGCCACGCCAGGTCGATGATGCGCGTATGATTGATATCGGTTGGGGCTCCGCCAAACCGCCATTGCTGCGCGCTTGGCTCCACATCGCGTACCCGCCAGACGCCGCTGGCCGGGTAACCCTCCTGACCCAAGACCGCAGCCACATAACCCCATTCGGCCGGTCGAAGCGCATCAACCGTCGAACCCAACGCCGATGCCAGAGCCGCCTTGGGCACCCGTATGGTGATTTTGTTCTGGCCTGGGTCGCTGACGATGTTGAGCGTGCTGGCGTCGCCTATCGGGATCGGTTTGGGCACATCCAATGTGGGGGGACCATAAAGCCCTGGCGTCCAGCCTTCCGCCCAGATGGCAAACTCCCAACCATCGCTCTCTGCCAATGCCGCGTTGCGGCCGGGTAGTAATTTGCGCTCACCGCCAGGGGCTGCGTCGACATAGACGTCCAGGGTGTGAATGCCCATCCCATTGGGTGCTCCCCAGCTGTTGTTAAGCGGGCCGGCAAACGTGAACCGAAAGATCAGATTGTTGTCGTCTTCGGCCACAGCAAATTCCACCAGGTCATAGGCGCGGGCGGCAAAGACCCCGTCGCTGGGATACTCGTAGCTTCCAGGTCCGTGATCGTCCCTTTCTGGGTCGGCAACGGTGAGGATGGGCGTGGTCAAACCCAGGTCGGGCACGACCAATGCGCCCGGACCGACGGCGGGTACAACCTGTATGTCTCGCTGTTCCGCTTCGCTGATAACCGTCCGCAGTCTAAAGGTATCGCCCGCGTCCGGTTTGCCAAACTCGGCATAGGGCAAGGCCACCTCCATCGTGCTAGCCGCCACGCCAACCGGCAGGTCACTGCTCTGAAGGGCATAACGACCGGTTTCGTCAACGCGGTACAGCGTCGCATCGAGTCCGTCACGGGTGACGGTCACCTCCAACAGCGCGTGGGCCAGGAAGCCGAGCAATGTCTCGTCGCCGCCTATCCGGCTGAAGGGCTGCTCGTTGCCACCACCCGGGCGGGTCAGGTAGAATCCGACGCGGGTCTCGGCTCCAATGTCGTTCCAGGGCCGCCGTGCGTCGAGCCTGAGGAAGAGGTTCTGCTGATCGAACCCGTACCAGAGTTGGGAAACAACCTGAGAAGGAGTGGCCTGCACGCCACCTTCCTCCAGATAGTAACCCGCGCCCGCCCACTCGCCTTCGTCTGCCTTACCATCGATCTGTGGCGAGATGAGAGCCGAGGCACCGGCGGCCGGGGGTTGGGCGGTCTGAGGGATCACCGGCACCTTGAGAAAGCTCGGTATCGGCTCGTTCATGTGTTCGTACACCCGCTGAAGCGTCAGGCGGAACTGAAGATCAAAACTGGCGTCATCCCCGCTGTTCTGGTCTGCGCCGTACCACCAGAACCAGTCACTGCCTTCCGCTGTATAGATGGCATCCATCACCGCTGCCAGGGTCTCCTCCGACAGCGTGTGTTTCTTGCGCTCCACCATGTTGCGGACCTGATATAGGTAATCCCAGGCTCGGTTTTCCTCCTCCTCGCCGATCCAGGTCAGATAGTCAGGGCTGACCCAGCTTCCGGCCCACAATTCGTCGATTTGGGGCTGATCCGGGAACTGGGAGACGAATGCGCTGGGAGTGATGGTTTGGATGGTTCCCTTGTCCTGTTCGTCCGCCAGCAGCCGGTACATGGTGTGCAAGAACTCCTTGCCGTCGTTAGGATAGTGCTCCCATGCGTTTTCACCGTCCAGGATCACGCTGACGAGGTGCGGTCCCGCGGCACCAGAAGCCTGCAAACTTTCGCGAATGGCCAGGATGCGCTGGACAAAATCCTGACCCGCTGTTGCGCCGCTCGAGCCGCTGTAGGTGAATCCCACCTTGTCGCTGATCACTTTGTCACGAAAGACAATATACATCTGGTCGTCCCGGCTCTTGACAATGTACGGCCGATACAGGGCATCTGGCTGTTGGACGGTGTCCTGGCTGTTGCGGGTAAACGTGCTCATGCCAAGGCTGCGCGCCAAGACCTCCTCGTCACTGGCCATCCACTGAATTCCGGCGCGGGCGACCATTCCGACGATTCCCTGGGCAACTGCGCCTTCGGCCGGCCACATACCCAGTGGCGCTCGGCCGAATTGTTGCTGATAGAACTCGACGCCCAGGCGGATTTGCTCCACCGCGTCAAAGCCATAGGTAAACCGCGGGGGCAGGTCAATATCAGGAACTGCCACGTTGGCCAGGTTGCTGTCCAACAACAGCGGCAGGATGGGGTGGAAAAAGGGTGTCGTGGTCACCTCGATGGTGCCCTCATCCTGCAGCCGCTGATGAAGCGGAATGACCTCGGCGACCAACCGCGCGTGTTCCTGCAAGACAATCTGCTTGTCCTCCTCGGTCCAGTTCTTGCCCTTGGCCATCACGGTTGCCAGCGGCTCGGCCGCCAGCCAGTCGGGGTCGGTCCACCCCAGGTTGAAGAGCACCTGCAGGTCGCGCCAGGTCTGGACATCCCAGTTTGAGCTGTTCTCGCGATCACCTGCGATCTCTTGATAACGCGCGAACCGGGCGATGATCTTGGGGTTGATGTCAAAAAAGCGACTGAGGATAAATGCCTGTTGCTCCTCAGTCAACTCGTCGGCCGGCACCTCTGTGTGTACCCAGTAGAGGTCGGTGGCTCCGTTTTCTAGGTCCAGCAGCTGCCGCAACAGCGAAGGAGTCAGGTTGAAAGTCACCTGGATGCCCGGGTGCTGCTCCAGGATCGCCGCCATGTCCACATAATCCTTGGCAGCGTGGACACGGACCCATGGTTTTTGGTAGATCCTGGTGACCGGATCCCGAAAGTAGAGCGGCTGGTGCTGGTGCCAGATGATGGCCAGGTAGATGGGCTCGCCGACCGCCACCGGCCCGACTGCTGGCAACTGGGTGGCGGTTGTTGCCGACCCTGGCTCAACCGCGGCGGGCGCCGACGCTGCCGGTGTGGTCAAAGCGTCAGGCTGAGGCGTGGCCGTTGGTGTTCCACAGGCCGCAAGGCAGACAGCCAGGCAAAGAAACAGGGTATATGCAGGAAATCGCTTCTTCATGTTACTCCTTGTTTTCAACCGAAATCTACCGCCGGGGTTGATAGATGATCACCCCGGCCGTTCGAGTTCCGAGCCACCGGCGACCGGTGGGGTCGATAGCCAAGGTCAGAGCTTCGACCTCAGGGAAACCCGAATTGCGCGAATTGAGTACCCGCCAGGTCTCGCCGTTGAATTCCGCCAATACCCCACCGGCGGCGTTGGGAAGGGCCACGCCCACCCAATGGACGCCCGGTTCCACCTCGCGGACGATGTTTACCGTATTGAACGGAATGTCCGAGTTGCTGGTGCGGAAAAACCTCCAGCCACTGCCATCCCACAATCCCAGGCCGCCGCCGACGGTACCGCACCAGAGGTTACCGTCCGAGTCAACCGTCAGGTCGATCACGCCGCCCCATGGCAGGCCGAGTTCGTCGCTGGAAAAGCGCAACCAATTGTCGGTGGCCGTATCAAGGCGGCTGAGACCGCCGGGCGCACCAAACCAGACCTGGTCGCCGGCCGGGGTATGCCTGACAGCCAGCGATAGCACCCGATTGTCCAACAAACCGCTGCTGTCCTGACTGTAGCTGAACCAGGATTGGCCGTCGAGCACGGCGGCGCCGAAGCCGGTGCCCACCCATATCTCACCTTGGCTCCCTTCAGCTAGCGCCAAGATCTCGTTCCCCACCCGGCCCAGGTCCACACCGCGAAAGCTGGTCCACACGTCGCCATCCAGTTGCGACAGGCCAGCCTCGGTGCCGAACCAAAGCCGGTCGGCCTGGTCGCAGAGGACTGCCCGCACCCGGTTGCTGATCAAACCCGAGTTCTCCGTTGTCCATACCGCGACGTTCTGGGTGGTCTCGGTGGCCGATTCCAGCGGCCACATGACCACGCCGCGTTCGGTCGCAAACACCATCTGGTCTGCGGGACCCAGCTCAATGGCATGAACCAGGTTACTGGGAAGGAACGAGTTCTGCGCCGTGATCTGGGACCACCCCAACCGGCCGAGCGTCATCTGCAACGTGCCGACCGTGTAACTGGCGGCTATCACCAACACCAGGGAGCCGGATAGGTACCAAAATGCACGCGGGGGAGCCGGCACCATGGTTTTTAGCCACTGCAAAAGAGTGTCCTGTCGCCGGAGCCAGGTCAGCCCATGGTAAACCGCGGACCCAGCCGAGAGGCAAAGAGCGGGTATCAGCACCAGCGTGTATTGCGGCCATTTTGTGGGCCAGAGCAGAAGAAAGAGCAGGCTCGTGAGGACCCACACCACCACCCACCGGCGTTCTTTCCACTCCCAGTTGAGGCCGACCAGGCCCAGCAGGGCGACGGCGCCGTCAATTCCCGGGTAAAAAAACACCTCCGGGTGCCACAGTGATGGCGGCGAGCGAGAGATCCAATAGAGAGGTTGATACCAGGGGTAGCCTACCTGCTGGACGTGTGCTCCTTGGGAATAGCGCACATGAAAGGAGGCCAACTCTAGCAGCCGGTTCAACGGGTCATGCCACAGCGTGGGGTTGAGCAGCCAAAACACGGCCCCGGCCGCAGCTCCATAGAAAAGCAAGTGCTGCCAGCGCCAACGCTTCTCCCAGGTTGCCAGGTAGAGGATGACCAGACCGACCGGCAGGTAGGTGAACTTGCTGGCAGCGGTCGCTCCCAGGGCGACGGCCGAGATCCAGAACCATCGGCTGCCCGCGGTTCTGGCTTTAACCAGGGCCAGAACCGCTACCAACGAGGTCAGGTGAGGTAGCGCCTCCAGGTAGACCTGGCCGGTGTATTTGATGGTCAGCGTGTGTGCCGCCAGCAAGCCGCCGGCCAGGGGACTGAGCAGGGACAAGACCAGAACGGCCACCGTTCCCCACAAGGCAGAAAGCAAACGGTTGGCCAACCCGGCAGCCAACCAGTCTGGATCCGGACCGAGCAACGCGGTCACCCCGCCGTAGAGCAGTTTGACCAGCGCAGGGTGCTCTCGATTGCCGGCATAATCCGCCACGGCGCGCCAATCTCCCTCCTGGATGGCGCGGGCGTAGTCGAAGGCGGCTTGCAGGTAGACGGGCTCGTCGAAATCGGTTGGCAGCCGGAGCGCTGCCCACCCGCGCAACACCGCGGCCAGGAAGGTGATGGTGATCAGGAGGTAGAGCCGTTTGCGTCCGCTACCAGACACCGCACCAGACCCCTCGGAAGAACGGGCGCCCGACCGCTGTTGGCCGCATGGGTCAGCGGTCGGGCTTGTCAATGACCGGAAAGCAGATTACTTGCCCGGTCAACCTTAATCCTGAGGCTAGCCCTTGACGCCGCCCACAGTCAGGCCGGACTCCAGGTAACGTTGGAGCCACAGAAAGATCAGGACGATAGGCATAATCACCATAACCGCACCGGCGGCAAACCGGCCCCACGGGATATTGACCTCGGCCGCCATCTGGTACATCCCGACCATCACCGTCTTTTTCGCATCTGGCGCCGGAATCAGGATATTGGCTAGAAAGAACTCGCCCCATCCGGCCATGAACCCAAACAGCGCGGTCACTGCCAATTGGGGTCGGGCCAGCGGCAGGGCGACGTGTATAAACGATTGGACCGGGCCGCAGCCGTCTATCATTGCGGACTCTTCCAGGTCAATGGGAATGGTATCGAAATACCCCTTGAGCATCCATGTGGCAAAGACCAATTGACCGGCCATGTAGGCCATGATCAGGCCCCAGTGGCTGCGGTACAGCCCCAACGCGCTCAGGATCTGCGCAATGGGAACCAATGCCAGGATGCCAGGGAAGGCCTGTATGGCCAAAAAGAGGATCAGCCCGGCTTCCCGCCCGCGAAACTTGAACCGGCTAAAGGCAAACGCGCCCGTTGTGCCCAGACTGACCGAGAACACCGACGTTAGTGACGCGACCATCAGGCTGTTCTTGAGCCACGTGAGAAACGGCGTGTTGTTCAGCAGCGTCTGATAGTTCTCCCAGGTCCATTCAGTTGGGATGAACATGCCCGGAAGGTTCAAAGTGTACAGCCGGCCGCCCGACCGTCCAGAGGCCAGGATGGCGAACCAGATGGGATAGAGCGCGATCAGCGACATGGTCACCAGGATCGCGTACATGAGGATTTTGGCGCCTAGCGCAGGAGGCCGGTTCATTCGGTGGCTCCTTTCGTAATCTGGGTGAGCCGCAGGCTGTACAGCGTGGCCGCAAAAAGCGCAATAAAGAGAATCACGGCAAACGCGCCCATGCGGCCGAATGCCTGCGTTTGAAAGATCTGCTTGTAGGCGTGTACCATCACGAATTCGGTGGCGCCGGGCGTGCCAGCCCCGGCAATCGGGCCGCCCTGGGTGAGTGCCCAGACGATGGCGTCGATCTTGTAGGTAGTCAGCGAGCTGAGGACAATGACCGGCATGGCCACCGGCCGAAGCAATGGCAGCGTGATGGAGGTCAGCTGTTTCCACCAGTTAGCGCCGTCCACCTCGGCCGCCTCGTACATGTCCAGGGGAATGGATTGCAGGCCACCCAGTAGCGTGACCATGAAAAACCCATACGTGTACCAGAGATTGACCAGTACGACGATGGCAAAGGCCCAGCCAGCGCTGTTTAGGAAGGTGACTGGGCGGTAATTGTTGAGCGCGGAACCGATCAACTGATTGATGGTGCCCTGCTGCCGAAAGAAGAACTGCCAGATCAGGGTCATCATGATGGCAACGGTGGAGGCCGCCCAGGGGATGATGAGCACCACCCGGAAGAATGGCACGCCACGCAGATTCTGGTTGTGCAGGATAAGCGCCAACACCAGCCCAGTGACAAAAAAGAGCGGCATGCACACCAGTACGTACAGGACGGTGCGAACATTCACCATGATAAAGTCGCCTGACTTGAGCAGCGCCGAATAGGCGGCGGGCGCGTTTATCAGCCATCCGAGCAGAACCGCGCCGACCAATCCCGCCAACCATATCAGCCCAGAGGACACCGGGCGGGTCAGTTGTCGATCCAGACGGCGGTTCACGTACCAGGCAATCCAGAGTGGTAGCAGGATCAGGACCAACCGCGCCACGGCGACAAGGGCCGCGCCGGTGAAAAGCCCACCTAGCAGGTCAGTGTAGTTCTTTAGGATCGGATCATTAAACGCATAAGGTTCTGCCAGGCCTTTGGGCGGCTCGCCCAACCAGCACGTGGGCTCCACGATGTTCCAGATGGGGCTGGAGCAGTCAGGGTTGGGTCGGAATTTTCCCCGATTGGTCAGAGAGATGAACGTGTTGAGGACCAGCGGGTAGATGCTAAAAACCAGGATACCGAGCAGTGTGGGGGCAATGAACATCAGAATGGTCAGCGTCTTGCGGCGTCCAGACCAACCAACCATAGTGCGTCTCCTTGTATTGCGCTGCACAGCAAGTGGGGAGAGAGCTTGCTCTCTCCCCACACTTGTTCACTGGGGCGTCATCCGCCCATATCGTCGATGGCCTTTTCAGCTGCTGCCTGGGCAGCGTCGAGAGCCTCTTGCGGGGTCTGGGCGCCGTTCCAGATAGCGGTGGTAGCGTCCCCTACTGGGCCCCACTGGGCGCCAGCGTAGGGGGTGTTAGCCATAGGCACGCCGAGGTTGAGGGATGCGCCAAAGCCGCGGAGGGAGGGGAGAGCCTGTACCGCGGAGTCCATGAGGGCGGCGGTGGGGGCGGGGATGGTCTTGTTGGCGGCGGCGATCTTGGCCTGGACGGAGCCACTGGTAAAGTACTTCATGATGTCGATGGCGACGGCTTGGTTGCCGCGGTCGACGGCGTTTTTGCTGAGGAGGAGAGCCTTGATACCGACGAACGGCTTGCCCATGGGGATGATGCCATAGTTGATGCCGGCGGCTTCAAGGTCAGCGATGGCCCAGGGGCCAGTCCACCAGGCGCCTGCGTTGCCCTCGACGATCATGGCCTTGCAGATATCGTGGCTAGTTTCGGCGGGGGCGAAGGCCTTAAAGCGGACCATCCACTCGCCAGCGGCCAGGGCTTCGGGGGAGTTGAGGTGGACCATGCCCTGGTCATCGACGTACTCGGAGACGCCGTGGCCAAAGTAGATGGGCGCGACGTGGTAGGCATCCGGGTTACCGAGGCCCTGGTTGCAGACGAGGTATTTGCCGGTTGCATTGTAGAAGGCCTGGGCCTTGGTGAGGAGTTCCTCAAAGTCGAGGGGGTTGGTGGGGAGGTACTCATCAGAGACCAGGTCCTTGTTGTAGACCATGGCGATACCTTCCTGGCTTTCGGGGAGGCCCCAGATCATGTTCTGCCAGACGACGCCGCGGACGGCGGCGGGCTCGTAGGTGCTATTGAGGAAGGTGAGGTCAATGCCATAGTCACCGAGGGGGACGATATTGCCGGCGAGGGCCTGCGTACCGATCTGGTCGTTAGCCCAGCCGATGATGTCCGGGCCTTCGCCAGCGGGGATGGCCACGCTGAGGGCATTAGAGGTGTCCTCGGGTTTGGAGAGGTCGATGGTGACGTTGGGGTGGGCCACCGTGTACTCGTTGAACGCCTCGGTGATGGCGTTGAGATAGTCACCGCTCCACTGATGCCAGATAGAAATGGTCACCGGTTGGTCCTGCACGACGGGCTCCGCGGTCGGGGCAGTCACAGCAGGCGCGGTCGCTGTTGCTGCGGGCTCCTTGGGAGAGCAGGCCGCCAACAGGCCGATGGCCAAAATGACAGTTAACAGAATCCACAAACTCTTCTTCATCTCCATAGTCTCCTTGAAAACATTCTCAGCACTCTTGCCAAAATTGGTTGTCGTGACTCACACTATTGATTTGCGCACCACCTCCCTTGCTTTCATTTGCCGCCCAACCGCGCCGGCCGGGCAGATTGCCACACTGTATGGACATGGATGTCAGAAACCGAAATCCACGGCAGAGCTCTTGAAGGTTTCCTGAAGCGCAAGGGCGACTGCGCCCAAAGCGGTTGACCGAACACCCAACTCGGATTGTACCACGTCCACGTTTTCAATGGCTGCTCGCACCGTCCGTCGGTCGACCGTCTCCCGCAACGTCTCCAGGATGAGATCACCGGCCTGTGAGACTCCTCCGCCGATGATGAGCCGGCCTGGGTTCAGAAGGTTGATCACATCGGCCGCAGCCAACCCAATCAGACGGCCGGCGTCAGCAAAAAGCTGTCGGCTCAGCGGGTCCCCGCGGCGCGCCGCTTCCGCCACGTCGCGGGCGGAAAGGTTGCCATTGGCTTGACCGGTTCTCAGGATCGTGGACTGACCGGCCTGGATAGCCAAACCGGCGCGAGCGGCAATCGCCGGGCCACCGGCCATTGCCTCCAGGCATCCGAAACCTCCACAGGTGCAAGGAGGGCCGTCCGGATCGACGACCACATGGCCGATCTCTCCGGCAGCGCCCGTCTGACCGTGATAGATCCGCCCGTCAATCACGATTCCGCACCCGATGCCGGTGGCAACCTTGATGAATGCCAGGTTTTGCAGACCCCGGCCCGCCCCGTACCGGAGCTCGCCCAGGGCTCCCAGATTGGCGTCATTGTCCAGATAGACCGGGACTCCAAAACGAACCTCCAAATGGCTGCGGATCGGGAATCCGTCCCAACCGGGCATGATGGGTGGGGCAATCACCGTACCGCGCTGGTAATCCAGCGGGCCCGGCACCGCTATGCCAACGGCCAGTAGCTGTTGCCGATCCACGTCGCCCTGGGCCAGAACATCCTCGCCGATGCTGGCAATGGCCGGCAGGCCCACCCCAGGACCCCGACTGACGTCAAATGCACGCCGTACCTCGGCCAGAACATGGGCGTCCAGGTCCGTGACCAGCGCCGAGAGGTGACTAGCACCCACATCCAGACCCAGCACGTATCCCGCCTGAGGCCGATGGGCAAGGAGGATTGGGCGGCGACCGCCGGACGACTTGCCCGAGCCGCATTCCACGATCCATCCCGCCTCCAGCAATTCTGCGACGATGGTTGACACAGCCGACCGGCTGAGCCCAGTCTGCCGGGCGATCTGGGTGCGCGATATGGACTGCGCCTGGCGCACCAAGTTCAGCACAGTAGCTTTGTTCGGGCCTCGTATTAACTCGGTGCCGTTCACCGTTGTTCCTTGATGGTTTTCCCTGTAGGTGGTCCGAATAATAGCACGCCCATCGTTGTTTGTCAAGCATCCGGACAAAGTTACAGGCAGAATTGCGAGCGCTGGCTGGTTTGGGCGTTGTGGCGATGCATTCCTATCGAACGTGACGCGGACTGATTGCTGACCACCTGCGGTGAGCGACTCCGGCGGAACCTTGCGACGCTTTGGCCGGGGTGCTATACTGGTCTGCATTGGTGCCACTATTAGGGATTCAGAATTCAGCGTGCGACTGGACCGGGGCGGTCGTGCGGCTTGACCATGCAGAGCCGATGCGAGCCGGCTGCAACCTCATCGCAAATTCCGACGACTATGGCCGCAGCGCTGCGGTGAGCGCCGGCATCCGGCATTCGACAGGCGCACCGTGCAGGTATCGTCACCAGCGCCTCGGTGATGATCCAGCAACCCGGCTCCTTCGTCGAGGCAACCCTGGCCCGGTCAGAAACCCCCTCCATGGGTTGGGGGTGCATCTGTGTCTCGCTGCCGGCCATCCCATCCTGCCAGGGCGCCAGATCCCTTCATTGGTCGACGCACATACCTTTTCTTGCGCGCCCGGCTTTGATCAGCCGACTGGTGAACCTGGACGCGGAAGAGGTGCGCGCCGAATTGCGGGCGCAGACGGCAGCCGCAAGGACGCCCGGTGTTCAGCCCGACCACCTGGACAGCCATCGCCATGTCACCCACCTGCATTCCGCGCTGCTCGGGATCATGCTGCAGTCGGCGGCCGAGTACCATCTGGCGGTCCGGATGCCGTTCGCGCTCGACGGGCATCGTTCGGAAGGTTGCTTCAGGGACACGGTCATCCCTGGAGCTGGCTGCGACCTGGGTTCCGGTCAGCGTGCAGCCCCATAACCCGGCTCTCCTGCGTTTCCCGGATGCGTTTGCCAATGCCTGTTGCGGCCCCGGAGCTACGCTCGAGCGACTGCTTGACATCATGAATTCTATACTGCCGGGCGTTATCGAGTTGATGTGCTATCCACGGTATGCCGACCCGCTCCTGGGGAGCAGTTACATCAGCCTGTGTCGCGCCGAGTTGGCGATTCTCTGCCATCCAACGGTCAATGCTCGGTTGAAAGATAGGGGCATCCCGTTGGTGATGTTCGCAGAACTGGCAGCCTGGGGTGGATGCGATGCGCTCTAGGTCCGGGCGGACGGCACCGTCAGAACCTTCCCGGCTCGGTTTGAGGCGCCTTAGCCGCCTCGAAAACCTCCGGCTGGCGTTGATGCGCCGGGTTTTCGGCCTCCTCTACCATCAGATGGCCTGGAGTTATGACGCGGTGGCCTGGCTGGTCAGCGGAGGCTATTGGCGGGACTGGGGGCGGACTGTGCTGGTGGATCTTCCCGGCCGCCGGGTGCTGGACCTGGGTCACGGAACCGGCCAGCTATTGGTTGACCTATGGACGGCTGGTTACCACGCCTTTGGGTGCGACCTCTCGCACGCGATGGGGCGGCTTGCACGCCGGAGATTGGAGGGGCACGACCTGCCCGCCCGTCTGGTCTGCGGCCGGGCGCAGCAGCTCCCGTTTTCTGCCGGTTGCTTTGACGCGGTCGTTTGCACCTTTCCGGCCGAGTTTGGCGGCAAACCGGAAACGCTGGCCGAACTGGAGCGGGTGCTGGCGCCCGGGGGTCGCGCGGTGGTGGTGTTGGCAGCCGTTCCGGCCGGAGCCGACCGGACCGGGTGGCTGCTCACCCGTCTGTTCCGGTTGGCGGGCCACAGCGCCGCGGACGGGTTGAGCGTGCCGACACAATTCGAGGTGGCTGGTTTGCGCGGCGCGGCCGGTTGGGTGCCTACGCCCGGTGGTCAGGTGCTGGTGGTTCGTCTGTGCAAGCCGGGATGAGCCAACCGGGGACTCTGGTCAGTCCCTTGTCGCTTTGCGGGCTATTGCGGCCAACTGGGCGCCGGACAGGCGGATCAGATCAATAGGGTCCAACTCTATCCCGGCCATGGGGTCGCCGCTGCTGATGGTCACCCGGCGGCACCGGGCGATGGATGAGTCGCACACCACCGGCACGTCGGCCGGCAGACCTATGGGCGCCACCGCGCCCTGCACACAGCCGGTGACTGCCTTCACCTCATCGGACGAGGCGAAATAAAGCCGTTTGCAGCTGCCTGCCAGGGCGGCGCGCACTGCCTGTGGCTCCAGTTGCGCGTCGCCGGTCACGCAGCCAAGCACATAACGGCCGTCGCGGTCCCGGAGGAGGATGGATTTGACCATGTCCTCCAGGGCCACGCCTCGCTGGCGGGCCGCCGCTGCCACGGTGTACACCGGTTCGGAATGGGTCAACAGGCGAAAGGAAACCCCGGACCCCTCCAACGCCTCCAACACGCGGGTACGGCGAATCGGGCGGCGATCGTCGCCGGCAGCCACCGTGCTCGACTCTGAGGTTTCTAGAGCCAGTTCAGGCCCACCCCAAAAACCAGCACAGCCAACAGGTTTACGGCATAGATAGTGCCCACCACCGTCAGCTTGCGCCGGGTGTTGATAATGTCGTGCACCCAGAACGACACGGCAAAAAAGGGCAGGTAGCCGATGAGGAAGATCAGCCACGGCGCACCGGCGCTCCACCAGGGATAGTCCCAGGTGAGCGCACCCACGGCGTTCAACAGAACCTCCACGAATACGCAAAATACCGAGCCAGCCACCGCCAGCACCACCCGATTGGGGAGTCCCAGCAGTCTGAGGTGCTTGTCAGCCGGCAGCATCTTGGCAAAGGTGATCCCGGCGATGGCGAACATGAAACAGATCTCGATGTTCAACCCGATCAGGATCAGGTAGGCGGTTTGGCCGGGCGCGCCCCACACCGGAGCGCGATTGGTCAGGTGAAAGACCAGCCCGTTCCAGATCTCGTTGAACCAGTCCATTCCCCAATAGGCCAATCCGGCCAGGACCAGGTTCCAGTTCTTGCGTTCCACTTCCACGGCGTATACATAGACGACCAGGGCAAAGAGCGTAATCAGGTACCATTGAAACTGGCTGCCGTCCCGCAGGATGGACAGCGCTTGTCGGGCGGACTCGGTTGGCATCGGCACCTCCTGCTGTTTGTGAATATGGATTGTACTCTGTTGCCACAAAATGACCAAGCCGGCAACATCGATTCGCAGCCTATCGCTCAATGCGCTATAATACACCGAGGTCAACCTACGTGGAGCGGCTGATTCTCCGGTGGGAACAAGGCAATGGCCGACCAACCGCGAGCCATCGTACACCTGGACTTGGACGCCTTTTTTGCGGCCGTGGAGGTGTTGGAGAATCCCGCCCTGGCCGGCAAGCCGGTGGTGGTGGGAGGCCGGCCGGCGGAACGGGGCGTGGTCTCGGCCGCCTCCTATCCCGCCCGGCATTACGGCATTCGGTCGGCCATGCCCATGACCCGAGCTCTCCGGCTATGCCCGGTGGCGGTGGTGTTGCCCGTGCGGCACTCGCTCTACCAAAGTTACTCGCATCGGGTGATGGAGATCCTCCATCAGTCGGCGCCGCTGGTCGAGCAGATGAGCATTGATGAGGCCTTTCTGGACCTGACAAATAGCTTGGCATCCTGGCAGGAGTCGGTGGCGGTCGCCCGACGGTTGCAGCAACGGGTGCGGGACGAGGTTGGGCTGTCGGCTTCGCTGGGGGTGGCAGCCAACAAGCTGGTGGCCAAGATAGCCTCGGATCGGGACAAGCCGGGCGGGCTGACCGTGGTCCAGCCGGGAGAGGAGCGTGGTTTTCTGGCGCCGTTGCCGGTGCACGTGCTGTGGGGGGTCGGTCCGGTCACCGCTGGCCGGCTGGCTGAGATGGGGCTGGAGACGGTGGGTGACCTGGCGGCAGCCGAGGAAGAGGTGTTGCGGGCGCGATTCGGCCGGCATGGCGCCGAGCTGGCCCGGCAGGCCAGCGGATTGGATGACCGTCCGCTGGTGACCGAGCACGTCTGCAAGTCAGTCAGCCAGGAGTGGACGTTTGCCCGGGATGTGGCCGACCGTCAGGTGCTGCAAAGGCAGCTCTGGAAGCTGTGCCAGGCAGTCGCTCAGCGGCTGGGCAAGGTGGGTCTGGAGGCGGGGTCGGTGGCCATCAAACTGCGTTATGCCGATTTCACTACGCTTACGCGGCAGATGCGTCTGGACGAGCCCACGTGTGACGAAAAACGGGTGTATCGTGCGGCCGGGCTGCTGCTGGAACGGGCCTGGCAGGCGGGACGACCGGTCCGGCTGTTGGGAGTTGCCGGCCGGGAACTGGCGCGGCCTTCGGGCCAGCTTTCGTTGTGGTGAGGAGGGTATGGAATTCGAACTGGTTGTCAACAATGGGTTGGTGGTCGACGGCACGGGCGCGCCCCGCTATCGCGCCCATCTGGGGATAGAAAAGGGGCGGATCGTTGCCATTTCGCGGGACCAGCCGCTGGCCGGCCGGACGGAGCTGGACGCCACCGGTTTGGTGGTGGCTCCCGGTTTCGTGGATGTCCACTCGCACAGCGACTGGATTCTCCCCCTGGCGGATCACGATGAAATCCTGACGCCGTTGGTTATGCAGGGGATCACCACTGTGGTCGCGGGCCAATGCGGATTTTCGCCCGCTCCAGCAACCGAGGAGGTGGCTCCGCTGCTGGACGGGTTCTCCGAGATGTTGCGGGAGAGAGCTTTCGCTTATACGTGGCGGACCATGTCCGATTTCCTGGACGTGCTGGAGAGCCAGGGGGTGCTCTTGAACACAGCTTTGCTGGTAGGACACGGCACACTGCGCTACCTGGCGATGGGCCGGCGCTCAGGCACACCGACCGAACGAGAGTTGGCCGCGATGGCGCTGCAGGTCGGCCAAGCGTTGGAGGGAGGCGCCTGGGGATTCTCGGCGGGTCTCGCTTATGCCCCCGGCGTCTTTGCCGGCAACCCAGAACTGCTCAGCTTGCTGCGGGTGGTCGCTGACCGAGCCGCCCTGTTTGCGGTGCACGGCCGGGCCTACAGTTGGGTCTCGCCGCTGTATCGGCCGATGATCGGTGGCACTGCTCACAACCTACGGTCGGTGCGCGAGTTGCTGGGGCTGGCGCGTGCGAGCGGCGTCAAACTGCAGCTATCGCATCAGATCTTTGTCGGACGGCGGACATGGCGGACCCACCGGGCGGTGCTGCGCGAGATCGAAACGGCCGCTGCCAGCGGGGTAGACGTGGCCATGGATGCCTTTCCCTACACTGTGGGCAATTCCACGATAAATGTGGTCTTTCCAGACTGGTTTCTGGACGATTTCGAGCGCCAGGTGGACGATCCCGGTTCGCTGCGCCGGCTGAAACGAGAGATGGATGTGTTGCGCCTGGGGCTTGGACTGGACTATCGGGACATTACGCTGTTGTGGGCCCGCCGGCCGGAACTCGCCGAGCTGGAGGGGTTGGATTTCGCAGCCATCGGCCGCCGTCTGAGGCAACCGCCCTTTGAGGCCTACATGCATGTGGCCCGCGCCAGTCAGGGGCGCGCTCGCGTGCTCCTGGGAACCTATTCGGGCGACGGTGCCCGCGAAGAGCCGTTGCGGGCAGTACTGGCTCACCCGCTCTGCGCGTTCATGACCGACACCATCCTCACCGATCAGGGGGTGCACAATCCGGCGTCATTCGGCACGTTCCCGCGGGTGTTGGGGCGTTACTCTCGCGAGCTGGGTCTTTTCACGCTGGAAGAAGCGGTGCGGCGGATGACCTCCTGGCCGGCCGCCCGGCTGGGACTGGCTGACATGGGCGGGGTTGCGACTGGCCACTGGGCGGACCTGGTGCTGTTCGATCCAGAAACGGTGGCCGACCACACGACGCCGGATCGGCCCGACGCGCCTCCCAGCGGTATTCACGCTGTCCTGATATCCGGGCGGGTCGTGGCCCGAGATGGCAAGGTGGAGCAGAACGGCAGGTGCGGGCGGGTGCTCCGTCGGTGACCTGCTCGCAACGTGAAAGGATGGACCGTGAGCGGAAACGATCTGGGACAACGTGAATTGACCCAACCCTCGGCTTTGCTGGACACCAACGGCAACCTGGTTCAGGTGGGTTGGGCGCGCCAACCGGTGCTGGACTGCAATCTGGAGCAGGCGGCTTTTTGCTGGTTCCGTCCCTGGCAGCGTCTGCGCATCAAGCGGTGGGACTATTACGGGCTCACCACGCCTTCCCACTACTTTTCCGTGACGCTGGCGGATCTGGGCTACGCCGGGCAGGCTTTCATCTACCTGCTGGACTTTCACTCTGGTTGGTATCACGAGGAGACCCTGACCCTCCCGTTCAGCCGGGGCATCCAACTGCCTCGCAACAGCGAACGGGGCGAGAGTTGCTTTGACGACGGGAAACACCGGTTGTCGTTTCGAGCGGATACGGACGCCCGGGTTGTTTCGGTCGCCTGGCCCGGCTTTCACGGCCGCGGTTTGGCAGCCGAACTTCGCCTGGCGTTGCCACCGGAGCATGAATCGATGACCATTGTGATTCCCATCGCCGGCAAGCGGTTCTATCACAACCGCAAGGTGAACTGCATTCCGGCCGAAGGGTGGATGACCTACGGCGAGGAGCGCTACCCGGTGCAGCCTGCCGAGAGCCTGGGCAACCTGGACTGGGGCCGGGGGGTGTGGCCCTATCGCTCTTTCTGGGTGTGGGCCAGCGCCAGCGGTCGGGCGGCTGATGGGCGGTCTCTCGGGCTGAACCTGGGATTTGGTTTCGGCGACACGTCGGCCGCCACGGAGAACGCGCTGATTCTCGACGGCCGGGTTCACAAGCTGGCCCAGGTTGATTTCACCTACGACCCTAGGGATTTTCGGAAGCCATGGAAGATGGCCTCGCCCGACGGCCGGGTGCAACTGGAATTTGTCCCGTTTCTGGAGCGGGTGGCGGCTGCCAATCTACTGCTCATCACCAGCGAGGTGCACCAGCTGTTTGGCCGGTACCACGGCACGGTTTTGGCGGACGACGGCGAGCAGATCCGGCTGGAAGGCCTGGTCGGATTTGCCGAAGAGCACCACGCCCGCTGGTGAACTGACAAGGGGTGCAGAGGTTTCGTACCAGCCAACTGGCTGGAATTGGCCTGGTGAACCTGGCGACCCTCTCGTGGTCGACCAACATGCTGTTGGGTCGCTGGCTGCGCGACGACATCGGCCCCATCACCCTTGCGGCTGCCCGATTTGTCATCGCGTCGCTCTGCTTTGTGATGCTGCTGCGGGGACAGCCGACGGTTGATCGGCGTTTAGGCGCGGACCGTTGGTGTTTGGTCGGCATGGGTCTCCTGGGCGTGGCGGTTTTTGGACCCACTCTCTACCTGGCGCTCCGTTACACCAGCCTGGTGAACGCTACGTTGATCAACGGTTTGGCACCGCTGATGACCGGGCTCTTGGCCGGTTGGCTCATACGGGAGCCGATGACGCGCCGCCAGGTGGTGGGCGCGGTGGTGGCCCTGGCGGGTGTCGGAGTGCTGGTTTCAGCCGGCGCCTCAAGCGGGCAACCGGGCGGTCAAGTCAACCCCGGCGACCTGATTGCGCTGATTGCAGTGCTCTTGTGGAGCCTGTATTCGGTCCTCGCGCGTCGGGTCATGCTCGGCCGGTCGGCGCTTTCGGCCACCGCGTTTTCCGCGTTCCTGGGGCTGCCCATGCTGCTTCTTGGCGCGACCTGCGAGCTGAAGGTTCACGGCCTGGCTTTTAGACCTGTGCTGGGTTTGGCGGTGATGTACATCGGGCTGGTGCCTACCGTGGTGGGCTTTCTCTCCTGGAATGCCGGCATCCGGCGCCTGGGAGCCAGCGGAGCCATGGTGTTCTACAACACGCTGCCGCTTTACGGCGCGCTGCTCGGGTACTTGTTGCTGCGCGAACCGATTGGTCCGGCGCACCTGTTGGGAGGCAGCCTGATCGTGGGCGCCGGTTTATGGTCAGCGGGCCGTCACCAGCTGCAGCAGGAGCCACCGGTAGAGTAGTGTGGATTTGACCCAAAAAAGGAGCAACATACCCCTGACAATTGCGTAGAATCTGTTATTATTGAGGTCATTGATTAGTGTGAACGGGCGGGAACCTCAGACACCACAGTCGGCTGACCGATAGCCGGATGCCTCACGAGTGCCGAATCCTAAAGTCGTGTTCGCGCGACCAGGGCTGGCACGGGGTGCCGGTCGGTGAGCAACCGGGGCTGGGGAATCGCCGGACAGGATCGTCGTGATACGGGATGGCAGACTGGTGGGCCCTGTGCCGACCCAAAGGCCGTCCCGGGTTATTGTTAACGTTTGGAGTAAGAGAGGAACGGAAACAGACCGAGATGGACCATCGTGCTCGTCTTGACTCTTTTGGTCAGGAACTCCTGGGCGAACTGGAAATCGCCGAACCGGAGGAGCCTCCCCCAAGTACGCCCAGACCTCAGGTCTGGGCCGACATTCCCCATGCCCAGTGGAATGACTGGCGCTGGCAACTCAGCCACCGCCTCAACACCTTCGACGAACTGCAGAAGATCATCCGCTTGACGCCCGAAGAACGGGCCGGCGTCAACGCACAACAGCGGTTCCGCCTCGACATCACCCCATACTTTGCCTCATTGATGGACCCGGACGACCCAAACTGCCCGATCCGTCGTCAGGTCATACCAACCGGCGAGGAACTGACCCATTTCGAGGCGGGTATGGCGGACTCGTTGGGGGAAGAAGCACATTCGCCGGTACCGGGGCTGGTTCATCGTTACCCGGATCGGGTCTTGATGCTGGTCACGACCCAATGTGCCAGCTATTGCCGCTATTGCACTCGCAGCCGGATTGTCGGAACGTGCCAGGCCCAATTCAGCCGGGCGGACTATGACGCCCAGATTGACTATATCGCCCAGACACCGGCCATCCGCGATGTGCTGCTCTCGGGCGGTGATCCTCTCATGTTACCCCAGGCCATGCTGGAACACCTGCTCCGCCGGCTTAGGGCTATACCCCACGTTGAGGTGCTGCGGATTGGATCGCGAGTGCCGGTTTTCCTGCCCCAAAGGGTGGACGAAGGCCTGGTAGCTATGCTCCGGCGCTACCATCCACTTTGGATGAACGTGCATGTGAACCACCCCAAGGAGATCACTCCGGAGGTCAAGCGGGCGGTTGGCATGTTGGCGGATGCCGGCATACCGTTGGGGTGCCAATCCGTGCTCTTGGCGGGTGTCAATGACTGCCCCAACATCATGAAAGAGCTGGTTCACGAACTGGTCAAAATCCGCGTCCGGCCCTACTACCTCTATCAGTGTGACCTGGTGGCAGGGGCAGGCCATTTTCGAACGCCCGTAGCCAAGGGGATCGAAATCATCGAATCACTGCGGGGCCACACGTCGGGTTTTGCCGTTCCAACGTTTGTGGTGGACGCGCCCGGGGGAGGCGGCAAGGTTCCGGTAATGCCCCAATACCTGATCAGTCAGTCGGAACAACGCGTCGTGGTGCGCAATTTCGAAGGGCTCATCACCACCTACACCCAGCCGACCGACTATCGGCCGCACGACCCTGCCACCTGCTCAGCCTGCCAACGTCGACAGGACGAAGCGGGGCAGGAAGGGGTCGCCGCCCTCCTGTCGGGTAGCCGTCTGGCGATGGCGCCAGAGGGATATGACAAGAGCCACCGGCGACCGGCTCCCGCTCGCTGGCAAGGTTTGGGTCTCACGGCTGACCAGCCAGTTGAGGAGAAAAGGAATGGCTTTGCTGCACATCGCATTGCTGGCTAACCTCAAGAAAAACGCACCCCAAGTGCCCGGCATGCCGACGGACTATTGGGCCGACCTGGATTCGTCAAGTACCATCGAGGCTATCGCCGACGCCCTGCGCCAACGCGAACACCGGGTTACTTTTCTGGAGGGGGATGTCACCTTGTATGACCGCCTGCGAGAGGTCAGACCGGACATCTGCTTTAACATCTGTGAGGGTCACTGGGGTGACAGTCGGGAATCGCACGTGCCAGCGATGCTGGAGATGTTGCGCATCCCGTACACCGGTTCGAAGGTGCTGGCGTTGGCCGTGACCCTGGACAAGCCGATGACCAAACGTGTCCTGGCTTACCATGACCTGCCGACACCGGCTTTTCAGACCTTTGAACGGATCGATGAGCCCCTGGATCCGGCGTTGACCTTTCCCCTGTTTGTCAAGCCAAGCCGGGAAGGTACCGGCATCGGCATCAGCGCCCAATCCGTCGTTCATAACGCAGCCGAGCTGCGGGAGCAGGTGACACAGATGTTGGAGGCGTACGATGAGCCTGTGTTGGTGGAGAGGTTCATCGACGGACGGGATATCACCGTTGGCCTGGTGGGTAACCTGGTTCCACCGGTGGCGCGACGTCTGCCGGATGACGAAGACGCGCCCCGCATTATCCGTGGCCTGCGCTTTCTGCCACCACTGGAGATCAGCCTGGGTGAGTACAGCCATGAGGAGGGCGGCGTGTACACCAACCGGGCCAAGACTGTCCTGGCCGACCAATTGGCGTACTTTTGCCCGGCGCCGCTATCTCCGGGGCTGGTGGAGGACCTGAACTGGTTGGCGGCGGCGACGTTTCGGGTCACCGGTTGCCTGGATGTGGCGCGCGTCGACTTTCGGCTGGATGCATCCGATGGTGACAGACCGTACATCCTGGAGGTCAACCCCTTGCCCGGACTGGCGCCGGGCATCAGCGACCTGGTCCTGGAGGCCAACGCGGCCGGTATCGGTCACGCAGAACTGGTAAACATGATCCTGGATGAGGCCCTGACGCGATACGGAATGGATTGACGCCGGGCACCTCGAGCAGTCGGCTCACAAACCTGCGCACTGACTCGGTAAACGCTCCGACTGAGGCCACCCCTCTTCTGCGAGCGTCCGGCGTACTTGGTTGGCCTCGAACTGGCCGTTCCCAAGACTGTCAGCGCCTGACATGCGGCCGGTCAGGCTCGATCTGGTTGCCGACTTGGGCAGGTTTGGGTAAAATGGCGCCCCAGAATGTTGGCCACTTGGCGCCAGACGTCGAATAACCGCCCTGCTCGAGATTGGCACTCTGGTACCCATCGGAGACGATCCATGGCTTGGGGTGCCGGCGGGTTTGCCCAGTAACAGGAGAACATGTGGACCACACGAATCCGTATTCCGAACTAGACAGCAGAATCGTCGGTGATCTGTACACAAGCATGGAAGCGATGGACAACTTGATTGTCCTGTGCGACCGTTTTGGCTCCCGGTTCGGCGGCACCGAGGGTGAACGCCAGGCGGCGCAGTGGATGGTGGAAAAGATGCAGGGGTACGGACTGCGCAACGTCCGCCTGGAACCGGTGCCTTTCAAGGCTTGGATACGGGGAGATGCCCGGCTAGAGGTGGTCAGCCCCGTGGAACGCAACATCCCATGCATCAGCCTGCCACACTCGCCGGCTGGAGAGCTGACTGGCCGACTGGTGGATATGGGCGATGGTGCGCCGGAGGATTTTGATCTGCGGGCGGAGGAGATCCATGGTAACATCGTTATGACCACCAGCGTCGTCAACCCCAAGGGGGCCAACCGCTGGATCCACCGCAACGAAAAGTACGGCCGTAGTCTGTTGGCCGGGGCGACCGGTTTCATCTTTGTCAACCATTACCCCGCCTACGGTCCAGCCACCGGCAGCATCGGGCGAAATCAGTTGGCGCCTATCCCGGGTGTCGCGGTCTGTTATGAAGACGGCGCTGCCATTAGGCGATTGGCCAAGCAGCATGGCCAGATCCAATTCCGCCTCACTACCACCGACAGCAGCCAACCCAAGACGTCGTGGAACGTCTTGGGTGACCTCCCCGGCCGGGAGGAACCAGAGCGCTCTGTGTTGGTGGGGTGCCACTATGATGGGCACGACATCTCGCAGGGAGCGGGTGACCCCGCCTCTGGCGTGGCCGCCCTGCTGGAGGCAGCGAGAGTGCTGGCTTCCCACGCCCCGCCGCTGCGCTGCACCGTGCGCTTTGCCTTGTGGGGGGTCGAGGAGATTGGTCTTTTGGGTTCGCAAGCGTATGCGGCGGCCCATGCCGTCGACCTGCCGACAATCCGGTTCTACCTCAACATGGATGCCGCCGGTGCCCGCGACATGCGGCGCGACCTGGTCCTGAACGAGTGGCCGGTTCTGGAACCGCTCTTTGAGCGGTGGCGCGAAGAGATGGCGGCCACATTTGAGGTGGGGCAGTCGGTCAACGCCCATTCAGATCACTATCCGTTCTTCCTGGCCGGCGTACCCACCGGTGGGATTCAGTCGGCTGGCCGGTCGCTCGAGGGTCGAGGCTACGGCCACACCCAATACGACACGGTGGACAAAGTGGACCTGGCCGACATGCGTGAGGCGGCTGCTCTGGCGGCCCGATTGCTGTTGCGGATGGCGGCCGAGGAGCACTGGCCGGCTACTCAGCGAACGGCCGGCGCGGTGCAAGAGCTGCTGGACAGTCCAGCGTATCGCGAGGAGAAGGCGCTCCAGGACCGATTGGCGGCGCATTTCGGGTAAAGGGTGCGGCGCGGCGCGCTCTAGCCCGTTGGCGCGGTGTCTGCGCCGTCTGGGCGACACAGCCAACCGGTAGCCGGCACAAGTGGAAAACCCTCTGGAACGGCTGGAAGCACCACACGTTCTGCGAGCCCTTTTTCGCCCCCGACCCGAGGCAGGTGGGTGGGTTGAGCCTGGAAAGGGAGTCCGCCTGGTGGCGGTGGAGGTGGCACCGGGCGTGACCGTGGGCGGCCGGCTGTTTCCCGCCAGCCCCAATGCGCCGTTGCTGGTGTTTTTTCACGGCAACGGCGAAATTGCGGCCGATTACGACGAGCTGGCCCCACTGTTCACCTGGTTGGACGTCACCTTGCTGGTGATGGACTTTCGCGGATACGGCCGGAGTGGCGGGCAGCCTGGCGCCCGGACGCTGCTTGGCGATGCGGTTCTGGCGTTCAAGGCGACCGGCGCGGTGGCCCGGGAGCACGGTTTGGAACCGACGCGGCAGGTGGTGATGGGTCGCTCGCTGGGCAGTGCGGCTGCCATCCAGGTAGCCTGCCAGGTCACGGAGAACCTGGATGGACTGATTATCGAGTCCGGATTTGCCGACACGGGCGGCCTGTTAACCCGCATGGGGGTGCGTATGGCCGGGTTTGATGAGGCGCGTGACGGCTTTGACAACCTGGGCAAGATAAGCCGGGTTAACGCGCCAACATTGGTGATCCACGGCGAGGAAGACCGGCTTGTTCCGGTTGTGGACGGCCGCGCGCTCTATGAGCGGTGCGGCGCCGTGCGCAAACGGTTGCTGGTGGTTGCTGAGGCTGGTCACAACGACCTGCTGGCCGTAGGCATGAGCCAGTATTTGGGTGCCATCCGCGACTGGATGGCTGCAATTGTCTGACCGGTAGATAGAGGCGGTACCGGTCAAGACTCGCCGAATAACGGCGAGGCCGGTAGTTGGCAGAGTGACCGGTTGTGGTCGGCCGGTCAGTCCGCCACGGGGTAGAAGCAGAGCCCGGAAGTGCCGGGGCCAGTGTGAACTCCCAAGGCTGGCGATAGCTCGGCAACCAGGGATTCGACACATGTTAGGCGTTCCTCCACCAGCGTTCTGATCTTGTCCACTTCCTCCAGCGCCGCGGCGTGGACGTAGGCAATCTTGATCTTGCCCATCTTGCCGGCGGCGGTTTCAACCATCTGCGCCATGGCCTGGTAGGCCTTGTTCCGGCTGCGCGCCTGCCCTAGCGCGACGATGACCCCGTCTTCCATACCGATCAGTGGCTTGATGTTGAGCAGCGACCCGACCATTCGTTTGGCCTGGCCTATTCGGCCTCCCATGTAGAGGTATTTGAGGGAATCGGCCGTCTGGATCATGCGCGCGGTGGGTATGATGCGCTTGACAAGGCCCACAATTTCGGAAAGCGATTTGCCCGCCAACGCAGAGCGGGCCGCCTCGATCACCATCCATCCCTGGCACATCGAGACGTTGAGGGTGTCCACCACCTCCAGACGCAACTCTGGTAGCCACTCCAGCATCATCGACTTGGCCGCCATGGCAGCCTGATAGGCGCCGCTGCCTTTGGATGTCATGTGAATGCTGATAATCTCCTGGACTCCCTCCTTGGCCAGGCCTTGGTACATGGTCACATAGTCGCCCGGGCCCGGGCTGGCGGTCTTGGGGAGTTCGGTGGCCATGGGAAGCCATCGGTAAAAGGCGTCGCGATGGACGGTCACCAGATCCCACAGGGTCTCCTTTCCCCGATGGATGTAGTAAGGGACCCAATGGATGTTCAATGATTGGATCAGCTCGTCCGGGATGCTGGCGGCACTATCCGTAACTACCGCAACCTTGGTCATTGCTCTCTCTCCCTCTGTCCCGGCCGGCAGGTGGACGGGGCGTATTTATTTTCATCAGCATTTTCAGTGTACCACAGAGTTGGTGGTCGGGCCAGTGCCGGCAAAGCCCGGCAGATCGTTGTCGCTCCACCTGAAGACGATCTGGCTTTCCAGCGCGAGTCTGCTGCCCAGTGTAGGGGTTCGCCCGCCGGGAGTAACGGTGAAAAGGACCTGCGCAGTGATCTGAGTCACAAAACCGCGGGCATAATAGGCGTAAATGCCGCTGGGCCAACCACCGATCAGGGTGACGCCGTAGATGAAACTGCCCGAGCTCCCTGTCTGAAAGACGTCCAAGTCCGCCCGATAGTTGTCGGACGCGATGATCCAGTGTGAGATGGTCTCATTGGGAGCAAAATGCGCTCCGGTAAAATAGAACGGCGTCCCGACAGGTCCGGACGGTGGATTGACGCTGATTCTGGGCGGCGGCGGATTGGTCTGAGCGATGATGGGCAGGTACATGGATTGGATATTGGTAACCGTCACCAGAAAGCTACCGCTGCCGAGCAGTCCGTCCGGGTCGGTTGCTATCACGCCGACTGTAGCCTGCCCGATCCAGCCCGGGACCGGATTGGCGTCAATGTGCCGATTGCCATCCACAAACACGCCCGAATTGATCACAGGTGGGTCGTTGAGGTTGGTGATCTGGAACGTGAGACCCGGATTGGGCGTCTGAGGATCCCATGTGTAAGCCCACAAGTCAATCAGATCGTCAGCGAACTGACTGGCTTGGATGATTGGGTTGGGAAGGGTGGCGATTACCGGTGGAGTGTTCCCGACGATTCCGCTGAGGACTAACGCGTAGGGTTGGGGACCAAACGGCACATTGAAGGCGGACACCGCTATTTCGTAGGTGCCGATTGGCGGACTGACGACATCCACGCCCAGCACGTTGTTGGTATGATCGGCGTCCGGCCCCCGACCGCCGGTTGGGTAGTAGATCACGCCGCCCGGACCTGTCACCTGCAGGTTGAGGTCGTTCACCAGCGCGGTCTGCGCGGCCGGGGCACCGGGATAATCACTCCATGCCAACGTGATTCTCAGGGGCGCGGCCGAGCTGATGACCTGGTACGAGTACATGGCCACCTGCCCTGTGTTGAGACCGGTCTTTTCGTCGCGGTAGCTCAAGATTCGTCCTGCGTCAGGGAAAAGGTTCTGACCCAGGTCAACTCGGCCCCAACCTGAGACCAGAGTGGGTCGGGTGCCTGGAATCTCGCGAAAGGCCCCTGTGCCATACTGCCCGGGCGAGATGTCGTTTGCACCGTTGATCAGAATCGCTTTGAGTAGCGCGGCCGAGGGTGTATGACCGTGCGCGTCGGTCAGGTGCTCCCGGGTGAGCGCGACAGCGCCAGCCACCAGGGGGGCGGACATGCTGGTGCCGCCATTGTACATGTAGTGGTCGTTGACCACGCCCCACCCGTTTTCGGAGGCTACCGAAGACCGGGTGGATGCGACGTATGTTCCTGGCGCCACTAGGTCCGGTTTCGTCCGGCCGTCCTGCGTGGGTCCGCGGCTGCTAAAGGCCGCCATCCCGTCGGTCCGGTCAGCTACCCGGTCGCTCCGGATTGGATCGACGGGAAAGCGCGACGGCCACAGGCCTCCCCATGTGCTGGTGATTCCCGGCCGATTGTTCTCGGACGCACCGACGGTTATGCAGTTCTTGGCCGTTGCCGGGCTGTTGACGGACGAAAGGTCCACCATGCCGTTGGTCGGGTTCGTGTCCCGACCTGAATTGCCGGCGGCGAACACGATTGTAAAGCCCGGATGACTCCAAACGAATTCGTCCACTTCGGCCGCGCTCTCCGTGTACTGCCCGATTACCTCGCTGACCCAACTATTGGTGTGGATGGTGACACCGTAGCGTTGGGCCTGGGAAAAAAGGTCATTGAGGTCCGGCGGCAGCACGAGACCGCCGACTGGCCCGGCTTCGGCCGCCTGGAAGACCAGGCTGGCCTCAGGAGCGATCCCCGCGTATGCCGTGTCTGGGTAGGTGTGGGTGGATGGATTCGCGCCCGAGCGGACTCCGTTGCCCAGGACGGACCCGGACACGTGCGTGCCGTGGCCGCTGATTCGGTCTGCTGTGTCTCCATCTCCGGCTGTGTCCAAAATGGCTATGACGCGTGAAGACCCGCTTCCATCCTCGAAATCGTCATGCAGTTGGGTCGGGTTGGTTGAGCCCCGGTCCAGGCCGGTGTCGCAGATACCCAGTATCTGACCGGCACCGTACAGGCCGTGCGTGGTCCAGACGGGCCGAACCTCCATTACCGTGGCTGCCTGATTGTTCATCAGTTCCCACCGCGGCGCAGGCTCGATCCATCGCACCCCTGCCAAAGCCGCCAGGTGCGGCAACTGCCCGACATCCAATGAAACATGGAGCTTGCTCTTCCACTCCGACTGGCTCTGCTGCTGAACTGCACCCCCCCAGTCCCGGATCTTTTCGATGATCGGTTCAAGGGCGGCGCCGGAAAAGACGCTGACTACCAGGTCCCGTGTCCGCTCCGAGCCGTGCTGCGAGATCAAACTGTGCAGTTCCGGTGCAACCCGATAGGCTGGTTGGTATTCTCCGATCCACCGAACACCCGGCACGCGTTGCACGACTGATCCCGGCGACGTATCCATCCGGACGACAAAAGCATAGTCGGGCAGGTAATCCAGTACGGTGGCGTCCACTTGGGCGAGTGCCTCGCGGTCAGCTGATCCGACGGGCCGACCAAACTGCACGATCCAATACTCGGCGCTTCCGTTGGCCTCGGACGCGGCTCGAAGGAGGGCCGGCAAGCCATCTGGCTCCGGTTGGGTCAACGGGTCAAATGTGCCCGCCTGTAACCGGATGAGAGGCCCCTTGCCAGAGAGGACGCCCGTAAAACCGTTGACGCTGGCCTGCGTGATCCACGAACGGTTGCCAGCCAGTGTTGTCAATGCCAGGGTGATGGCCACCAGCCGAACGAACACGCGCATGGTACCTCCGTTGATGGGAACGCCACCTCTACGTATTTCCGATGGTGCGCAGTGGCTGCCGGTAACGACGGCACCCGTGCTAAACCGACACAACGTTGGCGACAGACAATGGCGGGGCGGTGCCGGGGCCGGTGGTCCGCTCATGATGGAACAAGTGAACCAACTGGCGGTCCGGAATCACAGCGCCGCAGTTATCTGCTTAGCCGATGCTGCCCGCCAGGTAGGCTTTGGTGCGGGGATCGTTGGGCGATGTGAACAACTGAACGGCTGTTCCTTCTTCAACCAACTCGCCCAGCCACATGAACATGACATTGTCGGCCAACCGGCGCGCTTGGCGCAGGATATGTGTCACCACCACCACGGTGTGGTCCTGTTTCAACCGTTGAAGCTGGGATTCGACACCTTGGGCAGAGATGGGATCTAGTGCTGAAGTCGGTTCATCGCACAGCAGCACCTGGGGCTCCACTGCCAGGGCTCGCGCCAGGCAGAGCCGCTGCTGTTGGCCGGTCGACAACCGGGAAGCGGGCGTGCGCAGCCGATCTTTGACCTCGTCCCACAACCCCGCCGCCTCAAGGTTGCGCTGCACGATTTCGTACAGGTGACCGCTGTGCCAGCCATGAATGCGCGGTCCGTAAGCCACGTTCTCATAGATTGACATGGGCAGGGGAAATGGCTTGGGCGCCAGCAAACCGATCCGCGTGCGGACGGCGGTGACATCTGCTCCGGGCCTGTAGATGTCGACTCCGCCCAAAAGAACCTGGCCTGAAACGCGCATTCCCTCAGTCTCCTCCAACAGCCGGTTGATACTACGAAGGAGCGTGGTCTTGCCACAGCCGGAAGGTCCGATAATCGCGGTTATGCCGCGAGCCGGTATGGCTGCGTTGATGTTGCGGAGGATGTGCTGTGATCCGTACCATACGTTGAGATCCTGGATGCGGATCTGGGTTGCTTCCATGACTCTCTACCTATTTTACGACGTTACGGGTGAGTCTTTTGGCGAAATATCTCGCCGCAATTGAGAGGGCGAGCACAATCACAGTCAGCACCAACGCGGAGGCGTAAGCCCGCTGTTGAACCGCAGGAAAGGGAGTGCCCAGCTGGAAGAATATGGCCAATGGCAGAGAAGCGGCCGGAGAAAGCAGCGAATCAGGCAGCCGATCAGTGTAACCGGCAGTAAAAAGCACTGATGCCGCGTCCCCGATGCCGCGACCAAACGCCAACAGAACTGCTGTCAACAGAGCTGGCGCCGACTGACGCAGGATGACTTTCACGGCCGTCTCCAGGTGGGTTGCCCCCAGCGCATACGACGCCTCCTTGAGCGCATCGGGTATCATCGCGATGGCCTCGTCCATGCCGCGGGTCATGATGGGCAGTTCCAGCAAGGCAAGGGCAATGATCCCGCCGAGCAGAGAAGCCCGCATACCCAGCGCGAGGAGGATGATAAAACCGAACGCCCCGTAGACAATACTTGGCACTCCCCAGAGCACGTCAAGTGCCAGCCGTGTTACGTGCACCACCCGCGAGTGACGGGCATGACTGTGCAGGTAGAGCGCGATGGGAAGGCTGAGAACCAGCGCTATCAGCGTGCCGCCGCCCGCCAGATAAAGTGACCCAACGATCGCGTTCAGGATACCGCCCTCTTTGCCGAGATAGTAGCCTCCCTTGGGGACCTTTGTCAGCATATCCACCGAAAGGGCGGGCATACCGCGGCGGATGATAGTGTACAAGATAAGAAACAGGCTGCCTAACACGGT
Organism: Anaerolineales bacterium UBA2181; assembly: GCA_002328075.1. GTDB lineage: Bacteria > Chloroflexota > Anaerolineae > Promineifilales > UBA4811 > UBA4811. Next base: position 173,997 of record DCVT01000044.1, on the reverse strand, counting down.
CACGGTGGAAAAAACCATGAGAACCAAAAAGAAGCGTTCCTCTAACCGCCGGCGTCGGTGCTGTTTCACGAGAGCCTCCCTTAATTGGTTCCGACCAGACGCATGACTGCCAGGCGGGACGCCACGTTAAATCCTAGCACGACCAGCAGCAAGACCAGTGCGCTGCCTAAAAGAGCGGCATCATACAGAGGAACCGACATCATCTCCCCATAGTTGTTGGCGATGAGTGCTGGCAAAGGATAGGCTGCGTCGAAAATCGAGCGTGGGATCTGGGGCACGTTGCCCACCACCATGAGCACAGCCATCGTCTCGCCCAAGGCGCGGGAACAGCCCAGCACGACAGCCGCGACAACCCCCGCGCGTGCCCTTCGCAGCACCACGTGCTTGACAGTCTGCCAACGGGTGGCTCCCAGTGACAACGAGGCCTCTCGCAATCCCTGTGGCACAGCTCGGATCAAATCCTGGGCAACGGCAATGATCAATGGAAAGATCATCACTGCCAACACCGCGCCACCGGCCAACACGCCGAACCCGGTCGGATTGTCGGTTCGAAATAGGGCCAACGCGCCCAGGTGACGGCTGACAAACGGGAGAATCTGGTTGCCGACAAGCGGCACAATCACCAGCACCCCCCAAACCCCATAGACCACCGACGGAATACCGGCCAAGAGGTCGATCACCGGATTGGCGAGCCGTTGGACCCGCACCGGCGCATATTCCGCCAGGTAAATGGCGGTCAGCAGTGACGGCGGGACGGCCAGCAGCATTGCCACCGTGGTCACCCAGAGGGTGCCCATGATGAACGGAAGAAACCCAAACTCTCCGCGCAAAGGGTGCCAGGCCTGGGAGAACAGCAGCGACGTCAGCCGATGGGTGGCAAGAATGGGCCAGGCTCGCCACAGGAGAGCACCCGCGATGAGGGGAACCAGACCCACGGTCGCCATGGTCAGCAAACGCATCGTATAGTGGGCCGATTTGTCCAAGGCGACCCGTTTCCACCAACGCCGTGACCGTCGCGGGTCTGACCCGGCACGGTCCGACTTGGGGTTGAACAGCTTGGCTGCGATTCTCCTCACCTGATCCGTTCCAGCTCCCGGGAAATTGTGTCCCGGGGCAGTGCAATATAGCCCGCCTCGTCCAGGTACTGCTGACCCTCTTCCAGAATCCACTGGATGAAACCCTGGACCAGGCCGGTCGGTTTTCCCCGGGTGACCAGATAGAGCGGTCGCGCCGGCGGCGAGGGGTAGTGGCCCAGGCTGACAGACTCCACCGCCTGGTTCTTGGTGGTGCACTGCTCGTCCGGGTCGACTCTCTGGTTTGAGTTGGCATCCAGCGTAATGACTGTTGCCCCGGTTACTGGTCTGCCGCTCTCAAGGTCGTAAGCATAGTTCAGGTTGTTGAACCCGATTGCGAGACGGTCCTTGATGACGGCATCCAACAGACCTGGGTCGCCGTATACCCCGACGCCCAATAGGTCCTCTTGTTGTCCGCCAAGGTATTCAGCCCAGGTGGCTGGGGCGCCGGCAGCGTCGGAGCGTGTGAAGACATGGATGGGTTCGGTAACCTCAGAGCGATCAACTACCTGCCCCCAGGTGGTGACCTCGCCCGTGATATAGATGCCGACCAGGGTCTCTTGGGTGACTCCGCGCCTCTGAAGATCAGCCAACACCGGGTTATCCTGGTTGACGGTCAACATGACCGCGTCCTTGGCCACTGCAACCGCAAAAGCGCCTTTCTTGATCTCTTCTGGATAGATGGAGCGAGAAACCATCCCAATGTCAACCGCGTTGCCCAACGCATCCGCCATGCCCTTTCCGGCTCCTCCGGCCGAGATGTCAAAGCGGATCCCCGGATAGGCTAACTGATACTCCTCGGCCCACCGCACCATCATGGGGTAGAGCGCCCACGCTCCAGAGATGCTGATCGTGCCTTCAGGGCCCCCTTGCTGGTTGTATCTCGGCTGAGTGGCGCAGCCGGTGATTGTGGTGGAACACGTCAGAATGACCAACCATAGTACGACGCGTCTGACAAGATGCATCACATTCCTCCTGTTGGTTCGCCAACGAGCGCCGCGTCACTTGTCTGCCACGGAGATCCATCTGATGTCGCGCCCATGATCAGAAACGGGCGTCTCCAACCGCAAAGCCACCGCTCACATGTGGCCCGGGTCGCCAGCATCAGATCGTACGACTCGCCCACCACCGCGTCGAAACAACTCTCCTGACTTGGATCTTGCTCCCGCAGTCGGAGGGTCGCCTGGACGTTCTCGACGGCTAGTTCGCGTGCCAGGTGATGCAACTGGCTGCCAAGCTCTGACCGCGAGTCCAGCAGTGCGGCAAGTCCTTCTGGTTTGGTGGGCACCACTGCCAGCACGTTGACGCTAGCGTTGACCGCGCGCGCCAGCAAGGTGGTCCATTTCACCGCATCGCCAGGCGGTTCGCCAGCCGTGATCAGTAGCAGCAATTGCTGGAGCGGCCATTTTGGTTGGTATATGATCAGCATGACGCCAGAAGGGGCATCCGCATCGCTGCAAGGTTCGTACTTTGACCACCTTTGTTGATCCTGTGGCAGTGGTGCGTCACCTGGGCCGGCCGGAAGTTCGGCTGGTCTGGCAGCGGCCGAGATCTCGAGGCGGGCGCCCAACAAACCCGCCAGCCGGCGGCCGTAAGCCAGGGCGGATTCCGTATACGGCACATTGCCGTCGCCAATTCGCAGTCCGAGCGATGACTCGTCTGGCTGCCAGACCTGGGCCAAAACACGATCTATCGCAACGCGGCTGGCCCGCACGATGTAAGGTTTCGTGCCAAGGGCGTCCGTCACCGCAGCCTGAGCCCGCTGGTCAAGTGGGTCTGCCATGGCCACGGTCAGGCGATTGTCTTCCGCTGCAATCGGGACCGCGTGGCACTCACAGGCCAGTTCGCGAGGCAATCGCCGAGCCAGTGACACGGTGGTTGTCAGTTCATCGAGTTCCAGGCAATTTCCGGACTGGGTCAGTGTCATCAGCGGGTCTCCAAGCGGTGCACTGGCGTGCAGAACCAGCTGCGGCGTTCAACAGACACTATAGCCCGTCGAGATGACAGGCCATGTGACAAAGCTATGACAGAGCTGTGACAAATGGGGCCTACACGGCACCCGTCAGGAGCTCACGAATGCACAGAGGCTAGCACCAGTCCGTAACCCAGGCCAGGGACTGTCTCCACGCGACTGGATTCACCCGGGCAAGCCTGGTCCAATTTCTGGCGTAGCCGGCGGACTAACTGACGGAGCATGTCGCGGTCTCCGCCCTCAGGACCCCAAACGTGGGCCATGATTGCATCATACGTCAACACGTGACCGGCGTTTATCATCAGGCACTCGAGCAACTGACACTCGAGCGGTGTCAACGAAACCGTCGGGCCCTGCCCTACGCCAAGTTCGCGGCGACTGGGATCCAGTTGGATATCTCCTACCGTTCGGATTGAACTGGTCGGTCGCTGACCGGAGCGGCGCAAGACTGCTTGAGTGCGGGCTACTAACTGGCGCGGGCTGAAGGGTTTGGTGATATAGTCGTCCGCGCCCAGCCCCAACCCGCGAAGGATATCCTCTTCCTGATCCCGGACGGTCAGCAAGAGAATCGGTGTGTCCGCCTGCGCCCGGATTCGGCGGCATACCGAAAAACCATCCAATCGAGGCAGATTGACGTCCAGGATGATCAGATCGGGTCGGTCCGCCTGCCAGCGCTCTAGAGCCGTCTCTCCGTCAAAGGCCTGCACCACCTGATAACCCTCACGGCGTAGCGTAAAGGCCAACACGTCGGCCAGTACCCGGTCATCATCCACAATCAGAGCCTTCACCGCGAACTCCCGATTTCCTCAGCGGCCGTTTCGTCCGCCCGATTGGCCGCACCCGATGCGGGTCGGTGAAGTGGAAGAGTGAACCAGAAGGTGCTTCCGGAAACTCCAACCTGACCGTCGTGCGCCTGGACAATGGCCTTTACGACCGAAAGCCCCAGGCCGACGCCGACCTGTATTTGGTCATTTCCCTCGCCGCTGAGGGCAAAACCGCGATAGAGATCCCCGAGTCTTCCCGGCGGAATGCCCGCGCCCTGGTCGGTGACCGCCACTCGCGCATGCGTATCAGTGGACGTGACGTTCACCGTGATCTCTGCATGATCCGGCCCGTATCTGCTGGCGTTCGACAGTAGGTTCACCAGTACCTGCGCTATTCGCCTGGGGTCGGCCTCGATCATCGGTATCGCCGCAGGCAAGTCCACCGCCAGACGCTGATAGTGCTTTCGCAGGAGTGGTTGCATCATTCCTACGGCCTCAGCAATGATGTCCTTCAGATCGGTCGGGCGGGCGGCCACGCGAAAACGACCAGCCTCAATACTAGCCGTCTCCAGCAGGTTATCAACGAGCGTCTGCAGGCCGAGCACACCCAGGTGAAGCGTCGTCAGCAACTCGCCCAGTTCGGTGGCGCTCAGATAGGCTGCCTGGTCCAACAGGAGCTCGACCGAGGCTGCGAGCGCCGAGAGCGGGGTGCGGAATTCGTGCGATACGTTGGCCAGGAAATGGGCCAGCAAGCGCCGGACGGCTTCTTCCTCGCTGACATCGCGAAAAACCAGGGCGACCCTATCCCCGCCACCGGCGACCGGAGTTAATCGGGCGCCCGTAAACGCCAGGACGGCCTCTCGTCCGGCAGGCAGCTTGACCGGTATCTTGCGCTTCAAACCGGGAGCCGGTATGAACTGGCTGAAGGGTTGTGTGGTGTCGCTCACCGGAAATACCTGGTCGCACGGCCGGCCGACCACCTGATCTCGCTGCCAGCCGGTGACCCGTTCTGCGCCGTGGCTAAAGAACGTGATCCGACCGTGATGGTCCAGTGTCATGATACCTTCCACGATCGCTTCGAGCAGGTGATCGGTCCACTCTTTCTCGTTTCTCAACTCGGTGAGTGTCTGCAGCAGGTCGGCGCGCGCGCCCTCCAGAGCCCGGGCCGCCAGGTCCACCTCACGCACGCGAGTGTCCACTGCAGCCGGCCGTGTAAGGTCACCGTTGCTGAGCCGGGTGGCTGCCTCCGCCAGCTCTTTCAGCGGGCGGCCAATGCGATGCGCCAGCAGCGCGCCGGCCGACGTGGTCACCAACGCGATCGCAGAGATGAATCCTGCCAGGGACCAGGCCAACCTGCGCTGGCGTTCCACTGCAGCTGTCACATCCAGCGCCACCTCAAACTCAAGATGCCTGTCGCCCAGGCTGAAACGAGAGGTCAGATAGGTGGTCTGCTCCGAGCCAGAATTAGGTTCGGCTGGCTCTTGGCCTGTCAGGCTGGTTGCCAAAGCAACGTCATTGGCAAAAAGCGTGTGTTCCAGACCCGTCTGGAGTCTCATCTGCCTGGCCCACTGGTCATCCAACCGGATCCCAACCCAGGCGATGCCCATGTGCCCGCCGTCCGGTCCAAGGATCGGCTCGGTCGCTGCCAGCCAGCCCACCGATCGGGTTTGGGCACACCAATCGGTGCTGGCGTCCTGGCCGGAGCTGGCCAATGGTTTGCCGGCCGCGTCGCAAAGCACAATCATGTCCAGATCTGTTCCGACCAGGAGCTGCTCCAGATAGGCAGTCAGGAGGTGATCCGGGTCGTTGGCAACCAGCGAGCGCACCGTGGGGCGTTGGGCAGTGAGCATAGCTAACCGGTCCACCTCATTGACAGCAGCAGCGTACAACGTCCGTGAGGCGCGGATTCCCTGGTCTAGCAGAGCCGACCCGTGCCTCTGCTGTTCTTGTTGGAGCAGCCAGATCGCCGAGAGTCCCGCCGCGACCGCTGACAACAGAACCAGTCCAATCATGCCGGTGACCATCTGAGCCGAGAGACCGTGCGCCCGTTTCAACTGGATTGCCTGTCGTGCCTGGTGACTTGGTCATCATATCATATCCGCCAGGACCCTACAAATAGCCGCTCGTGCCGGCCCCGGTTGGCAACGGTCGCGTCGTCCGACCGTGGAAGGCGGTTGCTAGGGGTACCGATGTACGCTATAATTCCAGCCGCATGTCAGTAGGAGTTTACTATGCCAACTGCGCTAATCACCGGAATCACCGGACAGGACGGCTCGTATCTGGCCGAGTTCCTGCTAGAACGTGGCTACCAAGTTATTGGGATGGTCCGCCGTGCCAGCGTGGTCAAACTGGACCGGATTGAACGCATCCAAGATCAGATCACGCTGGTTCAGGGAGACTTGCTGGACCAAGTCTGCCTGATCCAGGTGTTGCAGGAATACCAACCCGACGAGGTCTACAACCTGGCTGCCCAGAGCTTTGTGCCCACTTCCTGGCAGCAACCAATCCTCACCGGAGAGGTTACGGCGTTGGGCGTGACGCGCATGCTGGAGGCAATCCGGACCGTCCGGCCTGCAACCCGGTTTTACCAGGCTTCCAGCAGCGAAATATTCGGTCGGGTTCGGGAGGTTCCGCAGAAAGAGACCACTCCCTTTTACCCACGCAGCCCTTACGGCGTAGCCAAGGCATACGGTCACTGGATCACCGTCAACTATCGGGAGAGTTATGGCATTCACGCCACCTCGGGCATCCTTTTCAACCATGGCTCGCCTCGTCGAGGACTCGAGTTTGTCGAGCGCAAGATCTCCGTGGGCGCCGCCTCAATCAAGCTGGGGTTGTCCGATCGGCTCGCATTGGGCAATCTCGAGTCCCGCCGCGACATGGGATTCGCCGGCGATTACGTGCGGGCAATGTGGTTGATGCTGCAGCAAGACCACGCCGACGACTTTGTGATAGCGACCGGCGAGACCCATGCAATCCGCGAGATATGCCAGATCGCTTTTTCGCACCTGGGACTGGACTATCAAGAACACGTATACTCGGACGAGCGGTTCTTTAGGCCGGCGGAGGTCGATCTGTTGGTGGGCGACCCGTCCAAAGCCGGCCGGATATTGGGTTGGGAACCGTTGGTCACTTTCCAGGAACTCATCGAAACGATGGTTGATTCGGATCTCGCGCTGCTGCGGTCAGGCGTGCGGGTGCCGGATGTCACTGAAATGACGACGTTGAAACGCTGACCGGCACTGGAAAACGAGGAGACCAGATGGGTGCCAAGATCCAGTTTGGAACAGACGGCTGGCGGGGTTCAGTCGGTGAGGACTATACCTTTGATAATGTCCGACGTTGTGCACAGGGGTTTGCCTCCTATCTGCTCGAGTGCGGCGGAGCGCAGCGGGGCATTGTCATAGGACACGATCAACGCTACCGCGGCGAGGACTTTGGCGCGGCCGCGGCCGAGGTGATGGCCGGAAACGGAATCCCGGTTTGGCTTATAGAGGGCGCGTCGCCAACGCCGGTCATCTCGTACTCGGTCGTGGCCAAGGCCGCCGCCGGCGCGGTGAACATCACCGCCAGCCATAACCCCAACACGGACAACGGTTTCAAGGTGCGGGATGCTACCGGAGGTGCCGTTGCTCCTGCGGATCTCACCCGTATAGAAGCCCTGATCCCAGATATTGACCAGGTGAAGCGGTTGAACCTCTCCACTGGCATCGAGCAGGGTCTTGTCCGGTACTGGGACCCCAATCCCGATTATCTTGCCCAACTGGAACTGCTGATCGATGTCCGGCCAATCAAAGAGGCCGGCCTGCGGATACTGGTTGACTGCATGTGGGGCAACGGCATCGGCTGGTTCCCGCGTATTCTGGGTGGGGGCAGGACTGAGATCATAGAAATTCACAACCAGCGTCATCCGCTGTTTCCGGATATGCTCCGGCCCGAACCTATCCCGCCCAACGTGGACCCGGCTCTCGCTCGGGGACGTGAGTTGGGAGCTGATGTAATCATCATCAACGATGGTGACGCCGATCGGGTCGGGCTGGGAGATGAGCACGGCCGATTCGTGGACCAGCTGCGAGTCTATGCGCTGCTCGGGTACTATTTCCTGGAGGTGCGTGGCGAGCGTGGCGCGATCGTCAAAACCATCTCAAGCACCAAGATGCTTAACATCCTGGGGCAGCAGTATGGGGTTCCCATCATCGAGACCGGCGTCGGTTTCAAGTATGTTGCACCCAAGTTCACCGAAACGGGCGCACTGCTGGGAGGTGAAGAGAGCGGCGGGTACGCCTTCCGTGGTCACGTGCCCGAGCGCGACGGCATTTTGGCCGGTTTGTACTTGTTGGACATGATGGTGCGGCTGGGCAAACGGCCCTCAGAGCTCATCGAGCTGCTGTTTTCCAGGGTGGGTCCTCATTACTACGACCGGATCGACAGCCAATTCCCGGCCGAGGAGCGTGATGCGATCCTGAACCGCGTGAATGCGGCCCGGCCTGCCACCTTGGGCGGCCTGGCGGTCACCGGTCTGGTCACGGTCGATGGGCACCAATTTCTGATGGAAGATGGCGGCTGGATGCTGGTCCGGTTTTCCGGCACCGAACCCATCATCCGCGTGTACTGTGAGACCACCCATGAGAATAAGGTGCAGGCTATCCTTCGAGATGGGATGCGCCTTGCAGGCCTCACCCAGGCGTGATCAGGTTGATTGACTCCCACTGCCATTTGGACATGCCGGCTTTTGCCCGGGATCGAGACGGCGTCATTGCGGCGGCCGAAGAGGTGGGCGTCATAGCGATAGTAAATCCGGGTGTTGATCTGGAAAGCAGTCAGGCGGCGGTGGCGTTGGCGGAGAGACACTCGTCGGTCGTGGCGGCCGTTGGGGTCCATCCTCACCATGCTGAGAGTCTTGACCGGAAAACACTCCTTGAGTTGCGCCGGCTGGCCTGCCATCCAAGGGTGGTGGCGGTCGGCGAGATCGGCCTCGACTTTTTCCGCAACCTCTCGCCGGCCGATGCTCAGCGTCGTGCTTTTGCGGCACAATTGGAGTTGGCAGCCGAGTTGGCGCTGCCGGTTATCGTTCACAATCGGGACGCCACTGAGGAGACGATGACGCTCCTGACCCAGTGGACCGACGATGATGGCCATGGCCGCGGCGTGCTGCACTCATACGCCGGCGGCACCGAGTATCTGGCGGCCGTTCTGGACCTGCAGTTCTATGTCGGCCTGAGCGGCCCGGTCACGTTTCCTGGCGCCATCGGGCTACAGGAGGTGGCCAAACAGATTCCGCTGGACCGGTTGCTGGTTGAAACGGATGCACCCTATTTGACACCTGCGCCGCACCGCGGTCGACGCAACCAACCGGCCTACGTGCGGTACGTAACGGAGCGGGTGGCGAATCTGCGCGGCTTGTCGCCGGCTGAGGTGGGCCGGCAAACAACAGAGAACGTATTGGAGCTCTTTACGAAGATAGGTAAGACGCTTGAACATGCAGAGATCACTGGAACTGGTGGCACAGGAACTGGCTCTGGTCGAAGCGCGGATGCTTGAGGAAGACCCTCGCCAGCACGAGGTCGTCACCCGGGCGGTTGTGCATCTCATTCGCAGCGGAGGTAAGCGCATTCGACCGGTTACAGCGCTCCTAACCTGCCAAATGCTGGGTGCGGACTGCCGGCTAGCGGTCAACCTGGCAGCCGCCGTTGAGATGTTGCACACCGCCACGTTGGTTCATGACGATATCATAGATGGTTCATTGATCCGGCGGGGCAATCCAACGCTCAATGCGACTTGGAGCCCTGGAGCTACTATACTCACCGGTGACTATCTTTTTGCCCGGGCGGCCGATCTCGCCTCTCAGACCGAAAACGTGGCGGTGATGCGGCTTTTTTCGCAGGCGCTGATGAATATCTGCAACGGCGAGTTGCAGCAGATGTTCGCCACTCAACATCATGCTGTTGACCGGGAAAGCTACTTGCAGCGCATCTCTGCCAAAACCGCCTCGCTTTTCGTACTGGCAACTGAGGCGGCTGGCGTACTGGCCCAGGTCTCGCCGGAGATCAGGGTTGATTTGCACCAGTATGGTGCGGAATTGGGCCTGGCGTTCCAAATAGTGGACGATCTATTGGACTTTGCCGGCAGCGAGGCTCAAGTGGGCAAGCCCTTGGGAAGTGATCTGGCCCAGGGTCTGGTCACTCTGCCGGTGATTCTTTTCCTGGAGCAGAGTCCAGGAGATCAGCGGATTTTGGCGGTTCTGGAGGGCCAGCGGGGAGCCGCACCTATCCGACTGGCTGTGGACGCTATACGGGACTCCGGCGTCGTGGATCGAGTCAGGGAGGAAGCGGCGCGGCATTCCCAGCTTGCCCGGCAGGCCCTGGAAAACCTGCCTGACAACGTTTGTCGCCAAGCGCTCATCGACCTGGCCGAGTACACTGTTCATCGCAGCTTGTAGCTCGGAGCCCGGAGCGCGAGATCGGCTGCACTGCGCTTTGGATCTTTCAATCATCGTTGTCAGCTGGAACGTCCGGCCTCTGTTGCGGCAGTGCCTGGAATCGGTACATTCCGGACGCGGTTCGCTGACGCTGGAGGTCATTGTGGTGGACAACGGCTCCAGTGATGGCAGCATGGAAATGGTTGCGGCCGATTACCCAGCGGTGCGTACGCTGGCTCTGAATGAAAACGTCGGTTTTAGCCGAGGTAACAACCTCGGCCTCGCTAAGGCCGATGGTCGTTATCTGCTGCTGCTAAACCCAGACACGGAGATAGTGGGGGCCGCATTAAGCCAGATGGTCGAATTTCTTGACCGGAACCAGAGCGTGGGCGCCTTGGGTCCCCAGTTGCGTTATGCTGACGGAAGGGTGCAATCATCGCGGCGGCGTTTTCCCACCCTGGCTACTGGGTTCTTTGAGAGCACCTGGATACAATCGTGGGCACCCCGCCGGCTGCTGGCTCATTACTATGTCCTGGACCATCCAGATGACGTTGCCGCGGACGTGGATTGGGTTGTGGGGGCCTGTCTCATGGTACGGCGTGAGGCGTACGAGCAGACGGGTCCGCTGGACCCCGGATATTTCATGTACTCGGAAGAGATGGAATGGCAGCACCGGATCAAGGACGCTGGTTGGCGGGTGGTCTACTACCCCGATGCTCAGGTGGTACACCACGAGGGAAAGAGCAGTGAGCAGGTGCTGGTACGCCGTCATATCTGTTTCCAACGGAGCAAGCTTCGCTATTTCCGCACGTACCATGGCCGCGCCGCCGCGGCCGCGCTACGGGTGTTCCTGTTGGGCAATTATGCCTGGCAGTTAGGGATAGAAGCAGCCAAGGCGCTGGTGGGTCACAAATCCTCACTGCGCAAACAGCGCGTATCGGCATACTGGCAGGTCCTCAAGAGTGGCTTGCCCCCCGCTTCCCCGGACGAACCGATCGAGGTGCCGTGAAACTTGGGATTGTCACTGGGGAGTATCCCCCTATGCAGGGCGGAGTGGGGGATTATACTCGCGAACTGTCCAAATCGATTGCCAACCTGGGTCATCAGGTTTACATCCTCACGCGTCGTGGCTGTCATGCAGAAGGTTTGCCAGCCAACTGCTTCGTCTATCCGGAAGTGGCGCGCTGGAACTGGTCAACCGCGCGCCAAATCCGACGGTGGGTCCGCGATACCGGGGTATCCGTTGTGAACCTGCAGTATCAGGCGGCTGCTTACCAAATGCATCCGGCTATTAACCTGCTTCCCGGCCGGTTGGCGCGCGCACCGCTAGCGGTCACCTTTCACGATCTGAAGGCTCCTTACCTCTTCCCAAAAGCGGGCCGGCTCCGCCACGTGGCCCTGACTGCGCTAGCCCGACGTGCCTCCCTGGTGATCGTCACCAACCAGGAGGACCTGCTCCTGCTCCGGACCAGAAAAGCCGCACACCGTCTGGCGTTGATCCCTATCGGCAGCAATATTGCGCCGGCGCCGCCAGCCCGTTACGATCGCGCCCTGTGGCGCAAGCGCTGGGGGACGCTGGAAGACGAGACCCTATTGGGCTTTTTTGGGTTTCTTCATGCCGGAAAAGGCGCGGAAGACCTTCTGGCCTCCGTGCAACGGCTCAACAAACGGGGTGTCCCCGTCCGGCTGGTCATGATTGGCGGGCGCACCGGCAGTAGCGATCCCACCATCCAGGCCTACTCGGATGCGATAGATGGGCTGGTCAAACGTCTTTGTATCGAAGAGCAGGTGCATTGGACGGGTTTCGTCAGTCCGGAAGAGGTTTCTGCTCACTTTCTGACGTTGGATATCTGTGTCTTGCCGTACCGCGACGGTGCCTCGTTCCGACGGGGTAGCCTCATGGCGGCGTTAGCCCACGGCCGGCCAATCGTCACGACCACCCCGGCCATTGATCTGCCGGAGCTGAGACACCGCGAGAACGTCTATCTGGTGCCCCCGGCGGCTCCGAATGCCTTGGAGGAGGCGGTAGTGACTCTGCGCGAGAACCGGGAGCTCTGTGAGACGCTGGCAGCGGGCGCCTGCGAGCTGGCGCGCAGCTTTGAGTGGGACTCCATCGCCCGCACGACGTTGGATGTTCTGGCAACCCTGGAGATCCGGGACTAGTAAGCTGTAGCTACCCCGAATGCGCTCGCTCATCCTGATCCTCGCACTTTTTCTCCTGCTGGGGGTGTCCTACGCCCTCACCACGCCAGTTTTCGAAGCGTCCGATGAATTGTGGCACTATCCTCTGGTGAAACACCTGGCGGACGGAAATCCCCTTCCAGTTCAGGATCCTGGCAATCCGGGGCCGTGGAAGCAAGAAGCGAGTCAGCAGCCGTTGTATTATGCCCTGGCAGCTGCGCTCACTGCCTGGGTTGACACACGGGACATGGACGAGGTGCGATGGCTGAATCCACATGTGGATAATGGGGTCATCACCATGGATGGCAACACCAATCTGGCAGTCCATCCTTCGCTACCTGCCTGGCGCGGGACGATCCTGGCAGTTCGCATCGTTCGACTTGTGTCGGTGCTCATGGGTGTTGGAACGGTATGGCTGACCTGGTGCCTGGCGCGAATCGTCTTTCCTGGCCGTCCGGATTTGCCGCTGGCAGCAGCAGCGGTCAATGCGTTCACGCCCATGTTTTTGTTCATCAGCGGGGCAGTGAACAATGACAATCTGGCGGTGCTGCTCTGCTCGTCTGCCCTCCTTCTCATGCTGCGGAACTGGGAGTTCAGCCAGCGCAACGGTAGTCTGCCACTGCGCCGCAGCCTGGCGCTGGGAATCGTGATGGGTTTCGGTGCGCTGACCAAGACCAGCGCGCTGGGGCTCATTCCGCTGGCTCTCGTATCATGCTTGGTGTCGAGATGGCGCCAATGGAGCGAGAAGGGCCGGCGGCGTTGGCTGCCCGAATTCCTGAGGCGCGGAGCAGCCTTGCTGATCCCGACGCTTGTCATTGCAGGCTGGTGGTATGCTCGCAACGTGCGATTGTACGGCGACTGGTTGGGGTGGAACGCATTCATTCAAGTGCTGGGCCGGCGGGCTCAACCGGCCAATCCAGTGCAATTGTGGGGCGAGCGATGGGGATTCTCGCTCTCATACTGGGGCCTCTTTGGTGGCGTCAACGTTCCGATGGCTGACTGGATCTATCGGACGCTCAATACCATCGCGGTGGTTGGTGCTTTCGGGCTGTTGGTCTGGGTCGGCCGCCAGGTATGGCGAGCTGTACCGCGACCTGGCCGGTTGCCGGTGCAAATCATGGTGGCGGTTGAGCGGCTATGGCCGACCGCGCTGTTATCGGGTTGGACCGTGGCGGTGATGGTTGGTCTGGTTCGCTGGGCTACCGTCACCTGGTCCTCTCAGGGGCGCTTGGTTTTTCCGGCGATTTCGGCCATTTCCATCCTTCTGGTGGGTGGGCTCTTTGGCTGGCTGCCGCGGCGTGTAGGTGGGCTGGGCAGCATCCTGCTGGCTGCTTTCCTGTTTGTCATCTCCGCGGCCGCTCCGCTGGCATGGATAGCGCCGGCGTATCGACCGCCAACCCCACCTTCGCCGGCCGAGGTGTCATCGATCTCTCACCCAAAGCCGGTGGACCTGGGACCGATGCGTTTGTTGGGCTACGATCTGCCGGTGCAAAAAGCCGCGCCAGGGGGCCAGCTAGAGATCACACTGTATTGGGAGGTTCTGGCTCCGATGGAACAAGATTGGAGCGTGTTTGTCCACCTGAATGATCCTGTGATAGGTGCGCCGGTAGCCCAACGGGACATGTATCTGGGCCAGGGACTTCAACCGACATCCTTGCTGACGCCGGGCCAGCAAGTGCGCAACCGTTACGTGGTTCAAGTAGCCGGGACTACCTATTCACCTACCCAAGCCGAGCTGGTTGTGGGAATGTACAGTTTTGAGACCGGGGAGCGGTTGCACACTGTGGATGGAGCGGATGCCGTCTTTCTGGCGCCGATTTCGGTGGCTCGGGAACAGCAGACCACAATAGAGAATCCCGTGTTTTACAATTTCGGCAACCAAATGGCACTGCGCGGCTACAAGGTTGTACCGCGTCGGCTGCGGCCGGGTGACACGTTGATACTGACGCTGTATTGGGAGGCGCTGGCCGACATGGATATCGACTACACAGTGTTTACCCATGTTCGTGACCTGGAGGACCCTTCGAACCGCATTTATGCGCAACTGGATGCCCCTGCACCCGGCGGCACGTCCAACTGGTTGTCAGGTCAGCTGGTAGAAGCGGTCTACGAGTTACAGGTGGCAGCTGACACGCCCGCTTCGGTTCACGAGGTGGAGGTGGGAGTGTACTATTGGACCCCGGCCGGCGCGTTGCGGCGCCTCCAATTGAGGACCGAGGACGGCCGACTAGTTGACGATTATCTGATTCTCAGCAAGGTGCGGGTGGATTGAAAGCTAACGTAATGGCAAACGACCCCAGTTCGAAGCCACGGTCTGCCGGAACCGGGTCTCTCGACGACGGCCAAGAGCGGACGGCGCGGGTGAGGCTGGCGAACGGATCTCGGTCGGGAGAGTTGAACGGCTCACTGGTTATCCCAGGGGCAACCGCTGACCCGTCTGACGGACGTGCGACAAGCGGTGCAACGGCGCCAAGGCGCTTTGGACCGTGAGATCATGGCGTTTTCATAAGAGACGGGTGGCCGGGATTACGGTGCTGGCGCTTGTTTGGTTGGCGTTTGCTCTCAGGATCTACCGTCTTGACAGCCAACCTCTTTGGATCGACGAGGGCGTCAGTTTGTGCCGCTCCGAGTTGCCCGGCGGCGATGACCAGGAAAACCCCTCGGTCTGTCTCTCGGCAGGGGAGCAATCGCTCTATTATTCCGGGCTTGCAGTGACCAGACTGACGGCCGGGGATTCGGTCCTGGCTATCCGGTTGGTCGGGGTCTGGGCGTCCACCATGACCGTGGCGTTGTTGTATGTTTCCAATCGCCGCCTCTTTGGTCGCGCCGCGGGTTTGGGCTCTGCCCTGGTGGCCACAGTCTCGCCGTATTGGGTGTGGAACGCGCAAGCCGCGAACCCGCACACGTGGGGTCTGGCAGCCGCGGTCCTATCGGTCTGGGCCTTGGCCAGGCTGATAAGCGGCCGGCAGCCTAACGCCGGCCGGGCTGCTATCTGGATAGCGTCCTGCATCTTGGTGGTTGCCATCGCGCCGGCCGCTTTCTGGATGCTGTTGGTCGAATTGTTGGCACTGGCGACGTGGGCCCTCCGTAAGGAGCTCGGGCGCCCCTATCTGCCATGGATGCTCCTGGCTGTCACGGTGATTGCACTCACCGCCGTGGCCAGTGGGGTGCTTGTCGCCAACTACGACCTGTTCCGTCCAACCTGGACCCAGGTCCGCGAGGTGATCCGTCCTTCGGTTGCCGGTGGAACCTCCACGATCCTGGTGGCCTTGCGCTTGGCCCCGCTGGTGGCGCTGGGCGTCTCATCGCTAGCCTGGCTCACCAGTCGCCCGCGACGGGCACGTCAATGGGTGTTCGTGTTCTCCCTGCTGCTGGTGCCGTGTTTGGCGATGGTGGCGCGCAACCTGCCGGGCAACGATCCGGACTGGGTGCTGCTCCTGGTGCCGGCTGGACTGCTGGCGGGTGCCGGTGGGGGGGCTCTATGGCGTGACTGGAGGGTTGGGGCGGTCATGATTCTGTTGGGGGCGGCCGCGGTGAACGCCGGTTGGCTTGTGCACCAGTTTCACCATCCGTCCTTTGCTCGCGACGACCTACGGGCAGCAGCCCGGTACCTGACTGACCGGGTGCAGGAACAAGATATCGTCGTGCTGCATAACGCACGGGTGTTGCCGGTCTGGCGCTACTACTATCATGGCTCAGCATCCGTCGAGGTCATCCCCCCGGCCGAAGGTGGCGAAATCGGGCAAGTTCTGGAGCGCTTTCAATCGGTCGCCGATAGTCATTGCCGGGTATGGTTTGTGAGCGAGCCGACGCCCGCGAACACCTTCGATCCGGGTCTCTTGCCCTATCATGCCGAGTCACGCTGGGTCAAGTTCGAAGCCAAGGATTTCACGTCACCCTGGCTGAAGGTCAAGGTCGAAGGATACACAGCCGAACCGCCGATCGTCGTGACCGTCCCGGCGGCGGCTACCCCTACCAATATCTGCTGGGCCGGTGGGTTGTGTCTGCAAGCATGGTCAGCCTCCAACCTAGTTCCAGGAGACAGTGCTCAGCTCACATTCTACTGGATGCTGCGCGATCCAGCCGCCACCAAGTACAAGGTCTATCTGGCCATCGGTCCGGACGATTCTCCGCCGTATGTCGAGCGGAGTGAGTCTGTGCTCCGCTTCTACCCGGTGACCCGCTGGCCAACCAACCGGATCCTTCAGCAGACCGTCGAGATCGCTCTTTCCCCAGCTCTGCCGCCGACCGAAATGATAGTGTCGTTGGGGTTGGAGGACCAAGCCACCGGACAGCGCCTCAGGGATGACGCCGATCAGACTTCCCGTGAACTGGGTCGGGTACAGGTTTCGCGACCGGCGGCTCCGATCAAAGCGACTGCGCTGTCGCTGTCTCACCGCACGGATGCCGATTTTGGTGAGACGCTGCGGTTATTGGGCTACAACCTACCGTTGGACAATCCCCGACCCGGGCATTCGGCGTTTGTTGATTTTTACTGGCAAGTATTGGTGCAGCCAACCGAGGATTGGCAGCAGCGAACCCGCCTGGTGGGCCGGGATGGAAAAGTGTGGGCAGAAACGGTCGGTTCGTTAGGCCTGGCCACGCTCAGCCTGCCAGACTGCCGCAGAGGCGACCTGATGTGGCGGCGCGCCTACCTGCAGCTACCGGGTCAGATGCCGGCTGGTGAGTACAAGCTGGAGGTGGCTCTGCTTCAACCGAACGGCGCTACCGTGCCCGCCACTGAGATGTGGAGATCAGAGGTCGCGCAGGCGGTTATGGCCGGGCCGATGCGCCTGGACGATTGGCTGTTTGTGGCCACACCGGCGCTTATGCCTCACCGGCCGGACACGCTGTTTGGCAATGCCGTCCGGTTGGCAGGGGCCGACATCCAGGGAATCGCTGCTCCTGGTGAATCGCTCAAGGTTAGCCTGTCCTGGCGATCCGAAATGGCGCTGGACAAGGATTACCACGTCTTTGTTCACCTCATGGATGGAAACGACGTGCTGCTGACACAATCCGATGGGATGCCAGCGAGCTGGACTCGCCCCACATCCAGTTGGCGGCCGGGCGAGCACATTCTTGATGAACATACCCTGGTCATTCCGGACGATGCTCCACAAGGTCCGGTCTACGTGTGGGTAGGCCTTTACGCACCGGATGGCAGCGGTCGTCTTCCCGTCGACCAGCCCCCCGCCGGGCAACCGTCTGATCGTACGTTACTTGACATTCTGGTAGTAGAGCCTTTGGCAAACTGATGACCAGTCCCGGGTTGGGGATGACACACCGACGAAGACGGCCCCCCTTGGTATTGACCCTGACACTGGGTCTGTATGCCGGGTTGGTGGTCTGGTACAGCGCTCTCACGCCCCCCTTTGAGGGAGCAGACGAGCCGCAGCACACTGCTTATGTCGAGTGGTTGGCACGTGGTCAGGGTTTGCCTCCCCAGGATGAGGCTGCGTGGGAAACGTCAGTGCGCCAAGAAGCGAGCCAACCCCCACTCTACTATTGGCTGGCTTCCATCCCCGCCAGGATGGTGGGAGTGAACGATGCCCCTGCATCGTTCCGACCCAACCCTCATTTTCCATCGAACGCACCAGGCCATGTCCCGGATAACAAGAATTTCGCTATTCATTACCCGGCCGACACCCGGCCTCTGGTGGGCGGATGGCTGGCCCTGTACCTGGCGCGCGCGGTGACGTTGGCGTTCGGATTTCTGTTGTTGGTCTCGGTGTACGGTTTGGCCAGCGAGCTTGCTCCGGGTCGGTGGACATTTGCCGCAGCCGCCACTGCTGTGGTGGCGCTAAACCCTCAGGTGATCTTTACCAGTGGCGTTGTCTCCAACGACGTTCCTGCGGCCGCTATGGCCGGACTCACGCTGTGGGTGTTGGCTCGATTGATAAAGCGAGAACCAACCCAGCGCGCCGCGCTGTTTTTGGGTTTGTGGTTCGGGCTGGCGACGTTGTGCAAGAGCAGCAACCTGGTGTTGGTCCTCCCCGTTCTGGGCGGCGTGGGATGGCTCTGGCACCGGCGAGGCTGTCGTTGGGCTGGGGCCAGCGCCCTTTGGGTCGCGTTGGGCGCTGTTGGCACGGCCGGTTGGTGGCATCTCCGCAATTGGGTGCTCTACGGCGCGCCGCTTGGGCTGAGCACGCACTATGTGGCACCGTGGTCAATAGTTAGTGGGGTGGAGCGAGCCGGATTGGCGGCCGAGTGGCGTGAGGTCTTTACCTCATTCTGGGCTGCGTTTGGTTGGGGCAACATCAAGTTCCAGGGCGCAGTCTACGTGCCGCTGGGAATCCTCTTGCTGGCAGCGTTGGCCGGTTTGGCTTTCAAGGTGGTTGTCCGGCTGCAGCAGCGGCGACGCCCAGGTTGGGCTGGCGTTGTGCTTGGGCTTCTGGCGCTCAACGTGCTGGGCCTGACCGTGGCGCTGCAGATGTGGATGGGCCAGGTCAGGGCGCCGCACGGGCGCCTGCTCTTTGTTGGCCTCCCGGCAATTGCAGTGCTATTAGTTGCCGGTTGGCAAACCGTTCACCGCGGGCTGGCCTGGTTGGGCGTGGGCTATTTGGGGGCGACGGCTCTCCTGTCACCTCCCTTGTTGATCGGTCCGGCTTTTGAACAACCCGCTACCGCACCGCCCTCTGTGGAACCCAGCCTGGGCTGGCGGATCGGCGAGGTGGCAGAGTTGTCGCACGTCGAACCGCGCACACGCTCCGTGGCGGCCGGAGGAGTCCTGGAGGTGGACCTGTGCTGGAGGCCATTGAGGTTGGCGGAACGGGACTATTCCTTCCTTGTTCACCTGGTGGGACCTGAAAATGCGATTGTCGCCCGGCGATACAGCTATCCGGGTCTGGGCAGTTATCCGACCAGCGTCTGGGATCCGGATCGGCCTTTCTGTGATCGAGTGAGGTTGGACATTCCGGCCGATCTTTCGCGAACGCTGCGATATTGGATCGAAGTTGGCATGATGGACTGGCAGACACGAGAACGGCTGCCAATTCAGGATGCAGGTGGAGCACTGGTGAACCCGTCGTTTGCAGGCGCAGTTCGGCTGTCCGTAAATGATCCGTCCAACGTGACTGCTCCTGACGGGACTGCGCCGATTAGGTTGGCCGACTATTCGTTTTCGGTCCAATGGCAGGCGGGTGTAACCGAGACCATCCAGCTTGTCTGGTGGTCGGCCGAGCCGGTAGCACAGGACTATACGGTGTTTGTCCATCTGCGTCATCCGGAGACCGGTGAGATGGTGGCGCAGGGTGACGGACCGCCGGTCGGGGGTTGGTACCCAACTTCGTGGTGGATGGCTGGTGAGGCCGTGACCGACGTGCACGCCGTACCGGTTCCGGCCGCTATTGAGAACGGAACCTACCCCCTGTTTGTGGGACTGTACCTGGTCTCCACTGGCGAGCTCCTGGGCCCCGAATACGGCCTGGGCATGGTGGAGGTGTCTCCGTGAAGCGGCACCGGCCAGTTCTGTTGCTGTTTGTTTTTCTGGCTCTTGCTGTCCGTATACACCGGCTCGATGTTCAATCGCTGTGGAGCGACGAAGGTCTCACGATGTATCGCGCGGCTCAGGGCCCGATCGAGATCATGCGCAACACGATCGTGGTGGACGGAGTGGTGACGAGGGACACCAATCCCCCACTCTATTTCCTGCTCCTTCACGGTTGGCGCAGCCTGGTCGATGATTCAGTTTGGGCGATGCGCTTATTGGGGGTGATGGCCGGTGTGCTTTCGGTGCCGCTGCTGTTCGCAGTGGGTGCAACTGGTCTTGGACGGAAGGCGGGTCTGGCCGGAGCCGTGGTGCTCGCAGTTTCACCCCTCCACGTGTGGCACTGCCAGGAGATGCGAAACTATAGCCTGCTCCTTTTGATCAACCTTTTATCCGCCTATGGGCTATTTCGGTTTGTGCTGCAGAAGAATCGCGCGCGGTGGTTGGTGTTGTGGGCAGCGGCCGGGGTGGCGGGCGCATACACCCACTATTTTGGTTTTTTTGTGCTGGCCTTCGGCGCGGTCTGCCTGATCTGGCTTTACCGCCGGCGTCGGTGGTTGTGGTGGGCACTGATCGGATCTGCCCTGGCGGCATTGCCGATCCTTCTCAGTGCGGCTGGCCGATTTTTAGCGGGAAGGCAGGTAGATTACGTTCCGGTACCCTGGCATCACGTCCTGGCTCACGCGGCCAGTGTCTACAGCGCTGGCTTTGTTCCCCTGGTCATTCAGCCCTGGTGGCGGGTGCTGCCCGCGCTTGTGCTGGCTGCGACGGGTCTGGTTCTGGCATGGCGAAGGAACCGGACAGTCGCCGGTCTCCTGCTGTCCTGGCAAGCTATCCCAATTGGCCTGCTGATTGTCCTTTCCGCCTTTAATCCGCTGTACAACGGGCCGCGCCATCTCCTGATGGGATTGCCTCCTTTCGTGATTCTGATCTCCGCTGCCCCGGCATGGACGTCGGCACGTTTCCGGTGGATCTCCCTCGTCCTTTGGGCAAGCGTGATGCTCAGCCAGGTTCACGGACTGGCGGTACAGACGTATTCAACGGATCTAATCAAAGATGACATCAAGAGCGCGGCGCATTATCTGAACCAGGTGGCTCTGGCGGAGGACGTGGTGGTCCTGCACGACTCGCTGATTGGGTTTGCGTTTGAGCATTACTACAACGGGGACGCACCCTGGCTCGCAATCCCCCAGTATGGCGAATCGGATCCTGAGGCTGCCACACACCAGTTGGATGAGTTGGGTCGCCAAATCACGGGCCGGGTCTGGTTTTTGGTGATGCCCGAACCCCGCACGGGTTTTCCGCGCCAGTTATTGGTGGAATGGGCACGTGAGCATTGGCCCTGCCTCCACATCCGGCAGTTTGACTGGCTCTGGCACAATATCCGACTGGAAGCCTTCCTGCCGCAGCCAGCGGTCGAGTCCTTACCGGAGGGGGCTGTTCCGCTATCAATCCAATGGGAGGGTAACTTGCTTTTGGAAGGGCACGACATTGTGACCAGTGCCCGGCCGGGCGAACCGTGGTGGTTAGTTCTGTATTGGACGTGTCTGCAACCAGACGTTGGCGAGCTACTCATCTCGCTGCGGCTGGCCGATTCTGAGGGCAACCCCTGGATGGAGATCGAACCACCGTTCTGGACTCTGTACCCGCCGTCGGGTTGGGCTCCTGGCGTGTTGATGCGCCACGACCAGGAGGTCATGCTGCCCGAAGGTCTGCCACCTGGTCAATACCAGGTCTCGCTTCGGCTGTTGCGCGCCTTGGACCGACAGCCACTGCGCACCGCCGAGGGCCAGGATTACATTGTGCTTCTGCCTGAGCTTGACATCCAGTCCGGTGTGGGAGTGACGCCCAAACGCGACGCACTGCTCGGCAGTGCGGTCGGTCTCCTGACCTACCAGTGGCCTCAAGCTGAGTACCGCCCCGGCCATCCGCTCCCGCTGGAGACAACCTGGCGGGTGCACCGACGTCCCACTTCCGATCTCCGGCTGCAGCTGCAATTGATGGACTCGCTAGGACAGGTGGTCGCAGAGCGCATCTCGTCGCCGACCCGAGCCGATTATCCTTCCAGCAGCTGGCGCGCGGGGGAGGTCTTGCTGGGCAAGACCAGCGTCCTGATTCCTGCCCAAACGGCAGCCGGGCAGTATACCGTCCGCATCGCGCTCCTTGAGCCACAGACCGGCCGCGAAACGCCTATCCGGCTCGGAGACTGGCCGTGGGGGCGAACGTCATTGACGTTGGGCCAGATAAAAGTGACCGAATGGCCTTTCCTCAGTCAGTTGCCGCCAGTGCAGCATCCGCTTCATGCGACGCTGGGCGAACAACCGCTGGCCGAGGTTGAGGGTTACGATCTCGTGGCGTCGGCTCAAGAGCTGTCGCTGATCCTTTATTGGCGGGTATCGAGTACTACCACTACCCACTACCGGGTACTGGTCCACCTTACCGACCAGGCAGGCCAGATCGTGAGCCAGGGCGATGACACGCCAGCAAAAGGTGACCGCCCCACGCCGACCTGGCGACCAGGCGAAATCATAATTGACACCCATACCGTCCCGCTCCCAGCTGACTTGCCGCCGGGCGAGTACCGGCTGTTGACAGGTCTATATTCGGCCCAGGGTCGGCTGCCCGCCTTTCAGGAGGGTGTCAGGCAACCGGATGACCAGATTCAGGTTTGGGTACTACGGCTGGAACCATGATCGAGGCATCTTTGACCCGCACTGCCCACCGTATACTGGCGCTGACCCTGGTGGCCTTTCTGGTGCTGGGCGTCCTTTATGCGGTCAGGGTGCCGCTCTTTGAAAAGCCCGACGAATACATGCACTACTATTTCATTCAGCACGTGCTGGATGAGCGCGCTTTGCCTATCCATGGCGGCGCCGATGATGCGTTTTGGGAACAGGAGGCCAGTCAACCGCCGCTCTACTACTTGCTGGCGGCGGCAGCCGTTTCGTGGGTCGACACCTCGAATGCGAGTGAGTTGTTGTGGCTAAACCCGCAACGTAACCTGGGAAATCCGGGCGAACCCGGTAACAAGAACGCGGTGGTGCACACCGATCTTGAGTCCTGGCCGTTTCACGGCGCGGCGCTGGCAGTCTACGTGGCTCGGTGCCTGTCGCTGGTATTCGGCGCCGGCGCGGTCTGGGTCACGTTTCGCCTGGTGCGGATCCTCATTCCCGAACGTCCGTTATTGGCCTCCGGGGCGGCAGCGGTCCAGGCGTTTATCCCCCAGTATCTCTTTATCGGCAGTTCCGTCAGCAACGACAGCCTCATCACCCTCCTGGCGTCGTGTGTGTTGCTCCAGTTGGTTACCCTGCTCGCGGGGCGACCCGAGTCCGAAAATAGCCGGTTTCACAGCACGGGTTGGGTGCCGTATCTGTGGCTTGGCCTTACCCTGGGGTTGGCCAGCCTGGCAAAACATAGTGGCCTGGCTTTGGTGGGCCTAGCCGTCCTGGCCCTGACCCGTCTAGGCTGGCAACAACGGAGTAGACGTCCGCTGGCGGGACTGGCTATTGCCGTAGTGGTGGCAGGGGCCGTCGCCGGCTGGTGGTATTGGCGCAACCTGACGCTGTATGGTGACTGGACGGCAACAAAGCCAATGCTGGATGCCCTGGGTAATCCGCGTACCTCGTTTCCCTTCACACTGGCATCGGTGCTTGGGGAACTGGTCGGCCTCCGGGCATCATTCTGGGGCCTGTTTGGCTGGTTCGGGATACTGATGCCCCAGTGGATCTATGCGCTTCTGGACGTGTTGACCGGACTGGCGCTGGCCGGGCTCGTAACCCGGGTCGTCTTCTGTCGGCCCAAAATCCAGCCGGCGGCGGCGTTGCCCGTCCTTTGGCTGAGCATGATTGCCATCTTTTTGGCGCGATGGACGCTGGTTATCGCCTCCTCGCAGGGGAGGTTGCTCTTTCCCGCGATTTCAGCGGTCGTCCTGGGGTTGGCTCTGGGTTGGAGCCAGCTTGCGCCGCAACGATGGCCGCAGGTCCGCGACTTGGTCCCCTTGGCGATTGCCGGCGGGTTGATGATGCTCTCGGCGGCAGTCCCGGGTTGGATCATAGCCCCAGCGTATGCCCTGCCGGAGCTTTTGGAGCGGGATGCGATTCCGATCGACCTGAACCGCCTCAACGTCACCTACGACGATCGTCTCGTGCTATACGGATGCCTGACCGATCCACAGCAGTCAAGACCCGGTGACACCCTCCAGATCACGTGTTATTGGGAAGCATTGGCCCCGCTTCCACGGGACTGGTTCTTTTTCCATCACCTGTTGGGGGTCGGTTACGAACCGGTCGCCAAGGAAACCGGTTACCCGGGTTCGGGCTCGTTCCCGGCCAGTCTGTGGCCGGTTGGTCAAGTAGTGGCAGCGTCGGAATGGCTTCGGGTGAGCCGCGACGCCTACGCGCCCATCGCTGGACGTGTGGCGGTGGGCGTATTCGACCCGGGGACCGATCAGTCGTTGATTCCGATCTCGCCCGAGGGAAACCCCGTCGATCTGCTGATTGCCAGCCGGGTCAAGCTAACCGCACTTCCCGGCCGTTCGGTCGCCATCCCCAACCCGGTCCAATTCTCAGTGGGCGACCTGGCCCGGTTGGCGGGTTATGCGGTTGCCGGGCAGGGAAGCTATCTGGATCTGACGTTGTTTTGGGAACCCGTCGCCGAGACAAAAGACGACCTGATGGTGTTTGTTCACCTGTTGGACGGCGACGGCAAACCGATTGGCGAGGGAGATGGGCCGCCGGCCAACGGCGATTATCCTACCACCTTCTGGGAACCGGGTGAAACGATTGTAGACCTCCACCGCGTAGAGGTTCCACCCGGTATCCAACCCGGCCTATATCAAGTGGCGATAGGACTGTACGGGTTGGAGAGCGGGCAGCGGTTACCTGTATGGGACTCGGCCGGGGTTCCCCAGTCCGATCACTGCATCCTGTTGCCGGTGACTTGGCCCGCCGTGCAATGAGCACTGTCCGTGTGAATCGGTACCACCAGCACGGCATCTGCCAATGGGGTCCCATCGGGGCCGTAGCCCGGTAGGCGGTTGCCAGAGGCAAAATCGTAGGCGCCCAAATACAGGTGGCTTGGCAGCTCCCCCGCGAGCAGAGGCACCTGGCGACGGTCCTGGGCTTGCCAGCCCGGCTCCAGATCCACCAGATTGGCTCTCAGACCCAGCGGCGGCCCGTCGGCCTGCCCCACCAACCGGCCGTCCTCAGATAAAATCTGCACCGAAAGCGAAAACGTGGGTGCCGGAGAGCTCCCGGTGTCCCAGCGCCAGCTAGTTTCCAGCTCCACCGCCTCGCCGCACGCTGTTGCCAGCGTCGAAATCAACTGCCAGGGGCCCAACTGGGCCTGAAGCGCTGTTTCTTCCCCGGTCCGACTGAGAGCTCCGGCGTGCCGAGTGGTGACCGCATCGCTCGAGTACGTGACGACAAGTACCTGGCTGCCGGCCGCTGCCCAGGCGGCGGAAATCGGTCTACTGAGGTCCGTTTCACCAATCACCTGAAGCGGAAAACCGGGGTCGGTCAGCACCTCGGGCAGCTGGATCGCCAGCGTCGGCCGATCCCCCCGGAGGTTGTGCGCCACCAACTCCTCCACAAACAGGTGATATCCCAACATGGCTACATGCTCCGAACCCACCGGATACGTATTCTGTGTTGGGGATAACCAGGCGGGCAGGTTCACCAGCAGGACACCCTCATCGTCGGGTTGCCCTGCCATAACGTGCTGCATGCGTTTGACCGGTTCGGTCAATTCCCCGTATAGCCCCAGCTGGCGGTGCACAAAAACGCCGCCTGTTAGCAGCACAAAGCCGAGGATGAGCATCCAGGGTAATCCGGCCGCCACACGGCGCAACGGATGAAGCAGCAGCGGCCACAACAGGCACACTCCGACGCCACCCAAGTACAACAGGCGCGGCCCATGCAGCAGATAGTCGGTCGATAGCGGGAGCGCAACTAGCAGCGAAGCTGCACCCCACCACCCCCAGCCCAGCAGGAGCGGCCTTTGCAGCGACCGACGGCGACCTGCCCAGACGGTGAGTGCCACCATCGCGACAACGCCTCCCGTCACCGCCGCCTCAGAACTGACTCCGGGGAGCCTGCGACCCAGCCAGGCCAACGGGTGAGCAGCGCCTTGCATCAGGTAGAGCGCTCGCAGCCACCAACCGGCGTCTCCAGCCGACTCGGGAGCCCGGGTGAGCGGGAAGGTTTGGTACAGCAGCACATAGACAAACCCTGACACCGTCAGCAGCGCCCAGGGTAACGCCTGCCTCCACGGATGGTCAGCCCGACGCGACTGGAGATCCCCGGGTTGTCTTGCCGTGGACCGGTCTGGTGTAGCGGCTGCATTCCATTGCACCAGCGCAGCCAGTGGTCCCAGCAGTACCACGGCCTCGTGGCTCAGAAGACCGAATACGAACAGCAAAGCACAGGTCACCCACCAGATCCACCGACCTGTCCGCCGGGCGTTCAGGAAGGCGTGAAGCGCCAGCAGAATTATCCCGGCCGCTGTCGGATGCGTTGCGTGTCCGTACACTGCAACCGCCTGACTCGCGAACGGATACAGGGCAAGCAGCAGGCCCGATGCCAGCGCCTGCAGTCCATCCCGCCACAATCGCCACGAGAGGGCCACCACCAACCCGGCGTTGAGTGCATGCTGGCCGATGTTGAGCGCGTTCAACAGAACCGCCGGGTAGTAGCCACAGAGTGCACGAATTGCGATCAACGGCAGGAAGGTGAGCGGCCGGTAGAAACCAAACTCCTCCGCGGGCAACCAGACAGACAGGAAATCCAGGCCAGACGCAATGCGGATGTGAAGCAGCGTATCATAGATCAGTGAGGTCTGAAGGCCGGGCCAATACAGTGCCAAGGCCGCCGTTGCCGCCAACAGACCCAAGCACCTAACGGGATGACGGTGGATGATCCGAGTCACGGGTCGGATTATAGCTCAATACCCGCTAAACGGTATCGGCGCACCGACCGTACCGTTATCGTCGGGCAACCGGATTTGAGTCGCGGCCTGGCATGTGCTACACTAGGCACATGTTCGACCGGCGTTTGGACCGAGCCTTGTTCTCCGGGAATCCCTGGGTTGTTGCGGGTACGCTGGCTGTGGCGTGTGCATTGGCGGCTGCTCTCGGAGGGGCCATTGTAGCTCTTGGCGGACCGCTGGTCGCTGCCGCACTGGCAGCGGCAACCCTGGCTGGGTTGCTGGTCCTGCGCGATCTACAGATCGGCTTCCTGGGTTTGATTGGGATTGTCAGCCTGCTTCCCTTTGCCGCCTTTCCAGTGGACATTGGCATCACCCCAACGTTTCTGGACGCGGCCTTGGCAGCAGTGGTGGGCGTGTGGGCGTTAAGAATCGCCACCGGGCGGCAGCGGGACATTGTCACCTCGCCCATCACGTTACCGTTGCTGGCCTTTTTGCTGGTAGCCGTGTTCGCATTCATTCTGGGTTTGCAGCATGGGGCGCTGACCTCATACCTCTTGCGTCACTTTGCCGAAATGTTGCTGAGTGTCGGCTTTGCGATGGTGGTGGTGGATTACTGTCGGGATTGGAGGCGCCTGGAAGGGCTGGTGCAAGGGCTGGTACTGGCCGCCGGCGCCGCTGCGCTGTTGGGGATTGCGCTATACGCTCTGCCCGACGAACTCACCAACCGACTGCTTTCCAGGTTGAGTGTGATTGGGTATCCGGCGGGCATGGTGATTCGCTACATCGAAGACAACCCGGAATTGGCCGAACGGGCAATCAGCACCAGTGTCGATCCCAATGTCTTGGGTGGTCTGCTCGCCATGGCAACCGCGCTGATTGTTCCCCAGGTGTTCATTCCCCGGCCGCTGCTTCCGCGTTGGTTGGTGATCGTGATCGTGGGCGGCCTGGGCCTCTGCCTGTTGCTCACCTTCTCGCGGGGCTCTATGGCGGCAGCTGCGGCGGGATTGACGCTGATCGCGGTTGTGCGTTATCCCAGGCTGTTGCTGGTAATGGTGGCCGCGGGGGTCCTGATCATTCTGTTGCCCTGGACTCGCGAATATGTCCTGCACTTTGGTGAGGGGCTGCAACTGCAGGACCTGGCCACCCAGATGCGGATCGGCGAATACACGGACGCGCTCAAGCTGATGGCTCGCTACCCGCTCTTTGGAGTCGGGTTTGCCGGATCGCCCGACATCGACCTCTACCTGGGGGTTGCCATGGTATACCTGACCATCGGCGGTGAGATGGGGATATTGGGTTTGGCGGCCTTTGTCGCGGTTGTCGCCACGCTGTTCGCCGCCGGGTGGCGTGTTCGGGAGGCTGCCCGCAGTGACCCCGGCCATGAAGCTCTATGGCTGGGACTGTATGCGGCCGTGAGTGCTGGCCTGGTGGGCGGGATTTTTGACCATTTTCTCTTTAATCTGGATTTCCACCACTCGGTGACCATTTTCTGGCTCCTGGTGGGGATGTCAGCGGCAACGGCACGGCTGTTGGCGACCTCGGTCGTTGACCCGGCCTAGTAGCCATGTTATAATGCGGGTTGGAGTTCGGTTAGCCTAGCAAGGAGGACGGTGATGGGCGACATTTTCGGTTCGGTACTTCCGTTGATCTGTTTTGTTGGTCTCTTCGTATTGTCTATCCTCTGGTCGGCGGTCAAGATTGTCAACGAGTGGGAGCGCGGTGTCATTCTCCGGCTGGGGCGCCTGGTGGGCGCGAAAGGACCGGGTTTGTTCTTTATCATCCCCATCGTCGACAAGATGATCAAGGTTGACCTGCGGGTGGTTACACTGGATATCCCGGCGCAGGAGGCCATAACCAAGGACAACGTCACGGTTAAGGTGAATGCGGTAGCCTATTTCCGAGTGGTGAACCCAGCGGACGCGGTTATCCGGGTGGAAGATTACCGACGAGCTACCTGGCAGATTTCACAGACCAGCCTGCGCAGTGTGTTGGGTCAGGTGGAATTGGATGAGTTGCTGGCGCAACGGGAAAAGATCAACAGTGAGCTTCAGCAGATCATCGACGAGCAAACCGAGCCCTGGGGAATCAAGGTCAGCATCGTGGAGATCAAAGACGTTGAACTCCCGGAGACCATGAAACGAGCGATGGCCAAGCAGGCGGAGGCAGAGCGCGAACGACGGGCCAAGATCATCCACGCGCAGGGCGAGATGCAGGCCTCCACGGAACTGGTCAAAGCGGCCGAGGTGATCGGTCGGGAGCCGGCGACGATTCAGTTGCGTTACCTGCAAACGCTCACCGAGATCGCGGTGGAAAAGAACTCGACCATCATCTTTCCGATTCCGCTCGAATTCCTCAAAGCCTTTGAATTGATCAGTGACCACTTGCGGCCGGAACGCAAGAGCGAATAGAATCCACTAGTTGGCTAGAGGCCCGGTCCCGAGACCGGGCCTTTTTGTTGCTGCGGCGGCAATCCGGTTGCAGTCAACAGGAGGCCTAAACCGGGTCGCGAAGCCGATTTTTGAAGGGGGGGACAGCCGTGCCGGCCGGGATGGACTAGGGATGGCCCGACCAGGATGGCCTAGCGTGATGACAGGTGCCACCAGGCGACGGCTACCTGGGCTGCCACGCGGCAGTTGTTGAACAGGAGAGCGCGGTTGGCTGCTAGACTGCGGCCGCCAGTGATCTGTACGATCTGTGCCAGCAAATAGGGTGTGAGGGCCGGGCCAAAAATCGCCGCCGCATCTGCCCGCCGCACGGCCTCCACGATCGCGTCCTCTGCCTCGCCAGGCACCAGGGCGTCCTCGGCTGGCACCGGCACGACCACCAGGGTGCCGCCACTGTAACCCAACTCCACCTGGCGATCCAGTATCGCCGCAACGTCGGCCGGCGTGTCCGCGCGCGCCGTCACTGGCAGACCGCTTGCGGGTGTGAAAAAGGCAGGGAACTGGTCGGTCTGATAACCAAGCACCGGAACCCCCTGAGTTTCCAGCACCTCCAGTGTGGCAGGAAGGTCCAGTAAGCTTTTAGCTCCCGCGCACACGACGCAAACTGGAGTCCGGCCCAATTCCATCAAATCGGCCGAGACGTCAAATGGATGTCCCCGATGGACCCCGCCGATTCCCCCGGTGGCGAACAGTCGGATACCTGTCAGGTGGGCCAGCACCATAGTCCCGGCCACGGTGGTCGCTCCATCCTGTCTCTGCGCCAACGCCACTGGAACATCTCGGCGGCTGCACTTGCGAACTCCGGATGCTTCTGCCAGACGCGTCAGCTGGTTGTCTGTCAGACCTATGCACACCTCGCCCCGCAGGATGGCGATGGTCGCCGGTATTGCCCCCTGGTCCCGGATGGCGGATTCCATGGCGCGGGCAACCACCAGATTCTCGGGATAGGGCAAGCCATGACTAATGACGGTCGACTCCAACGCCACCAGCGGACGGCCGGTGGCCAGCGCTTCCTGGACCTCGGGTGAATGCAAAAACTCTATCATTGCTGATCCTCCCACTATGGTTGGAAGAGATGTCAACCGAGTCGGATGTTAACATGGCCGCGAGCTGCTGGCAACTTTCGCCGGCACCCTGCGTATCTTATACCGACTGGAAAACCGAAAGAGTAGTCGCTAGGAAGAAAACGATGAGCAATCAACTGACTCGCAGTGACCGGGACCGAATGTTGGGCGGAGTGTGCGCCGGTCTGGGCCGATATTTCAAGCTTGATCCGGTGTTTGTCCGGCTTGGTTTTGTGCTCCTGACTATTCATGGCGGCGTCGGTCCGTTGATCTATATTGCGTTGATGATCGTGATGCCTTTGGAGACCTCTGTCTCCGCCACGGAGTCTCAAATTGAAATCGAAATCCAGGAGGAGAGATAACATGCCTACGAAACGACTCACGCGTTTGCAGGGGGACCGGATGTTGGGTGGGGTCAGCAGCGGGCTGGCTCGCTATTTTGGCCTGGATCCAGTTCTGATCCGGCTGGCCTTTGTGCTCTTTTCCCTGGCTGGGGGAGCCGGTCCGTTGGTGTACCTGGTCATGTGGATCCTGATGCCATTGGACCCCGAGCTCTGATTGGGTGACGGCCGTCAGTCACACCCAAGGGTTGGCTACACATGGTTCAGTGGCGTGTGGTCGCTGGCGCCGAGCGACGTTGGGCCCCTGGTGTGCGTGCGCCGGAGGCGGGTGATGGGTAAGCTGTCTGTTGGCGTGGACGCCTTGGCTGGTCCATACGATGCACCAAACCTACTTGACGCGCGCCCTTTCGCCGAATACACTAGGTATTGGACACCTGCGCGCCGGAGCCTGGTCAGCGCGAACTCGGTTCGCCGCGACGCGCCAATTGCCATTCGTGAGGAGAGCGCGAGGAGAAAATGACAGAAAAAGAGGAAAAAGGCGGACATGGGTATCGGCAACCGAGCCTGGTATGGCCGGTCATTCTGATCACTGCCGGAGTGCTCTTTTTGTTGAGCAACCTGGGAGTTCTGGAGGTCGATTTCTGGAATCTTTGGCGGCTGTGGCCGGTGCTGCTCATATTGGCCGGGCTGGAGATCATCGTGGGAAGACGGTCGGTACTGGGGAACGTCATCGGGCTGGTGCTCACGCTGGTCATCATTGGAGGCCTGGTGCTCCTGATGGTCGTCTCACCCGAGAGGCTCGGCCTGGAGAGGCGAAGCGGTGGTCCCATGCGCCTTGAGGAGCCCATTTCCGGCGCGGAACAGGTTAACCTGGTAGTGGATTTTGCGGCCGGGGAACTCGCGCTGAGGGCGTTGGATGATTCCCCTTCCCTGATCGTGTGCGAGCTGGACCTGGCCACCGAGCGGCAACCTCAGTGGGAGGTCGGCCGCGACAGTGACGAGGTCAAACTCAAGTTGGGATATGGCAGCGGCAGCTTTTCCAGTTGGGGCCGGGGGGACACCTGGGAATTGCAGATGTCACCCAAGGTGCAGCTGGACCTGGACGTGACCGTAGGTGCTGGGGAGGCGGACCTGGACCTGACCGGACTGGATGTCCGGCAACTGACGGTCAAGACCGGTGCGGGCCGAAGCGTCATCATTCTGCCGCGGGAGGGTATCGTGAACGCCCAGGTTACTGGCGGTGTGGGCCAGTTGACGATCGAGATTCCAGCGAGGATGGCAGCGCAGGTGCGGCTGAGCCGGGGTTTGAGCGGCGTCGACATTGGCGGCCGATTGGAGCGGCAGAGTGAAGGTCTTTACCAGACGGCCGATTGGGGCCACAATGACAACAGCGTCGACCTCAGGATTGAGTTAGGTGTCGGCATGGTCACCGTCCGGGATCGATGACTGGGCCGGTCAGACGCGGTTAACCAGTCCGGCTGGCGGTACCCGGGGCTAGGCCCTGACGAGGCGGGAGGTGTTCAGGGGTGGCTGCGCGTCGCCCTGCACTCGCTCGCCGATCAGGTCATAGGCCAGAGCTCCGGTGATCCGCACCGGCACCAAGCTCCCCAGCGGCGCGCGTTCCTGCAGGAGGACCAACCCGTCAATCTCGGGCGCATCGCGGTAGCTGCGGCCGATCGCCAATCCCTCCTGATAACCCTCGACAAGCACGTCCAGCGTTCGTCCCACGTGCTCTCGGTTTCTCTCCAGTGAGATCTGTTGCTGGAGCGTCATCAGACGGTCGAGGCGTTCGGCCTTGATTTCAGCCGGGACCTGAGCCGGCAAATCGGCTGCAACCGTGTCGGGTTCTGGCCAGAACCGAAAAGCCCCCACGCGATCAAAGCGCATCTCCTCCAACAAGTCCATCAGTGCCTGAAACTGGTCGGCCGTCTCCCCCGGGTAACCCACAATGAACGTCGTACGGATGGCCAGGTCAGGCATCAGACTGCGCATTCGAGCCACCGTCTGGCGCACCCAGCCCACGTTGGATGGGCGGCGCATCCGGCGCAGCACAGCTGGATGCGCGTGCTGGAGGGGGATATCCAGATAATGCAGGACCTGTGGAGTTCGGGCCATTGTCTCGATGAGCCGAGGAGTAACCGAACCCGGGAAGGCATACATGATGCGGATCCAGGGCACCTGGGGTGCAGCCACCACCAATTGCTGCAACAACTCGGCCAGACCATCGACCTCGCCTCGATCCGCACCGTAATCGGTGGTATCCTGTGCTACCAAGATGATCTCTTTGATCCCTTGCGCAGCCAGATCGACGGCATCGGCCACCACGCGGTGGACCGGTCGGCTGACGCTTGTACCTTTGATTCGCGGGATAGTGCAGAACGCGCACGGCCGCCGGCAGCCATCGGCTATCTTGATATAGGCGCTGGCACCCTGCACCGCCGCGCACCGCAAGCCCGTGACGTCTGGGTCAAGAGACATCGGTTCAGCGGGGACGTGGATCAGCGGACGGTTTGTTTGTCGGGCAAGCCGATTCAATACGTCTGGCAGGTCCATCCAGCGGCGAGTTCCCAACACGCCGTCAATCCCCGGGACCAGAATCGGCAATCGGCTGCCCTCCATTTGCGCCCAGCAGCCGGCCGCGATCAACCGCTGGTCCGAGCGTTTGGTGGACGCCAGGTTGCAAAGAGTGTCCAGCGACTCCTGGCGAGCAGGAGCGATAAAGCCGCAGGTATTGACAATCAGAAGGTCGGCCGCCGCGGGGTCATCAGTTGACTGAAAGCCGGCCCGGGTAAGCAGCTGGGCCATGCCTTCCGAGTCAACCGTGTTCTTGGCACAGCCCAGGCTGAGCAGATAGTAGGCCGGCACGCTAGTTTGAAGGCAGGACGGGGCTAGCCCTGCGGAGTCGCCTCAGGCCGCACAGTCGGGATAGGAGTGGGTGCCATTTCGCCGGCAAGTCCCCACGTCTTTTCGTACAGCCCCCCGTGGGGGCCCAACGTGCCCAGATCGTTGCCGTTCAGAATGACGCTCAGGCCGCCCGCATTGCCGGTACGCAGCTTGATCCGCTCGGTCCCGTTCCACGAAAACGTTTCGCTGGATTGGGCAAGGCCTTCCTGGACAATGACTCCATCCACCTCCACCAGAAGCCAGGCACGGTCCGACACCGAGACCTCGAGCTGGAGGCTGGAAACAATCGGAGGAATCGTCGGTTTGGGTGTGGGAGGCTGAACCGTGGGAGTCGTCCCAAAAATGGCGCTGGCCGTGGGCGCTGCCACGGTGATGGTAAGGGTGGTTCTTACCTCTGGGGTTTCGGTTCCCCGGCTGGCGGCGATGGCAGGAATCACAAAGCGGCCGGCCACCCAAGCTACCAGGGCCAGTAGAACAATCACCACCAACGATCCCAGGACAATCTCAGTAGAGAACCAGGCGGGCGCGTGAAGGTGGTTGCCCAGAGGGCGGTAAAAGACCGGGGCAGGCGCCAATTCCTCTTCCACCGTCTGCAGCGGGGGCACCGGCTTGCTGGTCGGTTCCGGCCGGACCTGCTTCTGGAGGGGAATGTCCGCCACCGCCCGTCGACCGGCGCGGTACCGAGCCACCAACGGCTCAGGGTCCAGGTTCAGAAACAGAGCATAGTTGCGCAAGAACCCCCGGACGTGCACCGGGGTCGGAAGCACATCATACCGGGCCTCCTCCAATGCCTCCAGAAACCGAGGGCGAATGCGGGTTGCCTGCGCAACCTGCTCCACCGTCAGCCCGCGGGCCTGGCGCGTCTCACGCAGGATGGTACCCAATTCGTCCATGACAACCCATCTAGGGATATCGGCCCGCAGCGGATGGCCTGGCGATCACCGGCCAGGCGCACGTTGGATCAGGCTTCATTATCGATCTCGGTTGTGGCCTCAACTGAGGTCTCAGCCTCTGCCTCGACCTCTGGCTCAGGCTCCGTCGGCAGGTATGACAGCGGATCTTCACCTTCGCGATGAACAATCGCGGTAACCTCAGGAATCAGCTCGGCGTTGATCCGGAAGGGAATTGCATGTGCCCCAATCTGGCGCAACGGTTCAGCCTGGATCTTGCGACGATCTACCGGTTCTCCGATGCGAGATTCGAGTGCCTCGGCGATCTGATCCGGTGTGATTGACCCGTAAAGCCGTCCCTTTTCGCCGGCGCTCGCCTCAAAGGTCAGCACGATGCCGGAGAGTCTCCGTGCCAGCGCAGCATGTTGAGCAGCTAGCTTTTCACTCTTGCTTTGCGCCTGCCGGCGCACCAAGTCCACCTGCCGCAGTTGACCTGGGGTCGCCGGAACCGCCAATTGACGAGGCAGCAGGTAGTTGCGCGCAAATCCATTTGCCACCGTCACCACATCGCCGGCGTTACCCAGCTTGTCTACTTTTTCCTTGAGCAGGACCTTCATTTACAAGACTCCTCACCGATAGAATACCAGGGAGAATGATACCGCAAAACCGGCGAAACGCCAATCCCTTACCCTCCAGGGAGATGGCCTGTGGTCAGAGATCCTGCCGGTGTGGGGCGTGGCGACCGCCCAGTTCGAGGTTGGACAGCCGCCTAAGCCTCAGCAGCATAGACTCGCTCCAGACCTGGCACCACGGTTCGCCAGTCGAACCGGCTCTGCACCAGCTCGCGCGCCGCAGCGACGAGCCGGTCGGCCAGGGCAGAGTTGTCCAGCAGCCGAACCACGGCCGCCGCGAAATCTGCCGGGTTGTCCGCCAGCAGCAGGTCCTGTTCCGACCGAACGGGCACCCCTTCGGCACCGACGGTCGTGCTGACGATCGGCAGGCCGGACGCCATGGCCTCCAGGAGCTTGAATCGAGTCCCTCCCCCCATCCGCAACGGGATGATGCCCACCCTGGCGGCTTGGAGGTAGGGAATCATGTCTGGGACCTCCCCCACGACAGTGATCCGGGGGTCTGACTGCAGAAAACCCAGCCGCCGATGTGGAGACTTGCCCACGATCCCCCACCTCAGGTCCGGCCGAAGGTGGATGATTCGCGGCCAGACCTCCTGCCAGAACCAGATGGCCGCGTCGACATTGGGGCGGAAATCCATCTTGCCGGTAAAGAGCAGATCGAAAGCCGGAGCCACAGCACCACGTTTGGTCTGATAGGCTGCCGTGTCTATGCAGTTCGGCAATACGTGAACGGTGATATCTGGAGCCAATCTGAGCAGGGCCGCCCGGTCTGCCTCGGAGACGGCCACAACCCGGTCGGCTTGGCGGCAAGCGCTCGCCTCGAAACGTGCCAGCCGACGCCACTGGACCAAAGAGTAGGCCGCCGCATGCCACCGCCCGGGGGTTCGCAGGTCGGTGCGAAAGGCCCGCTCCTGCAACACATACTCGGCGTTGTGGTTATCCAGGACGATGAGCGGCCGGCGCTGGACACCCCTCAACACCGGGATGTACGGGGCCATCTCAACCCCCTCCACATGGACAACGTCGAATCTTTCCTGGCCTAGCCAGCTCTCCAGCTTCCGGGAATAGGTGTCGCTCCACAATCGGAGGGCCATGTCCGGCTTGCTGGTGAGCGCTTGCTCCCGAACCCGCTGTGCTGTGCTGCGCGGGAGTGTGGGCACGGTTCCAATCTGCTGACAGAACGTGGCCACCGGACCCCACGCATCTGGATCGTTAGGCTGATCCGGCTCCAGGAAGGTCAGCAAGGCCACCTGGTGCTGTGTGGCCAAGCCTTCCATCAGGTGGTAGTTGCGCAGCGCGGTCCCCTGGCGCGGGGGAAACGCGGGCAGTTGGGGTGTCAGAAAGAGTATTTTCAATGTACTTGGCCCAGGACCTGCTGGTAGACCTGATACGTCTGACGGGCCGTCTCCTGCCAGGTGAAACTGGCGGCGCGCTCCAGGCCTCGCGCTATCAACCTGGCTCGCAGCTCATCATCATTCATCACCCGCTCCAACGCGTCCGCCAGGGAATCGGGATCATCCGGATTCACCAAAAGGCCGGCCTGACCAACGATTTCCGGCAGCGAGCCACGGTCAGACGCAATCACGGGCACCCCGCAGGCCATTGCCTCCAAGACCGGCAAACCAAAGCCCTCGTAATAGGAAGCAAGTGTCAATACCTTGGCCCCATTGTAGACCTGCACCAGGGTCTCCAGGTCGAGGACATCGTCCAGGATGCGCACCTGATTTCGCAGGCGTTCTATCTCAATGGAGTGGAGTGTCTCCTCCGCCAGCCAGCCCAGCCGGCCGGCCAACACGAGCGGCGCGCTGGTCGCACCGCGGTCGAGTAGCGTACGGTACGCGCGCAGCAGGCCCGGAACGTTTTTTCGGGGCTCCAGCGTGCCGACAAACAAGATGTAACCGGGCGATAGCCCGTACCGCTCCAACGCGGGGAATGGGCCGGACAAACACCCAAACCGCGCGTTGGCCGCCAGGTGGACGGTGGTGACTCGGTCGGGTGGGGCGCCCAACTCGGATATCAGATCCTGGCGGGTTTGATGCGAGTCCGCCAGGATATGATCGGCGCGGCCGATGGCCCACTGAATCTGATCGGCGTAATAACGCAAGGCTTCCGGGGTGAGGAACTGTGGATAGAAAAGGAAACTCAGATCGTGCACCGTGATGACCATACGACGGGAGCCCCAAGCCGGCGGGATAAAATCCGGCGAATGCAAAAGATCGAGACGGCGCAGTAACAGCTCTGTCCCTAAAGCCCATCGCTCCAGCCGGTGGTGGCAAGGCGTCACCAGTCGAACCGTTTGAGGTCCCGGGTTAGCTTGGCGGCGGCTCACCAGGATCCGCCAATCGACGGCGGGTTCCAACGCCAGCAATTCGTGGATCAGGTGCCGGATGTAGGTGCTGATGCCGGCGACACTGTAATGGGTAAGGCGGGCATCGATGCCGATTCGCATTCCATGCGAATTATAGCTGCTGGGCTGCCGTCGTCAACGTGATTGCGGGCGGTAGCGTCTGTGTTATAATCCACGCTCGGCACAAGCCAGACAGAGGAGCAACAGATGGAACTGCGAGCGATGGACCTGGCGGAGGTCCGGAATCTGGTCAAGTGGCTGGATGAGCAGCAGCGTAAAGGACGCCAGGAGTTGGCGACCGTCCAGCAGCAGTTCGCGAGCCAACAGCGCGAGGTGGTGGACCTGGGCCGCCGGATCCAAGAGCTGGAAGGGGCATTGCCTACGCTACAGGCGCAGATTGTGCGGTTATCGCAGGTCGACCAGCATATGGATCGGCTCAAGACCGAGATCGTCAATCTGATTGAGCAGTACAACGACAAACGCGTCCAATCCGAAAAGGAGATGGAGCGCCTGCGTCTGGTGGAACATGAAGCCACCAAACGGGTCATCAACGAGTTGCAGCCACTCATTCCGGCAGTCGATCGCCTTGCGGAGCAGTTGTCTCACCGCAAGGCAGAGGAAGAGAGGCTCTCCCAGGCTTTGGCGTCAGTGCAGAACCAGCTTCCGGCTATCGAGGCTCGTATTGACGAGCGTATTCGAGACGTTGCCTATCTAGAAGAAGCACAGCGCCAAGACGCGCGCCGCATTGCTGAACTGCAGCAGGATTTGGTGGAACAGCAAAAGCGCACCGAAGGTGTCCAATCCAAGCATCTCGCGTTGGAGGATTCACTGCGCCGATCTGTCGCCGCGCTGGACCGTCTGGTGCAGGCAGAACAGGAGCGAAAGAAGCACGCCACGGAGTTCATGGAAGAGGTCAACCTGGCAGAACAGCGGCGCAACCAGCAGTTGGAGCGTTGGCAGGAACAACTGGCCGAACATAGCGAGCTGATGTCGGGTTACGCCAAGCAATGGCGCCTGTTTGAGGACCAGAACCGACTTAGTCGGGAGGCTACCGCGGGACTCCTGGAACTCAAAGCTGGGCTGGAAATGCGTCAGCGGGAAGCGTCCGAGCTGCAACGGGTGGAGAGCGAGCGCATGAAGCAACAGTGGATCGAGTTTCTGGCCGAGGATGACAAGAGAGAAAAGCAACGCTCCCTGGATTCCGAGATGCGCCTTCGCGAACAGGCGCGACAGCGCCAGCAGGCGGATGCGCAATACCGTGTCCTGGAAGAGCGGCTGGAGGCCACCACCGCGGAGATCAAACGGCTGTTCACGCTACAGGAAAAGTACTCGGATGCGTACCGTCAGTTCAGCCGGATCTGGCTGGAAGGTTACGAGTCCGTGGTTGCCCCCCCGGTGACGCGCAAGGTCCCCGGATGAGCCAGCGTCTCCCCTGCCCTGTGGGTCACAAGTCCGACCGAACTGTTGGGGGCAGCCCGCCCCGTCTGCCAGGGATCAAGGTCGGCCGACCGCAGCGTACCCACCCGAGCCCGCCCAAACAATAGTACTGCCTTCGGTCTGGAGCCACGACATGTTTGTAGTAGGTACCGCCGGGCACGTTGATCATGGCAAGTCGACCCTGGTTGAGGCGTTGACCGGGATCAACCCTGACCGATTGCAGGAAGAAAAAGAACGCCAGATGACTATTGACCTGGGCTTTGCCTGGGTCACGCTTCCCAACAGCGAGACCATTGGGATCATCGATGTGCCGGGTCACCGCGACTTTATTGAGAACATGTTGGCGGGAATCGGTGGCATTGACGCGGCGCTCTTTGTGATTGCGGCCGACGAAGGGGTGATGCCACAGACCAAGGAGCACCTGGCGATCCTGGACCTGCTGGAGGTGAAGGGTGGAGTGGTAGCCCTTTCCAAAGCCGACCTGGTGTCTGATCCGGAGTGGTTAGACCTGGTGACGCTGGACATCGCCGACACTCTGGAAGGGACTGTTCTGCAGGATGTGCCCATCATTCCGGTCTCAGCCTACACGGGCGCAGGGCTCGCCCAGTTGGCTCAGGCCCTGGCGGACTGCCTGGCGAACCGACCGCCACGACCGGATTACGGGCGGCCGCGATTGCCCATCGATCGCGTCTTTACGCTCAGCGGATTTGGTACCGTGGTCACGGGCACGCTCACCGACGGACACCTCTCGGTTGGGCAGGTAGTGCAAGTCCAACCGGGTGACCATGGAACTCGCATCCGGGGCCTGCAGACTCACAAACGAAAAATCGAACTGGCTGCCCCTGGCAGTCGCGTGGCGGTCAACCTCACCGGGTTGGGCAAGGACCAGCTGGAGCGAGGACAGGTCCTGACCAGCCCGGGTTGGCTGGTTCCCACGATGCTGGTGGATGTGGAATACCGCCATCTGGCAGCACTCGACACGCCCTTGCTTCACAATTGGGAGGTCAAGTTTTTTTCCGGGTCGGCCGAGGTACCCGCCAGAACCCGTGTGCTGGGACGTGAGGAGATCCTGCCCGGGGACAAGGGCTGGCTCCAGCTCCAATTGGAAAAACCGGTAGCGCTGGTCAGGGGCGACCGGTTCATCCTCCGCCGTCCGTCGCCCGGCCAGACGATGGGGGGGGGAACCGTGATAGATCCAGCTCCCCGCCGCCGTCACCGTCGTTTTCGGCCTGAGGTGATCCGGCGGCTGGAGACTTTGGCGCAAGGAACACCGGAAGAGGTCCTGCTCCAGGCGCTGGCCACCCAAACCCTGCTCAACCCGGCCCAGCTGGCCAAGGAAAGCGGGTTGGAGGCCGCGACGGTGACTGCGTTGACGGCCGGGATGGTGGAGGACGGCCGAATCGTTCGATTGGGAAACGCAGGGCCCGGTCAGTTGCTTTTGTCCCAGGAACGATGGAACTCGCTGGTACAGAGTGCCCTCTCGCAGCTGGAGAGTTACCATCGCGCCAATCCGCTCAAGGGCGGTATGCTGCGCGAGGAACTCAAGAGCCGGTTGCGTCTGACCCCCAAGGAATTCAGCGGTTTCATGGAGCGAATGGCTTCCGGGGGCCACCTGACCGACGAAGGAGTCACGGTCCGACTTCCAGGCCACCGCGTATGCTTTACCACGGAACAGCAAGAGGCGGTGTATAGTCTCCTGCGCCGTTTCGGGGCTGATCCGTTCAACACTCCCTCATTCAAAGAGTGCGTCGCGTCCGTGGGCGAGGAAGTTCTGGGTGTGTTGGTGGACGAAGGGACGGTGGTCTTGGTCAGTCCTGAGGTGGTCTTTGCGGTGGAGACTCTGAAAAAGGCGGAAGAATCGATCCGCGATTATATCGGCAAGAACGGCTCCATCACCGTTGCCCAGGCGCGCGACCTGTTCAACAGCAGCCGCAAATACGTACTGAGTCTGCTGGAGT
Organism: Anaerolineales bacterium UBA2181; assembly: GCA_002328075.1. Classification (GTDB taxonomy): domain Bacteria; phylum Chloroflexota; class Anaerolineae; order Promineifilales; family UBA4811; genus UBA4811. The sequence continues at coordinate 133,162 of DCVT01000044.1, read as the reverse complement.
ACCTGGATCAACGCGGAGTGACCCGGCGCGACGGTGATCTGCGGTTGCTGGCCGGCTGATCCCGGAAGCAGCTCCCCAGGTCAACCCAGCGGTTTGACCCACCGGCCGCCTATCATGGTTCCGCGAACCCGGGTCAACGGAATGGCATCCGGATCAATGGTCAGGATGTCCTGGTCCAACACGACCAAATCTGCCTTGTACCCGGAGATCAGCCGGCCCAGTAGGTGATCAACCCCGGCCGCCTGCGCGGCGCCCAGCGTAAACCCGGCCAATGCCTGCGTTGCGGTCAACCGCTGCTCCGGATACCAGCCTTCAGGGCCTGGCCTGCCGTCCAAACGGCGTCGCGTGACGGCGGCATGGATTCCGATCAACGGATCAAAGGGTTCAACCGGTGCGTCCGATCCAAATGCCAACCGTGCGCCGCTCTGTATCAGGTCTCGAAAGGCGTACGCATGGCAACTCCTGGCGCCCCAGTGCTCGTCCGCCATCATCATATCCGACGGGGCATGGACGGGCTGCATGGATGCGGTGATGTTGTGGGCCGCAAACCGGCCGGCGTCCTGCGGGTCGATCAACTGCACGTGTTCGATCCGGTGCGGCACCGCTGCCACAGACGGCACCTTTTCCAGCGCGTCCAAGGTCCATCGATTGGCGCGGTCACCAATGGCGTGTACGGCGACGGCCAGGCCAGCTCCGGAAGCCTGCCGGCTGTAGTGGTGCAGCGCCTCTGGCTGCAGCGTGGCGATACCGCGGTTTTCGGGTTCGCCTTCATAGGGCGCTAACATCAGCGCGGTGCGGACACCGAGGGCCCCGTCGGCAAAAAGCTTCACCCCACCGATGCGCAGCCATTCGTCGCCGTCACCGGACCTCAACCCCAAACCAATCGCCTCCTCCAGGTGGTCCAATGGTAGATACTTGACCACTCGCAATCCGAGCTCCCGGTTGCTGTGGAGAAGCTGCAATGCCTCGAAGGCGATCCACCGATCCATGCAGTGAACACCGGTGACGCCGGCTTTCCAGAAAAAAGGTAGCGCCCGGCGAATCGCATCGGCCACTTGTGCCACGGGCGGATCGCCAATGATGTCCTGGACCAGGTTCATGGCCGCGTCCTCCAGCAGTATGCCGGTGAGCCGGCCCGTCTGATCCCGCTGGATCTCGCCACCTGGCGGGTCGGCCCGGCCGGCTCCCAAATCGGCTCGGCGCAGTGCCAGGCTGTTGACCCAACTTGCATGACCGCTATGGGCGATGAGGTAGACGGGGTGGTCTGGCGCCACCGCGTCCAAGTCGATAGCAGCCGGGAATCTTTTGTCCGGCCACAGGTTTTGGTTCCAGCCACGCCCTAACACCCATTCGCCGGCCGGGGTCGCGGAAACCCGGGCCTGGACCAGCGCCAGCGCTCGGCCCAGCGAGTTGACACCCAGCAGGTCGACCCAATCCAGCGTCTGAGCGTACCATTGCAGGTGGAGGTGCGCATCCACCAGGCCGGGCACGACTGTCCATCCGGTCAGATCAACCCGCTCGTCGCCCACCGGCGCCAGTTGCAGTATCTGGTCGTCGGTGCCAACTGCCACGATCGAATCTCCCTGCACCAGCATCGCAGTAGCGATGCCCCCGGCCCGGTCCTGTGTGATGATGCGGCCGTTCAGCAGGATCATGGAGAACCTTCTTCTATATCTGGCAGCCCTCGAAATGTCGGCTAACAGTACCACAGACAAGGCCGGCGAGCAAAGTTGGCGCGCTGGGCCGAAACGCGGTATGATTCTGGGCTATTGTAACCACAATGCAGCAGGAGAGGACTATGAACCCGCGAACACCCGTCATTGTGAGCGCAGTACGAACCCCCATTGGCCGGTTTGGTGGAACCCTTGCCAACGTGCCGGCCGTGGAATTGGGAGCCGTTGCGATCCGCTCGGCAGTCGATAGGGCCGGGGTGGACCCCAACAGCGTTGATGAGGTTTTGATGGGGCTGGTGGTCCCGGCCGGAGCCGGTCAGGCGCCGGCACGGCAGGCGGCAATCCGCGCCGGGCTGCCGGCCGATACCGTCCGGGCGACCACCGTCAACAAAGTCTGTGGCTCTGGCATGAAAACCATCATGCTGGCTGCTTCGATGATCAAGGCCGGCGATGGAGACATCTATGTGGCGGGCGGTATGGAGAACATGAACCTGTGTCCATACCTGCTGCAGCGGGGACGCGCCGGTTACCGCCTGGGCCATGACACCCTTTACGATGCTGTGGTGCACGACGGCCTGTGGTGTGCCTTTGAAAATCACCACATGGGCAACTCGGCCGAGTGGATAGTGCGCGAATTCAACTTGACCCGCCAGGAACTGGACGAATTCGCCTGCGGCAGCCAGATCAAAGCGGCGGCCGCTCAGGATGCGGGCAAGTTCAACCACGAAATCACCCCGGTCACGATTCGACAGAGCAAAGGGAATCCGATCGCGTTTGAACAGGACGAGGGCATCCGGAGGGATGCCACGCTGGAAAAGCTGGCCAAGCTTCCGCCGGTCTTCCAGAAGGATGGGATGCTGACGGCCGGCAACTCCTCAGCCATCACGGACGGGGCAGCCGCGATGGTGGTGATGGCGCTCGAGACCGCACAGCAACTGGGCGCTACGCCTCTGGCCGAAATCACGGGGTATGCCCAGGCGGGGGTCAAACCGCTCGAGATCTTTACCGCGCCGGTCCTGGCGGTGAGGAAGCTCATGCAGCAGACGGGCGTCAGTATCGGCGACTATGACTTGATCGAGGCTAACGAGGCCTTTTCGTCGCAATGCGTTGCCAACGGGCGGGCGCTGGGTTGGGATTGGACGCGGGTGAATGTCCATGGCGGCGCCATTGCATTGGGACACCCCATCGGGTGCTCCGGCACGCGGGTGGTGGTCACCCTGCTACATGCGCTAAGAGATCGTGGTCTGAGTACCGGCATGGCAACCCTTTGCCTGGGTGGCGGTGAGGCGGTTGCCATGAGCGTCAAGCTGTGGTCATAGGAGGTTTTCCATGAAAAAGCAGTTGGATCCATGGTGGAAATGCAGCGAGTGTGGGTTCCAGTTTCAGGCGGCCGAGCCGCCCAAACAGTGCCCCAGTTGTCAAAAGACCTGCACCTTTATCGATATCTCCTGCTACACCCCCGAGTGCGGTGGACCTGAGTCCGGCAACTTTGATCCCAAGCTGGCCGGCGGTTAGGTTCTCTGATTGCCCCCAATGAACCTCTGGGGATTGCCGACCGCATCCCCAGAGGTTCGCCACCCCCACCGGAGGGCCGGTTTTCACCTGCGCCCAATCTGCTACAATTGCCGCCTCAACGGTCGGGCGTCGTTTACGAGTGAGGAGACAAGCGATGAGAGTGTCAGCGCTTTTTAGCCAAACCCTGTACCAGGCACCCAGCGAAGCGGACGTTATCAGTCACCAGTTGCTCCTGCGGGCTGGCTATATCCGACAGCTGGGCGCCGGGTTGTTCAGCTTTATGCCGCTGGGCAAACGATCTATGGTCAAGATCGAGGACATTATCCGGCAGGGGATGGATGCCATCGGCGGGCAGGAGATGGAGATGCCGGTAGTCAACCCGGCCGAGGTCTGGAAACGGACCAACCGATGGTTCGAGATCGGCGCGGAGATGGCGCGTTTCAAGGATCGGGTTGGCCGAGACATGGTGTTGGCGATGACCCACGAAGAGGTCATAACCGACATTGCCTTGCACGAGATTCGCTCCTACCGACAGCTGCCGTTGATGGTTTACCACATCCAAACCAAGTTCCGCGACGACCCCCGTCCGCGCGCCGGGCTCATCCGGGTGCGCGAGTTCCGGATGAAGGACAGCTACACCATGGACCGCAGCTGGGAAGGGCTGGAAAAGCAATACCGGGCCCACTACCAGGCCTATTTTGACATCTTTCGTCGCTGTTGCGTCCCGTGTATCGCGGTCAAGTCGGACGTGGGCATGATGGGCGGCAAGATGGCCCACGAGTTCATGTACCTGACCCCCATCGGCGAGGATACCCTGTTGCTCTGCCAACAGTGTGGCTTTTCCTCCAACCGGCAGGCGGCGTGTTTCGTCAAGGAGATGCCGCCGGCCGAGGCGCAGCTGCCTCTGGAGGAGGTTTTCACACCAGACTGCAAGACCATTGCAGCGCTTGCCGAGTTCCTGCGTGTGCCCGAGAGCAAAACGGCCAAGGCGGTTTTCCTCATCGCCACTATTTCGGCTGACAACCGGGATGTGGAAAAGTTCGTCTTGGCGATTCTGCGCGGCGACATGGAGTTGAACGAAACCAAACTGGTGAATGCGGTCAAGGCCAAGGACCTTCGACCAGCCACCGAAGAGGAGATCCGGGCACACGGAATTGAGCCCGGTTATGGCTCACCTATCGGCGCAAAGGATATCCTGGTGGTGGTCGATGACCTGATCCCCCAGTCGCCCAACCTGGTGGGCGGCGCAAACAAGCCCGGCTTCCACTGCCTGAACGTCAATTATGGCCGGGACTTTGGCGCGGACATCATCGTCGACATTGCGGCGGCCGATGAAGGTTGCGGATGCCCCCAATGTGGCGCCCCGCTGCACCTCTCGCGTGGCGTGGAGATCGGCAACATCTTTCAGCTGGGTACTCGGTACAGCCAGGCGATGGGCGCGACCTTTCTGGACGAGGATGGCCAGCTGAAGCCGATTATTATGGGATCGTACGGAATTGGTCCGGGCCGTTTACTGGCCTGCGTTGCCGAGGAGCACCACGATGAGCGCGGCCTGGTCATGCCGATAAGCGTGGCGCCGTACCAGGTCTACATGGTCCCGGTGCCTGGAAAACAGATGGATACCCTGGCCATGGCGGAGAAGCTCTACCAGGACCTGAAGGCGGTTGGCGTAGAGGTGATGCTGGACGATCGTGATGAACGGCCGGGGGTCAAGTTCAATGACGCTGATCTCTTGGGTATCCCATTGCGCCTGGTGGTTGGGGAGCGTGCCCTGGCAGAGGGCGGGCTGGAGCTCCGGCGGCGTGACGGCAAAGGAGGCTGGCTGGTGCCGCCAGACCGGGCTGTCGAATTGGTCCGGGAGCAGATCGGCCGCATGTTGGCCGAGATCGAGGAGACCGTCCAACCGGTCGATTATTCGGGTTAGCGGTTCACCGGCGTCCCCAGGCGCTCAAGACGAACGCGCCCGCCCAAGTGGCCGGGCGCGTTTTTTGGGTGGTGCAGCCTCACGGGAGAATCACATCGGCCGGCAGAAACAGACGCCCGTCGGGCAACATGTGCCCGGCCTGGTCAATCGCCGGCAGCCGAAGGAACTGGTCACCTACCCGCGAATACAGACCGACCGCTAGCCGGTAACGGCCGGCCGGCACCTGTTCCAGTGCCAGATTTACCCGATCATCCACTACCTCCCCCGACATCCAGCGAGAGGTGGTGTACTGGTTGTTCCGGGGCATCAGATCGCTCTGGGCCACAATGACCTCTGTGGCCGGATCCACCAGGTGCACAAAGACCACGTAATCGGTCTGCATGGCCTGCAAGCAGCGCCAGTACAAGGTCAGCGACAGGCGTCCGCCGCCGCGGTCCAGGTCGTATCCCTCCAACCGCACCAGCTGACCATACTCGGCTCCCACCGCAGTTTCCAGTGCCGGCATATCGAACTGGCGTACCTGCTCCCGAATCATGAGCGTGGTTGCGTCCCAGGCTGCTCCCAAAGGCTCTCCGGATGCGCGTTCCAGCACCGTCAATCGTAGGGTTGCCTCGCCGGGCAGTGCTGCCCGGTCCACCGTCCCGGCGCATCTGCCAAGGACCAGGCTGCTGGAGGGCCAGGCTGTATCCAGATCGCACTCGCCTCCCGCCGCCACCTCGCCGGGTGGTTGGACCAGCTCCCACCGCACCACCAATGCTGCCGTTGTCTCTTGCAGCGCCGCCCAGGTCACTACAAAGGATAACTGCTCACCCTGGGCTAACCCGGCCGGCGCTTCCAACCCGGCTGCTGCCAGCGATGAGGAAAACTGGTGCCGGACCGGCCGGCCGTCATAGGCCGCATATTCTGTCAGCACCAGCGGGCGTTCTTCCGGCCCCCATTTCGGCTGCAGGGTTGCGGCGTCATACAGCACGACCTGCAGCGTGAATTGGCCCGGCGGCAATCCATAGGGCACGGCAAGCACCAGGCGCTCCCAGAACCGGGTGCCGGCCTGCCAGAGGCTGGTTGGATAAAATCCGTAACCGGGCTGTTCATCAAGCGCTGCCCACAGATAACCCGCCTCGTCGACCAGCCGCAGTGACAGTTTGTGGTTGGCGGCCACAATCTCGCCAACGCCCCACTCAAGCCACACGGCTATTGACTCCGGCGTCAGGGCGGTGGCGGTCGTCGAGAGCAGCTGGACGCGGTCATCATGCGCTTGGTATTCGTCCGGTTCGGCAACTTGGATGGGAGCCAGGTATAGGTCGCCGCGGGCGTTCCCCGACGAGGTGAGCGCCGGTATCGGCTTTTCCTCGTAATCCAAGACCCGCAGGCGAAGCAACATGGGTCCCGGGGGGATGGGTTGTGTCGGCTCCAATGCCACGACGGTCACCTGGCCCACCAATGGACGGCGAACTGCGGTCAGCGTGTACGGTATGCGGTGCACGACTTGAGCCGGGTTAACCAACGCTAACTCGACCTCCAGACCGGGTTCAGCAACATGGTCCCAAAACAGTGTCACTTCCACTGGTTTTGCTGCGGTTGGCTGGAGGTCAGGTTCTGCCGGTTCTCTCACGACCTCATAACGCTGTAACAGAGCCGCATCGCCAAACCGGATGCCGTCGGGGTTGTGGTGCAAGTACGGCTGCTGGTCAAAATCCCAGGTGAGGTCGTCGCCGGGCACTTCTCGGGCCGGGATCTGCCGAACGATCCACCCTGCCAGGAGAATCAAAACCGGCACCAGGAGCGCTGCACACGCCCGCCGTTTGCCCTCCGGGCGTCGCCTGACCGGCGCGCGCCAATGGATACCCATCACCATGCACAAGAGCCCGGCTGCCGCCGAGACTATCCCGCCAACCGTCCGTGCGGGTGTTGAGCCCAGCGCCAGGAGAACCTCATGCGACCCGGCCGGCACCTCCAGGGTCAGAGTGCCCAGACTGTCGGCCGGATACACGCTGGCAGGTTGCCCGTCTACCCAGGCGCGCCAGCCTGGCCAGTAGTAGGTGGGAAAGCTGACCGTTGCTTGTCCGGTCGTCACCTGAACCCGCCAGTCTTCACGTCCAGTGCGGCGGATTAACGGTTCGACGGTGGCTGTTCCGGCCGTCACACGAGCTGCGGGCTCCCCATCCAGCATCGCAGAAGTCAAGGGTCGCGGGGCAACGGCGCGGGGAAGGTACTCGTAGCGGATGGTCGTCCCGATGTTTCCGCTGAACCACTCGTACAATTGCAGCGTGGACGGCGTGATGTCTGCATCTGTCAACCAGATATAGTCCGGGCGCAGACCCACCATACTGGCAACAGCGAGCGCCAGGGCCACCACGAGCGTCGGCGCCCAGTCAAGCACCCTGCGACGCAGCCCCCGCGACCGGGCAACCGGATCCTCCGGGCAGCCAAGCGACCGATACACAACCCGGGGCAGATAGGCACCGACCCCCGCGATCAACAGCGCCGAAAACAGCGCCTGCACCGAGAAAAAGCGCCAAGGGAACTGGGCCATGGGCAGCAGGGGAAGACGCTGCCAGATCCAAGTCGACAGTGGCAGGATCATGAAAGAAGAGAGCACCAGGCCAACCAATCCGTAAACGGGCAGCAACCACGAAAGACGCCGTGGCCGCCGGCGTCGCCACAGGAGACTGACTGCGACCAGCGCACCGCCACCCGTCACGAATGCCTGGACTGCGCCCATGCTGAAGGGGGTGGGCCCGGCGAGATCATAGTTGAAAATCCAGCGTGGCTGAAGCAATCGATCGCCCAAGCCCGACAGATACCGAAAGTGGTTGTCGAAATTGAGATACCCGGTGGTCTGGGCTGTTAACTGCACGGCACTCTGCTCCAGCAGGGCCGGAAGCCAATACCAGGCCGAAAGGGCAAGCGCCAGCACGAGGCCACCAGCCAGTTTCCAGAAAGTCCTTGCTGTTCGGGTCCGGGTTGCCAGCAGAACAACGAACAAGAGCATAAAGGGCGTAAAGATGAGCGCCGACACGTTGTGGGTCAACACCAGCGCGGCGTAACTGATGGCGAGCGAGGCGATAGGTCTAAACCCCGGCCGCTGGCATACGCGCGCTGCAGTCCACAGGGTCAGGGGATACCATCCCATGGCCCAAAATTCGCTCAACGCGTCGCCCCGCACATAGACGTTTACCAGGTGGTAAGGGGCAAAAGTATAGGCGGCCGCGGCCAGGAGTGCTGCTGTCCGCCGGCCGCCCAGCGCGCGCACCAACCCCCACATGGACCAGGCGGCCAGAAGAAAACCTAACCACTGGGTCAGTTCGATAGCAGCGATCAGCCGCAGACCGCCCAGCACGAACAGCGCTGCCACGTAATAGGGCAGTGCGGCATAGTAGCTGAAAAAGGGGTATCCCAGGCCAAAAGCCGCGTCCGGCATCCAGCGCACCGGAAACTGGCCGTCAGCCAAGGCCGCCACAATCTGATGCAGGCGAAAGAGGAGGAACGGGCTGTCGCCTCCACCCCGCGTGTTGAGGAAGCCGGCCCCGAAAAACAGAGGGCCGGCGGCCACCGTCGCCATCAGCAGGAGCGGGAGCCACTCCAGCCACCGGCGCTCGCAGTCAAGCCGACGGCCCATCGCAACCTCGCTGTGGTTGCGCCGCGGGTTACCGGTTACGAAAGATAAAGTAAACGGCTACCAGCAGCGCCGCCACCAGCAACACCGCGATGCCGCTGATGGCAAGTAGGGTCTGAGTCAGGCTATCCGATCCGCCGCTGGCAGCAGGCACACCTGTTGGTGCAGGGGCGGTTGTGGGGAAAGCCGGTGCCAACGGGGGTGCAGTTGTGGCTACGCCCGCCGGGGCAGCCACAGTGCTCCCAAAGAGCACCATCACTAACTGCCCAGCCTGAAGCTCAACCGGCACGCTATCCGACGTGGTGGCTTGCCGGCTTGGCGGAACGGTCTGAAAGACCTGATACGGACCGGGTTTGAGGTCGGGAAAACAGACATCTCCCAACATGGCGTTGGTGGTCTGGGTGCCTACGATCTGATGACCGTCGAACAGGGTGATCGTCACGCCCGAAATGGACCCTTCAATTCCATCTTGCATGCCGTTACGATTCGCGTCATCAAACGCAACCACGCATACCTCGGCAACCGCCGGGGTTGGCGTGGCCGTAGGTTCTGGTGTGAAGGTTGGGGTGGCGGTTGGCTCAGGAGTAGCAGTCGGCTCCGGCGTGGGCGTGGGGAGCGGAGTATTGGTCACGGCCGGTCTGGGGGTGGCTGGCGGCTGGGTCGGCACCGGCACCGGCGTGGCAGTAGGCGGAGTCACTACCTCCAGCGTCACGTCGTCCCACCATGAATCGAGGTGAGTGCGGCTGAAGCCGGCGAAATTCGACGACAGATACACGGTCACCCGACCCGAGGCTCCCGCTGTGGCCTCCACTGAGACCGACTGCCAGGTGTCCAGCGGGTTGATCTCTCCAGACCAGACGACACCCTGATACCAGAGCCCATTCCCCACCGGGTCAATGCCCACCTGCATGCGTGAGGATACGGACCCGTCTGAGGGCGCCGGGTGCTGCTCCTGCGCCGCCCGGGCCCTCCCCCAGGCCGTCAGTCTGACCCGCGAACCCGCCGCGACGCTCACGGTTTGCATCACCCCGCCGTGCCACGGTGTGTAATAGACCCCGATGTGCTGCGATTTGTTGCCGCTACGAATCAATTCTCGGGTGACAGTCTCCTCAGACCAATCCGGCCGGCAAGCATAGTTGTAGTTGGGATCCTCCTTGCAGCTTCTTTCCTCGTGCCATCGGGCCCAGGCCGAATCCGCACCATTGCTGAACGGCCCTTCAAAGCCAGGGCTGTTAATGAGGTTGACGCCCTGGGAAACAGGCGCAGCCTGGACCAGGCTGGCCGGCAGGATCGCAAAACAAAACGCCAACACCACAAGACTTGCTCGTCTCACCGCCATGTTCTCATTCCTCCACTATGTGTCCGCGTTCGCGCAGTATAACGTGCCTGATGCCGCAAGACCAGCGCCCGGAGTTCGGGTGGTCGCGTTGGTGATCAGGATTGGTCATGGACTGCTGGGTCCCGTGCACCCCGTGCTTGGCTTGGCGCTTCGCTCACGCTCCAACGCGCCGACGCGACACCTTCAGAAAGACGGCTGCGCCGATCACCAACAGAACGCCCAACACGCCACCACCGGTAAAAACGGCGGAGCGCAACCGGGTCCACGTGTCATCCGACGATTGGTCAGCCTGCGCCAAGGCGGTGATCGCCGCGTCGCTCGCCACGGCCAGGGCGGGCTCCGAGGCCTGCGCCGCCACATTGCCGAACTCCAAGTCCAGCAGGTCGCCCGCCCGCAAGTCTACCGCCCAGGCGGCGACAGTGGTAGCAACCCAGTCCTGCAGTAACTGCTGCATCACCCGATAACTCCCAGCCTCAAGTCCGCTGAAGCAGTACGGCTCGCTGGCTCCGTCTGTCGTGTAACTGCCCAACGCCAGTTGGTCGCGCATCACGGCGATCGTCACGCCCGGAAGCAACCTCTCACCTGAATCGCGATAACCGTTGGCATTTTGGTCGTCAAACGCGACCACGCAGAGTGTGCCCGTGGTGGTTGCCGGCGCCTCTGCGATAACCTGGGCTGTGGGTGCCGGCTCTTGCGTCGCCGGGGCATCGCCGCCACCGGCCAGCGACAGGGCTGCGACCGAGTCCTCGTGGTCGGCAGGATCAGGTTCGGGCTCCGCTTCGGCCAAAGCGGCTGCCGGCTGGGCTGCGGCCACCACCAGCAGTTGCCCCTCGTAGATATACTCGCCCAGGTCGTTGAGTTCCTGCAGCGTGCCCAATGTGACCCCATACCGGGCCGCTATGGACCAGGCCGTATCGCCTGCCTCAACCCGGTGCACGATCGAACCATCTGGCTGTGGGGTGGCGATTGTCAAAGCGACCGGCGGGGGGACGGCTACGGCAGCAACCGCCGGTTGCACGGCAGCCGGCGCCGCCGCCGGCGCCACCGCCGGAGCGCTTCCGACAACAATCAGGACGGCATCGTCAAAGTAGGCGTCCTGGTTCTGTTTGGGCCAATCCGGGTGAGAGAGCAAAAAGACTGTCGCTGTCCCGCCTTGGGCGGTCGCCTCCACCTGCAAATAAACCCACGCATCCAAGGGGTTAGCGGCCGCTGACCAGACAATGTTCGGCGACATTGGATTGGTGCCTCCCGTGGGGTCAATGCCGATCATCATGTTGGTTTTGGCAGGGTCGTAGGACCACACATTGGCACCCTCGTGGCATTTGTCATAATCAGCGCACGACCAAGACTGGGCATAGACTGAGAACCGGAGGAGCGCGTTGGCCGGCACCACGACCTGCTGATAGGCGCCCGAATAAAAGGTGGCATAGGACTTATGCCATTGGATTGCCCGAGACCCCGAGTGCACCCGGCAGGCATACTTGTCCACCTCGGCCGGCTTCCATTCGGGCCGTTGGTTGGCCCAATCCGGCAGGCTGCCGTCATTGTCGATCCACCAGGGCGTCCAACCGGCCGGCATCTGGATCTGGGGGATGCCGTTCCAGGCGATGTACGTGCCCTCGAATCCGGGGTTCTGCAGCAGGTTCTGCTCCTGTTGAGCGGGGCCGGCCGCGGCGACTGATGGCAGACCCAAAGCCGCGATGACAGCCAACCCCACGATCGATACCCAGCTTACATACTTGGTTGTATTCATCTATTCTCTCCCAGATCTGGTCAACCGCCCGGCCTATCGGCGGGGAGGATCACGTGGTCGCTCACCCAAGTGCCGTCGGCCGCCAGGACCGCCACGCGTTCTCGCGTTTCAGAGTGATAAAGGCCCACCACCGTCTGGTGGAGCCCATGGTCGTAAGCGACCGGCATCGGAATCGCATGCAGATCCACTATCCGGTCACCAGGCCGCCACCACTGGGTCGGGTATGTCCCCGCGGCCGGCCTTGAATCGTCCTGTGCCACTATTCCGTCTCGTCCCGTCACGTGCACAAACACAGTATAATCGCCATCTGCCCGCTCGGCAATGGTCCATTCCAGGGTGACGGACCGGCCATCGCCACTCGCAGCTGCCCGGTCCAGGGTCATCCCGTTGGAAAACCGGGCCAGGGGCGTACCCGTCAGGCCGGGGTCGCTTTCCAGCAAATACCCCCAATACAGTGGGTAGGCGCTGTCCTCCAGGTCGCCCTTGATCAGCGGGCCCCGCCAACCCTGCAGGCTGATGCTGGAGGGCAATGTGGCCATAAGATCCGCCACGCGGTGGTACGGCCAAACCAACAGCAGAGCCGGCAGCGCATCGATCTGCAGGTCTGCATCCTCCGCGATCCAATGGACCGTCGTGCTTTCTACCATCAAGGGGATTGCTTCCCACTCGTGCACGAATCGCTCACTGGCCCACACCGGCCCGTCGAAATCATCGATCTGCTCCGCCATCTCCACCGCAGCCGATTGAAACGCGTAGGCGGTGATGGGCTGCCGTGCATAGTTTCCCCAGTAATCCCAGGCAGTCCAGGCCAGGCTCGCACTCAGCACGGTCGCCGCCATTGCCGGCGCCAACCAGCCGCGTTGCCGGCGTCGCTCCATCCATTGCCAGCTCTGATCCAATCCCAGCGCAGGGATGACCATGGCCAAGGGCAAGACGCCGACCGCCCGCAAAAAGTGGGGCGTGTCCTCTGCCAGGATTGTCGGCGCCAGCATCAGAAAACTCCACAAAAGTGTCAGCATGGCTGCGGGCCTCCGCCGGTGCTTGACCAACCAGGCCAGGCCTATCAGGAAAAAGAAGGCCATAATGAGATCAAACACCGGCCTGCCCGGCAGGTTATGTCGTGGGATGACATCGCCCTGCCAGACGTAAAGACCCAACCCTCGACCCAGGTTCTGGATCAGTGCGCCCGCCAGATTGCCATGGCCCAGTATGGAAACCTGGCCAACTCGGCCAAACATGATTGCTGGGTCGCTCAAAGCCACGGCCAGCAGAGGCGTCACGACAAGGGCGGCCGCCAGAACGAACCACCTTCCGGTCCGCCACAGGTCGGCCCAGTGACCGGCCAACACCATGGCGGCTGCCCAGGCAAACAGCACGATTGGGGTCGCGCGAACTGCCAGGTAGGTGTAGAATCCAAGGCCGTAGCAGATGCCACCCAGCACCATCCATTCCCATTTGGCGCGTCGAGCGCCGTGCCAGCCGGCCGCCAAGGCCAAGGCGGTGAACAGGGGCAACCCTACCGCCCGGAAGCCTACCCGGCTGAGGTGGAGTGTCCAGAAACTCCCCGCCACGACAAAAGCCGACAGGATGCCGACCCGCCGATTAAACAGACTGCTGCCCAGGAGCGCGGTCGCCGGTATGGTCAACGTGCCCAGGAGTAGTGCGGGTAACCGCACCGCTTGTGGCGTCCGACCGAGCCAGGCGATGCCCAGGCTGACGAGGTAGATGAGCAGCGGTTCCCGACCGTTGTTGGTGGTAAAATAGAGGGCATGTTCGCCTGCCAAGACCCGGAGCGCATCCAGACCGTTAAAGGCCTCATCTTGGTAAAGTCCTGCCGGCACGGAGCCGAATTGGATCAGCCGCAAACCTGCGCCCAGAGCAGTGACCAGCAAAACATAGGTCGTAAATTGGCGCCGGTTCAAGGATTCATTCCGCCAGACAGTCAGTCGTCCTGCATCGGGCCGACGGACAACAAAAAACCCACTCCATCGGAATGGGCTCCCTCTACCCACGATTCCTTTTCATCCAGTGGGCCTATCTGCATAGGCCAGCTCCGCATACCAGTTTGGAAGGATTATAGCACACCAGCGAGCGGTGTCAAAAACAGCCCTCGAGGACTTGAATGCGCGTGCTGATGGTTTCCAAGGCCTGCCTGGCGGGTATCTACCAGCGCAAGCTGGAGGAGATTGCCCGCTCCAAAGACGTAGAGTTGACGGTAGTGGTGCCGCCCACTTGGCGGGATGTTCAAGGCACCGTGAAATTAGAGCGGGCGCACCTGGCGGGGTATCGGCTCCTGGTGGATCCCATCGCCTGGAACGGGAATTATCACCTGTATTACTTTCCACGCCTGCGCCAACGGGTACGCGAGTTCCAACCGGACATCCTGCACATTGATGAGGAACCCTACAACCTGGCTACCTGGCACGCCTGGCGTTTGGCCAAGCGGGCAGGCATCAGAAGCCTCTTTTTTTCCTGGCAGAACCTATCCCGCAGGTATCCGGTACCGTTCCGGACGATGGAGATGGCGGTGCTGCGGGGAGTTGATCACGCTATTGTGGGCAGCCAGGGAGCGGCCGAGGTCTGGCGGCGAAAAGGATACCGCGGGCCGTTGGCAGTCATCCCACAGTTTGGTGTCGACCCACAGCTGTTCTCGCCGCCTGAACGGCGCCCCCCCGGCCGCAGTTTTGTCGTTGGCTATGCCGGTCGCCTGGTGTCAGAAAAAGGGGTCGACCTGCTGATACGAGCCGTGGCCAGCCTTCCATGTCCGTGCCATCTGGCGATCGCAGGCGACGGGCCGGAACGGGCCGGCCTGACGGCTTTGGCCCGCGAGGTGGGAGTGCAGGACCGGCTCTTTTTTGACGGCCAGCTGCCCTCGGCCCGGATGCCGGCGTTTCTTCAACAACTGGATGTGCTGGTGCTGCCTTCGCGTAGCCGGCCGAATTGGATGGAGCAGTTCGGACGGGTGTTGATTGAAGCCATGGCCTGCGGCGCGGTGGCAGTGGGCTCGAACAGCGGCGAGATTCCCAACGTCATCGGCGAGGCCGGCCTGGTCTTTCCAGAAGACGATGTGGCGGCTTTGGCCAGTCACCTGGAATACTTGATGACCAATCCTTCCGTTCGATCGGATCTGGCTGAAAAGGGCCGGCTGCGGGTCTTGACGCGTTACACCCAGAAACGGGTGGCTGCGCAGACGGTTCAGGTCTATCGGGAGGTGATGCAGTGATGGCGGCCGTTGAGCTTGGTGCGGAACGTGTGGGGAGGTTTGTCTTGCGGATGGCGGTCACGGGCGTATTGCCGGCGCTACTGATATTGAGCGCCTGCCAATCTGGGTCGGGCCCGGGGACGCCGGACTACCCGGTGACGATCATCTATCCCACTGGGACACCGGCCGCCCTGCAGCTCACCTCAACCAACCCAGTAATTGTCAGCAGCCCCACGCTGGACTGGAGTCAGATCACCCTTTTACCGCTTCCAACTGACCTGCCATCCGAACGATCGGTCGAGAACCAGGCGCCCTCGGACACCCTGCGCCGCATACCCGATCCATTCACTGAGGTCCACCGTGACCTGTTGGTGGCCGATTCGATTCCGCGCCAACTTACGGATGCCGAGATTTCCCTCGGCCGGTTGGTTCTGCCCGTCAGCCTGCATCTGGTGCAGACACCGTTTCGGGTTCAGAGCGTGGAGATCGATGGATTCCCCGGTTGGAGCTTTTTGGCGTTTGATCTGGCCCTGCCGGCGTCTGGCGAACTGGGCCCAACGGTGCGAGCCCCCTGGGGCGGGGTCGTCATGCCGGGAACCATGCGCATGATCAATGACCAAACGGTTCAGACGCTGAGCGTTGATCACCCGCTGAGTGACGAGCAGTTGCTTCGAGCTACGTTTGTGTATAGCGGCACGATCCAACCGCTTTATGTGCTGGGTCAGCAGGTCAAGGCGGGTGAGGTCCTCTTCCGATTGACACGAGATACCGGCCGACTGACCGTTCTGGGCAGCACCCCCATCGCTCTCCCTGCTGGTGCGGTTCTGACGCTGCATGCTTCCATCGACACAGTCACGACGCAGGCGTCGGGAACTGAATCGCTCCGCTTCCTCCGTGGCGTGGGTCTGACCCCCGAGGGGTTCCTCCGCGACGAGCAGGGGCTGGTAATCTCTCCCGTCAATTGACCAAAGTCAGTCACACTACGCGTGTGAATGTCCCAAAGACGCCCCCGCACATCTCGATCAACCGAGTCATGATCGCGGATCTTCCCGGCGTCCCAATGGATGAAGGGGTCCGCGGGCATACGGCTTGCGATCTGCTTTCAACCGAGGCGCTGGTGCGGTATGCCCGAGAAAAGGCCCCGGCGCTGGGAGTACCGGCCGAGTGGCTTTCCGATGACCACTCGGTGCCGGTCCGGGTTGGACTGCCTCGCCTCGTGGCAGACCGGCTGGAGAGCCCGTGCGCGGAAGAGAGGGCTGCAGCTGCAGCCATCGGGCGCCGGCTGGGACGTAACTTGGGCCATATCCTGCTGGTGTTGCACCGTGGTGATGCGGTGAACCGGCTGGCCCGGGCGGAGTGGCATGACGGCGACTGGGATCGCTGGGCCGCAGTCCGGTGCGTGTGGCTGGGAGGTGGCCTCGTCACCGGGCTGCTGGGCGAACTCGTGGCGCGAGAGGCTCGGCATTACCTTGGCGAAACCGGCCAAGCCGGCCAAATCACCATCGAGGTGTCCGAGCGACCAGATGCCATGGGGTTGCTGGGCGCCAGCCGATTCCTGCCTGCCGACACTCGCCAGGCGCTCAGCCTCGATTGTGGTAGCACGCTGGTCAAGAGGGCGTGTGTCACCCTCATCGGAGGCTGCTTGGTGGACGTTCAATCATACCAGCCGCTGCCTGTGCCCTGGGACTTGACTGGGCCGGATCACTTCCCCGGGCCGGGGGATATGCCGGCGCGGCGCGCCCTCGGTCGTCGCGTTCTGGCATTCGTCAGCGAGGTCATTGCGCAAACCCTAGCTGAGAGCGAGAGCGACGGCCATGCACAGGGCAGCGAGGTCATGCTCTCAGTCGCAACGTACGTGCGGGGCGGGCGGCTGCTGGGCAGTGGCCCGTACGCGCAGATGGGTTGCCTCGCTCGGGACGTGCGGCCTCTACTGGCAGAGGCGACCAGCCAACTGACTGGCCGGTCACTGAGTATCCACCCAATCCACGATGGCACCGCCGCCGCCGCTCTGCATGCAGGAACGCCAAATGCGGTGGTTCTGGTCCTGGGAACCGCACTGGCGGTGGGCTTTCCGCCGCCCCTTGCCTCCCACCTGCGTCCGCTGGCGCTGATCAAACGCCCTTGAAATCATACACGCCGGCCGAGATCGGCCAGGTCCGTCCACAGGGTCGGCAGACCAGTTCTCCGTTAGCCGGCGCAGATCCCTCCACCAACGCCTGCGGGGTGGGGAGCGGGCATTGGCAAGCCGGACAGGCAAAAAAGGTTCCCGTCAGCGCCACAACGCCAGAGGCGGAAGCGCGCGAGCATACAAAGACGCTCGGCGTGAGCTGCCACAACCGGCCGGTGAACTGAAGGAGGCGATCTGCCTGGACCAGCCAGCGGGTCGGAACACGGCGTTTGAGGAGACCAAGGCGAAAATGAGAGACGGTGAGGAGCTGACCGGGCAGAAAGCCGGCCGAGGTCAGTTCGCGCCGAACCCAGGAGGGGTGCAGATCAAAGTTGAGGTCCACGAACTCTACCGGCTGCAGGTCAAAGGGAGACCAAGCCTGGCGACGCAAAAGGTAGCGGGCGATGGCCTTGAGGTTCCGCTTGTTGGCGAATTCGAGCAGAAAAACCCCGTCTGGCCGGACCACCCGCCGCACCTCGGCGAAAACAGCCGCGGGATCGGCCGCATGGTGGATGACCCGCACCTGGTTCACTGCGTCAAAAAGGCCGGCGACAAAGGGGAGCCGGTACATATCGCCAGCCACGTACACAAAACGCTCGTCTCCTAGCTGGGAGCGGGCGTACTGCAGTTGCGAACGGGAAAAGTCAAACAGCACCACCCGGCGATAACCGTCATACAGGTCTGCCAGGCGGCCGAACCCGGCGCCCAGGTCCATCAACAGACCGCCAGTTGGCGGAAGCAGGCGGCGAATAGCGATCCGTTCGGCTGCGTCCTCATACTCGCGCCCCTGGTCCTCCCAGAACCGGGTGCGGTAATCGGAATCCTCGTAGTCACAGATGGGTGGCGTAGCGGCCATGTTGCCGGGCGAGCGCGGCCCGCCGTTCGAATCCAAGGGCGTCATGATAGCACAAGGCAGTGAAAACGCAAACGGGGCCTGCGTTGCCGGAGTGGTAGCGTGGAAACCCACTGCGCCGAAGTGGTGGCGGCGGCCGATCTAACCACACGGCGGCCGGATGTACCCATCGCGATCACCATCCAGCGCGAATTCGGGCGAATTCGCCAGCATCGGCGGTTTGACATCAGCCGGCGTGTCAAGGGAACTCGACAGGTCGGATTGCGCCCCGCTCTCTTGGCAGGACTTGCGACTGGCTGTTGGCTGCCATATACCCTTGACATGGGTAGCCTCTGAGTCTCCCCGCAAAGGCGGCATGGCGATGCCGATGAACTTCAAGTCTACGTCTGACATGTTCCGGGATTGAAACGCAGTTCCCACCCGAATATCGCTGGAGGTGCCTGGGACGAGAGAAGTGATGCAGCTCTCCACGACATTATCTCTCCAGATCTCGTCGTGTCCCTATAACACGTACCAGAATCCGCTGACCGTTGCGTGTACTGTCGCTCGGTTAACCTGCTGGGGAGGGACCGTGCTATGGATCACGTTGCCCGTTGCGCCGTCCATGATGAAACGTATGTCTGCACCCGCCGGCGACATGGCATCGATTTACTCTGGCAGGTTTGTTGTCTTAAAGTCCTCTCCCAACATCCCATCTGGTTCACTATTTCCAAACTGTGAATCATGGACGACGAGAGCTTTCACCATCGGCCTCCAACCAAGGGAATTGTCAGATAATGTCCTGAAAACGCATTCCACGCGGCCTCTTAATGGCTGCTGGTGGAACCCCTAACGTTGGAGTTAACCGGCCAGACAAGCGGTGGGCCGAAGGATCGCCGCTTGGGCGGGTCCAACTGAGCAAGAGATTAGCCGTCACAAACGTACATTGACGATCGTTGCCTGCATGATGGCAACCACAGTGCAGGCTGTTCCCGAAAAGGCTCGGACTTGTCCTGTGCAGACAGTGAGAAGCTTGCCCGGACTCTGCACCCTTCCGATTGCCAAGAATCGTTCGCCCATCGCAGGTCGCAAAAGGTTGATCTTGAATTCAGCTGTGACAACCTCGCAATCGGGCGGTGCCTTGGTCAACGCTGCCTACCCACAGGCACTGTCAAGGACACTTGTTATTGCGCCAGCGTGAACATAGCCGTGCTGTTGGCAAAGCTGTTCGGAAAACGGCAATGCTATTTGCACCTCGCCGTCTGTAACCGAGACAAGCTGCGCGCCGAGGGTTGCCATCAGGCCCTGCGATTTAAAGCTGAGCGCGATTCGCTCCTGGATTTCGTTCATGGAACATGGACCGCTTGATGAAATCGTGTATGACGCCGTACGGTGGCTTTCAGGCGTGCCGCGGATCTCGCGCCGTGCCTACAATTCAATGTGCCTCAAATAACCCAATTGTGCCGCGATTCAAGGCTGCGATAACGGCGTCGCCTGCAAGCGGTGTTGGACGGCTCACCCGCTGCTTTAGCAGCTTACGCAAGCTGATGATACCCCCACTTTACCTCTGGATTCAGGATATTTCGCAAACGCCACACTGTCAGCCAAGCCAGCTCTCTCACCAGGCCCGGCACATAGTGAGTGACCGTCCTGTCAAAGAGCATAGTGCCACCGTCAACTACCTCCTCATCTCCCTGCCATAGTACCAATGTGACAGGCGCTTTGGGTAGTGGCCACACGTCAAATGCAAGATCCCCTCGCTCCAACTTTGCTCCGAAGAATGGTACATCGACCATCTGCAACATCGTGAAGTCTTGCCCTACGTATTTTAGCAATGCTGCACTGTCCATCTCCGATAGTTCAGACCGCCACATTGGGTCGAGAGCCGCCAATGAGACCTGTTCTCCCGAAAGCGGTATCTCGCCTGCCGCTGCATATGTGGACAGTATGCAGTACATCTCCGGGACTGCGCTGTAATGAGAAGGAATCGTGGCCGGCAGGCCAGCACTATTGGGGCTGAACACCTCCACACCATGAAACGGGTCTGTTAATTGGCCGTCATCCAGCAACTCGAAACCCAATACCCAAAGTCGCTCACCATACCCCAAACGGTGTTTCAGCGCGAGAACCCGTTCGCTACATCGCTTCCAAGTCCAGCGCTCGTAAGCAGATACCATCTTGTCTCACCTAGTGTCTCCTTATCGCGTCCGGCCGCCCAACTACTTTCTATACGGAATCCGTCTTTGTGTATGAACTGGCATTATTGGATGGAATCCGTCTAGCCCCCATGATGATTGCTTTTACGGAGAGATCTGGTGTGAATGGCTGGACTTGGCTGGAGTATGGCACGGCAGATGGAATGTGTCAAGCGGTGGAAGCCGGCAGGCGCAGTGGTTGCTTTCCTCATGTGCCTGGATGTGGAGCAGTACGTCGCCGCCACCGCCTGGACGAAAGCCGGCTACAAAAGGCGGTCCGCCAGGCGGCACAGCGGGCAGGTGTCGCCAAGCCGTTCGGCCCACAGACTCTGTGCCACTGCTTCGCTACGCACCTCCGGGAGAACCGCTATGACATCCGCACGGTCCAGGGAGCTCCTGGGTCACAACATGGTCAAGATGACCGTGATCTATACACACGTCCCCAACCGGGGAGGCCTGGCTGTCCGGAGTCCCTTGGCCTCGGCGCTACCGCATTGCAGAAACCCTCAAGGACCTGGGCCAGACGCGGGCTGACGTCGTCAATGCTCTCCGGCCCCTGCGGCCCATCTGTCGGCAATCCAGCTGAGACTAACCCGATGTCAATGCCAATCCTGACCACCAAGCTGCACGTCCCCCCCCCCTCGCCGGCGGAGGACGACTGGACCCCTGGCCGCCGCCGGCGGACCGGCTGAGCGTCGGGCCGGAACTCGAACTCGCGCTGCTTTCAGTGCCGCCCGGCAACTGAAACTACGCTGCCAAGAGAGTGATACCGTCAACCGGCTATTAATCCTCGATACTGCGTTTGCCCGATGACAACCACGCCGGATGCCAGTATACTGTGACCATGAAACGGACACGCAGACGATAACAGGAGCAGTCATGAAGCAACAACGATTCGCGTTGAACAAGCTGATTGTCCCCGGCGTGATCATGTTCGTTTTTTTGGCTGTGGGCTATGCCATGTGGCAGTCGTCCGGCTATATTGCGGCATTCCTGTTTTTTGGGTACATCGGTGCATCGTTGGGAATCGGGCTCGGACTGTACGCCACCTTGCCTCGCAAAAGCAAACCCCGCGGCCGGCGGCTGACCCTTTTCTTGGTAGGGCTGTTCCTGTTCTTTGGTGCCGCCATCCTCGGTCAGGAGAATATGCAGATTGAGGGCGCCTTTTTTGGTCTGCTGACCGGAGTGATCCAGGCGGCGGTGATTCACTATCTAATTGCCAAGATCGCCGGCCCTGTGCTGTTCGGCCGGCTGTGGTGCGGTTGGGCATGTTGGACCGCCATGATACTGGACCTGCTGCCCTTCACGTGCAGTCCTGGCCGACTGCCCGGCCGGTGGGGGTGGTTGCGCTACCTGCACTTTCTGGTCAGCCTTGGGCTGGTGCTGGCCTTGTGGTTCGGCTTGAGTTATGGTGAGGGCGTTGCCGGTCCGCAGGCGGTGATCTGGTTTCTGGCTGGGAACGGGTTGTACTACGCCTTGGGCATTGGGCTGGCATACTTGCTGCGCGACAATCGTGCGTTCTGCAAGTACGCATGCCCCATCACCCTTCCACTCAAAATAACCTCCCGGTTCTCGCTACTCAAGATCCGGGCCAACAAGGAGCAATGCACCGGCTGCGGCACCTGTTCCCAGGCGTGTCCGGTTGACATCCGGATTCCGGAATATACCCAACAGGGCAAGCGAGTGTTGTCCACCGAATGCCTGCTGTGCCAGACCTGCACCGCCATCTGCCCGCAAGGAGCGCTGCGGCTCTCGTTTGGGTTTGATGTGGGTGGGCTGGAGCTGCTCCGTGTGCGGGTGCCGATCCCGTTGCATAGAGATGACGCAGGCGGAGAGACGAAACGTGAAATCGGGTGAGCGGACGGTGCCCCGGCTGCCCGGCCCCGGGGCCGGCCGGGGCAGCAGGCGGTGGCTGACCCGACGGCCCGACCAACGATTCCCAGCTGGGTCCACCGGATTGTCGGCTGTTTTGGCTGGTGGCCGCAGGTGATACCAAACCCGGTGTTGGGCAAGCTGCGCACCCGGGCCTGGTAACCATAGGCGGCCGGCTCGGTACGACACGCAACCGCGCTGTTTTGGGTCGCCGGTGGTAGTCGATGATCAGGGTGTCTCGCTCGGACCGCCCTCCAGCCGGGCCCGCAACTGCGCGTGGCTGGCCCTGGTGATGGGGTACCAGACCAACAGCGGCAGGCTGAGGATGATGGCAATGGCGGGAACCGGGCCAAAAAAGAGCCGGATGCCCAGGCGGGCCTGCTCGGTCTGCACCACGTTGGGGACATACCCAAACAGCGACAACGCCCAGCCACTTACGGCGATGCCTAACGCATCGGTGAACTTGGTCACCAGCGCCCACACCCCGTAATAGATACCCTCACGACGTTCGCCGGTGGCCAACTGGTCGTGCTCGATGACATCCGGCAACATGCTCCAGGGAAAGACCCACTGCCCAGAAAAACCCAACCCGGCCACAAAGGCCACCAGATAGATGAGCGAGTTCGGACCGGGGGGAAAGAGAAAGGTGCTGATGACCGCCAGACAGGCTATGAGGAGTCCCAGGGCGTAGGACGGACCTTTGTTGATGCGATCCGAGACCAGCTTCCAGGGGAACAAAAAGATACCGATGGTTGCCAGCATCACCAGCAGCACGATAGGTACCTGCGCCTCCATGTCCAGGTGGTACGTCAGGTAGAACGCTAGCAGCGCAGTCATCAACGCAAAGCTAAAGCTGCTGACAAAAAAGGCTGCCACCAGCTGGCGGAACGGCCGGTTGCGGAACGTCTGCAGCAGCGCGGGGATAGGGGGCAGCGAGGAGAGCTTGACCTCGGCCCGCGGCCGTTCGCGAACCTTGATGGCGGTGGTCAGCACGGTGAGCATGGCAATGAGGCCGAAAACTGCGCCCATGCCGCTGTAGGCTGCCTTCTCCGTCCAACCCATCGCCTTCATAAACAGGCCGGCGATGGCGGTGGTCCCGGCAGCACCCAGGATATAGCCAATCACGCTGAAAATCATGCGCACAACGGTGAGGCTGGTGCGCTCGTCGTAGTCGTGGGTTAGCTCGGGCGTCAACGAGGAATAGGCTACCTGCACCATGGTGTGCAAGGTGTCAAAGAGCCAAAAGGTGAACAGGATGGTAAGGAAAGCGGCTGCGCCGGTGAGTCCCGATGGAATCGAGTACAACAACCAGACGGCCAATCCCAGCGGCACAGCGCCAAACAGCAGGTACGGCCGGCGCCTGCCCCAACGGCTGCGTGTCCGGTCAGAAATATAGCCAAAGAGCGGGTCGTTGATGGCATCCCAGGTCAGCTTGCTCACCAGGAGCGCGGTGCCTGCCAGGCCAGGATCGATCCCCAGAACATCGGTGTAGAAAAAGAGCAGGAAAAACTGAAGCGAAGCGGTCAACATGGCGATGCCGCTATCGGCA
This sequence comes from Anaerolineales bacterium UBA2181, assembly GCA_002328075.1. Lineage (GTDB taxonomy): Bacteria > Chloroflexota > Anaerolineae > Promineifilales > UBA4811 > UBA4811. Next base: position 109,525 of record DCVT01000044.1, on the reverse strand, counting down.
ACGCCGTAAAACAACTTGGTGCGCGTCGGGAGTTTTTCTCTCTGGTTGGTGCTCACGCGTTGGCCTCCTCCTGAATCATCCGAACTACCTTGCGGGCTCCTGCCATCACACCGGCAACCCCGCCCCGACTCTCGCTCTGCGAGCCTATGAACCACAACCCGCCGATGGGTGTGCGGTGCGGCGCCCCTTCCCTGCCCATCACCGGCGCTGCACCCCCGAAACTGTGGTGCCGCTGCCGGGTACGCTGCCGGAAATCGTCCGGCGTAAGCACCACCCGAACCGCAGATCGTTCCCGTAAGCCGGGCAGCACCCGCTCGGCCTCGGCCAGCAGCTTGTCGGCCAGTTCCTCCCGCCGCTCGGCCCACGTCCCGTGAATCAACTGGTTGGGGGCGATGGTGTAGACGGTGATGGCGTGGTGGCCGGCCGGCGCCAGATCGGGCGAGTGCCGGGAGGGTACATAGATGAGAAAACCATCCTTGCCTTCGTGATAGTTGCCCTGCTGACACGACTGCACCGCGCCTTCGACATCGTACGTATTGTAGTAATAGCAGAGCGCCGCCGGCTGATAGGGTGCGGGGTCCAGGTCGGTGCCCACGTGCACCATCAGCACGGATTCCATGAACGGTACATGTTCCACCTTGTCCCGGTAACTGTGCTCCAGCAGCTCCGGGCCGACCAGCTCGAAAAAGGTCTCGCGCACGCCACCGCTGGCCAGCACCAGGTCGGCCGGTTCGAAACGCCCGCCGTCCAGCTCCACCCCGGTGGCGCGGCCGTCCTGCGTCCGGATACGGGTCACGGTTGCGCCAGTGAAGATTTCGCCGCCGGACGCTCGCACGGCGCCCGCCGCCGCTTCCACCAGTTTCCCGCACCCGCCCAGGATATAGTGGTAGACCGGGCGGGGGCCAGCGCGGGAGACTTGTGCTGGAATGCGTTTATCAAAAGCGGTCTCGACGTTGACCGCCGGCACTCCGAGGCCGGGGTACTGAGACGGCCGGACGACAAAATCGGCCAGGATACCGGTGTAGAGCGCCCTCAACTCCGGCCGCTCGAAAAAGTGGTCCATCACCTGGGCAGCGTTCCAGTCTGCCATCCCCTTGATCGGCTGGAAGGCGAGCGCAAGGCGGAGTTTGAGCAGGAGCGCCGCTAGGCCAGCTGCGTTCTCAGCCCGGCGGGCCAGGGACATCAGGTCCATCAGCCGGTCGTAAAAGCGGTAGTAGTGGTCCAACGCCTCCCGCTGGTCGGGGAACAGCTCCTGGAGACGCTCGCGCCGCCATTGGGGACCGGCATAGTCGGCCGGCTTCCAGAGCGCAAAATCGGGAAACGCCACGCCCCGGTCCTCCCGGGTCATCTGGACCTGGTTGGTCAACCCCAACTCGGCCAGCAACCGGCCAGCTGGCTCGTACGGGGCGAAACCCTCCAGTAACAGGGGTCCCAGGTCCCAGCCAAAACCATGCTGGCGCAGCGTGGCCGTCACACCGCCGATCTCGTCCTGCTGTTCAAACACGGTCACCTGGTAGCCCGCCCGAGCCAGATAGGCGGCGGCGGTCAGGCCCGCCATGCCCGAACCGATCACGATGGCTCTCATCTGCTTCTCCTATACCACCTCATCCGGCCGGACCTCGCGACCCTCACGGGCCGAGATGTGCGCCGCCAGCGTGAACTGGAGCACTGCCTTGCCGGTTGAGCCATCCAGCGCGGGTTGCCCGCCGGTCCTGAGCGCATCGATCAGGTGGCGGGTGCAGTCGACAAAGCTGTCGTGCCACTCAAATCGGTCCACCGGCACCGGCGCCGTGATTCCGTCGCGAAAGAGCATCAGCGGCGGCAGGTCCAGCGTCCGAGCGGTGCACCGGTTGACCAGGATCATTCCCTTGTCCCCGATGACCTCGACCCGGTCGTCGTCCGCGTAATAGATCGAGTCCATCACCATGTTAGGGGTGTGTTCAAAGTCCAGCACTCCGTAACGGCGCGGAGCCTTGAACTGGATCATGATAACCGCCGGGGCGTCTAGCATGGCTACCTGAGCCGGAATCCCCATCCCGATGGGACTCCGGTCCATCCAGGCGTAGACCCGCTCCACGTCACCCATCAGGTAGCAGGCCAGCGAAAAGAGGTGGTAGCCGTGGTCAAATACCAGCGGACCGCCGCCGCACTTGTCCTGGTCAAAGCGCCAGAGCCAGGCGCTCAGCGGCACCTTCCAGCCTGTGTCGCTCCTGCCCGTGTTGACGTGCAGCCGGATCATCTGAGGCTCACCGATCTCGCCCGCCTGGATCATCTCGCGGGCGCGGACGTGTGGCGGGTAAAACACGAAATTCTCAAAGACCCGCAGCACAACGCCGGCTGATTGGGCGGCAGCGATCATCCGGTCCGCCTCGTCGGCCGAGAGCGCCATTGGTTTTTGCACCGAGACGTGCTTGCCCGCCTGGCACGCCTTTACGGTCATCTGGGCGTGCAGATGGTGTGGCACCAGCAGCTCGACCAGGTCAATCTCCGGGTCAGCCAGCAGCCGGTCGTAATCATTGTAGACACGCTCCACCCCCCAGGCTTTGGCTTTTTCTCGCGCCCGGCCCTTTTTCGCGTCGCACACCGCCGCAATGCGGGCATCCGTATGGTCGCGGTAGCCCAATTGGTGCAGGTCGGATATGCGGCCGCAGCCCACGATGGCTGCCCGGATTTCACCCATGCGCTCCTCCACTCTGCAAGAACAGCCGTTGCCCGAAACGCGACAGCCGAATTCTATCCGCGCTGGCCCACCTGCGCAAGCGCACGTCGAAATCAAACATGCGTAGAGACTTTGGCATGTAGGCTTAGGGCCGCGCCTTGGCCCGTTTGGCGGAATGGCAATCAGATACGGTCAGGACTTGAAATCCGGGTAGTTGTCGGGATTGGTGACCTTGTAGAAAGCGTCGGTGCGGATTTCTGGCCACAGTCTGGTCGGTGCGGCAGACCGCCCGGCCAACCACGTGATTTCGTGACCGATTCCGTGGCCCTCTCTTCTGGCACGGGCTACGGTTATGCCGCTGAATCGCGGGCCGCAATTGCATGTCCCATCTTTGGAGCCCGGGTGCCGACTGACGGGCGAGCAGGCGCCAAAGCTATCAATCACACTGCCGGCTGGTGGACTCACGGCAATCCCCACGAATCGCGGCCAAGGTCAGGATTCCGGTTTCTCAGAACAGATACTTGGTACCCACTGCCCCCAGCACAAACGCCTCCGGCATTCGACGGACGAACTCACTGATAGCCGCGAATCCCGTGCAGTGGGTCGGGACGACCATGACGGGCTCAAGCGCCTGGATGGCGTCGATGGTCCGGGCGATGTCCGCGTCGCTAGCCGGAGCCAGATGAAAGCCGCCCAGCACCGCCCAAACCTGGTCAATCCCGCTGATCTCGCGCGCCTGGTTGATGGTGTTCAAGATGCCGGAATGGGCGCAACCGGCCAAAATCACCAATCCCTTGTCCCTGACGCTCATAAAGATGGCCTGGTCGTCTTCGATCAGGTCGGGACGAAAGCCTCCGTCCGCCCGGTACAGCCGCCGAGAACCCACGCCGGCGGTTTCAAAGGTGCGGCGAGGCACCTGCCCGGTAGTCCAACAGCCCATCGCAAGGCAGGTGGGGCCTTCTGCCAGCACCACGCGGGCGCCGGCTGCTTCCCAGGCAGCCCGGGAGGGCGGAGGGTTCGGCCCGTGATAGGCGCCTTGCCGATCGATGGCCCAGCGCTCTCGAAAAGCGGCCGGGTGCACCACCAGCGGAATCCGCCTGGACTGAATCCAGTCGTCAACCTCCTGCAGATCGACCTTCTTGCCCCACTTGCGAGACGCGGGCGCGCGGCCGGTCGCCAGCAGCAGGTTGAGCAGCGCGCCGGTGTGGTCGCTGTGGCCGTGGCTGATGGCAATCGTGTCGATCCGCGCCGGGTCAAGCTTGAGCCGTTTCATGTTCTCCAGCAGCGCAGTCTCGCTGATCCCCGCGTCCCACAGGATGGTGGCGTCGGGCAGTTGGATCAGGGCCGAAAAGCCGTGTTCGGCCAACAGCGGTTCGTCGGTAAACCGTTTGACGCTTTCGCTCGACCTGACCAATAGGTCCGCATGGTTGTCTACCAGCACGGTGATGGTTGCATCATGGGTCTCACCCAGGTTCTCAAGCTTGGTCATTCTTTTCCTCCAGGCTGGAATATGTTTCGTCTGTGGCCTGCCGGTCGCCCACCTGCAGCCACAGGGCCTGCAACCGCTCCAAAATACTCGACCCGTCGATGGGCGAGCGGAGGGTCCCGCTGCGCCAACGTATATAGTTCCAATCCAACGAGGGCGCGTGCGCCATCATTGCCTCCACGTCCGCCCAATCGTGCTTACCCTGCTCCGGTCCCCGCCCCAACAGCGCCTTGAGCAGGATGTTGTCCTCCCGAGGGATTACGGGAAGCATTGTACCGTGCAGCGGGTGGTGCGTCAGGCGGATGGCCATTGGCGGATCCAGGTCCATGGAACTCAGACCCACCACAATATCCACCCCAGGCAGCCCCAGCCCCACCAAGCATCCGGGGTGCTGCCGTGCCTGAGCCTCCGGAAACAGCGCTGTCACGCGGTCAACCTCGGCCGCAGGGACCAGAACGTCTAGGTCCGTCACCGGCCGGGAGGCGCCATACAGCGACGCAGCCGTGCCGGCAAAGACCGCCCACCTGATTCCGGCGGCGTTCAGCTGCTGGGCAGCATGGACCAGAACAGAATCACAAGGCGGCATGTTGTTCATGTGGATATTCGTACGGGACACGTCGCTGAGTACAACGCCACCGCCTGCCCGGCCCGTCGGGCCTGGCTCTCTCCGTGCCGGCCTTCAAGTTGCTGGCTCTTCTATCAGTTGCTGGCACACCCTCACGGCCGCCACCGCATCCCCGCCATGCGCGTCGCACCCCATCGCCCTGGCCAGTTCGGGGGTGGTGCAAGCGCCGCCAATCATGACCTTGACGCCGCACCGCAGGCCGGCTTCGGTCAGCTCTTCCACCACTGCCCGGAGTTGTCCAACCATGGTGGTCAGCAGAACCGAGAGGCCCACGATGTCGGCTCGGTGCTGGCGCACCGCCTGGACCACCTGGGCTGCAGGTACGTCCACGCCCAGGTCGATCACCCGGTAACCGGCGCTGCTCAACATCATTCCCACCAGGTTCTTGCCAATCTGGTGGATATCTCCCTTGACGGTAGCCAGCACCACCGTCCCGCTACCCCGAACCTCGCTTGCCGCCAGCAGTGGCTCCAGAGGGGCCAGCCCGGCCTTCATCACCTCCCCGGCCAGCACCAAGTCGGTCAGAAAATAGTCACCGCGCTCAAAACGTTCTCCCACCACCTGCATCCCGGCGCTGAGCCCCTCGCCCAGCACCTCACGGGGGATGGCTCCCGCCTGCAACGCCTCTAGCACCCGTGGCGTCACGCCATCGATATCCAACTCTGCCATTGCCTCCAAGACCCGCCCAACGGCCGCATCTGCGTCCACACTCAGCCTCCCTCTCTCATTCCAGCGCCAGCGGGTAGGTCCCGTGTCGGTGGGTGAACTCGACCATCCAGCGGCTGTTTTCGACCCGCACCGCGTTGTGCGAATTGGTCATCGCCATGACGAAGCCTCCGTCTGCCGCCGCCGCCCGCAGCGCTGCAATGACGGCGGCCTCGACCTCCTCCCGCGTGCCTTCGCTCATCACGTGGGAGATATCTAGGTTGCCAAAGACGCACATCCGGTCGCCCACGCGTTGTTTGACCTCTGCCAGGTCCATGCCAGCGGTGGGGTCCAGCGAGTGGATTCCGTCAAAGCCACAGCCCGCAAAGATGTCCAGGAGCATGTTCACGTTGCCGCAGGAGTGGATGATGATCTTGAGGCCGCGGGCGTGCGCCTGCTCGACGATGCGGCAAAAGCTAGGGGCAAAGAACTCGGCGAAAACGCGGGGCGAGGTCTGGGGGCCGGTTTTGTGGCCCATGTCGTCCGAGTAGACAAAGCCTGGCAGTCCGGCGTCGGCCGCGGCGTGCACCGCCGCCAGGTAGATGCGTTCGTAGGTCTGGACCATGCGCCGTACAAAAGCCGGGTCGCGGCGCAAAGCCACGCTAAAGGCGGGCAGCCCCATCGACTGAGTGGCGTTCTCCCACAGCCCCCAGCAGACACTGCCCAGCATATAGATGCGCTCGCCATACCGTCGCTGTAGTTGGGTGAACGACCGCTCGAGCTTTTGGTGAAACCGGTCGGGGTCGGGGTGGGACCAGGCATTCCACTTCTCCGGGGTGGTCAGCAGCCCCTCGCGGTACATGGGTGTGTCCATGTTGCCATCCGCGTCGGCAACCAGGTCGTAGAGCCGACCATAGATGTCGGTGGCGTGGCGATTGCTCCGCAGATTGAAAATGGCAGAAAACATCACCCAGGTGCAGTCGTACCCCAGGGCGATGTCGGATTCCACTTTTTTGGCAAGAAAACTCTCAAACACTCGATCAAACACCCCCAGCGCGTTGACCAGCGGGGCGGCCCGGCGGAGCAACAGGCCGACCAACCCTTGTTGCACGAAGGAGAGGGGGACTGCGCCGCCACGCTCAGCCAGGATTTCGTACACCTGGTTCTGCGCCTCCGTGCAGGAAAAAAGGGGAACCCGGTCCGGCAGGCCCCGATTCAGGGCGATCAGAGTACGCTGGTTGGGGTTCATTGGCTACTACCTGGCCGGTTGCGTTCGCGTGCTATGGGGATAGCTGGGTGGGAAACCGCGATTGGGTACGCTTGCATCAGACCCACTCCTTCCTCAGCCGGGCACGCTACGGCGGCGATCCAATCGGCCGGCGCGGCGGACCAACTGCCGATCATCTTATCACGTTCCTGCCGGCCGGGCAACGATGGTCAGCGCTGGAAGGGATGATATGCTACCGGCACAGACTCGTGGCAAAGGAGACGTCATCATGACCGCGCACCCGACGACCTCCGCCCGATCATCTATGCCCGCTCGGTATGGGCCGGCTCGCAGCGGTACCCAGCGCTCTTTCTGGGCGACCAATAGCCCACCTTTGAGTGCGTTCGTCGCACGCTGCGGGCTGGGCTGAACCTGGGTCTGTCGGGGTTTGCCTATTGGACCGCCGACATTTTCGGCCTTGACGGCAAGACCACCCCAAAGACTCACATGCGTTACGCCCAATGGGCGCTGCTGACCCCCGTGGCTCGCCATTTCGTTCGGCCGCCGGCGGTGGATGACACCCGCTTGCCCTGGTCGCACGGCCGCCGGGCGGAGGCGAGCTTTCGGCGTGCCGCCGAACTGCGCTACCGCCTGCTGCCCACGCTGGTGGCCCTGGCGTGGGAGTCCCACCTGACCGGGCTGCCGCTTTTGCGGCCGATGGTTCTCGAGTTCCAGGGTCAACCCCAATTGGCAGCCGTTTACGACCAGGCGATGCTGGGCGACCGGTTGATGCTGGCCCCGGTGGTGGAGCCGGGAGCGACCCGGCAGCGCATCCTCCTGCCGGCTGGGACATGGTACGATTTCTGGTCAGATCAGCCCTGGACCGGGGACGATGACGGTCGGCCGGTTGACTACCCGGCGCCGTTGGACCGGCTGCCGCTGTTGGTGCGGGGTGGGACTATGCTGCTCCTTGGGCCAACGCTGGCCTGCATCCCGGACAACCACCAATTTGACCGGCTGGAACTGCACCTCTGGCCTCCCTTTCCTGCCGAATGCCGGTTGTACGACGACGACGGCCGCACGCGAGCCTGTCAGCGCCGCGCGTACTCGGTGACCCGATTCAGCGCCCAGGGAGATGAAAACCGGCTGGTGATCACCGTGGGCCCGGCCGCGGGGAGCTTTCCGGAGCAGATGGCGCGTCGCCGGGCGGAGGTGATCCTGCACGGCGGTCTCTCACCCCGCCAGGCGGCCGTTGCGGGCGGCGCGCCACTGGAGGGGCTGGAACAGACCCGGCCGGCGGTAATCCGGCTGGATTGCCCGACCGACCGGGAGACTCGGGTAGAGGTCTCGTTGTGATCTGGTCCTGTGTCTCCCGTTGGCTTCCCGGCGCGGCCTTATGCCCAGAGGAGCACAACCATGACAGTTCCGGAATCCATCCTGCGCCAGCTGTACGTCTCCGATAGCTTTCAGGCCGAACCTGACGTCCTCTCGTTTGCGCTGCTAAACTCGTTTGCCCCGGCTACGATCACCGGGTTCGGCCTGGAGGTGGAAGGGCAGCGCGTGCCTCCGGACCAACTGACGGTGCAGGCGGGCGAGGGCGAGCCCCGACCGGCGACCGGCATCTCGGCCGACCGGCCGTTTCTCCTGCCGGTGGGCGTGCAGGTAAAGGTGCACGCCCGCGGCGTCACGAGGACCGGCGTCGAACGGTTGACGATTCACACCGAAACCCGCGAATTGGGCTCGCTCTGCTTCTCGATTCGGACCGGCGGCGGGACCGGTCGTCGGCCCGTTCGCACCGGCCGAAAGCGTCGCCGGATGTTCCAACGGCCGTTGGCGGCGACGGTTGAGGTGAACCCAGAAGACGTGGTAGGCGAGATCAACCCGCACGTCTACGGCCACTTTGCGGAGCATCTGGAGCGGTGCGTGTACGGCGGGATCTGGAACGCGGACGGCTCTCAGGTGCGGTCGGACACGCTGGGGCTGATCCAGGCGCTGCGGCCGCCGCTCATCCGCTATCCGGCCGGAAACTTTGCCAGCGGCTACCATTGGGAAGACGGCACCGGTCCGCGGGCAGGCCGGCCGCGCCGATACGACGATGCCTGGCACTCCTGGGAAAGCAACCAGGTGGGCACCGATGAGTTTCTGAGCTTTTGCGCCCGGGTGGGGGCCGAGCCGTTCCTGGTGGTCAACGATGGATCCGGCACGGCCGACGAGGCGGCGCGCTGGGTTGCCTACTGCAACCAACCAACCGAAACCGAACAGGGCGCCCAACGCGCTGCCTATCGACGCCCGGCGGCCCATGGGGTGCGATGGTGGGGAGTGGGAAACGAGGTCTGGGGGCGGCGGCAGATTGGCCACACGGATGCAGCCGGCTACGCGGCTCGGCTGTGCCAGTTCGTCGCAGCCATGCGGGCGGCCGACCCGGCAATTCGGATCGTCGCGGTGGGCGATGGGATCACGGATGACGCAACAGATAACCCGGGCCGCCGATGGAACGAGGCGGTGCTGGGCCGCGCCGGGGACCAGATCAACGCGCTCTCGTTTCACATTTGCCAGCCGGACAAGGAGGGGTGGCAAGAAGACTATGATCTCGATTTGCTTCACCACACCATCTGCGCGGCGCCGCTGGACGTGGAGAAGATGATCGGCCGGATGGCGACCCAGATTGAGACCTTGGCTCCCGGCCGGGAGATCCGGATCGCGCTGGACGAATGGAACCTGTGGCTGCCGCCGCCCCCGGGAGCTGAGACCATTCACCGGGTGGTTTACACGTTGCGAGATGCGCTCTATGTCGCCGGGATGTTTCACGTCTTTCACCGAAAGTGCGGGTCCCTGGGCATGGCTAATCTGGCGCAACTGGTCAACGTGCTGCCGCTCATCGTCACGGACGACCAACGGGCGGCTGCGACCGCCATCTATTTCCCGTTCCTGTTGTACTCGCGGATGGAGCGATTGGCGCTGGGCGTCCGGACCGAGGTGACCACCTTTAACAGCCAGGCCACCGGGTCCATAAAGCTCCATCGGGGCATCCCCTACCTGGAGGCGACGGCGACCTGCGACGCTCTGCGCCAGCGGCTGGTGGTGGGGCTGATCAACCGCCATCCGTTACGCCCGGTGTAGGTCCGGCTGGCGTGGCGGGGTTGGAAAGCCCTGCGGCCGGTTGGCGCCTGGCTACTGACCGGGCGGGACTCCATGGCGGCCAATACGCTGGTCTCGCCGAACAGTGTAGGGGTGACAACCGCAGCACTGCCCCACGGCGGCCCGGATGGATCCAGCTTGCGGCTGCCGCCAGCTTCGGTGTTGGTGGCGGTCTTTGAGCGAGCGCAGACCTGAAGAGAGGAGCCTGCCCGGGCGGAGTTGGCGCCTCAGCCGGCTTCCCCCGGCCCGTGTTGCCCGGCACCGCGCACGGGACAACGGCCAAGGGGCCGCAAGGTACCTGACCCGGTGTTCGTCCGGCCACCGGTGATTTGCCCGGCCGGGGCTATGTTGCCATCAGGTTGGTGACCGATTGCCTGGGTGGCTTGTGCGGTTCGCACCGGTCGTCCTGGTTAGCGTTACCTCACCCGCCGGTGTTGAGAATCGATGTCCACGCTGCGCGGCCTCCAGCCAGCTTATTGGGCTTTGCTCTGAAACCGCGGCTGCTCAAACCGTTGCCGCAAAACTCAGTCGGACAACAGCCAGGGCAGCGATCGCGCGATTCCCTGATAAACCGCCCACATCTCGGCCGCCGATTGCAGCGAAATCCTGGCGTCGAAGCTCTTCTTCAAGGTCAGATCTTTGATGTCCCCACCAACCGACAGGGTTGCCCGAACCTGACCGTCTTGGTAGTCAAACCAACCGTCGTGCACGGTGAGCGAGGATTCTTGCCCGTCTTTCCGCCGGCGGATAGTGTCGTGCATGACGTGGTACAGACCACCGTGGTGGAAGGAGGGGTTGTCAGCCTCCTTGAGGAAATCTGCCTCCAGCAAAAAGAGGCATGGCTTATCCACGTACGGCCTGCCCTGGTGGACGCAAAAGGTGGCGCAGTTGCCGCACTGATTGCAGAAATCGTCGACGTGAAGGATCTGCCGCTCCTGCGCGATTTCCAGAACCTCTTTGCCGACCACAACCAGTTCGCCGTCCGGGCAGGCAAACACGGGCAGCGTCCAACTCAATGGCTCGATGAGGTAGGTGTAGTTGGCCCGATTGGGACAAACCTCCACGCATTTGTCGCAGACCGCCGAGCACTGGACGCAGCGCGCTGCTTCAGCCCGGGCGGCGTCCTCGCTCAAAGTCAGTTCGACTGACTCGAACCCGGTGCGCTGGGCGACGGGCAACAGGACGGGCTCGCGGGTCGGCGCCAGGCGGGCGCGCTCGCGTTTGACCTGGAGTATGTCGGTCTCGGACAGCTCGGGCATTTGTAGGGGCGGCCACTCAAAGCGAATGCCGAGGCCTCTACAGATAGCCTCCGCCGCCCGGCGGCCGTCCTCGCAGGCCTGGATGATAATGGCCGGGCCGCGGGTCACGTCGCCGCCAGCATAGACGTTCTCCACATCAGTCTGGCGGGTAATCTCGTCGGTGACCACGCTGCCATCCCGGCGGATGCTGAGGCGGCTGCCGTCAATAAACGCGATGTCCGGTTGCTGCCCGATTGCCAGGATAATCGCATCGGCTGGGATTCGGAATTCGCTACCTGGAACGCGAACCGGGCTCCGGCGCCCGTCAGCGGCGGGTTCGCCCAATTGGTTGCGCACGCATTCCAAGGCGACGACTAGCCCCTTCTCCCGGATCACCCGCTCGGGCGATGATAACTCAGCGAGGTGGTTGCCCTCCGCAAAGAGGTCGCGCAATTCCTCAGGCTCGGCCGGCATCTCGGCCTGAGTGCGTCGATAGACAACGGTCACGGGCCGGCCGGTGAGCCGCTGGGCGGTGCGCGCCGCATCCATGGCGGTGTTGCCGCCCCCGATAACCAGCACCCGCGTTCCCAAGTCAGGTTTGGCGCCACGCCCCACCGATTCCAGGAACCGGATGGCGGTAAACACGCCGTCGCCCTCGATCCCCTCGATGTCCAGCCCGGCGTCCTTCTGAAACCCGATCCCCATAAAGACCGCGTCAAAGCCTTTGCGGAGGAGCTCATCCGGTGATTCTAGGACTCGTTGGTTGAGAATGAGCTGGGCGCCCATGTCGGTGATGCGGCGGATGTCTGCCTGGACGACAGCCGGTGGCAGACGAAAGTGGGGGGCGACGGCACACATCCCACCCGCGATCTCCCGCGCCTCAAAAATGATCGGCCGGACGCCGTTCAGCGCCAGAAAGTATGCGGCTGACAGGCCGGCCGGACCGCTCCCGATGATGGCCACACGGGAATCCGGCCGATCGGCCGCGGTGTGCGCCACAGGTCTGGCACGGCCCGTCTCGCTCTTCCCGGACTGCGATTCTCCGTGCTCGGCCGCGAATCGTTTCAGGGCACGGATCTGCACCGGCTGGTCGTAGTTGTTCCGGGTGCAGCGCGTCTGGCAGAGGTGTGTGCAGACGTGGCCGGTGATGCCGGGAAGTGGGTTGCGATGGAGAATGACGTCCAGCGCGCGGTCGTATTCGCCCCGGGCGATGAGGCAGGCGTACTCGGGGACGTCCTGGCAGACGGCGCATTGGTAAGTGCAGGGAGCAGCGACACAGTCAAAGAGGCCCAGCCCAGAGTCGATCTTGGGGAGGCCAAAGGGAAAGGCGCTCTTTTTCCAGCGCCGGTTCTCCAATGCATCGGCCGCCGCCGCTGCCAGGCTGGCCATTTTGTTCCGCGTCAGCTCATCCAGGTTGGCAACGCCCCGGAGCCGCATCTCGGTTTCGATGTTCTCCAGCCACTGCAGGGACCGGGTGTAACCACCTGGTTTGAGCAGATCGGACGCGGCGGTGACCGGCAGGGCCCCGGCCGCCAGGATGGTGGACGCGTTCTGCGCGTCGGCCCCTCCGGCGTAGGAAACGGGAATGTCGCCGCCGAATTCCTGCGCCAGCTTGTGGAAGAGATTCATGGTGATGGGGTAGAGGGCGCGGCCCGACAGGTACATCTCGCCGCCGGGTAGCGCGCCCCGGTGGTTGGCGACCGCCAGCGTGTTGCTCAGTTTGACGCCCAGCGTCACGCCTCGCGCCCCCGCCAGCTCTTTGAGCGCCTTGAGCATCGTCACCGCCCGATCGTACTTGAGGTCATGCTCAAAGACCGAGTCGGGTATCTGGATCTCGCGGTACCCGAGGTGATCGTGTAGGATGCGCATCACGGTCTCTTTGCCCAACAGGGTGGGATTGAGTTTGACAAAGGTGTGAAGGCCTCGATCCTGCAGCAGGTAGCGCGAGATTGCCTCGATCTCGTCCGGCGGGCAGCCGTGCATGGTGGAGAGCGTAACACTGTTGGTGATCTTGGACGGGATGGGCAGGTCGGCGTATTGAGGAAACCGCGCCTGGAGCAGCTCCCGGAGCTGAGCGATCTCGGCGGAAGCGTCCTCCAGGCGGGCCATGAAGCGCTGCATCGGCGGGCGGAGGATGCCCTCCAGGTTGTAACCGACGCTCATGTTAAAGAGGGTGCCCAGGGGCGAGTCGTCCCAGCCCAGCAGTCGCCGCAGGATGTGAATCAGCACCCAGGCCTTGATGTACTCCCAGGCAGACTCGTCCAGCCGAAGCTCTTGCGACCACTCGACGTTGTAACCCTCGTCCTCCATATCGATGCACGGCCGGGGGATCTCTAGCTCGTCCATGATCTGGACGGTCTTGAGCTCGATAAAGCGGCCGCCCGAAAGCCAGGAAGCGACGATGTTCTGTGCTAACTGGGTGTGCGGACCGGCCGCTGGGCCGATGGGCGTCGCCAGGTAGTGGCCGAACAGCTCGCTGGCGTAGGGAGCATCTGTCCGGGGGGAGTAAAACAAAGAGCGGTGGATGCCAAAGATGGAGTCGTTGGCATCCAGCTCGCGCAGTATCCAGTGGAGCAGAGCGTCAAAGGGCTGGACTTTCATCCAGAACTACTCTCCAGTGTCAATCCAGGTTCCAGTCGCTCCGTCCAGCGCCCGAACGATGTTGGGCGGATCGGTGATGAGCGCCTTACCCTGAGGGTAGGCATCCAGGAAGGCGAGCACCGCCTCGATCTTGGGCCCCATGCTGCCGGCGGCAAAGTGGCCCTCGGCCTGGTAGGCGCGGGCCTCTTCCGCCGTCATCCTGTCCAGCCATTTCTGGTTAGGCTTGTTAAAGTTGACCGCTACCTGGCTAACGGCCGTCGAGATCAGGAAGAGGTCTACCTTGAGCTCTTGGGCCAGTAGGCTGGTGGCGCGGTCCTTGTCAATGACTGCTCGCGTGCCCTCGAGATTGCCGTCGGCGTCCTCGATGACCGGGATGCCGCCGCCGCCCACGGCGATGACAACAAATCCGGCGTCGACCAGGTTGCGAATGGCATCAAGCTCCACGATTCGCAGAGGAATAGGCGAGGCGATCACCCGCCGCCAGCCCCGGCCGGCGTCCTCGATCACGCGCCAGCCATCCTCTGCAAAAACGCGAGCCGCGTCCTCGGTCGTAAAGCCACCGATTCCCTTGGTCGGGTTCTGAAAGCCGGGGTCGTCGCGGTCGACCAGCACCTGGGTAACAACCGCGGCGATGGGTTTTTGGATGCCGCGCCGTTTGAACTCGTTGCCCAGCGCCTGGGAGATCATGTAGCCGATGGCGCCCTGGGTGTCAGCGCCGATGACATCCAACGGCGTGGAATGCACCTCATGCTCAGACAACTCGTTGCGGCGCAGGATAAAACCCACCTGCGGCCCGTTGCCATGGGTAATGATCAGGTCCCAGCCGCGTTCGATCATGTCAGCGATGTGCTTGACTGTCTCGCGGACCGCATTCCACTGCGACGGGACATCTTCGTGCCGTTTGGAGAGGATGAGCGAGTTGCCGCCAACGGCGATGACGGCGGTCTTGCGTTCGTGGGTCATGTGTCAACTCCTTGCAGGTGGTTATCTGTTTGTGCTTACAGGTTTCCCATCGTCAGCGCCATCACTGCTTTCTGAACGTGCAAACGGTTCTCAGCAATGTCATAGATGGCGCTGCGCGGGCCGCTGGCGATCGCGTCGGTCACTTCCATGCCGCGATCGATGGGCATAGGATGGGTAAAAATGGCGTTGTCGGTACGGGCCATTCGCTCGGCGTTGGTGATCCAGCCGGGGACTGCCGTGGCCTTGTCCTGTTCGGCCTTTTTCTGAAAGGCGCCGTCCTGGTAGGCTTGTGGCGTGACCCAGTTCCGGCTATAGACTACGTGCACGCCGTCGTAGGCGGTGTCGGGGTCGTTGGTGATCCGAAAGTCGTTGCCGTTGTCAGCGCAGTTCTGCCTGGTCCACTCGTAGACCTGTGGGTCCAGGTCATAGCCGTCCGGCCGGGCAACGGTTACGTGCATGCCAAACCGGCTGGCGACGAGCAGTGCCTCCTGCACACTGCACCAGGAGCGGGCCAACGCGCCCGAGGCCCAGGTGAGCAAAAAGCGCTTTCCCCTGAGCTTTTCATAGTCCGGCCGGCCGGGACCCTCGCCGCACCACTCGGCCCAGCCCATCACATCCGCCATTCCCTGGCAGGGGTGAAACCTATCATCCGCCATATTGATGATGGGGATGTCCGCCCAGTGGGCATACTCGCGCAGCAGGTCGTTGCCCGCGCCGTAAAACGGTACCTTGTCCTCCAGGATACGGATTCCCAGGCCGGCGGCGTAGCGGGCCATGACCTTGGCAGCATCCTCGGTTGTCTCGCCGGCGGTGGTCGCCGTCCTGAGGCGCATGGCGCCCGGCTCCAGGAACTGCGCATGCCCCCCCAACTCGGTGGCCGCGCACTCAAAACTCTGCCGCGTACGCACCGACGGGTTGTAAAAGAACATGAAAAAGGTGCGGTGTTGCAGGATGCTCGTCCAGCGCGGCGAAAAGCGGTCACGCTTCATCTTGGCCGCCAGGTCGAGCAGCTCCTCAAGCTCGCCCAACGACCAATCCTGGCTGACGATGAAATCTCGGCCGTACAGGTCCATTTCTGTCTCCCTATTCCAGACCACTACATGGTCAGCGCCATGACCGCTTTCTGGACGTGCAACCGGTTTTCGGCCTCGTCGAATGCGGCGGATCGCCAGCCGCTCTTGGGATCGGTGTTGTCCACGACCTCGTCGGTTACCTCCCATCCACGGTCACACGGCAGGCAGTGCAAATAGATGGCGTTCTTGTCGGCCTGCTCCATGTACTCGCGAGTGGCTTTCCAGCTCTTGTAGCCATCGAATATCTGTTGGGTCTTGGCGGGGTCGTCCTCGCCGACGGGCGGCTTGAAGATGGGAGTGGCGGCCCAGGCCTTGGGATAGACCACGTGCGCACCTTGGGCCGCGCCCATAAAGTCGTGGCTGATCTCGAATGTGCTGCCGTTCATCGCCGCATAGCTCTCGCAGGCCGCAATGACCTCGGGGTCCAGCGCCATCTCGGGCGGGTGGGCCAGCACGGTGTCGCAACCCATCATCGTCGCTGCAATGATGGCGCTCTGGGGCACGGCGCGCGGTTTGTGCACACTGGGCGAATAAGCCCAGCTCATGACGAATTTCGTCCCTTTGAAGGTGCCAAACTTTTCCTTGACTGTGAGCACGTCAGCCAAACCCTGGAAGGGGTGGTACTTGTCGTCTTCCATGTTCAGCACCGGGATGTCGGCCCAGTAGGCAAAGTTGCGGATGAGCTCGTTGGCCCCGCCATAGACCCAGTCCACCGGGTCTCCATAGCAGCGAATGGCGATGCCCTCGCCCATGCGGGACAGGACGCGGGCTACGTCGGAGACGCGCTCGGTGCTATAGGCGACCTCCTTGCCGGGCAGCGCCGGTGTATAAATCTTGCCCGGATCCAGATAGTGGGCGTGCCCGCCGAGTTGGAGCATCCCGGCCTCAAAGCTATTGCGGGTGCGGAGCGACTGGTTATAGAAAATCATAAACAGCGTCTTGGCCCGCAGCAGGTGATCGTGGAAGTGGCCAATGGCCCGATCACGTTTGAAATCCAGCGCCAGGTCCAGGATCTGCTCGACCTCCTCCTTGGACCAGTCCAACAGCGTGATGAAATCGCGTCCTCTGAATGTGTCGGTTCTCATTTTTGTCTTCCTTTTTTATTGAAACCGTGGTTCGAAATGCATCAAATCGGGACGGGGCACGCCATCCAGCACCCGCGGTCCCTAGCCTACATCAACCCTGTCCGTCGGTTGAACTCGACGATCAACTCGTCAATCTCGTCGACCTGCTCATGGACTCCCGTCCAGTAGTCGGGCTGGTACCACTGATCCTGGATCTCCTGGTAGGACTTGCCCTGCTGCTCGACCCAGGTATAGTACTTGAGGTTGTGGATCCGCTTGCGATCCCAATGCCCCAATTCCTGGACGTAATCCACCGTGCAACCCAGTAGATAGCGATGATAGTCGGCCGCGGCGTCCCGGTCGCTGTACTCGCCGCGCTCCTCGGTGAGTTCGCGCAGGCGGCTGCCGTATAACTCCATCGAGTCGGTCCAGACCGTGAGCACGATATCGTTGGGTCCCATCTCGTACCATCTGACGAGCTTGATCGCCGACAGCACGTTGGCGATGCTCGAGATGCCCAGTAGATCGAGTTGGCCGACCAACTCCTGCGGTACCCCCTGCATGGCCAGGTGGGCGCGGCCGGCGGGCTCGTTGAACAAGCGCACTAGGCTCATACACGCCTCGTCATCGATGGCCATCACCATGTCCGTGTTTCTCATGTTGTGAATCCAGGGTATGTGCTTGTCGCCAATGCCCTCGATGCGATGGCCGCCAAAGCCATTAAGGATCAGCGTGGGGCATTGCAGCGCCTCGCTGGCCGCCACCTTGCTGGCGGGGAAGAGCGTTTTGAGATAGTCGCCGCAGCCAATGGTACCGGCCGAGCCGGTGGTCAACGCCACGCCTCGATAGGTGTCCTGAGGCCTCATCTCTGCCTGCAGCACCTCTTCCATGGCGTGCCCGGTCACGTCATAGTGCCAGAGATGGTTCCCGAACTCATCAAACTGGTTAAAGATGACGATATCGTCGCCCCGTTCAGCTCTCAGCTCCCAGCACTTATCAAAGATCTCCTTGACGTTGCTCTCGCAGCCTGGGGTAGCAATCACCTCGCCCGAGACGGTCGCCAGCCACTCGAAGCGTTCGCGGCTCATCTCCTCCGGCAAGATGGCAATCGACTCGCAGGCCAGCAGGGTAGAGTTGTAGGCGCCGCCCCGGCAATAGTTGCCGGTAGAAGGCCAGACCGCTTTCTGTGAGGTCGGGTCGAATTGGCCGGTGACCAGCCTGGGCACCAGGCAGCCAAAGGTCGCACCGACTTTGTGGGCGCCGGTGGGGAACCACTTGCCGACCAGGCAGATGATACGCGCCGGCACGCCGGTCAGCGCGGGCGGCAGCTCGACATAGTTCACGCCGCCGAATCCACCGCCGTGCGGCCGCGGCTGATTCTTCCAAGTGATGCGAAATAGGTTGAGCGAGTTCACGTCCCACAGCCCCACGTTGGCCAACCCGGCCTTGATGGCATCCGGCACCAACGAGGGGTCCTTCATCTGGGCGAACGTCGGTACGATGATATTGCGTTCCCGGGCTCGCACGACTGCCTGCTTTAGTCTGTCCTCATTGATGGTCAAATCGATCATATCGCTTTCCTGTTCATTGTTGATAGCTGACGGAGGTCATGAACCACCTTGCGCGATGGCGGGGTCAGCTCCGCACCACCCGAAAATGAAAACAGTCGGGAACGAAATAGTTCCGCGAAAACTCTACCAGTGCACCGGCTCCGTCGAAAAGCGTTTCCTCCAGAAGCAACAGCGCCTGGCACACCTGTACCTTTAGCCGATGGGCCAGGTCGGCGTCCGCGTTGACGGCGACGATGTTGGCAACGGCGCGGACGATCTGCAGGTTTGGTCTCTGCCTCAACAGGTCCAGGACCGAGCCGTTGAACGATTCATCTACGTCCGAGGGAGCAAGGATGGGGAGGGGAGCCACGTCATAGAGGTATGCTACGGGCGTATCATCGACCACAATGACCCGGCGGACGGCGGTGACCGGGGTGCCAGCCGGGATCTGCAGCGCATCGGCCAAATCCGGGTCGGCCGGCTCAGTACCCACCTGCAAATCGGAAAACCCAACCTCCAAACCCTGCCGGGCGGTCAATTCAAGGATGCTCTCCAGGCGCTCCAATCCGCTGTTCAGTCGGCCGTCGTAACCGGGACGCACGAACGTCCCGATGCCATGCTTGACGTCGATCACGCCCTCTCGCTCCAGGCCGAGCAGGGCTTCGCGGAGGGTGGCCCGAGAGATACCCAGTTCGGCCGCCAGCTCATTTTGCGAGGGGAGTTGTTCGCCAGGCTGGTAGGTCCCGGCTTCGATGCGGCCGCGGAGGTAGCGCTGCGCCTGGTCGGTCAGCGAAAGGCGTTGAGGCCACAACAGCGGCGGGTTATCGTCAGTCATCGGACTTCTTATGTCAGAGGTCTGGATGTCTGATGTCTATTGTATCACGGGGGGCAAAGGTGTCAAGACTCGCCTGTGCCGTGGTGCCCCGCGAACTTGGTCAAATTGCTTGACGGAGTGGGAAGGACTCAACAGCAATCTGCTGGCCCAGGATGCAGCATCACACCTTCGCGCGCAAGAAGTTGCTTGCTCTGGCACAAAGAGCAGTAGTGATGCCCGGTGTCCGAGAGTGGAAGAACGGTGCAGAAAAGCTACGCCAAAAAGGCGGCGCCGCGTGGAACACCGCCGGTCGCGCCTTTCTTGTCCCCACGGCGCCACGTTGTCAGCGGCCGGATTGACCGACCGTATTCGCCCATATCCCTGTTGCCCTGTGGGCAAAAACTGCCTACCTGTCCCCCGAGTGAGCGGGGCCCGTTTGAGGAATTGCCAGGGCTCGGCACTCCTCCAGGCTAATTGCCGCCTTCGCGGCAGCGGATCAGACTTCCGTCCCCGTTGGTGTGGCACTCGTGCGTGGTGCCATCCGTCTCCGCCAGTGCCCGATATCCGGGGACGATCACCTGCGCACACATCTCGTCAGGCTGCGCCAAACCGAGGCATGCATCGGGCCAGTCCTGAGCCGTCAGCTCTACGCGCGTGATCGAAAGCGGGTCCACGCCCAGCAATCTGGCGAGATGCTCTCGCACTGCTTCGAATACGGGTTCGTCGATCGGCAACGGCAGGTCCTGAGGAGGTGACGTCGGCTGGGTAACAGGCAGGTCTGATGTTGGTGGAGTGGTTGGCACAGCACTGTGGCTTGGGGCACACGCGGAAACCAGTCCAACCAGTAGGATGGCTGTAAAGGTTAACCAACCTGTTCTGAAACGTCGTGTATGCTGCATGGCGTTTTCCCTTTCTTTTCTACCAGCGATGCCTTGACCCCGGTCGGTAGCCAGGTTACGCAACCGAGATCCGGATGCGGGCGTGCTTCAGCCCGCTTGGTAGTACCATAACGCATAACGTGGCCTGGGGGTTCCTCCCAAACTGAGGGGTCGAGCAAAGCCGGTGATAGGAGCTCGGCACTGGCAGTTGAGCCACAACGTTAGACCTCCCATGGGCGCGTCGGCCGCTGGTTATGGTACCCTCGGGAACCGGGCAGCCGGTGAGTGACCGGGCGACGAACCGTGCCGGCGGGGTTGTATGAACCAAGAGAGCTCGGTTGGTTGGTGGTTGTGGCCTGCATCGAGGGAGTCTCGCGGGACCGCCCTGAGGACCCCGGCCGAAACCCGGTCTGGTCCCCGTGGAGAAGAGCCTGCCCAATCGGGCAGGCTCTGGCCAAGCAGGCTGGGTTAGGAGCCGTGCAGCGCCATAAAGATCTTTTCGGCCGACAGCGGCAATTCGCTAAAACGGACCCCCAGCGCATCATACAGCGCGTTGGCGATGGCCGGGGCGGTTTGCACCATGACGTGCTCGCCCACGCCCCGCGCCCCCCAGGGGCCGTCTTCCAGCGGCGTCTCGACAATGTCGCCGTGGATCTCCCGTGGGATGTCGGCGATGGTGGCGATGCGATAGTCGACCAGGTTGGCGTTCAACGGCCGGCCCTGCGCGTCCAGACGGATTGCCTCATAGGCCGAGCTCAGCCCATGGACCGCGCCCCCTTCGATCTGGGTCAGCACCAGGTCTGGGTTGATGGCCTTGCCCACGTCGTAGGCGCTGGCGATCTTGAGCACCTCGACCTGTCCGGTCTCGGTGTCCACCTCCAGGTCCACCGCCTGGGCGCCGACAGTGTAATGCACCACCGCCCGGGTGCCCTGACCGGTCTCAAAATCCAGGTTGGTGACGTAGGTCGGCATGAACTTGCCGCTGCCCACCACCGGCCCTCCCTTCCACCCCTCAAAGTCATCGTTGGGCAGGCCATAGACCACCATGTTCTGCAGCGGCTGCTCGCGCTCGGACTTGAACGAGACCACCGCCCCGTCCCGGATGTCCAGGTCGGCCGGGTCCTCGTGCCAATGCTCCGCCACCACGGCCAGGATCTTTTGGCGGGCATCGCCGGCGGCCGCCCTGACGGCGTTGCCGACCGACCAGGTGATGCGGCTGGCAACGGTCTGCCACTCATAGGGGCTGTACTTGGTGTCCACCGGCACCGAGATGCGCACCCACTCGTAGGGCACACCCAGCGTTTCAGCCGCGATCTGAGCCAGCACGGTGAACGCCCCTTGTCCCAGGTCCTGGGCCCCAATCTCCACGTTGACGGTGGCATCCTCGTTAAAGCGGACCATAGCCGAACTGCCCGGGTTGGGTGGCATGGCGGGTGCTTTCCACATGATGGCCAACCCCTTTCCCCGCTTTTTGTGTGGAGCCGACGCAGGTGGGCGCTTTTCCCACTGGATAGCCTGCGTCACCTTGTCGATGCAGGCGACCAGGTCGATGGCGGGCATTTCCATCCCGGTCAGGATGGTTCGTCCGGTCTTGACGCAGTTGCGTCGGCGGAACTCGGCCGGGTCCATCGCGACCTTTTCCGCCAACTGGTCCATGATCTGCTCAATTCCCCAGTGGATCTCGGGCATGCCAAACCCGCGCATGGCGCTGCCAATTGGGGTGTTGGTGTAGACGCAGTACGAGTCGCCTTTGACGTTGGGCACCAGATAGGGCCCGGTGCAGGAATAGCCAGCGGCCCGGGCGATATTGACCCCGTACTCGTTGGAAGAACCGCCGCCAAAGTAATAGGCCACCTCCATGGCCAGCAGGTTGGCCTGGTCGTCGCAGCCGATCATGATGTTGGCCACCAGGCTCTGGCGGGCCGTGGTGCAGATGAACTCCTCCTCGCGGGTCATGCGCAGCTTGACCGGGTGCCCCTTGACCGCCCGCGCCATGGCCACAGCGGCCGCTTCCATCGAGACGCCGGCCTTGCCGCCAAAACCCCCACCTACATAGGGGGCAATCACCCGCAGATTGCCGTGCGGGATTCCCAGGCTCTGGGCAATAAGGTCACGCTGGGCAAAGGGCGATTGCGAACAGGTCCACAGGCTGACCTGGCCCGAAAGCTCCCACAGGGCCACCGCCACGTGGGGCTCGATGGGCACGTGCTGGATGGGAGGCAGGCGAAAGGTGCCCTCGATGATGGCGGCGCAGCGGGGCCAGGCGGCCTCGACATCACCCCGGCGCAGCTTGAAATGCTCCGAGATATTGGTGCCCGGTTGGGGAAAGATAAAAGGGACCACCTCGTATTCGCCCAGGTCGGGGTGAATCAGCGGGGCGTCGGGTTGAATCGCCACCACCGGATCGAACACGGCCGGCAGCTCTTCATACTTGACCTCCACCAGGCGAGCCGCCTCCTCGGCGATCTCCTCGCTGGTGGCAACCACGCCGGCCACCGGATCCCCCACCATCCGGGCGCGGTCGAGGGCAAAGATGGTGCGGTCCTTGAGATAGAGGCCAATCCGGGTGGGGGTATCCCGGCCGGTGACCACTGCCTTGACTCCGGGCAGCGCCAGCGCCCTGCTGGCGTCTACCTTTATGATCAGCGCGTGCGCGTGAGGGCTGCGCACCAGCCGGCCGTAATAAAGCCCCGGGCCGAATTGAAGGTCGTCGGCATAGACGGCCGCGCCGGTCACCTTGTCGTGCGCGTCGATGCGCAATACGCTCTTGCCAACGGTGGACAACCCGCTCACGAGGCACCTCCTCCCCGAGCCACATCCTGGATGGCCTGGATGATCCGCCCGTAACCGGTACAGCGACAGAGGTTGCCGAGCAGCGCTTCCTTGATGGCGTCTTCATCGGGCGACGGGTTGCGCGCCAGCAGCGCCTGCGACGAGATCAACATGCCGGGGGTACAAAAGCCGCACTGGACGGCGTTGTGTTCGATGAAGGCCTGCTGCAAGCCACTCAACGTTCCATCCTGGGCCAACCCTTCCACAGTGACCACCTGGCGGCCGTCAACCTCGACTGCCAGTACGAGGCAAGAGTTAACCGGTTGGCCGTCGAGCAGGACGGTGCAGGCGCCGCACTCGCCGGCTTCACATCCGTTCTTGGTGCCGGTGAGCGCCAGCCTATCACGCAGCATCTGTAGCAGTGTCATGTGGGCCGGCACCTCCAGGTACTCGGCCTTGCCGTTGATGGTGACCGCGATGGGATGTACGCTCATCTTCCTGCTCCTTGCAGTTGCGCCCACGCGGACTCCAGGGCCCGCAGTGTAAGGGTGCGGACCATGAGGGTCTGGTAGATTGCGGTGGCGCGGACGTCAGAGATAGGAACGGCCGCATGCATGGCCAGATCGGCCGCTGCCGCCAGGTTCGTTTCGTGCGGCGGCTCGGCCGCCAGCAAGGACTCGGCGGCAGGCACGCGTAGCGCGACCGGCGCCACCGAGCCCAGCGCCAACCGGAACCGATAGCCGGACCTGGCGGCCAGGTCGCGAAAGGCAACCACCGCCACTCCGACCACCGAGAGGTCCCCCATCCGGCTGCGCCCCAGCTTGAGATAGCAACCGGCCGACCCGGCCGGCTGCGCCGGGAAGCGGATGCCTATCAAAAACTCGTCGGTTCCAACCACGGTTCTCCCGGGGCCCAGGACAAAGTCGTAGAAGGGAGTCTCGCGCTGACCGGCCGGTCCGCTCAGCACCAGGATTGCTTCCAGCGCGGCAACCGCCGGTGCGGTGTCGGCGCAGGGCGAGGCGTTGCAGAGGTTGCCGCCCAGCGTGGCCCGATTGCGTAGTTGAAAAGAGCCGACCGAACTGGCTGCTTGCGCCAGGGCAGGATATAAGCGCTGGACCGCCGGGTGGCGGGCCAGTTGGTTCATGGTCACCGCAGCGCCCACCGTCAGACCGCCCGGGTCCATAGTGATGTCCTGCATCCCTGGAATGTGTTTGACATCCACCACTACTCTGGGCCGCCAGACGCCATCGCGCATCTGGGTAAAGAGATCGGTGCCGCCCATCAGTAGGCGGGCGTTGGCCGTGGAGAGGAGGTCGTGCACCCCAACTGAGGTGGTTGCCCTGACATACTCGAACTGTGGAAGACCTGGTCTCGCCAGCATACGTCACCTCCGCTCCCCTGTGCAGGGAAGCCAAAAGGGTCAGGGTTGCCAGCAGTCCCTGTGCAAGGACCCTCTCCCTGACCCAGAGGTAGCCTGGCGCCCGGGATCACCCGAACGCCAGGTTATCGGGATTACCGACCGGCCAAGAGTTTTTGCTTGAGAGCCTCCAGCGCCTCCCAATCTCCCTTGGCCGCCAGACTCGCCTGCTCCGGCCAGGTATCCGGCTTGACCATGTGCAGACCTGCAACCTTGAGGATTTGCCCCAGTTCGGCAACAGGCGTCTCCGCCAGTTTGCCATAGCTCTCAATGCCGGCCGCCCGCAGCACGCCAGCGATCTTGGGACCAATGCCCTCGATCAGCTCCAGGTCTTCGATTGACGCCGAACCTATCGCCTGCGGTGGTTTAAAGATCAGGAATATGGCGTTGAGCAGGATGCCAGCCACAGCGCCGGTGGCGATGGCGGGCAGGCCATAGGGGAAGATGCCCTTGATGGTGATGGGCAAGAACCCGCTGGGGTAGCCAATGTGGCCGCCAATGCCAATGATCATGATGGTGGCGCCCACCGCCAGGGTGCGCGGATCGAACAGGTTTACCCGGTTCTCGACCATCAGGGCAATGCCCTGCATACCGATGACGCCAAACAGGTAGATGGCCAGGCCGCCGCTCACCGCCGTAGGCACTGATCCGACCAGTGCTTCCAGCTTGCCCACAAAGCCCAACAACACGGCAATCACCCCGCCAGCCATCAGAGCAGGACCCGAGTAGTTGCGGGTGATGGCCATCAACGAGTTATTTTCGCCATAGTTGGTGCCAGCAGTGCTGCCAAACAAACCCTTGAGAAAGTCGTCGATGCCGTCCAGAATCAGGTTGAACCCCACGAACTGGTCCAGATGGTACTTTTCGCGGCCGGTGTCCTCGGCAAACCGGTCCACGTAGAGGCTGATCTGGTACAGGTGAGCGGTGGATTCGGGGATGGTGGCAATGCACATGATGGCGATGCTAAAGATGGCGGTCACCACCATGGCGCTGCCAAAGTTCGGAAAGGTAAAGTGGGGCGTTGTGAGCCAGGTTGCGGATACCACGCCAGAGAAATCAATCAGTCCAAAGGGAATGGACACCAGGTAGCCGGCAATGCCGCCCAGCAGGATGGGGATCATGCCGATGAATCCCTTGTTTTGAAGATACACCGAAAACATAATCGTGACCACCAGGGTGACAATGGCCACCAGCCAGTTGGCGGATGCCATGCCCAGGGCGGCAAACCCCAAGCCGAATCCGATCACCGCAGCGACCGAGCCGGTGATGTAGGGTGGCAGAACCCGGTCAACCGCCGGCTTGCCCACCTTGCGGATGATGAGTCCCATGATGATGTTGACCACACCGGTTGCCATGATTCCGGTCTGCACCGTGCCGATCAATTCATCGCTGGCGGGAACGCCCCATTCGGCATTGGTGATGGCCAGGTAGGCTGTCAGGTAGCTAAAGCTGGATCCGTAGAAAAGCGGGATGAACTTGCCCAGTCTCCAGCGCGAGAGTATCAGGGCGGTGATGGTGCCCACCCCGGCCATGAACAACACTGTAGAGACGTGGAACCCGGTGAACAGTGCGCAGAACACGGTTGCCGGGAACATTGTCAGGACGTGCTGAAAGCCCAATAGGATCATCTGGCCCCAAGGGGGCATGTCATTTGGCAAATAGCCCAATATCTTGGTCTTCTGAGTGGCCGTAGCCATGGATTTTTCCCTCCTCATGCCCGAGACAGTTGTGCCTCGCCGGCCGATCCGGCGGGGCCCAGGTACCAACCCAATTCACCATCTCATCAGTCGCGGTTGTGTCCCTCCTTACAATTCACACCAATAAGACCCAATCTGTAGTCGGAACCGGCTTTGGCATCTGTCCGGTTTTTCACCTCCTTTCGCTGCAGGCGCAAGCCCAATGCCGCTCGGGCGCGGAGCTGCGCCGTGCTGACAATGCGCCATCTAGTCGTGCCCGGCGTTTCTGCCTAACGCATATCCCACCAGCATGGCCAAGATGGCCACCAGGCCAGTGAGCCAGACGGCCCGATGCTCCGGCGCCATCAGGTCACCGGCATAGTCCTTCACCACATCTTTGGCAACGGCGGCAGCGAATCGGGTTTCGGTCGGCGGCCGGTAGCCTGTGCTGGGTTGTGCCTCGGGTTCTGCTGCTGGCTCCAACTCGGCCGCGCCCGTCACGCCTTCCCTCAACGCTTCGTTCAACGATTCCAGGCCCTGGCGGATGATGCTCTTGCTCACGGTGTCCACCATCCGCTGGCCCACGGCCGCCAGTTTTCCGCCGACCTGGAACTCGCCCTCGTACTGGAGCCGTGTCGTGCCGTCGCCTTGGTCGGTGAGCACCACATCGCCGCTGCCGGTGGCAAAGCCAGGGCTTCCCTTGCCATCCACCGCCAGGGTGCAGCTTTCCGGTGGCACCTCGTTCGAGATCGTCACCCGACCGGCAAAGAGTCCCGCCACCGGCCCTATCCGGACGTGCATCTGGCCCTGGTACTCGTTCTCACTTAGTTTTTCCAGGCTTTGGGTACCCGGCAGCGCCCGGGCCAGGGCGTTCGGGTCTCGCAGCATCTCCCACACGCGCTCGCGCGGTCCATCAAAGAGGTACTCGCCCTGTAGCTTCATGTCAATTCACCTCTCCTTTTGAACGGTCAAGAACCATAGGTCACCCACCACATTTCCCCATCTTTTGGTTATCACCGGCCGCTTGCTGATTCTTGGGCTGCCTGGAGGAGCTCAAACAGGCGGTTTGGGCTGAGCGGCATCTCCACAACCTCCAGGCGGTGATCTGCCAGGGCATCCTCCAGCGCCTGGGCAAAGAGGGCGGGAACGGGAAGCGTTCCTGCTTCACCGGCGCCCTTGGTGCCCAGTGGGTTGAGCGGCGACAGGGTGTACCCGTGGCCCACCTCGATGCGGGGAACCTCGGTGGCGGCGGCGATGAGATAGTCTGCCAGCGAGGCGTTGAGCAGCTGGCCGTTGTCATCAAAGACGAGTTTCTCGTAATAGGAGTTGCCTATGCCGAGCGCCACGCCGCCATGCACCTGACCATCCAGAATGAGGGGATTGAGGACGGTTCCACAGTCCTCCACCGCCACGTAGCGCTTGATCTCAACCATCATGGTCTCGGGGTCGACCTCCAGGATCATCGCGTGGGCACCGGCGGCGGTGGCCCCATACTGGGGGCCGAAATAGTCGGTCGCCTCGAGGCCGGGCTCGGTGCCAGGTTGGACGGCGCCACGCAGGGGGTTGGCCAGCACGGCAAGCTTGCCCAAACTGATAGACTTTTCCGGCATATCGGCCACACGCACCTGTCCGTCGGCCAACTCGAGCTCTTCCTCCGGCGCCTCCAGGACCTTGCTGGCCAGCCTCAGGATTTTGCCGCGCACGGCCCGGGCGGCCGCGTGGATGGCATTCGCTGCCACGACCGCGCCCCGGCTGGCGAACGTGCCGGTACCCCAGTGAAACTCGGCCGTGTCTCCAGTCACCAGTTCTACATCCCGGATGTTTACCCCCAGTTGGTCGGCGACAATCTGGGCAAAAGAGGTGAAATGGCCCTGCCCCTGAGTTCCAACGCCGGTGGCCACACTTATCCGGCCGCTGGCCTCCACCGTCACCCGAGCCCCTTCATAGGGGCCGACGCCCGTGGTCTCGATGAACATCACAACGCCAATGCCCACATGCTTGCCTTCAGCCCGGAGGCGCGGTTGTTCCTCTCTGATGAACGGCTGATATCCGATTCGGGTCGCGGCTTGCTCCAGCAACGGCAGATAGTTGCCGCTGTCCAGCACCAGCGGGGCAAAGGCTTGATCGATAATCTGGTTATTGTAGGGAAACACGTCCGGCGGCAAGAGGTTGCGCTTGCGGATCTCCACCCGATCCATGTCCAGTTTTCGGGCTGCCAGGTCCAGCAACCTTTCCACGACAAAGACCCCTTGCGGCCGGCCGGCTCCCCGCACCGGGGTGGCGATCATCCGGTTGGTAAAAACGACGGTGGTCTCGGCGTAATAGTTGGGAACATCATAAGGCCCCAGAACATGGCATTGGGTGTTGAGTGGAATGGTGAGCCCGTAGGGATCGTACGCGCCGGTGTCGTGCAGAAACGAGTCCCGCACACCCAGTATGCGGCCGTCGCTCGTGAGCGCCATCTCGGCATCGTGGACCTGCCCCCGCTCCTGGGTGGTGGCATAGAAGTTCTCCCGCCGATCCTCGATCCACTTGATGGGGCGGCCGATCTGCAACGTGGCCCAGGTAAGGACCATCTCTTCGGCGTAAAACATCATGATCTTGGGTCCAAAACCGCCACCGACAAACGGCGCGATCACCCGCACCTGGTGTTCAGCAAGGCCAAACATGCCCGCCAGCCCGTTCCGGATGGGAATGGGTGACTGCGTGGTGTCCCAGAGGGTCAATCTCTGGCTCTTGGGGTCCCAATGGGCCACGATGCCGCGGTTCTCCATGGCGGCGGCAATGCCCCGGTCGATGAGGATGCGTTTCTGGATGACCAGGTCAGCCTGTTGTCGGGCGGACTTGTAGTTGCCCTTTTCCTGGAAGAAATGGGCCGCAAGATTGGAGCCCAGCTCCTCATGAACCAGCGGGGCGCCCGGCCTCAGCGCTCGCTCCAGGTCGCCCACGGCCTCCAACGGCTGCAAGTCCGCGATTATGTCTTCCAGGGCATCCTCCGCAATGTAACGGCTCTCGGCAATGACCACTGCCAGGGGCTCACCTATCAGCCGAACCTTGTCTTTGACCAGAGGGACCTGGGTGCGGGTATGGAAAACCATGTTCTGGATCGTCGGTGGGGGAATCACCAGCGGCGGGCCGTGCTGCCAGGCATCGCCCATGTCCTGGGCAGTATAGACCGCGATCACCCCCGGCCGGGAGCGGGCGGCTGAAACATCAATGCTGTTCAGTCGGGCATGGGCGTAGTCGGATCGCAAAAAGGCCGCGTGGAGCATGCCGGGGATGTTGACGTCATCCACAAACAGCGCCTGACCGGTCAGCAGGCGAGGGTCCTCGGTGCGCGAAATCCTCTGTCCGACGTATTTTGGGCTCACGTTGATCGTCCTTTCAGGCACTCGTCCGCTGCGCAGCCAACTGGACCGCATCGACTATATGTTGGTAACCGGTGCATCGGCACAGGTTGCCCGAAATCGCTTCACGGATCTCTAGCTCGGAAGGATTGGGATTGTCTTCCAGAAAAGGTATCAGCGTCAACAAGATGCCGGGCGTGCAGAATCCGCACTGCAGGCCGTGCGCATCGCGGAAAGCTTCCTGCAGTGGATGCAGCTGATCCATAGTGCCCAACCCCTCTACCGTAGTGATCTCATGCCCGTCCGCCTGCACGGCAAACATGAGACAGGAGCGCACCGGCTGGCCGTCGAACAACACGGTGCAGGCGCCACAGACGCCGTGCTCGCAGCCGACGTGGGTGCCCGTCAGGCCCAGATCGTGGCGCAGAAAATCACTCAACAGCAGGCGCGGCTCTACCGTCTGTTGGAATTGGGCCCCGTTGACGGTGACAGTGACGCGGTGCCGGTCATCCATGGTAACCTCCTGACGAATATCGGGTGTCATGCGGGGAAACTCGAGTTCTGGGCATGGGCCCGTCCGAAAGCCTGGGTCAGCACTCGACCGCTCAGCACCCGGACCAGATGGCGGCGGAACTCGGCGGTGGCGTTGATGTCAGTGCCCGGGTCCACATCGTCCCGGGCAGCGGTCTCTGCGGCCGCGCGGATGGCCTCAAGCGTAGGTGGTTGTCCCGCCAGCATCTTTGCCGCCTGGTGAGCCTCAACCGGACCGTCGCCCACGCTGAACAAGACCAACCGTGTCTGCTCACAGGCGCCCCGGGCGTCCACGGTCACCGCCGCAGCCGCCCCTACCAACGCAAAATCGTGGTGACGCCTAGCCACCTCGGTGAAAGCCCAGCCACAGCGCCGCGGCATCGGCGGCAGTTCCACCTCGACCAGCAGTTCATCGGGTTCCAACACGGTGGTGAACAACCCGACGAAAAAGGCGTTGGCAGGAACCCAGCGTTCTTTTCGATGGCTGCGGATCCGGAACCGGCCGTCGAGTGCCACACTGACTGCCGGCAATTCGGCCGAGGGGTCGGCGTGGGCAATGGAGCCTCCGAGCGTGCCGCGGTTACGGATCTGAGAATAGGCGATGTTGGGCATGGTGGCATGGAGCATTGGCGCCCGTTCCAGAATGATGGCCGAGTGTTCGATCGCGCTCTGGCGCGTCATGGCGCCCATCCTGAGGCCGCCGCCCTGCTCGGGTCGGATGTAAGCCAGTTCCGGGAGGTTGTTCAGGTCAACCATGACCGCTGGTTGTGCCAACCGAAAGTTCATCATGGGAATGAGGCTCTGGCCTCCAGCCAGGGCCTTGGCTTCATAGCCGTGCGCCGCCATGATCGCCAAGGCTTCTTCGATCGTGCCCGGTGCCAGGTATTTAAAAGAAGATGGCTTCATACGTAGCCTCCTGTTTGGTGCGACTCAAGGTGCGGCCTGATGGTAAAGAGTCAGGTTTATTTGCCGGTGTGCCCTACCTTTCGGGCAAAGTCCGTCAGCGAGGCGGGTGGGTGCCCAAGGAGGCCCTCGAGCACGCGTGTATTGCCCCACAACCCAAAGCGTTCATAGTAGCGAAACATCCGGAGCAGGCAGTCTACCTCGTAATCGCCCAGTCCGCTCGCCCGCGCGTTTGATTCCCATTCGGCCAGGTGGATCGACCGGACCTGCACCGGTCGCGAAAGCGCCGCGGATAGTGCTGCCGCGATATCCGTTGGTGTCAGGGGTCCGGTACCCACCAATTCATAGGTTGCTCCCTGGTGTCCTCGGTCAGTGAGGATTTGCGCCGCGGCAGACGCCACATCCTCCAGGTCCACCAGGCTCAACCGTGTGTCCGCATGGTAAGGTATCGGGTAGACCCCCTGCTGCACGATCTGGGTCCAGTGCGCCAGCAGGTTCTGCATGTAGACGGTTGGCTGCAGGATGGTAAAGACCAAACCGGACTGAAAAAGCAACTCCTCCACGCGCAGCTTGGCCCAATGGTGCGGCATCGACTCGGTCTGCGGGTGAAGCACCGAGTGGTAGACAAACCGCTCCAAACCGGCCGCCCGGGCTGCCGTCAGCGCATTCTCTGCCATGAGCAGTTCGTCAGGGCTGACGTTCGGGCAGATAAGGTAGACCGCGCGCGCCCCTGTTGCTGCCTGGCTCAGGGTCGCCGGCAGACGCATATCGCCGACGAATACCTGTTGCGCGCCCAGGGCCGTCACCAGGCGTGCCTGATCCTGGCGACGAACCAGGGCGCGCACCGGCTCTGAGCGGTCCGCCAATGCGCGGATGATCGCTCTGCCCGTCTTGCCTGCTGCGCCCGTGACCAGGATCATGCCACCAACGCTCGCATCAGGTTAACTACGCTCTTTCCACGCCACAAACCGGCCCCACATGGATTCCGCCTCCATGACCTTCTGCAGGTAGCAGCCAATATAGTACCGGCCAGATTCGGCTCGAGCCATATCGCCGGCGAGGTTTTCGGCGTGCACAATCTTTTTTGGGAAGAGATTGAGGTGGGTGTCCTGGTAATATTGATCCAGCGGAAACATCTCATCCCAATCCTTGCCAAACGCCTCAATTAGCTTCCGATTAGCTTCCTGGAAGGTCTTGGGATGCCAGAGCCGTTGGATGGTGTTCATGGGATGATCCTGGCTCACCGCATCCACGCCCAGCCACTTGAGTTTTTTGTCTACGCACCACTGCGCGAAATCTGGCGATGGTCCGGGATGCTTGATCATGTAACGAAACTCGTCCGAGTCCGGGCTGTTCCAGCCATACCTGTACCACCCGACCTTGGTGATGAGAATGTCTCCCTCGTGGACGTCGACCACCGATTCGATCATCTTGGGGGTATACACGCTGGAATCGCTGACTAGGTGCGAAATGTCGGCGATCACTCCCGGGCCAACCCATTCGTGGAGTGGCACCTGGCCGATGGACCGGCCGGCGGGCCAAAAGTGTTTCTCGCCGTCCATGTGTGTACCCAGGTGGATGCTGGCGTTGCAGATCGAACCGTTGCGGCCCATACCGAAATGCTGCCCGCCGACCCGTTTGCTGTACGTGACGGTCAACGGGATGTAGTTGGCCCACTGGGGAGTCTGCACGCTGAACGGGATGGTCAGGTCCAGCATGTCGGCCGCTGCCATGCGCTGAAAGAACTCCTCCTCTGCCATTCCTTCGGGAGCCTGCATCGCGCATACCCGCGACCAGGCGGTTTCCACCTCCATATATGGAATGGGCATGATCATGATCCAGGCCCGCTGGTTACGGAGCTGGTCTATCTCGCCGACGATACACTCCGCCAGGAGCAGATGAGCCTTGGGCATGGTAATGTGGGTCAGCTCATAGTACTCGTCCTGCGGGAACATCTCGTCCCACACCTTGCCGTGCTGCCGCATCAGTTTGGCTTCTGCCAACTGGAAGTGGTTTTCGTGCATCCTGCGGATTGGTGTGTTCATCGGGTGCTCGGCACAACCACAATCCACCCCTACGACCTTGAGTTCCATGTCGATGGCCCATTGAAAGAACTCGGGTGAGGGTCCCGGATGGCGCACCAGAAAGCCGAACTCCTTGGACTCAACCCCCCCCTGGGCCGCTGGGCTGAACACGTCTGGCCGGTCCCACGAATAGCGGTGATAGCCGGTGTTGATGATCAGAATATCGCCTTTTTTTACTGTGGCCCGACCGGTGATCATCTCTGGCGTGTAGAGGCTATAGTCGGATACCAGGTCGGAGATGTCGACCACCACGCCCGGCCCGCACAGGTCCCGCAGCGGAATGTCGGCAATTCGCCGGCCTCCCGAATGAAAGGCGGTTTCACCCACCAGGTGTGTGCCGACCGTATTACTCCAGTTGAGAATCTGGCCGTTGGCGCCCTGCCCACCGCCGTACGCGCCCGTGACGCGTTTGAAAAAGTGGACCTCAAGAGACTTTTCACCCGGCCAGGGTGGCGTAAAGACTCCGCAGTCCTGGGTCAAGTCATGCAGCCTGGCATTGGCCATCATTTGGATAAACTGACCTCGGTTCATAGTTACCCTTCCTTCTAATATCCGTAATGCTCGGCAAACGCCAACAAAGCCTGTTCGAACATGACCATCGGCGGCCGGACCAAACCGGCGCCGATCTGACCTACACCCGCATCCTTGTGCGCAATGCCCGTGTTGATTCGCGGCGTAATGCCTTTCTCCACCACTTTGCGGATGTCTATGCCGGTCGGGGTGCCGCGGAAATCCAGGGCAGGGATGGTAAAGTGGCTGTGCTCAGCTGCGCAGATCTCGTACATCTCGAGCGTGGCATTGATGGCATCCTTGGGGGTGCCGCTGACAAAGGTGACGATGGCCGGGGCGGCTGCCATGGCAAAGCCGCCGATCCCGGCAGTCTCGGTGATGGTGCTATCGCCAATATCGCCGCTGGCGTCGTCCGCAGTAAAGCCGGGGAAATATAACCCCTTGGGAACGGCGACGGGCGCGGTGAACCAGCGGTCACCCAACCCACTGACTCGGATGCCGAAATCGGTGCCATTGCGCGCCATAACCGTTACGACTGTGCTCCCCTCTTCTCCGTGCGCTGCCGCGGCCATCGCTTTGCAGGCCGCCATGACAGGGTTAAGCACGCTCAATGCGTTGTCGCCCAGCGCCTTGATAATGTCCGAGGCAACCTCCCTTTTCTCGGCGACCCGCGCGATAAATGGCGCCAATATCTTGGTAAACAGAATGGAGCCTGCTTTGTTGCGGTTGTGGCCCTCATCGCCCATGTGCAGCGCTTCAGCCAAGAGCGCCCGAATGTCGATGCCGCCACTCAGTTCGATGGCGCCTGTCAAGATCGGCGCCATCACCTCCTCCATCCATTGCAGTCGGGTCAAGACCTCGGAGCTGTATGCACCGTAGCGCAATACCTTGCCATAACCCTCATTCAGGTTAGAGAATGACCGGCCGCCGTGGGTTCTTTCCTCCAGGATGTAAACCGACATGGAGGGTGACGTCACACCTGCCATGGGGCCAACCGCCTGGTGGTCATGGCAGGGCTCCAGTTCGACCTGGCCCGATTCCACCAGAGCCTGCGCTTCCTGGCGATTGGTGGCCTTTCCCTCCAGAATCAGCGCTCCGGCAATGGCGCCTCGCATCGGGCCGGACGCCCGCTCCCAGGTGATGGGGGGGCCCGCGTGCAGCAGTAGATTCTCCCGCATTCCGGGGATCACGTCGCGCGCTTTGCCCAACCCCACCAAGACCGGCCGGGCTTCCATCATGCGCCCGGTAGCTTTGGCATTGGCTCGATCAATATCCATCGTTCCCACACTCCTTCGTGTCTGCTGTTCCGTTCACGCCCCCGTTCGTTTGGCGCGTTTGCCGGGCTCGAACCGGGAACGCGCCGCAACCAGGGTCTCCTGGTAGAGAGCCAGGTTTCGGTCCTCCAGATGGTCAAAAGTCTGCAACGCCTTGCTGCCCCAAGTTATGTGACGTAACGGGTCCGGATCTAATCTGGCGGAGACGATCTCCTCGCCGCCCCGGGCCTGCGCCAGTCGCCACGCAATCGGGTTGACGATCATGCTGTGCCCAAAATAATAGCTGCCCCCGGCATCCGGACCCACCGCGTTGGTGGCCACCAGGTAGACATGATTGTCATAGGCGCGGGCGGCGTTGGTAAGATACCAGATATCGAAACTGCGCAGCAGCGCTGACGGCCGCACAATGATCTCTGCCCCTTTTACCGCCAACAGCCGCGAGAGCTCGGGAAAGTCACCGTCGTAGCAGATCATCATGCCGATGGTGCCGAGCGACGTATCATAGACTTCAGCGCGGTTACCCAGTGTCACCCACCCGCCGCAATCGCACCGCTCCAGCGGAAAAGGGTGGGTCTTGTCATAGATGCCGATGATCTCTCCATCCGGGCCGATCAGAATGGCCGAGTTGTACACCACGCCCTTTTCGGGTCCGCGTCGGTAGGTAGGCCAAACCACATGCATGTGGAGTGACCTGGCGGCGGCCTGGACCTCCCGTGTGGTCCGGCCGGGGACCTCATCCACCAGCTCCCACAGTCCAACCGCGTCCAATCCGGTCACAAAACCGGTGGTCACCGTCTCTGGAAAGACTACCAGGTCTGGCTGATGTTCCTCAGCCGCCTTTTCCAACCAGACCACCCCCTTGGCCACATTGGCCGGCACGTCGTTAGGGGCAACGGCGATCTGTACACAGGCGGCGATCAGTTCCTTCATGGTCGGTTCCTCTTTAGCCTCTCCAGCACCGCCATCAACCGCTCGTTGCCACCGGCCGGGGGACGCCAATCGACCTGGACTGCCTCCGCTCCCTGCGCCTGCAGGCTGGCGGTGAACGATTCCAGGCCGACGTTGATGGCCGCCAGAGGTTGGCGAAGGACGGAGATGTCAACCGGGTTCGGCGAGGTGGTCTGCTGATCTGGGCACAGGGCACGAAGGAACCTGCCCACCAAGCGTGCGGCCGCTTCATTGCTCGTTTCCACCTGGGCGCCCGCGTTAGTGAGTTGCTCAATCTGCGCCGCCATGCCCTGTGGGTCCTCGTCCGTCCCCACGACAACAGCTACCACGGGCAGATACCGGCCTGATTGGCCGGCTGCGGCCCGGATAGCCGATATCACCGGGGCCAACTCCCCCGCTGGATCGGCGTGAGCGCCGTGGCCCAGTACTACATCAATCAGGATGGTCGCGGTTTCGGGATCGACGGCCTCCTGGCGGAGCCTGCGGATGCGGAGGTCGTTGTCCATCATCGGATGCAGCCGACCGACCGTGAACTCGTCCGCACCCAGATCAACCACCGTATGCCCCTGGCTGACCATGGCGTCTGCCAGACGGTAGCGCTTGTCCAGCGGAGCGTTGGAAAAGACGGCGGGCACATAGTCCTGCAACAGCAGCAGTGCTTCATAGGCCAGCGTCCCACCGGAGAACAGCCCCCGTAGATATTTCTGGCCGGGTCCCAGCCGTTCGGAGCCCAGTAGCAGCGCGTTGGCGTGGCTCGGCCGCGACAAAGCCAGCCCGACTGCCAACTCGGCCGCTTGGTCAAAGGTGACGGCAAAGTGCAGGTTGTCTACCGAACGACCCAGGTACCCAATGAAATCCACCACCACCGGCTTGCCGGTGGCACGCGCCGCGGTCAACAACCCTTCAGCCACCCGGGGTGCCGGCGGCTTGGAGACCAACACAATCACCTGCGTCTCGGGGTCCCGCGCCAGCAGGTCAAGTGCCTGGTGCGCCGTGACCGCCCCCACCGCTTCTGAGAGGTCGCGTCCTCCGGTGCCGAAGGCCTGGGTTATGCCGCTGCCCAGCTGGTGGATGCGCGCGCTCACCTGTTGCAGCCCGGTGCCGGAAGCCGCCACCAGCCCAATGGGGCCGCGGCGCACCTGGTTGGCGAATCCCAGCCCCACTCCGTTGACAATGGCCGTACCGCAATCCGGGCCCATAACCAGCAGGTTTTTTTCGGATGCGGTCTGTTTGAGGGCAACCTCTTCGTCCAGCGAGACATTGTCGCTGTAGAGGAAGACGTGTCGGCCCGAGTTCAGTGCCTGGCGAGCCACCCCAGCTGCATAACGACCGGCGACTGATACCAGCACCCAACCGGCTTGCGGGAGCATCTGCAGAGCGGATTCCACGCTTCTGGGTAGAAAGTCCTGCTCGACGCTGTTGCTGCGGCGGTTGGCGATAAGGTGATCTACCTGATCCAGGGCTGCCAGCGCTGCGCCCTCATCCTCCCCCCGCACCGCAATCACCAGGTCATCGGCCGAAGCGACCTCGATTTCCGGCGTCAGCAGCCCGCTGGGTTGCAGCACGGCCTTGTTGGCTTGGGTTCCCATAACCACCCCTGCATCCAACACTCCCGGCAAGGAGGCCAACGCGCGCTGCAACTGCATCAGGACAACCGAGTCATAATAGGCACCGGGCCGAATCTGAACACGCAACGCTGCCATCGGCATCTCCAGACTTGTGACCGCGGGGTCGGGGCCGAACCAGTCCCAGGCGTTCTATGCAATTGCAGATCCCTGCTGTGCGCCAAGGGTCAAAGAGAGGTGCGCTGCGCCAGCTCTGGGAATCGGTACTTGGTGATTAAATTGGAAAAACCAATCCGTTTATGGCTACGGTAGACAGCAAACGGATGTTATGCGCGACTGAGCATCTTGGCGTCGTTTTTATATCACAGAGGTGCTGACGCGTCAACCAGCTGTGAAGAGATGCTGGCAATCATCAGGCTGTACGTTTGCCGGGCCTGGACCTGACTAATAGTAACGGCTCAAACGGTTGATCTGCTCAACATGCTCTGGATTGAAGCAGTCGCCAAAGCGGGTCTTGGGTAGAGCTGCCTTGCGCGCCATCAGCTTTTCATACTCTGAGTCATCGACGATGGCAACACACCGGCCGATGCTTGATTCGCCATCCACAAAGCGCCATGGGAAAAAGCCGATGGTGACCCTTTGGTTGCAAAAGAGGTCAATGTCGCCTCCAACGCACTCGGCGTGAATGATCCCGTGAGGAAACATCTCGATGTGCATCAGCTGGTACTTGTCGCCCGTGAAATAGTCGGCCAGCGGCATACGGTACTTTTCTCGAAAGTGCCTGTCCGCGCTGGCAGCCTGGCGCGGCATCCAATCTCGGATGATGGTGTTCATCGGGTGATCGGCGCTGCCACAATCGGCCCCGATCCAGCGCAGTTTTTTGCTCTTGGCCCAGTCGGCGAA
The DNA here is from genome assembly GCA_002328075.1 of Anaerolineales bacterium UBA2181. Taxonomy (GTDB): domain Bacteria; phylum Chloroflexota; class Anaerolineae; order Promineifilales; family UBA4811; genus UBA4811. The sequence continues at coordinate 71,654 of DCVT01000044.1, read as the reverse complement.
TTCCCGGTCTGGTCCGGGGTGCATCACCATGTAGCGGATCTCGTCGGCGGTGGGCATGTCCCATCCAAAATGGTGATAACCGGTGTGGACAATGAGAATGTCGCCCTCTTTAACCTCCACCCGCTCCTCCACCATCTGGGAGGAATAGACGTCATAGTTGCCACAGATGTCACTCAAGTCAACCACGGCGGCCTCGTGGACCAAAAAGTCCATGTCCAACGAGGCAATATCCTTGCCCGGCGTGTAGAAATGGATCTCTCCGTCCAGGTGTGTGCCCAGGTGATTGGAATGGGTCAAGAGTTGGCCGTTCGCCCCGTTGGGCGCCAAGCGCTTAAAGTACTTGACCTGGAGCGGCTCGTAAGTGGGCCACGGGGGGGTGGCGATTCCCAAGGGGATAGTCATGTCAAAGAATTTCATCTGCATCAACCTCCTTCAACGTATGTTTCAATTGCTCTTGTCGCTCCGAAAACCACACCGCGCGGGTGCGCATCCGTCAACCGCCGGCTCATGCTTCCCAGGCCAGCAAGGTCTCCCCGTGACTTACTTGCTGCCCAACCTGCACCGCCACGTGGCTGACGATTCCGTTTTGCGGCGAACGAATCCGGTTGTTCATTTTCATGGCCTCGATGACCAACAGCTCATCGCCTGCTCTCACAGGTTGACCCGGCTCCACAGAGATCTGGACCACGGTTCCGGGCAGTGGGGCTACCAGGTCTGACCGGGAGGCCGCATCAGGGTGTGCCAATGGCGCAGCGCCGGCAGCCATCGTGCTGCCGGCTGGTCTGGCAACTGCCACCTGGGCCGCCGCCGATTCGTTTCCCGTCGCGTCATCCACACGAACGGTCAGGATCTGTCCATCCACCCGTACCTGCACCGGGCTGATCCGCGGGTCGCTCAGGATCTCCACCTCGAAGGTCTGTCCCTCTAGCGTGAGCGTGTAGCGCAGCATCAGGCCAGCCTCCCGCGGCCTTCCGGCCGCAGTTGGCGATGCCGGTAGTAATCGGCCCACGGACTCATCGCGTCGATCGGTTGGACTACACTCATCGGCGGTGTATCGATTATCTGGGCGCGAGCCAGCGCCACCGCAATCACAGCCGCATGCCGTTGATCCAACGTTTGGGGATGGGCCGGATCAGATGCAGGTTCGGCCGGGATGGGTGGTTTGGCCCGGGTTCTGTCGTTTGCCAGCAACGTAAGGAGATGCATGCTGGCAAAGAACAGGCTCATGGCTACGAAAACCACCGCCATACCGACGAGGGTTACCAGCAATGAAGTTGTCAGAGGGTTTGCGGTCATTGTTTCATGAACTCGGTATGCTCTTGATTCTTCGCGTCTTTGGACCACCCTGAAAGTGTGAATCGTCCTTGCGACGGCGCCCAACCTCAGGCAAACGGCGCCACCGCGACCTAGAGCGGTATGTTGCCATGTTTCTTGGGTGGAAGGCTCGCCTGCTTGTCGCTGAGAAAGCGGAGCGCGGCAACCAGTTTGGCTCGCGTCTCACCGGGCAATATGACATCGTCCACATGTCCACTGGCAGCCGCCGCGTACGGACTGCCGAATCGGTCGCGGAACTGCTGGACGATCTCGGACCGAGCCGTCTCCGGATCAGCTGCCTGCAGTATCTGTCTTCGGTACAGAATATTGACCGCTCCCTCTGCGCCCATCACGGCAATTTCGGCCGTCGGCCAGGCATACACCAGGTCGGTGCGGATATATTTGCTGCTCATGACAATGTAGGCGCCGCCATAGGCCTTGCGGGTGATGATGGCTACCTTGGGCACGGTGGCTTCCGAGTAGGCGTAAACGATCTTGGCGCCGTGCCGAATAATACCGCCGTGTTCCTGATGGGTACCGGGCATAAAGCCGGGACAGTCGACAAAGGTGACCAGGGGGATGCCAAAGCAATCACAAAAACGGACAAAGCGCGCGATCTTGTCTGATGCGTTGATGTCCAGCACCCCTGCCAGGTAAGCCGGCTGGTTGGCGACCACGCCCACCACAGAGCCGACCAGCCGGGCGAAACCAACTAGCGCATTGGGGGCATAGGACCCGTGCACCTCAAAAAAGCTGTCCTGGTCAAAGATACCGGCGATGGCGTCATGCATGTCGTAGGCCACAGTGCCATCGGGCGGGACCAAACGGTCCAATACGGCTGCAGGACCGGGTCCGCCTGGAGGGGCCGACGGGGGCGGTTCGACGTTGTTGGACGGCAGATAGCTGAGCAGGCGCCGCGTCAAAGCCAGCGCGCCGGCCTCGTCAACCGCCGTGAGATGGGCGACGCCGCTGATGCTTGCGTGGGCTTGTGCTCCCCCTAGCGTGTCCGGATCCACCTGCTCACCGGTGACGGTCCGTATCACCTCGGGTCCCGTGATAAACATGTGGCTGATGCCCTCGGTCATGATGATAAAGTCGGTCAGGCCGGGAGAATAAACTGACCCGCCGGCGCATGGTCCCAGCATGACGCTGATCTGGGGGATGACCCCGCTGGCCTGTGTATTGCGCCAGAACAGCTCACTGTACCCCGCAAGGCTCCATACGCCTTCCTGAATGCGCGCCCCTACCGAGTCGTTTAGCGAGACAAAGGGAACGCCCGAGGCCAGCGCCAGGTCCAACACCTTGCAGACCTTTTGCGCCTGAACCTCGGAAAAGGAGCCGCCGATCACGGTGAAATCTTGCGCCGCTATGGCCACGCGCCGGCCGTCCACCAAACCGAAACCTACCACCACGCTGTCGCCGGCGAAACGCTTCTCATCCAGTCCAAAATCGGAATGGCGGTGGGTCATAAAGGCATCAACCTCGTGGAAGCTGCCCTGGTCCACCATCGCCGCGATCCGTTCGCGGGCAGACCGTTTCCCCTTGGTGTGTTGCTCGTCAATGCGGGCCTGGCCGCCGCCCACCGATAGGGCCGAGCGACGTCTCAACAATTCAGCGTTCAGTTCGTCCGAGTTCACGAGGGCTCCGGTTGGTCGTTGGTACAGCTGCGTTTCAATATTGCCCATTATAGTGATCTGGCCGAAATACGCCAAGTGCTGCTGATTGTCAGGCGCGCGGCAAAGGTAACCATTGGCGCGGAATCGCTTAGGCGGTATGATTGGGTGAGTGGTCGTGTATGGAGGTGATATGTCAGCCCCGTTTGATGGGATTCGCGTCCTGGACTTGACCCGCGCGCTGGCGGGACCGTATTGCACCATGATGCTGGGCGACCTGGGCGCAGATGTCATCAAAATCGAGCAGCCCGGCCGGGGGGATGACAGCCGAGCTTGGGGACCTCCGTTTCTCAACCAGGAAAGTGCCTACTTTCTCTGCGCCAATCGCAACAAGCGTTCGATCACCTTGGACCTGAAGACGAGCTTTGGCAGGGAAGCATTGGGCAATTTGGTCACCATCTCGGACGTGGTGGTGGAAAACTACAAGACGGGCGGCCTGGAACGGATGAAACTGGGATATGCTGACCTAAACCAGTTGAACCCGCAACTCGTTTGGGCATCCATCACCGGATATGGGCCTTCGGGACCTGATGCCAACCGGCCGGGTTACGATTTCATGATCCAGGCCGAGGCTGGATTGATGAGCCTCAACGGCCCGCCAGACGGAGAGCCCGCTCGCGTCGGGGTTCCCGTCGTGGATATCACGGCCGGTATGTTCGCTGCCTTTGCCATCGCAGCTGCCCTGCAAGCGCGGAGTCGGTCTGGTCGGGGCCAACGCGTTGACCTCTCGCTCCTGGAGACGCAACTGGCATGGCTGGCCAACGTAGGAAGCAACTACCTCGTGGGAAACCAGGAACCGCGCCGCCTTGGTAACGCTCATCCCAACATTGCACCCTATGCCAGCTTTCGGGCGCGGGACCGCTACTTTGCCTTGGCGGCCGCCAACCAGTCCCAATGGAACTCGCTATGCGCGGCCATTGATCAGGAGGGACTCGCCAACGATGTCCGCTTTGCGACCAACGCCGAACGTATGGCAAACCTTTCTGAGTTGACGGAGATCCTGAACCGCGTTTTTGCCCGCCAGGATGCAGCCTACTGGGTGAACAGACTGGGCGACGCTGGACTCCCGTGCGCTCCTATCAACACGGTACCCGAGGCGTTCAGCCTTCCTCAGGCACAGGCTCGAGACATGGTGCTGGAGGTGAACCACTCGGAGACAGGCACCATCCGGTTGGCCGGCTTTCCTTTCAAGTTCTCCGAAACCCCGGCTGCGATACGCCGGCCGCCGCCGCGGCTCGGAGAACACAACCACGAGATTCTTATCGGCATGCTGGGGTACACGCCGCAGGAACTGGAGCAAGCGGGGTTGTAAGACATGGAACAGATGGCAAGACAGCAGTTCATATATGCCTTTGGCGCGGTGCGGCCCGAGCTGGTGACCAACCCCGACGCCTGGACCGAGTCTGACATTCAGACCGCCCAGGAGCATTTTGCCTATCTGCAACGTGCGACCGTCGAGGGGACGGTGATCTTGGCCGGCCGCTCTACCGACGGCCAGGGTCCGGCAGTGGTGATCCTGGAGGCCGACACGGAAGCAGATGCGCGGCGATTCATGGAGGATGACCCGTTCGTAGCCAACGGGCTCATGCGTGCCACGCTTCACCCTTTCCGCGTCGCCTTGGTGAGAAAGCAGTGAACCGGGATCAGGCAGCGCCGCTTGGGAGCTGGCGCGTGAAGTCGACCGACCCATCATGGCTGGCTGGCCTCCTGTGGATCGGTTTTTGCGTCATACTCTGCCTGGTGGCGACCCTGTCGGGGTGCAAGGCCTCAGCGCCAGGCGGCGCCGCCCGTCTGACCGAGAGCGACGCTCCGCTGGATGTCCTAACCCCGGCCGCTCCGGACCCTGTGCTTCTGCCGTCGCGGTCTCTGTCTACGCAGGCGCCAACCCGAACACCGAATCCTTCTCCGACCCCGTCGCTTCCGATTCCATTGGTGGTCGTCACCCCGGCAATTGGGTCGACCATGACTGGCACGGTCACCACAACCGACGTCATTTCTGTTCGATCGCCGACGGTGTCTGCAGCGACGGGTAATCCGACCCCGGCCGGCAGCATCGTTCACCAGGTAGAGCCGGCGGAGAGCCTGCTGGGCCTGGCTCTCGAGTATGAGGTGCCCATGGCCGCCATCCAATTGGCGAGCGGACTCGGATCGGCCACCGGCCTGAGGGCCGGGCAGATGGTTACCATCCCGCTGGTTTCTGAATGGGTGGGTGCCTCTCCCTATTGGATGGTCTACCTGGTCCAGGCGGGCGATACACTGACTGCCATCGCGGCCGTCCATGGGCTAAGGTTGGAGGCATTGCAGCAGGCCAACCCATTGGTCGATCCGGCGCTTCTGCGGGTGGGACAGCAACTGGTCCTGCCGCTGGAGGGCCCTGGCTTGCTGTTAACCCGCGCCGCTGCGGCGGCTCCGGCGCCAACCGCTGCTCCGACGGGTAGCAGGTCCCTGCCGGCCGCTCCGACGGCCGTTCCGTTGCCGCCGCCTGCCGTGCCGGTGGAGGTTGCCGCCTGGCCACAGGAGGTGTGGCGGCTTATCAACGAGAATCGGGCCGCTCACGGGCTCGGTCCGCTGGAGTACAACCAGGTCCTCAGTTGGGCAGCGCAAAGCCACGCAGAGGACTGTACCCAGCGCGGGTGGTGCAGCCACACCGGCAGCGATGGCTCTACCGCGGCGTCACGCATCGCGCGCGCCGGTTACCAAGCATCACGCACCTCGGAGTGCTGGGTGATGGCCATCTCCCCGGCCGGAGGGATCGCGTTCTGGATGAACGAGGTCGCTCCCAACGATCCACACCGGAGAACGCTGCTCAGCTGCTATCTCAGTGAGGTCGGTATCGGAGTGTCCCCGGCGGGAGCAGGTAACTACTATATCATTGCAGATTTCGGCCGGCCCGGCGGCTGATCGACGTCTGGCCCAGACGTCCGGGCACTAGCCAGCGGGCAGGAGGCGGTCACGGCCGGATTTCCACCACGGTGCCTTCCTCCGCCCATTCAAACAGCACCTGGGCGTTGGTTTGCTCCAAAAGAATGCAGCCGTAGGTCACCGGACGGCCCAGGCTGTTGGTCCAGAGTAGCTGGGTACCGCCACGGGTGGGAAAGCCGTGAAAACCGTTCATAAAGGTTGCCGTAGGTACCGGCCGGTAGATTCCGAGGAAAAAGGGCATCCACAGGTCCCAACTGGCGGCGTAGGCGTTCAGTTCGTGGCTCTGCACCTGAAAGACGCCCGGCCAGGTAGGACTCGACGCAATTCCGGTGCTGACAGGCCACTCCCACTTGAGTGTGCCGTCCTCATATATCTCGGCTCGCTGGCCTCCAATATGCACCACAATCCGTTTTCCTGCGACAATGGGCAGCGGAAGCATTTCGTCCGGCGAGGGGACGATCAGCGTCTGCCCCGTGCGCAGCGTATCTTCCAGACCTGGGTTGGCCTCTTGAATCCAGGGATAGGGAATGCCATAGGCCCGGCCGATACTGGCCAACGTGTCGCCTGGTTGGGCAACATGCTGGATCGGGTGGTGAAAGACGCGGAGATGGTCGGCCCAGGTCTGGCTTGTCACCATCGCGTCCACCGCATCCAGATCGAGGTAACGTTCGGGAGCCAGTGAGCCGGCCTGATTGGTGATAAAGGTCCGTGCTCGGCCGGTGTCTAGCTGCCAGATCAGTCGGCTGATGTCCGTCGGGTCAACGCTGGGCACGAGCCACTGAGACCATTCCTGGCGCAAGACGGGCCACTCGATCTGCTCGTCTGTCACCGGGTCATAGACGCCGATCACTGGAGGGTTGGAGAGCAAGGCCTCTGCGTGCGTCCTGGCTTCAGATACATCGATCACCAGCGGCGGGACCGGTTGTGAAGCCAACTCGAGTCGGCCAGTCTCCAGCACGCTCTCTGGCTGACCCACGAGGTTTTCCAGGGTGACCTGGATGTCCAGCGATCGGCCGTCGGCCGATGGGATGGCCTCTACTTGGCCGTCAACCAGCACGATGCGCGCGTTCACTGGCGGAACTCTGTACTCGGCTGCCAACATTTCCAGCCGGCCGGTCGCCTGCCCGGTGTCCACAGCCCACAGCGGAGCGACCTCGACCACCCAATTTCCCTCCCTCAGACTGCGGATTCGCTCAGGTGCGCGGCTCTGTTGGTGAGCCTGGCGGGCCGTTCTCTGCGTGTCCAGGTGTATTCCCAGCTCATTGGCTGGCATTGACCAGGAGCAGTCGCCGCCGTCCAGCACGATGGGCCTGTCAGATTGTACCCTCTGCAGCGCGTCGGCTGCATCGGGCACGAATTGGCCACCGACCTCAACGCCCAGGACCACAACACCGGGGAGGATCAGTTCGCTACGGTAGAGCAGGACGAGGATGCCCACGCCGGTTGCCACGGCAATTCCGGCTACCAGCAACAGGCCAGCCAGCACTGTCAGGAACTCCCCCGTTCCGCCGGGCCGGGCAGCGGCGGATACGCATGCCAACCCGACATGCTGAGCGGCACGGGTCCGGCCCTTGCCGGACGATGGCCCCGGAGTAAGCCCGTGTGATGAGGACACAACTAGCCTTCCTGATTCGTATCCACCACCTTGAGGCCGGCCGCCATCGCTGGTGGTTCCTGCCAGACGGGATAATACCACAAGGTCACACGCACGCGCCAGGAGAGCGTGCCAAACCGTCGACAAGCACACTGCGGCATCTGAGGTTAACGGGCGCGGGCGTGTCGGGCCAGGTTCTGCCAGAAGAACAGGTTCTGGGGCTCGCCCAGGTCAGTTCCCAGAATCCCCACGTCGGCCAGTACCAGCACCTGTCCGCCCGAGTCTCCCCACTCGATCCAGGCGGCAGCAGGTCGGCCGTCTGTCTGGGCCAGCACTAGGCCAGCATTCAGGTCCATGGGAACGCCATTGTTCTCGGCCAGACGCAATGTCTCCCGCCCGACTGCGATCGGATGATCCCAAACCAGGTTGGCGGTCGCGCTGCGCAGCGCCGGCTGCTGATAGGTGACCCCGAATCTGCCGGATAGCGCATTCATGTCTGCCCAATCCTCGTTCGAATCCAGCACCCGGTTGCCGTATTTCAGGCGGTGGGCGCTGTTGGTGATCACCATCAAGCCGCCGCAATCCACAAAAGTCACCAGCGCTTCGATCTCGGCCGGGTCCCAGGCCTCATCATAGAGTGAGAGGTCGCCCTCTGGGCTCGGATAATCCAGGACTGGCAACACCACAACCATGGCGGCGTCTGTCAGGTCGTTGGCGGTCACTAACTGGCCGTAAGGGATGATATCCACGTCAAACCCGAGCATTGCCCAGCTCATCCCCAGATCGATAAAGGCAGTGGGTCCGAGGTGAATGGACTCGGTGTGGCTGCCGACAAAGACAATGCGCTCCTCGGGGGATGGAGCCACCCGAAAATCGGCCGCCTCCGGACCTGTCTCCAGTGCCGCCACCAATGCCACCCGGGCCATATCTTCCAGCACATGTCCCATCTCGGTTGCCAACTCGATGGTGTCGTAAGGATCGTGAATGTGGGCCGCATAATGCAGACTGCCAGTAGCCTCCATCACCGGCTCGTTGACAAAGATCACGTCTGCCTGAGGGACGCCAAATCCGGCCAGGTTGCTATTGTCTGAGTAGATGGTCTGAATATCCTCCGGAACAACTTGAACACCTTGGAGGGCGGATTGCTCAACCAGGAACGCGGTCCAGGGCGTGCCGTCTACCCCCAGGCGGCTGTAGGACCAGGTGATCGCCGATAATTCGGCGTGGATGCCATCCAATGGGCGGGTCAGGCAGTCCAGCTGCAGCATTCCTGCCGTGCGATCCAACAGCTCCTGGTGAGTGTTCACGAAATGGGCGGCTCCGTACAAACCCAATTCTTCGCTGCCGAACCAAGCCAGATAGAGGTCAAACGGAGGCGTGATGTTGGCCGCATCAATTACCCGGGCCACCTCCAAGAGCACGGCCACCCCGCTGCCGTCGTCCATGGCACCTGGGCTGTTGGGGCTGTCGACGTGCGCCCCCAAAATGATCGCCCGCGAGCTGTCAGCGCCTGGTATTCGTGCGATCAGGTTGGAGGATTGGCCGGGAGCGAACACGTCGGCATCCCACGTCAGCTCAACCCGTTGAATGCGCCGGAGGTCATCCCAGCCATGGATGCCGGCCGGCGCCAGGTCTTCCAAACGTACGTGTAACGTGGGTGGATTGGGTTCGGCTTCTACCCAGTTAAGGGCGCTCACATCGCCCACAAAGGCGCCATGGCTCTTGCCCAGCTCGTTCGAGTTCTCGGTCACCAACACCAGGCCGGCTGGCGCCTTGCTGATCAATTCCCAAGCTACGTTGACCGCCGGCCGGATGTCAAGCAGCGAACGATCAATCAGGGCATAATCCAGCACCACTACCTGATGCGTCAGGTCGGCTGCGTTCAGCGAACCGATCTCCGCTCGGTTGCGAATGACCCGAGCGCTGCCTTCCACCACCACCGGGTCGTGATTGGCATCGTTCAACTTGCCATCCGAATCAAACCTGAGCGCCTGGGCAATCTCGTCCCGGGGACCGCGGAGTGCGGAGGCGGGCACCTGCCACTCCTCGCCGTCTGCGGTCAACTTGAGTTTGGCGTCCCAGATCTCGGTGGCCATATAGACACGAAAGCCTTGTCTCTCCAACTCTAACCCTTGCGACAGGAGAAACGGCATCTGTGACAACCGGGAGACCAAGTAGTCGATAGCCCCGGCCTCACCCACCGTCCCCGAGTTACGCCAACCCGAGTATGGTTCGATCGAGGTCAGATCGGCCACGGTCTCCAAGAGATCGTCGAGGGAGATGAGCGCATAGGGTCCGGTTATTGCACCTGGCGGCCGAGTGGGTGTGGGCTCTACTCTGCCGGTGGGCATAGCACTCGGCTGGGCGTAAAATGGGGTCGGTGTCGGCCGGGCGCAGCCGGTCAGCAGCATTAACAAGCTAGTAACCTTCCAGAACCACTGCCCTGACCGCATGATTCCACCTCCCCACACCGCTATCTCTGGACCTGTGCGAGGTATACTTTTCGTCGCCCCCAAGGTTCATCAGAGGCGGATCGGCATTCTGTCCCTGGCATTGTAGCTTGAGTTAGGTTAGAATGCCAGCGCCACCACGGAACCGGAGCAAGACATGATGAACTCCAGCGGAGACTCGCGGCAGGACCGCTCGCACGCACAAGTGGGCGATCGACCGCTACCATTGCGGGGCGGCCCGAGCCGTGTGATCTACTTGCACGGGTTTGCATCTTCCGCTCAGGGAATCAAAGCCCGCTTTTTTGCCAGCCAATTCGACCAGAACCCGCACACGCGATTCGTCGCTCTTGAGCTTGCCCCGACGCCCGACGATTTCCGATTTATGACGTTTACCGGGCTGATCGATCGCCTGCGGCAGTACCGGATGGAACAGCCTGCCCAGCACGTGAGCCTGGTGGGCAGCTCAATGGGCGGGCTGGTGGCGCTCAACTATGCCTTTCGCTACGGCGACGTGAAAAGGATGTTACTGCTGGCGCCGGCGCTTTACTACCGGGCGGGAAATGCAAGCCAAGATGAGCTGGAAATGTGGAAGCAGGCAGGAGATGCCCCCATTGAGCACGCCGCTTTCGGCCGCACGGTTCCCCTTGCCTACGGTTTTCACCAGGATGGACAACGGTATCTGGAACCGGTGCCGCCGGCCGCGCCAACGCTGATCATCCACGGTCGTGACGACGACGTGGTTCCCATTTCAGACAGCCGTGCCTACGCGGCGAGATACAGTCAGGTGACGCTGGTGGAGGTTGAGGGTGGCCATTCGTTGAACGACCAACTCCTTTTCATCTGGGACCAGATCCGGTCGTTTCTTGTAGATCAGTGAAAGTCTGCCGACCTACTTGCACTGGCACGGTTACACGCCAACTCCACGTGACCTCCATCTTTTCTCCATATTCGTGTGTTAGCATATGGGTCGGGCGGAAGCCGATCTCGCGACATGCGCCCTGCGGCTCAGGTTCTTGTGGATGTTAGAGGATGGCAACGATCCTGGTAGTGGACGACGAGGCAGAGATCATCCGGATTACTCGTGGTTACCTGGAACAGGCGGGGTATCGCGTGTTGGCTGCCGTCAATGGCTCGACGGCGTTGACGCTGTTTCACCACGAGCGGCCGGACCTGGTGGTTCTAGACCTGAACCTGCCGGCGGCTGCCGGAAAACCGTCGATGGACGGCCTGGATGTCGCTCGTGCCATGCGCCAGATGCCCGGCCGGGAGGCCACCGTTCCCATCATCATGCTGACGGCGCGGGTAGAGGAGATGGACCGGGTCCTTGGTTTGGAGCTGGGTGCGGACGACTATGTGACCAAACCCTTTAGCCCGCGCGAACTGGTGGCCCGGGTTCGGGCGGTGTTGCGGCGGGTTTCTCCCACGCCCGAAGGTCAACCTGACCTCCGCCCGATTCACGCAGGGCGGTTGGTCATTGACCCGCTCCGTCACGCCACGACGCTGGACGGAGAATTGGTTGAGCTGACACCGACCGAGTTTACCCTGTTGGTGAGGATGGCTTCCGCTCCGGGGCAGGTGTTCAGCCGGGCTCAATTGCTGGATGCGCTCGGACCCGATTACGAGGGCCTGGACCGCACCATCGACAGCCATATCAAGAACTTGCGCGCCAAACTTGGCGAAGACCCGCGCAATCCGACTTTCATCTACACCGTCTTTGGCGTAGGGTATCGGTTTTCTGACCCATGATCGATTTTTGTGGACCAGGATGACCCATCAAGTGGGCCGGCGCCCCCGCCTTCGTGGGCTCTTTGTCAAGTTGATGGCGGCGTTTATCATCGTCGTCCTGACGGTGGCCGTTCTGGCAACCTGGTTGGCGGGCCAAGCCACCCGTCAGGAATTCCACGGTTACACGACTATGGCGGGTCAAATGCAGGCTCAGCGCATTGCCCCTTACCTGGCCGATTATTACCGGTCGGCCGGAAGCTGGGACAACGTGGAGTTCGCACTGACCTACACCCCGAGCGGGATGGCGATGCGGCGCACCGAGGTAGGTCGGCGACCGGCCTGGGACATGTGGCAGATGATGGATGCCCAGGTGCTGGTGGCCGACGCCCAGGGACGCATCGTCGCGGACACGGGAGGCGAACTCACCGGCCGGCAGTTGGATGAGGCGAGCCTTGCCGTGGGTGCCCCCATCATGGTCGGTGATACTCGCGTCGGCACCGTGTTGGTGACGACGGCCGGGCTGTCGACAGCGCAGGATGACCAGTTCCTGAACCAGGTTAACCAGGCGATCATCCTGGCAGTGGTGGTAGCCAGCCTGGTGGCGCTTCTCCTGGGTGCAGTCATCACTTGGGGGGTGACTCGCCCCATCCGCGAATTGACCAGAGCCACCGAGGCTATTGCCACGGGCGACTTGAGCCAACGCGTTACCGATTCGTCCGGGGACGAGGTCGGCGAACTGGCCACGGCGTTTAACCTGATGGCTTCCCAGCTTGAGAGAGCGGAATCACTTCGTCGCCAACTGACGGCGGACATTGCCCACGAATTACGGACTCCTTTGGCTGTCATCCAAGGTAATGTGGAAGCGCTGCAGGATGGCATCTTTCCCCTGACAGTGGATGCGCTGGAACCGATTCAGGCCAAGACTGCCCTGCTGGCCCGGCTAGTGGAGGATCTCAGGCAGTTGGCGTTGGCGGAGGCCGGCCAACTGCCCTTGGACCGCCAACCTACTGATCTGATAGACCTGACCCAGCGTTCGGTCGCCGGATTCCAGCCGGTCGCCGAGGCCAAATCGATTCGACTGGAGGTGCAGGGGCCAGCGGAGCTGGCGCTGGCCATGATGGACGCGCAACGTATCGAACAGGTCCTGGCGAACCTGCTTTCTAATGCCCTGCGTTTCACACCGGAAGGTGGCGCCGTGCAGGTCAAGGTCAGCCAGCCTGGCCCGGAGTGGTTAAAGGTGCGAATCCGCGACACAGGGCCAGGAATCCCGCCAGAGGCGTTGCCCAACGTGTTCGAACGTTTCTATCGCGCCGATCAGAGCCGGGCACGTGATTCAGGCCAGGAAGGAACCGGTCTGGGCCTGGCGGTCGCGCGCTCGATCGTCCAAGCGCATGGCGGTGCCATCGGCGTGGAGAGCCAGCCGGGCCATGGGACGAGCGTTTGGTTCACGCTGCCTGCTTTCTCAACAGGGGGATGAGCTGAGGCAGCAGGCGCGGCAGCTCGCCGGCCGGGCGGCCCTAGGTCATCGAAGGCGCTCAAGAGACGCTGACTGGCCGATTCGACCGGGGAGGCCAGGTCCCAGCGGCAGCGCATATTGAGCACCGCGGATTCCGCCCAGAACGCCTTGGTAAACCATATCAACGGGTCACGAACTGAAACCATGGGTATGCAGGGCCTTCAACAACAAGTGGCCGTCATCCAGCTTCACTTCCTCTCAGTCCTGGTTATGATGACAAACGGAGAGGCACCCGCCGAGAGCGCAATGCGCCAGCAACCGGGAACTCGCGTTCCAGCATCTGGCGCACGACCCCCCAAAATCAGATCGGTAGTCTGCCGGGGAGCGTGGTCAGACCAGACCTCGCCCGGCACCTTGTACCGCTGGCTCGCATCAGGAATAGCGCGGCGCGAAAACGGCACCAGAACGGCCCTAAGGGCGGTGGCATAACCACGGTTGGCCGGCGTCCCGGGTCCTGAACCGGTGCACCCGCCTCCCTCTGTTCACCAGAGGGAGGCGGGTTGCGGCCGCGGGTTAGCCCAGGCTGGCGGCCGCGCGGAGGACAGCCGCTTTGTCGGTGTTCTCCCAGGGGGCGTCGATGTCGTCCCGGCCAAAGTGGCCATAGGTAGCAGTGGCGCGGTAGATGGGTCGCAGCAGCGCCAGATCACGAATGATGGCTCCCGGACGCATGTCAAAGTTCTCCCAAATCAGCTGCTCAATCTGCGAATCGGGGATGCGTCCTGTGCCAAAGGTCTCCACCGAGAGCGAAAGCGGATGCGCCATACCAATGGCATAACTCAGCTGCAGTTCGAATCGGTCGGCCAGTCCGGCCGCCACGACGTTCTTGGCGATGTATCGCGCCATGTAGCTGGCTGACCGGTCCACCTTGGTGGGATCCTTGCCGCTAAAGGCGCCGCCGCCGTGGCGCGCCGCTCCGCCATAGGTGTCCACGATGATCTTGCGGCCCGTTAACCCGGAATCGCCTTGCGGTCCGCCGGTCACAAAACGACCTGTCGGGTTCACATAGATCAGGGTCTGCGCATCCAACATTCCGTTGGGAATGCAGTACTTGATCACCCGTTCTCTTACGTCGGCCTCGATCTTGTGGTGGTCCACATCGGGCGAGTGCTGGGTGGAGATGACAATCTTGTCCACCCGGCGCGGCACTCCGTACTCGTACTCGACGGTCACCTGGCTTTTTCCGTCCGGCCGGAGATAGGGCAACACTCCCAGTTTGCGCACACTGGCCAAGCGCCTGGTCAGCTTGTGGGCCAAATCGATGGGCAGGGGCATCAGGCTTGGAGTCTCGTTGCAGGCAAAGCCCACCATCATTCCCTGATCTCCGGCTCCGATGGCGTCGATCTCGTTTCCGCTCATCTCGCCGGTCCTGGTTTCTAGTGCCTTGTCCACTCCCAGAGCAATGTCGGCCGATTGCTCCTTGATGCTCACCACCACACCGCACGTCTCGCCATCAAAGCCAAATTTCGCCCGGGTGTAGCCGATGTCGCAGATCACGTTGCGTGCGATCTGGGCGATGTCCACGTAGGTCTCGGTGGTGATCTCACCCATGACCACCACCAGCCCAGTGGTCACGCAGCAGTCGCATGCCACCCTGGCTTTTGGATCCTTGGCGATGATTGCATCCAGAATGGCGTCCGAGAGCTGATCGCAGATCTTGTCTGGATGTCCTTCAGTCACAGATTCGGACGTGAAAAGCAGTTTGGGGGCGGTGAAAAAACTGGGTCTTGCGTCACTCATCATACTCTCCTGAATACTCTACACATGGTGGCTGGTACAAGGTCAAAAAGCCTCAGCTGCCGGGTGGCGCCCGGTCAGGTCCCTTCCTGCCACGAGGCCAGATAGTGTTGTTGCTGCTCGGTCAGCCCGTCAATTCGGACCCCCATGGCCGCCAATTTGAGCTGGGCTATCTGCTGATCAATGGATTCGGGGACCGAATACACGGCGTGGGCCAGCTCGTGGCCATGCTGGAAAATGTGGACGGCGCTGAGCGACTGGTTGGCAAAACTCATATCCATGACGCTGGCCGGATGGCCTTCGGCCGCCGCCAGGTTGATGAGCCGGCCTTCTCCCAGCAGAAAGAGCACCCGGCCGTCGGGGAGCGTGAACTCCTCCACAAAAGGTCGGACATGGCGGGGCTCACCCGTCGCCATTCTGCGCAGGCCCTCGATGTTGACTTCCACGTTAAAGTGGCCCGAGTTGGCCATGATGGCGCCGTCTTTCATCAACTCCATGTGGTGGGTGTCAATCACGTTGATGTCGCCGGTCGAGGTGATAAACAGGTCCCCCACAGGAGCGGCCTCCAGCATGGGCATCACGCGGAAGCCATCCATCACCGCTTCCAAAGCCTTGAGCGGATCCACCTCGGTCACGATGACGTTTGCCCCCAACCCCTTGGCCCGCATGGCAATTCCCCGGCTGCACCAGCCATAACCCGCAACGACTGCCGTCTTGCCGGCAATCAATAGGTTAGTGGCCCGGATGATGCCATCCAGTGTAGACTGGCCGGTACCATAGCGGTTGTCAAAGAGGTGTTTGGTCAGAGCATCGTTGACCGCTATCACTGGGAACCGCAGCGCGCCATCCTTGGCCATAGCCCGGAGGCGAATGACGCCGGTGGTGGTCTCCTCGGTCCCGCCGATGATGTTGCCGATCAGTTCGGTCCGATCCTGGTGAAGCGTGCTCACCAGGTCGGCACCATCATCCATGGTGATGTGGGGTTTCTGGTCTAGCACTGCGTGGATGTGTTCGTAATACGTTTGGTGGTCCTCACCTTTGATGGCAAAAACCGGGATCTCGTAATAGTGGACAAGCGCGGCTGCGGCGTCGTCCTGAGTAGAGAGCGGATTGCTGGCACACAACATCACTTCCGCACCGCCCATTTGGAGGGTGTGCGCCAGATTGGCGGTCTCGGTGGTGATGTGCAAGCAACCGCTTATACGGATTCCCTTGAGCGGAGTCTCTTGTCTAAACCGCTCGCGGATCTGCTTGAGCACCGGCATCTCGCGTGCCGCCCACTCGATCTTTAGGCGACCGCCAGGTGCTTGCTCCAAGTTCTTTACATGGTATTCGGGCATACTGATTCTCCTCGATGCTAGTACTGATGCGGAAGGTCTAAGCCGGATGGAATGCGGGTTCTCCTTCCAGCAGAACGTCCAACGCTCCTTGATCGTCAAAGTTGTCGCGATACCGACTGACGAAGTCCTGACGGGTGTAGTGGTGAGTCTGAGTGCCTGTCTGCTCCAGGACATAGGCGGCTGCCAGGGTGCCCATGCGGCCGGCAATGTCCCAACCCAGGTTCAACGAATGGCCGCGCAACAGCCCGGCCCGAAATGCGTCACCAGCGCCGGTAGGCTCAACGATTGGGTTTGGCGGCACAGGGGGAATCCAGTGTTCCTCGTCTTGGACGACCAGCAGTGCTCCACGCTCCGCTAAAGTGATGGCCACCCCACCTGCCTTCTTCCGGACCTGCTCCTCGGTCCAACCTGTCTTTTCTCGGATCATGGCAAACTCGTATTCGTTCACCACCAACAGGTGGCAGCCCTCGATTCCAGCTGCCAACTCCTCGCCGCTCAGGCGGATGATCTGCTGGCTGGGATCATACCAATAAGGTATGCCCAGAGTCTGACACTCCTGGACGCGTTGGATCATCGCCCGCGGAGCATCGGGCGACACGACTACCAGATCCGCGTCCCGGCCGGCGCTTTCTGCCAGGGCGATCTGGTGCGAGTACGCCATGGCGCCGGTGTAAAAGGTGGCAATCTGGTGGTTGTCCAGGTCAGTGGTGACGAAAAAGGAAGCCGTAAAGACATCCGGCAACAACATAACCCCGGAGGTGTCTACCCCGTGCTTCTCCAGCCATGCACGATAGTCGGCAAAGTCCTCGCCGGCAGTTCCCACCAGCACCGGCCTCTCGCCCAACAGAGCCAGGGTGTACGCGATGTTGGGGGCCACGCCTCCCCGCCGCTTTTCCATGGTGTCCACCAGAAAACTGACGCTCAGATGGTCGATTTCAGTGGGCAGGATATGCTCCACAAAGCGGCCGGGGAACGGCATCAGGTAGTCAAAGGCAATAGAGCCCGAAATCACGATTCGCATTGAAGGGCACCCGCTTCATTCTTCGACCTTTTGCCAGCAACAAAAAACCCCTTCCCAGAAGATAGGAGAAGGGGCTTGTGTACCCTGCTCTCTTATCTTCCAGAACCTTTCTGCCGGAATTGGCACCGGGGTGCTTGCACCTGGTTGCCGAGGCTTCAAAGGGCCGGTCCCTCCGCCTCTCTGGATAAGAGCTGGTCATATTCAACGAACCACGCGAAGTTTAGCAGAAACCCAGCAACCTGTCAAAACTTGTCAATCACGCTTGGCTGTGATAGAATTTCCAGATAGTGAGGGATAGTTTAACGGTAAAACAGCGGACTCTGGATCCGTCGTTCCTGGTTCGAATCCAGGTCCCTCAGTTCAGTCAGGCACCCGGCTTCTAAAGCCGGGTGTTTGCTATGCTGGCGCATGGCATGAGGAGCGATCAGAATGACCACAACGAATTCCCCACCCAACAGTGATTTCATCCGCACTGCCGTGAGCCAGGACACTTACAGTGGCCGGTTTGGCGGGCGTGTTCACACGCGTTTTCCCCCCGAGCCTAATGGCTACCTGCACATAGGCCATGCCAAGGCCCTCACCATCGATTTTGGCGTGGCGGAGGACTTTGGCGGCCTGTGTAACCTGCGCTTTGACGACACCAATCCCACCAAAGAGGACGTCGAATACGTCAACTCGATCCGCGAGGATATCCGCTGGATGGGTTTCGACTGGGGTGACCGCGAGTATTATGCCTCTGACTATTTCGAGCAGCTCTACGAGTACGCGGTGAAGCTGATCAAAATGGGTAAGGCTTACGTCTGCGACCTGAGCGGCGAGGCGTTGAGCGAGTTCCGAGGTACGGTGACCGAGCCGGGCCGGCCGAGCCCCTACCGGAACCGGTCTGTTGAAGAAAACCTTGACCTGCTGGCCCGCATGCGGGCGGGCGAGTTCCCGGAGGGTTCGCGCGTGCTGCGCGCCAAGATTGACATGTCCCATCCCAATCTGTTGATGCGAGACCCGGTCATGTACCGGATTCTCTTTGACAGACATCATCGGACGGGCGATGCCTGGCGCATCTACCCCACATATGACTTTGCCCATGGGCAGTGCGACTCGATTGAGGGCATCACCCATTCCCTGTGCTCGCTGGAGTATGAGGTCCATCGCCCACTGTACGACTGGTATTTGGACGCATTGGAGATCTTTCATCCAAGGCAGATCGAGTTTGCCCGGTTGAACCTAAACTACACCGTGATGAGCAAACGGATGCTGCTCCAGTTGGTGGAGGGAGGTTATGTCACGGGTTGGGACGACCCACGGATGCCAACGCTCTCTGGTCTCAGGCGGCGTGGTTACACGCCGGAGTCCATCCGGGCGTTTCTGGAGCTGGTTGGGGTTGCCAAAGCGCAAAGCGTGGTGGACGTGGGTTTGCTGGAGCACACGCTCCGGCAGGACCTGAATCGGCGGGCGCCGAGGGCGTTTGGGGTGCTCCGGCCAGTCAAACTGGTTCTGGAAAACTACCCAGAAGACCTGGTGGAGGAGATGGGCTGTACCAATAACCCGGAGGACCCCGCCGCGGGCAGCCGCAAGGTACCGTTCTCCCGCGTTCTGTATGTTGAGCGCGATGATTTTCGGGAGGATCCACCCAGCAAATACTGGCGGCTGGCCCCCGGCCGCGAGGTGCGGCTGCGCTATGCCTATTTCGTCACCTGTGTCGGCGTGGTCAAAGACGAAACCGGAGAGATCGTCGAAATCCGCTGCACCTATGACCCGGCTACCCGCGGAGGAGCGGCGGCCGATGGGCGGGCGGTCAGGGGCACGATTCACTGGGTGTCGGCCGCCCACGCAGTTGACGCCGAGGTCCGGCTTTACGACCGCCTATTTGTTCGCGAGAACCCCCTGGAAGATCCAGATGTTGATTTCCTTACCCTCATCAACCCGGAGTCGCTGCAAGTTCTGCGGGGATGCAAGCTGGAACCCGGTCTGGCCGGAGCGTTGGCCGGCAGTCGCTATCAGTTGGAGCGCAACGGTTACTTTTGCGTGGACTCGGACACCAAACCCGGCAAATTGGTGTTAAACCGGACGGTATCGTTGCGGGACACGTGGGCCAAGATCGAGCGCTCCGCGGGAGACAATTCGGGCCGCTCCTTAAAATCGAGGTAGGCGGTCGATTTTAGTCAAGGAGGTGTGCTATGTTGAAAGAGTTCAAGACGTTCATTCTGCGGGGAAACGTGGTGGATATGGCGGTGGGTATCATCATCGGCAGCGCCTTTGGAGCGATCGTCAACGCGCTGGTGGACTATGTCATTATGCCGCCGATCGGGCTACTTCTGGGCAAAGTGGATTTCTCCAACCTCTTTGTGATCCTGAAGGAAGGCGCGGTGCCTGGTCCCTACGCCTCGCTGGCTCAGGCGCAGGAAGTGGGCGCAGTTGCCCTGAGTTATGGCCTGTTCATCAATACGTTGATCAGTTTTCTGATCATCGCCTTTGTCATCTTTCTGCTCATTCGGGCCGTCAACCGGATGCAGCGGCCGGAGCCGGCTGCCCCTGCGGAACCAGCTTTCACATGCCCCTATTGCTTCTCGGAGATCAACAAGGAGGCGACTCGCTGCGCTTTTTGTACGTCAGAGCTCAGATAACGTCGAGACGTCTGGGCCTGCGTTTGGGAAGCTAGCCAAGTCGAAAAAGATCGCTCGTGCCACGGTGTGCCGGCAGCGGGCGGCCGGCACCCTAGGTTTCCCGCAGGGCAGGGGAGCGCCGGCGGCCTGGCGTGCTGTTTGGTGCGCACCTACTCCGTTTTCATTTTTCCCTGCGAGCGCCGCGGCGTAGCGCGGGAATCGGTGCGCGTTGACCCGGCCTCGAATCAGTGGTACGATTTGGCCTATGCGCGCGCGGCATCTTGCCTTCTTGACGTTTTGGCTCCTCGCTGGCTGCACCCGTTTAGCTATTCCATTAGCCGTTGCCCCGTCCGGGCCCGCCACCATTACCCTTGTCGCTGACGGCGAGCGCCGGACGTTGACAACCAACGCCGCCACGGTATCCCAGGCGCTGGCCGAGGTCCAGATTCACCTGGGCGAGCTGGACCAGGTGGACCCGGCCGAGAATCTGCCGCTGGAGGAGGGGATGGTGATCACCGTGGTTCGGGTGATCGAGCAGTTCGTGACGGCCGAATCGGTTGTCCCGTTTCAACAGCAGCTTGTCCGAAATGAGGGGCTTCCCGAGGGCGACCGCCGGTTGCTGCAGGCCGGACGAGAGGGTAGCGAACTGGCGGTCTACCGCATCGAGTATCGGGATGGGGTCGAGGTGGATCGCCGAATGGTACGTCGTCAGATCCTGGATTCGGCGCTACCCGAGATCGTCATGGTCGGCGTCAAGGGCACCGTGACGCCGGTTTCCATCCTGGGTACCCTGGCATACATCAGCGGTGGCAACGCCGTCATCATGCGCGGAAGCACGGCGTATCGCGACGCGATTGTCACCAGCGGCGATCTCGACGGCCGGGTCTTTTCGCTTTCGCCCGACGGCGGTTTCCTACTTTGCACCCGCTCGGTTCCGGCTTCCGGCCCAGCGACCAACATGGTGGCGCCGTTCAACAGCCTTTGGTTGGTTTCTACCACCCGCGCTACCGGTCCAGTCCGGACAATCTCGACAGGCGTGGAGAACGTTCTGTGGGCCGATTGGTCGCCCGAAGGGGGCGAGATTGCCTACTCCACTGCAGTGCCCATTCCCCAACCGCCCGGCTGGGAAGCCAACAACGACCTATGGCTGGCGCGCTGGGATCAACGCAGTGGTTTCCGGGCTGAACAGCTGCTGGAAGTCTCATCAGGCGGCCTCTATGGCTGGTGGGGCGCTCGCTATGCCTGGTCTCCGAACGGCAGGTACGTCGCCTATGGGCGGGCTGACCAGGTGGGTATCCTTGACACGTGGACTGGGGAGCTGTCAGTCCTTGGCCGGCACGACGTTTATCACACTTACAGCGAATGGGTCTGGACGCCAACACCTGCCTGGTCTCCTGACAGCCAATTCGTGGCAGCCGTGGTCCACGGTCCACCAGTGGGCGGGGAGGCCCCTGAAGACAGCCCGGCCTTTGACTTGTGGGTGTGGGGGATGTCGGGCCAGGTTTCGGTCCCCCTGATGGAGCGAGTAGGGATGTGGGGAATGCCGTCCTGGTCCCCCGCGCGGCCGATGGGTTCGGAGCAGGCCAGCCAGGTGGCTTTCCTGCAGGCCAACGAGCCACTGGAGAGCAGCGTATCGCGGTATGTCTTGTGGATCATCGATCGCGATGGAAGTGACGGCCGGGCGCTGTTTCCGGCAGCCGGCGAGATCGGACTCAGGCCACAACCCGTTGCCTGGTCTCCTCAGGCGGACCAGATAGCGCTGGTCTACGGTGGTGACCTGTATCTGGTCGGCACGGGGCCGGGTGATCAGCGAGGCCGGCCGCTCACCAGCGACGGCGTCAACAGCAATCCAGTGTGGGTCTCCGGCGAGCTGCCATCTGAGCCGATTTTGGCCCCGGTTCGCGAGCCGGGTGAGATTCCGCGCGATTGAACCTGGTGATGCATACTACCTCACGGCGCAAACTGGCGTTGCTTCTGGGCTTGGTGCTGGCCGTGGTGGCCGCTTCGATGGTGGGTCTGTCGGCGCGCCAGCAGTTTCTGCTGCGCGGAACGCCGGTAGAGCTGCCCGGTCCGGTCGCTCATGCGGGCATCGGTGTGTACGGCATCAACGTTGCGATGCTGGATTGGGAGCCAGTCGCCCGCCGCGGAGCGCTCCAACAGCTTGCCGAGATGGGTTTTGGGTGGGTGAAACAAACGGTTTATTGGGGGGATGAGGCGGCCGGATTTGGCCCGTTTCTCCAGGACGCGCTGAATGTTGGTCTGGCGGTGGTCCCCCTACTGGATGGAAACCCGCAGACTGGGTATACGCCGCCCGAAGATCCGGCCGGGTTTGCTGCCTGGGCGGGCGCCTGGGCTGCTGAACATGGCCAACACGTCCGTTATTACCAGATATGGGATGAGCCCAATCTGGGAAGTCACTGGGGCGGGTTGCCAGTGAATCCGGCCGCGTACGCCGCGTTGCTGGCAGCTGCGCGGGACGCGATCCTTCAAGCCGACCCCGACGCGGTCATGGTAGCTGCAGCGCTGGCGCCGACGGTCGAGTCCGGCCCGACCAACCTGAGCGACGTGGACTACCTGGACGGCCTCTACCGAGCGGGCGCCGACGCGTTTTTCGATGTGGCAGCCGGAAAACCCTACGGTTTTGACACCGGGCCGGATGACCGGCGAATCTCCGAGGATGTGCTGAATTTCTCGCGGTTTGTCCTGCTGCGGGAGGTAATGGAAAGGCACGGCGACGGAGACACTGCGCTATGGGCCGGAAACCTGGGGTGGAACGCGTTGCCGGTCGGGTGGGCCGGCCGCCCAAGCATCTGGGGCCAGACTGACGAGGTTACCCAGGCGGTATATATCCGGGAGGCCTACCGGCGAGCGGCTTTGGAATGGCCCTGGGCGGGCGTCCTGTTCTTGGAGAGTTATGCACCCGAGGCGCCGGTTGGCTGGCTGGACCGGGATCTGCCAGCTGCCGAATCCCCGTCTGATCCGCGCTGGGGATTTGCCCTATTGGCACCGGACGGTACGTTGCGGCATGATTCGCCGTTGCCGGCATCCGGTGCGGCCATCATTCCCGGTTTTCAATTGGCTGCCCCGGATTCACCCTACCAGGTGTACGATGGTGGCTGGCGCTTTCAGGACGGCTATGGGGCGGACGTCAGCCAGAGCGGCGACCGGGTGCGGGTGACCTTTGAGGGCACTGACTTTGGAATTCGGGTGCGACGCGGAGATTACCGGGCCTACTTTTACGTGACGGTGGACGGCCAGCCGGCAAACTCGCTGCCAGCCGACGATCGGGGAGCGTATCTTTGCCTCACTTCGCCCGACCGGACGGCTGACGACGTGGTGACTGTGCTGGCAGCAAAAGGACTGGCACCTGGCCGGCACACAGCCGAACTGGTGGCAGAAAGGGGATGGGACCAATGGGCCCTGGTTGGCTTCAGCGCCATGACGCTACCAAACCAGGTGGCATACCGCCTAACCCTGGCCGGTTTGGCGTCGCTGGCGCTGGCCGTGGCAGCGGCAGCGTTGTGGGCCGGCCGCGGCTCTGACTGGGGACCCTGGATCGGAGGGATACGAGATGCCTGGTGCCGGTTGGGCGACGCAGGTGCCGCTGTCTTCACTGCACTGGTGGCGGGGCTTTTCGCCCTCAGCGGCTGGCTCACCTGGCTCAGTCCGGCCAGTGGCCCGTTTCGCCGCTTGGGAGACGGCCCGCAGACCGGCCTCTTGTTGCTGGTTGCCGCGCTGTTTTCCTGGTCTCCTTGGCTGCTGCTGAACCTGGCCAGTGGGGCAGTGCTCTGGCTCATCATCATGTGGCGTTTGGAGCTGGGATTGGCGCTGGTTGCATTGAGTGCTCCCTTTTACGTGCTGCCCAAGCCGATGCTGGGTTACCGTTTTTCGATGGTGGAAGTGGTTGTCTGGATGGCCTTCTCTTCGTGGGCATTCGAGCGGATCCGCCAATGGCGGCCGGGAACGCGCGCTAAATGGGTTGCGGCCCGACGGCTTTCGCTGGACTATGCCATCGGGCTCTTTGTTCTCGCAGCCCTGATGTCACTGATCTTCACCGAGAGGTTGGATGTTGCTGCCAACGAGTTGCGGGTAGTTGTGCTGGAACCGGCACTCTTTTACCTCATGCTCCGTAGCAGCCGTCTGGACGGCCGATCTCGTTGGCGGGTGTTGGACGGCTTGGTACTCGGTGGGCTGGGGGTGGCGCTGGCCGGGCTGTTGTGGTATGTCACTGGTAGCCATGTGATCACCGCGGAGGCAGGCCTGCCCAGGTTGCGCAGCATCTACGGCTCACCTAACAACGTGGGGCTCTACCTTGGCCGGCTGATTCCCGTTCTTTTGGCGGTTGCGTTGGCCGGCCGCGGGCGACGAAGGGCGTTTTACGCGTTCGCCCTGTTGCCCTCCGTGGCAGCGGTCGCGCTCAGTTTTTCCAAAGGTGCCCTCCTGTTGGGTCTGCCCGTCGGGGTGACGCTGGTTGTGGGTTGGGTGGTATGGGATCGATGGTCTCATCGTTCTGTGATTCGGGTTGCGCTGGGCGTGGCGACGCTGGCGGCGTTGGGCATGCTGCTTGCCTCGCAGGTGCCTGCCTTGGCCGGTCGGCTTGCGCTGCGCGGTGACACCACGGATTTTCGATTGAACCTCTGGAAGGCGAGCGCCGAGATGGTCGCTGACCATCCGTGGACTGGAGTCGGCTTGGACAACTTTCTCTACCAGTATCGCGGGCGGTACATCCGGCCGGAAGCCTGGCAGGAGCCCGACCTGAGTCATCCTCACAACCTGGTGTTGGACTTTTGGCTGCGGTTGGGCATCCTGGGTCTGGTTGCGGGCATTTGGATGCACGGTGCCTGCTGGCGCTTGTTATGGCGGTCGGCCCGACGGCCGGAAGGCAGAGGGTTCACCGACTCGCGTGTGTTGGCCATCGGTTGCCTTGGCAGCCTGGGCGCTGCCCTGGCGCATGGTCTGGTGGACCAGAGCTATTTCCTGGTTGATCTGGCCTTCGTATTCATGCTGTTGGCCAGCGTGGCCGCAGCGTTTTCGTCCCATGTTGACACGCAGGCGGTCTCCGGCGACACCGACCCAAATTCCCCCGCACTGGCCTGACCGCTGACGGTGGTTCAGGCTCTTCCACGCTAGTTCTGCTAGACCCTGTGCGCGCCTCGTGGTCATGACCGACCACATATACCGCGTCGGGTTTACCCTCCGGGTCAACTTAAAAAACAGTTGACACGCCACCGTTACGTCTGTATACTGAATTGCGTAATGAATGTGGAGGTAAATCCGGCACGGTGTGCATAACTGGATTCGGAAGCGAGCTGTCTGGGGTCGGTAGGGGAGCTGGGCGGTGGCGGTAAGTGTAGAGGTGCAGGGCCTCACGTATGACGTCCATCAGAAGGTCTTGAATCTGGTGCAGAGTCGGGGGCTGTCTGGCGAGGAAACCCTCAATGTTGGGCAGCTGGCGGATCGCTTTGGCGTCAGCCGGACACCGATAAGCATGGCCCTCATGCGCCTGGAGAGTGAAGGACTGATACGCCGCTGCCCGACCAAGGGTTGGGTGACCGTTCCCCTCACTATGACGGACATTGAGGAGATATTTGAGCTCAAGGATGCCCTGGAACCGTTGACAATGCGCCGCGCTGCGGAGCGAATGGATGCCGCCAACGGCGCACGGCTGGCGGAAGCCATGGCGAAACTGCGGGAATCGAGTGCAGCCAATGACCTGGATGGTTGGCTGTCAGCCGATCACGAGTTTCATGAGGTCCTGCATGGTGTCGTAGGCAACGGCCGGTTGAGGCAGTTTCAAGAGCAGCTCAACTATCACCTATATCGATTGACGGTGGGGCACGTCTCCATGAAGGGACAGATGGCCATGGCGACCGAGGAGCACTGCGCGATAGGCGAGGCAATCCTGGCAAACGACCCCGAACTGGCGGTTGGCAAGGCGAGTGAGCACACCCGGAATCTGCGCGACCGGATGGTGGGCGTGGTCACCGAGGTACTCATACCCTTTTTGGGTCAGAATCTATGAGGGCAGCGACACGATGAACGAATTGGCTAGTACGCCAGGCCGCTTGATCCCATCTGGGTCAACCGATCGCGTGGGATGGCTGCGAAGCCAGATAGTCGGGGTGGATGCCGAGGTGCCGTTGCTGGATGGCACACGCCGGCCGTATGTGTACCTGGACAACGCTGCCAGCACGCCAGCCTTTCGTTGTGTGCTGGAAACGGTGGAAGAGTGCTTGCGCTGGTACTCGAGCGTACATCGCGGCGCGGGCTTCAAGTCACTGATCTCGACGCACGCATACGAGCGGGCCCGCGAGGTTGTCCTGGAGTTTGTCGGCGCTGACCGGGACGCGCACACGTGTATTTTTGGCAAGAACACGACGGAAGCCATCAATAAACTGGCTTACCGGATTGGTCTTGAGCCTGGGGACGTGGTGCTTACAACCATCATGGAACATCACTCCAATGATCTTCCCTGGCGCGTCCAGGCCGAGGTGGTCCACGCAGGCGTGGACCGCCAGGGTGTCCTGGACATGGAGGACCTGGAACGGAAACTGGAGCTCTATTCTGGTCGGGTCAAGGTGGTCGCGGCCACCGGCGCGTCCAACGTTACCGGCTACACACCTCCCATTCATCGGATTGCCGAACTGGCGCATGCGCACGGCGCCTTGGTGGTGGCGGACTGCGCCCAGCTGGCGCCTCACCGAAAGGTAGATATGCGTCCGGTCGGCGCACCCGACCACCTAGATTTTGTGGCTCTGTCAGGCCACAAGATGTATGCACCCTTCGGAACCGGCGCGCTCATTGGCCCGCGTCAATTCTTCAGGCGGGGCGCACCCGAGTACCGGGGCGGGGGGACCATCGATATTGTAACCGTAGACGAGGTGTACTGGGCAGATCCGCCGGACCGTGAAGAGGCCGGGAGTCCCAATGTCGTCGGAGCGGTCGCGCTCGCCGCCAGCATTCAGGTGCTGAACAGCATAGGCATGGAGGTGCTCGCCACGCACGAAAGAGACCTTACCGGGTACCTGCTGGAGCGATTATCCCGTATCGACGCGGTGGAGGTGTATGGCATCTCTGACCCCCAACGACTTGACGAACGATTGGGCGTTGTCTCTTTCTCGGTCAAGGGGATTCCCCACGGAAAGGTGGCCGCGATTCTTGGATTTGAGGGCGGCATCGGCGTTCGCAACGGCTGCTTTTGCGCCCACCCGTACATCCTCCGCTTGTTGGATGTCCGCGGAGCAACGTACGATGGTTACAAGCTGCGGGTGCTGAGCCATGACAGAACGGAACTCCCAGGATTGGTGCGCGTCAGTTTCGGTTGTTACAACACGCGGCCGGAGATTGACCACCTGGTGGCGATGTTGGAGCGGGTGGTCTCTGGCGGCTACCAGGGCGATTACCAGGTGGAACGGGAGTCAGGTTTCTACTGGCCAACCCAGTTCGACCCGGCACTTCTGGATGCCTACGTGCCTATCTAGCGGGACTATAGCTGCATGAACAGTGGGCGCAGTGGTGCCGGCAAGGCGGCTGACCGGATGCCCGTCCGTCAATAATGTACTGACCGGAGTCCGATATGACGGCTGCGGCCCTGGCGTCATGCTTCATCGCCGTCAGGGCCGACTTTGGGGCAACCCGTAAGAACGATGCTCAAGGGCGCCCTGGCGAATCTCAACCTCTGGGTTAACGGTAATCGTCGCGGGGTGGATAGAAAGCGTCGATGATGCGGCAGCCCGTGATGGCCCGGCCGTTGTGCGGGACGTTTGGTGGGATGATGACCACTGAACCCGGCAAAAGTGTCTTGGTCTCGCCTTCAACCGTCAGTTCCAATTGACCCTCTTGAAGGGTAGTGACCTGCTCATGCGGGTGAGCATGCTGGGGTAGCACTGCGCCTTGTTCGACGGACCAAAAGGCCAATGTCAGGTGGTCGGTGTGCACCAACCGGACGCAGAACCCAGGTACCAGTTCCCGCTCGGTTATTTGGCCCAATTCGAGATATTGCATGCTGCACGTCTCCTTTGGCGGCAGGGGTGCCCGGTCTTGCTCTGGATAGGTCCGAGTTTGCCACACTGCCATCACGAATCTCGCCCGGCAACGCCGTTCCCCTCCGCTAACTGAGCCCAATTGCTTGTAGCGTTCTGCCACCAGCAGTGTAGCACTGCTCCCCAACCTCGTCAACCGATTTCTGTGCCTCACTTGCGTCGTGGATGACAAATCGGTACAATCTGGCGAAAATTACTACGGAGGAAGACCACTATGGCCAAGAAAACCCTCGGTTATGTCCAGTTGGAATGGACGTGTTCCATCTGCGGAACCAAGAACGCCGGTTTTGATCGCTTGTGCAAGGGGTGCGGTGCGGCTCAGCCAGACGATGTCCAATTCCAGCAGGCGGCCCAGGAGGTTCTCTTGTCGGAAGAGAGTGAACTTGAGCAAGCCAAAGCTGGACCTGACGTGCACTGCCGATTTTGTGGCACGCGAAATCCGGCCGGTGCTGCCGCGTGCCGACAGTGCGGAGCTGAACTGATCGGTGCAACTGCCCGAGAAGGTGGTCAGGTGCTGGGTGCCCACCGTGACAAACCGGCCGAACCGGTTCTCTGTCCGTCATGCGCAACGCCCAACGACCCGCTGGCCAAGCAATGCAAGGGGTGTGGCGCCAGTCTTGCCGGAGCGCGACCGGCCCAGCCGGAGAGCGCGCCCGCCCGGCCGCAGGCTGCAACCGGCGGACGCAGCAAGACGGGCATGATCGCCCTGATCGGGGTGGCTACAGTCATCTGTATTGCCATTGCGGTGATCATCGCCCTTTCCGGCCGCACTAAAGAGCTGACAGGCCGCGTCGAGGGGGTCCAGTGGACGCGCACCATTGGGGTGGAGGCCTTGGTGCCGGTGACGTACGAGGCATGGTACGACAAGGTTCCGGCAGGTTCCGTATTGGGAGCCTGTGAGGCCAAGTATCACCATGCCGAAAGCGAACCGGTGCCGGGCGCCAAGGAGGTCTGTGGTACGCCGTATACCGTTGACACCGGCAGTGGGGCCGGCCAGGTGGTGCAGGATTGCGAATACCACGTATACGCCGATTGGTGCCAATACACGGTCGACGAATGGCGCGAAGTTGACGCCGTGGTGATATCGGGTGAGGACCTCTCGCCGTATTGGCCTGACCTGGCGCTTTTGGCGGGCCAGCGCCAAGGGCAATCCCGCGAAAAGTACCAGGTCCGGTTTGCCTCCGAGGAAGCGGTTTACACCTACCAGACAGAGGATGCGAACGAATTCTCGCAGTTCAAACCCGGAAGCCGCTGGGTGCTGGAGGTGAACACCTTTAACCAGTTAAGGTCGGTTTCGCCAGCCGACTAGGCTATGGCAGCCGAGCCACGCCTGCACGTCATTGCCACTGGTGGAACCATCGCCATGCGGCTGGATCCGGTCGCCGGTGGGCAGGTGCCGGCCGTGTCTGGCTTGGACCTTCTGGCCACTGTTCCTGGTCTGGCAAGGCTGTCTGACGCCACGGTGGAAGACTTTGCCAACATTCCCAGCGAGCATATGCGGCCCGAAATCTGGCTCAATCTGGCGGCGCGCGTGAGCCAGATGGCGCATCAAGTGCAGGGCATTGTCATATTGCACGGCACCGATACGATGGAGGAGACTGCGTTCTACCTGGATGTGACGGTAGATACTCAGACCCCCGTCGTCCTGACCGGCGCCCAACGAGCAGCCTCGGACCCCGACCCTGACGGTCCTGCCAATATCCGGGACGCGGCGACCGTGGCCCTCCATCCGAGGGCACGAGGCCGGGGAGTCATGATTGTCATGGGAGGGGAAATTCACGCGGCACGCTCAGCGACCAAGACCGACACCAGCGACACGGACGCGTTTGACTCCACCCGGCCGCCGGATCTGGGCTGGGTGCGGGCGGGAAGGGTTCGCTTCGTCGGGGCATGGTTGCCACGGGTCCGCGTGCCGTTTCCCCAAACCGCTCCCCGGGTTGACATCATTCCGATGTACGCCGGGGCCGACGACTCGGCGCTCCGGGCAGCGTTGGAGCGAGGGGCGGCCGGTTTGGTGATCGAGGCGGTAGGGGCAGGAAACGTGAGCCGGGAGTTGTACAACGGGATTGACCAGGCGTTGCGCGCTGGAATTCCGGTGGTGATCTCCAGTCGGGTTCCTCGCGGCGGAGTACGCCCGGTCTATGCGTATGCCGGAGGAGGTGTCTCGTTGGTCGAAGCTGGCGCTGTGCTGGCGCATGACCTCAACCCGCCCAAGGCACGCGCATTGCTGATTGCGGCGCTGGGCGCCGGGCTTGCCGGCGCTGATCTGGCTGCCATGTTTGAGGTATGGTGAGTGGAGGCTGTCGGCTGGCGTGAGCTAACCGGCCGGTGAAATCGCAAAATGCACGCATTTTTCAGGAGGTAAAATCTGGAACCCATTGAACTCGCTCGCTATATTGTTCAGGTCATGGAGGAGAAAAAGGGGGAGGACATCCTGCTGTTGGACATCACGAGTCTGGACACGTTTGCCGACTATTTTGTGTTCTGCAGCGGAAACAGCGATCGGCAGCTGAACGCGCTGCAGGAGGACATCCGCGAATCGGTCAAAAAGACCACCGGCACGATGCCCTGGAGCCTGGAGGGTAACGGGGAGGTCGAGTGGGTCTTGCTCGATTACGGCGATGTGATTGTGCACCTGTTCAGCCCGGAGAAGCGCCGGTATTATGGCCTGGAGTCCCTATGGAAGGGGGGCAGGGCGCTACTTCACATCCAGTGAACAGGCAGTTGCCTTGAAAAGCTGCCGGGTTCGGGTTACGGTGGCGGGACAGCTCTGGAGGGGGCAATGCGGTTAGGGGCGGTGATATCGACTGCCGGAGGACTGCATAACGTGTTCCGGCGGGCGCACCAAGTCGGCTGTGATTCCCTGATGCTGTTCACCAAGAACAACCGCCAGTGGGACGCTCCCCCCATCCCCACGGACCAGCTTTCCCTCTGGTTTGCCGAGCGGGATTCACACCCCGATTTGTGGCCGCTGGCGGCCCATGCGTCCTATCTGATCAATATCGCCTCAACGGATGATGCGTTGTGGCTCAGGTCGTACCAGGCGCTGAGGATTGAGGCCGAACGGGCGTTTCTGCTGGAGATTCCTACTCTGACCTTCCATCCCGGATCACACACGAATGCCGGTGAGGAGGCTGGACTGGCTCGCATTGTCGATGCCCTGGATAGGCTCCTGGAAGAAATGCCGGCCAACGGCCCAACCATCTGTTTGGAAACAATGGCTGGACAGGGAACTAATCTGGGGTATCGGTTTGAACAGATCGAGTGGGTCCTCTCCAACACCGAGGGCGGTGAGCGTTTGGGTGTCTGCTTTGATCCTTGTCACGTGTTTGTGGCCGGTTATGATTTGCGGACTGCGGAGACGTACGAGGCTACCATGGCCGAGTTTGACCGAGTCATCGGCTTGGGCCGACTGCGCTGTTTCCATCTCAACGACAGCAAAAATGGGTTGGGCAGCCGAAAGGACCGGCATACGCATATTGGCGAAGGCGAGATCAGCTTGGCAGGCTTTTCGGCGCTGGTGAATGACCCCCGCTTTTCCGAGCACCCAGCGCACCTGGAGACGCCGACAGATGGGCCAGACGACGAGGGGGCAGGCCGGAACGCGGCGAACCTGCAAGTGCTGCGCAGCCTCCTTGACCGACACTTGGCAGCAGAGAGAGAGGAGGTTTGAGGTGGCCAAGGGTTATTCGGTGTTCGTATGCCAGAATTGCGGCCGGCATTCGGCGCGCATGATGGGCCGCTGCCCGGGCTGCGGCGAATGGGGCACGTTGTTGGAGACTGAGTTCACTGAGCCGGCTCCCACACGGCCGGCTGGACCTATTCAAACCCATCTTCGTCCTCGACGGCTGGCAGAGGTGACGACTGATGGGTTGGATCGCCTATCCTTGCCGATCGGAGAGTTCGCTCGCGTGCTGGGTGGGGGCATCGTCCCGGGCTCGCTGGTGCTGATCAGCGGCGATCCAGGAATTGGCAAGAGCACTCTCCTTCTGCAGATGGCGGCTCGGATGGCAGAGCAGGCGGCTCCGGTTCTGTTCTCCTCGGGTGAGGAGTCGGTACAGCAGATCAAGATGCGGGCCAACCGGCTGGGACTGGATGGCGACTCGCTCTATCTGGTGACCGAAACCGACCTGGACTCGTTGGTGGAGTTCATGAATGACCTCAAGCCGTCCATCGTGATCGTTGATTCGATTCAGACAATGCGCCTGCGCGAGATAGACTCGGCCGCCGGGACCCTCACCCAAATACGAACTTGCGCCTCGCGATTGCAGGAGGTGGCAAAATCCTCTGGGGTGGCGGTCTTCCTGGTAGGGCATGTGACCAAAGAGGGCACCATTGCCGGTCCTCGGGTTTTGGAGCATATTGTGGATACGGTGTTGTACCTGGAGGGGGACCGTTTTCACACCTATCGACTGCTGCGAGCGATCAAGAACCGATTTGGGGCCACATCGGAGGTCGGTGTCTTTGAGATGCAGAGCCGGGGAATGGTGGAGGTGACAAATCCGTCGGAAGCCTTCCTGGCAGAGCGGCTGGCGAACGCGGCTGGTTCGGCCATCGCCGTGACCATGGAGGGAACCCGCCCGTTATTGGTCGAAGTTCAGGCCTTGACGAGTCCCACCAGCTTTACCAACCCGCGGAGAACGGCTAACGGGGTCGATTTCAACCGGCTGCTGTTGTTGACTGCAGTACTCAGCAAACGAGTTGGGCTAAAGTTGTACGACCAGGATGTGTTTGTGAACGTGGTAGGCGGTCTGCAGGTAGGTGAACCGGCGGCTGACCTGGCCATCTCGGCCGCCATCGCCTCCAGCAAACGTGACCGGCCAGTGGCGGCTGACCTGGCTTTGGTGGGCGAGGTCGGTCTCTCGGGTGAGCTACGTACCGTCGGGCAACTGGGGGCGCGTCTTCACGAAGCCGGAAAACTGGGCTTCCGGCGCTGCATTGTGCCGAAAACCCTCCGCCGGCCGGCCGAGGGTTACCCAGCGGGCATTGAGGTAGTGGGTGCTCGTTCGCTCCAAGAAGCCATAGAATTGACCCTCCTGGCCAGCGATGGCTGACGGTAAGATGCAAGAAAGCGGGCGATCATCATCGCCCGCTTTCCTGGGTTGGTGCATTTAGCCGAAGCTATTTGACCAAAACTACTGCGCCAGCCTCCTCGATCTTGGCCTTGGCGTCGGCAGCGAGTTCTTTGCTCACCGCCTCAAGAATCACGCTCTGACCTCCGGCGGCTGCTTCCACTGCCTCCTTGGCCTCCTTCAAGCCGAGGGTGGTGACCGAACGGACGGCCTTGATCACCTCGATCTTCTTGGGTCCGATCTCGGTCAGGACGACGTCGAATTCGGTCTTTTCCTCAACCTCTTCCACGGGGGCAGCTGCACCCGCTGGGCCGGCCGCCATCACGGCCACCGGAGCCGCTGCACTGACGCCCCATTTTTCTTCCAACATCTTGGTGAGCTCCGCTGCCTCCAAGAGGGTGAGTTGAGAGAGTTCATCCACCAGTTTTGCCAAATCTGCCATGTTCTATGCTCCTTGTTGATCTGATACGGCGGGCCTCCCCGCCGCAGGGTGTTGGCTTTGAGCCGGGTCGATCACGCCGCGATTCCGGCCTGTTCCTTCTCACCTTGCGCGTACGCATTCAACACGTTGATCACCTGGCGTACGCCACCAGCCACGGCCCCAGCAACGCCACGCGCGGGGGCGCTGAGAATGCCCAACAACTGGGCTCGTACCACCTCCAATGGCGGCAGGTCCGCAATGGCCTCCACCTCGGCCTGGGTGACCACACGGTGACCCACGATGCCGCCTCTAGTCGATGCCTTGTCCATCTCTTTGGCAAAGGCCCGGAATGCCTTGGCGACCGCCGGCACGTCGCCGTAGCAAAAACCGACCGCGACTGGACCGCTCAACAACTCCATTGGAACCGGATACCCCGCGTTCTTGAGGGCCAGTTGGAGTAGTGTGAGCCGCACAACACTGACCGACCCGTCCGTGTCCCGCACGGCCGCGCGAAGCCGGTCAACCTGGGCAGTTGTCAGCCCGCGGTAGTCGGTGAAAAGCAGCGCGGTGCTCTTTTTGACAGCCTCTTCATATTGAGCTATAAGCTCCTCTTTGCGCGCTCTAGAAATAGCCAAATCGTTCTCACCTCCTGGACAAAAAAAGTCTCTCCCTCGCATACCGAGGGAAAGACTTGCACCCGGGCAGCCGCGTGGCGGCCCTCAGAAACCGGGTTCAGTCAGCCTCGGCAGGCGAGATTAAGCATCTGACCGATGCACCTGCTGTCTCTGGCGGACAGGGCGTGTGCCGATGTGCTGGCGACCATCAGTCGGAGTCGCCAGGCTATATGTGCTAGAGACTCACCTCCATGGTGCTTAACGCGTTGACATCCAGGCGAAGGCCGGGACCCATCGTGGTCGTCAACGTCGCCCGCCGGATGAACGTCCCCTTGGCGGCCGGAGGACGCGCTTTCTTCACCGCCTCCATGGCTGCCGCCAGGTTATCCACCAGCTTTTCCGTCGGAAAACTAGTCTTTCCCAAAGGGATATGCAAATTGGCGGTCTTATCAACCCGGAACTCGACGCGACCGGCCTTGGCCTCCTGGATCAGGCGAGGAAGGTCCTCACCTCTCGCAACAGTTCCCGCTTTGGGGTTAGGCATCAACCCACGCGGACCTAGGATACGACCGAGCCGGCCAACCTTGCCCATGAGCGAAGGCACGGCCATCGCGACGTCAAAGTCGGTCCAACCGCCCTGAATCCGGGCAATCATTGCGTCGTCGGCAACATAGTCGGCACCGGCCTCGATCGCCATGCGGGCGTCGTCAGCCTCGGCAAAAACCAAGACGCGCACCGTCTTTCCCAGGCCGTGGGGCAATACCACGACCGACCTTACCTGTTGGTCTGCATGGCGGGGGTCTACCCCCAACCGCAGATGAAGTTCGAGTGTCTCGTCGAATTTGCTCGGCTTGATGTCCTGCGCCAATTTGATGGCTTCCAGGGGGACATACTGCTTGCTGCGATCGACTAGTTTGAGCGCTTCCTCAAAGCGTTTTCCGTGTTTTGCCATCGTACTCTCCTGGTGGTGATAACGGGCCTGGCCCTCCCACGGGACAGGTGATAAGCCTGTCTCTGTGAATCAGTCCTTGATTGTAATGCCCATGCTGCGGGCGGTACCCTCGACCTGGCGTATGGCGGCTTCCATGTCCAATGCGTTCAGGTCCTTCATCTTGATCTCTGCAATCTCCTGGAGTTGTGCCCTGGAGATGGCACCGACCTTTGACTGGTTAGGCGTCGCCGAACCTTTGGCGGCGCCCGCCGCCTTGCGCAGCAGGTCCGGGGTAGGCGGTGTCTTGAGGACAAACGTAAAAGAGTTGTCCTGAAAGATGGTGATTTCTGCCGGGACGATCTCGCCCACTCGGGTGGACGTGCGGGCGTTATACTCTTTGCAGAACTGCATCAGGTTGATGCCGTGCTGCCCCAACGCGGGACCGATCGGCGGTGCAGGATTGGCCTTGCCGGCCGCTATCTGCAGCTTGACGATCGCTTTGACCTTTTTTGCCATGATATATCTCCTTCGTGGTTCTGGCGGGTGTCTAACCCTCCCACAATCTCCAAACCGTCGCGCTTAACCAACGCAGACGGATTCACATCCTGTCAACCTGCAAGAAGTCCAGCTCTACAGGCGTTTCCCGGCCGAAGAATGAGACAAACACGCGCACCTTGGATTTGTCCATGTCAATATCGCTAACCGTGCCCATAAAGTCGGCAAACGGCCCGTCCGTGATGCGGACTTTTTGGCCGATCTTGTAGGTGACTTTAACCCGCGGTGCCTCGGCCTCCATGCGCTTCATGATGGCCTGGACCTCCTCCGGGCGCAGTGGGGTGGGATCGTTTCCCATTCCAACAAAACCGGTGACGCCCGGGGTGTTGCGCACGACATACCAGGAATCCTCGTCCATGACCATCTGGACCAGAATGTACCCCGGGAATACCCTGCGCTCCACCGTCCGTCGTTTGCCTTCCTTGACCTCGATTTCCTCTTCGGTCGGCACCACAACGTCAAAGATCTTTTCTTGCATGCCCATCGTTTCGATCCGTTGCTCCAGGTTGTGGCTCACCTTGTTCTCGTAACCCGAGTAGCAATGGATCACGTACCAGTGTCTTCCGGTCTCTTCCTCCTGAGATGGCGGTTCCGTTTCGGGACCTCCGACCGGTTCCTGTATTGGTTCCGGAGGTTGCGCCACCGGAACCAGGTCAACCTCGAGTTCGGGTTCCGGCTCGGCCGCAACAAAGGAATCCCGTTGTAGTTCGTCCAGCACCACATCCAGGGGAATCTCCTCTACATCATCCCCTGAATCCAAGAATGGGTTCTTGGACAGATCAAAGTCATCCATGCCTTATGGCCTTTTCCCCACCATTCCTCAGGAGAACAGCAGTCTAAACACCTGAGAAAAAACCCAATCCAGGAACCCGAGGAACGCGGCGAATACCAGGGTGACGCCCAAAACGATGTAGGTCAGCTTTAGCGCCTCTTCCCGTGTAGGCCAGGTGACCTTGCGCAACTCACCTCGTGTGTCCCGCAGATAGCGCAAGACGCCGAGCTCTCGTTTCGTTTCCTTTTTTGTCTGTTCTTTCGCCATCCTACGTTCCTTGTTCCAGTTTGATATGTTTCCCTACACTCAAGACACCGCCCCGCGGACGGTGTCTTGAGTGTAGAACCGTATTTGGCAGGCGAGGCAGGAATCGAACCCACAACCTACGGTTTTGGAGACCGTTGCTCTGCCAGTTGAGCTACTCGCCTACACACAGCAAAAAGCTACCTGCAATCTGCCGCTGCGCAGATTATACCAAATCCCTGGCAAACCACAAGAGCGCGAATTGGTCCTGGGGCCGGAAGAGAACACGGATCTAGGTATCAACCATGGGAACGACGGCGCTCACCAACCCACGGGTGTCGACGAGAGGTGGTTGGCAAGGCTGCTGTGGGGTCATCAGCCCCGCCATCCCTTACTTCACCAGCCGTGCGCGGCCGTGGGCAGAACCGGCTGGCACCGATCAGACTCCTGCCGCCATCATCAGGACGACCCGCCAGGCGAGGCAGCCTGCGCGCTGGCAACCGGTGTCTGCATGGACCATGCCACAGTGTCCTCCTAAGCTTGGGCCAACCGTTGTCATGGGTTTGACTTTCGGGCGGTTTGCACTATGCTACCTGGCAAGCGTATGGTCTGTCGAGCGCGCCGCGGAGTTGTCCGCGACCGTTACTTGACTGATGGCCGGGCACACATCAGGTTGGACCGGCGTCCACTAACTGCTGCGCGTGCAGGCGCCGGGGTTTAACGGTCCTGCACGCGGTAGCTCGGCGGCCAATTCCTGTGGGGTACCCGGGAAGGGAGAGCGAGCATGACCAGAATCAGCGTCGGCGACATCGAGCTGTATTATGAAACAGTGGGAGAGGGCGATCCAATTCTCTTCATCCACGGCCTTGGGTCCAGCAGCCGAGACTGGGAACTGCAGACCGGTTATTTTGCCCAGCAGTATCAGGTGGTGACGGTGGATATCCGTGGTCATGGCCGGTCGGACAAACCATCCGGCCGGTACAGCGTCCCACTGTTTGCCCGCGACGTGACTGCATTGATCCAGGCGCTGGGCGTCACGCCGGTGCACGTGGTGGGCATTTCGATGGGTGGGATGATTGGTCTGCAATTAGCCGTGGACGCGCCTGACCTGGTGAAAAGCCTGGTGGTGGTGAACGCTGGACCTGATTTGCGCGTTCGCACCTTGCGGGACCGCCTACAAGTGTTCCAGCGCTTTGCCATTGTCTGGCTGTTGGGCATGCGCAAAATGGGCGAGGTGCTGGGCGGCCGGCTCTTTCCCAAACCGGGTCAAGAAGAGATCCGGCGGCTGTTCGCCGAGCGCTGGGCCGAGAACGATCCGCGCGCCTACCGGGCGGCGATGCGCAGCCTGGTTGGGTGGAGCGTGAACGACCGGCTGGGCGAGGTGGCTTGCCCAACCCTGTTTGTGGCGGCCGACCAGGACTATGCGCCGGTGGCGGTCAAGGCCGCCGCCGCCGCCCGGATGCAGCGTGCGGCGGTGGTTGTGATCGAGGACAGCCGGCATGCCACCCCGGTCGACCAACCCGAGGCGTTCAACCAAGCGGTATGCCAGTTCCTGGAAAAACAGCGGACGCCGGGTCCGTCCAACGGTTAACGCGTCGTCGCATCAGGTGCCGGGCACCGTTGCGGCCGGCTCCGATGCGGCCTGCTGCCTCCGTGGGTAACAGCTGGGCTAGCCAAGTCCCTGCAGAAACAGAAAATACATTCCCCCGAAATAGACGATCAGGATCAGCAGCGCGTCGGCCTCGACAAAAATCAGCCGGCGCTCCACGCGGGCTATGTTGCCGATGAGCGCTAGGTTGGTGAGCAACAGACCCAGCATGCCCATCACCGCAAAAGAGGGGTCGATGGTCCCCAGGAAACGCCCGGGCGTGTAAAAGGCATCCGACAGACCCAGCGCAAACATGTTGAACACGTTGCTGCCAAACAGGTTTCCAACCGCCATGTCGTATGCGCCCAGCCGCGCAGCCGCGATGACCGCCACCATCTCTGGCAGCGAGGTGACCATGGCCAGCAGCGTGGCACCCACGAACCCAGTCCCCAGGCCGGTGCTTTCTGCGATCTCTTTGCTGGAGCTCACCAGCCACGGCACCACCGCCACCATCACGGCCGTGGTGGCCGCAAACCCGGTCACGGCCTTCCAGAGTGCCATGATCGGCTTCTCCCCTTCCAACTCGATGGCGGTTGCCGATGCCTGGCCGTTCTGCTGGATCAGGCGGATGCCGACGATATAGACCGCGATCAGGATCAGGCTGTCGATGCCCATCCATCCGATTCGGAGAGGAATATCGGCCAGGATGAAAAAGACGGCCAGGACAATCATCACGCTGGCCAGAGCGGCGGTCAGCGCATGCGTCATGGCCACGCGGCGCAAAATCCGGGCTTGCTGATTGAGCAGATCCAACACAGCCAGCAGGAGCATGTTGAACATGTTGCTGCCCAGCATGTTGCCAGCCGCCAGCCCGGGGGATTCTTGCCGGAAGGAGTTGATGGTGGTCAACAACTCGGGGAGCGACGTAGCCCCGGCCAACAAGAGCACTCCGATGAACATGCCTCCCAGCCGGGTGCGCACGGCGATGACGTCGCCGTATTGGGCCATCTTGGTGGCCGCAATGACCAATACAGTGCTGCTGGCGATAAAGATTAGCCAAACCACAGGAACTGCCTACTCGGATACCGGCCGCTGTTTGGGAATGCCCCAGACCGCCTCTACCGGAATGGCGTACAGGATGCCGGTGTTGGGTTGGGTTAGGTCACCGACCACTTTTTCTGTCGCAGCCACCACCCGCTCGACCGTCGTCAAATCCTGAACGACAGCGAACAGTGTGTTGTGGCCCACCTGGTCGGTTCTCAACAGGCGGCTGAAGCCGAGCATGAACGGTGCATCTCGTTGACTGGCTCGTGAGCGGACCCGATGCACACCGGTGCTTTCCAGAATGGTGACGCCCTGCACACCGGCGTCGCACCACGCCCCCAAGATGTCGTTGAGCCGGCCTGGGTCATCCAGGACGAACGTGATCTGATACATGACTACCCTCTCAATGAGTCCAGGTGGAACCGACGTGGCTACTCACCCGGTGCAATAGACCTTAAAACCTGCCATTGCCGGCGGAATCCGCCCTGCGTCTCGCCCGCTGTTCGACCGAACCACTTTTATAACATGACTGGCCAGAAGTGCAAGGCCCGCCGATGATATAATTGGCTGGATGAGACGGAACAGCATAGTGTCTCGGAGAATCCGATGGCGAACCTGTTAAAGGGAGAAACCAGCCCCTACCTGCTGCAACACGCGGACAACCCGGTGGATTGGCACCCCTGGGGTAACAAAGCCCTCAACCGAGCCAAAACCGAGGGAAAGGCGATATTCCTTTCCATCGGATACTCGGCCTGCCACTGGTGCCATGTGATGGCGCACGAGTCGTTCGAGGACCCAGTCACCGGTGCGCTGATGAACCAGCACTTTATCAACATCAAGGTGGACCGCGAGGAGCGGCCGGATCTGGACCACATCTATATGCAGGCGGTGCAGGCGATGACCGGAAGCGGCGGATGGCCGATGTCTGTTTTTCTTACGCCAGAAGGCCTGCCCTTCTACGGCGGAACCTATTTCCCACCAGAGGCGCGGCATGGATTGCCCTCGTTCCGTCAGGTTTTGCGCGCGGTGGCCGAGGCATGGCGGGACCGCCGGGACGAGTTGGTTCGGAGCGGGTCGAGGTTGTTGGAGGCCATCGCCAACCAGGAGGGCGCGGCAACGGGCAAGTCAGCCGCGCCGTTGACCGCTGAGACACTGACGACCGCGTTTCGGCGGATAGCCCAGCAGTTCGACCGGCGCAACGGCGGCTGGGGCGGTGCGCCCAAATTCCCGCAACCGATGACGCTGGAATTCCTGCTTCGCTACTATCGCCGCACCGAGGATCATCAAGCCTGGATGATGATCAACCAGACGTTGGAGGCGATGGCTCGGGGCGGTATGTACGATCAGTTGGGTGGTGGCTTTCACCGATATTCGGTGGACGAGCGGTGGCTGGTGCCCCATTTCGAAAAGATGCTCTATGACAATGCCCAATTGGCGCGGGTCTACCTTCATGGATGGCAGGTGACGGGTTCGACATGCTTTCGCACCATTGCCGAGGAGATCCTGGACTATGTGGTGCGGGAGATGGTGGACCCGGCCGGAGGGTTCTACTCCGCCCAAGATGCGGACAGCGATGGGGAAGAAGGGGCGTTCTTCCTCTGGAGTACTGACGAGGTGATCCGTGTCCTGGAGCGGGACTGGGGCCCGTTTCTGGTGGCCTATGGAGTCACCGAGCGGGGCAACCTGCCGGCCGAGGCGGGTCACAACCAGGTGGGCAAGAACGTCCTGGAATACCGGGGGAGGATGGAGGAGCGACCGGAGTTTGCCGAGGCCCGGCGGCGATTGCTGCCAGCGCGCGAAGGGCGGCCCCGGCCGGCGCGCGACGACAAAGTGCTGGCTTCGTGGAACGGGCTGATGTTGGCGGCTTTTTCCGAGGCCGCTCGAGCACTGGAACGAGAGGACTACCGTCGGGTGGCAGAACGGAACGCCGATTTCCTCCTGCGAACGATGCGACAGGAGGACGGCCGGCTCTGGCATAGCTGGCGGGACGGCCGGGCGGGGATCAATGGCTTCTTGGAGGATTACGCCAACCTGGTGGACGGCCTGGTAGAGCTCTACCAGACGACGTTTGACCCTCGCTGGTATCGGGAAGCGTGCCGGCTGGCCGATGGCCTGCTGCAGGACTTTGGCGGGCAGGATGGCATACTCTACGACACCGGCGTGAAGGACCAGCAGTTGATCACTCGGCCGCGGGACCTGCAGGACAACGCCACCCCTTCGGGCAATGCCATGGCGGCATTCGCGCTGTTGCGACTCGGGGAGTTGGCGGCCGAATCGCGCTATCGGCAGGCGGCCGAGTCCTGGCTCGCGCGCATGCAACCGCAGCTGACTAACCACCCGCTGGCCTTTGGCCAGTGGTTGGTGGCGCTGGATTTCGCGCTCGGCGACACTCTGGAGGTGGCCATTGCCGGCGACGTGGCAGCGGCCGACACGCAGGCTTTGTTGGCGGTGGCGCAGCATGGTTTCCAACCATATCAGGTTGTGGCGGCCGGTCTGGGCAGCAGCGGCGTCGGTCTGCTGCGGGACCGCATCCCGACCGACGACCGGGCGACAGCCTATGTCTGTCGCAATTTCACCTGCAGGCTTCCGGTGAACGAACCACGCGACCTGGCGCAGCTGCTGGGCCGGCCGATGGTCGACCAACCGGTGATTGGAGGCGTCATTGATCGAGTGGATTGCGTTTGACGGCGACGATACCCTTTGGCAGAACGAGGTGTACTACCAACGGGCTCAACACGCCCTGACCCGAATCCTCGGGGCCACTGCCGCAGCCGAAGAGGTGCACCAGGCCTTATACGCCACCGAGATGCGCAACCTGCCGCTGTATGGGTATGGCATCAAAAGCTTTACCCTGTCCATGGTCGAAACGGCCATCAAGCTGACCGGGGGGACAGTGCCGGGCAAGACGGTGTGGGTCATCATGGAGTTGGGCCGTGCTATGCTCCGGGCCGACCTGGACCTTATGGACGGGGCGCAAGAGACAGTTGACTGCCTGGCCCAGCGGTACCGGTTGATGCTGGTGACCAAGGGTGACCTGCTGGACCAGCAGCGCAAGCTGGACCGATCCGGCTTGGGGGCGTACTTTGCCGCGGTGGAGGTGGTCAGTGACAAGACCGCCGGCACATACCGCAGGTTGGTGGAGCAGTATGGCACCTCGCCGCCGGCCTTGGTGATGGTGGGTAATTCGTTGCGGTCGGACGTGCTGCCGGTGCTGGAGATGGGCGCCAATGCAGTGTACGTTCCGCACGACCTGACCTGGGACCACGAGCGTGTAGACAACACCGACCCGCATCGGGATGGATACTATGAGATCGAGGCATTGCGGGATTTGCCCGCGTTGCTGGAGCGGTTGGACCGGCCGGACTAGCGGCCGAAATTGCCGGATGTTGCTGAATGGATGAGGAGGTGGAAAGATGTTGACTGAAGGGACTACCGCACCGGATTTTGTGTTGCCGGCCGATGGGGGCGGCGAGGTGACGCTATCAGACTATTGGGGCAAAAAGGTGGTGCTCTATTTCTACCCCAAGGACAACACATCGGGGTGCACTCAGGAGGCGTGTGATTTTCGGGACGGCTACGGCGCGCTGATTGCTGCCGGGGCGGCCGTGCTGGGGGTGAGCCCGGACAGCGTCCGGTCACACGATGGGTTCAAGCTCAAGTTCAAACTGCCGTTTGCGCTGCTGAGCGACGCGGACCACCGGGTGGCCGAGATGTACGGTGCCTGGGGCGAGAAGAGCATGTATGG
The DNA here is from genome assembly GCA_002328075.1 of Anaerolineales bacterium UBA2181. Classification (GTDB taxonomy): domain Bacteria; phylum Chloroflexota; class Anaerolineae; order Promineifilales; family UBA4811; genus UBA4811. Next base: position 28,738 of record DCVT01000044.1, on the reverse strand, counting down.
GAAAAAGTACATGGGCATTATCCGCTCAACGTTCATCATTGACGAGCAGGGCGTGATCATCAAGGTCTTTCCCAAGGTGACGGTCAAGGGACACGTGCAGGAGATCCTCAAGTTGCTGTCGGGGTAACACAAGGAACACCAGCACCACAACGATTACACGGCAACGCGCCTGCCGACAGGGCGCGCGGATCTGGGTCGAACCGACATTGGCTGCACGGGCGGACACCCGCCCGTGCGCAAAGAACTCTCCCTTTTGGCCGTCCCGAACCCCTGGCCCCCTGACAGGCGGTCAGGGGGCCACCCTGCTTGCCCTCGGCATGCTGCCAGCCCGGGCTGGCAGCATGCCCGCCGCCACTCTGGCCAGCATCACGAGGAGAATCCAGGCCAGGTTGCCGTGCTCGCTCCAGAACCCATCCCCGGGGGACGGTCCAAAGCTGTCGTCATCCTACCGGCCGGATTGCCTCTGCCAGCGTCGAGGTGTGACCGGGCCGCCCCGCCATTCCCCGCAGCCGGCGGCCCGCGATGAGTTTTCGGTCGACTCCAACCCTGCGAACGCCAGCCTGCGCCTGGCCGGGTTGGCTTCCGCGCAGTGCGCTGTCCGGCAACTGGGGTCTCGCCGTGGAGTCGGCTTGAGAACGGCACTCCTCTTTCTGGGTTGTTCTGGCCCATCAGGGCACCAGGCAGTACCCAACGCCGCGCACCGTGAGCAGGTAGCGCGGCTTGCGGCTGTCATCGCCAATAGCCCGGCGCAGCCGGTGCACGTGCCAGCGGGCCACCTCGGACGGGTGCCTTCCCTCTGGCTGGTCCTCGCCCTGCGCCTCTTGGACTAGCGTCTGGTACGTAACTGGCTCCGGCGAGTACCGGGCCAGAACCAGCAGATAATCGAACGCGGCCGGCGACAGACCCAGCGGCAACCCGTCGCGGGTCGCCTGGCGGGTCACCGGGTCCAGCCGAAAAGGCCCGCAGCGGAGGGGCCGCATCGGTCGGTTAGGGAAGCTGCGACCGGACCCATCGAGCGCTGAAAGCCGCTCCAGCCGCTGCAGAAGGTCCTGTATCTGGTCCAGAATCTCTTGCCGGATGCGCTGAAGCTGGTGTGCCTGCAGCACCTGCGCCACCCGGGCGGTCAGAACCGATCTGGTGAGCGGTTTGATCAGATAGTCGCGCACGCCTGCCTGGACCGACCGGACGGCCGTGTCCAAAGAGCCCTGATCGGTGAGGACCATCACGGGTACGTTGGGTAGGTGGGCGCGGACCGCCATGACCGATTCCATGGGGTCGGCCGGCTCGGGTCGGAGCTCCACCAGAGCCAAGCTGGCCGTCCTACCAGCCAGTCGCTCCAGGCCCTGTTGGGGATGCGCCGCCGTGATCACGGTGTAGCCTTCCTGCTCCAGACAGGCGGTACAGCAGTGGCGCACGTCGGGGCTGCTATCAACTATCAGGATGGCTCCGTGTGATGGAACCAGGCCCATGAATGGCGTTTCGGATGATGTCAAAATGAAAACGTCCGGGAACCCGGCATCGACCAACAAGCAGCATCGTATCATGTTTTGGCAGCCAATGCCGTTGAAATCTGTTGGTGATTGTTGGCCAGTTCCAATGGTTAGAACGGCCAGGCCCGGGGAACCGAGCCGGAGTGCCGGCGGCGCCCGGGTTACACGGCCAACCGGTATCCGACGCCGCGCACGGTGAGTATGAAGCGGGGGTTGGACGGTTCCGTTTCCACTGCCCGGCGAAGGCTGTGAATCCGCCAGCGGACCATCTCGTGAGCGCGCAGGTGGCTTTCGGTGTACCCTTGGGATTCCCAAAGCAGAACCTCGGGCGCTATCGCGTCTGGTGCGTGCAGGGCTAGGGTAGCCAGATAATCGAATGAGGTCGCGGTGATGTTCAGGGCGCGACCGTCTATCGTGGCGCGGCGGGCCAGCAGGTCCAATCGAAACGGCCCCCGCTGCAGCAGGTGGTCGGTAGCCGTTGGAGTCTGATCGGTGAACTGGGTTTGACACTCGGTCTCGAGTGCCTCCCACCGACCTACCAATGACTTGAGTTCGGCCAAAATCTCGCGTTGCCGGCGCTCGGCATCGCGCTCGTGCAGGATGTCCTCGATGCGGCCCAGCAACTGTTCCAGGTGAACCGGTTTGAACACATAGTCACGCACTCCGAGGCGCAGCGCCTCGACGGCGGTGGTGAGCGAGGCATGACCGGTCAAGATTACCACCGGCAGCGCTGCGTGCGTCTGGCGAATAGCGACGATCAGGTCGAGCCCGCCCATGCCCGGAAGCACCAAGTCCAGCAAGAGAAGGTCATGATGGTCGGCTGCCAGGCAGGCTCGAGCTTCAGCCGCATCCTTGGCTGTGGTCACCGCGAAACCTGCCCGTTTGAAAAACAGACCGATCGTCGCCCGGACGCTGGCATCGTCATCTACCAGCAGGATGGTCTTCCCCCGCGTGTTCTGTTTTGCCATCATGAGGAATGTGGTCTCCGACCCTGCCGCCACGAGTCGCGTTGCGACTCCGCAGCCGGGTTCTATGCCCAAGAGGCCCCGATGCCATATGGCATCTCCACAGGCGGTGAGATTTTAGCACAAATGGGGAAAAAAGGTACAATCCTCTTTGGCCGGCTATGGGCAGTGGCTGCAACCGGCGCACCGTGCAACGGGTTAATGGGTGACGCGTGAGGCGGTTGGAAGATCGTATCGTGCTGGTGACCGGCGCCACTTCGGGGATTGGCATGAGGACGGCGCTGGGCCTGGCGCGCCTGGGAGCCAATGTGGTGATGTCCGGGCGGGACGCCGGTCGTGGCCAGGCGGCGCGGGATGAGGTCTGTCGGGCCAGCGGCAATCCGTTGGTGGATCTCATGCTGGCCGATTTTGCCTCGCTGGCGCAGGTACGTCGCCTGGCGGCCGAGTTCGAGGAGCGGTACCATCGGCTCGACGTGCTGGTGAACAACGCGGGCGGTATTCTGCCGCGACGGCAGGAGAGCACCGATGGCTACGAGATGACCTGGGCGGTGAATCATCTGGCGCCGTTTCTGCTGACCAATCTGCTGTTGGGAAGGCTGCGGGCGAGCGCACCGGCCCGGGTGGTCACTGTCGCCTCGAACGCGCACCTCATCGGTCGGATTCGTCTTAAGGATCTGCAGCGGCGCCGGCGCTGGTCCAGCTGGGGAGCGTACGGGCAATCCAAGCTGGCCAACATCCTGTTCACCACGGAACTGGCCCGCCGGCTGGCGGGGAGCGGGGTGAGCGCCAACTGTATCCATCCCGGCATTGTGGACACCAACTTTGCGCACAGTGGCGGGACGGCCGAGCTGTTTTTTCGGTTGGTCCGGCCCTTCTTGCGCAAGGCAGACCACGCGGCGCAGTTGGTGCTGCACCTGGCCTTGTCGCCGCAAGTGGACGGAATCTCCGGCCGCTATTTTGCCAACGGCAAAGTGGCCTGGTCCACGCCGGCATCGCGTGACGCCGCCCTCGCCCGCCGGCTCTGGGACGTCAGTGCCCGGTCCGTGGGGATAACCGGCTAGATCGAAAACCCGAGCAGGCCGCGGGTGAGTTGGAAGGCGACGTCGCCTCGCTGGAGGACCCGGGCCTGAAGCCGGCCGGCCGCGGCTGCCACGGTCAGCTCGAGCCAATCTGACGAGCAGCAAAATGGGTCGTCGGGTGACGGAGCATCCAGTTCGGCCGCAAAGCGTGCCTGCACCGCCGGCAGCGTGGTCACCTGGAGAAGGGGGATCATGGGATGGCCCGGCCGAGGGCGCTGGCCCACGTGAACGAGCATGACGTTCACGCCGGTGGCTCCCAGTCCGGTTATGCCCTCGATCCAGTGGCTGGTGGGGGTTTCCATGAGGTGCAGTCCGGCGTTACCGGCCGGTTGCCCATAAGCCAGGGTGGGCGTTGGCGGCCGGCTGCCCAAGATCGAGCCGGCGAAGGTCGGCGTCTGCACCAGTGGGTCCGAAGCCAGGAGTACGACAGCGCCGCCAGCGCCGGCGACCCATTGGGTGAGTTGGCTGAGGGCCAGGGAGGCCGCTGGTGGCAGCGGTCCGTCGGTCAGCACCGCCAACCGCAGCCCGGCGATTCCGGCTGGTTGGGGCCGCAAGGGTCGGCCGGCGGCCAATTGGGCGACAAACCACGCTTCGATCCTGTCCAACACTCGGTTCAGGCCGCCGTCGGACTGGACGCTTGCCCAACCAAAGCGGTTGGGCTCCAATCCCATGCCCTCCAGTCGGGTGCGGACGCGGTGGTTGAGCCATACCTCGCAGCCATGCTCGACAAGCAGCGCGTGCCGGACCAAAGGGTGGGTGAGGTAGCCGATCAACGTTCGTTCGAACAGCGCACCGGCCGGTCCGCGCGCCGTGCCGCATCCTTCGGTGTGAGCCAATGCCACCCATCGAACGAGCCCCTGGTCGCGGCCCAACCCTCGCCGCTCCAGCCTCTCGGCCGCCAGCCGGGCAACCTCGGCTGAGCAGAGGCTGTTGGGCAGGATGAGCCCCACCGGCGGGTCGGGCCAGGGCGGCAGGCCAAGCACGGGGGGCGGTTGCAGGGGTTCCACCGGGATGGGACGGCCGTCCGGCGGTTGAGTTGTCCGGTCCTGGTGGAGGCCGGTGGCGTCGGCCTGCGCCCAGTTGCGCCAGAGTTGGACCTGGGCGTGTCGCGCCTTCTCGCCGGCGGTTGGTTGGCCGGAGGCGACCCGGAGAACCTGTTCCCAGGTCTGCCGCCCGAGCGTCTCCATGGGGGTCCCGTCCAGGTAGGCACCGGCGTTGACGTCCATCTCATCTGCCAGCGCACGGTACCGGCCGGAGGTGGTGACTATTTTGACGGTGGGCACAAATGGGAAATTGGTGATGGATCCGTTGCCGGTGACAAAGAGGATCAGGTTACATCCGGCTGCCACCTGACCGGCAATGCTCTCCAGGTCCAGTCCCGGGCTGTCCATGAAGGAAAGGCCGGGTTGCGTCATCGGCTGGGCATAGTCGATAACCGCCTCCAACCGGACTTCCGGGTGTCTCTTTTGAGCAGCACCGATAGACTTGAGCGCAATGTTGTACAGGCCGCGGAACTTGTTGCCGCTGGTGACGTTCTGCTCGGCGGTCATGCCGTGCCAGGCGGCCAACTGCTTGATGTGGACGATGGCCTCCAGGAAGCGGCGGACGGTCTCCAGGTCGGCGGTCTGATGCAGCAGGTAAGCCTCGGCGCCGATCAGTTCGGCGGTCTCGGCCAGGTTAGCCGAGCCGCCCTGCCGTATTGCCTGGCGAGCCACCCAGCCGGCGAGCGGGTTGCCGGAGACGCCACTGAATGCGTCCGAGCCGCCACATTGGAGCGCCAGCCGGAGCCCGGCTGCCGAAAGCGCCACACGTGGGGTGCGGGCAACCGAGTCCACCCAGCCCCGCAACGCGCACTCGCCGGCCTCCAGGTCAGCATCCCAGTTGCCAGAAAGCGCCAGAAAGTGGTGCGGCATCTGTCCCAGCGGGTAGTTGTGCTCGGCCAGGTAGGTGTGCAGGTGCTGATTGGTGAGTGGCTCCCCTTCGACGCCGGCCACCAGGACGGCGCCAACATTGGGGTGAACGCAGCAGCCGGCCAAAACGCGCAGCACGTGTGCCAGGTTGAGCGGATTGGGCGTGCTGCCCTCTGTATGGGCCAGCGGGACAATGCCATCCAGGGTGCCTCCGATTGCGGCTGCCAGCGGTTGTAGGCGGCGGGCCAGCTGCGTGACGTACCCGCCCGCGGCCGACGTGGTACCGACCAGGAGGACATAGTTGCGCGTGCCGGCGCCCCGGTCGCCGTCCCGGTCGAACCCCATGAAGGAACGGGGATCGGGATCCGGGGCCAGGAGCGGAGCGGGATGGAATTGCTCGGGCGCCACCGAGTAGGGGACGATGCGGTCGGCAAAGTTCGGCGCCGATGGCAGCGCCAGGTCCAGGCGTCGGGCCAGCAGCTCTTCCAGCGTGCTGGCATTCACCAGCGTTGTTCCCGGAGATATCTGGGACAATGCAATGCCAAAAGGGAGACCCCAGGAGAGGAGCGCGCCGCCGGCCGGAACGGGATGGACGGCAAAGCGGTGCCCTTCCAACACCGTGAATCTCACCGCCAGGGTGCTATGTCCCCGGCGGATGAGGGTGCCCGGTTCGAGAAGCCGGGTGGCCACCGCCCCATCGTCGCCGGGCGCAGGCAGCCGGGCTACCTCGTCAAAATGCCATTCTTTGCCGGCGGCGCCATTGGTCTTGTTCATGGTCTGCCTTATGTTTTTTGCAGTCCTCCGAGCTGAGAGATGCGCCGTGCCGCAGGACCGCTCCGCCTACCCTTGCTGGAGCTGGATCACCTGAGCTGTGGCCAACTGGTCGATCTGCTCCTCCGAGTAACCCAGTAGCTCCGCCAACACGGGCCGGGTGTGTTCGCCCAACCGGGGCGCGGGCTCGGTCGGAATCTGGGGCGAGGCGGAAAGGTGCAGCGGGGTCCGCGCGTATTGGCGCGGCCCAGCCACCGGGTCGTCCACCGTCACCAGCATCTGTCGGGCGGCTATATGGGGGTCGCCAAAGACGTCCTCGGCGGTGTAGACCGGTCCGGCCGGCACTCCCTGCGCCTGCAGCAGCGCCTCGGCCTCAGAGCGGGTCTTGTCCGCCAGCCAATCTTCGATGACCGTGCGGACCACGTCGGTGTTTTGGGACCGAGCCGTTCCGTTCGCCGTGCGGTCGTCGCAGACCAGGTCCGGACGGCCGATGGCCTGGCACAATCGCTCCCATTGTTGTTCGTCCGGGATGTTTAGCGCTAGGTAGCCATCCCGGCAGAGAAAGGCGCCCCGCGGATAGACATGGCCGGGAACCCCGCGCTCCGGCGATTTTCCGGTGTACGAGTAGAGGACCACCATCCGTTCGTTGAGCGCCAGCATGTTGTCCAGCATGGAGCTATCCACCATCTGCCCCTGCCCGGTGCGCTCCCGTACCCAGAGGGCGAGCATCACTCCATAAGCGGTCACCTGCCCAGTGTAAACGTCGGCCATGCCATAGATGGTCCAGGACGGCGGTCTGTCTGCGAAACCCACCAGGTTCATGACTCCGCTCATGGCCTCGGCCACAATGTCAAATGCCGGCCGGTCGGAATAGGGTCCGGTGAATCCCTCCAGCCGGCCAAAACCCGAGATCGCGGCGTAGACCAGCCGCGGGTTGACGGCCTTCAGATCCCGGTAACCCAGCCGTAGCTTGTCCATTGCGCCCGGCCGTAGGTTTTCTACCACCACGTCCGAGATCCGGACCAGATCGCGCAGGATCTGCTGCCCCTCCGGGGTGCGCAGGTTCAGTGCCAGGCTTTTTTTGTTGCGGTTGTAGCCGATGAATCCGCCAGCAACCTGCTGGCCTTGGGCGTCGGCCGCAAAAGGAGGAATAGACCGGCGCGGGTCGCCCCGGCCGGGCTGTTCAACTTTGATGACCTCAGCGCCGGCGTCTGCCAGCAAGAGGGTGCAGTAGGGGGCGCTCATGTACTGCTCCAGCGCAATCACGCGAACGCCGGCGAGTGGTTGGTTCATTCTGTCCTCTCTCATCGTTTCTGGCGGTGGATGTGGGGTGTTTTGCACAGGTTGGATACCGATTGAGGCGAACCGGCGGCTCGAGTTATGGTTCCAGCGCCCGCAACACCCGCAGCAACGCCTGGTCGCGCTGGTCGGCCAGGGCCGCCAGTTGGTCCAGCGGCGGCAATCCCGCTTCCAGCGCGTCGGCTGACCCGGGAGGCATGACGTGCCAGGCCGCCAGGTCTCGCCAGGTTTCCTCCTTGGCCTGGCGCAGGTGCTCTACGTGGTGGCGGATGCCGCCCGGCCCACCGCCCAGGTGATAGAGCATGTGCGGGCCCATGACCGCCCAGCGCAGGCCAGGCCCCAGGCGGATTGCCCGGTCCACGTCGTCCACGGTGGCGACCCCGTCCAGCACAAGGTTGATCGCCTCGCGCCACAGGGCGGCCGACATGCGGTTGGCCAGGTAGCCGGGCACCTCGCGGTGGAGGACGACCGGCGCTTTGCCGACGCTGAGGAAAAAGGCATGGGCGGCAGTCAGGGCCTCCGGTGCGGTCTGGTTGCCGGGCGCGATTTCAACCAGCGGTATGAGGTGGGGTGGGTTGTAGGGGTGCCCCGCCAGGCAGCGGTCGGGGTAGCGAGCCGCCTGCTGGATGCGGCTAATGGAGAGTCCGGAGGTGCAGGTCACCAAGAGGGCATGGCGCGGAGCGTGCGCGTCGGCGGCGCTAAAGACGGCGTCCTTGACGTCGTATCGTTCGGCGACGCATTCCAGCACCACGGCAGCATCCCGGACGGCCTCGGCCAACGTGCCGTGGCCCGCCAGCGATGCCAACCCCGTCTCTGCCTGAGCCGGGTCGGCAAGGTCATGGTCCGTCAGAAAGCGCGCCTGATCGCGCGCTTGGGCCAACCCTCGGGCCAGGCGCTCCGGGTCGAGATCGTGGAGCCGGACGACGCGGCCGTGGGCGGCCAGAAACGCCCCCCAACTGGCGCCGATGACCCCGGCGCCGATCACCGCCACCGGGCCGTCGGTCGGGGCGTAGGGGTCGGCCAGAGAGCGTTCTTGAGACATGTTACCTTTCCAATCGTGCAAACCAGCGCAATTGTAGCAGGCATTCGGCGGTTTCAGAAGGAAACGTTGTTGACGGTGTCAGCGAACGGATGGATGAAGGTCTGGCGATCCGGCCGCAGGCACGACGGCGGTTCACCGACCTATGGAGATCGACCAGATTTACTGCCCGAGCGGCCTTTGAGGGCGCTGGCACCGCTCCGGCTTGGTCTGCTCGCAATCAGTTCGGCAATCGAGTCGGAGCGGATTAGTTGGGCGGGGAATCAATCGGCCGGATCGAGCAGCACCAATAGACCTAGCAACCCCATGTTGGAGAACAGCAACGGCGCTAACACCGGTGCGCCGCGCAAGAGCCGCTCCAGAACCCATTGACCGCCGCCTGCAGTCAGGTTGGTCTGCAGGTGGAGCAGCGCCCCGATGGGTCCGATCACCAGCATCAGTACCTGCGCTATCAGGTAGACCCAAAGCTCACTCCGGCTGGGACGCTCCAGGAATCCCATCACAAGGGTCACGCCGGCGGCAAACGTGCCGACCAATGTGGGCGCCCAGAGCCATGGGTTAATGAAGTTGGCGCGTGCGTGATCCAACACGCTGCTGACGACGGTGGCCAGGAACGCGAGCCCAACCCAAAGGAACAAGGCGCGGGTTTTGCTGAGAGGCATGAACAACCGTCGCGCACCGGGCAGCATCAGGACACCGCTGTCAGGCGGACTTTCCCGCCACACTGCGCTCAGTCCCAGGACGCCGATGAGGGCAAACATGAGTGGAGCAACAAATGGCGGCGCCCAGATCAACCGGTGCAGTGAGAACAGCTGCCCGGCCGGCGCGGCCGGCAACACCACCCGGCGCAGGTGAAAATAGACGCCCAGGAGCCCAACCGCGATGCTGGCCAGGAAGGTAATGGTGGCCAGTAGGGCGGCCGTCATGTGATGGCGGCGGGCCAAGACGCCGCTTAGTACCAGGGTCAAGGCAGCCAGGGCGCCAAACACGACAGGAGTGCGCTCATTGGGCACAATCGTTCCGCTGATCTGGTGCCCGGCGTATGCCTCCACTGCCATGCCCATCTGCATTAGGGCCAGCAGCATCAGCATGGCCCGGTCGCGGTTGATCGGAAGCCGGACCTGTCGAACCAGGGGAAAGAGCTCGGCCAGGAGGTACATGGTCACTCACCCAGTTTTTCGGCCGCCAGGGCCCGCAATTCGGCCAGATCGTGAAGAATTTCATAGGCCCCATGCCATTGGACATAGTCTGGTCCCTGCATCCAGGCGCCAAACTTGGCAGTCCGCCCCCAATGGTGCCAGAGGTTAAAGTAGGCAAAGTCGATGGGTTCGTCAAACGGTGCCGCGGTGAGAAGCTGGTTGTCCTGCAGGGGAGCCATGATTTGGTTGCTCTCCACCACCCAGGCGTTGACTGCTTCGGTAGCGGCGTCGGCCGCCGTGTATAGTTCGTTTACAAAGGCGGCGTTGTGGCACTGTGCGCAAACTGCCTGCATCTGGCTCAGGTTGACCTCCCAGTCCGGCCGTCGTTCGCTGATGGGGGCAAAAAGGTACCACGTCAACCGATCACCTACATCGTGCGAAGTCGGCGCGGCGCCGAATCCGCTGATGTGACAGGTGGCGCAGGTGGCGGCCGGCATGTCGGTCACGTCCAGCGTGCCCGGCTCGGCCTCCCAGTTCCAGGTGGCGCCGCCGGTGGCATAAGCGATCCCGTGTGGCGACTCCTGGTAGATCTCCCACTGTGGGTGGTCCGGACCGATGTGGCAGGCGTTGCAGGTTTCAGGTTTGCGAGCCTGTTCCAGGCTGAATTCGTGACGTAGGTGACACTTTTGGCACTGGCCGGTTGATCCATCTGGGTGCGGACTGCCCACATTGTGGCAGGGTTCGCACGCAAACCGGGTGATGGCCGGACCCTCCAGTTCGTACAGCGCGTTGCGGGATTTGTCCGGACTAAAACCGCCCTCCGGGATGGATTCGTATTGGGTCAGCTGGTCGGCGGTAAGCATCCCCACACCGGTCATGGCGACGTAGGCCGGCAGGCCATGGCGGCTGGCATTGAACTGCGCCACCTGAACCTGGTGGCAGGTCTCGCAGCGGGCGGTGCTGGGCGACTGCAACACGTAGGTTCCTTCGTGCTCCACCGAGCCTGGGTATGCCTCCGGGACCTCGTGGCAATCCTGGCAGGTCACCGCGGCGACCGCCATGGTGCTATGGCCGTATTGCTCGGTGATCCCGGGCGAATTGTCGCGGTGGCATTGGGCGCAGGCGTTGTCGCTGCGGGCGAGCACATTGACGCGGGCCCGCTCAGCCGGGATGGCGGCCCGGCCGATGGCCATTGCCATTAGCGCCATGCCCAGCACCAAGAGGACAGTAGCGCCTCCTAGAAGGAGCAATCGCACGGAACGAAAAGGCGGTCCGGTTTCGGCCATCAGACGTACTCCTCCTCTCGTCACCAGCAAACCCGGACGCCCGCACCCCATCGCAGAGTTGAAGCGTCCTGCCCGATGCGGTCGTGCTTTGGATAGTATAGCACGGCCGGTCTGTCCAGGCACAACCGGAGCCACCAGAAACCGGCGGGCCGTTGAGTAGGGCAGTGTTCGGCCGTCGGTTGGGGGCGCCAGGATCCGGGGCGGCGGGCTCCATGCCACAGTGTTGCGACGACTGCACTTGATTGTAGCCAAAACAATGCCGGTGGACCAGCGGGGCGCGGTTGTCGATTGCGCTGCGCCGATCGTGGTGGTGAACCTTCCAGGTTTCGGACGGGAGGCCTGGCTGCGGATGTGACTAATGTCGCAGACCGGCCCAGTCGGCTATGGTATAGTGAACCACAAGAACCACAAGGAGCAAGAAATGTCAGTCATTGTGTCGATTGAGGACCGGCCACGATTGGTGCGCCGGCAGATCGTTCGAATAGACGAAGCGTTGTGCAACGGGTGCGGGTTGTGTGTGTCCCCCTGCGCCGAAGGGGCGATTGTGTTGATTGACGGCAAGGCCAAGGTTGTACGCGAAGAGCTGTGCGACGGGGCGGGTTTCTGCCTCGGTGTCTGTCCAACCGGTGCGCTGAGCATCGAGGAGCGCGCGGCCGCCCCATTTGATGAACACGCGGCCGAGGCCGAGATGGCATCGAGGGGCAAGCGGATGATCAGCCAATCCTGCTATCTATGCGGCACCGGGGAGGAGAGGGGGGTGCTGTTGCCCTGCCGCCATGATGGCGCGAGCCTGTGGGTGTGCACCCGCTGCCTGCCCCGTTTGATCCACGGGTAGGCCGTGAACGACGGGAGTGTGAGATGATCAGGGTGCATCTGTTCGGCGAGCTGCGCCGATACGGCGACCAACCGCGAGCCGACCAGGATACGGTGGTCTTGGTCGATGCCGAGGGAAGCAGGACAGTGGGCGAGGTTCTGCAACGGATACATGTACCGCCGGAGGAGGTGGCTCAAGTGTTCCTCAATGGCCGGTTGCTGCAGACGGTCAACGCCATGGCGCCCTGGCTGGGGTACCAGTTGGCGGCCGACCAGTTGGTGGTCCGTGCCAGTCACCTGGACGCGCCGGTCCATGGCGGGGATCGGCTGGGGCTTTTCCCCGCGCGCATGGCGATGCTGGTGGTATGAGATAGTTCGACCGTGGTCGGCAGATCGCCGGAAATGTGGAGGCTGACGTGAGGATGACCCCGTTGTACGACGCATTGAGCACCGACTATGATCGCTTTGTGAGCTGGCCCGGGCGCCTGGCATATGAACTGCCGTTCATCGAGCAGCAACTGGAGCGGGTTGGAGCGCGCCAGGTCCTGGATGCTGCCTGTGGGACCGGTCAGCATGCGATTGCGCTGGCCAAACGGGGCTACTCTGTCGTGGGTGCCGACGTCAGCGCACGGATGGTAGAGATGGCGGCCGGCAATGCGCGGGCGGCCGGGCAGCGGATTGACCTATTTGCAGCCGGATTCGGGGAGTTTTCCACCCGAGTCGGGACCGGGTTTGACGCTCTGCTCTGCCTGGGAAACAGCCTACCGCACGCGGTGACGCCAAAAGAACTGAGGTTGGCCCTGTTGGATTTCGCCAAGACTCTCCGGCCGGGCGGGCTTCTGCTGGTGCAGAACCGCAATTTCGACGCGGTGATGGCGCAGAAAAACCGCTGGATGGAGCCGCAATCACACCGGGACGGCCAGCAGGAGTGGCTGTTTGTCCGCTTTTACGACTTTGACCACGACGGCACGCTGACCTTTACCGTGTTGACCATGCATCGGAAACAGCCGGATGCGCCGTGGGAGCAAAGGGCCGAATCGACGGTGCTCCGGCCGTGGCTGCAGCTCGAATTGGAGGTGGCCATGGCGCAGTCTGGGTTCCATGAGGTCCAGTCATTTGGCGACATGAAGGGGGCGGCATACCTGCCCGCTAGTGATAACCTGGTTCTGACGGGCATCCGCGTTTGACCGTGCGGCTAATATGGAGGTTACGGTGAGAATAACCGACGCGCTGTTGGGAGAGCATGGGGCACTGTACCCGCTATTGGATCATCTTGAGAGCGTAGCTGCCAACCCCGCGTTGGCGGCCGAGTTGTCGACGCGGGCTGCGGTACTGGCGGCTGCGCTGGAAGGACACGCCCGGCTGGAGGAGGAACTGCTTTTCTCGGCGCTGGCGGCGTCTCTTGGGTCAACCGGTCCTCTTCACGTCATGCGGATGGAGCATAACGAAATCGACCGAATTCTGATGGAATTGCAGCAGGCGCCCGGCCCGGCCACGGCCAGGGAACTGACTCGCAACCTGATTGCGGTGACCCGTGCCCACTTTGGTAAGGAAGAGCAGGTGCTGTTTCCGATGACCCTTGGAGTACTGGCGAACCACGTGTCGGAGCAGTTGGGCCGCCAATGGGCTGAACGGCGACAGGTTCATTTGGTGGGAACGGCGGGCGGTTGAGGCCCGGACGAACAAGTCCGCCGATAGTCGTTATCAGTTCTGATTTTCTTCGGAGGAGGATTCGTGAACGCGTTTCTGGACCGACTGATCAGTCGAAAGGGACTATACGTGGCGTTCTGGGTCATCGGCATCGCCACCGTGACCACGTTGCTGATCTTTACCGCCAACCTGGCCAAGGAGGTTCCTCCCATCCCTCGCACCGTCCAGTCGGCATCTGGCGAGGTGCTTTACACGTATGATGATGTAGTGGAAGGCAAAGTCTATTACCAGCAGTTCGACCTGCAAAACTATGGCACGCTGCTGGGCATGGGGGCCTATCTGGGTCCTGACTTTTCCACGGACTCGTTTCACCGGCGGGCCCTGTACCTGTACGACTATTATGCCCAGGAGATGTACGGTCTTGCAGCCGCGCAGCTAGATGACATCCAGACGGCTGCTGTAAAGGAGCGCGTGAAACAGGACTTTGGCGCTACCACCCTCTCAGAAGCGACGGTTACCTACAGTCACCCGTCGGCCGCGGCTTACAAGGACAATGTGGCCTACTGGGTGGATTTCCTGGTGAACGGCCAGCGGGAACGAGGCTGGACGGGCGGCGTGATTCGGCCGGACGAAGCCGCGCAGATAGCCGCCTTTTTCGACTGGTCGCAGTTGGTGGCCTCGTCCAAACGCCCGGGCACCGACCGAACCTGGAGTAACAATTGGCCGCCAGAGCCGTTGGTGGACCAGGCCATGGAGTGGAACAACCAGCTGGTCTCGCTCTGGCAGTGGTTAGCGCTCTGGGTCGGCACCATCGTCGTCCTGTTCTTCGCCTACGAGTTCCTCATGAAGCGGGGCGATGAGGATAGCCTGGAACCGCCCCTTCGGATCACGCAGTTCTTCCGCTCGCAGCAAAAACTGCTCAAATATGTCCCGGTGGTGGCGCTGTTCTTCCTGCTGCAGACGGTGATAGGTGGCTACCTGACGCACATTCAGACCGATCCGGCGGCCGATTTCATCTTTTCTCAGAACCTGCTTCCCTTCAACGCGCTCCGGGCGTTGCACATCAACCTGGCTATCATCTGGGTGGCCATTGGCTGGCTCGTGGGTGGCCTGATGATAGCCCCGCTGGTTGCCGGCGAGGATCTCAAGTTCCCCTGGCTGGTGGACGTGTTGTGGGCAGCGTTGCTGGTGGTGGGAGGCGGCGGTCTGCTCGGTATCTACCTGGGCGCAACCGGCCACATGCGGGAGGTTTGGTTCTGGTTGGGAAATGAGGGACGCGAGTATCTGAACCTGGGCCGCGTCTGGGATATTGGTCTGGTGGTCGGGCTGGTTCTCTGGTTCCTCATGGTCTTTAGCGTCATCCGGAAGGCCAAGGGCAATAACCTGTTGGTGGGTGTCATCATCTGGTCGGCATTCGGCGTAGCCACCCTCTACATGGCGGGCATGGCACCGCTGCACAAGATTATGCCCAACTACACGGTGGACGACTACTATCGGTGGTGGGTGGTCCATCTGTGGGTGGAACTGACCTTTGAGCTATTTGCTGCCGGAGTGCTGGCGTTCCTGGCGGTGGCGCTGGGGCTGGTGCCGCGCAAGACGGCCGAACGGGTGATGCTTTTCGAGATGTTCCTGATCGCGCTGGGTGGCGTTCTGGGAGTCGGGCATCACTACTGGTGGCAAGGGCTGGATCAATACTGGGTAGCTGTGGGCGGCCTATTTTCAGCGCTGGAGCCGCTCCCGCTGGTGATTCTGATGTGGGAAGCGTGGAAAGAACAGCGCAAGATCGTCAGCAGTGGCAAAGAGTTCCCATTCCGCGTGCCGTTCATGTGGTTGACTGGAGCCGCTTTTCTGAACTGGCTGGGTGCCGGATTCTACGGCATGCTCATCAACACACCCGCGATTGACTATTACGCGCACGGCACCTATCTGATCATGCCACACTCGCACGTAGCGATGTTGGGGGCCTTTGGTTACATCTCGCTGGCGTTCATCTACCTGACCGTCCGCGGCCATGCCATGGCCAGAGGCCTTGCATGGGAAGAAAAGCTGAGCAGATGGGGCTTTTGGCTGGTGACATTCGGCGTCGTGCTGTACGCGCTTCCCTACCTGATCATTGGCTTGAGGCAGGCCCAGATTGCGCACGACCTGGGCTACTATGCGGCTCGCTCGCGCGAGACATTCGCTCCGCTGATGGGTTGGATGTGGTTTCGGATCGTCCCTGACAGCACCATGATTATCGGTGCGGCGTTGATCCTGCTGGATACGGTGAAAAAGACCTTTCTGATCAGAAAAGCTGCCTAAGGGCGGCAGGCAAGCACCGGTGATCGGGGCCCGAGCCGACCTCGATCACCGACCATTTTGGAGGTTACTAGTGAGCAATTCTATCGCCCGGAGCAAAAAACAAGAGACACTCAAGCAGCTGATCCGAGACTTGCACGCCGGAAAGACGGTCGACCAGGTCAAAGCGACGTTTGCCGAACTGGTCAAGGACGTCAGTCCGGCCGAAATCGCTGAACTTGAACAGGGTTTGATTGCCGAGGGAATGCCAGAGTCGGAGGTCAAGCGGCTGTGCGACGTCCACGTCCAGGTGTTCCGCGAATCGCTGGATGCCCAGGTGCATACCCGGCCGGAAACCATACCCGGACACCCAGTCCACACCTTTATGGCAGAGAATGCGGCTACCGGCCCGGTGTTGGATGAGGTTCAGGCGGCTCTGGAAACCCTCCAGACCCAACGTTCGGCAACTGCGCTGGACCAAGCGCGGAAAGCTCTTGTTCGCCTGCGCCTGCTGGAAAAGCACTACCTGCGCAAGGAGAACCTGCTCTTTCCGTTCCTGGAAAAGCACGGCTTCTCTGGTCCGTCCTCGGTCATGTGGGCAATCCATGACGACATCCGTGGCGGCTGGAAATCGCTGGAAAAGCTGCTGACCGCTGAGCTCGGAGATGATCTGCTGAGTCAAATCCGCGAGCAGTGGGCGTCACTCCAGACCGCCATCCGCGAGATGGTGTACAAGGAGGAGCAGATACTCTATCCGGCCGCACTGCAAGCACTGAGTTCTGAGGAGTGGGCCGAGATCCGGCGCCAGGAGGCGGAAATTGGATACGCCTATGTCGAACCGGGACGACAGTGGTTGCCAGTAGTCATGGCCTCGCCTGAGAATGGCGTGGTCCAGGCGCCGATTCGGATAGGCGGGACACCTACCATTGGACCCCAAGGCGCAGATCTTGCCCTGGATACGGGTACACTCTCAACGGAGCAGATCAATCTGATCCTGACCCACCTCCCGGTGGAGATCACTTTTGTTGACGAGAACGACGAGGTGCGCTACTTTTCCCAGGGCAAGGAGCAGATTTTTCCGCGCACTGCTGCCATCATCGGTCGCGAGGTGCAAAAATGCCATCCGCCGGACAGCCTGGACAAGGTGCAGCGGATTCTTGACGATTTTCGCGCCGGCCGTCGGGATGTTGCCGAGTTCTGGATACAGATGCGAGGAATGGCGGTCTATATCCGCTACTATGCTGTTCGTGATGCGCAAGGCCGATATCGGGGAACCATGGAAGTGACCCAGGAGATCAGCCATATCCGGCAACTTGAAGGAGAGCGCCGCTTGCTGGACGACTAGCTGGCGGCGGGTTCTGAGCGGCGTCAGGAGAGAAGGATGCGAATACTGGCGATTATTTCGGGCGATTACGGACGGCGCCACGTGGACAACATCCAGGCGCGCTGCCCACGCGAGTGGAGCATAGAGACGTGGCAAGCGCCAGCGGTGCTGCCGCCAGTGATCGATTACCCAGAGGAGTACCTTCCGGACGCCATGCCGCCGGCCGACCTGATCCTCTCCTTTGCCGAGCACAAAGGCGTGGCCGAGTTGCTGCCCGATATTGCCGACCGAACGGGGGCTCAGGCGGTCATTGCTGCGGTGGACAACGAGAGCTGGCTGCCGCGGGGCCTGGCCCGCCAACTGCGCGGGTGGCTGCAGGCGATGGGGGTTGCGGTAGCAACCCCCAAACCGCTCTGCGCGTTGACCGACAGCAGCTACAAGATCGGGCGCCGCCAAACGTTGCCGGTAACGCACCCTCTGATCGCCGAATTCGCCCAGAATTTTGGCCAGCCATCGCTGGCTCTCACCGTTGATCCTCAAACGCGGCAGATTGTTACCGCCGACGTCGTGCGCGATGCAGTCTGCGGCTGCGCCCGCTATGCCGCCGAGCGGTTGGTCGGCGTCTCGGCCGATGAGGCGGGCGAAAGAGCCGGCCTCTTGCATCACCATTACCCCTGCCTGGCAAGCATGGGGGTGGATTCGGATTACGGCGATACGCTGATGCACATCTCGGGCAATCTGCTCAAGGACCATGTGGAGGAGCAGGTGAGGTCATTCAAAATGGTGCAACGGATCACTCCGCACGGTCTCGTGCAGGCCGATTAAGCCCGGCCGGCAGGTGCCTGACCCACACGGCGCCACCTACCTGTTCGCCCCGATGGATGGTTGATGGCTGCCAGGTGGCCCGGTCAACCGGATCTCTGTCTGGCCGGAAAACCACGACGTAACGGTCATCCTGCAGAGTCATTGGGTGAACTGGGGCGCAGCGACGCCGTGGCGCGCCTCTCGACGGCCGGCTCCCCACCAATCCGACTGTCACAGCTGCCGGTGGCGTTCTTTCCACACTGGCTTGAGCAATCGCCAGGCCAGCGACGGACAGCAGTTGCCAGATTCGTCGGTTGCGCTAGAATGTAAACGATCGAGTGGAAGCGCGGTGCTCGGTATGTGGTGCAAGCTCGATCCAGCGATCGGCGACATGAGAGGAGTGTTATGAGTGTACTGCGTTTGGACCACATCGCGATTGTCGTTCCCCAAATCCAGGAAGCCCTGAGCTTTTGGCAGGAAGCACTGGGGCTGCCGCTGGCGCATCAGGAAGAGGTCCTGGAACAGGAGACCGTAGTGGCGATGATGCCAGTCGGCGAGTCCGAGGTCGAACTGGTGCAGCCAACGACAACCACCGGCGGAATGGCCAAGTTCCTTGCCAATCGGGGCGCTGGACTGCATCATATCTGCTTTGAGGTGGACGATATCGAGTCCACGTTGAACGAACTGAAAGACAAGGGTATTCGATTGATCAACGAGGAACCGGTGGCCGGGGCGGGCGGGACGCGGGTGGCGTTCGTCCATCCAAAAAGCGCGACTGGGGTGCTGGTTGAACTGGTGGAGCGAAACCATGATGACCTTTGATGAGGGGTTTGTGAAAGCGCTGCGGGCTGACTGGGAGCGCTGGGAGCATCAAACGCTGCAGCCAGCGCTGGACCAATCGCCGGAAAGGCGGGACCGCTTTGTTACTGCGTCGAGCGATCCAGTTGAACGGCTGTACACGCCGCTGGACTTGGCCGACCAAGATCATGGATCAGAAATTGGTTTTCCGGGTGAGTATCCGTACACCCGCGGTGTGCATGCCACTATGCACCGTGGTCGGCTCTGGACGATGCGTATGTTTGCCGGATTTGGCACCGCCGAGGAGACCAACCAGCGGTTCAAGTATCTGCTGGAACAGGGACAGACCGGGCTTTCAATTGCCTTTGACCTTCCGACGCTGATGGGGTTGGACACGGATTCTCCACAGGCATTGGGTGAGTTTGGCAAGTGTGGGGTAGCCGTCAGCAGCCTGAGCGACATGGAAATCCTGCTCGACGGCATTCCGTTGGACCAGGTGACCACCAGCATGACCATCAATAGCCCGGCTGCCATAATCTGGGCGATGTACATTGCCGCCGCCGAAAAGCGCGGGATACCCATGGAGTTGCTGGGGGGAACTATACAGAACGATATCCTCAAGGAGTACATTGCGCAAAAGGAATACATCTTTCCGCCCGAACCATCCATGCGGCTAGTGACTGACACCATCGAGTTTGGCAGTCGCTTTCTGCCGCGGTGGAACACCATCAGCATCAGTGGGTACCACATTCGGGAGGCGGGAAGCACGGCGGCACAGGAACTGGCTTTTACCCTGGCGGATGGAATGGAGTATGTTCGCTGGGCCATTGGGCGGGGGCTCGATGTGGACGACTTTGCACCCCGTTTGAGTTTCTTTTTCAACGCGCACAATGACTTTATCGAGGAGATTGCGAAATACCGCGCAGCCCGCCGTATCTGGGCGCGGGAGATGCGGCACACGTTTGGTGCGTGTAGCCCGAAAAGTTGGATGATGCGTTTCCACACCCAGACGGCCGGCTGCACACTCTCGGCACAGCAGCCCGAGATCAATGCGGTTCGCGTGGCAATCCAGGCTTTGGCGGCTGTCCTGGGTGGCACCCAGAGCTTGCACACCAATAGCCGCGACGAGGCGTTGGCCCTACCCAGTCAGGAAGCAGCGACGATCGCCCTGCGCACACAACAAGTGATCGCCCACGAAAGCGGCGTGGTCAATACGGTCGACCCGTTGGGCGGATCGTACCTGGTGGAAGCGTTTACCCGGAGGCTGGAAAAGCAGACGTACCACTATTTTTCGCAGATTGAAGCTCTGGGCGGTGTACTTCCGGCGATTGAGGCCGGTTTCTTCCAGTTGGAGATTTCCAGGGCGGCCTACCAGTACCAACTGGAAATTGATCGTAAAGAGCGCGTGATT
This sequence comes from Anaerolineales bacterium UBA2181, assembly GCA_002328075.1. GTDB lineage: Bacteria > Chloroflexota > Anaerolineae > Promineifilales > UBA4811 > UBA4811. The sequence goes on along the minus strand of DCVT01000044.1, from coordinate 8,683 downwards.
GTGGGTGTCAACGATTATGTGGACCCCGGTGAAAAGATCAAGATTCCGCTGCTGCAGATCGATCCCGATGGGTATGCTCGTCAGGTGGCGCGACTGGAGCGAGTGAGGCGCGAGAGGGACGCGGAGCGGGTGGGGGGAGCGCTGCTTGCGTTGCGGCAGGCGGCCGAAGGAACTGCAAACCTGATGCCCCATATCCTGGCAGCAGTGCGTGCCTATGCTACGGTCGGCGAAATCACCGATGTCATGCGGGGCGTGTTTGGGTCTTACGGGGAACCCACGTTTGTCTGAGGCAGCGGCGCTTCCGACAGCACTGTGATATGCCGCCGACCTATCTTTGCTGGGGTGGTTGTGGCGGCGGCGGAGCCGGTTTCCTGTGGCTGCGCGGCAGGAGTGAGGGCGGTCAATCGCCAGGCGTTTCTGCTGCCAACACGTCAACGACGCCAGGCAATTGCCTGATCTCGTTTCGCAACCCAGCCGACCAGCAGGTGGAGTAGTTGGGGAAATCAAGCGCAAAGCTGGACCCCTGTACCTGCAGGCGAAAGCGGTCGGAACCTTCCGGCTGAGCCAGAATCTGCACCACCTGCCTGATCACTGGTTTGAGCTCCGAAGCCGGTTGTGACCTCAGCGTCACAGTTACCAGCCAGTGTGTCGGCGGTTGTGCAGTCTCTGGAAAAGCGCCTGGTGGCTGCACACCTTGACTGTCCTCCGGCGGCAACGGTTCGGTCGAAAGCGCATCGTCAAGAGATTCGGCTTTGGTTGGCCGCTCGACGCTATCGGCAGCGTCCGGAAGGTACTCTGCGCCGGGCCAGGCTTCTGCCTCGATAGGCCGGGTATCTGTATCGACCGGCCGGTAGAGTGTCGGTTGATCATCCAGCGAGCGGACCAGCACCTTGGGGTCACCCCGCGAATTGTCGACCTCTCCGCGCACCAGTATCACCTTATCCGGCGCCAGAGTTTCGTTGAACTGCTCCCAGATGCGGGAAAAGACAACTGCCTCAAAGCTGCCCTGTAGATCTTCCATCGCCATGGTTGCCATCACGCGGCCAGCCTGGGTGGTGAACGGCCGCACGTGGGTAATGATCCCCGCCATGACAACTGGTTTCTTGTCCGGCAATTCACCCAGATCGCTGCTGTAAGCCGTGGTCAGGCTGCTCAGGTTATCCAACATCTTTTGCTTCGGGTGGGGGGTGAGGAAAAAGCCCACCAGGTCTCGCTCCAGACGCCGGCGCTGTTCCTCGGGCATGGGATCGGCATCAGGAAGGCTTTCCTGGATTCGCATGCTGGGGGTGTTGAACCCAGCAAAAGAGAAAAGGTTGAGTTGGCCAGCCTGGTCGTGTACTTGCTGGCTGATCCGCATAAGGCGGTCCAACATGTGAAGTTGCTGGTTGCGGTGACCACCCAGCGCCTGGAGGGCGCCAACGCCCACCAGGCACTCGAGCGCCCGACGGCCGACCTTGCGCAGGTCAACCCGTTCTGCCAAGTCGTCCAGATCACAAAAGGGGCCTCCATTCCGGCGGGCGTCCAGCAACACGTCCACCGCGCCCTCCCCCACGTTCTTGATGGCGCTAAGCCCAAAGCGGATGCTGGCCTGCTCCTCCCGTCCGTCTTCCAGGCTAAAGAATTTGTCGCTGGCGTTGATGTCGGGCGGCAACACACCAATTCCCAAGCGACGGCAGTCTGCTATGTAGAGCGAGACCTTGTCCGTGTTGTTTCGTTCGACCGTGAGCAGCGCTGTCATGTACTCTCGGGGGTACCAGGCTTTCAGGTAGGCGGTTTGGCAGGTGATCACGGCGTAATCAGCGGCGTGGCCTTTGTTAAAGCCGTATCGGGCAAAGAACTCCAGGTCGTTCCAGATGGCCTGGCACACTGATTCCGAGTACCCCCGCTGGACAGCGCCTGCCGTGAACCGTTGGCGGTGTTCATCCAGCAGGTCACGCTTCTTCTTTGACACCGCCTTGCGAATCTCATCGGCCTGCCCGGGTTCGTAGCCCGCCATCTTGACCGCCAGCTGGATGATCTGTTCCTGGTAGACAATGATGCCATAGGTCTCACCCAGGACCGACTCCAGGTCCGGATGGTGGAATGTGACCGGCTCCTCGCCGTGCATCCGGCGAATGTAGGCGGGGATGTGTTCCATTGGCCCGGGCCGGAAGAGGGATATGACGGCGATGACATGTTCAAACTCGCGCGGCCTGAGCTCCGTGAGCACACGGCGCATGCCGGCCCCCTCCACCTGAAAGACGCCCAGCACATGGCCGCTGGCCAACAGGTCAAATATGCGATCGGCGGATTTCAGTGGATCCGGCGTCGAGTGCTCCCGCCGATACGGTATGTTACCGAGGTCCATCCTGACCCCTTGGCGCTCGGCAATCAGGTCACAGGCCAGGCGCATGGTGGTCAGCGTGCTGAGACCAAGGAAATCGACCTTGAGCAGGCCAATGGATTCCAGAATTTCCATCGGGAATTGGGTCACGATTCCGATCGCGCTGTCCTCGCCGCCGCGAGGGGGCCGGTGAAGAGGCGTGTACTCGATAATAGGCTTGTCAGAGATGATCACGCCGGCCGCGTGGGTGGAGGCATGCCGCGCTACCCCTTCCAGCTGGACTGCTGTGTCCAGCAACTCGCGGACGTACGATTTCTGTCGGTACGCGTCGGCCAGCTCGGACGAAAAGAATTCGTGTTCTGCATTGAGCGTGTCAGCGATGCTGACCGGTTTTCCAGGTATGGCGCGCACCAGACGGGCCAGCTGGTCGACCTCAGGGAGCGGGATATCCAGGACCCGACCCACATCGCGGATGGCAGCGCGAGCACCCAGGGTCCCAAAAGTGATGATCTGCGCGACCCGGTCTGTGCCGTATCGGTCGAGGGTGTACGCAATCATCTCGTGGCGTCGGTCATCGGGGTAGTCCAGATCGATGTCTGGCATGGAGATGCGGTCCGGGTTGAGAAAGCGCTCAAAGATAAGGCCGTTGGCGATAGGGTCAATGTTGGTGATTCCCAAGCTGTAGGCCACCACCGAACCAGCTCCAGAACCACGGACATTCCACCAGATGTCTCGCTTACGCGCAGCCTCACACAGGTCCCACACGATCAAAAAGTACTCGTCAAAACCCATCCGATTTATGATCGACAGCTCACGCTCTAACCGATCGCGGACCTCAGCGCAGTCGCACCGGCTGCCGTAGCAGCGGGTCAGACCCTCCTCGCACAACTCGCGGAGAAAGGCTCCGGCGCTTGGGTATCCGGTTGGAACGGTGAATTGCGGCAGGTGATACCCCTTGGGTTCGGGGTCTACTTGGCACATCTCGGCAATCCGCAGCGTATTCCGAAGGGCATCGGGCTGGTTTGGGAACAAGGCTGCCATCTCTTCGGCGCTGCGCAGGTAGTAGGTCGCGCTGGGCATCCTCATCCGCTTGGACTCGGAGCGCACGGTTTGGGTCTGGATGCATAGGAGCACGTCATGAGCGGCAGCGTCCTGTTTGAGGGTGTAGTGAACGTCGTTGGCCGCGACGAGAGGAAGGTTGTACCGCCGGCCGATCTCCAGCAGATGGCGGTTCACCAGGTGGAGTTCGGGTATATCGTGGTCCTGCAACTCGAGAAAGTAGCGGTCGCGGCCAAAGAGATCCAGGTACCATTCCACCGCCTTATAAGCGCCTTCCAGGTTTCCCGCCTGTATCAGACGGGGGACCTCGCCAGATAGGCACCCCGTGGTGCAGATCAGCCCTTGTTTGTGGCTGACCAGGAACTCTTTGTCTATGCGCGGGCGGTAGTAAAAGCCCTCCAATTGGGAGGCGCTGGCAATCTGGAGCAGGTTTTGGTAGCCCACCTGGTCCATGGCCAGGAGTTGAAGGTGATATCGGGTGCGGTCAATCTCGGCCGATCGGTCCTTCATTCCGCGCGAGGCCAGATAGGTCTCCAGGCCGATGATAGGTTTGATTCCGACACCACAGCAGGCGCGGTAAAAGTCGATGGTGCCAAACATGGTGCCGTGGTCGGTGAGGGCGAGGGCAGGCATGCCCAATTCGTGGGCTCGCTCCGCCAGCGCAGGTATCCGACCCAGGCCATCGAGCAAGGAGTATTCGCTGTGCACGTGCAGATGGACAAAGGACATCTCGGTCACCCTATGCTGGAGACGGTGTGAACGCTAGAAACGGAGTGTCAGGCACCCACATTATACCACGCCCAACGACAACGAGGGGCAGCTGGCGCGCAAGATAGGCAGATTTCCGGCCGAAGCGCAGAGCCACCGGCCATGAGCGGTCAGAGTCCATGGGATGATCTTTTCTCCCTTGGGGGTCCGCAAGCTCTTTGTTGCCGGGTCCGGCTGGCGGGACGCAGCGCCGGACCCGATGCCCGTGACCAGATTTGGGCGATCGGCATCGTCGGGTCTGTCAGGCATTGGGTTCGGTTGATCTCAGCGTTCCGCTTCCGGCGGTCTGTTCCATGCCACCGCATGGAATAGTTCGGGCCTGGATACCGCACACTGTCTCCTTGACCCGGCAACGGGTTTGTACTATCCTACGTATCGTGCCTGGAACCGGCGTCGATCATAAGTTTGCATGTCCCCCGCGGCACCTCACGTTCTGAACGCCGTGGCCCACGGGGCATCGCTGGCAAGGGAATTCTGACCCGGTCTATGGGTATTTATTGGGCGTCGGGCAGCTCTTGCGGTAGGAACAGGGAAACGGTTCCTTGCTGGGTGTAGCTGTTTGATGGTCTTGACTCTTCTGGCGCCCGCTGTGGCCCATTAGAGAAGACCGGAGAGGGCCGGAACCTTGCTTTCGGCCCTCCCTTACCAAGTTCAGACAGCGGTGGACCCGCGGGTGGGGGCGGCTTGACCACCGCAAGGAGGAGTAGATGCGGAAGGCAGTTGGCCCAATCGCGCGCCGGTCCGAGGTGATCCGCCAGCAACGGGAACGGGGCGGTTGGGTCGCGGCCGTGTTGCCGATCCATTATCCTCGTGCCCTGTTGCGATCGTTTGATCTGCTCCCGATAGAGGTCTGGGGGCCGCCCGGTATCGACCCTGACCATGGGGCGGCACATGTGCAGGCGTATGTCTGCTCCATCGTCCGGAACGCGCTTTCGTTTATCCTCAGTGGGGGGCTGGACGTGGCCGACGTGATCATGGTGCCGCATACGTGCGATTCGCTGCAAGGATTGGGTAGTCTGTTGCTCGATCTGGTGCGACCTCGCCAACCGGTTGTGCCCTTTTACCTTCCTCGAGGAGAGCGCGAATGCGATATACAATTCCTGGCTGAGGAATTTCGCGCCATCTCCCGCCAGCTAGAGGAAATCACTGGCCGTTCGCCGTCGCTGCTTGAACTCATCGAGTGCGTGAAACGAGATGAAGAGGCTGACGGTCTACTAGGTTCGCTGCATCATCGTCGTAACGAATTGGCGCTGAACTCGTACGAGTTCTACCGCGTACTGCGAGCTAGGGAGTACCTGCCGTCAGAGGACTTTGTCGAGCTAGCGAGGTCTTGCCTGGCATGCGCGGCCGAGGCTCCGAATGTGGGTGTGCCACTGATCTTGTCCGGGATTGTGCCAGAGCCGATGTCCATGCTGGCGCTCATCGACGAACTGGGGGCTAGGATTGTGGCGGACGACCTGGCCTGCTGCGGTCGGAGGCTCTACCCAAACGGCGTGAGTGAGGATCCCTTTGTCCGCATGGCGGAGAGAATTGTGCGATCAGCGCCCGATCCGACGCGCGGCAGTCCGCTGGCGGACCGGAGTGAGCATCTTCTACGGCTGGCAGCCGGGTCGGAGGCCCGGGCGGTCGTGTTTCATGGCGTCAAGTTCTGCGAACCTGAGCTTTTTGACCTGCCGGTTCTGCGCGAGGAGTTGAAACGCGCCGGGCTACCGTCGGTAATCATAGAGGTGGACCTCAATGATCCGTTGTCCCATCAGGTGCGAACACGCCTCGAGGCGTTGTTGGAGATGATTCGATGAGCGTTGGCCGAAAGATGGTCTATCACGTCAACGTCAACCTGCTGGGCCGAGCTGTCTTGCGGTGGCATCGGCTAAAGGCCGAGCGGCGGGGCGGCGCGCCGCGTGGCTGGAAACAGGAGTATCTGGCTCCACCGTTGAGCATCTCACCGCGGACCAAGGAACTGATCAGCCGACACTACCTGGCAGGTCGATATGCCCACCTCGGGCGCAAGGTTGCGTGGGTGACCTCCGGGGCTCCGGTGGAATTGCTCAAGGCGCTGGACTATTACGTGTTGTATCCCGAGAACCACGCGGCTGTCTGTGGCACGGTGCGGGCGTGTGTGGAGATTTCTGGCGAGGCGGAGAACGCGGGTTACTCACGGGACCTCTGTTCGTATGCACGAACCGACATTGGCTCGGCGCTCTCGGGAAAGACTCCGGTCGGCAAACTGCCCAAGCCCGATCTGCTCCTGGCGTGCACCAACATCTGTCAGACTGTGCTGGCCTGGTACAGGGTGCTGGCCCAGCATTTCCGGGTCCCGTTGATCCTGATCGACACGCCCTTTCTCTTCGGAGAGGCCTCAGAGCATGTGATCACATACGTCCGGCGGCAACTGGAGGAAGCAGTTCCAGTGGCTGAGACGGTTGCCGGCAAGCGGTTTGTCGAACGGCGTTTCGAGGAGGTGACCCAGCGCAGTCGGATGGCGTCGCAGCTCTGGCTGGAGATACTGGAGCGCAACCACCACCAACCGGCACCGCTGTCGGTCTTTGACCAGTTTATCCAGATGGCGCCCATCGTAGAGATGCGTGGTGACGGTTTCACCGTGGATTTTTACGCGGCCCTGCTTCGGGAGGTGGATCAGCGGATTGCACAGGGCGTGGGAGCGGTGACGAAAGAGAAGAGACGTCTTTTGTGGGACAACTTGCCGGTCTGGTATCGATTGCGCTACCTGGCCGAGTTCTTGGCAGAGCGAGGAGTGGCCGTGGTGGCTTCGACCTACACCAATGCATGGGGAGAATTGGCTCCGATGATGGACGTCAATCGGCCGTGGGACTCGATGGTGCGAACCTACTTGCATCCGATACTCAACCGGGGGACGGGCCACAAATTGGCTACGATGATACGTATGATAGAGCAGTATGAATTGGATGGCGCCATTCTCCACTCTGACCGGTCCTGCAAACCCTATTCGATCGGGCAGATGGACCAACGGGACCATTTGGTCCGGGAATGCGGCCGACCGGCACTACTCCTGGAAGCCGACCACAACGACCCACGCTCGTATGCTGAAGAGCAGGTCGCCAATCGGCTGGACGCTTTCCTAGAGATGCTGGGTGTCTAGATGTCACACGCTGTGCGGGGACTGGGAATCGATGTGGGTTCTACCACGGCCAAGATGGTGGCAGTTGGCTCGAACGCGGAGATGATTTGGCATTGGCTGGAGCCGGCCGAGCCAAGGGTGGAGGAGCAGGTGGCCCGGTTTCTGGACAAGGCGGCGGCGGCATTGGGACCATTATCCGGAATCCCGTCAGTTGCCACGGGGTACGGACGGGGGTTGGTGCCCGCCATGCGCCGTGTGACCGAGATCACCTGTCATGCGCGTGGGGTCTACCGCGAGTTCGCGGTTGGTGTTACGCTGGTGGACATCGGTGGACAAGACAGCAAAGTGATACGTGTTGGATCTCGGGGCGAGACCGCCGATTTCAGCATGAACGACAAATGCGCTGCCGGGACCGGCCGGTTCCTGGAGGTGATAGCCCAACGACTGGCGGTGCCGTTGGAACGACTCGGACCGATCGCCCTGGGAACCTCGGAGGAGGTAGCCATCAGTAGCACTTGCACGGTGTTTGCCGAATCTGAGGTGATCTCGCTGATTGCGCGCGGTGTGGCCGTAGGGGCAATCTTGCGTGGGCTGCACCGGGCTCTGGTCAAGCGAGTGGTAGCCATGATCCGGACGGTGGGATTGGTCGCCCCGCTCGTCCTATCCGGAGGAGGGGCCTGCAACCCGGCGATATGCCAGTTGCTGGCCGAAGAAACGGGAATGGCGGTTCATCTGCCACGTCATCCGCAACTGGTGGGGGCGCACGGTGCGGCCCTCATCGCGCTGGAGAAGGATGCTGACTAGTCTTGCCAGTATTGTGATTGTCACTTCATTTTGGCGACGTATATTTTCACGTATCTATGGTTGTACTACAATATCGCTACGAAATTGAGTGAGCACGCCCGCCAAGTTGGCGTGTCCTATGGCACGGCCTGGCGCTGGTTCAAGAGCGGTCAGGTGCAGGGCTACCAGGTTGAGACTGGCACCACCATCATCATCACCGAACCACTGCCCCAGGCCGTTGCGCCGGCGCCCATTCAGAAGGCGGCCGTCTATGCGCGTGTCTCGGCCGCCGAGAACAAGGACAACCTAGAGTCGCAAGCCAAGCGATTGCTCGACTACTGTGGCGCGAAAGGCTACCAGGTGGCGGCGGTGGTGAAGGAGATTGGCTCAGATGTCAACGACATCCGCCTGAAGCTCTCAAGCTGATCACCGATGCTGCCATCAGTCTCATGGTGGTTGAGCACCAGGATCGGCTGACCCGCTTCGGCTTCAACCACCTTGAGAAGCTGATGGCCATGCAAAACCGGCGGATCGAATTCATCAACTTGGCGGAGAATGGCAAGGAGGAGTTGGTACAAGATTTCGTGAGCATTGTGACCTCGTCTTGTGCGCGTCTGTATGGGCAACGCCGCTGCCGGGGCAAGACGGAG
>DCVT01000005.1 GCA_002328075.1 Anaerolineales bacterium UBA2181 | reverse complement strand
GCAGGGGATTGTGCGCAGATCCTAGGGTCTGCGAGACACCAGATCCAACCTACCCGGGAGGACGGGCCAACCGGGGCTGCCAGCACCCCCTTGAGCATTGCCCGGGGACCGGCGTTCCAAGAGCTTGCCCCGGCCGAGCGGCCGGCCGGGGACTCGCGGTTATCGCATCACCACCGGCAGATAGACGAAATACGTGCCGGTGACCACGATGTACCCTCTCTTGCTCTCCGTGTCCTGGCCGCCGTTGCCGGAGACGGTCAGCGAGACGTCAAAGGACCCGGCCCGCTCATAGATGTGCGACACGTCAAGGCATTTGTTACCGGTGCCCCCGTCGCCAAAGGACCAGGTACAGGTGTCATAGTCGCCGGTTGCCTGGAAGGTGAACCACACCGTCAGCGGAGCCCGTCCGGTGGTGACGTCGGCCGCAAAGTCGGCTGCCACCGGTTGGTAGACCGTGACTGCCCTGTGAAGGGCATCGGATACGGTTCCGCCCGGACCGGTCACTGCCAGCGTGACCGAGTACGTGCCCGGCACAGTGTAGGTGTAGACCGGACTGAAACACTGGTTCGAGCTGCCGCCGTCACCCCAATCCCACAGGCAGGCGTCGTAGGTGCCCGTGGTAAGGTTCTCGAATGTCACCCGCAACGGCGCGACTCCGCTGCGGGGACTCAGGTAAAAGGCGACCACCGGAGTCTGATAAAGGGTGACCGGCGTGGTGATCGGCTGGGTGGTCATGCCCATGTATTGGGCGTACCCCAGAACACGATACGCACCCGGTTCCGCGCCCGTGCTATCCCACCCGGCGGTCAGGATCACGGGCCGGCCGGTGCCCAGGTTAGCAAAGGGCACCGTGATCCTGGCGGTGGTGGTCAGCCCTTCCAATGGTTGGATCAGCAGAACCGCAGTGCCGGTCAGCGGCACGCTGCCGCGGTTCGCGATGGTCAGCGAGAGGGTCACCGGGGTTCCGGGCTCCAGCAAGTCCGGCGCGGCCGATAGTGCGGTGACCTCGGCCGCATAGATTCCCAGCGAGATATCGGTGCCGGCCGAGTCCAGCAGCCGGCCGCCGGTGTCCAGCAGCTCGACCACTACCTTGTAATCGCCTACCGGGTATCCATGGGTATCCAGGGTGAGGCTGACGGTGGCCGACCCGCTCAGACGCTCCAGCGTCTCCAGGGGCAAGCCGCCCACCACCTTGTCGGCGGCGTTGCGCAGCGTGGTCTGCACAACCACGTCCAGCGGGCTGCCGGTATTGGTCAGCGCCAGTGCCAAGGTGGTGCCATCGTCCTGAGCGACATTCGATTCCTCCGCCCTCCAATAACCGATGCTGACCCCGGTCTTGATGGTGTCGACCTCAAAGGTAAAGCCGTTGTGGTACAGCGTCGTGTAGGTGTCGGAGAAGACGTGGAAGGGCAGGATGCGGATGAACAGCGTAGTGCTGCCGTCGTGGTTTTCCTCCGCCCACCAGTCATACTCGGGTTCGAGCGCGGGCCACCAGCCGTCCCACCAGACCGGATCCACCGGGTCGATCTGCGGGCAACCCTGGCAGTCGTTCTTGGGCTGGTGATACCCCAGCAGCAGGCCGGTCTGGACCGCACCCACCCGCCGGCTGGTCAACCGCACATCTTGGACGCGGATGCCGGCCGAAAAGCGGCTGGTGGCCACCCAGAGCGGCACCTCGGGGTACCCTGGATCCAGGAGTCGCCCCCCGTCGGCAAGGATGATCCGGTCCAAGCCTTCGATGGTCGTCACCTCATAGGCTGGCAGGGTGACCCGGATGGTGGTGGCCTCCGGTTGGCGCGAGACCACCGACGCCGGGTTCCAGTCGGGGTCCGGCGCCCGGCCGCCCGGCTCTTCCATGCGGCCGTACTTGGGGCACCCGTAGATGTTGTACTCGTAGGCCCACATCTTGCCGTGATCGAAACCCAGATCCTGTCCCCAAACGTGGCGTTTGGTCGAGTTGATGATCTGCCCGATGGTCTCGTCTGGATCCCAGTTGTTGAAGAAACGCTTGGCCGCCTCGTCATTGGTGCCTCGATGCGAGACTTGCGTGGCTCCGACGAACAACCCGGCGCCCCGATAGAGAAACTCCTCGGCCAGATTCGAGTCGTCGCCCCGCTCATAGTTCCCAGATAGGCAGGCGACCCCGAAGGCAAAGGGATGGACGTCACCAAAGTCGAACTCGGGCACGTGGCCGGTACCTATCGCGTGCCAAGAGTCTTGGTTTCCGTGATCGCGGTAAAAGACGACATCCTGGTTGGGAAGAGTCTGCGTAAAGACCAATCCCTGCTCCGCATAGCTATCATAGTCACCATAGTCCAACCAATGGATCTTGGAGACGTCCCAGCCGTCGTAGGAGAGGGTAGACGCGACTTCATTGACGTTGGGAACAAAGTTCGATGTGGTCCCCTCCCCCCGTCCGCTGACCAGCATGGCGCGTTGGCGATTGAACTCGTGCCCGGGATCTCCCCGGTACACTTTGATCACGTTGCCCAGGTAGGCGCGCAACCGATCGATGTGGTCGCCTATGACCCGTCCAACCACCAGTTCAGGCCGGGCCGTCTCGCCGGTCGTATCGGCGTAGGCCAGGTCAGAGTGCTCGACGTGATCGGCGGTGAGAGTGGTGGCAAATTCACCGTGGCCAGCGTGTTTGGCCGGAATGATCTCGGTCTCTCCGACCAGCAACATGTATCCCATGTCCTTGGTCCTGAAAATCGGGTTGAGCATGTTCCGCCAGTAGCCACCCGGTTCCACCAAATTGTCCACCACAAAATGGTCGTAGTCATTTACAAAGCCCAACACCCCCTGTTGCAGGGTGGCCAGTTCCGCCATCCGCGAAAAGAGGTTCTCAACCTTCCACTTGACCCCGACACCGCCATAGTGATCATAGATGCGCCTAGGATTGGTGACGATGATGTAATCGGCTCTGAAAACGGCGCTCACCCAGCCATCTTGAATCGAGTGCTGGCTTCCGTCGGGCTCGTAGATGCCGGTGGCAGGCACATAGAACTCATGGTAGGACCAACCGTTGTCCCAGGTATGAACCGTGACCACCTCATCTTCACCGATTCGGGGTAGACGGGCAGTCTGGTAGAGAACAGGGACAGCGATGTACGAGACGGTGGTGGATTGGCCCGGATTCAGGATCCTTCCCGCAACCCCGCCGGTCTTGGGCGTGATTTTGACCCAATTCTTCCTCACGCCGTTGGGTTGGTCATACCATCCCGATAGCTCGCCCGACACAGCCAGACTGCTGGTGTTCTGGTCGACCTGCTGCAAGCCGACAATGAAATCGTCCACGCGATGGACCGTTGCCGGCAGCGTTCCGATGTTGCTGACGGTGAGGGCAATCTCCAGATAGTGACCGACCCGGGTTACCTTGCGGGCCACCGCCAAATCGCGCGTCCCCTTTTCGACGATCAGTGTGCGCTGGACCGCTTTCATGGTATTGTCGGAAGCGTAAGCGCGAACCTCCAGCGCGTGGTTGCCGATGTCAAGCCCCCCGATATGGGCAGACAGCGTGACCTCGTTGGCCGGCGGATCGCTGACGTTAGCGGCGAGCACGCCATCCAGGTACACCATGACCTGGTCTGCAGGCTCCTCCAGCCCGGCGCAGTGCACCGCTTCCATGCCCGGCGGCACGACGTTCCCCTCGCTATAGTAGGTCCAGGTGCAGCCCCACTCCTGCTGGGCCGCCCGGACGGTGACCGCGAGCTGGGTGCCGATCGGGACGCTGTCCCCGCTCACATAGATCGTGTGGTTGTCGTTCGGATCAAAGACCCACATGTCGATCGGCCGGTATGCTGCCGGCGGCTGAATGTACCTGGTGAGAGAGCTATAGTTGCCCGAGACCGAGGCATAGGCGCGCACCGTGAGTTGATGCTGGGCAAAAAAGTCCTCGCGCGAGTAGCCCAGGTGGAAGGGAGAGATAAACACCCAGTAGCTGGGGTTAAATTTTCCCGCCGGCAGGTAGCTGTTGTATCGCGTGCCGACGAGATCGTTGTCCAGGTAGAACTCGACCCGGTCGGTCCAGGCCGCCGCGTCGTCGTTTCTGAGCTCGGCATACAGACCATAGTACTCGTAGTAGGGATAATCATACGAGTGAATCCAGGCATCGAGGATGGTGGGCGGATCCGAGCCCGGGGGGAGGGTCTGAAAGGTCAGATCCGCGCTGTTGACTGTGTTCAGGTCCGGGTCGGCACAAAAGGCCTGAAAGTGATAGGTGGCTTTGTTGGCCAATCCTGCCAGCCTGATCGCGTGCACGGTGGCGCCGGCGGGTCCGTCCGTCCTTTCCGGCGTGACGTAGCTCAGGTGGCTGTAACGGACCCAACTGGCGCAGGCCTCGTTGGTTTCGAACTGGATGGTTGCGCCGGTCTCGCTGATATCGGATACGGTTGGGCCACTGGTGATATCGGGCGGCAGCTGGTCGCACTGCCACGTATCCTGCCAGGCGTTGTTGGCCTCCTGCATCTCGGCGATCAGCCCGGTGGCGTCGGCGACCACCTGCACCGCGGCCTGACCGCTGCAGGCGAGGGTGTAGGGGATGGTCTGGATGGCGATACTGCCCGGCTCCAATCGGTCTTCAAAAGGCAGATGTTGCTCCACCACGCCGCCCACGATCAGATCGATCCAGTGGTTGGCGGGAGCGGTCGTCTGGCCGACGTTTTCGATCACAGCGTACGCCTCGTGGGCCGTCTTGTCGTACCAGGCGGAGGTCACCGCCAGGTCTGGTAACAAGGCGGGCGCAATCACCTCGACCGGCTTGGTGGCCACGGCTGCGCCGCCGCAATTCTCGGCCGTGACCTGGATGGTCTTGGTTCCGGCCACGGCCCACGCAAAGGTCCTGCTGCTGGAAAGCGACGAGCCGGCCACCGTGGTGGGCGTCTGCTCGGTGGCGATCCAGGAAAAGGTGATGGGCGTGGTGGCTCCCATCGGGCCGCCGTTGGCCTGGAACAGGTTGGAGACGCCGGTCGCCACCACCAGGGGGCCGGTCACCGAGACCCGATCGATGCCGACGTCGCAACCCGCCGGCGGTTCCTGGATGGTCACGGTGTGATGGGCGTAGGTCGTGCCGCCGCAATGGTCTATGGTATGCGTGATCTGCTTTTCTCCTGGCAAGTGCCAGGCATAGTCGACCTCGTCACCCGTCACCGTCCCCATCTGGCCGTCGGCGGTCCAACTGCGGCCGGTCACCGGTCCGGCGCCGGCCGGGTAGATGGCGGCGGAGAAATGGTACGGGATGCCGGTCTGCCCAACGGTGATGCCGTCGATGGCGGCGCCGGTCACGGGGGTGCAGGGCGGCGGGATTTCCGGTCCATAATCGATGATCAGTCGGGGCGCGGCAAGCCCCTCGCGGCTGGTGAAATAGTAATGGATGACCGTCGAAGCCTCGGACCGCACCAGGAACCCATCGTTGTCCAACCCTTCGTCCAGCCACTGCCTGACGATGTTGGTCACATTCAGAGCGGTCCATCCATTGGTGACAAAATCGGGAGACGATGGGTCGTTCAGGTAAACGCTGCCCGGCCGGCCGTTCCAGGCGACCCCCATCTCGGTCCAATCGGAGCCGGAGACGATGGCGTCAACGTACAGCGCCGCCCCGCCCGCGGGGCCACGGTCGCCGAGACTGGGCGGCGCGGTCTCCTCAGTCGACGCCGGAGTGCCGCCGCGGTTCAGCTCGCTGTAGAGCAGCAGGGTCGCGCTGATCACGTCGGTGTCCGCGGGGATGCCGGACAGATCGAACTCGACCAGCGTATAGGCTTCCGCGGTGGGGCTGCCGGCGATCACCTTGAGCTCCGTGCTGCCGCCGAAATTGGTGCTGGGCGCCTCCTTGTCGACGTAGGTATCCTTGTTGGCCTGGAACTCCTGGCGGACGGCAAAGACCACCGTCAGGTAGGGATCAAAGGGCGATTCGCGGCTGCGAAAGTGGCGTTGACCGATACCCAGGTAGGGGATCAGGCCAATGCCGTGATTGGAGACGACGCCGGCGACCCAATCACGAACGATCTCGGTTACCGGCACCTGTTGCCAGTCGGATGCATCCACCCATGCCGGCCCATCCCCCCGAGGCGACGAGTTGGGCGCGGTGTTAAAGGTGACCGTGTACTCGTTCCAATCCGACGTGACGGCCAGCGCCTGTACCCAGAGCGGGTCGGCCTCGGCGCCATCCGTTTCCCGGAGATCGACGGCACGGACAGACAGCGTCGCGCTGATGACCCGCGCCGTGGGGGGCAGGAGTCCGGCGAGGTTGAATCGGAAGAGCGAGGACGCCCAGGCGCCGGACGCGCCACTGACCTTGAGCGCATCCAGGCCGCCATAGTTGTTGTTCGGATAGGCCTGGTCCAGGTAGGTGTCGGCGCTCGACTTTACCGTGATGACGTAGTTCTGAGCGACGGCGGTCGCGGCCGGGGAAAGGTTGCCGGTTTGCGGCACATCCTGGGTTGCATCCAGCAGGGGAATGGGTTCGCCGGACACCCTTTGGGGACCGGAGGCGACTGGAGCGGCCTGCCCCGTGTCCGTTAGTGCTATCAGGACGATCGAAAAGATCGAGAAGAACAGTAGCCCGATTTTGGTTGCTCGCTGCCCCATGATCCTCCTCCTGGCGCGCATATTACGTTGGAAGCCGGGCGCACCAGCCGAAAAAGCCAAACCCCTTTGTCGGTTGGCGGAATGCCAGTGCCCGGCTGAACGCAGTCAAAGATCGGCAGATCATAGCACGATTCTTCAAATCGGCCTATAGGAACAGGGGGAAAAGGGGTAGCTGTGCGCTCAAGCTGCCGGCCGGTCGACACCGAGAACGGCCGGCTCAGATCCGGCGGTTCACGGCGGCGTAGAGTGAGCCACGGGAGCCGCCTGTTCCCATCCGGTGACAGCGCACGCGAACCAGCGCAGCAAACCAACCGGGGTGGCAGGAGGTTGCGCATACGGCTCCCGGCGTTTGCGCCGGCCGAGCGGGCCGATCTCTGGGTCCCAGACCGCGGCATCGCGGCCGGTCCTGGCGCCCGACCCGTCTCTGGCGCACTGACCGACGCCGGCGGCGATATCTCTACTGCCGACCATCCGGCGTGCGCCGAGGTGCGTACGGGCCCGGCCGTCGGAGTCAATCAGCCTGACCGTCAGGCCCCCGGCGTTATCGCATCACCACCGGCAGAAAGACGAAATGTGTGCCGGTGACCACGATGGGCCCTCTCTTGTTCTCCGTGTTCTCGCCCCCGTCGCCGCGGACGGTCAGCGTGAAGTAAGAGGACCCGGGCCACTCATAGGTGTGCGACACGCTAAGGCATTGGCGAGCGAATAGTTGACTGCCGGACCCTCGCGACGGTTGCGGACCAGGCCCCGGTTGAGCCGCTCCTTGAGGTGGCGCGAGACGGTTGATTGGGACCTCTGCAGATGCTCGGCGAGTTCGGTGACGTTGCGCTCCTTTTTGTATAGCACATAGACGATGCAGATGCGGGTGGGTTCGGCAATCGCCTTACAGCATTAGCTGTGAGTCAGCCGCGCCTCCTGCAGGGTGAAGGGTTGCATCAAACTGGCTCTCAAATATCGGTGTTTCCATTTATCCGGGTAGGCGGATACATGGATAGCATTATCAATACCTGGCGAAAGCCATAGTGACATCAGTCACCAGGTCGGGACGACACCCGTGCAGGGGCCCGGTAAGGTCGCCGCGTCGACCGGTGGCAAGGTTTGCCGATTTGGTTATACTGGTGATTGGTTCGAGCCCGATCAGCGAAAGGAGGCAAGGATGGAGCAGCCCGTGACGATCGAGAGCAAATGCCACACCTGTCCCACGCGCGCCCGGTCGGAGCAGAGGCCCTCAACATTGCCCTCCCGCATCTGGCGCTGGCACACCGGCCGGTGCCCCGGCTGGAAGGCTTACACCAAAGGGCTGGAGAGCAAAGGCGTTCCCGTTCCCCGGATCTAGCTTGGAGCAGGCTGTGGCTCACGCGGGATGTGACCCAATGCTGCAACGATCGCCGGGCTGGCGGCACCGCGCCCGCGTGTGGTGGCGCGACTACCAGTGGCCGGTGCTGCTGAGTCTGGAGCTGGCGGTGCTGGCGCTCGGCTATGCGGGTTTTCGCCGGCACGCGGCTGCCACCGGCCTCCGCCTCACCGCCGCTGATTCGCTCTATCTGACTCTCCAGCTTATCACGCTCGAGTCCGGATCACTGGTGGGTCCCCTGAACTGGCAGCTCGAGCTCGCCCGGTTCCTGGTTCCCGCGGTGACTGCCTACACAGCCATCGCCGCCGCTGCGCTTCTTTTTCGCCAGCATCTCCAGTTGCTGCGCCTCCTCTTCCTGCGCCGGCACGTGGTCATCTGCGGCCTGGGCCAGAAAGGGGCGCTGCTGGCGGAGGGCTTTCGACAGCGGGGGGCGGACGTCGTGGTGATCGAGCACGACGAGAGCCACCCGCTGATCAAGCCCTTCCGGGAGCGCGGTATGATCGTGTTGGTCGGGAGCGGAACCGACGCCGGTCTGCTGCAGAAGGCAAGGCTCCATCGGGCACGCGCCCTGGTGGCGGTGACCGGCGACGACGGAGCCAATGCCCACATCGCCGTCCATGCCCGCGTGCTCAACCGGAAGCGGCGCTCAAATGCGCTCACCACGGTGATTCACGTGGTCGATCCCCGGCTGTACGAGCTGCTGCGCGACCAGGAGATCGGCCGGGGAGGGGAGCAGGGCTTTCGGCTCGAGCTGTTCAACGTGTTCGAGCGCGGCGCGCGGGCGCTGCTGAGCGAGTTCCCGCCATTCGCCATCCAGGGCGACACCCCGCCGCACGTTCTGGTCATCGGCATGGGCCGCCTGGGTGAGAACCTGATCATCCAGGCAGCTCGCCAGTGGCGCGAACGCGAACGGGACGGACGCCCGAGGATCACCGTGGTGGACCGCGATGCCCCGGCACAGATCGAGCGATTGTGCGCCCGTTATCCCCAGCTGGCGCAGTCGGCCGATCTGGTCCCTTGTGAGGTCTTGGTCGATTCGGCGGCCTACGAAGCGGCCGGTTTTCTCTACACGGCCGAGGGCCGGCTAGCGTCCACTGTGGTGTACGTGCTGCTGCCGGACGAGACCCAGGCGGTCAAAGCCGCGCTCACGCTGTTTCACAAGGTGCGGCCGCAGCCACTGTCGATCGTGGTGCGGATCTCTGAGGACAGCGGTCTGGCGGCTCTGATACGCGATCCGGCCGGCCAGCGACCGGCGCTCGCCACCTTTGACCTGGTTGGCCGCACCTGCACGCCTGAGCAGGTGCTGGGCGGCACCCACGAAGCGATAGCCCGCTCCCTGCACCAGGCCTACGTGCGGCGGCAGACGGAGTTGGGCGAAACCGTCGAGAGCAACCCCCTGCTGGTGCCCTGGCAGGCGCTCCCCCCCGCCATCCAGGAGTCCAATCGTCAGCAGGTCGATCTCATTGGTCTACAGTTGGAGTCGGTTGGCTGCGAGGTAGTGCCGCTCACCGACTGGGACGCGGCCGGCTTCACACTCTCGGACGAAGAGGTGGAGTTGATGGCGCGCCGTGAGCACGTCCGCTGGCATCGAGAGCGGCTTGAGGAGGGTTGGCGGTTCGCTCCCGGGCCCAAGGACCTGGAGCGCAGGACCCACCCGGCTCTACTGCCCTGGGAGCAGCTTCCGGATGACGAAAAAGCAAAGAACCGGGACTCAGTGAGTCAACTGCCGGCGATGCTCGCCAGCGCAGGTTTCAAGGTTTTCCGCGTGCGGACCCGCAACGAGCAGCCCGCCAGTTGTCCGGCCGGCGGCAGTCCGGCGCCCCATTCCCCAGACCGGATGCCCGCCGGCGAGGTCGCCGTGGGCGACGCTGCCTTTTCTTTGACCGACCGGGTCGTGGAGCAGTTGGCGCAGGCGCATCACCAGGTCTACGTCCGCTCTTTCGGCGACCGTGGCCGGGGCGCAGAATATGCGGCGCTCTCTGCCGACGAGCATGAGCAGAACCGAGCCGCGGTGCGCGACATCCCGCGCAAGCTGGCGGTCATCGGCTGCCGGATCATTCCGGGCCCGCCGGAGAGTCCGCTCTTCCAGATTCCCGAACCAGACGTGGAGCGATTGGCCCAGATGGAGCACGAACGTTGGCTTGAGGCTGCCCGGAACGCGGGAGGCGAGACGCATGCCGTCGATGGCGTTTCCCGTCCGGCGCACGCCGCCATGGTGCCGTGGGAAGACCTGCCCGAGCCGGAAAAGGAGAAGGATCGGATCCTGGTTCGGTCTATCCCACACATTCTCCATCAGGCGGGTCTGGCGGTTGACTGTGCAGACGCCTCCGAGGGGGGCCGGTGAACCAACTGCCGACTACCGACGCGTTTATCTCCTATTCGCGAGCCAACCTGGGCTTTGTCGAACAGCTAGCCGCTGACCTGGCGAATCGTGGCAAGGAACCCTGGTTCGACCGCAGCGACGTTCCGCTGCGGGGGATTCCGGCCGGGTCCGAATGGTGGCACGAAATCGAGCAGGGGATCGAGGCTGCGGACAACTTTTGCTTTGTGATCAGCCCGGATTCGGTCGTTTCACCGTTCTGCAACGCCGAGATCGCCCACGCCCTGCGGCACAGCAAGCGCAAGGTCACGGTCATGTTCTGCGATCAGGGCGAAGAAGCGGCCACGCTGACCGCCATTACCCAGGCCGTCAACGCCATTCCGGAAGGCGAATTGGTGCCGGAGCTGGTCTCGGTGCCCGAACGCCAACTGCGCCGGCTGGTCCGCTACAACTGGCAGCGCATCAGCGCCGTCCAGTACATCCCCTTCCTGCCCGACCGGTTGGCCGAGGGCTGCCGGCAATTGGCGAGTGCGCTGGATCAGGACATCGAGCGGGTGCGGGCGCTTGGAGACCTCCAGCGCAGTGCGGCCGCCTGGGATCGCCAGGCCCGGAGCGCCAGCTTTTTGCTGCGCGGCGACGCGCTGAAAGAAGCCGAGGAGTTGCTCCGGCGGAGTGTGGGACATGACCCAGAGCCGTCGTCGCTGCAGCTCGAATATGTCTCCGCGGGCCGCCAGGATGAGAACCGCCGCCGGCGGCTCTCGGCCGCGGGCATCTCGGTGGCGGTATTGCTCACCCTCGCCGCGTTGATCGCTGCCGTTCTCATACGCAGCAGCGCCGTGCGTGAGCGGGCGGAGATAGAGCGCACCGCGGCCGAGGAGCGCGCCAATCTGCAGGCCACCGCCGCCGCCGAACAGGCCATCATCGCCGCCACCGCCGTGGCCGCCGAGGCCGAAGCGCAACTGCGTCGCCAGCAGGCCGAGGACGCACTGCGCCTGGCCCTCTCGCGGCAACTGGCGGCCGAATCGGCTCGCCAGCTTGACGGCCAGCTCGACCTGGCCCTGCTGCTGAGCGTGGCCGCCTATCAGATGGAGGGGACGGTGGAGGCCGGCAGCAGCCTGCTGGATAGCCTGAATCGCGCGGTCCATATGCAGGCTTTTTTGCACGGCGGGCAAGAAAAGATCCAGAGCCTAGCCTGGAGCCCGGACGGCCGGCTCCTGGCGGCGGGCACCTGCCTGGAGGAGCGCTATTTTGGCGTCACCGAATGCATTCGGGGCGGGGTCCTCTGGTGGGACACCGTCACCGGCGAGCTGCTGGGCACGCTGGAGGTCGGACTGGATGGGGATGTGCCGGCGCTCGCCTTCGGCCCCGACGGCCGTTGGCTGGCGGTTGGCGGCTGTTACGAGCGCATCGCCTATGCCGGCCCTATGAAGGGCTGCGTTCAGGGAGCGGTTGAGTTGTGGGACCTTGACACCCGCCAGCCCATCGGTCCGGCTTTGCTCAGCCATCGCAACCCGAACGCCAATCAGAGCAACCAGGTCGGAGAGATTGCCATCAGCCGCGATGGCCGCCGGCTGGCCGGCTCCGGCATTCGGCTGGGGGAGGGGGTTCAGGGGACCGTCACGCTGTGGGATCTGGAGACCGGCCAGGCCGTTGGGGAGCCGCTGCTGTTTGGCGGCATGATCTCTGGTCTGGCCTTCAGCCCGGCGGACGATCTGCTGGCCGCCAGCAGCCTGACCAATGACGCCGTCGCCGTCTGGCGCGTGACCGGCGGCAGGCCGGCGATGCAGCGGTGGACGGCGGAGCTGCCAGATCCCGGCTGGCTGGCCTTTAGCCCCGACGGGCTGCTCCTGGCCGTGTCGCACGGCGACGGCCAGATCACCCTGCTGGATGTGGGGAAGGGCGAGCCGGTGGGCGAACCGCTGGAGGCGGAGCTCGGAATCGGTGGCCCGCTGGGGTTCAGCGCCGACGGCGCCTTTCTGGTGTCGGCCGGCAGCGGCGCGGCAAACAGCAATGATAACCGCGTCACGGTCTGGAATGTGGCCAGGCGCAAGCTCGCTGTGCAACTGGCCGCCGGGACGCCCTGGGCGGTGACCGCGATTGCCCTGGCCCCCGATAGGCACCGGCTCGCTTCCGGCAGCGTCGATGGCACCCTGCTGATGTGGGACCTCGACTCGCTCCATCCGCTGGCAACGCCCCTGAACACCAGCGCCCCCGCTGTCCTTTCGGTGGCGGTCAGCCCAGACGGCCAACTGGCTGCCTCGGGTAGCGGGAACGCGGTCCAGGTGTGGGACCTGGCAACCGGTGACCAGGTCGTCTCTTACACCGTCGGTCAACTCAGCTGGAATGTGACCGACATGGCCTTTGGCCCTGGGGGCGACAGGCTCATCGCCTGTACTTTCAACTGGGGCCAGAACGTAGCCCTGCTGGACGTCCGGCGCGGATTGCCCATTGCCATCAATCTGGAGGGACACAGCAACGAGTGCTTTGGAGTAGCCTACAGCTCGACCGGAGAGATGGCCGCCTCCAGCAGTCTGGACGGCACCATCATTCTCTGGGATCCCGCTTCCGGACGGCCGGTCGGCGATCCCCTCACCGATATTCCCGCGGACGAGGGTTCGTCGTTTCGCAGCAACGATGTTTGGGGCATCGACTTCTCCCCGGACGGCCGTCTGTTGGCTTCGGCCAGGGGTGGGGGAGATATTCTCCTGTGGGACGTGGCCCGTCGCGAGCCGGCCGGCGAACCCATCCTGGCCCACGCCGAATCGGCCATGAGCGTCGCCTTTAGCCCCGACGGCCGCCTGCTCGCTTCAGCCGGCGGCGATTGGTTGATCCGCCTGTGGGATCCGGCGACGGGCACGATGGTGGGCGAGCCGTTGGCCGGTCACACCGACAACGTCTTCACCCTCGCCTTCAGCCCGGACGGCCGCACGCTTGCGTCCGGCAGCTGGGACAAGACGATCCGATTGTGGGACGTTGCCAGCGGACGGGCGATTGGATCGGGCATATCGGCCGGCAGCAGCGTGAACAGGATCGCCTATCTGACCGATGGTCACGCTCTGCTGTCGGATGTCGGGCCGCTAGCCCTATGGGAGCTGCGGCCGGAGCCATGGATGGCGGCGGCGTGCCGCATCGCCAACCGCCGTCTAACCGCCGAGGAGTGGCGCCACTACCTCGGCGACCAGCCTTACCAACCGAGCTGCTCGGCGGCGCGATAGTTGGATCCTGCAAGCAGGCGCAGGCAGCAAGCGAGCCCTGGTCAGGCGGCCGGGGCGCCAGCGGGCGAGATACTGCCCGAAAAATGGAATACCAGGCATGACGGCCATCTCGTATTCCGTGTGAGAGCGGCCGCGCCGGCTCACAGCAGCTTCGCAGCGTGCCGCCTCGCCGTGGGGCCGGGTCACGTTCGTCAGGCGAGGCGGCGAGAAACGATGGCCACGCACAGACCAATGGTTGTTGTCCGTGTCTTGACTCGTTGGCCGCAGCATCCAGTTTGCTAATCTCCGACGAATGTGGGGTAAGAAACCTTTGCACAATATCGACAATATCATTACAACCTAAAGGGTGGAGTCAGATAGTGTGTAAAGGGTATTGGAAAGGAGCAAACGGTGTTCAAGGTCAAATCGGGATTACTGGTTGTGGCTTCTCTGTTGTTGGCGGTCGCCCCGCTGGCGCCGATAGCCAAGGTGGAGGCGAGCAGCCCCACCATCGTTGACATCGCGGTGAGCGACGGTCGTTTCACCACGCTGGTGGCGGCAGTGACCGCGGCCGGCCTGGCGGATGCGCTTTCAGCCGGTGAGTGGACGGTCTTTGCCCCCACCGATGATGCCTTTGCCAAACTGGGGCTGAACGCCAAGAACGTCGCCGACGCGTTTTCAAAGGACGAGTT
The DNA here is from genome assembly GCA_002328075.1 of Anaerolineales bacterium UBA2181. Taxonomy (GTDB): domain Bacteria; phylum Chloroflexota; class Anaerolineae; order Promineifilales; family UBA4811; genus UBA4811. The sequence goes on along the minus strand of DCVT01000005.1, from coordinate 3,138 downwards.
GGTCGGTATTCTGCTGTACCACGTGTTGGGCGCCGAAATTCACTCGGACAAGGCGTTGACGCTGCTGGGCGATGTGTATATGTACAACGGACAGCGGGCCGGGCTCAAGTTCTTTGGCGGCAACCTGTACGTCAACGATACATCCAAAGTGATCATCCCGGACATCAAGGCCGCCAACGGCGTGATCCACGTGGTGGATACGGTGATCCTGGGCCCGTGGCCGCGGGTGTCGGCCGAATCCGTCAAGGCGGCCGCTCCAGCAGTCGCCGCTGGCAACAGCATCGTGGACATTGCGGTGGCGGACGGACGTTTCACCACACTGGTGGCGGCAGTGACCGCGGCCGGCCTGGCGGATGCGCTTTCAGCCGGCGTGTGGACGGTCTTTGCCCCGACCGATGATGCCTTTTCCAAACTGGGGCTGAACGCCAAGAACGTCGCCGACGCGTTTTCTAAGGATGAGCTGACCGATATCCTGCTGTACCACGTGTTGGGCGCCGAAATCCACTCCGACAAGGCGCTGACACTGTTAGGCGATGTATCTATGTACAACGGACAGCGAGCCGGGCTCAAGTTCTTTGGCGGCAACCTGTACGTCAACGACACCGCCAAAGTGATCATCCCGGACATCAAGGCCGCCAACGGTGTGATCCACGTGGTGGATACGGTGATCCTGGGCCCGTGGCCGCGGGCGGATTAGCAGAAACCGTCGGCTGACGGGTACCATGTCGGACCTGCCCTCTGTGGGCAGGTCCTTTTCATCTCTGCACCGGACAACCCCTTTCGGTCGCCTTGGGTAGCGCAGCGGGATCTCCAGCTGTGGGTTGGCAGGCGGCCAAGCTGAACCTCAGGACCGTGTGAGACAGGCCGAGCCGCAACCGGCAACAAGGCGATCCCACCTCAGTTTCGTCAGGCGCACGCATCAGGTGATCGCCCGCGTCTCCTTCCGGCGCAAACACCCGAGGGCGCCGCCGGCCAGAATCGGTCCCAGTCGAGCCTGAACGACAAAGCGCGATCGGGATACCACGTCGCGCGGTAGCTCATCGTCGGGCTGGTCGCGGCCTTTCTGCCAGCCGCTGCCCATGGCCACAACGCTGTCCAAGGTGAGGGCCACAGTTGCTCCCTGGGCAGTGCGTCCGCGTTGGTGGCGTTCGGTTGGGCTGAAACGCGAGGTCAGATGGAGCGCGGTCGCTGGCGGCTGGCGCGACCAGGCCCGGTGTTGGTCCCGATTGTACCGATGACGGTCGGGGCATTGCGCCGAGCATGTGGACTATCAGATCTGTCCGGCAGTCACCAGCTCCTCTCAATCGGCGCCTGCCAACTGGCGGCCTGTGTGTGGAGCACTGCACAGGCAGCACATAACGCCTATGCCGCCGGCCCGGGCGTTTGTGACCTCTGCACCGAGAGCGGCGGGGGCACGGCAGCAGAGCGCAACTGCGAACTCGAGCACACCGGAGTCAACAAAGGCCTCAGCCGCCCAACTCCGGCGACGGAGGCGGCAAAGGAGGTCTCGGAACGGCAAGGGCTGTGCTCCCAGGAAACGCGCCGGTTACCGTCAGGTCATCGGGCGACGCAGGCTGCCGGCCGGCGGAAGACGCCATGTGCGGTTTGCAGGAATCCGTGTGGCCTGCGCACCGACGCTGTTTGACCGCCGGCGCCTCATGCCGTACAATGCACTAACGGCCCGCCACCGAACGACACGGGGCCAACCCCAGCCCCGGAAGGTCATGCATGAAGGGGATACGACATGTCATTATCGGACTGCTCATAGTCGGGCTGCTTGTCGCCGCCTGCCGAGCGGCACCCACGCCCACGTCGCTACCGGCCGCCCCGCCCACAGTCGTTCACCACAGTACCACCGCCCGGCCCCCGTTCACCCGTGGCGCTACCCTATCCCCCACATCAAGTTCCATTCCGACCTACGCAGCGCCGCTGAACCCCACCGGTACCCCGCCGCCGTCGCCTAGCGCGATTCCATCCCCCACCGCAACGCCGATCCCCGCAACTCGAATCCGATTCCAGGACAGCCACTCGGGGGCTCTCGTGCCGGGCGCTGGCCTGACACTCGCTTCACCTGCGTCTCCCCTGATCGTTCGCATTGCCGACGAGCGCGGGGCCGTTCTCTTGACCGGCCTTCAACCCGGGAGCTATACGCTGACCCTGGCCGCTGCGGGTTACCGCACGGCCACCCTCCCGCTGACGCTGACCGGCGGTGACGACGCTTTTACCGTGGAACTAGAGCCGGTCGTGACGGCCCGCATCGCCGTTCCGGCTGCCAACCTGCGCGGCGGTCCCGGCACCGTTTATGACTGGGTCGGGCAGGCGACTCAGGGCGAGGAGCTGGAGGTGGTGGGGCGGAGCGAAGCCGGCGACTGGCTGCTGGTGGCCATGGCCGGCGGCCGGCAGGTCTGGTTATGGGCCGCGCTGGCCAAGGTAACCGGCGATCTGGCGTCGGTCCGCGTGGTAGCTGCGCCGCCCACGCCAGTCCCCACGCCGACGCCAGTCCCCACGTCCACCGCCATCCCGACGGCGGCGCCGCCCGCGTTCACCCCCACGCCCTACGTTGCCTCGCCGAGCCCTTGAGGATGAGGCACCTGTTGGGCTGGACGCCCAACCTCAGCTCGCCACCCACAGCAGCCCGGTCACACGCGTCGATCTCAGGCGCTGGAGGCGAATGGGGCGCGACAGACGGGCGACCGCAAACAAACGCCAGGGCCGGCAGCAGTGTTCAGGGTGGTCGCTGGCCTCGGCTCGATGCGGTTCGGTATGCCGTATTCGTTGCCCGCTCTCGGCCCGGCCGATTTGGGGGCGACTGGACGACGCCGAATTCCCTGCGCATTGGCCTCGCCCGGGCGCGCTGTCGGCGGGGCCGAGGCGCTCCCAAGAGGAGCGCGGCCAGGATCGCTCTAGTCCTGGGCCTCATCCGGTTGGCTTGGTTCCCGGCGCCCCCTATCTGGGCTGGTTGGCGTTCGACGGGGGTGGGATGTCTACTAGTTGGCCGCCGAGCGCGTTCCTGGTGGACGACTGACTCGCGGGCCCGCAAGACCGCAATGCTGACGCGGGTTCGGACGGTATCTATCTCAAAGACAAACGACCTGTGGAACAGCGCCGTGTAGCCATCCGAAAAGACGTGAAAGGGAA
>DCVT01000016.1 GCA_002328075.1 Anaerolineales bacterium UBA2181 | reverse complement strand
CGAGCAGCACTTGGTTGGCTTCCGTCAGGGTCCTGGCCCCAGCTTCGCGCAGCTCTTTGACTAATCTATCCTGGAGGGTGCCAAAGAGCCGTTCGATCCGCCCTTTAGCCTGGGGCGAGCGAGCTTCAATCAGCTCGATCTCCAACTCATCCATCAGCCGACCAAATTGACTGCGAGGCAACCGTCCGGCGATCTCTTGCTCAAACGTTGCCTTGACCGGGCTCTGGAAGATGGTGTGGCGGTCCGCATAGACGGCCTGGGGCACGCCATGAGCCTGGCTGATGCCGAGCATCCACTCGAAATAGCCAGCAGCGTCCTCTTCCTCGCGGAACAACCCACCGACCATCTCACTGGTCGCATCGTCAATGGCAGCCAACAAGGTCAACTTGGGCCCACGCGCCTCCAACCAATCATGGTCACTGCCATCGAGTTGCAAGAGCATTCCCTGTTGGGGATAACGTCGGCGCCGACTCCGATGGCGCGGTGACCTCCGTTTCCGGGGACTGGTTTTGCCATCGGCCCGTCGCAGCCGTCGCACGGTCGAGCGAGAGACATTTATCCCGTGCTTCTCACGCAGATTGTCAGTCAAGTGACAATCATTGCTATCTTTGTAGTCGGTCCGCATCAGTCGCAAGAGCTCTTCCTGCACCTTGGCCGGTATCTTTCTTGGCGACGGCCTTCCTCGATTCCCGTGCACCAAGCCGGCAACTCCATCCTGGCGGTAGACTGCAATCAGTCTACGGGTCTGCCTGAGCGACAAGCCCAGCAATGACGCTGCTTCCCGCGCAGTCAGCCGACCAACATCCACTTCCGACATCAGCATCAGCCGCTTTTGATCTTTTACTGTCAATGTCACACACCTGTCGTTCATAGGGTGACATTTTCACTGAACAGTTAAGGGGTGACAAATTCATTGGACAACAACATCTTGCGTCTCACCAATTGAAAAATTGGCAAATCTGGATATACTGTGGCGAATGACCTCTGCCCGTGGTCAAGAGGCCCGGGTGCCTGGACTTGTGGGAAGGAGCTGGCTATGAAAGCAAAGGGTTGGACCACTGCCGTCGTACTCTTCTCCCTGTTGTTGGCTGTTGCCGGGGTTTCCCGGCTGCCCGCTCTGGCGGCACGGGTGAGCGAGTCGCCAACCGGCCCGTCCGACCTGGCGCTGGCCACGACGATCCATGTGGACGCCGGCGCCACGGGCGGCAACGATGGGACCAGTTGGCCGGACGCCTACACGGACCTGCAGTCGGCCCTGGCCGTTGCCGCTTCTGGGGATCAGGTGTGGGTGGCAGAGGGCACCTACAAACCGGCTCAGGGCACCGACCGTACCCTCTCCTTCCAACTGGAGACGGGGGTCAAGCTGTACGGTGGTTTTCCGGCTGGCGGTGGCGACGGCACCTTTGCCGCCCGCGATTTTGGGGCCTATCCCACCATCCTGTCCGGCGACATCGGCGCTCCCGGGGACATTGATGACAACAGCCACCACGTGGTGAACGGCAGCGGTGCCAATGCCACCGCCTTGCTGGACGGGTTTACCATCACCGCCGGCAACGCACCGGAAAGCGGCGGCACGCCTGCCTCCAACGGTGGCGGCGTCTATGTGGTCGGCAGCAGCCCGACCATCGCCAACTGCACCCTGCAAGGCAACCGCGCTGGATATGGTGGCGGCGCCGCGTATTTCCAGAGCAGCAGCTCACTTCTGCACAACGTGGTGTTCAGCAGCAACTATGCCGGTGCCTACGGCGGCGGAATCTATCTGGCGAACAGCAGCGTTCAGATTTTCAATGCCACCCTGTTAAAAAACAGTGTGCCCTATGATGGCGGGGCGTTTTACACTGACGGGGGCGATCCCAAGGTGGTCAATACGGTATTTGCCGGCAACACGGCGGTTTTTAATGGCGGTGGGGTGCGTGTCAACTCGGGAAATCCCAGCCTGATCAATGTGACTCTATACGGCAACCGCTGCACACATGCCTCCGGCTACGGCGGCGGACTCTGGAGCCACAGCACCAGCAGTCCAGGAACCAGCGTGCGCAATGCCATCCTGTGGGGCAACATTTCCACCTACTCCAGCCAGATCCACAACGCTGGAGGGCTGCTCACGGTGCAGCACTCGCTGATCCAGGGGGGGTACGCCGGAACCGGCAACATCAGCCTGAATCCCCGTTTTGTCGACCCCGACGGCGCAGATGATGTGATCGGGACGCCGGACGACGACCTGCGCCTGCACCCGACCTCTCCGGCCATCGATGCGGGCGACAACAGCGCGGTGCCGGCCGACGCGGCCGACCTGGACGACGATGGAAACACCACCGAGCCGACGCCGCTGGACCGGGACGGTAATCCCCGCTTTATCGATCAGCCGGGCATACCCGACACCGGCATCGGCACGCCGCCGCTGGTGGACAAGGGCGCCTATGAGGTGCAACGCACCTGTTGGGTGAAACTCAACGACGACCCGGCCGACTACCAGACGGTGCAGGCCGCGGTGGATGCCAGCACTGACGCGGGTGATCTGGTCAAGGTCGCCGGATACTGCGCCGGGGTCAACACCCGGGGCGGACTGCGCCAGACCGTCTACGTCAGCAAGACGTTGACCATCCAGGGCGGCTACAGCCAGACCTTTTCCGGGCCGCCCGACCCGGAGGCGTACCCGACGGTCCTGGACGCGGCCGGGTTGGGCCGTGCCCTGTACATCACCGGCGAGGCAGCCGGCGATCCGGGGGAGGTTCAACCTACGGTCCAAGGGCTGCAGATCACCGGCGGGTACCCGTTGGGCCTGGGCGGCTGGGGCCAGTTCGGCGAGCGGGACGGCGGGGGTGGAGTCTATATCATCGGCGCCACCGCCACCATCAGTGGCTGTCGGATACACGGCAACACCGCCGAGGCCGGGGCGGGATTGGCCATCGCGTTGAGCGATGCCCAGCTGGTTGCCAGCCAGGTCTACTCCAACGCCGCTACCGGCGTTGGCGGCGGCGGCCTGGCCATCGCCGAGGGATCGCCCAACCTCCGCGACAACCAGATTCAGGGCAACAGCTCCACCGGCGGGCACGGCGGCGGCGTGTGGGCCATCATGAGCAGTCTGTCGGTCCTCGAGAACCAGATATTCGCCAATACTACGGACGAGGCTGGCGGCGGGCTGTACCTGTGGGATTGCGTTGGCGCCCTGGTGCGCGGCAACACCATCGAGGGCAACCAGGCCGACTATGATGGCGGCGGGGTGGCGCTGGACGGTGGAGCTGCGCTAGTGGTGGAGGATAACGTCATCCGTGGCAACGCATCCGGCGGCGACGGCGGCGGTCTGCGTGCCGGCGATATCGAGAACCTGCTCATCACCGGCAACACGGTCACCTCCAACACGACGGGTGATCATGGCGGCGGCCTGGCTCTACCCGGGTTCTATAGTGTGACGCTATCCCACAACCTCGTCCACGGGAACAGCTCGGGCCAGGAAGGAGGCGGGGTGTCGGTATGCTGCGGGGACGTGCTGGTCCTCAGCGACAACCAGCTCTTTGGCAACGAGTCAGGCCAGGCCGGCGGTGGCCTGGCGGGTAGCCTGGCCCTGACGGTCACGTTGACCGGCAACCAGGTCCATTCGAACAGCGCCGGACGGGATGGAGGTGGGCTGTGGCTGTTGGATTCCGGGGCTGTGCTCATTGATGCCAACACCGTCTCCACCAACACCGCCGGCACGGAGGCTGGCGGCCATGGCGGCGGGCTATACCTGGGCCGTTGCCTCACGGTAACGGTTTCCACCAACGATCTTTACGGCAACACCGCCCTCTATCTTCCCGGTGAGGACAACGGCGGCGAGGGCGGCGGGCTGGGCCTGCAGGAAGTCGAGGGCCTGGTCGCAAGCAACCGGTTGTGGGACAACTCTGGTGGACTGGGCGGCGGAGGCATGGCGCTGACCCAGAGCGCGCTCATTGTGCGGGGGAACACCGTGGAGGACAACTCGGCGGCCGAGGACGGCGGTGGAGTATGGGCGTACGAGGTCGACGGAAGCAGGTTCGAGGAGAACGTCATTCGTCGCAATGTCGGTGCGTACGGCGGCGGGTTGGCTCTCGTTCCGCACGGCGAGACTTGGCTCAGCCATAACCTGATCGCCGAGAACACGGCCGAGTGGGCGGGCGGCATGCTCATCGCCGAGGGATATGCCTCGCTGGACGGCGACCGGGTACTGGGCAACGTGGCGGAATACGCCGGCGGCCTGGCGCTGGAATGGTGCGACCTGGACGCCGTCAACGTGGTGGTGGCTGATAACCAGGACAGCAGTTGGGATGCCGACGGCATATCGGTCTACTCTTCGATCGTGCGGATGGCGCACTCGACCATCGCCCGCAACGGGGACGGCGCCGGGCTCTACCTGGATATGGAGCCGGGCGTGTTTAGTTCGGTCGCCATGACCAACACGGTCCTGGTCAATCACCCCATCGGGCTTTACGTGGCGGGCGGGAACACCGTGACGATGAAGGGGGTGCTCTGGGACCCGGCGACCCCCATCACAGCCACCGTCGCTCCCACCGCCACGGTCACAATTCTTCACCAGCGGGTGGGTGTCCCGGCGTTTGACGCTGACGGCTACCACCTGACCGAGGCCTCAGCCGCGGTGGATCAGGGGGTCGATTCCGGTGTGAGCACCGATGTCGACGGCGATCCCCGGCCGTACGGGATGGGTTACGATCTGGGCGCCGACGAGCTCATCTACGGCACGCCCATCGAAGGGCTGATTGCGACCAACGACAGCCCCACGGTCCTGGGAGGGGCAACCACGCTGACCGCCACCATCACCGCCGGGGAGGACGTCTCCTACAACTGGGACCTGGGCAACGGCGCTGTCCGGCAGGGCCCGGTGGTGACCTTTGTCTATCCGCAGGTCGGCGTCTATAGCGCCGTGGTCACCGCCAGCAACAACGTGAACCAGCTGGTGGCCTCTACCACGGTCACCATCACCGATGCGCCCATCGCCGGCTTGGCGGCGACCAACGACAGCCCGACCGAGCTGGGCCAGACCACCCATCTGACCGCGTCCATCACGGCCGGCAGCAACGTCAGCTACGTCTGGAACCTGGGCGACGGCACGGACCTGGTGGTCGGCCGGACGGTGAGCCACGTCTACGGGCAGGTCGGGGTCTATACCGCGCGGGTGACCGCCACCAACAGCGTGGGAGAGGTCTCTGCGTCCACCCTGGTCACCATTGTCGATCGGCCGGTCACCGGGCTGGTGGCGACCAACGACGGCCCAACCGCGCTGGAGCAGCCTACCCACCTGACGGCAACGGTGACGGGAGGCAGCAACGTCGTCTTTGACTGGGATTTCGGCGACAGCAGCCCCCATGGCATCGGCGCAGCCGCAAGCCACGTGTATGGTGAGGTTGGCATCTATACCGCCACCGTCACCGCCAGCAACGGAAGCAGTCTTCTCACCGCCACCACCCGGGTCACGGTTATCGACGTGCCCATCGCGGGGCTGGTGGTGGTCAGCGACAGCCCCACCGAATTAGGCTACGCTACCAACTTGACGGCGACGGTCAGCGCCGGAACCGGCGTGCTGTACACCTGGGACTTTGGCGATGGGTCGCCGCCACAGACCGGCGCGGGCACGTTCCCTGGCGGTAGCGCGCTGAGGCATACCTATCCGGCAGTGGGTACCTACCAGGTAATCGTGACCGCCACCAACAGCGTCAACCAACAGACGGCCGGCACCCTGGTTCAGATCTGGGTGCGGGAATGCTACGTGCGGCTCAACGACAGCCCCACGGTCTATGACACGGTTCAAGCCGCAGTCAATGCCAGCACCGACCCGGCCGATGTGGTCAAGGTCTCCGGCACCTGCCGAGGCGTCCAGAGCTTGTACACGCAACAAGTCTACCTGGACAAGACGCTCACCATCCGGGGCGGATACAGCTCCGATTTTGGCACCTGGGACCCATCCGCCTATCCCACCGTCCTCGACGCGGAGGGACTGGGGCGCGTGGTGTACCTGGCCTACGCGGTCACCCCCTACACTCCTACGCTGGAGGCGCTCCATCTCACCAACGGCTACAACCTGGCTCAAGGCGGCGGCCTGCACGCGGCCCATTCAAACGTGCGAGCCGTCATCAGCGGCTGTCATATCTACGGCAACACTGCGCGGGAGGGCGCCGGCTTGTACCTCTATTCGGGCGCTACGGTGATCAATAGCCAGATCTATAGCAACACGGCCGATTACAGCGGGGGAGGCATCTACTTAAACGGGGCCCACGGCGCGACGTTGACCGGCAACCAGATCCATCACAACACGGCCGGTAGCGACGGAGCGGGCATCTATGGACGTAACAGCACCGCGGCGCTGCTGGCCAACAACCAGATCTATGACAATCAGGCCTCTTTTTATGGCGGAGGCTGCTATCTGACCCAGACCACCGGTGCGGCGTTGGCGCACAATACATTTTCCAATAATCAGGGTGGCGGAGCGGCAGTCTATCTCTACCTCAACACCTCTGTCACGCTAGAGTCCAACGAGATGGTGGAGAACCGCACCGGCACTGCAGTGTACCTGAACAGCGAGCATGATGCCCTTTTGGCCGGCAACCAATTGGTGGGTAACCGGGCCGGCGCTGTGGGCATCTATGCCTCCACTCGGGTTACGTTGACGGGCAACGTCATTCAGGAGAATTGGGGCGCGCAACAGGGTACCGGGGTCTATGTGGGCAGCAGTGCCGATGTAACCCTCTCGGCCAATCAGGTCAAGAATAACCAAACCGACGGCTTGGGCGGCGGAATCTACCTGTACGATTCAAGCCGCGTGACCCTGATTGCCAACCGGATCGAAAACAACTCAGCCGTCTGGTATGGCGGCGGTATCCGTGCCCAAAACTGCGACCAATTGATCGTCCAGGGCAATGTACTTTACCGGAACCGCGCCCGGGCCGGCGGCGCGATGGAAGGTACGGGCCTGACGGATCTGTTGCTGGTCAACAATGTGGTAGCGGAGAACTCGCTCACACCGCTAGGGTCGGGGGCAGGTGGCCTCGAATTGTACCAGAGCAACGTGCAGATGGCGCACAACACGTTAGTTGACAACCAGGGATGGGGCATCTATCTCTATCTCAATGCGCATCTCACCATGACCAACAACATCATGGCAGGGCACTTGGTTGGTCTGTACCTCAACATGGCACAGGCCACGCTGGACTCGACACTCTGGGGCGCTGGCGATTGGGCCAACGGCGAGGATTGGGCGGCCATGAGCAGCGAGGTGGTGACGGAGACGGCCAGCATCTGGGGCGATCCGGCCTTTGTGGATCCGGTGTTCGGCAACTATCACATCCTTCTCGCCTCGGCCGCGGTGGACGTGGGAGTCGATGCCGGGGTAACGGTGGATATCGACGGCGACCCCCGGCCGTCGGGCGCCGGGTTTGACATCGGCGCCGACGAGGTGACTCCGGATGACCCGGTGACCGGCCTCGCGGTGTTCAACAACAGCCCAATGGAGCTGCGGGACGTCACCGTGCTCAGCGCCACCGTGACCGGCGGCGAGAACGTGGTGTTCAACTGGGACCTGGGCGACGGGCAGCGCGGGCATGGTGCGGTGGTCGAGCACGTCTATCCTGCGGTCGGTTCGTACACCGCGGTGGTGACCGCCAGCAACTCGACCAACGCTTTGATGGCGAGCACCCGGGTGACCATCACCCACAACACGCCCATCGCCGGCCTGGCGCTGACCGCGGATAGCCCCACTCCGCTGCACCTGGCGACATATTTCACCGCTACCGTCGCCGAGGGCAGCAACGTGGTCTATGACTGGTACTTTGGCGATGGCACGCCGCCGGTGCGCGACGCCGGTCCGGCGGTGAATCACACCTACTCGGCGGTGGGCGGCTACACCGCGGTTGTCACCGCCAGCAACTCGCTGTCGGTTGACACTGGCGAAATTCAGGTGCAGGTGGTGCGGACCTGCTGGGTTCGGTTGAACGACGACGCGACCGACTACCAGACGGTGCACGCGGCGATCAGCGCCAGCTGGCAGGCGACCGACGTGGTCAAGGTAGCCGGGCTCTGCGTTGACTCGAATCCCAAGAACGGCCAACCGCAGGTGAACCTGAACAAGGAGTTGACCATCCGTGGAGGGTACAGCGCCGATTTCTCTGTCTGGAACCCGCAGCTCTACCCGACCACACTGGATGCCAACGGCGATGCGGTGGTGATTTTCACCCATGGTCTCTACACGCCGACCGTCGAGTTCTTGCGGTTGACCAACGCGACGCAACATGGCGCGATGCTGCAGAGTGGCCATGCCGTGGTCCGGAACTGCGAGATTGACCACAACGGGTCGGGTCCAGACGCTCGCGGCGGCGTCTTTGTGTACGATTCGGCCCGGGCGGTTCTGACCGGGAACCAGATCCACCACAACCAATCCACCGGCTTCACCGGTGGTGTGATGGTGTACTATAGTCCGGACGCCCGGCTGGTTGACAACGCGATCTATGCCAACACCGCTGCGGCCGACCCTTACTCGGGCGGCGGTCAGGCCGGCGGCGTCTCGCTGACGAGCTGCCCTCGCTGTCAACTGGTGGATAACGAGATATTCGACAATATCGCTCTGGGATATGGCTGGGGTGGTGGGGTACAGGTCATCCGGGGCGAGGGCCTGTACAGCGACGACGTGCTGTTGGCAGGCAACCACATCCACGACAACGTCGGTCACTATGGCGGCGGCATCTACTTTTTTGGATATCGAGGCGTCCTGCGGGATAACTGGTTCTACCGCAACGTGGCCGCAGGCACCGGTGGGGGCGTCCGACTGTCTGGCACTGACGTATTGCTGGTCAACAATATGATCGTGGAAAACGTCGGCGGCGGCCTTACTGACGGAGTTGAGATCAACGGCGGCACTGTGCGAATGGTGCACAATACAATCGCCGGTAACCGAGGTGCTTATTTGGGCACCGGTATCAGCCTGTCCAGCGGATCGGTCTCGATGACCAACACCATCGTTGTCGGCCATTCCTTTGGGGTATATGTCAGCCCGGGTAACCCGGCCACGACTGAAGGGACGCTGTGGGGGACGGGCGCCTGGGCCAACGACACCGATTACTGGGGGGCGTTGGTCACCGGCACGGTCAACCTGTGGGGAAACCCGGCATTCCTGGATCCAGCCAACCTCAACTACCGCATCGGCCCGTTGTCGGCCGCCCGCGACGCCGGGGTGAATGCCGGAATCACAACCGACATCGACGGGCAGCCGCGGCCGAATGGACCCGGTTTCGACATGGGCGCCGACGAGTATGTGCCGGACATCCCCATACAGGGACTCGCGGCCGAAAACGACGGCCCGACCCGGCTGGGAGCGATCACCCGCCTGACGGCAACCATCACCGCCGGGACCAACGTGGTCTACGCCTGGCAGTTTGGCGACGGCGCCACCGGCAACGGGCAGCAGGTGTCTCATACCTACCTGACGGCCGGCGTCTATACCGCCACGGTCACGGCCACCAACATGGAGGGTCAAGCCACGGCCTCCACTCGGGTGACCGTTTACCAGGTGGTCACGGGCATCCCCGGTGGATCTCAGACCACCTCGGACGGTGCGCTGGATATGGCCTGGTCGCCGGAGATGAGCGGCAGCATGATCATCACCTATACGCCGCAGGTGAGCTCCAACAACCTTACCGGCGAATTCCAGTTGGCTGGCCTGGTCTTTCACCTGGAGGCGGTGGATCAGTACGGGAACCCGATCACCAACCTCACCACTCCCATCACGCTGACGGTGCACTATGACGAGAGCGCGCTGCCGGCCGGGGCAGACGAGGCCGATCTGGAGTTGCTGCGCTACGACACGGTTCTGAGCGCCTGGGTCAAGCCGCCACAGACACTGAACACGGCCGCCAACACCATCGTGGTGGTGCTGGATCACCTGTCCGAGTTTGTGCTGGCGGTCCGGGTGGACGTAGGCACCAAGCTCTACCTGCCGGTGGTGCTGCGGAAATAGCGTCGGCCGGCCGGACAACCGGCGCGGAGGCAGTGGACGGCTACTTGAGGCGGGTTCCACCGCCGCAAGTGACAGGCAAGCTCAACCTGCGGCCGCGAGGTGGCAGGTGTCGTTGAGGGTCACCAACGTATAGTCGCCGGCCTCGGCTTCCAGAACGTTGACGGCGCAGGTATCCTGTCGCAAGCGCCAAAAGCGGTCGTTGCCTAGGCCCAGGGCGCCCAGCAGGAGGACCCGGTTGATGACTGTGTGGCCGACCAGGATCACTGTCTCCCCTGGGTGGCGCTCGGTCACTTCAGCAACGGCCGCCATGCCGCGTTGGCGCAGGTCGGCCAACGCCTCACCGCCCGGGATGCGGGCCAGGTGCGGTTGTTCATACCAGCGGCGAAATTCGTCCGGCCAGCGGTCCTGCACCTCGGACGGGGACAATCCTTGCCACTGGCCGTAGTCAATGTCCACCAGGCCTGAATGGACCTGTACCGGCAGGTCAAAATGCCGGGCGATGGCCTCGGCCGTGCGGACGGCGCGGGAGAGCGGACTGGTATAGACTGCGATCGGCCGCCACTGTGGGGCGGCGGATGCCGACGCGGCGATGCGCTCGCCGGTATCCTGGGCCTGCGCCAGGCCGGTGGCGTTGAGCGGAACGTCTGCCCGCCCGCGAAAGCGCTCCAGGCGGTTCCACTCGGTCTGTCCGTGCCGGACCAGGATGATGCGTGTCATGACGTTCCTCCGCTCTTCCAGGGTGACGGCCGTTTGCCGCTCGCCCATTATATCCGAGGCTTGCCGCCCATGTAAACGCCGACCCATCCGGTCCAGCGGTCGTCGGCCGCTAATTCACCCCGCCGGCGGCGATGGATCGCGTGATCCCCTCGGCCGCGGCACGCACGCGGGGGGCCACCTCCAACACCCGCTCGGGTGTCAATCGGCTGACGGGTCCGGAGACGCTGACCGCCGCCATGGCGCGGCCGTGGCGGTCCAGGATGGGCGCCGCCACGCAGACCACGCCCGGCAGGTACTCCTCCGCGTCCACGGCGTACCCCTGCGCGCGGATGCGGCCGAGCTCTTGCCGCAGGCATGTCGGGTCGGTGATGGTGGACGGCGTGTAGCGGTTCAACGGACCCGCACCCATGACGGCCGATTGCTCCTCTGGTGCCAGGAATGCGAGCATGGCTTTGCCCACTCCGGAGCAATAGAGCGGAACCCGTGTGCCCATGTGGGTCACCAGGCGCAGGAACTCTTGGCTCTCGATCTTGTCCACAAACAGAGCCTCCTGCCCGCGCAGGAGGCAGAGGTTCACCGTCTCATTCACCTCGGCCGCCAGCCGTTCCAAATGCGGCCGGGTCCGTTCTCCCAGTCCCAGCCGGCCCATCACCCGGGTTCCGTAGTCGATGAGCCGTGTCCCCAGGGTGTAGCGCTGTGTCAACGGATCCTGTTCCACCAGCCCGTGGTACTGCAGCGTGCTCAGGTGGCGGTGCACTGCGCTGGCGGTCTGGCCCAGGGCCAGCGCCAACTCGGTCACCCCCACCGGGTCGACGGCATCTCGCAGCGCGTCCAGGATGCGGATGGTCCGCTCCACCGAGTGGACCGGGTAGATAGGTCGCAACCTAGATCGGGTCATCGCATTACCGACTGAACTTGGCCGCCTCTTGCGCCTTCATGTGAAAGGTGTTCTCTTCGGCCGGAAAGCGCTGGGCCTTGACCTCGCTGCGGAATTCGGCCAATGCTTCGCTGATGGTGGACCGAAGCTGGGCAAACTGGCGGGCGTGCCGGGGCAGGGCCGGGTAGAGCCCCAGCAGGTCCTGCGTCACCAACGCCTGCCCGTCGCACTCTGCTCCGGCGCCGATGCCGATCACCGGTACGTGTAGCTCGGCAGTGACGGCGCGGGCCACTTCGGCCGGCACGCACTCCAGGAGCAGGGAAAAGATGCCCTCTGCCTGGAGCGACCGGGCGTGGTCCAGGATCTGTTGGGCGGCGCTCGCCTCGCGCCCTTGCACCCGGTAGCCGCCCAGCATGGTGGTGGTCTGCGGCGTGAGCCCCAAATGGCTCATCACCGGCACGCCGGCTTGCACGATGGCGCCTATCCGACGCCGCACCAGGTCGTTGCCCCCTTCCACCTTGACTGCCTGCGCACCGCCCACCTTGACCAGGTGCTGGGCGCTGCGGATGGCCTCCTCGTCGCTGGGCTCAAAAGAGCCAAACGGCATATCGGCAATGATGAGCGGCCGGTGGGCAGTGGATACCACCGCCTGCGTGTGGTGGACCATCTGCTCCAGCGTCACCGGCACCGTGCTCTCGTACCCGAGCACCACCATGCCCACTGAGTCCCCTATGAGGATGAGGTCAATCTGCGCCTCGTCGATCAGCCCCGCCAGCAGGCAGTCATAGGCGGTGAGCAATGTGATCTTGTCGCCCAGCCGCTTCATCTCTTGCAGGTCGGGCACGCTTGTTCTCTGAATCGCCATAATTCCCCTCTACATCAATGGATCATCGGGCGGCCGGCGTGCGAACGCTCAACTGCCGGCCGCACCGCCCAAATACGCTTCCTGCACCGCCTGATTGGCTGCCAGGTCCTTCGCCCGGCCGGCCAGCACGATCCGGCCGGTCTCCAGCACATATCCACGCTGGGCTACCGACAGCGCCATGTGCGCGTTCTGTTCCACCAGCAAGATGGTGGCCCCTTCCCGGCTGATCTCGCGGATGATCTGGTAGATCTGCTCCACCAGGATGGGC
Organism: Anaerolineales bacterium UBA2181; assembly: GCA_002328075.1. Classification (GTDB taxonomy): domain Bacteria; phylum Chloroflexota; class Anaerolineae; order Promineifilales; family UBA4811; genus UBA4811. The sequence goes on along the minus strand of DCVT01000016.1, from coordinate 81,806 downwards.
GCCAGGCCCATGGAAGGTTCGTCTAGTAGCAGGATTCGCGGTTCGCTCATCAGCCCGCGACCCATGGCCAGCATTTGCTGTTCTCCGCCGGACAGCGTACCCGCCAGTTGCCCGCGACGCTCCCGCAACACCGGAAAATGGCCATAGACCGTCTCCAGCGCCCGGTCGACCCGGGCCTTTTGGAAACGCGTATAGGCTCCCAGCAACAGGTTCTCCCGGACCGTCATCTGTGGAAAGACCCGGCGCCCCTCGGGCACGTGCGAAATCCCGTGTTCCGCCACTGCGTGGGCCGGCATTCCGAGCAGGTCCTGCCCGTCCAACAGGATTCGACCGGAACGGGTGGGGATGAGCCGCGAGATGGCGCGCAGGGTGGTGCTCTTGCCTGCTCCGTTGGCGCCAATCAACGTGACTACCTCGCCCCGGTCCACGTCCATGGAGACGCCCTGCAGAGCGTGGATGGAGTCATAGTAAACGTGGAGGTCCACAACCTGAAGCAGCATGCTAACCTGCCTGTTGTCCCAGGTATGCCTCGATCACCCGCGGGTTGCGTTGGATCTCTTGCGGGTCGCCCCGCGCGATGATTTCTCCAAAATCCATCACCAGGATGTGTTGGCAGATGCCCATCACCACCCGCATCTGGTGCTCAATGAGCACTATGGTTAACTCGAAACGCTCACGGATGAACTCGATGAGCTGCATGAGTGCCACCGTCTCTTGTGGGTTCATCCCGGCGGCCGGTTCGTCAAGCAGCAGTAGACTCGGCCGGGTGGAGAGCGCCCGGGCAATCTCCAATCGTCGTTGCTCGCCATACGGCAGGTTCTTGGCCAGTGTCTCGGCCCGGCCCTGCAGGCCAAAGGTCGCCAGGTATTCCAGCGCCTCCGCCCGCAACCGCCGCTCGCCATCCCGATACCGACGCGAATGCAGAATCGAATCGGCCAGCGAGTACGCGGCGTACGGATGGTGCGCAATGCGCACGTTCTCCAGAATGGTCAACTCTCGAAAGAGCCGGATGTTCTGAAAGGTCCGGGCCACTCCGCGGTTGGCCACCTGGTGGGCCTTGAGCCCACCGATCTCCTCTCCCCGAAATCGGATTGACCCGCTCGTGGGCGTGTAGAACCCACTGATCAGGTTAAAGACGGTGGTTTTGCCCGCCCCATTGGGTCCAATCAACCCGATCAAGTCGCCCGTATTGACCTCCAGGCTGGCCGAGCGAACCGCCGCCAGTCCACCGAACGACTTGCTCAAACCCTGCAACTCCAGCAAGGTCATGCGCTCATCCTCCCGTGCCCTCGGCCCGTGCGGCCCGCCGCAGCAGGCGACGTTGCAGCAGCGCCTGCACCCGCGGAACCGGGTTGTAGAGCACAAAGACAATCAGGATGACCGGGTAGATGACCAACCGCAGGTCCTGCGAAAAGCGGAGGAACTCGGGCAGAATGGTCAGGGTGATGGCAGCGACAATCGAACCCGGGATGCTGGCCATGCCGCCCACCACCAGCATAAGCAAGATGTCGATGGATTTGAGAAAGGTGAACTGGCTGGGGTGAGCCAGTTGGAGCAGGTGGGCCAACAGCCCGCCGGCAATGCCGGCAAAAAAGGAAGAGACAACAAAGGCCAAGCTTTTGTACCGGGTGCTGTCGACCCGCAAGGACTCGGCAGCCAGTTCATCCTCGCGGATCGCGATGCACTGGCTGCCATGTATGGAATGAATCAGGTTGTGCATGACCCAAACCGAGACCGCGGTAACGGCTGCCACCCAGACAAAGTTGGTGAGTTTGGGCAGACCGGTGAAACCGCGCGGGCCGCCGACAAAGTCCAGATTGTTGAACACCACCACCACCACCTGGTTGAAACCCAGCGTGGCAATGGCCAAATAGTCGCCTCGCAACCGCAACGCCGGGATGCCGATGAGAAAGGCGATGAGCCCGGCCGCCGCGCCACCGGCCAAGAGGCTGACCAGGAACGCCGGTTCGCGAATCCAGAACGGCGAGTCCGGCCCGACCTGAAACACCAGCTTGGTGCACATTCCGGCGGTGTAGGCGCCAATGGCCATGAAGCCGGCGTGCCCGATGGAGAACTGCCCCGTGAAACCGGTGATGACGTTCAGGCTGACGGTGAGGATGGCGTTGATCAGCCCGACCATGATGACGAACAGGATGTAATTCGTCAGCAGCCCGGCGCTGTTGAAACCCTGCAGCAGAGCAAAGGCCAGGAGCAACAGGGCCGCGGTGCGGACGTTCTTTCGGCGCAACCAGGTCGTCATGCCTTTTCCACCGTTGGCTGGCCCAGCAGACCGGCCGGGCGAAACAGGAGGACAGCAATGAGGATGACGAAAAAGACCCCTTCGGCCACCTGGGAATAGACCGCCGTCGCCAGTGTCTCTACCACCCCCATGATCAACCCGCCCACCATGGCGCCCGGGATGCTGCCGATGCCGCCAAAGACGGCAGCGACAAAGGCCTTCAGGCCGGGGACAATGCCCATGTAGGGGCTGAGCCGGGGGTAGGCCACTGCCAACAGCACACCGGCCGCACCCGCCAGCATCCCGCCGATGGCAAAGGTGGTGGCGATCACCCGATCCACGTTGATCCCCATCAACCGGGCGGCGTCCGGGTCCTGTGAAGCCGCCCGCATGGCCATGCCGACCCGCGTGTATTTGATGACGTACTGCAAGAGTGCCATCAGCGCGACCGCCACCGCCACGTTAAAGAGCTGAATGTTGGTCACCGTAACGCTGCCGGTGAGGACATAGTTCTGGGTGGGAAACACGTCTGGAAAGCGACGAAAGCTGGGACCGATGAAGGGCAGGTTGCGCGCTCCATGTTCCAAAAAGAGCGAAACCCCCATGGCGGTGATCAGGGCATACAGCCGCGGCCGGGCGCGGAGGGGCTTGTAGGCGATCCGATCCATCAACACCCCGAGTGATCCGCAGACCAGCATGGCCAACAAAAACGCGGCCGGAAAGGGCACTTGATAATGAACGATGCTCAGGTAAGCCACGTAACTGCCCACCATGATCAGGTCGCCGTGGGCAAAGTTAATGAGCTTGACAATGCCATAGACCATGGTGTAGCCCAAGGCAATGAGCGCATAGATGGTGCCCACCTGCACGCCGTTGATGATCTGGCTGAGCAGTTGCTCCATGATCAGCTCCCGGACAAGAGTGTGGGTAGGGGCGGGTGTGGTGGGATCGGAACCCCGACGGGCAAGCTGGGTGGCCCGCCCCTACCAGGCAGGAGGAGATTAGGGCTCGAAGCTCATCACGTAGGTGGTGGTTCCACCCTTGATCTGAAGAATGGCGGCCGGGAGGGTTCGCGGATCGCCGTTCTCGTCAAAGCTGATGTTGCCCTGGGCCCCGGCCAGTCCGGCCGTGGCGGCCATGGCGTCCCGAATCTTGGCGCCTTCGGTGCTGTCGGCCCGTTTGATGGCGTCCAGAACGATCAGCAACGCATCATACCCCATGATGGCCAAAAGATCCGGCTCCGACCCGTACTTGGCGGCAAAGTCGGACACAAAAGCGCGCGTCTCGGCCCGCGGGTCTTCCTTGGAAAAGTGGCTGGTATAGTATGCCCCGTCCAACGTGGCCAGGTCCAGGTCCGGCGAGTCCCAGCCGTCGGCGCCCAGCATTTGGGCCGTCAGACCAACCTCGCGGGCCTGCTTGCCAATCAGGTTCGCGTCGTTGTAAAAATCGGGGAAGAAAAAGACATCCGGCGAGGTGGCCTTGATGTTGGTCAACTGCGCGCGGAAGTCGGTCACGTCTGTGGGGTGAGTCTCCACCGTGGTGATGGAACCGCCCAACGCCTTGAACGTGTTGGCAAAGATCTCCGACACGCTCTTGGCATAGTCGTTGCCCAGGTCATACAGGATGCCCGCAGTCCGCGCACCCAGCTCTTCGTAGGCAAACTTGGCCATCACCAGACCCTGAAAGTCGTCCGTCCAGCAACTGCGAAACACAAAGCTCTTGCCGGGCGTGATGTCGGGGTTGGTGCCGGTCACCACCATGGGAACTCCGGCCGATTGGGCGATAGGTGAAGCCGCCATGCCGATCCGGCTGGGAATCGGGCCCACAATGGCCACGACCTTGTCCTGCTCGATCAGTTTCTGCGCTGCGTTGGCGCCGATCACCGGATCGCCCTGGTCATCCTCGTGTAGAATGACGATGGTCTTGCCCAGGACGCCGCCCTTGGCGTTGATCTGCTCCGCCAGCAGGTCAACCGCGTTCTTATGAGACTGACCATAGGTGGCAATGGGACCGGTCAGGGGTGCGATGCTGCCGATCTTGATCTCGCCGGCCTTGCTGCCGCCGCACGCGGTCAGGAGCGAGGTGCCCAGCATAACCACCAGCAGCGTGACCGACAAAATGCGTGAATTCCTGAACATCTTGATACCTCCTTCTAATAGTGCTCTGTGAACTGGATACAGGCCGGCCGGTCAGGCCGGTGAAGTGAGTTGGTGGTACGGGCAACACCCCCTTTCGCGTGCATGGGAATCGTGCTCCACGATGATCCGATCCTAGTAGACTGGCGTGCCCTCTTGCTGAACCAACTGCCGAAAGGCCGTCATCAGGCTGCGCGTCACGGGACCGGCCTCGCCGGACCCGATGGGCCGGCCGTCCACCCGGACCACCGGCACAATCTCGGCGCCGGTCCCGCACACCAACGCTTCGTCGGCGGTATAGACGTCGCCCAGCGTGAGGTTCCGCTCCTCGGTCCGGAGTCCGGCCTGCCGAGCCAACTCCATGACCGTGCGACGGGTAATCCCGTTGAGGATGTTGGTGGTGGTCGGCGAAACCATGGCGCCGCCTCTGATCAGTAGAAAATTCTCACCCGGTCCCTCGGTAACAAAACCGTGTACGTCCAGCAATAGCGCCTCGTTGGCGCCGGCCGCGTCCGCCTCCAACTTGGCCAGAATGTTGTTCAGGTAGCCAGTGTGCTTGACACGCGAATCGATGCACTCGGGTGGGGTCCTGCGCACCGCAGCGGTTTTCAGCGCGATGCCCTGGTCGCCCAGGAACGGCTTCCATGGGTGGGCAAAGATGATCACGGTTGGGTTGACGTCCCGGCCGGGCCCGACACCCAGCGCTCCGACTCCTCGGGTGACGATCGGGCGCATGTGGGCGTCCTGCAACCGGTTGCGGCGCAGTGTCTCCAGGATGGCTTGCTTCATCTCTTCTTTGGAGAGGGGGATGGTCAGGCTGATGATGCGCGCCGAGTCGTACAGCCGGTCGACATGTTCGTCCAGTTTGAACACCCGGCCCGAGTATTCACGAATGCCCTCAAAGACCGCATCACCAAACAGCAGGCCGCGGTCAAAGACGGAAATGGTGGCCTGATTGCCGGGGACAAAGCGGCCATTGATGTAGACGGTGAGTTCTTCCAGATTCAGCATTTCCAACCTCCGCTCTGCAGCGCAGGTCCGCAGCCTGGCGCCACATTCTGTAATGCAGAATAGAATTCTGCAATGTATTATAGCACCGCTCCCTGCGGCTGTCAACATCCAACCGGGCAACCCGCCAGCCGTGCGCGGCGCGAGAACCGGCGGGTTTGCTTGACCAGCCATGGATATCGCTCTATAATGACGTTGACGTTTGTGGGATGGCGCGCGGAGGAACACCGATGTTCGATTGGGTGCCCGGCGAGTCGATTAACTGCATATACTTTGCCATGGTGGCCATCGGCCTGATGTACACGGTGATCTCGCTGATCGGGGCCGATTTTGGCGCGGATGTGGAGGTGGGGGGACCCGACCTGGATTTTCACCTGGGCCCGATCGACATCGGCGGGGTGGAGGTGCCAGAGATGTCGCTGGGTGTCGATGCGCCCCAGCTGCCGGCCGGGGGCGGGTTACACCTTCCGTCAATCAGTCCTTTCACCATCGCCAGTTTCGTCACCGGGTTTGGCGGCGCCGGACTCATATCGACGTTGGCCTTTGAGGTCTCTGCTATTACCAGTCTGCTGTGGGGCATGTTGGGCGGGGTCGTCATGGGAGGCGTGGTACAGGTCTTTTTTGGCGCGGTTCTGCTCAAGTCCCAGGGGTCCAGCGATGTTCGGCTTTCGCGCCTAACCGGCACGCTGGCCGAGGTGACGTTGCCCATAGAACCTGGAGGCAGCGGGCGGATCGCGTTGGTAGCGGAAGGGCGCCGCATGACGTTTGGCGCGCGGTTGATCGGTTCGGAGAGCGTACCGCGCGGCGCTCAGGTGGAGATTATCCGGGTCGTCGGAGGCACCGCCGTGGTGCGGCCGGTCGACGTGGAAAGATAACGCAAGGAGGTTCTCATGACCGGTGCTGCTCTGGCTTTTGTCATCGTGATCATCGCCGTGGTCCTTTTCGGGGCGGTGATAGCGCTTTCGTCACGCCTGAAAAAGGTGGGCCCAAACCAGGTGTTGGTGATCTCGGGGCGGGGGGAGACGGTGATCGACCCGACAACCGGGAGTAGGGAACGGCGTCGCTATCGCATTGTCACGGGCGGCGCTGCCTTTATCTGGCCGGTCTTGGAGCGGGTGGATATGCTTTCATTGGAGCTGATCACCATCGAAGTCCGCACGGACGAAGTGTACACTGTCAAAGGGGTGCCGGTGACGGTGGACGGTGTGGCCCAGATGAAGATCGGTTCGGATGACGTCTCTATCGCCACGGCCGCCGAGCGCTTTCTCTCCAAGAGCCAAAGTGAGATCCACAACGTGGCCCATGAAACGTTGGCCGGTCACTTGAGGGCCATGCTGGGCATGCTTACGGTGGAAGAGATCTACCGCGAGCGCGACAAATTCGCCCAGCAGGTGCAGGAGACTTCCGGGCCGGACATGGCTAATATGGGCCTGGTGATCGACTCCTTCGTGATTAAGAATATCCAGGACGACCAGGGTTATCTGGATGCGCTGGGCCGGCCGCGGACCGCGGAGGTCAAGCGGGATGCCACAATTGGTGAGGCTGAAGCCGAACGGGACGCCACCATCAAGTCCGCTCATGCGCGGCAGGCCGGAGAGACCGCCAAATTCGAAGCCGAGACCAAAGTCGCTGAATCGCGCAAGTCCTACGAGGTACAAAAGGCGGCCTACGACCGAGAGGTCAATCGCCAGCAGGTGATTGCCGAGATGGAGCGCAAACTGCAGGAGAAAAAGTCGCAACAACAGGTGACCGCGGAGAACGTCCAGATCGAGGTCATCGAGAAGCAAAAGCAGATCGAGGTCCAGCAGCAGGAGGCGTTGCGGAAGGAACAGGAGCTGCAAGCGACCGTGCGCCGGCCGGCCGAGGCAGAGCAGTTCCGCATCGAGACCCTGGCTCGGGCGAAAAAGTTCCAACTGGAGACCGAGGCAACCGGCCAATCCGAAGCCGCCCGGCAGTTGGGCGCAGGACAGGCGGATGCCGACAAGGCGCTGGGCCTGGCCAAGGCGCAGGTGATTCGGGCCCAGGGTTTGGCCGAGGCTGAGGCTATGGAGGTCAAGGCAGCGGCGTGGCAGAAATACAACCAGGCAGCCATCATCCAGCAACTGGTGGAGGTGTTGCCCAAGGTGGCGGAAGCCGTGGCCCTGCCGCTGGCCCAGACCGAGAAGATGGTGATCATCAATACCGGCGGAGACGGTGGCGGTGCATCGCGCCTGACGGCCGATATCAACCAGATTGTCGCTCAGGTTCCAGAGACACTGGAGGCTTTGACGGGCATCAATCTGGTGGATACCTTGAAAAAGCTGCCCGGAATCGGCGAAAGCGCCCAATAGGCGGATCATGGGGTCAGACGCCCGGCAACGCAGCCAGATGCCGGGCGTCCTGCTTTTCGGAAAGGAGCGCATGTTGCTGCCCAAGAGTGCCGACGTTGTGGTGATTGGCGGCGGAGTCATGGGTGCTAGCACGGCCTATCATCTTGCCTTGCTGGGCTGCCGTGACGTCGTGCTGCTGGAAAAGGAGCCGTTCTATGGCCAAGGGGCCACCGGGAGGTGCGCCGGCGGGATCCGCTATCAGTTCAGCACCGAGATCAACATCCGCCTTTCGCAGGTCAGTTTGCCCATGCTGGCCCGGTTTGAGGAGGAGTTGGGACAGGCGATCGACCTGAAATGGTCGGGTTACCTGATGCTGGCGGCAACGCCGGAGAACGAGGCGGAGTTCAGGCGAAACATCGCCCTGCAGAATTCTCTGGGCGTACCGTCCCGCTGGTTGTCGGCCGAGGAAGTGACCCCGATGATCCCCCTCATCAACTGCCACGGCATCATCGGCGCTTCCTGGCATGCAGGCGACGGACTGGCGGACCCGAACAGCGTTGTTCAGGGGTACGTGAGCGGGGCGCGCCGGCTGGGTGTTTCGCTGTTCACGGACGCGCCGGTCACTGCCATTCACACCCATGGCGGCCGGGTGGTGGGAGTCGAGACGCCGCTGGGCACCATTTCCACCGCGAACGTCGTAAACGCCGCCGGGCCGTGGGCCGCCCGCGTCGGGGAGATGGCCGGCCTGGACATTCCGGTTGTGCCTGTGCGCCGCCAGATCGTGGTCACCGCACCCATACCGCAAGTGCCGCCGGATTTCCCGTTTGTCATTGACTTTGCACAATCGCTCTATTTTCACCGCGAGGGAGAGGGCATCCTCACCGGCAAGTCCAACCCGGACGAGCCGCCTGGACTGAACCAGGCCTGGGACCGAGATTGGGAGATGGTTCATCTGGAGGCGGCAGTGGACCGGATGCCGCTGCTGGAAGAGGCCGGTATTCTCACCCGTTGGGCCGGACTCTACGAAGTCTCGCCCGATGCCCATCCGATTCTCGGTCGGGTGCCCCAACTTGACGGGTTCCACTGTATCAACGGCTTTAGCGGGCACGGGTTCATGCACGGTCCGGTGTGCGGGCTGCTGGTTGCGGAAGAGGTGCTGGGCGGCGCAGCCCGGACTGTTGACATCCGTGGTCTGTCCATCGAGCGTTTCCGAAAAGGCGGCGCGCCCACCGAGTACAATGTCATTTGACCAGACCGGCAGGTTTGGGTGTTGCCAGGCTGTTGCACGCTGGGAATACCTGTGCTATAATGCCAGCGGTGTGCAGTGGCGGCCAAGAGTGGTCCGGCCGCAGGTTGGGAGGAGTCTATCGGGTTGACGGCCGGGAGGGGTCGAATACCGCTGGAGGACACGGCGCAGATCGCCCTGCAATTTGGCCCGCATGTGCGAAAGGAGGGTCCCAGGGTCTGATTTTCATTATGATTTCCCCAGGAGTTTTGTTGAGTGTGTTTGACGAGTCGGCAGGTTGTCAGCCATGGAGGAGGAGATTTATCCATGAAACGCGTTAGTCTATTGATGGTCATCGTTTTTGTAGCCGTCATCGTGTTGACGGCTTGTGGGGGCGCCAAGTTTACATGCGCCGACCCCAAAGGGTGCGTGGACATTGCCCCCAAGGACCCGGTCCGCATTGCGTATGCTTTTGTGGTATCTGGCGGGGATGCGTCGTTGGGAACGGACACCAAGCGCGGCTCGGAAATCGCCGTTGACGAGAAGAAAGAGATTCTGGGCCATGCCATCGAACTGGTTGGCGAGGATGAGTTGTGTGCGGCCGAGGGCGGTCAGACCGCCGCCACCAAGCTGGCAGCGGATCCCAAGCTGCTGGCTGTGATCGGTACCAACTGCTCCAGTGCAGCCCGCGCGGCGATTCCCATCCTGTGTGGCGCCGGCATTGCGATGGTTTCGCCGTCCAACACCGCGCCGGACTTGACGGACGAGGCTCGCCCGCCCGAGTATTGGTGCTACCTGCGAACGGCGCACAATGACAACGTCCAGGGCGCCAAGATGGCCGAGTACGCCTATGAGAAGGGGTTCCGCAAGGCCGCCACGATCCATGACGGAAGTCTGTATGCGGACAAACTGCAACAGGTGTTCGCCGCCACTTTCGTACAGCTGGGCGGCACCATCACGGCTCGCGAGGCGGTGGGCCCGCAGGACACCGACATGAAACCCATGCTCACCCGGGTTGCCGCCACTGGGCCGGAGTTCATCTACTACCCAATCTTTATCCAGGCCGGCGGGCATATCACCAAGCAGGCCAAGGAAGTGACTGGCCTGGAGAACGTCCAACTGGCGGGCGCGGATGGGATCTTCTCGCCCGACTTTTTGCGGGCGGCGGGTGATGCCGTCGTGGGCTTTAACTGGTCCAGCCCGGACTTTTCGGCGTTTGGCGCGGGTTACGGCGACTTTTTGGCCAAGCACGAAGCCAAGTACGGCGAAAAGACCCTGGCACCGTTCCATGCCCATTCCTACGATGCCACCATGATGATCTTTGCCGCCATCGAAAAGGTGGCCGTCAAGGATGCCGATGGCACGCTGCATATCGGGCGCCAGGCGCTGGTCGATGCGCTCTTTGCCACCAAGGATTTCCAGGGACTGACGGGCACGCTTACCTGCACCGCCACCGGCGACTGCGCCGATCCCAAGATTGCGGTCTATGTGGGCCAGAGCGCCGATCCCGACACCTGGAATCCGGGCGCGGATGCCGACAGCAACCCGATGAAGATCTGGCCGTGACCCATCTTGGGTTTGGGCTAGATCATCCGATCGAGCGGGTCGAAAACATATAGGCTTCGCAGGGGCGAACCCCGATCTCGCCCCTGCGCATCATTTCTGCACCTAGTTCCCACGGGAGAATCCTATGCTACGACGTCTCTTGCGGCGGGTCTCGGGTACCACCGTATTCATGTGGCTCATCGGAATCGCCATGCTGGTGGTAGTGGTCTGGGGCGTGTACGCCACGTTGTCTTCCGGCAGGTACAAAGCATCGGACTGGATTGACCTCACGGTATACGGCATTGCCCAGGGGAGTGTGTACGCGCTGATCGCATTGGGATACACCCTGGTCTACGGCATCCTGCGCATGATCAACTTTGCCCACAGCGAGGTGTTCATGAGCGGCCCCTTTATCGGCTATTTTGTAGCTATGGCGCTGAGCCAATCCGGGTTTTTCAACCGCCAGCCGTTCGTATCGCTAATCATCGTTTTGTTGGTGGCCATGACCGTTTCGACCACCATTGCGGTCCTCTTGGAGCGCATCGCCTATCGTCCCCTGCGGCGTGCACCCCGTCTGGTACCGCTGATCACCGCCATCGGCGCCTCCTATTTCCTGCAGTACACGTTTCTTGGCCTCTTTGGATCGGGCATCAAAGGGTATCCCGAGGTAGCCCAGCTGAAAGGGTACTGGCCGTTTCCCGGCACCAGCAGCGGCATTCTGCGGACCCAGGCGGTGGTGATTGTCTCCGCCTTTGTCATGCTGGCCATTCTATATGTCTTTGTGCAGCGGACCAAGACGGGCAAGGCGATGCAGGCGGTATCAGAAGACAAGGACGCCGCGGCGCTGATGGGCATTGACGTCGACCGCATTATCGTCATCACGTTCGTCGTGGGCGGCGCGCTGGCGGGTGCAGCCGGCGTGCTGTACGCCCTCCTTTTCAAACAGGTCAAGTTCGACATGGGATTTCTTCCCGGGATCAAAGCCTTCACTGCAGCAGTCCTGGGTGGGATCGGCAATGTGAACGGAGCGATGTTGGGCAGCCTGTTTCTGGGGATTTCCGAGTCGCTATTCCCCAATCTGGTGTTGGATGGCCTGGGCCTTCCGGCGCCCTACCAGCTGAAGGATGCACTCGCCTTTATCATGTTGGTGGCGGTGTTGATCTTCCGGCCTACCGGAATTCTCGGCGAGCGATTGGCCGTCAAGAAGGCGTGAGGCAGCAACGTGAACGCAAGAACTCGCTCTGATTGGATGGCGCCGGTAAAAAGCGGTCTGATGGGCGGCCTGATTGCTCTTCTCATCGCCATGGTCGGTCTGGTAGAGGTCTCTGTCAAACGACCGATCCTCACGGCCGATGGAAGGATTCTGCTGTCGGTCGGTCAGCTCTTGCTCCTGCTGCCGATCATCCTGATGTGTTACAAAGCGGTCCAGGTGTTTGCTGCCGGCTGCGAAAAGGTCACCGACCGGCTCGGTCTGCTGGCGACAGGAGCTTTGTCAGGTTTCTTTGCCAGTCTGGTGCTGGCGGCGCTGGTTCTACTGGGCCGGGTGATCAACCTTCGTACGGTGTTCATTCGCGCATCGCCCGACCTGTTCAACACATTGACCTTCGGATTGGGCCTCGGGGGTGGCTCGGTCGTCCTGCTTCTCTTCGGAGCACTGTTGGGCGGATTGGTCGCGGCCATTACGCTTTTGCCGGATCGAATTCGCCGGCCGTTGGTCCTGGGACTGGCTCTCGTTCCGCTGGCGGCGATACTCACCTCGGCTCTGTTCGCCGGCCGCGGCTTTTCCGTGCCGGTCGCGCTGCTGGTGGGTGTTGTCGCCGCGGCGCTGACCTTTGCCTGGCGCCAGACCCAACCCAAGCTACAGGACCGGGTTGCCGCGCTTTCGCCGTCCGGACAGAGGACCTACCAGGTGTTTCGCTGGTTATTGCCGGTGGCCATTGTGCTGGCGCTGCCCCGGTTGGGCGCTTATCCGAGTGAGGTGCTGGTCAACGTTGGCCTGTTTGTGCTCATGGGCCTGGGCCTGAACATCGTGGTTGGTTTTGCCGGCCTGCTGGATTTGGGGTACGTGGCGTTCTACGCATTGGGCGCCTATGCCATGGCGGTGTTGACCTCGCCGGAGATGACCTGGCATGGCATCCACCTGACCTTCTGGCAGGCGCTTCCATTTGCGGTTCTCGCTTCCACCTCGGCCGGCATCATCCTCGGTATTCCGGTGTTGGGCATGCGCGGCGACTATCTGGCCATTGTGACCCTGGGTTTTGGCGAGATCATTCGCCTGGTTTTTCTCTCGGACTGGCTCAAACCCTTCCTGGGCGGATCAAATGGGATCACTCGGATTCCCAAGGCAGTGGTGGGTTCCATAGCCCTGGACAATTCGCCCAAGCTGTACTACCTGATCCTTGCCGGGTGCGTCGTGGCGGCATTCGTTGCCATTCGGCTCAAAGACTCGCGGCTGGGCCGGGCCTGGATGGCAATGCGGGAAGATGAGGATGTGGCTCAGGCCATGGGAATCGACCTGATCAAGACCAAGTTGTTGGCCTTTGCCACCGGTGCCACCTTTTCCGGCCTCAGCGGTGCCATCTTTGCCAGCAAGCTGACGTCCATCTATCCGCACAGTTTTCACGTGTTGGTGTCCATCAACGTGTTGGGGGTCATCATCGTGGGCGGGATGGGCAGCATCCCCGGCGTTGTCGTCGGGGCGTTGGCGTTGGTGGGTCTACCGGAGTTGCTGCGAGAGTTTGCCGAATTCCGCCTCCTGATGTATGGCGCGGCGCTGGTGTTCATGATGCTGACTCGTCCCGAAGGCCTGGTGCCCGAGGCGCGGCGTAAGCTAGAGCTGCACGAAGCCGACGGAGAGGTCTGACAGGAGGAATGCCATGGCGATACTCAGCGCACATCATGTGACCAAACGGTTTGGCGGTCTGCTGGCGGTCAGCCAATTTGATGTGGAGATCCAGGAGAATTCCATCCACAGTATCATCGGGCCCAACGGCGCCGGCAAAACGACCTTTTTCAACTGCATCACCGGTTTTTACCGGCACGAAGAGGGAAGCATTCTGTTCAAGGGCGAACCACTGGATGGTTTGTCTCCAGACAGGATCACCCGGCAAGGCATCGCGCGCACTTATCAGAACATCCGGCTGTTCCAGAACATGACCGTGATCGAGAATGTGCTGGTAGGCGGCCACGTGCACTTGCGGACGGGAGTATTTGGAGCTGTGGCGCGGACTCGTGGAGTAATGGCTGAGGAGGCCAAAGCTCTGGAGGAAGCCCGTCACACGTTGCGATTTGTCGGACTGGCGGGCCGCGGTGACTATATGGCGGTGAACTTGCCCTACGGCGATCAAAGGCGCCTGGAGATCGGCCGGGCGCTGCAAACCCGACCGGCCCTGTTGCTGTTGGATGAGCCTGCGGCCGGGATGAACCCCTCCGAGACTGAGGACCTGATGGCGTTTGTGCGGCGGCTGCGCGACGAATTGGGCCTGACCATCCTGCTGATTGAACACCAGATGCGGGTGGTCATGGGAATATCTGAAGTTGTCACCGTGCTGGATTATGGCGAGAAAATCGCGGAAGGCACGCCGGCTCAGATCCAGCGGGACACGAAAGTGATCGAGGCATACCTGGGAAGGAGGGCGACGGCGTAACATGGCTCTCTTGGAACTGCAGGACATCCATACCTACTACGGTGCCATTCACGCTCTGAAGGGTATCTCGATTCATGTCGACGAGGGTGAAATCGTCACTCTTATCGGCGCCAACGGAGCCGGCAAGAGCACCACACTGAACACGATCTGCGGACTGCAGCATCCCCGATCCGGTTCGGTTACTCTGAAGGGTGAATCGATCCAGCATCTGCCGGCGCACGAGATCGTGACGCGGGGCGTGGCGCAAGCCCCAGAAGGACGGCGGGTCTTTGGGCGCCTCAACGTGACTGAGAATCTGGAGATGGGCGCCTTTGTTCGCGTGGACAAGGACGGCATCAAGAGGGATATGGAGCGCGTTTTCACCCTTTTCCCTCGCCTCAAGGAGCGAGCCAAACAGGTGGCCGGCACGCTTTCGGGCGGCGAGCAGCAGATGCTGGCCATCGGCCGGGCGCTGATGGCGAGTCCCCGCCTGTTGTTGCTGGATGAACCGTCCATGGGACTGGCGCCCATCCTGGTGGAGGCCATCTTTGACACCATCACCGAGATCAACGCCCAGGGCACGACGGTGCTCTTGGTGGAGCAGAACGCGTTGATCGCCCTCTCGGTAGCCAGCCGGGGCTATGTGATGGAAACAGGCTCGATCCGGCTGGCTGATACGGCCGAAGCTCTGCGGAACAACGAGATGGTCCGCAGGGTGTACCTCGGAGAAACTTGATGCGTTGCATCGAAAGGAGGTGATGGAGCGGAAACTGGACAAGGAACGGAATCGGCACAGTCAGTTCGTGAGATGGTATTGCAGATACAGGAGGAGAGATGTTAACTCAAAAACGAGTTAGTTCGTGCTTTGGTCTGTTGATAATCGCTGCCATGGTCCTGGCAGCCTGCGGTGGGCCGGCCGCGCCCACGGCGACGACGGCACCACTAGCGCCGACGGCTGAACCTGCGGTCGAGGTGCAAAAGGACTTGTTGGACCTGGTGGTGGAGACCGGCAAGCTGGTGGTATCGACCGATCCCAACTATGCTCCCCAGAGCTTTCTGAATGACAAGGGAGAGCTGGACGGCTTTGACGTGGCGGTGGCCAAAGAGGTTGCCAAACGGCTGGGTGTGACGGTAGAGTTCACCACCCCAGACTGGGACCTCATCACCGGCGGTAACTGGGGCGGCCGATGGGACCTGAGTATTGGTTCCATGACCCCGACCGAGGCTCGGTCTGAGGTGCTCTGGTTCACCGATCCGTACTACTATACGCCGGCCTCGTTTGCGGTCCACAAGGACAACGCCACCATCAAGAGCCCGGCTGACCTGGCCGGCAAGAACGTCGGGCTGGGCACGGCCACCACCTATGAGGATTACCTCAACAAGACGCTGGCCATCATGGGCGGCAAGGTCATGTATGACGCCCCGGGCGGCATCCTGGTCAAGCCTTACTCCACCGATGCTGAGGCGATCCAGGACCTGGCTCTGGGCGACGGGGCCCGCTTGGACGCAGTCATGTCGGCTCAGCCCACCATCCAGAACGCCATCGATGGCGGTGTACCGCTCAAATACGTCGGCACTCCGGCGTTCTACGAGCCGTTGGCGTTCGCGCTGGACAGGAGCCGCGGTGCTTCGGACAAGTTCCTGACCAAGCTCAACGAGATCATCAAGGCCATGCACGCGGATGGCACCCTGACCGAGCTTTCGGTTAAGTGGTACGGTCTCGACATCACCACCCTGGTGGAGCCGGGCGAAGCTGCCGAAGGGGTGTTGCTCAGTTTCGAGGCGCCCAACTGCGACTATGGTGGGCAGTTCCTCAAGATGGAGGCGCTGGACGAACTCACGGTGCAATTCACCCTCTGTGCTCCGGACGTCGCATTCCCGTCCAAGGTAGCCTTTTCGGCGTTTGCCATTCATAGCTCGGATTACCTCGAGGCGACGGGTGGCACTGGCCAAATCGTCGACAAGCCCATCGGCACCGGACCCTACATGCTCAAAGAGTGGCGCCGTGGCGAGCAGGTGATCTTGACCAAGAACCCAGACTACTGGGGTGAGAAAGCCAACGTGGAAACGCTGGTCTTTCGCTGGAGCACCGAGGGCGCGCAGCGTCTGGTGGAGTTGCAGTCCGGAAATGTGGACGGCATCGATAACCCCAGCCCCGATGACTTTGCGACCATTGAGGCAGATGCCAACCTGACGCTCTATCCCCGGGAGGCGCTCAACATCTTTTACCTCGGCATGAACAACTGGTTCCCACCGTTTGACAACGAGACGGTGCGCCAGGCAGTAGCCATGGGTATTGATCGACAGCGCATCGTTGACAACTTTTACCCGGAGGGCTCGACGGTCGCCTCTCACTTTACGCCTTGCGCCATTCCGGGTGGGTGTGACGGCGAAGAGTGGTACGAGTACGACGTGACCGCCGCCCGAGCTCTGTTGGCCGATGCGGGTTTCCCCAATGGCTTTGCTACCAAGATCTCGTATCGTGATGTCTTCCGCGGTTACCTGCCCGAACCGGGTCTGGTGGCGCAGGACATCCAGGCGCAGCTCAAATCCAACCTCAACATCGATGCCCAGATCGTTGTCATGGAGTCCGGCGAGTTCCTCGATGCGGCGGACGCCGGCCAACTGGAAGGCTTCCACCTGTTGGGGTGGGGCGCCGACTATCCAGACTGCACCAACTTCCTGGACTTTCACTTTGGCGCGGGCGCCTCGGATCAGTTTGGCGACGGTTTCCCCGACATCTGGGACGCTCTCAAGCGAGCAGGGTCGTTGGTGGAGCAAGCAGACCGCGATGTCATTTATCGCGAGGCCAATGATCTGATCCGGCTGCACGTGCCGATGATTCCGGTGGCGCATGGCGGTTCAGCAACGGCTTTCCGGGCCGACGTGACCGGTGCTCATGCGAGCCCCTTGGGCAACGAATCCTTTAAAGTCATGGCCGCAGGTGGTCGGGACACGTTTGTCTGGATGCAGAACGCTGAACCCATTGGCCTGTATTGCGCGGACGAGACGGACGGCGAGTCCCTGCGGGCTTGCGAGCAGATGAACGAATCGCTGCTGGCCTATGAGGTGGGCGGCACTGCTGTTGAGCCTTCTCTGGCCGAACGATATGAGGCCAACGCGGACCTCACGGTCTGGACGTTCTATCTGCGACCGGGCGTGAAATTTCACGATGGAAGCACCATGGACGCGGTGGACGTGATCATGTCCTACGTGGTGCAGTGGGATGCGTCGCACCCGTTGCACACCGGACGCGATGGATCGTTCACCTACTGGCCAGGTCTGTTTGGGTCGTTCCTGAACGCGCCCTGATAGACCGTAGTTGCACGGATGATGACTGGAGGTGAGATGGCGATTGATCCTTCCCATCTCGCCTCCCATGTCCTGCCGTAAAGTCAGAAGAGGAAAGCACCCTGCACGATGCCAGTGGGGCAGGTGCAGGGTGTGTTTCCGATTATCCCTCGTTTTGGGTTGCCAACCCAGTAGCAAAGGATAACGATGACAGGATATGTCGCTCGGCGACTGGCGTTAGCAGTCCCGGTGCTTTTGGGAATCGTATTCGTGGTGTTCACGCTGGTGCGCATGATACCCGGCGATCCTTGCCGGGCGGCTCTCGGCGAACGCGCGACAGACGAGATCTGCGACGCTTATATGGAGCGTCGGGGCTTGAACCGGCCCATACATGTGCAATTCGTCACCTACCTGGGTGAGTTAGCCCGGTTTGATCTGGGGAACTCCTTTCGACAGGGCCGGCCCATCACCGATATGCTCGTCGAAAAACTGCCGGTCACCATCGAATTGAGCCTCTCGGCGCTGTTGTTTGCGGTCGCGATAGGCATTCCGCTGGGCATTGTGTCTGCCTACTGGCACAATTCGTCGGCCGACGTCTTTACCATGATCATTGCGAACGTGGGGGTGTCCATGCCGGTCTTTTGGCTAGGCCTCATGCTGCAGTACACCTTTGCCGTGCTGCTCAAGGATAGCCCGCTTCAGCTTCCTCCTTCTGGCCGACTCACAGCCGGAATCATCATACCTCCGCTGTATGAGACGTGGGGCTGGCAGGTTTCCGGTCTAATCAAGACGGCCCTGACGTTCTTTTCCAACATGCACGTCTTCAACGCGCTCATCTCCGGAAACTGGACTGCTTTGCGGGATGCGCTCAGGCACATGATACTTCCGGCGGTCGCGCTGGGGACCATTCCCATGTCGATCATCGCCCGCATGACCCGATCCAGTCTGCTGGAGGTGATGGGGTTGGAATATATCCGCACCGCAAGGGCCAAGGGGTTGGGCGAGGTGGCGGTCATTGCCCGGCACGGGCTCCGGAATGCCATGCTGCCGGTGGTCACCGTGATAGGGCTGCAATTCGGCATCTTGCTGGCCGGGGCAGTTCTGACGGAGACCATATTCAACCTCTCTGGACTCGGCCGGACGCTATACGACGCCATCACCGGCCGGGACTATCGGGTGGTGGAGGGTTTCACGCTGGTGGTTGCCCTGATCTTTGTGTCCGTCAACCTCGTAGTGGATGTCTCGTACGCTTACCTGGATCCCAGGATCAGGCTAGAGTGATCAAAGGTGAGATCCATGGAAGAGCGACCTGACGACTTCACTGCCGGGCGAACACCGGTAGCGCCCGGCTCAGACCCCATTACCAATCTCGTCGGACCGGACGAGGTGCTGCTCCGCCCACCCAGCAGCCTGTGGCGCGACGCGGCCCGGCACATCTTTCGCAAACGCTCGGCTATCGTGGGCATGATCATCCTGGGGATGCTGGTTGTCGTGTCCATCATCCACCCCCTGCTGGCTACCCATGATCCCAATGTGCCGATGCTTGATATTCCGGAGGAAGTTGCGGCCGGGGTGAAAAAGCGGACGCCGCCCTGCATTCACCTGTTGGGATGCCCGGCCGAACAGCCGCAGCATCTGCTCGGGTTGGATGGCAACGTGCGTGATTTCTACAGCCGAATGGTATATGGCTCCAAGTGGTCGCTCATCATCGGCTTTACGACGGTCTCGTTTGCCATCGTTATCGGTACTTTCTTGGGCGCCATATCCGGCTTTTTCGGGGGTTGGGTGGACAACGTGGTCATGCGCCTGATGGACGTGCTGTTGGCATTTCCTTCCCTGATCCTGGCCATCGCCATTGTGACCGTCTTGGGTCCGGGTCTGATCAACGCCCTGCTGGCCATCGGAATCGTCTCGATTCCCATCTACGCGCGCATCGTGCGGGCCAGCGTGTTATCGGTCAAAGAAGCCGATTACGTGGAAGCTGACAGGGTTCTGGGGGTCAGCACCACCCGGCTGCTGTTTCACCGGATCCTGCCGAATGCGCTTACGCCGCTGATCGTGCAGGGCACGTTGGGAATTGCCACTGCGATTTTGGACGCGGCCGCACTTTCGTTTCTTGGGCTGGGTGCCCAGCCCCCGATGCCGGAATGGGGCTCGATGTTGGGCGCAGAGCGAAACCAGGTATTCAGCGCGCCACACCTGGTTTTCTTTCCCGGGATTGCCATCATGCTCACGGTCCTGAGTTTCAATCTCCTGGGCGACGGCTTGCGCGACGCGCTGGACCCGCGACTCAACCGGTGAGGACGGAGGAGAGGTGGCTGTGGCTGAAGAATCGAGGGGCAAAAACGGCCAATCCGGCGACGGGCCAACCGACAAGGCGTTGCTGCAAATAAGGGACCTTCGAACCTACTTTCACACGATAGACGGAGTCGTCAAAGCCGTGGACGGGGTTGATTTGACCGTCCGCAGCGGCGAAGTGGTGGGTCTGGTCGGCGAATCGGGATGCGGCAAGAGCGTCAGCCTGTATTCAGTGCTTCGATTGATCTCGTATCCCGGGCGCATTGAATCGGGTGAGGTCTGGTTCGATGGCACAAATCTGCTAGAGCTCTCTGCGCGCGAGATGACCAGGATCCGTGGCAGCCGGATGTCGATCATCTTTCAGCAGCCAACCGCGTGTCTCAACCCGGTGGTCAACACCGAGTACCAGTTGGTGGAGGTCTATCGCATACATCAGAGGCTCAAACGGGCAGCGGGTCGGGAGCGAGCGCTGGAGCTGTTGCGCCAGGTGGGGATTCCTGATCCAGAGCGTCGGCTCAAGGCCTATCCGCACGAGCTCTCGGGTGGGATGGCCCAGAGAGTCATGATCGCCATGGCGTTGGCTTGCAACCCTGCGCTCCTCATTGCCGATGAGCCAACCACTGCCTTGGATGTCACCATTCAGGCGCAGATCCTGGACCTGATGCGAGATCTACAGGCACAACTGGGAATGGCCATCATTCTGATCACGCATGACCTGGGGGTAGTTGCCGAGATGGCGTCACGCGTGGCGGTCATGTATGCCGGGCAGATAGTGGAAGAGTCGGACATTCACACCCTTTTCCGTTCGCCCAAACACCCGTACACGATAGGGCTCATTGGCTCGATTCCGGTCTTGGGCGAGATGAAGGATGAACTGGACACGATCCCGGGGAACGTTCCAAACCTGATCAACCTGCCGGCCGGTTGCCGGTTCGCACCGCGCTGCCGTGCTCGGGTTCAACACGGCCTCGAGATCTGCCTGAGCGAGAACCCCACGCTGCGCACTATTGCGCCAGAGCATACCGTCCGATGCTGGCTTTACGGATGACGTACCATGCCGTTCCAGTTCGATTGGATTGTCCAGGAGTCAGAGGCCACGGTGGATAACCTGATAGAAGTCAAAGATCTGACCAAGCACTTTCCGGTTCGGGGTGGCATGCTCCAGACGGTCAAAGGATGGGTTAAGGCGGTCGATGGCGTCAGCTTTGCGATTCGCAAAGGCGAGGCGTTGGGTTTGGTTGGCGAGTCCGGCTGTGGCAAGACTACCGTTGGTCGCACGCTCCTCCGTCTGATCGAACCGACTCGTGGGCAGATCTTCTTTGAAGGGCGAGACCTGACGTCGCTGAGCCTGTCGGAGCTCAAGCCGCTGCGTCGGGAAATGCAGCTGATCTTCCAGGATCCGTTCACGTCGCTTGATCCCCGCTCCCAGATTGCCGACTGCATTGGCGAGGCCCTTTACGTGCATGGGGTTAAGGACGGCGCTGAGCGAAGGCAGCGCGTCCGCGAAATCATGGACCGTGTGGGACTGGCAGAGGATCACATGCGCCGGTATCCTCACGAGTTTTCCGGCGGGCAGCGGCAGCGGATCGGCATCGCCAGGGCGTTGATCCTCCGACCCAAATTCATCATCTGCGACGAGCCGGTCTCGGCGCTGGACGTGTCTATTCAGGCCCAGGTTCTGAACCTCTTGCGGCAATTGCAGCGGGATTTCGACCTGACCTACTTGTTCATCGCGCACAACATGAGCGTGGTGGAACATATCAGCGATCGCGTCGCGGTTATGTACCTGGGCAAGATCGTAGAGATAGCCGGCCGCCTCGACCTTTACCGCAACCCGTTGCATCCATACACACAGGCGCTGCTAAGCGCCATTCCGGTGCCCAAACCGGACCGGAAACGGACGCGGACGGTGCTCAAGGGTGATGTCCCCAGCCCGCTCAACCCACCCAGCGGTTGCCGCTTTCACCCGCGCTGCCCCATCGCTCGGCACAACTGCAGCACGGATGAGCCGGAATTGCGCCAATTGGCGCCGGACCATCAGGTGGCCTGTCACTGGGCGGACCAGTTTTTGAGGCTGCCGGACTAGAGCCTTGCTTGGCACGATTTGCGGTCTCGAGATGCCTGGAAGGAGGTAGTGATGGCGGGTCGACCGGACGATACAGCAGCGGCTGATCGCGTGACCGGGGCAAGCAGGACAGCGCTGATCCTGGTCGCGGCAACGGCAGCGCTGAGCTTGCTCTTTGCCATCCAGTATTATCTGGGTGGGCCAATTCGACTACCTGTCATTTCTGAGGTGTTGTCCGTTGCGGTCAGTCCTGACCAACGTTCCATTGCGGCCGGTTCCCAGGATGGCATGGTGCGTGTGTGGAACATGCCGGCCGCGTTTAGCAGCGCGATTCTGGCCGAGTTCGATTTGGCTCGAGCGCCGACCTGGCCGGTTCAAGGTCTCACCGGACATCGCGGGGCGGTCATCGAGCTGGTCTATGAACCGGAGAGCGGTGACCTGATCTCGGTGGATAGCCAGGGAGAGGTCCGTTTCTGGGACCCCGCTCAGGGAAAACCGACGCGGTCCATGACCATTGACGGACCGGTTTCGGACGTCGATTTCAGCCGCGACTTGTCCACCATGGCATCGGTCGGAACGGACAATCGAGTGGCCCTTTGGTCGGTGGAGACGGGTCAACTCATCGGCCGTTTGGGCTCGCCCGCAAGTGCTCGCTGGGCGGTAGCGCTGAGTGGGGACGGAGTGCTGATCGCGGCCGGGATGGGTTCACACATTCAGGTCTGGGATGCTCAAACCGGAACGCTTGTCTGGGAGCTGGCCGGCAATTGCGAGAGCCAGGCGCTGGAGACTGAGGACGAGTGTCTTCAGGACGACAAATCCTGGCTGGCCCATACCAAAGCTGTGACGGCGCTGGCATTCTCCCCGGATGGTGCGCTGTTGGCCTCTGGCAGCGCTGACACGACCGTGCTGTTCTGGAACATACAGACCGGAAAGGTGGCCTCTTCGTCTGAGGGGCACTGGGGTCCGATTACGTCGCTGCAGTTCGACCCCGAGGGAAGAGCTGTGCTCTCCACCGGAGCCGACAACGTCCTCAAGACGCTGCGCCTGCCGGGCGGCAAGAGCAGCGGCACCTACGGCGGGCATTTCGGCGCCGTCGAACGAGCGACCTGGGGTCCGCTGGACACCATGTTGGTCAGTGCCAGCAGTGACGGCACCATTCGTGTGTGGGAGACGGCCAACCAGTATACCATTCACATGGAGTGGTCTCGGTTGGGACTACAACGTGTCTGGGGTAGGACGCTGGCCGGCTGGATGCTGGTCAGCGGCATCTTGGGTCTGGTCGCCGCCTGGGGTTTGAGCAGAATCGAGCGCTGGAGCCACATATTGGCCATGGCGCTGTTCATGTTGGGCCCCATTGTCGTCATCGGCTTGCCGCTTTTCGAGGTGTTGGGTTATCCGCTGGTGACTGTGACCCGGCTGCGGATTTCCTGGCCCCTGATTCTCCTCGCCGTCTGGTACACTGCGCTTCTGGTGGCGCTGATGCGTGAGCCGGTGGCGTTGTTGTATGAAGCCCCACGATCGGCCCGCCTGGCCGAGCAACTGCAGGCCAGTCAACGAACCATCCGTCTGCGTTTTGGCGTCTATGGGGTCGGCGTCTGGATCGGCCTGCTGGTGCTCCTCTTTACCGTGTTGCGGCGGTTCAAGCTCGACGTTGCCTTTATGGGCCATTTCTTTAGCTTTATCATGGGCGGCGCATCGATCACCCTCTACATCTCGGCCGCGTCGATCGCGTTGGCGGTGGTGCTGGCCTTGTTGGGGGCTTTGGGTCGCCTCTCGCGCAACCCCATCGCGAATGGCATTTCCAGTTTCTACATCTCGCTCATACGTGGCACCCCACTGCTGGTGCAGATCTTTGTGTGGTATCTTGGCCTCCCGCAATTGGGCATCAGGCTGGAGGCAGAGCTGGCGGGCATCCTGGCACTGGGCGTCAACTATGGCGCGTACATGACCGAGGTATTTCGAGCGGGGATTCAGGCTATTGGCAAGGGACAGCACGAGGCCGCCCATGCGCTGGGAATGACCCGCGGGCAGACGTTTCGGCGCATTGTTCTGCCGCAGGCTTTTCGGATTGTCATCCCGCCCATCGGTAACGAGTTCATTGCCATGATGAAGGACTCCTCGCTGGTTTACGTGATGGGCGTCTGGGAGCTTACCTTCCGGGCGAACAAAGTCGGGCGGCAGAACTTTAGGGCCATGGAGACCTTTCTCATAGCGGCAGCCTTTTACTGGGTGCTGACGGTGGCATTCCAGTTCCTTCAAGGGAAACTGGAAACCCGCATGGCCCGGGGCGAGAGGAAGTAGGACGATGACTGAACCGATCATCAAGGTACGAGGGCTTCACAAGTACTTTGGGCCGCTCCACGTCATCCACGGAGTTGACCTGGACGTCATGCCGGCCGAGGTAGTCGTCATAGTCGGCCCTTCTGGGGGAGGCAAGAGCACCTTTCTCCGGTGCCTCAACTTTCTGGAAGAGCCGTCGGCCGGCACCATCGAGATCGATCATGTCGAGATCGGTGTGCGCGATACCGGAGCGAAACACCGCCAGCTGATTCGCGAGATCCGGCAAAAGGCAGGTATGGTTTTCCAGCAGTTCAATCTCTTCCCACACATGACGGCGATGGAGAATGTCATTGAAGCGCCGCTGACGGTGAAAAAATTGGACCGGCCTGCGGCCACCGCCAAGGCCGAAAAGCTGCTGAGCTGGGTTGGCCTTTCGCACAAGCGTGACGAATATCCATCTCGATTGTCTGGTGGCCAGCAACAGCGCGTGGCCATCGCCCGCGCTCTGGCCATGGAACCCAAGATCATGCTGTTCGACGAACCTACCTCTGCGCTGGACCCCGAATTGATCGGCGAGGTGGTGGAGGTAATGGAGCGGCTGGCCCATGAGGGCATGACCATGCTGGTGGTAACGCACGAAATCCATTTCGCGCGTGATGTGGCCGACCGCGTGATCCTGATGGCAGACGGCGGTTGGGTAGAGATGGGTCCGCCCGGCCAGTTTTTCACCGAACCCAAGGAAGAGCGGACGCGCCAGTTCCTGGCGCATATCCTCTAGGAGCGTGCATTTGTACACCGGATTGGGCTTACCCAACCTCTCCAGCGGGCTCTAGTCCTGATCACCAGATTTCTCCCGGGCTAACGGCTGGGGTGGGCGCCTGGTGCATTGTGGCAACCCTGCCAGAATTCGGCGCCTGACCGCAGCCTGCCGACATTGTCTCGTCATTGCCCTCCGGACCGGTGTCCGCCAGGGCGAATTGCTCGATGAGCGTAGCTATTTAATGAAACAGGAGATTGACAACATGCGACCCAAGCTGAACATCCTCAGCTCTGAATTGGTGGAACAGATCATTGCTGAGGCCTACGAGCTGCTGATGGACCCTGGAGTCCGGGTGCACAATGACGAAGCGCTGCAACTGCTGGGCGATGCAGGGGCACCAGTGGACCTGCAGACCAAGATCGCGCGCATTCCTCAGCAGATGGCTCAGAATGCGCTGGAGACCGCACCATCCGAGTTCCACCTGTACGACCTGGACGGCCGTCCCGTGGTTCACTATGGCGGCGACAGTGTGCAGTTTGACCCTGGTTCGGCCGCGATCACCATCCTGGATAGCGACACGCAGCAGCAGCGTGTCCCGCTGACCGCTGATTTCGTAGATTTCGTCAAGCTGGTGGAAATGCTGCCCCAGATCGATGCTCAGAGCACGGCCATGATCTGTGGGGACGTGCCGGAGGAGGTGGGTGACCTCTACCGTCTGTACCTGGCGCTCAACTTCATGCGTAAACCCATCATCACGGGTGCGTTCCGCAAGGACACGTGGTGGGTGATGAAGGACATGCTGGTGGCGGTCGCGGGCAGCGCGGATGCCTTGATCCAGCGACCGATTGCCGTCTTTGACGTCTGCCCATCGCCGCCGCTATTGTGGAGCGATCTGACCTGCCAAAACATGATCGACTGTGCCAAAAACGGAATCCCCTCGGAACTGGTGTCGATGCCGTTGTCCGGGGCAACCGCGCCGGTCACGCTGGCCGCCGCTGTGGTGCAACATGCGGCCGAATGCATGAGCGGTGTGACCATCTGCCAACTGGCCAAGCGGGGTGCTCCCATCGTGTGGGGCGGCTCGCCGGCGGCGTTCGACATGCGTGAGGGAACAACCCCCATGGGAGCGGTGGAGACCTGGATGATCGACTGCGCCTATGCTCAGGTGGGCAAGGCGCTGGGGATGCCGACCCATGCATATCTGGGGATGAGCGACGCCAAGGTGGTAGACGCTCAGTGCGGACTGGAATCGGCCGGTGGAGCGTTCATGGCTGCTCTGGCGGGCGTGAACATGGTCTCCGGCGCCGGCATGATGGACTTTGAAAGCTGTCAGAGTTTCGAAAAGCTGGTGATCGATGCCGAGATCATCGGTATGGCCAAGCGCTTGTTGGCTGGCGTCCAAGCCCGAGAACAACCGATTGCCCTTGACCTGATGCGAAAGCTGGGTCACCGGGCCGACTATTTGGCGCAACCGCATACCCTAAAATGGTTCAACAAAGAGTTGTACATCCCGTCCGCGGTCATTGATCGGGGCTCATTGGATGGATGGAAGAAAAAGGGCAGCAAGACCGCCACCCGGCGCGCCGCAGACCGCGTCACCGAGCTACTGGCCAATTACCACCCCCCCGAGATCTCTCGAGAGTTGCGGAGAGAGCTTAGAGAGTTGACAACGGACGCAGCCAGGCGATTCGGAATGGACGAGTTGCCGCCGTTGCCGGAGGTAGAATAACCAAACCGATCGTCCCACCGCCGGCTCTGCCGGCCGGGACTCTGTAAGGAGACACAAGATGACGCTAGAGTTGCTCAAGAGGATCACGGATAGTCTGGTCGACGGTGACCCAGACGCCACTGTCGAGGGAACACGGTTGGCGCTGGACGCCGGTTTAGCGCCGCTGACGATCATCAGCGATGGGCTGGTGCCGGGAATGGAAGTGGTGGGCGACCGGTTTCAGACGGGGGAGTACTTTTTGCCACATCTGATCATTGCTGCCAGCGGTATGCAGCAGGCCATGGAACTTCTGGAGCCGGAACTGAAACAGCGGCACGAGGTGGTTCAGAGGCTTGGCACGGTGGTAATAGGCACAGTCCAGGGTGATATCCACGAGATCGGCAAGACTCTCGTGGCGACCCTCCTGTCGGCCGCGGGTTTCCAGGTGTATGACCTTGGCGTGAACGTCTCCGCAGCCGAGTTTGTGTCCAAGGTAAGGGAGACCAACGCGGGTCTGTTGGGTCTGTCAGCGCTGCTGACCACCACTATGACGGCGCAACGACAGGTCATCGATGCGCTGCGCGAAGCTGGAATCCGTGACCGGGTGAAGGTTATGGTGGGGGGAGCGCCGGTCAGCCAGGAGTGGACCGAGACGATCGGGGCGGATGGCTATGCCGAAGATGCGGTCGGCGCCGTCGCGCTAGCCAAAAACCTGGTGAGTTAGGTCGGTTCCGGGCAAATCGTCATGTCCAGGCCCCAGACGACTGCGTCTGGGGCCTGCTTGTTTCTCAAGCGCACCAGATACAGGCGCCGCAAGATGGGAGCGCCGACACCGCTGCGTGCGATGAGACGATGCAACCTGGCTTCCGGCTGGGCTGCATTGACCCCATCCCACGAGCGGTTACAATACCATGGTAGGTATGAGGCCTGTAGGTCGCCCTGAGCATTTGAGGTGGCGGACCGGAAAGGAATCGGAGAAGTAAGTGGTGCGAAAACCTGGGTGGCTGCTGTTCTTGTTGGGGTGGACGCTGGCGCTGTTGACTGCGGGTTGTTCCCGGACGGCCGCAACCCCCGAAACAGAAGCGCCAACCCCAACCGTTTCGGCCGCAACTGCCGTTCCAGAGATCACCATCGTGGCACGGGAGCGGCTGGTGGTGGGGGTCGACCCATCGTTGCCTCCGCTGGTCGACGTGGATGGCCATGGAGACCTGGTCGGGCTGGAAGCAGATCTGTGGGATGCCCTCATGGATGTTGCCGGCATGGATTACGATTGGGTCGAGACTGATTGGGATACCATCTTTGACGATCTGATCACCGGCCGCTTCGATGCCGTCATCGGGGGCGTCACCAGCGCAAACTCGCCCGAGGATCTGGTGGACCTGACCACGCCGTACCTGACAATCGAGGAGGTAGCGGTCGTCTTGGAGTCCAGCCCGGCGTTTCAGACCGCGTTTGACCTGGCCGGTGCCGTCATTGGCGTGCAGCCGCTTTCGTGGGGCGAATTCCTTGTCACCGGCGAAAATGCGCTGATTGCGCTGCCGTCCGGCAACATCCGGCGCCTGGTGACGACTCAACAGCTGGTTGATGCGCTGCTGACGGGCTCTGTGGATGCAGTCATCACCCATCGCACGGTCGTCCAGAGCTACGAAAATGTCAATCCAGGCTACCTACGTCTGCTTGTCGGGCCGCAGGGCCAGGATGCACTGGCATCGTACAGGTATCATATTGCCGTTCCTCAGGGCGCCCGGCAGTTGCTGGACCGGCTGGATAGCGCGATAGGCCGGTTGGAGACCACCGGACGAATGGCCGAAATCCTGACCGCCTGGGACCTTGCTCCCGAGTTCTCGGAACAACCGCGCTACACGGTTGACCCTTCTGACGATTCGCTGATTGCGTACGTCGAAAAGGTGGACGATTATCGGGTTCGGATAGTGCTGAACCGTCCTGATCCTTACCTGGACTACAAGCTGGCCGTTCCGGCCACAGCGATGCACAGCCCGGCGAACCTGGACGCGATGGGCCGGGGCGCTGACTTGGCGTCGAACCCAGTGGGCACCGGGCCTTACCGGTTACAGGCTTGGGAAGCCGGCAAAGCTATTACCCTGACCGCGTTCACCGAATACTGGGGCGGAACAGCGCCCATCCCTCAGGTCATTGTGCGCACCGTGCCTGATGCGCATTTGCGTTTCGAACTGCTGCGCGGCAATCAGGCCCAATTGGTGGAGAACCTTAGCGCCGAGGACCTGGACGGCCTTGAGGACAAACCGATCGACGAAATTGAGGTTCGATACCGCTCACCGGTCAACATTGCCTACCTGGGCATGAATCGCGAAAAGCCGCCTTTCAACCAACGAGAGGTGCGGATGGCTCTGGCGACGTGTATCGATCAGGCGGATCTGGTAGCTACCTCCTATCCCTCCGGCACGCTGGCGGCGAACCAGTTCCTGCCGCCAACCACGTTTGGGTTCACACCTGGCCTCTTGTGGCACGGCCACGATACGGCGATCTCGCTCGCCTATCTCAGGAGCGCCGGATATGACAACGGTCTCTCGATCACCATGACGGTGCCCGATGTCAGCTCCGATTATCTCCCGCAACCGCATAAGGTGGCCGAGGCATTGCGTGACCAACTGGCAGCCTGCCGGATCAGCGTCACGCTAGAGTATCTGTCGGCCGCGGTTTTCGAGAAGCGGTTGGTGGCCGGCCAGCTACCGTTGCACCTGAGCGGATGGTCGGCTGACTTTCCCGGCCCGATTGGCTTTTTCAACCTCCACTTTACCGGGCGCGGCAACGGCCGGCAGTTCGGAGCACCATTCCCCGAGGTGGTCAGTCTGCTGGATCAGGCAGCCGGCTCTACCGACTGGACCGTGCGCCGCGACCTGTACGGCGAGGTGAACAAGTTGCTTTGGGACAAAGTCATCTTTGTGCCGCTGGCTCACGGGGCAGGGAACATGGCGGCCCGTAGCTACGTGCCGGGTTTGAGCCTCAGCAGCTTGCGCCATGATTCACTGGCAGCCCTCGGACCCATCACCGCTACCAAAGCCATTACGAGCCCGGTGTTCCTGGTGGCCAACGAACCACTGTCGCTGGATCCGGCCGACGAGATGGATGATGCGACGTTCGTCATCACTAGCCAGATATTCGAGACTCTGGTCAAGCTGGAACCATCCTCCGGGGCTCTGGATGCCGGCCTGGCACTGGAATGGGAAACCAACGAAACAACAGATGTCTGGGAGTTCGTACTACGGCCCGACGTGCAATTTCACGACGGGACACCGTTTGACGCGGATGCGGTGGTGACCAACCTACAGCGGTTGTGGAAGGCCGATCACCCGCTCCACCAAGGGCGCAGCGGTCTTTTCCGCTACTTTGAGGCGCTTTTTGGCGGCTTCCGACAGGAATAGACCCAACGCTCGCGCGGGGAGCAAAAAAAGGAGAGCGGCGCATGCAGGCCGCTCTCCTTTTGGTCATACGGTCAATGTGCTGTTCTACGCCCAGTCGTAACCGGGTCCCTCGGTGTAAAAGGCCGCGTTCTTGGCGATCTCCTCCTGGTATTCCTCAGGAACCTCGTCCTCCGGAAAGATCGCGTCATAAGGGCATTCGGCGACGCACGAACCGCAGTCAATACAGGTGTCGGGGTCGATGAAATAGTGGTTCCATTGAGCGTCTTCCTTCTTCCCGGGAACGATGCACTCAACCGGGCAGACCTCAACGCAGGAACCGTCCAACTCGCAAAGCGCCGTGATCACGTGTGTCATAAGAATCCTCCTCGATAGAATTGGTTCTTTGGATTAGATCGCCCAGTTAACTGGTCTCTCCGGGCCCGCTCGGCGTTCTTGACCTGGGCCGTGTACGATGTTAAGATGGGAAATCAACCCGTTGTGATGGTACACAACGACATTCTATTCAGGTTTACAGCGTTTGTCAAGCAGCAAACGCAGTGTGGCAGCAGAAAATAGCACCATTGAGCTAGAGGTGTGATCATGCAAATCCGGTGCCAACGTTGCGGGTGGAGCTCCAACCTGAGCCGCGAATTCATACAGAATGCTGTGCAGCAGGCCGACGAGCAAAAACTGAAACACTATCCGGTAGAGTGCGCCAAATGCCGGCACGATATCAAGGTTTCTGTGCAGCAGTTGCGCCGCTTTGTCCCCCGGCCTGCCCCAGAAACCTGATCCTGGCGGACCTTTGCGGGGCGGTGGACCGTTACAGGTCACGCCGCCAAGATCTGCACGATTCGCTCCAGCACCTCCATGCTGGTGGCCAAGCCGAGGCCCTCTATGTCATGACCTGGGGAGAATCCTGTAACCCCGACTGCCACCACAGGAGCATGGGCCACCACCGAGTCCACCGCGGTGACAAGTGCCTCGGTGGTGAGGCCGCCTTCGATGGGCCGTGCCGCCGCCGGCATGATGGCGGGATCCAGGACGCCAAGATCCAGGTGTAGGTAGACCGACGGCCAGCCGGCAACATCGCGCCCGCTGGCGCCGGGATCGACCAGCTGCAGGTCACCGGCACTCCACATGGCTGTATCCGGGTGCTCGCGCGCCACGCTCTCACGAATGCCGGCCAACAACACGCGGGAGGTTTCCACCGGCCGGCGCACCCCTGCTTTCCTGGCCAGTGGGTGAGGTTCGTCGACAACCCAAACCAGCGGTGCCACCTCGGGGTCCGAACCGGGATCAAGTGGATCGGTCGAGTCGAACCATACCACGCCGGCCGAGATTTCAGCGGTCTGAAGACCGGCCAGGATGCCCAGGGCAACGGGAAGGCGTTCGATGCCCAAGACCATGGGCAAAGCGCCGGCGACCAGGCTTGCGTTCACGGCGCCGGCCGTTTGGCCTGCAACCGCAGTCAGCCAGTCGTCACGAATGCCGGGTGGCGGGTCCGGCGGAAGGCATGCCCAAAGAGCGCGGTCAACGTGCCGTGCGAACCGCTCGACCAACCCGGCCGACCGCCAGGCAGTCGATGGTTGGACGGCACCGCTGCCCGTGCCGGGAACGCTCACCACTACCAGGTTCACAGTTTGGTCCGCTGGTCCCTACCCGTTCTGGGTCGGACAACACATATCAGTACCGGAGCAGCGCGCCGATCCCGCCGGCGGCATCGAGCTGGTCCTTTTTTTCGACGATCTCCACCTCGATGCCCTGTTGCATCGCCCGCTGAATCGCCAACTCGACGGCGTCAGGGATTTCGTGGATCGAGCCGCCACAAAACGGACAACCGGCCAGAGCTTGGGCTGTGAGGTAGCTGCAGCTCTGGCAGCGGTAGCCGGGAGCATGGTATCCGGCACTCACAACCAGGGTTTGAACCCTACCCTCAGACACTGCACTCAGGGTGTCGTCAAGGCGTATGACGCCGTTTCCACCCTTGGCAGCAGCGGTGATCACCGTGTTGACGAGGCGGAGCTCTCTTTCCTGGTCCGCCTGGCGCACAATTTCCAGCGACCGCTCCAAGACCTCGCCATGAGAGGCGTTCATGTTGAGAGGGAATGTGCCGACCACGGCGGATTGCAGGGCCTTGGGCAGCAAATCCCGGAACCGGGCCACCGTCTCGTCAGTGCCGGCGATCAAAAGATGTTTCATCCCCTGCTGCTCAAAGAATCGGTTGGTGGCGTCGGCGGTATCGCGGAGGTTCTGGACTGCCGTCTCGCGATCGTGGCGACTACCGCCTCCACCGCCGCTTCGGCTCGCTCCGCCGCGAGACGATCCGCTCCCCCGTTTCAGACGGCGCACTTCTTCGCCCAGGTGACCTTCGGTTTCAACCAGATGGCCCATATGAAAGTCAAATAGCCGGCCGCCCTGCTGGTCCACCAGCACCACCGCATAGCTCCCGTACAGGTCCAGGAGATGCACCAGCGGCTGGATCATCGGCCTGGGCCCCACCGCCAGCCGGCTCTGCCCAATGGGCACCCCCAGCGAATAGGTCTCCCAATAGCCGGCAGCCTGGCTGGAGAACACGACCGCCGATTTTCCACCCCAGTCATATTCGTGCTCAAAGTACCTTTCTATGGCTTCCAAGTCTGCTGCAATATCAGGTTGAACGTTCTCCTTGATGAGGCCGCGCAGTCGCAGTTTGTACCCCTCAGTGGTGCGCTGAGTTGGATCCACGTTCAGGTAGACGCTCACCACCGGTGATTCCTTTGGTTCATAGGCCGCCAGCCGGTGCAGTTCCTTGTCAGTGATCATTATGCCTCCTTCCAAGCCATAGGATGCAGTTCAGTATAGCACAAACTGGTTTTGGACAACAATGCGGTTCTTGCAGAAGGTCTAGCGCGGTGCTTCACCCAGGCGGACCGATACCGTGAAAGTCTCGCCCGCGCGCACCACGGTGAGATCGACCAGATCGCCTACCTGTTTCTGGTTAGCCAGTAGGATGGTCAGCTCGTCACGGCTCTTGATGGTGTGACCATCAACCGCGATGATCACGTCCCCGCCGTTGAACACGACGCGCCGACCCTCCCGCCGTGCCTCGGCGGCCTGCAAGCCTGCCTCGGCCGCCGGGCCGCCGTTTTCAATCTGGACGATGAGCAGGCCATGATCCGGCCCGGCGGCCGATGGAGTCAATTCGTAGGACAATTCATACGTGGTGAAGCCAAGCCAGGGATGCGGGTAGTAACCTCGCGCAAGGAGTTCCGGTATCACTCGCAGGATGGTCTCGGCCGGGATGGCGAATCCGATCCCGACCGAGCCACCGCTGGGAGACTCTATCGCCGTGTTGATGCCCACCACGCGGCCGGCGGTGTCCAAAAGTGGGCCACCCGAATTGCCCGGGTTGATGGCCGCATCGGTCTGTATCACCTCGCCCAGCGCCTGCCCGTTGTCGGTCTGGATGGTCCGTTTGAGCGCGCTTACCACGCCGGTGGTCAATGTGCGGTCCAAACCAAACGGGTTGCCGATGGCGATCACGCGTTGCCCCACCCTCAGGTTCTGAGAGCTCCCGATCTCTACCGGTACCAGCAGGTCGGGAGCGATCTCGATCTTGAGCACTGCCAGGTCGTTGTACGGATCCGACCCGACGATCTGAGCCGGGTACGCCGTGCCGTCGGCGAGCAACACCTCAACCTGAGTGGCGTTTTTCACTACATGGTAATTGGTGACAATGTGGCCGTCGCCGTCCAGCACAAAACCGGAGCCGCTTCCCTCGCTGGGCACAACGCCGCGCCAAAAATCGAACACTTCGGCGCGGCTGGTGATGTGGACCACGGACGGGCTGACGCGCTCGTAGACGTTGATGATCTGTTGTTCTGCCAGGTCGTATGCCGGTATCGGTATCTCCTGCAGCGCAGTGGGCGTAGCGACGACGACGATGATGGTGGGTGGCGGTGGCGTAACCGCCAGCAGGTTCACACCGGCGTTGCAGGCCAGACCGGACAGCGCGACAAAACCCGCAAGAACCGCGAGCCAGAGCCCTTCTGCGTTGAACCACCTCACTACGGGCGTTCTCCCAGGGTCAGCGAGAGGTCCATGGTGGAGCCGTCCCGAATGATGGTGAGAACCACCTCCTGGCCCGGTTCAGTCTTGGCAACCAGGTAACTCACCAGATCACCAAAGTCGATGAGAGGGTTGCCGTCGATGGCTACAATCAAGTCGCCGCCGCGACCCGGCCGCAGTCCACTGCCAGACGGCATAGTTCCGGCCCGAAGGCCGGCATTCGCCGCCGGACCGCCGGATGTCACCGCGGTCACGTACACCCCGGTTGACCGGGAAAGGCCCAGCTCTTCCATGGTCTGCAAGTTGATCTCCTGCAAGCCTGAGATTCCCATCCAGGCGTAGGTGTACTTGCCGTCTCGAATGAGATGGGGGACCAGTTTTCTGACGGTGTTGACCGGCGCCGCGAACCCGACTCCAGAATTGCTGCCTGAGAGTGACCGAATGGCGGTGTTGATCCCAATGACCTTTCCATTGGAATCCATCAATGGCCCGCCCGAGTTGCCGGGGTTGATGGCCGCATCGGTCTGAATAATTCCCGGGTTGGAGTAGGTGCCGCCCTCGACGGTCGAGCGTTGCGAATCCAGGCGTCGCCCGATCCCACTGATGATGCCCACGGTCATGGTGCCCTGGAGGCCAAACGGGTTGCCGATGGCGATCACTCGCTGGCCCACACGGGCGGCCTCGGAATCCCCCAGTTCCAGGGGAAAGGCGCCGTCTGGCACGCGGTCGGCTTGCAGGACGGCCAGGTCGGCATCCAGGTCAAAACCGACGACCCGGGCCCAGGATCGAGACATATCGGAAAACACGACCTCGATCTTGACCGCCGCCTCCACCACATGGTTGTTGGTCACGATGTGCCGTTCGTTGTCGAACAAAAAGCCCGATCCGCTTCCCAGCAGGCTGCTGGCGTCGTACACCCGCAGATGAACGACACCTGGGTTGACGCGTTCATAGAGGTCGATCAACAACGCTTCTTCGGCATCCGAGGTGATCATCACCTCGGACACGGGTGGCTGCGGCTGGCTTCGCTCGGGCACAAGCGTCGGCGTGGAAGGAGCAGACTGGGTCGGCGGTGGCGTTGTAGTCGCCACCGGACTCAGGCAGGCGATGGCAAGCAACGACAACATGACGACAACCAAGCAAAGCCAGCGGAGACTCCCGCCCGTCCTCAGGTTTTTCATAGTCTACCTCTTGCGCAAAGCGGCCAGTTGTTTGAATAGCTCGGTCTCTTGATCCGAGAGAGAGTCTGGGATGGTTACCGTGGTTCTGACGTACAGGTCGCCACGCTCTTCCGGCCGGTTCAGCCGCGGCATTCCTTTTCCACGCAGGCGAAATACCTTCCCACTCTGAGTCCCGGCCGGAATACGAAGGCTCACTGTTCCGTCGAGCGTCTCAATGATCGTATCGCCACCCAGGACGGCCGTACATAGGTCGAGCGAGTGGTCGGCGTGCAGGTCGTCCCCATCCACGCGAAGCCGGTGGTGTGGCAGCACGTTCACCCTCAGGTACAGATCGCCCCGTCTCCCGTCAGCGCCTGGAAACCCCTGACCCGCCAGACGAATCCTGGTGCCGGTCTTTGAACCTGCCGGAATGCGAGCCTGAATCCGTTGACCGTCACGCTCCAACGTGCGCACAGCGCCGTGGAACGCCTCTAACAGCGTGATGTCGACCGTCTGCTGGAGCGGTTCCGATCCCACCGTTTGCGAGGGGGCGCGGCCCCGTCCGGTGCGGCCCGGCCTTCCCTGGGGCATGCCGCCAAACAGCGTGTTGAAAAAGTCGGAAAACCCGCCGGCCGCGCCGCTTCCGAGCAGGTCATTCAGGTCCTTCATGTCTACCCGCACACCGCTGCGGGGCGACTGTCCACCTCCCGCGGTGAACCACTGTGACCAGTCAAAACCACTGGGGTCGCCACCGGATCGTTGCCATTGCTGCCAGCTGGATCCCACCTGGTCATAGCGGGCGCGTTTTTCCGGATCGCCCAGGACCTCGTAGGCTTCGTTGATGTCCTTGAAGCGAGCTTCTGCTGCTTTGTCGCCCGGGTTCACGTCAGGGTGGAGTTCCCGCGCCAACTTGCGGTATGCCCGCTTGATTTCGTTGGCGGGTGCATTCCGCGCCACGCCTAGTATTTTGTAATAATCCTTGTAGTCCATCGTTCTACCGCCGGAAGCACCAGCCACTGCCTACTGCGCCTACCATTCTACGGCCTGGACACCGTGATTGTCAAGGTTTGGCCGCCGATGATTATCGGCCCGAACCTTGCGGATTTCCACGCCGGCCCGGAGTCGCATCCGGGTTGATACGGGCCGGCTCGACTTCGTCGACGGCCAACCGGTCAGTACGCCAATTGCCGGCTCGTTCGACCGCACGATATATGTGCACCCTGGCTCGTGGAGCTTGTTTGACCATGGTGTGCAGCAATAGCCTGATCTGGGTGCGCTTGGACAGATCAGCCCAGGCACAGCAGGCGGATTGCCCATCAAATTCGGCTGCGCGAGCATAGTATGTCAGCTTTCTCTCCTCCAGCAGCGCCAACGGCCGAACAAGGGTCAGGGCTCCGCCAAACAGCTCCCGGCGAGGTGGCATGGACTCCAGTCTCCCGTGGTATAGGAGGTTCATCAGCGCAGTTTCGATGATGTCGTCGGCATGGTGCCCCACAGCTATCTTGGTGAAACCGGCCTGATGGGCAGCCATGTAGACGGCCTTGCGCCGATGCCAGCTGCAGCGATAACAGGTGATCGGCAGAGGCTCATCTGGTGCCAGCCCAAGTGGTCGAATGACGAGCGGCACTTTCAGCGATTGAAAAAGGTGGAACAAGGCCTGTTCGTTCTCCACGTAACCGGGCAGGACACCTTCCATGGATACGTGGATGCCAAGGAGGTCGTAATGGATAGGGTCGTGTGCACGCCAACGGGCAAGCAGACGAATCAACGTCTGGCTGTCCTTTCCACCCGAGACTGCCACCGCAATGCGGTCGCCAGCCGAGATCAGTCCGTACAGGGAGTTAGCCGTGCGGACGCCGTTCAACAGCCGGTCCGCGATCTTGTCTGACTTGAGCATGGCTCATTTATAACCCGTGACCGCCGGCCCTGCAACCGGGGTTGCCACAGTCTTGCTCCAGGGGTAAACTGGCGTGGACAATAGCCGTGGGTTCGCCGGAGCGCCCTGGATTTTGGACGGTGTGCCCCTGAGGGTAGCAGAGGATGAACGGATGGTTGACTTTACTCCTGAGGTGATGCGCGATGTGGTGGCCATGTTTGTGCAGCCCTGGCATGACTCTCTTCAAGATCCATCCGAGAGCCAGGCTCAGGTGTTGGCCGGGCTGTTGGAAGGGTATTCGTGCACAGAATACGGCCGTTCTCGGAGTGCGGGCAGTGTTCAGGGCATAGAGCAGTACCGCGCCGAATTCCCAATTACCGACTATGACGGATACTGGCCGCTCATTCGAGAGGCCATGGCTACAGGGTGCAGTCCGCTGCTGTATGAAGATGTCCTGGCCTGGGCCATCACGCGTGGGACAACGCAAACCGAATCCAAGTTTGTGCCGATGACCGCCACCGACGTTCGCATGCGCCTCTGTGCCGGCCGGGCACTGATGAACTATGTGTTGCGTACCGACAAATTGGACATCCTCCAGGGCGCCAATCTCAACCTCAACTTTCCGTCGGTCATCGGAACCATTCAAGTCGGCGCGAGGCATCTGGATTATGGTTACAGCTCTGGTGTTTATCTCAAGCACACGACGTCCTCCCTGATACGATCGATCCCAACTCAGCAAGAGATCGACGCACTCGGCGGCGGCAAGACCATCGCCGATTGGGAACGACGGTTTGAACTGGCCTACCAGCTGGCGAGAGATCACACGATCACGTTCGTGGGAGGAGTGGCACCTACGGCCATCGCGTTTGCGCGTTACCTGTACCAGGCGCACAAGGTGTACCCCAAAGACCTGTGGCAGGTAAAGGTCATGACGCTGGGCAGCGTCCCGGGGATCAACCTCAAATACGTACCCCGGCTGCGCGCCATGTATGGCCCGGTCGACATCTTGGAAATCTATGGCGCCACCGAGGGCATGTTTGGGCAGCAGCTGGACGAGAAACGAGCCTGGGTGCCCAACTATGACCTGTTCCTGTTTGAGGTAGAGACCAGGCGGGGCATCAAGCTGCTGGACGAAATGCGGCCGGGTGAAACCGGCAGCCTGGTCGTCTCCACCCCTGTGTTGCCTCGGTATCGAATTGGCGACTTGGTCAAGTCGTACGGCCGGCCCTATTATCGCTGCATCGGCCGCGACAGGTCGTCAACCTACCTGTGTCATTGGTGGGACGCAGTGGTGGCCTGGGATTTTGGTCTCTGAGTGGCGGGCGCCGTGACCTTGGTCGGCTGGGCTAGCGCCGCCGACCCAAGTTCGCAATCAGGATCGCCACGCCGACGCCAATCAGGACCAGTGGCCAGAGCTCCAGTTTGGTTAGGTTGCTCAGGCCGAGAAATCCAAGGATGACTGCCAGGATGACGCGACCCTTGAGCCGCGCGGCATATCTGGGTACCAGCAATCGG
This sequence comes from Anaerolineales bacterium UBA2181, assembly GCA_002328075.1. Lineage (GTDB taxonomy): Bacteria > Chloroflexota > Anaerolineae > Promineifilales > UBA4811 > UBA4811. Next base: position 43,333 of record DCVT01000016.1, on the reverse strand, counting down.
ATCGCGATCTCCAGGCCGATCAGCAGCGCAATGCCGACCAATATCGCGCCGACGACGTTTTCCCAGTCCATCCAGGCGACCAGCGAAATATCCCACGTTCTCAGCAGCAACACAATACCGGCCCATATCAACGCCAGCGCCCAAATGATGCTGCTGAGCGAATCGCGTTGCCACCCCAGCCCTTTTTCGACGTATTTTTCGTCCTTCTCGGCCTGGTCGGACCGCTTTTCTTCCTGCTTTTCCTCTGTTTTTTCGTCCTGATTCGCCATTCCCATACCTCCCTCGCAATCGATGACGCTCCTGATTATAGCGCAAATCGTTCATCATGACATTCGTCAGGGATCATGCCGATGCCTGACAATTGCCGGATCGTGTTCCAGTCATTAGAATGGAGCCGTGTTCCGTCCCTGTCACGTGCCCGCAATCGGCCGCCCGAATGCGTCCGACCATGCGACAATCGACGGACCCGGAGGAACGTATGAACTCGCAGGAACTGATGGCGATCGAGGATCAATATGGCGCCCGCAACTATCGGCCGCTAGATGTGGTGGTAGATCGGGGCGAGGGCGTCTGGTTGTACGACACGGAAGGTCGACGGTACCTGGACTGCCTGAGTGCGTATTCGGCGGTGAACCAGGGTCACTGTCACCCAAGGATCGTCAAGGTGATGCGCGAACAGGCGGGCAGGTTGACCCTCACGTCCCGGGCGTTCCGCAACTCGCAGCTGGGTCTGTTCGAGCAAGATTTGTGCGAACTGGGCGGGTACGAGATGGCACTCCCCATGAATACGGGGTCGGAAGCGGTGGAAACCGCGCTCAAGGCTGCCCGGCGTTGGGGCTATCAGGTAAAGGGAGTGCCCGCCGACCAGGCCGAGATCATTGCCTGCGTGGGCAATTTCCACGGCCGCACCATCTCTATCATCAGTATGTCCTCCGAGGTCAAATACACGCAGGGCTTTGGCCCGCTCACGCCGGGTTTTAGACTGGTGCCGTTTGGCGATGCCGAGGCGCTGGAGGCTTGCATCACGGACAACACGGTGGCATTCCTGGTGGAACCCATCCAGGGTGAAGGGGGGGTCATCATACCACCCGATGGGTACCTACGTGCGGCCGCCGCCCTCTGTGAGCGCTACCACATCCTGTTCATGGTCGACGAAATTCAAACCGGGCTCGGCCGGGCGGGCCACCTGTTCGCCCATCAGGCGGAGGGGGTGCGACCAGATGTGGTCATGGTGGGAAAGGCGCTTTCGGGTGGGTTGTACCCGGTATCAGCCGTGCTGGCCGATCGCCCGGTTCTGGGCCTGTTTGGGCCTGGCGACCATGGCAGCACGTTTGGCGGCAACCCGTTGGCGGCGGCCGTGGCGCGCGAAGCCCTGCGTGTGCTGGTTGATGAGCGGCTCTCTGACCGATCAATGGAGATGGGCAGCTACTTCCTGGGCCGGTTGGCCCGTCTGGAGAGCAGCTTGGTCCGCGAGGTGCGCGGGCGGGGGCTGATGATTGGCGTCGAGCTACAGGACCACGCAGGCGGCGGTCGCCGCTACTGCGAGGCCCTGGCCGGCCGGGGTCTGCTGTGCAAGGAGACACGCGGGAACGTCATACGGTTGACGCCGCCCTTGGTGATCACGCGCAACGAGATTGATTGGGCGGTGGAGCAGGTCGCCGCAGTCCTGGAAGCGTAACTCTTTTCGGCGTTTGTCGCTGGCTTGGGTTCCGCCGGGCGCGGCGGACAGGGGTATCATAGCTTGGGCAGCACGATCTCCTGTTGGCTCTGGTACTTGCCGCGTTTGTCAGCGTAAGAGACCTCGCAGATTTCGTCCGCCTGGAAAAACAGAACCTGAGCAATCCCCTCATTGGCATAGATCTTGGCCGGGAGGGGAGTGGTGTTGGATATCTCCAGGGTCACAAATCCCTCCCACTCGGGCTCAAAGGGGGTGACGTTGACGATGATGCCACATCGAGCGTAGGTGCTCTTGCCGACGCACACGGTGAGCACGTCGCGCGGGACGCGAAAGTACTCGACTGTCCGGGCCAGGGCGAACGAGTTGGGAGGAATGACACACTCGCCGCCCGTGAAATCCACAAATGACTGGGGGTCAAAGTGCTTGGGGTCTACGATGATGGACTTGACGGATTTGAGGTGATCCAGCACCGCCGCGGCCGCATGCTGTTTGTCCGTGAGGTACGGATAGACCTGCGAGACGATGTACTGGATATCCGGCGGCCGGCTAACCACCAGCTCGTAGGCCTGAGTCCGGCTGTTGGGTTGCTCAACAATCTGGCCCGTGCCCAGCACGGAGCGTATGTGTTCCAGCAGTGACCGATGTAAACCCGAAAAAGCCAGTCGCGCCGACTGAAACCCCTCTGGCGTGGGAGGCACGACTCCCAGATAACCCTGCCCGTCAATCAATCCGGCGATATAACCACGCTGCATGTCGGACAACTTGCTGGCAGTGATCTCTGGCTGGAAAATCTTGAATTCATCTGCCACACGTATGTCATAGCCGTACGAGGAAACGCCGTACGAGATGACGCCATCCCGAACTTGGCCCTCGACAAACGGCTCAATCATGCGATGCTGCAATGCCATCGTCCGTATCCAGTGGTCAGGTCTCAGTCCCATGGGTGATCGCTCCTGTGTGGCCGGCCGCCAGGCCGCAAGGCTACATGCTTTCGGGTGTTCCCATCCCCATCAATCGAAGCGTTCGGGCCAGGATGACCTGCGCTGCCCGCACCAGCTGAAGGCGCGCGGCCGTCTCCTGAGCGCTGGCACCGGTTTCGCCGGTTTTTCGTGGCAGCACGCGACAATCGCGGTAAAAGAGCGTAAAAATGGTGGCCAGCTCTTGCGCATAGTACGTCAAGTGATGGGGCGCCAGGTTGACGGCCGCTTTTTCGATGACCTCGCCCAGCTCCACCATCTTGCGTATCAGCGTGATCTCAGCCGGATGAACCAGCAGTTGGACATTGGCATCCTGTCCGGAAAAACCGCGCTCCTCGGCTTCTCGCAAAAGGCTGGCCATCCTCGCATGCGCATACTGCACATAATACACCGGGTTGCGGTCGGACTGTTCTTTGGCCAGGTCCACATCGAATTCCATCTGGCTATCTGCTGCCCGTGAGAGCAGGGTGAAACGCACCGCGTCTGCACCCACCTCGCGGATCAACTCGCTCAGGTACACCAGGGTCCCCGCCCGTTTGGAAAGCCGAATGTCCTCCCCGCCCTGCTTGATGGTGACCAGTTGATAGAGGACCAGAGTGAGCCTTGCCGGGTCCAGGCCCAACCCTCGCATCATGGCCATCATGCGCGGCACGTGACCCTGATGATCGGCGCCCCAAACGTCAATGACCCAGTCAAATCCGCGCTCGACCAGCTTGTTATAATGGTAGGCAATGTCAGAGGCAAAGTAGCCGGGCAAGCCATTGGACCGGACCACCACCTCGTCTTTGAGGGCCGGGTCATGATGGGACGCAGCGAACCAGGTAGCCCCTTCGCGCTGCACCAGCAGGCCGTTCTCCTTCAGGATGGACATCACCTTCTCAAACTGCCCCTGCTGGTAAAGTGTAGTCTCGTGAAACCAGAGGTGATAGTGGATGCCCAGAGCCAGGCAATCGGCGCGGACATTGGTAAGGACCTTTTCGTGAAGGCCGATCTGCTTCAGCCGGTCCACGGCCTCCTCACGGGGAATCCCCAGGAATTGGCGGCCGTATTGGTCGGCAATCTCGCGGCCCCAGTCGATCATGTACTGACCCATGTATCCCTGATCCGGAACCGGGACGTCCTCACCGAGCGCTTGCGCATACCGGGCGTACAGGGTCTGGGCGAACAAACCCATCTGGGTGCCAGCGTCGTTTACATAATATTCGCGCTGCACCTGGTAACCAGCCGCTGCCAGCACGTTGGCGATGCCGTCGCCCAGGACCACGTTGCGCCCGAAACCCATGTGAAGCGGACCGGTCGGGTTGGCACTGCCGTATTCGACCTGGACCCGCCGGCCGTGACCCAGATCGACGTCGGCATAGTGCTCTCCCGTTTGCAGCACCTCGTCTACCTGGCGCTGCAGCCAACCGGTGTCCAGTGTCCAGTTGATGAATCCGGGTGGGGCCACCGATACGCTCCCGACAAAATCCACTGCCGGGAAATGCTGAACCACCCGCCTGGCTATCTCGATGGGGGCGAGTCGGGCGTCGCGGGCCAGCGCCAGGCAGACGGCGGTGGCATAATCGCCCCAGTCGGCCGATTTTGGTCGCTCGATGACCACATCTGGAATCGATAACTGGGCGAGGTCACCGGCTCGTTGAGCCTTCCCGATGGCCTCCTGCGTGCTCAAAGCCAGAACGGTTTGGATGCGCAGCATGGCGGGTCCTCCTCCAGACCCGGAGGGAGCCCGACCCATGCCCCGGCTGAGTGGCGCGGGTGGGCGCACTCCAGGTCGATTTCTAGCGCTCGTCCAGCACCGCCACTCCGGGAAGCAGCTTGCCCTCCAGGAATTCCAGGCTGGCTCCACCGCCGGTGGAAATGTGGGACATCTGGTCTGCAAGCCCCAGGAGGTTGACCGCCGCCGCCGAATCCCCACCGCCGATGACGGTGCGGCCGCCAGCCGCGGTGACTTCGGCCAATATCTGGGCCACGGCGAAAGTGCCTGTGGCGAATTGGCCGAACTCAAAAACCCCCATCGGGCCGTTCCACACCACGGTCCTTGCTCCTGCCAATGCCTTTGCATACAGGTCGACCGAAGCCGGTCCAATATCCATGATACGCCAGCCCCGCAAGACCCGGTCAATCGTCACCGTCTGTGCGTTGGCGTCGGCCGAAAACGCGTCGGCGATCACCACGTCGGTGGGCAGCAGCAATCGATCGCCCCCCAAACGCAGCATATCCTGGGCTAATGGCAGCTGGTCGTTCTCCACCAACGAGTCGCCTACCTCCAATCCCTGTGCCTTGAGGAAGGTGTTGGCCATGCCGCCGCCGATCAACAGTCTGTCCACCTGGCGCAAGAGGTTGTCAATTACCTGGATCTTGTCCGATATCTTGGCGCCGCCCATGATGGCCACGAACGGCCGCTCGGGGTCCTGCAGCGCAGCGCCCAGGTATTCCAGTTCCTTCTCCATCAAGAAACCTGCCACCGCCGCGCCTCCCCGGGCGCGCACCGCGTGGGCCACGCCCTCGGTGCTGGCGTGGGCACGGTGTGCGCTGCCGAAAGCGTCGTTGACATAGTGGTCGCACAACGCCGCCAGCTGCGCTGCCAACCCAGGATCGTTCTTGGTTTCGCCGGGTTCGAAGCGCGTGTTTTCCAGGAGGAGCAGTTGGCCCGGCTCCAAAGCGGCGGCCTCGGCCTCAACCTGGGGACCGACGACTGCACCCGCCTCCTGCACCGGCCGGCCTATAAGACCGGCCAGGCAGCGGGCGACCGGCCGCATGATCCATTCGGCATCGTATCCCTTGGGTCGGCCCAGATGCGAGCACAATACGACGGATGCGCCGCCCTCCAGCAGGTACCGGATGGTGGGCAAAGCGGCCTGTATGCGCGTGTCATCGGTCACCCGACCATCGTTGAGTGGGACGTTCAGGTCTGCCCGAACCAGGACGCGCTTTCCTGCAATCTGAATATCGCGAACGTTCTTCTTGTTCATGTTCTGTCTGCCCAAACACAACGTGGACCGGGAGTTGACCCGGTCCACCTATTGCCAACAGCTGCGTCAACCAACTAGAGGCTTTTTGCCATCAACGCTGCCACATCGGCGCAACGTACCGAGTATCCCCATTCGTTGTCATACCAGACCAGCAGCTTGAGCATGTTCTGGCCGATCACCTTGGTGCTGAGGCCGTCCACAATGCCCGAATTCGAGTTGCCCTTGAAATCCGTGGACACGAGAGGTTCTTCGGTGTATGCCAGGATGCCCCGGAGAGGGCCCTCCGCCGCTGCCTTGAGTGCGGCGTTCACCTGGTCGGCAGTGACTGGTTTTTCCAGCGTGACCACCAGATCGATCAGCGACACCGTTGGAGTGGGCACCCGGATGGCCATGCCGTCGAACTTGCCCTTGAGATCCGGAATCACCAAGGCCACTGCCTGAGCGGCGCCGGTGGTGGTGGGTATCATGTTCAGGCCGGCAGCTCGGGCGCGCCGCAAATCCTTGTGCGCCAGGTCCAGGATGCGCTGATCGTTGGTGTAGGCGTGGATGGTGGTCATCAACCCGTGAACAATGCCAAATTCCTGGTGCAGCACTTGAGCGGCCGGCGCCAGGCCGTTCGTGGTGCAAGAAGCATTGGAGACGATATGATGTTTGGCCGGATCGTACGCGGCGTCGTTGCAGCCGAGCACGATGGTCAGGTCCACGCTGTCCGACGGTTTGGCCGGCGCGGTGATGATCACCTTCTTGGCGCCTGCCGCGATGTGCGGCTGAACCTTGGGGCCGCTGGTAAAGACACCGGTGGATTCTACGACAATGTCCACTCCCAACTCGCCCCAGGCCAGGTTCGCCGGATCTTTTTCCGCCATGACCCGAACGATATCGCCGTCGATCACAATGTTCCCATCCGCGATTTCGACCGTGCCCGGGAAGACGCCATAGTTGGAGTCATACTTGAAGAGGTGAGCGTTGGTGTGGGCGTCCATCAGGTCGTTGACCGCCACGACCTGGAGCTCCTGTCCGTATTTCTCACGGATTGCTTTGAGAACTTGCCGGCCTATTCGGCCGAACCCATTGATTCCTACTCCTACCATTTTCTAAACTCCTCTCCGAATTCGAAAGTGATGTACCCAAAAAACCTACAGCTGGGCCAGCACCGCTTTTGCCAGCTTGGCGCTGTCATGCATTCTCGTTTTCTGCCAGTCCACCAGGTCCATTTCCACCACCTGGGTCTGCCCGGCACCCGTGTGCTCGGCCGACCGCACGGGCCGCTCAGTGTCCTCTTGCGGCATCGCGCTGTTGACCAACATGACGTCAACCACGCCACGGCCGATGTGCCGCTCCAACGCCTTCAGATAGTCATCCGTGGCATAGCCGTTGGTCTCGCCTGGTTGGTTGGCCACGTTGCACACAAACACCACCGGCGCTCGCGTGCTGGACAACGCCTCCCTGATCCCACGGATCAGCAGGTTCGGGATCAGGCTGGTGTACAAGCTTCCCGGACCCAGCACCACCAGGTCTGCAGTGAGGATTGCCCGCACTGCTTCGGGGTAGGCCGGTGCGTTTTCTGGCGTCAGATATACCCGGCCGACGGCGCCCTGCGACTGCGGAATGTGCGATTCACCTGTCACCCGTCGAACCTGTTGTTCACGTACTTCGGCGACAAGTGTAACATTCGCCAGGGTGGATGGCAAGATACGCCCCTGGATCGCTAGCACCCGGCTGGACTGCTCCAGAGCGGTCTCGAAACTGCCGGTGATTCCCGCCATGGCTGCGATGAACAGGTTCCCAAAACTGTGCCCGGCCAGGTCGGTTGCCGGATCCTGCGCTCCGTCGGCGGTGAATCCGAACCGGTATTGCCAAAGTTGGGTTGTCAGCGCCTCGTCGTCAGCCAGAGCCGCAATGCAGTTGCGGAAATCGCCTGGCGGCGGTAGTCCCAATTCGCGCCGAACTCGACCCGAGCTTCCACCGTCGTCCGCCACCGTCACAATGGCGGTCAGGTGGTGCGTGTGGCGCTTGAGGCCGCGGAGCAACGTGGCCAGGCCGGTGCCGCCCCCGATGGCGACGATGCGCGGTCCACGCTCACGCCGCCGGTACTCATAGACTACATCCGCCAGAGCAGCACCCTTGGTCTCCATAAAGGGCGAGATCACAGACCGGCTGAGGCCATAGGCTGCGCCGCCGATCACCAGCAGGCCGGCGCAGACGGCCAATACGGCCCGCATGCCGGTCGGCAGGAACTGCAGGGTCAACGCGCGGTACAACCACAGGGGCAGGAATCCGGACCGGTACAGGACAACCAGCGAGTAGATCAGTCCCAAGCCCAGGATCGAGGCGCCCAATACCAGCAGTAGCAACCACCGTTTTAGGCCCATTCCGGGAATGAGCCAGCGGAGCTGGCTGGTGGGCGTGGCGGGCTTTTTGACGCGCATCTGGTCGCCCGGATTACTGGAGGTCCAGATGATGGGCCTGCATGACCTCAGCCAGCCAGGGTCCGATGGGCCGTTCCGGATGCGGCGACGGGCCGATGGGATCACTGACGGTCTGCTCGCCGAGCAAGGCGTGAAACGCGTTCCGAACCCCGTAGGCGAGAACCTGGAGGTGATAACCGCCCTCCAGGGTAAAGACCACGCGGCCCTGACATGACTCGGCTGCCATGGCCACCAATTCCCGGGCAATATGGGCATAACCGGCAAGCGATAGGCCCAACATGGCCAGCGGATCCGTCCAATGGGCGTCAAAGCCGGCCGATACGAGCATGAACTGAGGGTCGAACCGGCGGGCCAGGGGCCAGATCACCTGCTCCAGCACCTGAGAAAAACCGCTGTCTCCGGTGCCGGGCGGTAGAGGAACATTCACCACGGTGCCCTCACCCTCGCCCACGCCGATCTCGGACAGCCATCCGGAACCCGGATAGTGGGGATATTGGTGGGTCGAGAAAAAGAGCACGTCTGGTTCATCGGCGAACGCGTCCTGGGTGCCGTTACCATGGTGCACATCAAAGTCGACGATCATTACGCGGGACACGTCTGGCCGGGCAAGGGCGTCGCGGGCGGCGATGGCGACATTGTTGAACAGGCAGAAGCCCATACCCCGGTCGGACACGGCATGATGTCCCGGTGGGCGAACCAGCGCAAAGCCATTGTCCAGTTGGCCCTCGAGAACTGCCCGCGTCAGCGCCAGCAGTCCGCCGGCTGCCAGCACAGCGGCGTCGTATGAATGCGCGTTGACATAGGTATCGGGGTCCAGATGACCGCCACCTCGCTCAGCCATCCGTTTTACCTGATCGATGTAGGATGGCGTGTGCACCCGGGCGATCTCAGCCTGTGTCGCCGGGGCGGCCGCGATTGGATGCAGTCGTCCGTGCAGTCCACTCTCCTTCAGCCCTGCCATGATCGCCTCGAGTCGGCTGGCGCTCTCCGGGTGCCCCGGGTAGGTGTGCCTGAGGAATAGCTCGTCGTAGCAGTAGCCTGTTTTCACTCTTGCTCCTCTCACTCCCCAAACCGGCCTGGGGACAGTATAGCATTTTCCGAGAGGGCTGGCAACGGATGGGCGTGCGGCGGAGTCCCTTTACCGCCCGGGCGGCGGTGGGGTTACTGGTGGGAAAATGAGAGATGGGTTTGCCGGCAAACGGTTCAAGGCCGACAAGCGCGCAGAAGGCCGTACTGGAGGCGGCGCATCGATCGGTTATGCGACGGACACACTGCCGGTGGCGCCGCGGCCAAAGGACCGCGGCGCAACGGGTCTGGTGGATCGCTCGGCACGGCCAGCCAAGGATTAGTCGAGTATGGGGCTGGCCTCCCGCCCGCTTTTGGCGATGCCCACTGCCAACGCCACCGTCAAAAGCACAGAGACGATGATGGCGACCGTTTGAACGACGCCACCCTGTTGACGGACGCTGAGCATCAGCGGCGCAACCAACAGCGAGACCAGGTTGACCACCTTGATCATTGGGTTCAACGACGGCCCGGCCGTGTCCTTGAGCGGGTCCCCCACCGTGTCCCCAATCACGCCAGCCTTGTGCCGCTCCGATCCCTTGCCCAGGTTCCTGGCGGGATCAGAGGGTTCCATTTCGATCTGTTTCTTGGCGTTATCCCAGGCTCCACCCGCGTTGGCCATAAAGACAGCCAGTAGCTGCCCGGTTACGATGATTCCCGCGAGGAACCCACCCAACGCCTCTTGGCCAATCAGGAAACCCACGATAATCGGCAGCAGGATGCCCAACATCGCCACGACGATGAGCTCTCGCTGGGCGGCGTCGGTGCAGATGCGGACGACTTTCGCGTAAGCCGGTTTGACCGTCCCCTCCATGACGCCGGGTATCTTGAGCTGTTTTCGCACTTCCTCGATGATCAGCGCGGCCGCCCGTTCTACCGCATTCAACAACACCGAGCTGAAGAGGAAGGGCAACGCGCCGCCGATCAAAAGCCCGATGAACACCAGCGGATTGGCGATGCTAAGCCCCTCGATTTTCAGGCCGGTGGTTTCGATAAACGAAGCAAACAGGCTCACTGCCGCGATCACGGCCGAGGCGATGGCAATACCCTTAGTGATGGCTTTGGTGGTATTGCCGACGGCATCGAGATCGGCCAGCGTGGCGTGGGCTTTTGGCTCGAGGAAATCGGCCTTGGTCATCTCGGCAATGCCCTGTGCGTTGTCGGCTATGGGGCCAAAGGCATCCATGGCCAGGTTGTTCCCGGTATGGGAGAGCATTCCGATGCCGGCCAGCGCCACCGAATACATGATAAAGATGAACTCGTGCCCGGCCGGCGCTCGCTGGAAACTGCTGACAATCAACCCGATCACCAGGATGCCGGCCGCCCCAAAGACACCGTTCTCGAGCTTTTTTGTTTTTCTCGCCAGGTAATATCCGGCCACCAAACCCAGGATCACCGAAGCGCCAATGATGTACGGCTTGAGGGCAGGCGGGGTCGTCACCGAATAGATGGCCACCGATAGCATGATGTTCATCACGATGATCAAGATGGCCCACACGGTGCTCTCGTAACCGACCGACAGACCCGAGAGGATGATGGTGGCCGGCCCCGTTTTGGCAGAACGAACCAGTTTATTCACCGACTTGGTCCCGATCTCGGTAAACATGGCGGTGTATTTGTTGAAACCCACTGCCAGCAGGATTCCGGCTGCCGTGGCGGAAAAGAGGCGCAGATCACCTACGTAGAACAGGGCCAGCAGGAGAAACGAGGTCGTGGAAATGATGGACGACAGGTCATACGAAAGGTCCATGGCGCGGAATGCATCCCCCTTGGTGGGCCACCAGGATACAGCATAGGTACCGATAATGCTGCTAAAGACGCCGATGGCCCTGACCAACAGCGGAAAGACGATCCACTTGAGGCTCTGGTTGCCCGGGATCTGCATCACCGCCAGGCCCAATATCATCGCCGAGACGATGGTCACCTCATAGGACTCAAAGACGTCCTCTGCCATTCCGCTGAAATCACCCACGTTGTCACCGACCAGGTCGGCAATGACTGCCGCGTTGCGTGGATCGTCCTCCGGTATGCCGGCTTCCACCTTGCCCACCAGGTCCGCTCCCACATCGGCCGCCTTGGTGTAGATGCCGCCGCCCACACGCATGAACATGGCCAACAACGTCCCACCAAAACCGAAACCCAACAGCACCTCTGGCGCGTGTTTGCCATAGATCAAAAAGATGATCGTGCCGCCCAGGAGCCCCAACCCGTCTGCCAGCATCCCGGCGATGGTGCCCGATCGGTAGGCCACCCGCAGTGCCCCCTGGAAAGAACCGATTCGGGCCTGGTTGGCGACCCGCACGTTCCCTCGGGTTCCGATGTGACGCAAACCGATCTGACCGATGGCCAACGAACAGCTGGCCCCCAACAGCAGGGCCGCGCCGCGCCCGATTGAGATGCTCCAGGGAGCTTTGGCCAGGTGAGCTGTGAGAAACAGGCCCACTGCCAGGACCAGCGAAATGGGAATGACGACCTCCATCTGCTTGTTGAGGTAGGCCACAGCGCCACTGCGAATGGCGTTAGAGATCTCTTGCATCTGGTCCGTGCCTGGATCCTGGCGTAATACCCAGCGAGCCAAAAACCAGGCGTATATCAGTGCGCCGATTCCGGTCGCAAGTACCACATAGAGACCGAACCGCTCGAACTGGGTTGCTCCTTGAAGACCTTCCACAATCCTCCGTCCTTACTGCCGCGTGAAATTGAGCCGCGACGGGCTTTTCCAGAATGACGTAGACTGATCAGGCTGACGGCGAACCCCGCGTCCGTCAGCCTCTTTGATTGGGGTGTCGATCAACATCGGCATTGGGTCCGGCAACTGATTGGGTTTTTTCCGGCGCACAGTATAGCAGGATTCGGGAACTGCGCAAACTACTTCCAACAGCTTGGCCAGAGCGGTGCCTGGCTTTGGCGGCCGAGAAAACGGCGTGTCCGCCAACCGGTTGAGCACGATCCCGCCGTTCCCACCGTCGCTGGCGGCCGGGACGACCATCCGCGCACTGCCCGGCCAGTGTGGCCCTCAGTCGTGCTCCGAGGCAGCCCTCGTTGTCATCGCGGTGCGCTCGACAAAACGGGTCAGCACCGTTGCTGCGTCGGCCAGCACAACCTGATCTCCAGTCATCAGTTTGTCGGCATCCTTGCCCGGCGGTACCCGGGTCGGAAGCGTGAGGACCTGGAGGACGGTGCCCGGCTGGTTTGCACTTTTCTGGCAATGCGCGAGCCCGGTCAGGTAACCATCGGTGTCGATAGAGCAACTGGTAATGTGACCGATCACCTGACCGCGGCGGTTGGCAACTGGGTCGCCGTGCTTCGGAACGCGGATGCCCTTTTCGTCCATCCGGAAGCGCAACACCTCCATGGTGCGCCTGCCCTCGCGTGCCAGCAGGGCATCTCGGCCGACGAAAAACGGTTTGTGGTACTTGACATAGCCGGCGAATCCGGCCTCGATGGCGTCGATCCGGTATGGACCGGCCAGTTCGTGGCCGTACAGCGGAAGCCCGAACTCGGTGCGGGTGCTATCGCGAGCGGCCAACCCGGTCGGAATGACGCCATGCGGCTCACCCGCCGTCAAAATGGCGCGCCACAACGACGCGGCCTGCTCTGGGTGGACCATGATCTCGTACCCAATCTCTTCGCCGGTGTAGCCCGTTCGTGCAATCACCAGGTGAAAACCGGCCAGGTCCAGCTCGACGAGATCGGTGCGGCGCAACTGCCGCAGCAATGCCTGGGAGCGCGGATCCTGTGTCAGCGCCTGGAGGGTGGGCAGGGCGGCCGGACCCTGCAGGGCCAAGTCGACTCTGCAGTCCGGGCCATTGGCAGGATCTTTGAGGTCGCGCAGGACCGCGGGTGCAGAGACCTGGACCTCCGGGCGGTGGCGGTCGATGATGACCTGCTGCTCGTTGACCGCGCTGAGCCAACTCCAATCCTTTTCGGCGTTGGCGGCGTTTACTATGATCAGATAACGGTCGCGTGCTCGACAATAGACCATGATATCGTCAATGATCGCGCCGTCAGGATCCAGCAGGTAGCTGTAGCACGATTGGCCCGGGTCCAGCCAGGCGATATAGTTGCTGCACACCACGTCCAGAAAGGCGGTGGCATGAGGTCCGCTGGCCTCCAACACGCCCATGTGGGCCACATCGAACAACCCGGCCGCCTGCCGCACGGCGCGGTGCTCGTCCGTCACGCTGGTGGCGTACCGAACCGGCATCTCCCAACCGGCAAATGGCACCAACCGGCCGCCCAGTTCTCGGTGCAACTGGTTGAGGGGAGTCTGGCGAAGAGCAAGTCGCGCCTCGGTCCACGACCACTCCCGTTTTGGTTCGGAGACTGGGTGTAGTCCGGTGAGCGCCGCCATTCCTACAAAGTAGGGCTTGGTCAGGTCAAATCGGTCGGGATGGTCGGCCAACAACTCGCGGACGGTGCGCCCGGCGCGGTCGGACGGCGACATGGTTATGGGCGTCTTGCGATCGGGAACGGCGTGTTGAGCCATACACTCGACCACGACCGGGCCCTGCACCTTGCGGAGGAGGTCCTGTTCATCAAACAACACATACCCGTCCGCAAGGCCGCGGAACCAGGAGGCGACGGCCGCCACGCGCTCTGGGTGTACCATCACCCAGTACCGGTCGCGCCCTCGATCGTCGGCCGGCCGGCGCTCCACCAACACATCGTCCGCCTCTGCCCCGGCGCGGTCCAGCAGATAGGCGCGCATCACCTCGCCTGGTTCAAGGTGACACACGTCTCCCGTGCACACCTCCTGCATAAAGGGCGCGGCGCGCCATCCGCTTATCTGCAGCACCACCGGTACGTTGGCAGCCGGTTGGTTGGCAGGCTCTGCTCGGTCGGCAAAGTGCGGATATCCGGTCTTTTCACCGGTGTACTCGGAGCCAGCCCGATCGGTCAGCTCCGCGACTCCCTGGCGGACTCGGTTCATCACTGCCAGGTCGATCTTGCCCCGGGGTAACACGCCGGACAAGCCCTGGTAGTCGAACGGCTGGATGTTGCTGACCGTTTCATGGATCAGATCCCCCAACACGTCCATGTCGGACTCGTCAAGTCCTCGCTGGGTGATCCACGGTGTGCCCAGACGTACTCCAGATGCCAGCGCCGTGAGCGAGTCGCCTGGAATGGTGTTCTTGTTAGCCACAATGCCGACCAGGTCAAGAATGCGCACCGCGGTCTCGCCACGCAACGGAAAGCCGGTCTTGGTGGGAACGGCACCCACATCCAGCACCAGCAAGTGCGTATCGGTGCCGCCGTATGCCAGTCGCAGTCCTCGATTGGTCAGTGACGCAGCCAGCGCAGCTGCGTTTTTCACGATCTGACCCTGCAATGCTCTGAACCAATCGGTCTGGGCCAGCTTGAACGCGACGCACATGGCTGCGAATTTGTTGACGTGCGGTCCGCCCTGTGCGCCCGGGAACACAGCCAGGTCCAACTGCCGCGCCAGGTCCTCGTTGGCCGTCATAATGACGGCCCCTCGCGGCCCACAGAGCGTCTTGTGGGTGGTGAACGTGATAATGTCCGCAATACCGACTGGGTGAGGGTGGACGCCGGCGATCACCAGGCCGGCCGTGTGGCTGATGTCCGCCATCAGGTAGGCACCCACATCGTCCGCTATCTCGCGAAAGCGAATCCAATCCGGCGCCCACGGATACGAGGTGAAACCGCCGATAATCAGCCGGGGTCGAGATTCTCGGGCCAGGTGCAGGATCTGGTCATAATCCAGCCGGCCGGTCTCACGGTTGACCCCGTATGAGGCCACGCGGTAGCGTTTTCCAGAGAGGTTGAATTCACTGCCGTGGGTGAGATGGCCCCCCTGAAAAAGGTCCATGCCCATCAGCGTGTCGCCGGGTTGCAGCAGGGTATCAAACACCGCCAGGTTGGCGGCCGAACCGGACAACGCCTGCACGTTGACATAGAGCTCGCTATCAGGAGTGCCCGGCGTCGAAAAGGCCTGCGCCGCGCGCCGTTGGGCCAGGGTCTCCACCGCGTGGACATAATCCACTCCCTTGTAAAACCGGCGATCGCCGTAGCGACGGTAGTACACCAGTTGGTGGGCCTGGTCCAGCAGCAGGGCCTCATCATCGCGGGTCATGCGCAGCGGGGGATAACCCTCGGCATAGATGTTCTGGAAAACCGATCCGAGAGCCTGGCGCACGGCGCGGGGTGCAAAGCTCTCCGACGGGATCATGATGAGTTTGCGCGCCTGGCGCTCGGCTTCGCGCTGGATGAGATCATCGATCTCTGGCGCAACCTGAGAGATGTCGTCTGTGAGAACGTAATTGGTGTGGGTCACCATGTCTCCGCTCCTTTGCCGGATCAGCCTTTTATCACCCCGAGAGGGCGCAACCGTGCGACTTTGCTGGCCAGTCCCGCTCTGTGTACCACATCCACTACCTGGTCCACGTCTTTGTATGCCGCCGGTGCCTCCTCCGCCAGCCCGGCCATGCTGCCCGCGCGGACCACGATTCCTTGCGCTTCTAGCTGTTGGCGAAGGTCACTGCCCCAGATCGTTTTCTTGGCCTGCGCTCGGCTCATGGTACGGCCGGCGCCATGGCAACAACTACCAAAACTCAACTCCATCGATTGCTCGGTGCCTACCAGTAACCAGGATGCCGTTCCCATGCTGCCCGGGACCAGAACCGGCTGGCCAAAATCCCGATAATCGGCCGGCAGCTCGGCAAAACCCGGGCCAAAGGCGCGGGTGGCCCCTTTGCGATGAACGCACACCTTGGTTTTCGCGCCCTGCACGATGTGAGTCTCGACCTTGGCGATGTTGTGGGCGATATCGTACACCATGTGGAGGTCAAACCGTCGGATGTGCGCGGCCAACACGTCCTCAAAACTGCGGCGCACCCAGTGGGTCAGTAGTTGCCGGTTGCAGAAAGCATAGTTGGCGGCAGCGCACATGGCGGCAAAATAGGCCTGACCTTCTTTGGAACCAAAGGGGGCGCAGACCAGCTCCCGGTCAGGGAGCCGGATGCTGTGCTTGCGTACCGCATCCTGAAAGCTCTCCACATAGTCAGTGGCTACCTGGTGGCCGAGTCCACGCGATCCGCTGTGGATCTGGACCATGATCTGCCCCGGCCGGATCCCAAACGCCGTGGCCACTGCCGGGTCGGTGACCTCTTCCACTACATCCACCTCAACAAAATGGTTGCCCGCCCCCAACGTGCCCAGTTGTGGGCAGCCCCGGCTGCGAGCCCGTGAACTCAGGGCACCGGGGTCCGCACCCGGAATGCTGCCGTGTGATTCGGTGTGGGGCAGGTCTTGAGGACGCGCATACCCCTTTCTCAGCGCCCACTGAGAACCCCCGACGAGCACCGCATCCAGGTCCTGGCCGCTCACCTTTAGCGTGCCTTGCCGGCCGACCCCGCTGGGGCAATTCTGGTCGATACTGGTCATCAGCGAGTCGAGAAACGGGGCAATCTCATCCTGAGTGACCTCAGACCGCAAGAGCCTGACGCCGCAGTTGATGTCGTATCCCACGCCACCGGGAGAGATTACCCCATCGGACAACCGGGTGGCGAGCACGCCGCCAATGCAGAACCCGTAACCCTGGTGGGCGTCGGGCATGGCGGCCGCCCATCCGACCGACCCGGGCAGGGTGGTCATGTTCACCAACTGGTCGATCGTCTTGTCTGCCAGAACATCGTCCAGCATGTCTGCGGTTGCGAACAGTCGCGCCGGAACCCGCATGTCTGAACGGTGGTGGGAAGGGATCTCCCACAGAGTGTCCGTGACTCTGGTCAGGTCGCGCTTTTGTACCACGACGCCTCCCGGAATTCTTGCCTACACATCAAACACAATCGCGGTCTGCAGTCCGCCTCCGACCGGCACGATGGCCAGGTCGTGGTAGGTGACTGCCTTGATGAATCTCGCGATGCTTGTCGCGGTTCCACACGTCATCTCTGCATCCAGGTGGGTCATAGTCAACTCCTGGAATGAGATGCCGGACACGACCCGAGATTCGGACTCTAGCCAATACGCCAGCTCTTGAAGCCAACGGACCAACAACGACTCCTGGTCGCTTGCTGTTAGGGTCAGGTGGCGGATCTCCTCGCCGGCCTCACCGGTCGTGGCGCCCGCCAACCAGTACATGCCTTTGGCAGCATCCGCGAATAGCTCGGCCCGGTCCGCTCCCCAGACACGAATAGCGCAATCCGCCGTGTGGTCTAGCTCTTGGTACATGGCGTGCAACGCGTTGGCAATCGGCGTTTGCCAGTCAGGTTGGTTGCTTTCGCGTCAGTATAGCGTACTGTGAACGTAAAGGCAAACCGATTGACCCTACTCCCGCGATGGACTATAATGCGGGCCGTGAACAATCACCTGGGTCGTTTTGAGAAGATCGTTGAGCGTCTGGTAGAGGGTGCCGCCGCCCGCCTTTTACCGGCTGAGATGCATCCGCAAGAGATCATCGCTCGAATGGCACGCGCCATGGAGGACCAGTCAGTTGGAGGCGTGGCCCCAGACAGGTTCACGGTGCTCCTCAGTGATCAGGATTATCAGAAACTACTGGGGTCAGAACCAGAATTGGCATTCATGCTGGCCGAGACGGCGGTCCAACTGGCGCAGCAGGCCAAGCTGGAGCTGCAACACCCGCCGGTGGTAGAACTGCAACCTGACGCGCGCGTCGGGAGCAGAGGCCTCGCGATCACTGGCACCATCACACCTGCATCCACCGAGTCGACCCAGGCAATCAACCTGGACCAGATCCGCCCGGACCGCCAGCTTCCACCCGATGGCACGACCTATCTGATACTCGACGGCCAGCAGCACATACCGCTCTCGCGGACACTCTATACGTTGGGGCGCCGGCTGGACTGCGACATTGTGATCAGCGATCCGCGTGTCTCTCGCCAACATGCGCAGTTGCGCTGGCGTTTTGGGCGCTATGTTCTGTTTGACCTGGGCAGCCGAGCCGGCACAACGGTGAACGACCACCTGGTGTCAGAAGCGGCCCTGGAGCCAGGTGACGTCTTTTCGCTGGGTGGAGTAGAGGTCATCTATGGGCGGGAAGGGGCTGACCAGCGAGTACCGGCCGATGGCGACACGACGGGCAGTTGGCATGGACCCCAAGGCCGGCGGCAGCCGGGTACAGGATGACTGCGTCCCCTGAAACCGTGCTTCTGGTGCTCCGCTTGGCCAGCGGAGCGCTCCTGCTGTCTTTTGTGGCGGCCGTTTTCCTCGTGCTTCATCGTGACACCGTAGCCGTCTCGGCGCAGTTATCCGCCCGGACTCGGCGGCACGGCCAGCTGGTGGTTGTTGCTGCCGAGGATGCCACGGTCCCGGTGGGGACGGCCTACACGCTCTTGCCGTTCACCACGCTTGGCCGGGCACCCGCCAATACGGTTCATCTGCCGGATACCTTTGCCTCCAACTATCACGCACTGATCAGCCTGCGCAACGGCCAATGGTGGTTGGAGGACCAGGACAGCCGCAACGGCACCCTGCTCAACGGGCAGCGACTGGAGTCGCCGACGGTGGTCAGCGCCGGCGACATGATCGGTGTCGGCCGGGTGGAGCTCAAGCTGGAATTGGATTGATGCATCGCTGGAAGGAGCGGAGATGGACCTGGGGCTGGAAGGAAAGGTAGCTCTGGTCGCGGCGGCAAGCCAGGGCCTGGGTGCAGCCGTTGCCGACCAATTCGCCCGTGAGGGAGCCCGATTGGCAATCTGTTCCCGGGATGCGGGACGGATCAAAGCGCGGGCGGCCGCGATTCGGGATGAAACGGGTGCGGATGTCCTGGCTGTGACGGCCGATGTCACGGTGGCCGAGGATGTGGAACGCCTGCTGGCGCAGACGGTTGATCGGTACGGGAGGGTTGATATCCTGATCACCAACGCGGGTGGTCCGCCGGCTGCTCCTTTTGTCCGGCTGTCGCCGGCCGACTTTGAAGCCGCGTTCCAGCTCAACATGATGAGCACCGTGAGACTCTGCCATGCGGTGGTTCCTCACATGATGGCTCAGGGAAGCGGCAGTATTGTGACGGTGACGTCGATCGCGGTCAAACAACCCGTGGAACATCTGGTCCTTTCCAACAGCATCCGGCTAGCGGTCATCGGCCTCACCAAAACGCTGGCTAACGAGTTGGGCCCCTTTGGGATCCGGGTCAATAGCATCTTGCCTGGGTGGACCCGGACCGACCGGGTCACGGAGCTGTTGGAGAGCCGGGCCAAGATCAGCGGCACCACGCTGCAAATCGAGGCTGAAAAGGTGGCCGGTAGCTTCCCGCTGGGCAGGATGGCCGAACCAGAAGAGTTCGCCCGTGTTGCCGTCTTTATGGCTTCGCCGGCTGCCAGCTATGTTCATGGCGTGGCGTGGCAGGTGGATGGCGGCGCCTACCGCGGCGCGCTCTGATCGGACAAGGACTTGACATGAACATGGTCAGGTTGGCAGTCATTGGC
The DNA here is from genome assembly GCA_002328075.1 of Anaerolineales bacterium UBA2181. Classification (GTDB taxonomy): domain Bacteria; phylum Chloroflexota; class Anaerolineae; order Promineifilales; family UBA4811; genus UBA4811. The sequence goes on along the minus strand of DCVT01000016.1, from coordinate 23,803 downwards.
GGAAGCGGGTTGTACGACATGCCGCAACTCTCTGACGTGGAGGAGTACATGCCGGCAACCCCGTTTGGTCCGCCGTCGGACGCCATCCGCGTGGGCGTCCTGGAGGGCGTTCCGGTCGCCTTTCTCGCGCGGCACGGCCGCGGTCACCGGCATATTCCGTCGGAAGTGCCTTACCGGGCGAACATCTATGCGCTCAAGCTGCTGGGTGTGGAACGGGTGATCTCGATCAGTGCCTGTGGTAGCCTGCGCGAACAGCTTCACCCCGGTGAGGTCGTGGTTCCGGACCAGCTCTACGACCAAACCCGGGGTCGGGCAAACACGTTCTTTGGTTCCGAATTCGCCGCTCATGTCAGCGTAGCCGATCCGTTCTGCCCGCAACTTTCGGCCGACCTGGCGGATGTGGTGGAGCAAGTGGGTGGCCGCGTCCATCGCGGGGGAACCGTGATTACCATCGAGGGTCCCCGTTTCAGCACCAGGGCGGAATCACATGTCTTCCGGCAGTGGGGCATGGATGTGATCAACATGACGACCAGCCCCGAAGCATTTCTGGCACGAGAGGCCGAGATGTGCTATGCCGTGATGAACCACATCAGCGATTACGACGTATGGCACGATACCCGTGAACCGGTCACAGTGGACATGGTGTTGGACATCCTGCATCAAAACGCCACGCTGGCGCAAGAGGTGATCAGGGTTTTGGTCAGCCGCATGGGATCCGTGGCTGCTCGACGCTGCCACTGTGGCAATGCGTTGCAGGCTGCACTGATCACGGCGCGCGATCGCATTCCCGCGGCGGCGTTGGCTGCCCTGAGACCGCTGGTCGGCCGGTACCTTGGCTAGGTTCTGGCGTCCGATTGGGCTCAAGATGCCGCAGCGGGGCCGTGAACCGGAGCTAGAGCTGCAGGAGCAGGTCAACCGTGTCGCCGCCCGCGAGCGGGTACTGCTCCTCCTGGCGATGCTGTTTGTGCTGGTGAACGCCGTTGCCTACGGACTGGTGGCGGCCGACGGAGCTTGCCTTGGCAACTGTGTCCGCCAGGTCGCCGTGCACCTTGTCGCCCCTGGGTTATGGGCGGTCGCGCTGGCGTTAGCGCATGGGGTGCTCAGCCGGCACCATCCCAAACGCGATCCACTGTTGTTACCCATCCTGGGGCTGCTATCAGGCTGGGGGCTGGTGCTGGTCGACCGATTGGCGCCGGGTTTCTTGGTGAGACAGACGGTGTGGGTATTGCTGGGCATTGGCGTTGCGGTCCTCCTGGCGCTTTGGCCACGGCCCAAACCGGGTGACCCCGGTGGCATGCGCTGGCTGAGGCGGTACCGCTACACCTGGTTGACTGCCGGATTGGCGCTGCTGGCACTCACATTCGTTCTGGGTGTCAACCCATCCGGCACAGGTCTTCGCTTGTGGCTGGGTGTCAGGCTGCCCTGGGTGGGCGGGGTCTACTTTCAGCCATCCGAGTTGCTCAAGCTGCTGGCGATCATCTTCTTTGCCAGTTACATGGAAGACAAACACGGTCTGGTGGAGGTGCCGCTCGTCAAGTTGGGGCCATTCCGGGTTGCCCGTCCGCCCGTGGCCTATCTGGCTCCTTTGCTCCTGACGTGGGGACTGAGCCTGCTGCTGCTCTTTTGGCAGCGCGACCTTGGCGCGGCTATGCTGTTTTTCCTGGTTTTCTTGGTGATGCTTTACCTGGCCAGTGGGCGATGGGAGTCGTTGGCATCGGGATTGACCCTGTTGGCCGTCCTGGGGTTGATAGCGTACCTGGTTCCGCTGGATGCGCTGTCTGTGGTGCGTTCCCGATTCGACAACTGGCTGGATCCCTGGCCCGCTGCCAGCAGCAGCGGATTTCAGACGGTTCAATCGCTGTTGGCGCTCAGCGCCGGGGGCATCCTGGGCCAGGGTGTGGGTCAGGGCTTTCCAACCTATATCCCGGTGGTCCACTCGGACTTTAGCTTTGCGGCCGTTGCCGAGGAGTGGGGTTTGATCGGAACCTTGTCGGTGATCATGTGCCTGGCAGTGTGGATGCAGCGCGCCCTGCGACTGGCACTCACCGCCTCAAGGCCGTTTCTCAGTTTCCTGGCCGCCGGCATCGCGGCGCTGGTGGCGGTCCAATCGTTGATCATCATGGGTGGTGTGACCCGCCTGTTTCCGCTCACCGGCGTGACGCTTCCGTTTCTCAGCTATGGAGGCAGTTCCATGGCAGTCAGCTGCATGATGATGGGTCTGCTGCTCAAGCTGTCGGGCGAGGCGTATTAGCGTCCATTCAGAAGGCTGGTTGCGGCTATGATTCGTCGGGTCCAGGCTGCGACAAGAGGTTTTCTTATTCTGTACGGTGCGGTCGCCGTGGCGCTCGTCTACTGGTCTGTTATGCGCGCACCGGACATGCTGGCCCGCGACGACAATCCGCGGCTGGTGGAGGCGGCGCTTCGGATCGAGAGAGGGCGGATACTCGACAGGTACAGCGTACCCCTGGCGGAGACGCGGGGTCAGCCCGGCCGGCTGGAGCGTTGGTATGCCACTCCCTGGTCGCCCGCGGTGGGATACTATAGCTTCCGGTACGGCGTCGCCGGCATAGAGTCAACCTATGACTCGGTCTTGACCGGCCGCAACGGCGATTTCTGGCGTCTATGGTGGGACGAGCTGCTTCACCGGCAACCAGGCGGCCGGGACGTACGGCTATCATTGGATTCTTCGCTACAACTGGCGGCGGACCTGGCTCTGGGTGGACGCAAAGGTGCGGTGGTGGTGTTGGACGCCCTCAGCGGCGACATTCTGGCGCTCGTCAGCCATCCCACTTTTGAACCGAGCCGATTGGACGAGCAGTTTGGCCAATTGCGGGCAGACCCGGATTCGCCACTGCTCAACCGCGCCACGCAGGGTTTGTACCAGCCCGGCACCGCGCTTCAGCCTTTTCTCTACTCCCTCGGCCTGGAACAACGACTGGTCTCCGCCGGCACACTCTCCCTTCAGGCGGGCCTTCCGGTGCCGGTCGGCTCGTTCTCAGTAGAGTGTGTTGACCTGCCGGAGGATGAGGTGACGGTGGTCCAGGCCATGGCTTACGGGTGTCCGGAGCCGTTTCGCCGGCTGGGGGAAAGGTTGGGACCGGTGGGTCTGGTCATGGGTCTGAAGAACATGGGGTTCTACGATTTTCCGGCGATACCCTTGCCTTCCGCTCCGGCCGCCGGGCTTTCGACACCCGGCAGTGAAGAAGAGTTGCTGGCTGAAGTGATGGGGCAGGGGAGTTTGGTGGTGACACCCCTGCAGATGGCGTGGGCGGTAACGACTTTGGCTAACGATGGGACTCGGCCGGCAGTGCGTCTGGTGCTTCACGTTGGCGGCGACCAGGGTGGTTGGGAGATCGTGGTCGCCTCGGCCGAGCAGGCGCACGCCGCGATCTCACCCGAGACCATTGCGTTGGTGACAGAAGCGATGGTGCAGGAAGTGAAAGTGGGGGCGGCACGGTCGGCCGGCTCTCCGCACGTGATGGTGGCCGGCCACGTCGGAAGAGCAGTGACCGGGCCGGACGAGGAGGACCGTAGCTGGTTCATTGGCTTTGCGCCAGCTTACGCGCCATCGCCGCTGGCCCGTTTCGCGGTGGCGGTGCTGTTGGAGGACACGGGCGACGTCGACCAGGCCGCCAGCATCGGGCGGGCCGTCCTGGAGAGCGCCGCAACCGCAGGTCGGTGATCTGCCGGCCGGCCCACCCACGGCCGGGTGGGTCTACAGGTCTACGTATCCGTCCGGAATCGTCACCACCGAGTCAACCTGGTCGAACAAGCCCATCAACTCGATGATGAGGGTGGCTTTGCGCTCGGCGTCCTTCTGAGACCAGGTCCGCGCCTTGAGCTCGACGAAATGATTGTCCATCGCTGGTTGAAGCAGTTTGTCCAGGTTCACCGCGAACACCGTCTGCTTGTAGCGAATCTGCCAGCGCCGGCGCTCTTTGTTCACATGTCGGACGGAAGTCGGATGAAAATACTCTTGGTAAAACCGCAGGCTCTTGTTGGCCGGCGCAATAAAGCGAGAGCGGAAGAGCATGACGGCCCCCGGAAACTCTCGTTCGCCGCCGCGGCCGATCAACGTTAACCTATTGCGCGCATCCACCACCTCACCGCGCTCGTTGATGATTTCGTCCTCTCGGAACCGGAGCCGCTCGGCATCCAGGTCGGCATCGTCAAAGAAAAAGTAGGAATCGAACTGCCGGTAGTGGGATTGCTTGGTCACCACGATATCGGGGTGCGACAGGGCTTGCTGCACGTGCTGCAGCGCGTTTTCTTTCAGGATGCCCTTGACCTGGATTTCAAAACTCTCCTCCTGTCGGACGCCGCCAATCACCAGCAGTTTGCTGAGCACGCTCTCTTCGCGCTCCATGAGGAACCGGTCAATACGGCCTGCCGTTTCAGCCGCCTCTGCCCGGATGTCGGTTTCGCTGAGCGTGAGCAGTGATCGGTCTCGCATGAGCCAGCGACCGTTCACCATGACGTCGGTGACATCGGTGCTCTTGGCGGCATACACCAGGCGGCTGTAGATGTTGTCAGCATCGCGTTCAAACCCGGGCGTATTGTGCAATTGGCATAGATCGACGACGGCCAGATCTGCCCGTTTTCCCGGTTCAAGGGAGCCGATTTCTTCAGCCAGATGCAAAGCGCGCGCCCCCTCGATGGTGGCCATGGCAAATGCCTGACGTGCCGGAAGGACCGTGGGATCGCCACTGCTACCTTTGGCCAGAAAGGCGGCCAACCTGATCTCATCGAACATATCCAGGTCGTTGTTGCTGGCCGGACCGTCCGTACCGATGCCCACCGTCAGACCGCGCTGGAGCATGCGGGTTACTGGCGCGATGCCGCTGGCCAACTTTAGGTTGCTGGACGGATTATGTATCACACCGGCGCCGGCCGCCTTGAGTAGCTGCTTTTCGTTTTCGTTGATGTGTACACAGTGGGCGGCGATCAGGCGGGTCTCCAGGATGCCATTGGCCTGTAGCCAGGGAACCACCGGCATGCCGTGCTCCTGGAGACAGTCTATGACTTCCTGCGCCGTCTCGCTCACGTGGGTGAGCAATGGCACCTGGTATTGCTGCGCCATTTGTACCGATATTCGTAAAATCTCCGGGGTGCTGGTGAACTGTGCGTGGGGACCCACGGCAGGCGTCACCAGCGCATGCCCCTGCCAGTGTTCGATGAATTGGCGGCACTTGCGCAGGCTCTCCTCGTAGCTGTATGCGTCGGGAGCGGGTTGTTTCAGGATGGTCTCCGCGCAAACGGCCCGCATTCCGGCGTCGGCCGCGGCACCTGCAACGTATTCCTCGAAATAGTACATGTCGGCAAAGCAGGTCACGCCGGACCGAATCATCTCCGCACAGGCCAGCCGCGTGCCCAATCGGACGAATTCTGGACTGACAAATTCCCGCTCAACCGGCATCATGTAGCCGAGCAACCAGACATCCAGACGAAGATCGTCGGCGAGGCCACGGAGAAGGGTCATCGGCGCGTGCGTGTGTCCATTCACCAGGCCGGGAATGATCACCTTGCCGGTGCAGGACACGACATCCGGAGCCTGGTAGGCGCTCAGTATGTCATCCACCGGACCGACCGCAACAATCCGGTCGTCCTCAACCGCCACTGCTCCGCGGGCAAAGCAGTCAAAAGTGGGGTTCATGGTCAGGACAATCCCGTCGACAAACAGGGTGTTCACGTCATGGGTCATGGCTCGCTCCCTCCTGGGTGATATCTGCCATTATACGGATGTTTCCGCGGGCAGGCAACCATGATATAATTCCGCATCCATGGACCAAAATGCTGCACCAACCAATCAACTGGACCCAGTTTTCACCGTTTACCTCAACGATCGTCTGATTCCCGAATCTGCGGCCCACCTATCCATTTGGGATCGGGGGTTTACGTTGGGAGATGCAGTCTATGATGCGCTGCGAACCTTCGGTCACCGGCCGTTTCGGCTTCAGGATCACCTCCTCCGCCTGTACCGATCGCTGCGATACGTGTACATCGATCCCGGGTTGACGCCGGCCGAAATGGCCAAGGCGGTCGAGCAGACTTTGGACGCGAACCTGCACCTGGTGGATCGTGATGATGACGTGACATTGACGGTGAGGGTATCACGCGGAGTGCCGGGCGGCCGCCCGACCGTTCTTATCACCTGCCGGCCCATCGATTTTGCCCGATTTGCTCATCTCTACGAGGCCGGAGTCGAGCTGATCAACCCGACGGTGCGGGCAGTTCCGGCCGAGACACTGGATCCCCGAGTCAAGACGCAGAGCAGAATCGTCAACGCTCTGGCCGAGATCCAGGCGGCAGCTGCCCGACCGGGAGCCTGGCCGCTCCTCTGCAGTGGGCGAGGCATCATCACCGAGAGCGCGCGAGCGAATTTTGTGATTGTTCAAGACGGGTTGCTGATGACCCCCAAAGGCGGTCGGACGCTCGCCGGCGTCACGGCCGCGGTCATAACCGAGCTGGCTGAGGAACGTGGATACCGGGTGGAGGAGCGCGACCTGACGCCGTACGACGTATTACAGGCTAACGAAGCGTTTCTCACTGCCACCAGCTTTTGTATGCTGCCCGTTCGCAGTCTAGACGGAACACTGATCAACGGGGGCGGGGTGCCGGGCCCGGTCACCGCGCACCTTGGCGAGGCGCTTTGCCGATTGACCGGGGTGGATTTTGTGGCGCAGGCGCGGAGGTTCGCACATCGTCCGTAAGGGTAATCCATGAATGACCTGGTCATCGCCAGCGGGACGGTGGTCACCGCCGCGGGCGCGTATCGCGCCGACATTGGCATTCGGGGAGAGCGAGTCGCTGCGGTGGGCCATGGTTTGGCCGGCCTGCGGACAATGGATGCCGACGGGTGCTACGTCATCCCGGGTGGGGTTGATGTGCATGTGCACCTGCAGATGGCGGTGGGGGGGTTCGTCAGCAGCGACACATTTGCCAGCGGTTCCGTGGCGGCCGCGTGCGGCGGGACCACCACGCTGGTCGATTTCGTAGAGCCTGCCGTTGGCCAATCGATGCTTCAAGCCTTGGCTCTCAGGCGCGGCGAGGCCGACCCGCAGGTGGCGGTGGACTACGGGTTGCACATGACCTTGCCCGTCTGGCAGGTAGACCACGCACTGGATGAGCTTGAGCAGGTGATGGAGCAGGGGGTGTATTCGTTCAAGATGTACCAGGCATACGGAGCGCTGTGTCTGGACGACGCTCGGCTGTACGCGGCGTTGCGGGCCATCCGGCGAGGTGGAGGTTTTCCGATACTGCACAGCGAGAACGGACCGCTGATTGACGTGCTCCGTGCCGAAGCGCAGGATCAGGGTCACGTGGCGCCGGTCTGGCACGCGCGAACTCGGCCGGCTGCGTTGGAGGCCGAGTCAATTGCCAGGGCGCTGGAGATCGCCCGGTTGGCCGGCTCACCCCTGTACATTGTTCACGTGTCCTGCGGCCCGGCGCTGGAGGTTCTGGCGTGCGCCCAGCGAGAAGGGAGGCCCGTATTCGGTGAGACCTGCCCGCAGTATCTCTGGTTGACTGAGGATCACCTTGGTGGACCACATGGTGGGCGATTTGTCTGTTCACCACCGCTGCGCAGCGCAGCGGACCAACAGGCGCTGTGGATTGGGTTATCGCGTGGGGTGCTCGGGGTGGTCAGCACGGATCACTGCCCGTTCACGGCCGACGAAAAGGACTCCCCGCCAGCCTTCACACGCATTCCCGGCGGCCTGCCCTCAGTCGAAGCGCGCCTCAGCCTGGTTTTCCAGGCGGTGCGGCGGGGCACGCTCGCACTCAGCCGGTGGGTGGATTGCTGCTGCAGCACCCCGGCCAGGCTGTTTGGCTTGGCGGGCAAGGGCGAACTGGCGCCGGGCTATGACGCAGATCTGGTGGTGTTTGATCCTCAAAAGGAGATGACCATCTCCCGTGGAGCATTGCACGAACGGGTGGACTGGAGCCCATACGATGGAATGACGCTCACGGGATGGCCGAGGGCGGTGTACAGCCGGGGCGAGTTGGTGGCAGAAAGCGGCCGGTTTGTCAGCCGGACGGGACGAGGTCGTTTCTTGGCTGCTGGTCTCGCTCCGGGTGCAACACATTTGGCGGCCCGGGCGCAAGACTGGTCCGGCCGGGGTGTTGAAGGGTATTAGGCCCAACCGGCTCCGGCAGGGCCCGCTCTCCGATTTTAAAACAAGTCCGCAGTGCCCGGGTGAGGTTGCATCGCCAACCGGTGTCCGATCGGACTGGTTCGGTTGGCCGGCAGCGGGCATTCCAGTATAATCCGCCCATGATGTGCTCTGAGGCCCTGGCCGGTCTGCCGGGCGCCGGCTTGATCGGGGCACTGCTCTATCTGTGTCTGCCGGCCTGCCCACCCACATGGTGGCAGCCGTGAGTGAGATGGAGGATAGGTATGGATTCTCTCATTCTATCGCGATGGCAGTTTGCCATCACCACCGTGTATCACTTTTTCTTTGTTCCCCTCACGTTAGGTTTGGCAATCCTCGTCGCCGTCATGGAGACGCTCTATGTGCGGAGCGGAGATGAGGAGTACAAACGCATGGTCAAGTTCTGGGGGAAGCTTTTCGTCATCAACTTCGCCATGGGCGTGGCTACCGGCATCGTCCAGGAGTTCCAGTTCGGAATGAACTGGTCCGAGTACGCCAGATTCGTGGGTGACGTTTTCGGTGCCCCGCTGGCGATTGAGGGACTGACCTCCTTTTTCCTCGAGTCGACCTTTCTGGGAATCTGGATATTCGGTTGGGAAAGGCTCTCGAAAAAGGCCCACCTGGCAGCCATCTGGTTGGTCGCCATTGGGTCCAACCTTTCGGGTCTGTGGATTCTCATCGCCAACTCTTTCATGCATGAGCCGGTCGGTTACGCAATCAACCCGCTGACGGGACGGCCGCAGATGACGGATTTTGGGGCGTTGGTGACAAACCCCCATGCGTGGCTGCAGTTCTCGCACGTGGTTTCGTCCGGAATCGTCACCGCATCCATGTTCGTACTTGGCATCAGCGCGTATCACCTGTACATCAAGAGCCGCGCCGGGACCGCATTCGAGCGATCTTTTCGTTTGGCCACGGTTTTCGGCGCTGTGGCGGTGGTGGCGGTGGTCATGGTTGGGCACGCGCAGGGCCAGCACATGGTGCGGACGCAACCGGCCAAGATGGCAGCCGCCGATGCGCTTTGGGAGACGGAGAGCCCGGCCGATTTAACGCTGATCGGGCTGGTGGATGAAAAACGCATGGAGACCCGCTGGGCCATCAAGATCCCCGCTGCGCTGAGCTTGATGTCCTACAATTCCTTGCAGGGCGAGGTGCGTGGGCTCAAAGACCTTCAGGTCGAATTCGAGCAGCTATACGGGCCCGGCAACTATATCCCGCCGGTCTGGCTGATGTTCTGGAGCTTTCGGGTCATGGTGGGTACGGGCGTCCTGATGGCATTCATACTTTTCTACAGCCTGTGGCGGCTGCGCGGGAATCGGGCCGGCAAGGACACGAAACTGCTCCGGCTGCTGCCGTTTGCCATGGCGTTGCCATACCTCGCCAACACCGCCGGGTGGTTACTGACGGAACTGGGCCGCCAGCCATGGATTGTCTATGGCCTGCAGAAAACGGCCGATGCGGTCTCGCCGGCCGTGCCTGGCAGCACGGTGCTCTTTTCGTTGATTGGTTTTACCGTGCTCTATGCTGGATTGATGGCAGCGGACGTTTTCCTCCTGGCCAAATACAGTCGCCAGGTTGAGATCCTGAGCTGAGGGAGGATCCGATGGACCTGAGGGTTGTCTGGTTTGTGCTGGTATCAGTGCTTTTCACCGGGTTCTTTTTCCTGGAGGGATTCGATTACGGCGTCGGGATTCTGCTGCCGTTCTTGGGCAAGGACGATCATCAACGCCGCCAGGTTATCAACGCCATTGGACCGTTCTGGGATGCCAATGAGGTCTGGTTGTTGGTGGCCGGCGGCGCCATGTTTGCGGCGTTTCCCAACTGGTATGCCACCCTGTTCAGCGGCCTGTACCTGGCGTTGTTCTTGATGTTGGTGGCCCTCATCGTTCGGGCAGTGGGATTCGAGTTTCGCAGCAAGGACCAGAATCCGCGCTGGCGACGGATCTGGGACTGGGCGATCTTTGGCGGAAGCCTGATTCCGGCGTTGCTCTGGGGCGTCGCCCTGGCGAACCTGCTGCGGGGGCTCAAGATTGACGCGACGATGACGCATGTAGGCAGTTTTTGGGATCTGCTCAACCCGTACGGACTGGTGGGCGGCCTGGCGACGGTAGCCCTGTTTACGCTTCACGGGGCGCTGTTCCTCAACCTCAAGACCGGAGGAGAGATCGAGTCACGGGCGCAAGGCGTCGCCCGCTGGTTCTGGATTCCGGCCGGAGTCCTGGCAGTGTTGTTCCTGGTGGGAGGGTTCTGGATCACGGACATGGCGGAAAGACTTGGGTTGGGATACGTGATCCTCCCGCTCGCTGCCGGTATTTCGGTGTTGGCGGCCGGGTGGTCGGTCAGGAAACAGCGCGCGGGGTGGGCGTTTGTGCTTTCTGGCGTCGGAATTGTGCTGGCGGTGGCCACCATCTTTGTCGGGTTGTACCCGCGCCTGGTGCCGTCGACGCTGAATCCCGCTTGGAGTCTGACCATCTACAACTCGGCCTCCGGCGACTATACCCTCCGCGTCATGACGATTGTCGCTGCGATCTTTGTGCCGGTGGTGTTGCTCTATCAGGCTTGGTCGTATCGTATCTTCCGCCATCGCGTCAGCCACGAGACCAAGCTCGAGTACTGATGTGCCTGGAGGTGGATCGCACCGCGTTGGGGATTCACCTCCTTTCCTTTCAATGAACCTGGACCGGCGGTTGCTGCGCGAGGCATGGGCCGCTCGCGCAGCGCTGTTGCTGACTATCGCGCTGGGCCTGGCGAGCGCCATCCTTCTGGTCTGGCAGGCGTACCTGATCAGTGAGGTCCTGAGCCGGGTTTTCCTGGGCGGAAATGGGCTCTCCGATGTGCGCCACCGGCTGTTGCTCCTTGCGCTGCTGGCAACCGGCCGAGCGGGCCTGGGCTGGTTGGGTCACGTGGCCGCCCATCGGGTCGCCAGCCAGGTAAAGAGCGAGATCCGGGAAAGACTGGCCGCCCAACTGCTGGCGCTGGGTCCCCTGTACGCCACCGGGGAGCGCACGGGTGAACTGATCACGGTGGTGACCGAGGGGATCGAGGCGCTGGAGGCTTACCTGGCCCAGTACCTGCCCCAGATTGCGCTGGCGGCGTTGGTCCCGCTGACGTTTCTGACGTTTGTGTTTCCTCTGGAACCCCTTTCAGCGGTCGTCATGCTGCTCACGGCGCCCGTTATTCCGCTCTTCATGGTGTTGATTGGACAGGCGGCCCGCGCGTTGACCCTCCGGCAGTGGACCGCACTCGGGCGCATGAGCGCCCATTTTCTCGACCGCCTTCAGGGTCTGCCGACACTCAAAATCCTCGGCCGAAGCCGCGATCAGGGCCTGGCCATAGCTGAGGTGAGCGATCGATACCGCCAGGCGACGATGAGTGTCCTGCGCGTCGCCTTCCTGTCTGCCATGGCGCTGGAGCTGGTAGCGACCCTCAGCACTGCAATCGTGGCGGTGCAGGTTGGCCTGCGGTTGTTGTACGGCCGGATGGACTTTCAGTATGCCTTTTTTGTGCTCCTGTTGGCTCCCGAGTTCTACTTGCCTTTGCGACTGTTGGGCAGTCGCTTTCACGCCGGAACCGAGGGGGCACAGGCAGCCAAACGCATTTTTGAGGTGTTGGAGAGTCCGGTGTGCGTTCCCGGCGCAGCCGACTATGTCGTGACCGGCCAATCGGGCGAGGCCCCTGCACCTCAAGGCGTTCTGGTGCCCGGCGTGGTGGAATTCCAGGGTGTGGCATACCGTTACCGGCCGGACTTGCAGCCGGCACTGCACGGGTTGGACCTGCGCCTGGACCCCTCCAGCATGGTCGGTCTGGTGGGTCCCAGCGGATCGGGCAAGACCACCATAGCACGCATGCTGCTCCGTTTCATGGAACCACAAGAGGGCCGAATCCTGGCGGATGGGCGCCCGCTCTCCTCCATTCCCGCTCCCGCGTGGCGGTCCTGCACAGCCTGGGTGCCGCAGACCCCGACCATTTTTCGTGCGACCGTCTGGGAGAACATCAGCCTCGATCTCAAGGCGCCGGGAGACCGATCCACCTGTGGCTGCCGGGATCGGGTCATGTGGGCAGCGCAGCAGGCCCATGCCCACACGTTCATTCAGGCGTTGCCGAACGGTTACGACACGGTCATCGGGGAGCACGGCGCTCGGTTGAGCGGGGGCCAGATTCAGCGGATCGCGTTGGCACGCGCGTTTCTGAGAGACGCTCCCATTCTGGTTTTGGACGAAGCCACCGCCAATCTGGATCCGGAGCACGAGCGCCTGATACAGGATGCCATCGAGCGATTGATCAGCGGCCGGACCGTGCTTCTCATTGCCCATCGGGTGGGCACGGTCGCTCGGGCTGACCGCATACATGTTCTTGGAGGCGGTAGGATCGTCGAATCGGGCACCCACCTCGAGCTTTCGCATCAGAATGGTGTCTACCGGCGGCTGCTGATGGCTTGTGCAATGGACGGCGAGGGTCAGACTCGGTGACACGACGGCGCAGTGCCTCCGGGAACGCCAACATGGGCAAGCCGGGGCGGTTGGCTTCCAGGCCGGGCGTGCTGTTCCGACTGGTCGGGTTTCCCCTGGCTTGGTGGCCACGGCTGGCCCTCGCCGTCCTGGCCGGTTTTGCCACCGTGGCCAGCGGTATTGGCCTGATGGCGACGTCCGCCTATGTCATTGCCAGCGCTGCGCTACATCCCTCCATTGCCGAACTGCAGGTGGCCATCGTCGGCATTCGCTTTTTCGGATTGGCCCGCGGTCTCTTGCGCTACCTGGAACGGATCCTCTCCCACGACCTCAATTTTCGACTCCTGGGCCGCCTGCGTCTCTGGCTGTACAACCATCTGGAACCGCTAGCGCCGGCTGTGATGATGGACTATCACAGCGGTGATCTCTTGGCCCGCATGGTGGCGGACATCAACACCCTGGAAAACCTGTACGTGCGGGCGCTGGCCCCGCCATTGGTGGCTGTGCTGGTGGTCGGGCTGACGTGCCTACTGGTGGGAAGCCTGGCGGCCCCGGTTGTCCCGCTGGTGTTGGCCGCATTGACCCTTGCCGGCGGTGTTTTGCCGCTGGCGGCTTTCGCTCTGGGCCGGCGACCTGGCAGACAGGAAGTAGAGACGCGGTCTGATCTGTATGTCGCCCTGGTGGATGGGGTACAGGGGGTGGCCGACCTGGTAGCCTTTGGCAAAGAGCCGCTGCAGTGGAACCGGACGCAGCAGATCAATCGCCGGATGGTTCATTTGCAGGCCCAGGCCGCCAGATTGACCGGCCTGCAGGACGCCATGGGCGGATTGATCATGCAATGGGCCGTCGTTGGAGCGCTCTGGTTGGCCATCCCTTTGGTGGGCTCGGGCCGTCTGAGTGGCGTTCAACTGGCCGTGCTCATCCTGGCGGTCATGGCCGGCTTTGAGGCGGTCCAGCCACTGCCACAGGCCTTTCAGACGTTGGGACAGAGCCTGGCAGCCGGCCGGAGGCTTTTTCGGATCGCCGATGCGGTTCCGGCCGTGGTGGATAGGCCGGAGGTGCTCTCATCCATCCCCGAGGCCTGGGAGACCCCGCCGGCGCTGGCCATCACGGACCTGTCTTTCCGCTACGGAGAGCACGAGCCGTGGGCGCTGGAGAGGATCAGTTTCCGAGTGCCACCTGGTGGCTGTCTGGCGGTGGTCGGGCCCAGCGGGTCAGGCAAGACCACGCTGGTCAACCTGATGCTGCGGTTCTGGGACTACCAATCCGGGCGGATCGACGTGGGGGGATACGAGTTGCGCCACTTGACGCAACACGTCTCGCGGCAGCTCTTTGGCGTGGTTTCACAGCAGACCTTTCTGTTCAACGCGACGGTGTGGGATAACCTGGTGCTCGCCCGGCCGGATGCCAGCCGAGACGAGGTCGTTTGGGCGGCCGAGCAGGCTCACATCCACCAATGGATCGACTCACTGCCAGATGGGTATGAGACCTGGATCGGTGAGCGTGGTGTCCGGCTGAGCGGCGGTGAACGCCAGCGGCTGGCTATTGCGCGCGCCCTCTTGCAGCGCTCGCCGGTGCTGATCCTGGATGAGCCTACCTCCAACCTGGACGCGCTGACCGAGCGGGCGGTGATGAACGAACTCGATGAGGTCATGCGCGACAAGACGACGCTCATCATCACGCACCGGTTGGCCGGTCTGGAAAGAGCAGATGAGATTGTGGTGCTGTGCAACGGACGCATCGCCGAACGCGGACGACACTCGGCGCTGGTTGACCAGCAGGGCCTCTATCACCGTATGTGGCGGCAGCAGCGCCAGGAGGCGCCGTTCTCCAGCCTGGCGAACCCAACTGATCTGTGGTACAAATAGATTCAAACTTGGGCCCTCATCCAGCGGGCCGGCAGCAGAAGTGGAGGCACTCATGATCGTTTCGACTAACCAGTTGTTCAGGGTCGCCTATGGGCGGTTTGCGGTCGGTGCATACAACATCAACAACATGGAGCAGGCACTGGGTCTGTTTGAGGGCAACAAGCTATCTGAGGCCCCGTTCATTGTTCAACTCTCGAAAGGCGCCCGCAAGTACGCCAATGTGCTGATGATAGAGGGCATCATCCGGGCTGCGCAAGAGATCTACCCCGAGGCGATCTTTGCCGTTCACCTCGATCACGGAGACGAAGAGACGGCCTATGACTGCATCGACTCGGGTTTCTACAGCTCGGTCATGATTGACGCCTCGCACCTGCCGTTTGCCGATAACATTGCGGCAACCCGACGAGTGGTGGAGCGAGCGCACGCCAAGGGGATCAGCGTGGAGGCCGAGCTCGGGATGTTGGGAGGCGTGGAAGAGCACATCCAGGTGGACGAAAAACACGCCATGCTGACCGATCCCAACGAAGCCGCCGAGTTTGTTCTGCACTCTGGTTGCGACAGTCTGGCGGTGGCGATCGGGACCAGTCACGGTGCGTACAAGTTCAAGGGGCAGCAGTCACTTCACTTTGACCGGCTGGCGCAGATACAGACGCGTCTTCCCGGGTTCCCCCTGGTCATGCATGGTTCGTCCTCTGTGCCGCGCGACGAGGTCGAGAGGATCAATGCGGCCGGCGGCGCACTGGATCCATCGGCGCGCGGCGTCAACGAGGATGAATTCGCCACGGCGGTGCCACTGGGAGTGACCAAGGTGAATATCGACACCGACGGCCGGTTGGTATGGACACGCGTCCACCGCGAGTTCTTCCGCGATCTGCCGGCTAAGTTCGATTTTCGTGACCCCGGCAAGATCTATGTGGCCGAATATGCCAAGTTTATCGCCCACAAGAACCAGAAGCTCAACAGCGCCGGCCGCCTGGCTGAGGTCCGCGCCGCGCTGGCAGGTTAGGGCGGGCGGCCATGGTCGAACGCGCATTCGACGACGTTGACCGCCTGTTGGCCGATACCGCGCGCATGCTGGCAGTCGACGCGGTTCAGCAGGCCAACTCTGGACATCCTGGGCTTCCGCTGGGGGCAGCCGACCTCATAACGGTCCTGTTCTGTCGTTTCATAAAGCACAACCCGGCTAACCCGCTCTGGCCCGACCGGGACCGGTTTGTCCTCTCGGCCGGGCACGGGTCTGCGCTCTTGTACGCGATCCTGCACCTGACGGGCTACCCGTTGCCGTTGGACGAATTGGTTCGATTCCGCCAATGGGGCAGCCATACGGCCGGTCACCCAGAGCGCAACCCGGCGTTGGGCATAGAGACGACGACTGGACCGCTCGGGCAGGGTCTGGGCAACGGGGTGGGCATGGCACTGGCCGAGCAGTGGTTGGCGGCCCGTTTCAATCGACCCGGGTTTCCGGTGGTTGACCATCACACTTTTGTGATTGCCTCGGATGGCGACCTGATGGAGGGCATCTCGCACGAAGCGGCATCTCTGGCCGGTCACCTGGGGTTGGGCAAGCTGATCGTCCTCTACGATGACAACCAGGTGACCATCGACGGACCGGCCGAGTTGACCTGGGGCGATGACGTACCCGGCCGGTTCAGGGCCTATGGCTGGAACACGCTGCGGGCCGACGGGCACGACCTGGAAGCGTTGCAGGGTGCGCTGGAGCAAGCGCGCGCCGATCCAAGCCGGCCGACGCTGATCGCCTGTCGTACCCACATCGGGTATCAGAGCCCCTATCAGGATGACGCCCGGGCTCACGGGGCTCCTCTGGGAGAGGACGCCTTGCGAAAGACCAAGGAGGCCTACGGTTGGCCACCCGAGTCGCGCTTTCTAATTCCGGAGGCGGTTCAGACGCGATTGGCGGGTTTGCAGAAAGGCTGGGAATCCCGGCAGGCCGAGTGGGAGGCCATGTGGTTGGCCTATGGGGCACAATACAAAGATCTGGCGGCCGAGTGGCACATTATGATGGGAGACGCTCATGGTCTGACGTCGTGCTGGGAATCGTGTCTGCCTGACTTTACCGGGGGAAAAGCCATGGCGACGCGGGCGTGTTCGGGAGCTGTACTGGATTCGCTGGCAGGCAACGCCCCGGCCCTGCTGGGCGGGTCGGCCGACCTCACCGGGAGCAACAACACCCGGCCGGCGGGCGCTGCCGCGGTTCGGCGTGAGGATTTTCGCGGTTCCTACATCCATTTCGGGGTCCGCGAGCACGGTATGGGTTCAGTGCTGAACGGACTGGCGTTGCACGGTGGTACGCGGCCGTACGGTGGTACCTTCCTGGTGTTTTCGGATTACATGCGCCCGTCCATTCGGTTGGCGGCGCTGATGGGGCTGCCGGTGATCTATGTTTTCACCCATGACAGCATCGGCCTGGGTGAGGACGGGCCCACTCACCAACCGGTGGAGCATCTGGCCGCCCTGCGGGCCATTCCCGGCCTGGCGGTGATCCGTCCGGCCGATGGTAACGAGACGGTCCAGGCGTGGAAGGTGGCATTGGAACGGTTTGACGCGCCGACGGCGTTGATTCTCACCCGGCAGGCCGTTCCCCAGGTGGCGCCGGCCGACAATCAGCTGGCTCGCGGTGCGTATGTTCTGCGGGAGGCAGAGGGAGGCCGGCCGGAGGTGGTTTTGATTGCCAGTGGCTCGGAGGTGTCCATTGCGTTGGAGGCCCGTGACCTGCTTCGCCAGGATGGCGTCCGCGCACGGGTGGTCTCCATGCCCAGTTGGGAGCTCTATGATGTCCAGCCGCCGGGGTACCGCAATGGCGTGCTTCCGGCCGGCGTGCCCCGGGTGGCAATCGAGGCCGGAGTCACGCAAGGCTGGGCGCGGTACGTTGGGTCAGCCGGGGCGGTGATCGGGTTGGACCGTTTCGGCGCTTCGGCCCCGTACGAGACGCTGTACCGCCAGTTCGGGCTGACGGCCGCCGCTATGGCAGCGCGGGCCAGGGCGCTGGTGAGGGCATCGTGACCCAGGTACGTGATCCCAAACGGGAGGCTGCCCAACAGGCGCTTGCCTGGGTGCGGAGCGGTATGACGCTCGGCTTAGGGACAGGCGCGACCGCCGCCCACTTTGTGTCACTGCTGGGCCGGCGAATTGGGCAGGGCGAGTTGACCGGCATTCGGGGAGTGCCCACTTCCTCGCAGACGGCCGAGCAGGCACGCCGGGCGGGAGTTCCGCTGA
Organism: Anaerolineales bacterium UBA2181; assembly: GCA_002328075.1. GTDB lineage: Bacteria > Chloroflexota > Anaerolineae > Promineifilales > UBA4811 > UBA4811. Next base: position 6,103 of record DCVT01000016.1, on the reverse strand, counting down.
CCTCGCTGGAGGAGCTGATTCGCGACCGGCAGGAGGGCTCGATCGATCCGGATCAACCGCTGCTTGATCTGGCGGTGGACGGCGCCGATGAGGTTGATCCGCAATTGGACCTGATCAAAGGTCTGGGCAAGGCGCTGCTGCGCGAAAAGATCGTGGAGATTCACGCCGGCCGGCTGGTCATCGTGGTGGATGATTCCAAGCTGGTCCCCCGTTTGGGCACCAAGTGCCCTCTCCCGGTTGAGCTGTTGCCTTTTGAGGCTGCAGCGCACGTTGCCTGGCTGGCGCGAGCAGGTTGCCGGGCCGAACTCTGGTTGGGGCCCGATGGATCGCCGGTGGTCACTGACGACGGCAACTACCTGGCCCGTTGTTGGTTTGCCGAGGGGATTGCGGAACCGCAGTCGCTGGCCCGCAAGCTCGCCGACCGACCCGGGATTGTGGAGCATGGCCTGTTCCTGGGGATGGCTCATGCAGTGATTGTGGCGGGTCCAGCCGGTGTCCGAATTCTGGAACGGTGAGCCCGAAACGGTGCTGAGGTCAAGATGGACGTGAACCCGGTCCACCGGCGCGCCGCCAAGATAGCGGCCTCTATTCTCTCGGCCGACTTTGCGCGGCTGGGGGACTCTATCTGTGAAGCAGAGTCCGCCGGGGTGGACTGGATCCATGTGGATGTCATGGACGGCCGTTTTGTGCCGAACTTGACGATCGGACCGCCCGTGGTCCGGGCGGTGAGGCCACTGACCGACCTGCCGCTGGACGTTCACCTGATGGTGGAGCAACCAGACCCACTCATACCCGAATTTGCGGCCGCCGGTGCCGATTGGATCACCGTGCACGTGGAGACCTGCCCTCACCTGCACCGCACCGTCCAGCTGATCTCTGGGCTCGGGCTCAAGGCAGGAGTGACGCTCAATCCGGCAACGCCGCTTTCCACCTTGGATGAGATACTGCCGTTCGTGGACCTGGTGCTGATCATGTCGGTGAACCCCGGTCTTGGCGGCCAATCCTACATACCCACGTCGACTGCCAAGGTGCGGCGGTTGCACCAGATGCTGCAGGAGCGCAACCGCGGCCGGGTTGAGATTGCAGTAGACGGAGGCGTGACGCCGGAAAACGCCGCCATCCTGGTGGAAGCGGGTGCTACTGTGCTGGTGTCCGGCTCTGCCCTGTTTAACGCGCGGGCCGGCGTGGCGGCCAACGTGGCCGCTTTTCGGCGGCAGCTGGCGACTTGTGCAGCGCTCAGGGGGGCGCCGTCGGCCTCATCCTGAGGCCTGGTTCATTCAGCGCGCTGTACGTTCCACCCGTCGATCACCGCCGGCAGTTCGCGCATGGTGCGGATGACTGCGTCGGGCTGCGCGCCATCCGGCGACGGCGCTGGGCCGAGCTGGTTCGGGTTGAGCCACACGCCGCGCATTCCGGCCGATTGAGCCGGGCGGACGTCCTTGACCAGGTCGTTGCCCACAGAGACACAGCCTGCCGGCGGCAGGCCGAGCAACAGCGCCACCTCTGCGAAAAAGGCAGGCGACGGTTTGGTGGCGCCCAGGTCACGCGCGGTCCACACACCGGCAAAGTGATGCAAGATATTCACCCGTTGCAGTGCCCGAGCCAGGAGGCGAGCGTCCGAATCGCCGGCGTTGGAGGCTACCACACACAGAAATCTGCCACTGAGGCGTTCCAGCGCCTGGCGGACCCCGGGCAGCAGCTCCACGTGCGGCCAGTCACACATGGGTCCTTCGAACTGCCGAAAATCTTGCATCAGGGTGTCGCCCCAGTCAAAAACGATCGCCCGCGTGGTCATCTGGCCATTCTCCCTCCAAGATCACCGGCCGCGCGGCGTTCGCAGTGCTGACGCCCCGAACCCCGTTTCGGACGGGCTAACAGCATCATCGTGTGACTCACCCCATGATCCGGCACAGGTGATCTACGTCCACGTTTCCACCGCTGATGACCACCGCGACCTGCCGGCCGGCCACCGAGACCCGCCGGTGCAGCAGCGCCGCCAAACCCACTGCGCCTCCCCCTTCCACCACCTGGTGGTGGCGCCTGAGCGCAAAGGCCATTGCCGAGGCAATTTCCTCTTCCGAAACCAGTGCCGTCTCATCCACCCATTGGCGGACCATGCGAAACGTGTAGCGGTTGTCCTTGCCGATGCCACCGGCCAACGCGTCGGCCAGCGTGGGTTCCTCCGGCAGTTCCAGCACCCGGCCGGCGCGCAGGCTGTACACCATGACCGGAGCCTGCTCCATGGAGACGCCAATCACGCGGATGGAAGGGTTGGCGGATTTGAGCGCCAGAGCTATGCCGGCTATGAGACCCCCGCCTGACAGCGGAACCAGCACGGTATCTAGCTCTGGATAGTCCTCCAACAGCTCCAGGCCGATGGTGCCCTGCCCGGCGATCACCAATGGATCGTCAAAAGGATGCACGTAGGTCAGCCCCCTGGTCACCTGCAGCCGGGCAGCCTGTTCCTCTGCCTCGTCGTAGCTGTTTCCGCTCACCTCCACCTGGGCGCCCAGCCGTTGTATCGCTTCTACCTTGGTCTGCGGGACGTTGTTGGAGAGGCAGACCCAGGCCGAGATCCCGAGTTGGTCGGCGGCATAGGCCACCCCCCGGCCATGGTTGCCGGTGGATACGGTGATCACGCCGCGGGCTTTGTCCTCGGCGTTCAGGCTGAGCAGCTTGTTGGCCGCGCCCCGCACCTTGAAAGAGCCGGTCAACTGCTGGTTTTCCAGTTTCAGGCGGACAGAGCCGCCGGTTGTCTCGCTGAGCCAGGGGCAGGCAACCAGTGGGGTATGCCTTACCAGCGGGACGATGCGTCGCCGCGCCCGGAATATCTCTTGTTGGGTGATAGGAATCAGAGTCGTCGTCATGCTTGCCTCCTCAGGCCACCGTCAGCAGCGTTTTTACGAAAACGCAGTCACCGCCCAGCCACCAGCCGCGCGTTTCCGTCGCGCGCCTGTCCTTCACTGAGGTGATCAGGTACAGATAATCGGGCCAGGCGTTTTCCAGGTCATGTTCGGATGGCACGGCCGGCAGATCCGGGTGCGAGTGAAAATACCCAATGACCGTCAGAGCCTGTTCCTCGGCCAGGAGTTCAGCCCGCAGCAACTCCTCCGGTGGAATGCGGTAGCGGTGGTGCTGAAAAGCCGGCGCCTGATCGTTGGCCGTAAGCAGCACGGTTGTCAGGCTGGCCGTCTCTTCCTCACGCCGGCCGATCAGTATCCCGCATGCCTCGTTTGGGTACGCCAGCACGCAGTGTTCCTCAATGATCGCCAGATGCGCCGGTTTCAGGGTCAGTATCACGGGCTGGTGTCCCAGGCAGGATGTCCGAGAGATGGCCGCCCGAGCATCCGCGCCCGCCTTATGATGATGGCGTGGCATCGACAATCGATTTGCTCATTGTCGCCGGCCGCACGCCCTGCCACGCGGGTGGCGTCGGCGTCGGCCCGTCCCACTGCAAAAACGGCGGTATTGCTGCCTCGGCCCATGACATACGCGCTCTGGCGCGAAACCAGGTGGCCGGCTTGCGACTGACCCGGCGGACGAGAGATTTCTGTGACCATCTCACATCCGGCCCGCCGCCTCAGACCGGCGGAAACGGCACGTTGACATTGGGTCCAGGCGCCGGGAAGCGGCCGAGTACCAAAAGCTGGTCGAGCCGTGCCTGTAGCGCGTCCAGTTCGTCTGGGTTCAGCAGGTGGCCAAGGGTCTGCCAAAACCGTTGCTCTGACAGGGTTCGCCGCCTCAAATCCTGCAGGTCAGCCAACAACTCGGCCGTGATCGGTTGATACGCATAGTCCCAGATGACGGTTCGCAGCTTGGGTTGGTGATGAAAGGTGAGGCCGTGGTCGATGGCCCATATCCGGCCGTCTTGACCCAGGAGAACGTGACCGCCCTTGCGGTCGGCATTGTTGGCCAGGTGGTCGAAAAGGGCAATCTGACGCCATGCACGGTCGTGTTTGTTATCCGCGCGCAAAGTGGCAAAGTGTTCTCTATGGTCTGCCTGGACAAAGAGCTGCACGGACCCGGGGCCATGTGGACCCTGGCGCAAGACCGTGGGCGGTACGTTGGGCCATTTCAATGCCCGGCTGAGCACGTACGCCGCGACCTCGCGACGGCAAAGCGAGGCGTGGTCAAAGTCCCACAGGGGACGTTCTCCCGCCGCCGGCTTGTACACGGCCGTAACCGATCTACCCTGATGGGTCACCGTGACCAGGAACGTATAGTTGGAGCTCCAGGGAAGAAGGCCCTCCAGAACTATCTCGCCATCGGCCAGCAACAGCAGCACCTCGTCGACCGCCATCATCCCATCGTCAGCCATGGATGTCCGGTCCGGTCCGCAGGTGGGCCGTGTCGTTGAAACAGTCCAGCACAACGCCCGCCGGGGTCACGGCCAAGATGCTCAGGGATGCAGGGCTGACCACGAGGCGCTGATAGTGGTCCAGGTGCATTCCCAAATAGTGGGAGGTTATTGCCTTGATGACATCGGCATGGGAGACCAGCACAACCCAGCTGCCGGCCAGGAGCTGGGCCAGTTGTTCCACCTGCTCCACAGCTCGGTGCTGCACCTCGCGAAGTGATTCGCCATGCGGAAAACGGACGGCGCTGGGCCGAACCTGCAACAGACGCCATTCCGTCGTCTCGACCAGTTCCTTGATCTCCCGGCCGGTCCAATCCCCATAATTCACTTCGGTGAGGGCAGATGCCGTCTGGACGGTGAGCCGTCCGGCCGCCGCGATTGGAGCTGCAGTCTCCCGAGCGCGCTCCAGCGGGCTCGAGTACACCGCGGCAATCGGCCAGGAGGACAACCGGTCCGCCAGCAAGGATGCCTGCCGGACACCTTCCGGGTTCAGGGACACGCCGGCGCGCCGCCCCGCCAATCGGCCGGTTTGAACCCACTCGTTCAGGCCGTGGCGCACCAGCAGGATGCGGGTGGTCTTGGTTGTGTCTTGGCCGGCGTTCATGCTGCTCTGCTCACCAGGTTGGATGATAGTGCAAAAGCGCTGCGCCGGCAATGGATCGGTCGACTCACCGCGCCGAACCGCTCTATGCTGCCGGGAGCATGTGCCGGCAGCCCACGATCGGGCGCCGTCCTGCTGCGTGGCTTGATGCGAACCCTGATCAACCGCCGGGCCCGGCCGGGCCGGTCCTCGGGCGGGCCCGGCAGGTAACCCATCCGATGGGTCGCCCAGAAAAAACTCGGCATGCTCGGGCGCGGTTATCGGCGCCGGTGGGGGGGGCTCAGAGCATCAGCAGAACGCCGCCGAACACGAGTATTCCCACCAGCGCGCCAGCCGCGGTCTGGGCCAGCGTGTGGTGACGCAGCCGAACCCGCGACCAGGCCACCAGCGGAACCCCGACCACCAGCGGCCAGGCAGTGCCTGCGACGCACCACACGATGGTGGCTGCTCCCGCAGCAGTAGCGCTGTGCACGCTGATTTTCCACCATCGGGTGACCAGGATGATGGCCGCCGTCTGAACACACACCGCTATCGCCAGCATCTGCATCAGCACCGGCGCCCCGCCCGCCGCGAGCATGACCCACCCCAGAAAAGCTGCCGCCAAAGCCAAGCCCAATGGGCGACCGCGTTGATGTCGGAGGCGCACATCGATGTCCGTGACCCGGTTGTGGCGGACAAGCTGAATCACGTAAACCAGTGGCACACCTACCACCAGGGTCACATAGAGAACGGCCCAGCCCCACGAAACCGGCACCGATGATAGGGCCGCAATGCCGGCGGTGATCACGACGCCGACCACCGGCGGGCTGCCTACGGCCGAGATGAGCCGGGCGACGGTAACGTCCAACGGTGCTTGCATCCATCTCGCCAACCGTGACCGGGGTGCCGGAGCAAGCAGGGCAGGTGGGCGGTTCACGTCTGGCTCCAGATCTGGTTGCCGGTGCATCTCCAATGGCTTTCTCATCACGTTTGGCCAAGCCGGCCGACGGCCCGCTATGCGCAACAGCGCCTGATTATCCGGAAAGGAGCCGCCAATGTCAATGCCAGGGGCCACGTTGTCAACCCAAAGTAGAAGTGTCCCCCATTTCACCAAAGTAGAAATGTCCCCTGGTGGAAGGGTTGAATGTCTGATACTCTGCAACCGC
>DCVT01000049.1 GCA_002328075.1 Anaerolineales bacterium UBA2181 | reverse complement strand
AGCGTGTGCGCATGATCCAAGGCAGAATTGCGTCTGGAGGTTGACCCGGCAGAAAACGACTGCTGAACAAGCCACCAACACATGGGAAACTGGCGGGATCAACGGTCCCCGGGACGGTCCTGCCTCCCCAACTAGCGCTCAACCGGGCAGCCATGCTACAACCGTCCCGTCACCCCCCTTGTTCAACACCCTCATTGACACTTGACAGGCGGGCTCGTCATGGAGTGCCAGGAGATGCGCAAAAGCCTGTGCAAGGCGTCGCTGACGCTCACCGGGGTCGCTGATCGTACAGACCGCAGTGATCTTGAACTCGCAGGCTGATTCCTCGTCAGTTAGAATCATGCTTCCCTCCTATTTCCTGTGATGGCAGATGCCTCAGAGATACCATATGTGGGCGGAAGTGTGGCGAAACGTCGGGAAACGTTCTGGCGCGACTTGGCTTCTTGTTTCTGCCAGATTCAGCCAGTCTTGGGGTGCACAAGGTATGGCGGCGGAAACTGACGGAAAGGTCGGGAAACGTTCTCGGTGACCTAACTGATCTTCGCTGGTCGTTCCGGTTGAGGAAAGTCCGTCTGGAGTGGAACAGGCGGTTTCGGGACCCCTGTCTCGAGACGGGATTCGTGGCGGTGGCCACCGCAGCAAGGGCCTAGCTCGATTTGAGCACTGCTCTTGGCTTGGTGGCAGCGAGCTTTTGGGGTAGAATGCTACCTGCAGTGTGAGTGGCAGGCGGGGAGCCTGTTTTGACGCGCAAGGAGGAGCAACATGCTAGATGCCATCCTGAGTCCGGCCCAGAAGCAGTTGCAGGACGAGATGCGCGCTTTTGTGCGCTGGGTGCCGCGCCAGCTCATCCTCGACATGGACGCCGACCGCGTGCGCTATCCGCGCCACTACGTGGAAGAGGCAGCCCGCCGCAACCTGCTGGGCCTTCGCTTCCCCGTCGAGTACGGCGGGCGCGGCCTGGGCTGGGCCGACGAGATCGTCGCCCTGGAGGAGGTGGGTGTGCTGGGCACCTCGCTGGCCTGCCTCTACTCCTTGCCCAGCATCGTGGGCGAGGCGCTGGACCGGTTTGGCACGCCCGAGCAGAAGGAGCGTTGGCTTCGGCCGGTTCTTGCGGGCCGGCTCACCGTCGCCGAGGCGCTGACCGAGCCGCGGGGTGGTTCCGACTTCTTCGGCACGGCCACGGCCGCCCGCCGCGAGGGGGACGAGTACGTGCTCGAAGGCCAGAAACGCTTCGTGGTCGGCGCGGAGGGGGCGGACCTGTTCCTGGTGTATGCCCGCACCGACCCGCAGGCCAAACCCCACCACGGGCTGAGCGCCTTCATCGTCGAGCGCGGGCCGGGCGTGGAGGTGCAGCATGTGTACGGCTTGATGGGCACACGGGGCGGGGGCACCGGGCGCATAACCTTCCGCGCTGCGCGCGTGCCGGCCGCCAACCTCATCGGCCCTGAGAACGGCGCGGCCGCCATCTTTTACCAGATGATGATCCCGGAGCGGATGACCAGTGCCGCCGGCGCCCTGGGCATGGCCCGGGCGGCGCTCGAGGTGGCGGCCCGCTATTCGGACCGGCGCAAGGCGTTCGGCCAGAAGATCCGTGCCTTTGAGGCGGTGAGCTTCAAGGTAGCGGACGCCATCACCCAGCTCGACGCGGCCCGTATGCTGGTCCATGGCGCCGCGCGGGCGGTCGACGCGGGCGACGACCCCGCCCGCTGCCGGCGGTTGGTGTCGGAGGCGAAAAAGTTCTCCACGGACACGGCCTGGCTGGTGGCTAACCACGCCATGCAGATCCTCGGGGGAATTGGCTACACCAACGTGTATCCGATCGAACGCTTGCTCCGTGACACGCGGCTGATCATGATCTGGACGGGCACGAACGAAGTGATGTCGCTCATTATCGAGCACGAGTACTACCGGGAACTGCTGGGCAGCCGCGCCGCGGTGCGCGACATCGAGGGAGATGCGGCCGAGGCAGACCTTGGCGACGAAAAGGTCTATGAATAGGAGAACTGGCCCGAGTGTGGGACGGCTCGCGGCCAAGCCCTCCGACCCCCTGGCACAGAGCCCATCGCTGGACGTGCTGTTCTCCGCTGGGTGGCCAGTGTCGGAGGTATGGCGGCGGGCACGCCTGTGAGTGTTGGCTGGGACAGGATGCACGATTTCAGTCCAGAGTGAAAGACAGCACATAGAGCAGTTTGGGTAAGCGAGTCCATGAACCTAATCATCCAGCACGAGTACTACAAGGAGGTACTGGCGGGTGCCGGACGGGTGCGCGAATCGGAGCAGGATGCGGCCGAGGCCAGTGCCGACGAAGAAAAAGTGTACGAGTGACGGGACGAGCAGCCCCGGTATAGCAGAATGGCGGTAAATTGGGAATGAATCCGACTGGCAAAGCGACCGCTGCGGTCTGGTGGCTGGACGAGAAGGGTGCACGTTGGCGGCAATGGCTGGACGTGTGAAGGAGTGGGAAATGGCGGAGGATAAAGAACCGGGTCCAGAAGCCCAGGTCACATTGCGCGAGATCACGTCCGAGACGTGGTACCAGGTCTGCATATTGAGCGACACTCTGAGCCAGGTCCAGCAAGAGATGGTCGCCCCCAACGCCTACTCTATTGCCGAGGCGCATTTTTCTTCCCACGCCTGGTTTCGAGCCATCTATGCCGATGAGACGCCGGTGGGTTTCATCATGCTGCACGACTCGCTGGACGACGAGCCGGGCTACTTTCTCTGGCGGCTGATGGTCGGCGGGCCGCACCAGACGAAAGGGTTCGGCCGGCGGGCAATCGAGCTCCTAATCGACCATGTCCGGACTCTGCCAGGTGCGGTCGAGCTGCGGACCAGTTGCGGGCTCGGAGAGGAAAGCCCGGAGGGTTTTTACCAGTCGCTGGGCTTCCTGCGGGATGGACGGTCCTACGGCAACGAGGTAGGCCTCAGTCGGGCGCTCTGACCGGCAAACCGTACGGCCGGGAGAGGGTCTCGACATCCCAACTGCCGAAAGTCGCGACCGTGTCGGATTTGGGAGTATCCGGGTTCTGAACCACGCGAGACGGATCCGCACGCTCTGGTCGGGGCGGATTTGGAACAACAGCATCCGGCGACCCCGGCTGGCTCTACTCTGTCCCTGATCAGCCCGTCGGTACCAAGGCAAAAGGGGCACAACCGGAGATTGGACCTAGCTGGCCGGTACAACCTCGACCCGGCTCAATAGCGCTCCATACAGGTAACCGTTGCCGCGCACGTCAGAACCGCCATCCCGCAAATCATGGTCGCCCTCGTCCACAGTCGTCAGCAGTCGTTCGCGCGCCGCTGAACGTGAAACCGACCGTCCAGTGCTTCGCGAGGCCGTATTCGGCGGCGGTGACGCTCCGGAGCACAATCAGTCGCTGCGCGGATGCTTGGCACGCCCCGGCCGTGTACTGAGGTTTGACCGCCCCTTGTTGGCAGCCGCTGAAGTCGTGCTAGAATTCAAGAACAAACCGACCGTTCCGTCGGGGCTCGTCCGCTCTTGACCGCGCCCGCTTTTCGGATTGAAGCCCCGCGATGAAGAGACCCGAGGTTGATAGCCGGAGGAGGAGGTGGTGGTGGAAGCAAAGACGTTGGATCTGCGCAGACAATGGAAGTATCTCTATCAACCGTCGGCCAAACAGGTGTCAGTGGTGGAGGTGCCCCCCTTTCAGTTCGCCATGATCGACGGGCAGATCGAACCAGGGCGCGCGCCGGCCGATTCACCCGCCTTCCAGGAGGCAGTGGCGGCGCTGTATGGCGTCGCCTATACCCTGAAATTCACCTCCAAGCTGCGCCCGCTGGATCCCATCGACTATCCGGTGATGGCGTTGGAAGGGCTGTGGTGGGTCGAGAACGGGCAGTTCAGCGAGTTCGACATCAACCGGCCGGAGGGCCGGCGCTGGACGCTGATGATCATGCAGCCCGACAACATCACCCCGGAGATGTTTGCTGACGGGCTGCGCCTACTTGTGAAAAAGCGCGGCGAGGAGCCGGCCTTTTCCCGGCTGCGGTTGGAGCGATTTGCCGAAGGGCTGTGCCTGCAAATCATGCACATCGGGCCGTATTCCGAGGAACCCGCCACGCTGGCCCGGATACACGCCTTTGCCGAACAGAACGGCTACCAATTGTACGGCAAGCACCACGAGATCTATCTGGGTGATCCGCGCCGGTCGGCGCCGGACAAACTCAAGACAGTCCTGCGCCGCCCAATCACCCGGTAGCGCAACCAGGGTTGGCCCATGACCTGGCAAGAGAGCCTGACGCGTGACCCATTACCAACGCTATGTTCGTCCGCCAACCCAGCGCTGCGATTTTTCGTCCGGCGCGATCTACTGGGCGAACCGGTGCCTCCCATGGATGCGCTGTGGGAGCTGCCCGAGCCACAGAGACTGCTCCAGAAGCAACAGCCGGCCGGCTGCTGGCGCTATCCCGGCCAAAAGCAGCGCGAGGACCCCCGTTTCAATTACAGCCTATTGGAAACCTTCCGAATCCTGGCGCAGTTGGTTCACAAGTACGGCCTTAACCGGGATCACCCGGCGATTCGCCTGGCAGCCAAGTTTGTCTTTTCCTGCCAGACGGACGAAGGTGACGTCCGCGGCATACTGGGCAACCAGCTCATTCCTTACTATCACGCAGCTATCCTGGAGTCGCTCATCCGGGCCGGTTACGCTGACGATCCAGCGGTGGAGCGAGGACTTACGTGGTTGTTGACGGTGCGCCAGGAAGACGGCGGGTGGATCATCCCGTTGCAGGCGGTGCCAGGAGCACTCAAGCGCGGCAAGATCTGGACCGCACCACCCGTCCCACCCGACCGGGTTCGGCCCTTTTCCCACCTGGCGACCGGGATGGTGCTACGAGCCTTGGCCGCCCACCCAGCCTACCGCAGCCTTCCGGCGGTCCAATTGGCGGGCGAGCGGCTCAAGTCGCGCTTTTTCCGGCCGGATCGGTACAACGACCGCCGGGCAGCCGACTACTGGCTCAAGTTCCGCTATCCATTTTGGTGGAACGACCTTCTCAGCGCGTTGGACTCGCTCGGGCAGTTGGCCTTTTCAGCCGAGGATCCCGACATCCGCCGGGGGCTGGACTGGTTCGTGGCAAACCAGCAGTCCGATGGTCTCTGGCCCACCGAATACGACAAAGCCCAGGACTGGGAGCAACGCCAGTGGGTTGGGCTGGCGATCTGCCGGATGCTCCGCCGTTTCAGTGAAAGTTGCTCATGACCCAAGTCCTGGCCCAAGACGCTAAGACACGAATCTCCACGATGGATAGCCGAGGACCTCAAATGGGTAAGGCATTCGTTGCACCATCTACTTGTCTGGGCATCCTGGCGGCAGGTTGACGTTTTTCGTTACGGGAATCGGCTCATGGCATCCAAATTGTGTCCCAAACTCATTTTGGAGGGCACCCGACTCACTTTCAAGACCGAAATCGCGTTTGCCCTCAACGAACATCCCCGCATCGTCGGGCCGCGCAAGTACCGCTACCACTCGCCGCTGGTCTCGGCCGAATGGTGCGGCTTTACCAACTATCCGTGGGGACGGGGACTCATCAACTTTGAGCCAGGCGAAATCGAGTTGGCCATGGAGACCTACCGGACCTGGGTCCGGCTCTTTGAGCTGTTGCGCTACTATTCCTGGATCGTGGATCGTTTTCACCTTTCCACACAGGCTTTCCAACTCCACCGATACGGGGTGAACCACGATTTCGCCTGGCTGGAGGACCGGCTTCTGCCCCTGGGCTTCCGGCTGGTTCTCTGCACCCGGTCGACCGACTCGTTCGCAGCCGCCCGGGCCGAGCGGCTCAAAGTCTCGGGAAACCCCTCGCAGTACGACCACCTCAACCAGTTCGTGGAAGAGCAGGCATTGATGCGCCGGCTGGCCCTGCAGTCCCGGCTGCCTACCCTGACGTTGGATATCTCGGACAACAACGTTGCGGCTGCAGTCGAGCGGATTGCCGACTGGCTTGAGAAGACTGGAGGGTTATACCTGTGAGCGGCAAGGTCAGTCGAAGAGAAGTCACCCTGGGAGTTGGCCCGGACGCTGGCAGAATCCTCCATCGTCTACCTGCCGTTGAGAACGCTAGAGTGGCACGGCGAGCACAACGCGGTGGAGCTGGACGCGCTCAGGTTCCACGCCGTTTGTGTACGGGCAGCGCAGAAGTCGGCCAGCGCTGTAGTTCCCGCGCTCCACTGGGCGACCGACAGCCGCGAAGAGCTCGACAGGGAGCGGGGCACTGCCCTCACGGGTGGCGTCGAACACGGGGAGCGCTACCACGTGCCGGGCAGCATGTACTAGATCCCGCCTGAGACCGATTATCACCGGCTGCTGATTATCTTTCAAGCGATGCGGCGCCGCGGATTCCGGGTCATGGTGGTGGTCAGCGGCCATTGGCCCTCCGCCACGCTTGACATCGTTTACACCAGCGGCAAGGCTTTTCTGACCCAGAACCCAGAGATGGGCTGGTTCAGCTTCACTGCTCAGGAGGTGGCGGTTGAACTCCACTACCGGCAAGAGCACGCGGCCGGCGGCGAGACCTCGCTGCTGATACCGATCAGGCCAGACCTGGTTGACCTGAGCAAATCGTTGGAGACCGGCAGTGGGCTGCGTCCCGGTTATGTCGGACAGCCAGAGCACCTTCGGCGGCAGGCCGAGACACAGCACAAGCACATCGGCGTTTGCGCCGAGGCAGACGACGGTCACAACGACCCCGAACTCACCGCCAGCATCGAACAGGGCGATCTCTTGTCAGAGACCATCGCAACGCGCATCGCCGCGCGGGCCAGGGCGGCGCTGGAGACACGAGCCAGCACGGATAAACACGGAGCGCATGGAGCGATACCGCCGGTACCTCGCTGATCGGCTGTCACCGGGCCGGCTGGCGCACTCGTTGGGCGTGATGCGGGTGATGGAGGAGCTGGCCGCGGTCTATGCACTGGAGCTGGCGCCGGCCAGGACCGCCGGGCTGCTGCATGATGCTGCTCGCGACCTTTCTCGGGATCAGTTGATCGAACTGGCCGAAAGGGCCGGAATCCCATTGGACGGGCTCGCTCACCGGCAACCCCTCTATCTGCACGGTCCCGTGGGCGCTCATTTGGTAGCGGTTGAGCTGGGGGTGCCCGACCGGCTCGTTCTGGAGTCTATCGCCACCCACTCGTTCCACCGGGATGGGCCGCTCTTTGACCACCCCTTTTGCTGGTGTGTGCGCTTTGCCGACCTGTTGGCGCCCAGCCATCCATGGGTTGGATTGCACAAGCTCGGTGCCGCGGTTCGCGCCGGCCGGGCAGCGGAAGCGGCCCTGTTGCACTGCCGCTGGTTGCGTCAGTATTTGCAGGAGCGCGGGGTGCCGCTCCATCCAGTTCTGGAGCATGCTGATCGGCGGCGGCTGGAGGGGCAGGAACTGCCCGACGATTTCTTTGAGCGGTGGTGACGCCGGCGGTGTTCCTGGTCCTCTGACGTCAGCGAGACGAAAGCGCGGTTCGACCCGCGCTGATCCGTCGCTACTCTGTCACGCCAGGCCAGTCTTCCGCCCCTTACGGGTACTCCATGCTGACTGTGGGGACGACTGGGTTATGACCGTTACAAGTCAGCCAGCGCACCTCCGGCGTCAGCGATCGCCGCGCTTCTGGCCGCCCGTGCTGCCGCCCCGTCGGAGGCTGACAGGTTCCGCTCATGGTCAACTGACCGCCTGGCCACGGCGCACCGATCCTCAGCAGCCGCGCTGAAGGCCGACCGGTCATCCCCCCTGCTCGGCCGCTGGATCAGGGTCAGTTGCTCGGCAGGGGTCCGTTTCAGACGGCTGAATTCACAACGGGTTTGGCCCGATTGCGCCAAGCGGCCTGCCTGAGCTCAGGCGATGCAGGCACGACCCGTGGGCGCAGCGATATCCCGTCATCGGCACAGGGCCAAGAGTGTGACCAAGATCCCCCGAAAGCAGTGGCCCGAGACCACTGTGGAAAAACGCGGGATAGTGTGTCAACTGCGTTTGACCATGTCTGAGCCGAACGGTAGAATTCTGTATCAGGAGGTAGCCCATGTCCGATTCCCAATCCACCAGCATAATAGACCTGTCACCCACCCACCATGCCCTTCTCTTTGCCTGGATCGCAGAGGCGCTAGTCACACAGATAGGCCTCGAGACCGCCGAGACGGCGCTGCGCCAGGCGGTCCGGCGGTACGGTGAGCAGCGCGGCCATCGAATGGCGCTGCGCGCCCAAGCCGCCGGCGATCCGCTGACCATGGCTACTTATCTGGCTTACGGTGAGTGGCAGCCACCGGCCGGCCAGGCCGAACAAGCAACCCAGGTAGTCGGCAGTGACGTTCGCGCAGTGGTGCAACGCTGCCCTTGGTATGACGCCTGGGAAGCAGAAGGCCTGCTGCGGGCCGGTCGCCTGTACTGCCTGGAGATCGACCAAGCCCTGGCGCGCGGTTTTGCGCCTGCTCTCACCCTGGAGGTGAACGCCATCCGCCCTATCGACAACGCCAGCTGCGAGTTTGTCTTTCGCGATGGGGGTCAACGGCCGCCCAACCTGGCCTCCCGGCGCAAGGTGATGCCGTGGGACTATCACCTGGGGCACCTGTTCCACGCCATCCGCCGTTCGCTGACGGCGCAACTGGGCGCCGCCGGAGCAGACGCAGCCGCGGCCGGGCTGGCTGAGTTTTCCCGGTGGTACGGCCCGGAGGCGGCTGTTTTGGTGCAATCATTCCAGGAAACGGATTTCGACATGCCCGCCCCCTGATCTGGCCAGAGTGCAACGTGATTCGCCGCAGCGCCCGGCGGGTTCCACCGCTTGTCCAGGCAGCCTGCCGGCCACTCGTTGACAAAAGCGCCGGTTTGGGTATCCTGTGGTGAAAGGCTGCCGTGCACCCTGGCCGGCGATGCCTATGCAACTGATATGCCGATTAATCTGCCACCCGAGGCGCTCGCAGCGGAAAAGCGGTATCGTGCGGCCAGCTCGCCGGCCGAGAAAATCTCCACGCTGGAAGTGTTCCTGGCGACCATCCCAAAGCACAAAGGGACCGACAAACTGCGGGCGGACCTCCGGCGCAAGCTCTCTCAACTCAAGGCTGAGGCCCAGACCCGTAAGCGACCGGGAAAACGCGACATCACGTACGTGATCGACCCCGAAGGTGCCGCCCAGGTGGTGGTGATTGGGCCGACCAATGTTGGAAAATCGGCCCTGGTGGTGGCGCTCACCAACGCGGCGCCCGAGGTTTCTGACACACCATACACCACCTGGAAACCGACCCCGGGCATGATGGCCGTGGAGAACGTCCAAATCCAATTGGTGGACACACCGCCCCTGGATCGTGAGTACGTCGAGCCGCAACTGATGGATCTCATCCGGCGCTCGGATTTGATGCTACTGGTGACGGATCTGGAGGCTGATCCCATACAACAGCTAGAGGAGATGGTTGCTCTGTTGGAGGAACACCGCATTGTGCCCCAGCGCTGCCAGGCGCAGCATGAAGAGCCAGATCGACTCACGGTCAAACCTGCGGTCCTGCTGGTCAACAAGGCAGACGATACGGAAACCGACGACCTCTACCACATCTGCTGTGACCTGATTGATGACGAATGGCCGATGCTAGCAGTCTCGGCCGCCACCCACCGCAACCTGGACCGGCTACGATGGGCAGTGTACGATCAGCTAGGGATCATCCGCGTCTATTCCAAAGTACCGGGCAAGGACCCCGACCTGACAGTCCCGTTTGTGCTGAAAACCGGCAGCACGGTGGCCGATTTCGCCGCCAAGGTACACCGCGATTTCTACCTGCAGCTCAGGACTGCCCGTGTCTGGGGGAGCGGCGCTTTTGAGGGCCAGATGGTCGGCCGGGATCACCCCCTCCACGAGGGCGACATTGTAGAACTGCGCATCTGAACCGTTCAGCGCCCTTGCGGCCCGCATCGGCCAACCGGCCTCTCGACCAGGCGCTCAAGCAGCTCATCAACCGGCAATTCGCGGGCCATATGGCCCTGATAACCTACCGTCGTCACCGCGCAAAAGAGCGAGTTGTAGATAGCCTCCTCAGTCGCCTCGATCGCCGCCAGAAAGAGCGGCGAAGCAAGCGCGTTTGGCAGTTCGGGAATCTGTGTCAGGGCAGCCCGGCGTTCGGCCGTGCGGCGAACGCCCTCGGCGGTCGAGAACGCAATCACATAATCCCCCGAGCTGTCGCTCATGTCCGCACCGGTGCGCGCCAGACCCGCCAGCCCTCTCCGCGCCAGCCGAGTCAAGTTGCGGTCGGAGAGCGGGGCATCCGTCGCCACGACGATGAGAATGGATCCGGCCGTTCCTGCTGACGCAGGTCCTTGGCGCACCCGGTTGCCTCCCAGCTCCCTTCCTACTGGAATGCCCAGGACCTGAAGCACACCGCCAAAATTGGACTGGACCAAGACCCCCACCGTGTACCCCCCAAGATCGATGGGCAATCGTCGGGAGCTGGTTCCGATGCCACCCTTCCATCCAAAGGCGACGGTCCCGGTTCCGGCTCCCACCACGCCCTCAACAACCGACCCGTTGCGCGCTGAACCAATCGCCTGTCGGATATGTCTGACCGTAAGCGCTCGGCGACGGATGTCATTCAGATAACCGTCATTGGTTTCACCGACCACCGGATTGACCGAACGCACCTCCTCGTTGCCGGGTTGCGACAGCACCCAATCCAGAATCGCCTCCGCCGCCCGGGGGACTGCCAACGTATTGGTAAGCACCAGCGGCGTTTCGATTTCGCCCAGCTCGATCACCTGCGTCGCACCCATCAGCTTTCCAAAGCCGTTTCCGACCGCCAACCCGGCCGGTACTCGTTCCTGATACAGGTTGCCTCCATGGGGAAGTATGGCGGTAGCACCTGTTCGGATCGAATCCCCTTGCAGCAAGGTGACGTGGCCAACCCGGACGCCGGCCACATCCGTGATGGCGTTGAGGGGGCCGGCCGGGAGGATACCTGGGACAATGCCGTAGGTGCGCGCCCCCGGACGTTGGGAAACAAACTCAGTCACCCCACGCTCCTTTCCTGACGGACCCAATTAACCGGGAAACCGGTGTCAACGAGCCATCCACTTGCCGGTGCCGCACCGGCCGGCACATGCGAATCGCGCCCGGTTGGCGGGTTCCGCTGTGGAGCACAACCCATGCGGGCATGGGTTGCGGGCATACGCTTTGCCACCAGGGGATTGGCGCGCCCACAGCCAGCCAGGCTCTCCGGGCCTCGACCGCTGGGCACGGGATCCGCAACTGGCCGGTGGCGTTTGGTGTCCCGCCGCCCAGCAACATGCACCGTCGTTCAATGGCACAACGTCCAGTCACTGCCCAATGATCTTGACCAGCACACGCTTGGGTCGCCGGCCGTCAAATTCGCCGTAAAAGATCTGCTCCCACGGCCCCAAGTCGAGCCGCCCGCCGGTCACCGCCACCACCACTTCTCGCCCCATCACCTGCCGTTTGAGATGAGCATCGCCGTTGTCCTCTCCTGTCCGATTATGCCGGTACCGGCTGATCGGCTCGTGGGGGGCCAATTGCTCCAGCCACTCGTCGTAATCTCGGTGCAGGCCCGGTTCATCGTCATTGATGAAAACCGATGCCGTGATATGCATGGAATTGGTCAAGGACAGGCCCTCCTGAATGCCGCTCTCCAGCAAACACTCCTGCACCTGCGGTGTAATGTTGATAAAACCGCGCCGCTGCGGCAGGTTGAACCACAATTCCTTCCGGTAACTCTTCATGATATCCTCAGCACCTTGGCACCCCTTATTCTGCGCCGTTTGAGCTCCATCAGAGCCCGGTTCGCCTCCTCCAAAGGATACTCCACCACCACCGGCCGAATGGGAATCTCGGCCGCCAGTGCCAGAAACTCACGCACATCGCTCCGGGCAATGTTGGCCACGCTCTTGACCTCCTTTTCCATCCAGAGGTGGGGTGCGTAATCCAGTCGCAGGAGCTCCTCCTGATCCAGCGACTCTTTCCGGATAGCGTTGATCACCAACCGGCCGCCGGGTTCCAGGTTGCGCAACCCGTGGACCACCGGCTTCCAGACGGGGGTCGTGTCGATAATGCTGCGCAACTTGACCGGCGCTGCTTCCTCGGTGTCGCCTGCCCAGGCTGCGCCCAACTCTAGCGCAAAGGCTCTTTCGGCCGCGCTGCGGGCAAAGACCATGATCTTGGATCGTGGGTACCGGTGCCGGGCCATCTGGAGAACCAGGTGGGCTGAAGCACCAAATCCGGTGAGCCCAAGGTGTTCGCCATCGTGCAGCCCGGCGAGCATCAGCGATCGGTAACCCACGGCGCCGGCGCACAACAGCGGCGCCGCCTCCGCATCGGTCAGCAGGGCGGGGACGGGATAGGCGAACGCCTCCCGTACCACCATGAACTCTGCATATCCGCCGTCTGTGTCCCGACCGGTTGCCCGGAAGGCAGAGCATAGGTTCTCCCTTCCTGAATTACAGAAGGCACATGTGCCACATGCGGAAAAGATCCAGGCCACGCCGACTCGGGTCCCGATGGGTAATTCCTTGGCACCCGGACCCGCTGCGACCACCCGCCCCACCACCTGATGTCCGGGCACAACCGGAAGGCGGGGCGGTGGCGTGCGACCCTCAATCTCATCCAGCTCTGTGTGGCAGACGCCGCAGGTTGAGACCTGAACCACTAACTCGCCCCTGGACGGAACGGGATCCGGCAGTTCAGCCAGCCGGAGTGGGTTCTCCTCTCGATCCAGACTGACCACTTGATGCAGCACCATCGCTTTCATCCGACGTCTCCTTTCTTGCAACGCGCATCGGATCGGCTGCCGGCCGCATCTCCGCCAACGGTGCTGACTGCTGCCATCCACCACCTTGGCCTTCGACCACGCTGGCCGCTGCTAGGGCGACGTCCTCACGCCAGGGCGGCGCCGCCAACTGCACGCCAATGGGCAGGCCCCCAGGCGCGGTGCCGGCTCGCACGACGACCACCGGCCAACCGGTCAGGCTGTACGGCAGCGTATAGCTGAAGTCGACGTCTTGCATTGTCCCGTGCACCACCGCGGGCCCGTGACTGACGGGGCTGAGCACCAGGTCGTAGCCGCGAAGAAAGCCAAGCCAGGCGCTGCGAAAGGCGTCCCAATCATGGAACAGCTGCTCCACCTCCCCTCCGCTGAGCTGGCTCATCCTCCAGTATCGACGAGTGATCTCCAGAGAGGTTTCGATCATGGGCAGCCGCGTCTCCTCGACCCGCAAGCCGGCCTCCGCCAACAGCCTGGCCACACGCTCCACTGTGGCTCGGGTCTCTGCGGTTGGCGGCATGATACCATCATCCGCATAGTAGGCCAGCCGGAGTCCGTGAACCTCCAGGGATTCAGGGTCGCCTATTGGCATGGGAACGACGCCCGAGTCCTGCCAATCAGGCCCAGCAATGAGCGGAAAAGCCAATGCCAGGTCCTGGACCCACCGAGCCAGCAGGCCCACCTGCGTGCGCGGGTCGCTCAGGCCGCCGGCAAGATAGAGCGCGCCCGTGTTCGGAACCCGGCCACTGGTGGGCTTGAGCGTGGTCACGCCACAGAAATGGGCAGGTAGACGAAGACTGCCGCCCGAGTCGCTTCCCAGGCCCAGCGGCGAGCCCCCCGCGGCGATGATCGCTGCCTCCCCGCTGCTGCTGCCCCCCGTTGTCCGGTCCAGGGCATACGGGTTGTTCGTCCGGCCGTACACCGGATTCTCGCTCCCGCCACCACCGCCGCCTGGCGGGACATTGGTCTTGCCCAGGAGAATGCCGCCCGCTCCTCGCAGACGTGCCACGGCAACGGCATCCGATTGTGGCACGTACCCTGCGCGTTCCACGAGACCAGCCGCTGCGACCAGTCCGGCCGCGTCGAATATATCCTTTACCGTAAACGGAACGCCGTGCAAGGGACCGAGTACTCTGCCCCCGGCCAAAACCCGGTCACATTCACGCGCCTGAGCGCGGGCAGCGCCAGCCGCCACCTCGACCACTGCGTTGATCAGCGGATTGACCGCTTCGATCTGCGCCAGATGCGCTTCGACCACCTCTTCGGCCGAGAACTCCAACGCACGAATCCGCCGAGCCAACGTTGCGGCCGAAAGAAACACTATATCATCCGTCATTCACCACCCAATCCAGGCAGCATTTCCGCCACGATACCACCATGCCGTCGCTTTTCAGGTCAGGATAGCGCTCGCCACCCTAAACACAGATCGACCCAGGCTCACCCGGGTCGATTGTCGACAGCGATTGCGGGGGAATCTCTATCGCCGGTCCACCGCACGAGCCAATTCCGCTCCCGATCAGCCCGGCCTACCGGCCGGAGGGCATGTGGGCCGACTGTAGGGCAGCCGGCCTGAGTGCAGCATAGACCAGATCCATGGCCGGAGTCGGAACCCCCCGTTCGCGGCCCAGCCGACCAATCACACCGACAAGAGACTCGACCTCCGACGGTCGGCCCGATTCCACGTCACGCTGCATGGACGGTTTGACTTCGGCCGCCGTTGAGTCCAGCAGTTCCAGGGTTCTGCTGACGACGTCATCATCCAATGCAGCACCGTCAGCCCGCGCTACCGCCGCCACCTCGTGCATCAGGTTGACCATTAGCCAGCGCGTCTCCGGGATGTGTCGATACCTGCCCACCGGAAGCCGAGTGAGCGAACCAACCGCACTGAATGGCGCGATAAAGACCATTTTGGTCCAGAGCACCCGACGGATGTCGGTCGAGATCTCGGCCGTGACCCCACACGCTTGCAGCGCGGCCACCATCGCCCGGACTCGCGAGGTGGCCTCACCGTCCAACTCTCCCAATACCACTCGCCGGAAACCGGATAGCTGGCGGATGGTTCCGGGCGCCTCAACCGCCGAAGCGATCCAGGTCGCGCCTCCCACCGTGTGCTCCATCCCCACGATCCGGCCGATGCGCTGGGCCGCATCCACTCCGTTCTGCAGGCTGGCTACCGTTGTCCTGGGACCGACCATCGGCCGCATGGCCTCGGCCGCCACCTCGGTGTCCGTCGCCTTGACGCAGAACAGCACCCAGTCCACCGGGCCCACATCTTCCGGCCGATCGGTGGCCTGGACCGTGTTCACGGAGAAATCGCCGTGAACGCTACGGACCTGCAGGCCATTCGCCCGCATCGCGGCCAGATGAGCGCCGCGAGCTATCATGCTGACACGGTGCCCGTGATGGGCTAATAGCCCACCATAATACCCACCCACTCCGCCGGCCCCTACGATTGCGATCTTGATCTTGTCCAATGTGCCACATCCTGACGTAACCACAATACTGGCCGCCAATTCCGGATCGCTAGTATAACCCCATCGCGCTGCCCGGGCAATTCTGGCCCAAGTGGCTACGCCGCCGGAAACAGGGTAGCGGTTGCTGCAGATCCGCGCCCATATCGTCGGCCGGCACATGCGTATCAGCGACCCTTCATGGAGGCGAACGACGCCGCATCTCTGTTACAATGGATGGGATAGTGGAGGTGTCGCTGGCACTCCCGTGATCCAGAATCATCATGATAACAACGGTCACGCCCAACCCATCGGTTGACCGCACCCTGGTAGTATCGGGCTATCGGCTCGGCGCCATTCACCGCCCGCAAAAGCTGGTCGTTCTGCCCGGCGGAAAAGGGCTCAACGTGGCCCGGACCATCCGACGGCTGGGCGGGACCGTTCAGGCGTGTGCGATGCTGGGAGGCCATAACGGCCGGTGGATCGCCGAGCAACTACCGATGGAGGGTATTACGCTGGTGGCGGCTTGGAGTCAACAAGAAACGCGGTGCTGCACCTCGATCGTCGATCCAGAGACCGGTCAGCTCACTGAGATATACGAGGCTGGCAACCGGATCGAGATGGAAGATTGGATTAGTCTGGAAACAGCGGTCCGCGAGACGCTGCCCTGCACCTCCTGGATGACCCTCTCGGGCAGTCTGCCACCCGGCGCGCCGCCGGATGGTTACGCGAGACTGCTTGCCGTAGCCGGTGACGCCCGGTTACAGACCGTTGCGGACATCCAGGCCGCCCTGGCGATCCGGGCGTGGCCCAACCTGCCAACCGTGCTCAAGGTCAACGCGGTCGAGGCAGCTGAGTTCCTTGGTGCTCCGGTCAGTTCGTGGTCAGACGCCATCGGAGCGTCGCGCGCGCTTCGTCAACAGGGGATACCAGCGGTGGTGGTCACTCTGGGCCACCTGGGCGCCATTGCAGCCAACAGCCGCGGCGCCTGGCGCGGTACGGTCCCCGCCGTAGAGGCGGTTGCTGCGGTAGGCAGCGGTGACGCCTTTCTCGGTGGGCTGGTACTGGCGCTGGAGAACGGCGCAGACCTACCAGAGGCCCTGCGGGCAGCACTTGCGGCCGGGACGGCCAACGCGACGACGCTCGGTCCGGGAATGGTAGAAAAACCAACAGCCGACGCCCTGTTGGGCCAGATTCACATTCGGCAGATCCTCCAAACCGAATGATGATATTCTGGCGCTTGAGTCAGATGTGACGTTCGTTTCAGTCAGTGGCAGCCCCAAACCCTGACCACCGATTACACGCGGAAATTTCGCGCCTAGCCCGGCCGTTCGCAGCCATGAGTGCAGCGCACAACTACGCTCGCCTTCTTGCTTGGTCCAAGGCCGCAACGCCGGCGCTCAGCCTCCACGCCGGCGTCTGCGGGCACGGCGCCCGGCGTTCGAGCTACCTGAAATGCCTGCCTCGTCCAAACTACACCTGGTCGTTGATTTGGGTGGTGCCCATCGGTCCAGCACCCAACCCAAGCCACGCACTATGGTTGTCACCAGCCCGGCGCCGACGGTCAATAATGCGCCGTCGCGCACTCGCGTCAGCGGGGCGGAGCGTTCCCGGACCACCGGCCACGTTGGTGCGTCAACCGTCACAATCTCCCCCTCCAACAACGGCTGTAGAGCGCTTTCCTGGCACGCCCCTATGCAGGCGCCGCATCCGTTGCACCGCACGAGATCAACTTGCACGTGACCATCTACCGGTGCAATGGCAGCAGACTGGCACGCAGCGATGCACGCGCCGCATCCAGTGCATTTTTCCTGGTCAACCCACACCTTGTTATCAGGCATCTGGTCCTTTATTCGTGCGGCCGGGCACCTGGCGAGTTCTGTCACGCTCGCCGTCAGCGCGTACGGCAAATCGTGAGATAGCTGCACCGTCGCCGGCGACCGGACGACAAGATAACCCGACCGGCAGGGCCCGTTGATGGAGACCAGGTTGCCGGCCGGGTTATCCATACCACCCTACGCTTGGTGGTTAACCAGGTACAGCGGCACTATAGGAATCAGTCCTCTTTTTCCAGCTCTGCCATCCGCTGGTTGATTGCGTCCAATTGCTGCCGCAGCCAGTCTGCCTGCGAACGCAGATGACCAGCTTCTTGCTCTTTATTAGGAGCCCCAGTCGGGCCGACAAAGTCCGGCTCTGCTGCCCCCCAGGCCGCCGCCAGACCGAACCGGGCCCAGCGTGGCAGACCGGTCGCATGGTGCCAGTGGCGCCAGCCGCGCCCCCGGCCGCCGCCAAACGCTACGCCACCACGACCCCAGGCCATTCCTGGACCGCGGCCACGCAAAGCGCTTGCGTACCCCGGCGTGCCCGAGCCGGCACAAAAACCGGCCGCACGTCCACTCATCGGGCCCATACCCATAGGTCCGGTTCTATCACCTGCTGGCATCTTGACCTCCTTACTAACTCGTCCCGCAGCCGCGTGCGGCTCCGGGCTGCCCGTTCACCGCGCCATGTTACAAAAACAAAGGGGTGGTTGGACGCACGGAAGCCCGGTCCACGATCGCATGGGCGATCGGGCCAAAGTCGTCCACCACATAGTCCTCCACTTCACCGCTGTCACAGCGACGGGCCAGCTCCGGATCCAACGGTAACCGGCCCAGGAGTGGCACCCCTGCCTGCAGAGCTGTGTTGAGCGCTCGGCTAGGACCAAAAATCTCAATACGCTCACCGCACTTGGGGCAATCCACATAACTCATGTTCTCCACCAGACCAACCACTGGCACCTTCATGTGATCAGCCATGCGAGCTGCCTTGCGCACCACCATGCCGGCCAAGTCCTGGGGAGAGGTCACTAGGACCACACCGTTAAGCGGGATGGCCTGCATCACTGTCAGCGAAGCGTCCGACGTGCCGGGCGGAAGGTCGACCACCAACACATCCAAGTCACCCCACACGACGTCGCCCCAGAACTGGCGGATGGCGCCGCCGATGAGTGGGCCACGCCAGATGACCGCTTCGTTCTCGTCCGGCAGCAATAGGTTGATGGACATCACCCGGATGCCGGTTCGCGTTTCGGCCGGAAGAATACCGACTGGCCCCATCGGCGGTGGCTCGTGCAACCCAAACATCTTGGGAATACTAGGACCCGTGATGTCCGCATCCAACACGCCCACCCGCTTGCCCTGGCGGTTAAGCGCCACGGCCAGCATGGCTGCTACCGAGGATTTGCCCACTCCGCCCTTACCGCTCATGACCGCCAACACACGGCCAATGTGGTTCAGATGCTGAGCCACCCCGGGTTCCTGGGACCCGGGTTTCTTGGTCACGCCTGGCAATCGACGCTTTTCCTCTGGGGTCATCTCGCGCAGCGTGATGTGGACATACTCCACCCCGCTCAATCGCATGACCGCCTGACGGGCGTCGTCGGTCATGCGTTCTCGCAGCGGGCAGGCCATGGTTGTCAGAACCAGAGTCAGGCTTACTTGACCACCTTCGACTCGAACGTCCTGTACCATACCCAGCTCCACCAGGCTCCTGCCTAGTTCGGGGTCATTCACCGTTTTCAAAGCCTCTAGCACACGATCTTGATCGACCATTCCTTCTCCAATTCAGTGAAAATCGCCTTCTCCATCTTCCATGTGGTGACGATAGGTCCGCAATAACTTGTCGATGTGGGTCCGGGTCTCCTCGAGGTCTCCAACATACCGGACCAACACCTCGTCGCCCATTACTGTCAGGCGGTAGACTCTGCGTGGCGGGCCTTGTGTCTCCTGTGCATCCCAGACCGAGGTCACCCAGCCCTGAGCCTCCATTTCGCGCAGCGCTCGATACACAACGCTTGGATCGAAACCGCCCAATCCGTAACTGGTGATCTCTTCAAGCAACGTGTATCCATGCGCTGCCCGTTGATGCAGCAAGAGCAGCAGCACCGGTTCAATGAACCGTACCACTCGGCGAGTCCATCCCCGCCCACGGCGCCACCCGCTGCCAGCTTGTTGCACTGAGATCCATCTCCTACTGCGAAGTTGTCTCAAGTATATATGACTATAGCTGTTTTGTCAATAGTTGCTATGGTCGATGTCTCCTTCCCCGGTGTCCAGCCGCTGACACCCGGTCAGCAGACGATCGTGAAGCCATGACAACCTGGTTGGTACGGGTTACGAGTACAGCCGTCAGCGCGGAATGACCTGGCTAAAGCACGATTTCCACCAGGCCGCCACGCGTGTTCTATCATTCCAAGCTGATCTCCTAGGTAAAAAAGGCCACCAAAACCTAGTTGCCATTTCTCCGCGCGCGGCGTTATAATTCCGGCCGATTCACTTGCTGGGAAAGGCAGGACAAAGGTATGAGCGACAGGATCGAGTTCACCCGCAACCACTCCGACCTCAGCACCGACCGGGGATTCCAGTTCGAGTTTTTCTGTGACCGGTGCGGCAGCGGATTCCGCACCCGTTTTCAGCCTTCCGCGTTGGGAACCGTGTCTGGAGCGCTAGACGCTGCCAGCAGTCTGTTCGGTGGGCTCCTCAATCGGGCGGCCGACCTGGGTGAGCGCGTGCGCTCGGCCGGGTGGCAGCGCGCACATGACGAGGCCTTTGTAGTGGCCATGCAGGAGTTGAGGCCGGACTTTGTTCAGTGTCCTCGCTGTTCCGGTTGGGTCTGTCGAAAGAGCTGTTGGAACGTGCGCAAGGGATTGTGCAAAGAATGCGCTCCCGACTTGGGTGTAGAGATGGCAGCCGCCCAGGCTAGCCGCACCACTGAGGAGATCTGGGCTCACTCCAAAATGGCGCAAGAAGACCGGGAGATGCTGAAGGAGTCCAGTTGGCGCGAGGGTGCGCGTGCCACCTGTCCCCAGTGTAGCGCACCACTGGCTGCCAAAGTCAAGTTCTGCCCCGAGTGCGGGGCCAGGATCCTAGTTCAGAAGCACTGCGCCGAATGCGGGGCCAAACTCGCTCCGGGGGTCAAATTCTGCACCGAGTGCGGAGCCAAGGCAGCGTAACGCGGCCGAATCGCAGGTCAGCCGGTGAGCCGGCGCAGTCGACGGCGCCTGCTAGACGAAATCGGCTTGAGATCGTTGCACCGATGATCGGCTGTGCCCGCTGTCGCCCGCCTCAGCTGATTGGACTGACGCCTCGGCGTCGGCCGCCATCACCACCTGGCTTTTAGGTCCCGATTTCGTATGATGAGCACAATCCTGAGCCGGACGGTTGGGAAGGGCATTGTGACCGGGGATCTGGGCCGTGCGACGGTGTGTGCCGCCGAATTGTTGGGTTGCCGCTCGCCGACCGTTGCTGTATACTGCAGCCAGCATTGGCCGTGGCAGAGGCCGACTAGCATCTGCAGTCGAGCGGACAGCGGAGATCCTTGCCCGACTGATCACCCCGCCCCGGGCGTCCGGTGTCCAAGGTGGCACGGTCTGGTTGCCAGCAGGAGGCCACTGGGAACCCGGAATCGGCACGCACCACCGATCTGCAGGGCAAATGATCAGCGCATCGACGACCGACCTCGGCCACAGCATGGCAATCCTCATGGTTTGCCGGTGGACATGCACGACGGTTGGCCACAGAGCCGAACTGGAAAACCACATCATCAAGATGCTGTTTAGGAGGCAATGATGGGAAGCAAATACCGAGCACTGCGCATGATTGGAACCATTTACAAGGCATTGGGAATCGCCACGGCCGTGCTCACGGTGCTTGCGGCCCTGGGAGCTTGCCTGGGTCCCATTCTCGGCGCGGCCGTCGTGATGCCTCTGGCCGAGCAGGCCTGGGGAGGACCACTTCCACTTGGCAATCTGGGCGGGATCCTGGGTGGCATTTTCGCCGGTCTGGCAGCACTCATCCCGGGAGCTGTCGCCTCCTTTGCTCTGTATGCCATGGGTGAAGGAATCTACCTCTTGCTGGCAATCGAGGAGAACACGCGAACAACATCCACCATGCTTCAGCAGTGGGCCGCCGGATACCAATCTACAGGCTACCAGCAGACGGACGCTCAACCGTACTACGAGCAGTGATTGTCGACCCCGAGAGGCGGTTCAGCACGATGCAGTCGCCATTCACACGCTGTGCCGGCCACGGCATGGGTTCGGGTCCCACACAATGGTGAGCGTCTCCACCAGAAACAAGGATCCATTGCCCGAACCGGTTTGCCGGCCGCTTTGCCCAGCTCCTTCCAATCTCGGGATTTCGTGATTCTTGAAAGGCGACACGATGCACCTGCTAAGGACACACGGGAAACAATCGTTGGATTCTTGCGCCGAGAGGCTCGATCTTGGGGCCGTCGCCCTCTTGGGCGTCCCGTTTGACGCGAATTCCTCCTACCGGGGTGGACCGGCACTTGCCCCACCCGCCATTCGCGCGGCGCTACACAGCGGCGCGTTCAGCCTTTTCTCCGAATCCGGATTGGACTTGGGCAGCGAATCTCGCTTTCACGACCTGGGTGACCTCGTCCTATGCAACCGCATCGAGGATTTTCACGCAATCGAGTCTGCCGCGGCCGAGATCGCCTGCCGAGGCTCCCGCTTACTCGCCATGGGTGGCGATCATTCCATTACCTATCCCCTGCTGCGGGCGCTGGCTGCCAAGCATCCTGGGCTGGGGCTCTTGCAGGTAGACGCCCACCCGGACATCCGTGACGAGCAAGACGGCAACCGCTACTCGCATGCATCGCCTTTTGCGCGCATCTTGGAGGAGGGTTTGATCAGCCGCCTGGTGCAGGTGGGCATTCGTTTTCTTTCGCCGCCCAACCTGCGCCAGATCGAACGGTTTGGATCCGAGGTCATTCCAATGGTCGATTGGCCGCCGCCGAACCTGCCGGCTTTCGATGGACCTTTCTATCTGTCGTTGGACCTAGACGGGCTAGACCCCGCCTTTGCCCCCGGCGTCACCCATCGAGAACCTGGCGGGCTAGCTACGCGTGAGGTTCTGCAGCTCATCCATCGGACGCCTGGCCAACTGGTGGGCGCTGACATAGTCGAGTACAACCCAGAGCGCGATGTGGATGGCATCACGGCCGTGGTGGCGGCAAAACTGGTCAAAGAGGTAGCGGCGCGTTTGTTACACCACCATCATTGACCGTTTGAATTCCTGATCAGCAGAACTCGCAAGGGATGGATTTTGTCCGCGTGTGTTTGGCGGTTTTGTTTTTCCGTTGCGGGTCGCGCAACTGAAGGATAGCGGGCCAACGCGCCACCGGGGACTGCGCGCCCAAAGGCTGTGCCTCTGCCTCGATTCGTTCCTGCTCTATTTGCCGGTGGCGCGTTCAACCGGCTTGTCAATCGTCTGCCGCGTGTTTTCCAGGCAGTCCGAGGCCCGATCAC
This sequence comes from Anaerolineales bacterium UBA2181, assembly GCA_002328075.1. Classification (GTDB taxonomy): domain Bacteria; phylum Chloroflexota; class Anaerolineae; order Promineifilales; family UBA4811; genus UBA4811. The sequence continues at coordinate 11,654 of DCVT01000049.1, read as the reverse complement.
GGCAGCCGGACGTTGAATTCGGCCTCAATCGCCGCGTAAAGCTCAGAGTTGACATGGGGTCGACCGGTCGCCAATAGCCAGCGCTCCAGTTTGCGGTACGGATCAGCGAAGGAACGGGATCCCTCAGGCATCTCCCTCTCAGCCAACCCGTCGTAGATGAACCAGCGCTCCTCGGCCTCGGCTCCCGGCCGCAGGAGCTCCAGATGAATGCCGCGATAGCCTAGATTCCCAGGTTGGTCATGTTTCTGCTGGCTAGAGGACAGGTTGTCCAGTCGACTTGAAAGATCCGCCACCTCATCCGGCGCCAACGACCAGGTGGGGTTATCCGGCCGGCCAGAGAAGAGGTCCACGGTCACCGCAGCCTGCGCCGGCGTGATCACGTTGGCGCAACCGACAAGCAGCCATGCGACCAGCAGCAGCATTCCGGCGGTCCCGCCCAATCCTTCGCTCATCTCCGACCGTCAGCGCAAGCTCTCCAGCCCTTGCCGGTCCACAATGACAATCCGATGCCGGTCGAACCGGATCAATCCGTCCCTTTCCAGACCGCGCAGTGCCCTACCCACCATCTCGCGCACCGTGCCAACGTGAGCCGCCATATGCTCCTGCGTCCAGCGCCGCCGGTCAAGCTCCTCATCCGAGCCAGCAGAAGCTTGCTCCAGCAGGAACGTTGCCAACCGCGCCGTGACCGAGAGAAACGAAAGCGAATGTACCTTGTCCACCAACTCGCGACAGCGCCCGGCCAGGCTCTGAACAACGCGTTCGTTAAGATCCGGGATGTCACGTCTGAGCTGGTCCATGCACGTTGTTGTCCAAACCCAGACCACCGATCGTTCAACAGCCATCAAGCTGGCCGGGTTTGGGCCCCGATCAACCACCGGCACCTCGTTGCAGGAGTCACCGGGGTTGATCAGGGCCAACACCTGTTCGCGTCCGTCGACAGACAGCCGGTAGATCTTGGCTCTTCCGTTGACCACCAACAAGAGCCCGGCCGATGGGTCTCCCTCCAAGAAGCCAATTTGACCCGATTCCAGCACCCGCTCCAAACGGCAACCGGCAACTGCCGCCAATTCGCTGGCAGACAGCCCGGCGAAATAGGGGATCCTGCGCAGCAGCGCCGTTGTCCGGTCCGGCACGTCAGAGTTCGTTCGCCGTTTGGTGCCGTTCACCATCATCCTCTCCGGTGACCCTGGGAGATAGGTGTTATGAGACTCAAGTCACTGCCATCGTCGATTGATGCTGATAGAATGATATACAAATATCGAATGCTGTCGAGAAACCCATGAATTCTGCAACACCGGTTCCCAGTTTCGATAGTGCCCGCTGTGATGGTTGCGGTACGTGCGTCGCTCTTTGTCCTGAACACGTGCTGCTCATGGCGGGCGACCCACCGCGTCCGTTTTTTCGCGAGGAGGTAGACTGTACGTATTGCGGGATTTGCGAAGCAAGTTGCCCGAAGGGTGCGGTTCTCCTGACATACGAAATTGTCTTGGGGTGACAATGGACGATCACCTTTGCGTCAAATAGCCTGGGGAGGTACGCCATGCACGTCAACGTGGATCGAATCACCCGGGCGCAGCGCCTGATGGCCGAGCGAGGACTAGTCGGCCTCATGATCCTTACACATGATGACTTTCGCTATTTCTTTGGGGAGCTGCGGGCCCAGCCGCGAGCCATTATTCCGGTCTCTGGGCCACCCCTGCTGATCAGCTTTGCCGCCGAGGAACCGGAATTGCGGGACTCGTTGGCGGACTCGGCTGCGATTGCCGTTTTCTCTGACGTAAGCCAGCAGATGTCCGCTGTCCGCGACGCCTTTAACATGCTCGCGACCGCGGATTTGCCACCCAGCTTTGCTGCGTCACCCGATGGACGTCACCGAGTCGGAATGCAGTTCTTTTTCCACACACCGGCGTTTCTGGTTGACCTCTTTCGCAAGCTGAACCCACAATTCGAGATAGTCTCTTCCGACCCCGTGATGGACACGCTGCGCATGGTCAAGGAGCCGGCCGAAGTAGAGTTGATGCGCCAGGCGCAGATGGTGGCAGCTCGCGGCATGGACCGCGCCAGGGAGCTTTTACGTCCCGGCGTCAGCGGACACGAGATCGCCACCGAAGCACTTTACACGATGATGAAGGCCGGCGCTGAGGGCACCAGCACTCCCATCCATGTCAACACCGGCCGCCGCAGTTGCTGGATTCACGGCACGGCCGACTCACGGCCGATCGAGAGCGGCGATCTGGTGGTGGTGAACCTCACGCCGCAGGTGGAGGGATACTGCGCCAACCTGGCGCGCACCTACGTTGTTGGGCACCCGGCCGAATGGCAACACCACCTCTACTCGACCTATCTCCGGATGCACCAGGCCACCCGGGATGCTTTGAGACCAGAGATCACCGTAATGGAACTGGATTCGATTGGCAAGACGATCTGCCGGGCTGCTGGCCTGGGTGACCATCATATTGATGGCATTTGTCATGGCATCGGTTTGCGTTTTGAAGAGACCCCTGCCTCGACCATCGTCAAGGCGCATCGCCGGGTCAAGCTGCGTCCAGGAATGACCGTCACAGTGGGTCATACCACATTGGCACTGCCTGGTTTGGGGGGCGTCCGGCTGGAGGATGTATTCCACGTGACCTCGGCCGGCGCCGAACCGTTGTTTCGGTATCCATTGGAGCCGTTCAGCGTGTAAAGCCGCACGACCCGGCCGGGTTCAACCCGACATCCGCAGAAAAGAAAACAGTCGAAGCACCGCCGCAAGCCTCGCTTTTTGGGATCCAGCCAGCACCCATGCGGAAACCACTGCGGCCTGCATGGCACTCACTGCCTCGACGCGGCCGCTCAATTGCCCAAGGGGCCTCGATCGTGGTGTGCCGCCGCCTTGACCTAAGCGGAAGCCATTCCCTTCAGATAGGTCTCGCGGCGCATGTCCCGCACCTCCAGCGAGAGTTGCACCGCAACTCCGGGGACCGCTGACTCCACGTGGCGGCGCAAAACCTCCAAACAATGCTCTCCGATGTCTCGACTGAGAGCTACCGACCGGCCTTCTAGCAGCAATATCTGCAGGTGCGCAAAACCTTCCTGACCATTTCCATCGGCAACGTAATAGTCATCCAGTCGGATAGCTCGGCTCTTGCAGTTGTTGACATCAATCTCGCCCACCCGGGCCAACCCTTGATGCAGGTCCGAAAACAACTCGGAGAACCGAATTCCCTCTACATTATGTGTGTATTGCAGCGTCAGATGCGGCACCACGACCTCCTTGATGGGCTGATCACCGGTTCAAAAACCAGTGGATGATCGGTGGCGGCAGCCTTGTGTTCTGGCTCGGGTTCATTCCACTCGACTCGGGCCCAAACCGAGAACCTGCGCTGTCCGCGACGCGGGTTATTGTAGCCGCTGGTTTGGATAGTGCAAATCTGGCCCTATTCCGAAACCGATTGTCCGCTATGGATAGGCGGCTCCCATCCGCAACGGCCGCTGCACATTGGCCCGCCTCCGGCCATACCTGATATAATGACACCGTGCAACACCAAAGGAGTCAGTAACCATGATCAAATTCCAGCCGTTCGAGATGGAAGCCATGATGTCCCAGTGGGAAAACACCGTCCAGTACAATCTCTCTGAAAGCGGCGTCCATCCTCTCAGGCTGGCCGATCTGGTAGACGAGCCTGAGTTGGTCCATCAGTTGCTCGCAACCGAGTTGAATTACCCCCAAGCTAACGGGCTGATCGAATTGCGCGAGCGTATTGCCTCCCTGTACCCGGGAGCCACCGCTGACCAGGTGCTGGTCACCGTCGGCGCGGCCGAGGCCAACTTTGTCACGCTGCAAACCCTCTTGGCGGCTGGTGACGAAATGGTCATGATGCTGCCGAACTACATGCAGATTTGGGGATTGGCGTACAACGCTGGCCTTTGCGTCAAGACCTTCAACCTGGATGAGGCCTGCGGCTGGAAACCAGATCTGGAGCAGCTGCGGCAAGCAGTCACCAACCGGACAAAACTGATCGCAATCTGCAACCCCAATAACCCGACCGGGTATATCTTGAGCGCAGCCGAGATGGATGCCATTGTCGCGGCAGCCGACCGGGTCGGTGCCTGGATCCTGGCAGATGAAGTCTACAGCGGCGCCGAGCGAATGGCCGACGTGCAGACCCCCTCTTTTTGGGGCCGCTACGACAAGGTATTGGCGATCAATAGCCTCAGTAAGGCATACGGGCTGCCCGGTTTGCGCATTGGCTGGGTGGTGTGCCCGGCGGGGACCGCAGGTGAGGTCTGGCGGCGCCACGAATATACGACCATATCGGCCACGATGCTGGCCAACAAATTGGCCACCCTGGCCCTCACACCGACGACCAGGATCAGGCTGATCCAAAGGACGCGGGCTTGTGTCCGTCAGGGTTATGCCCTGCTCGACGCATGGATCAATACACACGATGGCATTCTGGACGTGGTTCCTCCCCAGGCAGCCGCAATCGCGTTTGTGCGTTATCACCTACCCATCAATTCCACTGCTCTGGTTGAGCGGCTGCGAAAGGAAAAGAGCGTTCTCGTTGTGCCCGGCGACCACTTTGGCCTGGATCATCACCTGCGCATCAGCTTTGGGCCACCGTCGGCTTATCTGCAGGCGGGACTAGGCCGCATTCACGAATTGATCACAAACCTGGCGTCGGGATAACAAAGGCGGATAGCTGATGTCCCTTCTGGTGTTGACTGAATCCGAGATCCGGCCGCTGATCTCCATGACCGAAGCCATCGCTGCGATGGAGCAAGCCTTCACAGCACTGGCCCGTGGCGACGCCCAGCTCCCGGACGTCATCGGCCTCCAGATTCCAGAGGTCGACGGCGAAGTACACGTGAAGGGAGCTCATTACAAAGGACTAGAGTACGTCGTATTGAAAGTGGCGACCGGCTTCTGGCAGAATCCGGCTCTTGGGCTGCCCTCCGGTTCGGGGCTGATGATCGCGCTGGACGCCGTGACCGGTTTCCCAGCCGCGCTGCTCCAGGACAACGGATACCTCACAGACCTGCGCACCGGGGCGGCCGGTGGAGTCGCCGCGCGGTACCTCGCCAATCCGGTTCTTGACAAAGTCACGGTGTTTGGCTCGGGAACCCAAGCTCGTTTTCAACTACGGTCGGTCGCAGCTGTACGCCAGCTGCGCGGGCGCGTCGCCGTGTGGAGCCGGAACCCCATCCATGCGGACAGGTTCGCCCGCGAGATGACGGCCGAACTTGACCTGGACGTTACGGTTGCTCCCAGCGTCGAAGCAGCATTGCTGCAGACTGATCTGGTGATAACCGCCACGCCCAGTCGCCAGCCGCTCTTCCCCGCCGCCTGGCTGCCCCGAGGAGTACACATAACTGCTGTGGGATCGGATTCACCCGAAAAACAGGAATTGGAGGTTCAGGTGTTCTCCCGGGCTGAGATCATTATAGCCGACCATTTGCGCCAATGTCTCCGTCTGGGCGAGATTCACCATGCGGTGGAGGCCGGCCTGATTTCGGACGACGACGTGACCGGTGAACTGGGCGACCTGATTCTGGGCCGGATTCCCGGCCGGACATCGAAAACCCAGATCACGCTCTGCGACCTGACGGGCGTTGGTGTCCAGGACGCTGCCATTGCGTGCCTGGCGCTGGGCAAGGCCAGAGCACTTGGGCTCGGAACAACGCTGCCGTCTCTGACAGGCGGAGCATGCGTCAATTAGCCGAATCGTTGCTCTTTGGGAGATTGGCCCCTCCCTTGGCGGGGCAAGGCAGACCCGTCCGCACGGGACCTGGTAGGATGGCAGCAACCTGTATCATGCTCGCGCCGCAGTTCGCTTGCAGCGACGACCCGACGGCCGAGCATGCCGTCGCGGACGCCCCGCCAACCAATTGCCAGCTTCAACTGGAGGATAGGTGATCTCGTGTCGGCAGTATGGGTAGAGATCCTGCTGGTCCTGCTCCTGATCGTTTCCAACGGCGTGCTGGCACTAGCCGAGATCGCAGTGGTCTCGGCGCGCCGCATTCGACTCGAGCAGCGGGCAGCAGAAGGCAACCCCGGCGCCCGAGTTGCGCTCGAATTGGCGGCCAAACCGACCCGATTTCTCTCCACGGTGCAGATCGGCATCACGTTGATCGGAATTCTTGCCGGTGCCTTGAGTGGTGCGACCATTGCAGAGGCGTTGGCCCTCTGGTTGACCAGGATATCGTGGATCGCGCCCTATGCCAAGGCTGTCTCGCTGGGATTGGTCGTCTTGATCATCACGTACCTTTCCCTGGTGATCGGAGAGCTGGTTCCCAAACGCCTCGCGTTGACTAACCCTGAACGGGTAGCAGCCGCCATCGCCCGACCTCTGCAACTGCTGTCCACCATCTTGAACCCGGTGGTCCGTCTGCTCACCGCCTCAACCGATTTGATTATTCGCCTCCTTGGGGTCCGGCCAGGTCATGAGCCGCCGATTACCGTGGAGGAGATCAAGATCCTCCTCCGACAGGGTGAAACAGCCGGTGTGTTTGAACCGGCGGAGCAGGATATGATCGAAGGCGTCTTTCAACTGGATGATCTTCGCGTCGGGGCCCTGGTTACGCCGCGAACAGAGATCGTCTGGCTGGACACGCAGGCTCCGCCGGAGACCGTCATCAACATCATCAGCAACAGTCGGCACGTCTACTTCCCAGTGGCCGAGGCCAGCCCGGACAACGTGCTCGGCATCGTGCGTGGACGCAATGTGCTGGCCAGCCTGCTGGGAGGACATGCGCTCGACCTGAAGGCGTTGGTCAGGCCACCTCTGTTCGTGCCGGAGAGCCAATCCGCCCTCCAGCTGCTGGATCTATTCAAACAGACCGGAGAACAGATGGCGCTGGTGATTGATGAACATGGTGGACTGGTGGGCATGGTCACACTCACAGAAATCGTGGAAGCCTTGGTGGGAGACCTGCCGACACCGGATCTGATGGATCATCCCGAGTCCGTTCGCCAACCAGACGGATCCTGGTTACTGGACGGACGACTACCGCTTTACGAATTGCGCGATCTCTTGGGCTTGGCGCAACTACCCCCAGAGGCTACCTCTGCGTACAACACGCTGGGCGGTTTGGTCATGTCGGTTCTGGGCCGCATTCCTATCGAAGGTGATTCGTTCCAAACCGGCGGTTGGCGCTTTGACGTGTTGGAAATGGACCGTAAACGGGTAAAACGGGTTCGCGGAATGGATCAGGCAAAACGTCCACCCATCCGGCAATAGCCTGGTTCCTCCATTTGCTGACCCGGCCCAACTTCCATCAATTCAGATACCAGTTGACGATCTGTTGGCCCCACAGGAGCGCCACTGCTGCTCCCACCAACAGAAACGGCCCGTACGGCACCTTGCTCCGCAATCGGCGCAGCCTGGTCACGACCAGGACGAAAGACACGACGCCCCCTGTCATCATGCCGGCCAGCAGAGCCACGACCACCAAAGGGAACCCCGTGGCCGCACCGATAAAAGTCGCCAGGGTCACGTCGCCGAAACCCATGGCCCCGGAGCCATACACCATGGCGCCGACCAGATAGATGCCGAGAAAGGTGCAAAACGCGATGGCGGCGCCAATGGCTGCTGACGCTGGCGTCGCCGTGACCCGACTAGTCAGAAGAGCGATAGCCAGAGCGGGAAGCGTCACCACGTGAAGGATCAGGCGGTGTTCAAGGTCAATTACCAACACCAACAGGAATATTCCGAAAAAGATCGACTGGATCGCCTGGACTTCCGGCGGCACGCCCGGCCTTGTCCAGAGCAGCACCAGTGTGAGTGCCATGCCCAATTCCACCAAAACCGGCCGCCAGCCATCAACGTGAGCGCAGGCAGGACACCGGCCCGCGTTTGTTAGATTGCGCCCCAACCCCGACCATCCCATCAGGCCGAATGCGTGCTGGCAGGCCACACAATGCGGCCACTGTGGGCGGCGATGATGCGGAAGATCATCCGCCAACACATTGATCATGCTACCCAAGACGAGACCAACCGGAATCGCTAACAACCAATGGAACAACCGACCTCCCTGCCCTTCGGGCCGATGCGCGCGAACCGGGATCATTATAGCATCGGCCGGCTCGTTGACCAGGAGCGCACACCCTCTTCGGTTGACAACCACCCCCTCGCTGCTACAATCCCAAGCATGAGCGACCAACCGGAGGTCTTTCGGGATCGGTTGAGCGTACTTTTGGCGGGTGCGGCGGTAGGTTTCTTCCTCAGCCGAGTGATCGAATTGCCCGGCCGGCTATTCGGAGTGCAGGCACTGGGCACCCCAGTGGGAATAGAGCTCAACACTTATTGGTTGACCACAGCGTTTGTCATTGCTCTGGTTGTCACCGGCACTCACTCGGTGCTTCTCAGCCATCCTCTGTGCTGCCAATGCCGCGCACGCAGCACCTTTGTTAACTGGATCCTTCCTGCACTCACCGCCCTGCTGATCGGGCGCTGGTTAGCTACGTTCCAGAACACCGAGACGTGGTTGGTTGCCATGGCCATCGGACTCATTGCCTTGGGTTATGTGACTACCCACGAGTACAAAACGGTGGTCCCGGACTTCCTGGCCCGACCCTCGACCCAACTGGCGGGTGCATGCATGGTGTACGCGTTGGCGCTCGGCCTGCTGTTCATGATCCAAGGGACCGGCGCCCGGTTTCTGCTTTCAGGCCCGGCGGTTCTGGTCGGATGCGGCCTGCTCGCCATACGCCTCCATTGGCAGACCGGCCGACGGTTCCGGTGGCTTGCCCTGAACGGTGGCGTTGTTGGTCTCGTGATGGCGCAGACAGTGTGGGTGCTGGGCTACTGTCGGTTGGCAGTACTGCCCGCATCCCTTCTCTTGCTGCTGGTGTTCTACCTGGCCACTGGCGTCGTACAAATGGCAGTTCAGGAGCGCCTTGGCCCGCGGTCAGCGCTCGAGTTAGGCACGACGGCTTTTCTGGCAGCCCTCATCATTGTGTTGCTGTAAACAGAGCCGGTTCTCGTTCCGACCGGCCTTTTTTGCTTTTCCACGAGATCAGTTGGCAGTGGTAGGCGTGGGTGCGATGGCTGCCCCGGGTGTGGCCGAGGGAACAACAGTCGCTGTCGGCCCGGGCGTAGGGGTTCGCGTCGGCGCTGGGGGGGTCGCGGTGGGGTTGCTTGGCGTGGTTCCCGCGGTGAAAAGTGGGGCAATTAGAAACAGCACCATGCTCAGCGCGATAATCACCCCCAGAACCTGTGCCAATTTCTGGGACGTATTGCGTCGGCGTCGCGTTGATCGTTTTGCCATCAATCTACCTCTTCTTGACCGGCCAGATGGGCAGGACAGGACTCGAACCTGCGACCTCCTCCTTGTAAGGGAGGCGCTCTAACCAACTGAGCTACCCGCCCGGCACAGCGTATTATACTTCACGCCCTCTGCCCCGTCAAAGGCCGAGTGTGCGGTGTCCAGGACATCCTATACAGCACATGAGGGACGCGAACGTTGTGCTCGTGGGCGCAGAACCCAGCAAGATTACCAGCGCCTTGACGATACCCGCCCGCATATAGCCGATCACTAGACGAATCATGCTGCGAATACGGACGGGACACGGGCGCAAATCAGGCCACCGCCCGGCAGCCCTAGCGGGTTTACGCTGGCAGCCCGCGTCCGGGCCTGGCGACAACATATGCCCGCACGGCATGCGTCGTTGCTGCGGACCCCCAACCGCGTTGTCATGCTGTGTTTGCGTTTGGCCCTGCCTTCTCCAGTTCCTCCTCGCGCAACGCGCGCCGCAGGATTTTGCCAATCATGTTCTTGGGCAACTCGTCGCGAAACTCGACGGCCGATGGAACCTTGTACCCAGTCAGATTCTGCCTAAGGTAGGCGATCATCTCCTCGGCGGTAGCGGTTTCCCCATCCTTTAACACCACAAACGCCTTGATCCGCTCGCCCAGATAGGGGTCCGGAATCCCCACCGAAATCCCCTCCTTGACCTTTGGGTGCTGGTATATCACCTCATCCACCTCGCGCGGAAAGACAATGAAACCACCCACTTTGACAATGTCTTTCTTGCGATCGGTGATGTAGAAATAGCCATCGTCGTCCATATAGCCGATGTCACCCGTATGCAGCCAGCCATCCACAATGGTATTCTTGGTCTCCTGAGGCATTTTATAGTAGCCCAGCATGACCGTCGGGCTCTGCAACACGATCTCACCCTGTTCCCCTGGCGCAAGATCCCGTCCGTCCTGCAGGTCAATGATTCTGACATCCACATCAGAGAACGGAATCCCGATGCTACCTATTCTGTGCATTCCTTTGTAGGGGTTCGCCATGATGGCCGTCACTGCCTCTGTCAGGCCATACCCCTCAATCATGCGCCCACCTGTTTTGGCCTCGAATTGTTCCTTGATAGCGCGGGTCAACGGCGCAGCTCCAACGAAAATACCCCGGAGACTGCTCAGGTCATACTTTCCAATGTCTGGCAGATTGCTCAGGGCTACAAACATGGTGGGCACACCGGTGAAAAACGTGGGTCGTCTATTTTGAATCGCTCGGGCAACTTCGCGCGCATTGAAGCGCGGAATCAGGGTGATTTCGCCTCCCACCCGAATCGCCGAGTTCAGGTTGACACTCATGCCGTATCCGTGGAAGAGCGGCAACACGGCCAACAATCGGTCCTGTTCTGTAATCTGGCCCCATACGCCAATCTGATGGGCGTTGGCGACCAGGTTGTAATGGGACAGCATGATTCCCTTGGCCACGCCAGTGGTACCTCCGCTGTAGATCAGGACTGCCATTTCATCAGGCTCAACCGGCTCCGGCTGCCAGCCAACCGCAGGTTGGGATTGAAGCAATACCCGGAGATCGACAAACGCAGCATCGCTCTTTGTCCCGGCTGTCCGGATGAGCTTTCCCTCACGATAACCCTGCACCAGGCTGATCGGCGCCGGCATGAAGTCCGCCAGCCTGCTGTACACGATGCTCTTAACGGGGGTCGTTGGGCAAATCGACGCCAATTTGGAGAGGAACAGCGGTATGGTAATCGCCATCGCGCATTCTGAATCGGTCATCTGAAACGCCAGCTCGCGCTCCGTGGAGAGCGGGTTCAAGGAGACGACCACTGCACCTGCCTTGAGCAGCCCATAATATGCGATCACGAATTGTGGCGAATTGGGCAGCAAAAGCGCTACGCGATCACCAGGTCTGATCCCCAATTGGCGCGCGCCGATGGCCAATCGGTCTGAAAGCTCTTTGATCCGCCCATACGTAAGACGAGCGCCAAAGAAACACGTACACGACCGCTCCGGATGACCGCTGGCGGACTCATCCAGGAACCGATAAAGCGGCATGCGCGGGTAATCTAAGGTCGGCGGAACTTGGGGGTCATAGTGCCTTAGCCACAGCCTGTTCACAACACACCTCCTCGGGAGAAATGGTTACCCGTTTTATAGCCAACCATTGCACGGGTGTTTGAACCGGGCTGATTGACCTTTGGTAGCTCTCGCCACCTGCCTGGGCAGGCGAGGTGTCTAGCCCGGCGGATGCACTACGGGCATCCGGGAGACCGCGCATGAACCGGATCGCCAGCGCTGCCTCCACTTCGCGGAAGGAAAGCGAGTTCATTTCCTCGTCGCTCTGGCGTTCAGCGATATTGGAGGCCGCGTTCTCATCCGCGTTGGCTGCATACCCGCACCACAGGCACACAA
>DCVT01000004.1:11435-11761 GCA_002328075.1 Anaerolineales bacterium UBA2181 | reverse complement strand
GCAATGTTCAGGCAGCAGGAGAGGCAGCCCGACAGTTGGGGCGGGTCTGGCTGCACCAACTGCGAGGGAAGGTTGCTGTGGTGGGCAGTGACCTGACTTACGTGCGGTGCCGCGGAGAGCAAGTAGCGATCGCCGTGGCGGTCGATGATGCTGAGGGGATGATGCTGGACATCGGCCTACTGGATGACGAAGAAAGAGAGACGGTGAAGGGTTGGTTGCCGCCCCTATTGGAGTTGGTCGGTGCGGAGGCGCTGTCCAGTGACGATCAGGATGCCTTCAAGGCCGTGGCCGATACCGCGGGTGTTAGCCACCAGATCTGCCGGCGA
>DCVT01000004.1:0-11429 GCA_002328075.1 Anaerolineales bacterium UBA2181 | reverse complement strand
TGGGCAAGCTGTATGAGCGATACGCACCAGCGAAAGCGCCGGGGAAGGGAAGGCGGGCAACACTGGGGTACCGCATGCGCAATCACGTGCTGCACCAGTGGAATCACCGGCAACGATACACCTGCTATGGTACCAGAGTGACTGGAGGCGGATCGGTGGTGCCGGAGAGCAACAACACGACGGAACAGGTGATTGGCTGGACCATCAAGGAGCGGTAGCGCACGCTGCGGGGATACAAACGAGGTGAATCAATCCTCAATGTGGGGATGCTGACGGCATGGTTGCGAGAGGCACCGGGCGGGCGCGACCTGAGTGCCCTGTTCGCATCCTAGAGAGAAACCCCGAATGGCCGCCAGACCGCCGTCTGCACCATAGACAGGGACGGACGATCACGAGGCAATCAGCAAGTCTGACCCTCGGCCTGCACCATATTTGCAGCAGCCACAAAGAATACGGCCACTTGACAGGGGCCCGCCGCACATGTATAATGTATACAATCACCATTGTTATCGTTGGTGCAGTTTGGAGGCCTATAGATCATGAAGTCTCCGCTTCCCCACGTCAATCAGGGTCGTGTCCTGGCAGATTGGGTGACGGAAAGCCTCCGCGAGGCGATTCTGGCCGGTCATTTTGATCCGGGCGAAAGGGTGGATCAGGACCTGGTGGCCCAAGAATACGATGTCAGCCGGACGCCGGTCCGCGAGGCGATCCGCATCCTGGAATCCGAGGGGTTCATCGAAGTTCGGCCGCATCGGGGGGCCTTTATCGCCACTGTCTCCCCGCGTGAGATCCGCGAGATCTATGAGATCCGCGGCCTGTTGGAGGCCGAGATCGTCCGTCAGGTCACCCCGGTGATCACCGCCGAGACGCTGCATGAACTGGCGCGGGTGTTGGACGAGGGGATCAGGCAGTATGATGCGGGGGAGCACGCCAGGCATTATGACGCCGATGTCGCTTTTCACCGGACGCTGACGGCGTTGGTCGAGAACCCGCTCTTTGTGGTCCTGCTAGAGGGCCTCAACAACCGGGTGCAGCGAGTCCGCCGGTTTGCCCAGTTGCGCCCCGGATATCACCTCCTCCAGTCATTTGACGAACACCGCCAGATTCTGGAGGCGATGCAAGTGCGCGATGCCGAGCGAGCAGCCCAGGCCATGCGCGACCACTGCCAGCACTCGGCGACCCGGATCGCCCAGATGGCCGGTGAGGACTGACCCCAAACTCGGTCAAATCTCGGTTTTCCGCAGACTCCGCACCTCGTGCGTCCACTGCGTCTGCGGTTGCCCTGGCACCCCAGTATGGCCTGGCAACTGAGGCGCTCAACTGCCGGAACAGGATGGTGAGTATGAAAGGACAGGAAAAGGACAACCCCCTGCGCGAAAAGGTGATGCGGGCTACCGCCAGCGCAGGACTGCAGGCGCTGATGGTGGCTGGTCCCGACAATTTCGTCTATCTGACCCAGTCTGCCCTTCCGTACGCGCCCAACTTGCCCAACCGGAGGGCCCTCGCGGTCGTCACCCCGGAGGGTCAGGGTGCAGTGGTCTGCCCCTATGAGTGGGCGGACCTGATTCGGGAGCAGGGGTGGGAGGGGCTGCTCTTCCCCTATCCGGAGAGTGCCACCACCAAACCGCTGTTGGACGAGACTGACCGGGCCCTGGCGGCACTGGACGTCACCCACGGCCGGGTCGGAATTGATGCCCGCCGCACGCCGCAATCACTGGTGGAGGCCTGTGCGAACCGCTGGCGTGCACTGGAATGGCTAGGCTGCGACGAACTGCTGCGCGGGCTGCGCATCGTCAAGACCCCCGGCGAGCTCGAGCGGCTGCAGACGGCGGCGCGTCACACTGACCGTGCCATCATCGCCCTCATGCACCACTCGGAAGGGATGGTGGATGCGGTCAGCTATGCGCTGGCCGAGATGTCCGAAAGACTGCGGGTGCACATTGGAGAGTACGGCGGCTCGGCCGCCGGCCACCTCGCGGTGTTGCAGGGTCTGGATGCGCAGCAGATCTACCTGCCACCGCGGGGCCGCTTGGTTCCCGGCAATCTGGTCAGGGTGGACATCTCCAACGAATACCGTGGCTACTGGTCGGTCGGCGGTCGGACCCTGGTGGTGGGAGAGCCCACCAAAGCCCAGCTCCGCTCCTATGAGGATCTGCTGCTCCTCAACGCCGCTGCGGTGGGTATGCTCCGCCCGGGCGTCGCCGCGCATCATGTGTTTGACGCGGTCTGCGCTCGGGCCGATCGGGAGCAGATCCCCTTCTGGCGCGAGATCGGCGTGGGCCATGGATTGGGGACTGCCGAGCGCGAGGCGCCGTTCTTGAACGCTACCGACCCCACGCCGCTCGCCGAGGGCATGGTGGTGGCGCTGGACATCTATGGCTACGGCCCCCAGCGCGAACTTGTCCATTCGGTGGACACCCATGTCATTGAGGCGGATGGTTGCCGCCGTCAGAGTTGGTACCGAAGCTGGGACCGGCTTAACCGGTTGGCGGGCGCGTCGGCCCGGCACGGATGATGGGAGTGAATGGCATGAAGGACCTGGGCATTCAACAAAAGGCGCAGGACGCGATCCTGCCAAGCGGATTCGACGCGTTGCTGGTGACGGGACCGGACCACGTCCAGTACCTGACCGGCGCCCTGTTGCCGTTTCTCCCCTACCGACCGGACCTGACCGTGGCGGTCTGGTGGCCGGCACGAGGCGAGCCCACCGTCCTGAGCCCGCTGGCCTACCAGGCTACCATCCGCCAGGCCGGGCGGATCCCACGGGTGATCGGGTACTCGGCAGACGAAGCCTATGGGAATCTGGCGGACGCGGTGGCCGGCCTGGCCGGCCCGCTGGCGAGCCAGGATGCGAGCATCGGGGTCGACGCCGCGCGAACGCCGGCCGCGCTCTTCCAGGCGCTGGTAACCAGACTGCCCGACCGTCGGCTGAGTAGCGCGGACGCGCTCCTGGAACGGGTTCGGATGGTCAAGACCGGGCCAGAGGCCGACCTGCTGGAGGACATTGCCTATCGGACCGACCACGGGCTGAACGGATACTTTCACCACATCATCGTGCAGAACCCACCGCCTAGCTTGCTGACCGCGGCCGAGAACACCCGCATCCATTGCATGGAGCGAGGCCTCCAGTTGGTGGGCTACTATACCTGTGCGCAGGTGGCGGCCGGCGACCAGGCCCGCCAGTTTTTCCCTCGATGTCCGAGTTACGGTCACAACTATGGCTATAGCGCCACCCCCAAGCTGGCGCTGGACCAGATTGTCCGCTTTGCCGTCCGCACCACCGACCAGGGGTACTGCGGCGACGCTGGCCGGATATTCATCTACGGTGAGGTGCTTCCAGAGCAGGATCTGGTGTACCAGCATCTGATCTTGCTGCGCGACGCGGTGCTCTCCCGCCTGGTGCCGGGTGCGTGTTGCGCAGGTGTGTACCATGCCGTCGTCGATCTGGCCGCCCGGCAGGGGATGGAGCTCATCTCGGTGATTGGCCTGGGACACGGAGTGGGTGCGTGTGCGGTGGAACCCCCCTTCCTGACGGCTGACGACGAGACGACGCTGGAGGCCGGCATGGTGCTGGTGATTGACCTGGCCGTGCGTGGGCCGGCCGGCGAGATCGTGCGCAATAAGGACACCGTGGTGGTCGACCCGGGCGGTGCTCGGATCGTCGGGTGGTGGAAGGACTGGCGCGAGCCCTACATTCCCGGCTTGGCGATGTAAGAACCAAGCCGTGCGCCTCTACGGCGCACACCGAAGGGAGGGGCAGCATACCGCCGGCCTGATCCTTCACAGGGGTCTTGGCCAGCGGTGTGCCCGGGAGTCACGGGTAGCGCCCGCCACTCACGGTCGGGCCCAACGGCAGCAACCGCCGAAAGACCGGCGGCAAAGGCGCCGGACCAGCCGAAACTGGGCCGCCGTCCGACCGTCCACGGTTTGCTGCGGGTAGGGGGTCTGCCTGGTGCCGGCGCTCATCACACGGGCACCTACCTGCCGCGTCCTAGCTCCCGGTGAAGTTAAAGCTGCTGATTTTGACGGTCGGGACGTTCTGCAGCGACTGGTCCCACATGCGCAGCAGTCGGGTTTCTTGACCGACGGCCTCGACCTCGTTCCAGGCCTTCAGATAGCTCTGCGTGAAACGCAGGTCCTTGACCGGCCGCACGATCTCGCCGTGCTCTATCAGAAAGGTTCCGTTTCGCGTCATGCCGGTGGCGGTCAACCGGATGGGATCGATGGGCCGCGTATAGTGTAGCTGGGTGACGTACAGGCCGCGCCCGGTGCTCTGGATCATCTCCTCGACCGTGGCGGATCCGGGTCTGAGAAACGTGTGCCGCGGCAGAGGACCTGATGTGTTCGGAGGTGGCAGCGCATGACCGGTGGAGCGTCTGCCCTTCTCAAGGCCTGCGTAATAAGAGTCGTATGCCACGCCACTGGCCACGCCGTTACTGATGAGATCAAGCCGGCGCTTGGGCACTCCCTCACAGTCAAAAGGCTCTACGATTCCGTTGCCGTCGAACCCGTCGTCATGGATGGT
This sequence comes from Anaerolineales bacterium UBA2181, assembly GCA_002328075.1. Classification (GTDB taxonomy): domain Bacteria; phylum Chloroflexota; class Anaerolineae; order Promineifilales; family UBA4811; genus UBA4811. Next base: position 6,904 of record DCVT01000004.1, on the reverse strand, counting down.
GATGTTCGGCCCCATGATCCTTTTCCCGATGTTTCCACACACGAAACTGGTCTTCTCGCGGAACGATCGCGCACCCAAACCGACCGTGGTCGTCACAAAGACCAGGTCCTGTGTTGCATAGGGGGCCAGGATCACCGCGTACTCGGCCGGTTCGATCGGCTGCGGATTCTGACCTCGCGAACAGCGTTCGGTGGCCTCATGGCCGATGGCCTCAAAGTCCAACCGGCGGACATCCATGGCCATGTTGGCGGCATACCCGGCGGAGGAGTCGCCGATGACCGTGACCTTGATCTCCGATAACGTGCCGAGGTGGAAACAGGAATGGCCCAACGAATTTCCGACTGCCAACTCCCTCGTGGCAGTCGTCAACGCGCCATAGGCATGGAAACCGGCCTCGCGGGCCAACTGACAGATGGCGCCCACGGACTCTGCCCGCTGCCCCGGCGTGCAATCGGCGGTCGCCGGAAAGTAACCGACCACCTCGGGAACCAGCTGAGGTTCTGGCAAGGACAGGAAACCCGGGTTGGGTGGTGTCCGGCGGGCGTTTGAAAGCGCGTGGTCGAGCGCGCGCTGGAGCGCCGCCGCTTCGAGGCTGTTGGTGATGGCGATGCCAATCTGGTTGGCGATCACAACCCGCACCCGCAAGGTGACGTTGCTGGAAAAGACGTTCTGGTGGATGGTGGAATTGGCGAAACGCGTGAGTGCGTTGTCGGTGGCGACCACCGACACTTCCGTCTGGTCGGCCGAAGAGCGGGCGAGAACCCATTGGATCGTGCTGGAGATGCGTTCTGGTCCTATCATGTTCCCTTCTCTTGATCTAGCCGGTAACTGGCCGTTGGTGGGCTGGTGTTCCTGATTGCGCCGAGGTCAGCTCCGGATTCCCACGCGCACGTTGCGAAAACGCGCCGGCGCTGTTCCGTGACCTGTGTGCGCCATCTGCCCCGGCTGGCCCTTGCCGCAGTTCGATATGCCCCAAATCCGCCAGTGATCTCGGTTGCAGACGCCGTCGCAACTTGCCCAGAACTGGGGCGTGGATCCGGCATAGGAGCCGTTTTTCAAAAGCCGCCCGAGTTTCCCATGCTTGATCTCTCGCGCGTACTCAACCCCAAACTGGAAATTCAACCGACGGTCGTCGATGCTGTAGGTTTTGCACGAGTCCATCCAGATGCCGTCGTCTGTGTCGGCAATCAGCTCTGCCAGGTCCCACTCTCCCGGGTCCACATTGACGTTGGTCATCCGTACCAGCGGGATGTTGTGCCACCCGTCGGCGATCATTGCCCCGCCGGAAGAGGCCGGAGCGCGATCGCCCACCACCTGCCTCAACTGCTCAATGGATTCGCGCGAGGAGAGAAAGCCGCACAAGATGCCATCTCGGACGATGGGAACGCGCTGAGCGGGAACCCCCTCGTCGTCCCAACCAAAGGTGCCCACACCCCCCGGCGCTGTCGCGTCCGCGGTGATGTTCACGTGGCCTGAGCCGTAGGCAAAGCTGTTCAGCATGGCAGGGCTCAGAAAGCTGGTGCCGGTAAAGTCGCCTTCCGCACCAAAGACCCGGTCAAGCTCGATGGCGTGCCCGACCGATTCGTGAGTCTGAATGGCGAGTTGGGAAGGGCCGAGAATGACGGTGGCGTGCCCGCTGGGGCACTCATCCGCCCTGAGCAGGGCGACTGCCTCCTCACCGATTCTCTGTGCATTGCCCGGAAGGTCCATCTCCAGGATGGTCTCCCACCCGGCGCCGCGCACGTCTGTCCCGAAAAAGCCTGGATAGCTGCGGGTCTGGACCTGGCCACTCTCCTTGTCGACGGCAATCGCGGTCACGCCGCCGCCCGTGTGGATGAGCTCCTGCTCCGTCAGGGCACCCTCGCTGTTGGCAAAGACCTTGTTCTCCTGCCAGGTGAGCAGATTGGCCTTGGCAGTGGCGGCGCCGGCGTGACGCAGCTCGCGGTCGGCCTGCAACAACAGCGCGATTTTTGCCACGGGCGAGATCTCCCACGGGTTGACCAGGACCGGCGTCCGGTACACGCCGACACTGGAGACCCGTGGCCCCAGCCGCACCTCTGCGGTCTTGAATCGAGCGCTCGCCCGGGCGATTTCGGCAGCCTGAGCGGTGACCTGATCGACTGCCCCTAGCTCCAGGGTTGCTGAACCGGAAAAACCCCACGCGCCATCGATCAGCAACCGCACCCCGAAACCTTGGTACTCCTCTTCCACCATGGTCTCGACCACGCCATTGGTAATGGCGATGGTCTGAATCCTGCGCACCACCCCCCGGACATCGGCGTATTGCGCACCCAAGCCATTGGCGCAGTCAAGAGCGCGAGCAGTCAGTGTTCTCAATGCGTCTCTCCTTCAAGATAACCTGATCCGGCGCGGTGAACTGGCGCGAGCCTATCACCTCGCCCACCCTGTTCGATCGCGCGGCAGCGGTCGTGGCGTGACGCGCCGAACCATTGGGCATGACTCACCGTCGGAGGAAGGGATCCAGCGCATCGCGCAGGCCGTCTCCCACAAAGTTGAACGCCAGCACGGTCAACGAGATCAGGATCCCCGGCGGCACCCACATCCACCACGCGTACGAGAGCCACGCCTGCGCATTCGCCAGCATGCTGCCCCAACTCGCCTGGGGTGGGGTTACGCCGAATCCCAGGAAGCTCAGCGCCGACTCGGTCAGAATGGCGCCCGGTATGGCGAGCGTCGCCGCGACGATCACCGGTGCGACCGCGTTAGGAAGCAGGTGTCGGATCACCAGACGAAATCCCGGAACGCCGACCGACTGGGCTGCCATGACGTACTCTTTTTCTTTCAACGACAGAAACTGCCCCCTCACCAGGCGAGCTACCCCCATCCAGCTAAAGACACCAATGACAATCATGACGTTGTAAAAGCTCGGCGGCAGGTAGGTATTCACCGTGAGAATCAGGAAAAAGCTGGGCACCGAAAGGAAAACGTCCACCAACCGCATGAGCACGTTGTCGACGGTGCCGCCCCAGTAGCCTGCGATGGCGCCCAGCGACACGCCGATCACGAGGGCGATGGCGACCGCCACGAAACCGACGGAGAGCGATATCCGCCCGCCCGAGATCGCCCGCGAGAGATAGTCCCTGCCCACTTCATCAGTGCCCAGCCAGAACGTCGTGCTGGGCGGCTGCGGGTAACCCATCGCCAACTCGGGACGCACCTGGTTGGGGTCGTGCGGCGCTATCCTTTCGTCCAGGCCTGCAACCGCAAAGAGCAAAATCAGAACCAGGCTGCCCGCCATCGCCAATTTGTGGCGCCGGAATCGTCGCCAGATCAAGACCCACTGGTTTTCGGGCCTGGATATGGTCAGGGCGTGATCAGGCTGAAGGGTGGTTGCCACGGGCTGCCTCTCATTTCAGGCTGATGCGCGGGTCAGCCCAGGCGTAGGCAACATCCGCCAGCAGATTCCCTGCCACCACCATGAGCGAAGACACCATGGTGACGCCCATGATCAGCGGATAGTCGCGCCCCATGATGGCATTGATCCCCAACCTTCCCATGCCGGGCCAGCCAAACACCATCTCGGTGACAAAAGCTCCGCCGACCAGATTCGGCAGGGAGAGGCCTAGCAGCGTGATCACGGGTATGAGCGCGTTGCGCAGCACGTGGCGCAGTACCACCGCAGCCTCGCGCAGGCCCTTAGATCGGGCAGTGCGGATGTAGTCCATGCCGACGGTTTCCAGGATGCTGGATCGCGTGTACCGGGTCCAACTCGCCATCGAGTACATGGCCAGCACGGTCGCCGGAAGGATGAGATGTCGGCCAACGTCCCAGACTGCCGGCCAACCGGTGTACTGGTGGTACACGGACCGCATTCCTACCACGGGAAGCCACATCAGCCGGTATCCAAAGATGTGCATGAACATGAGGCCGAGCCAAAAAGTCGGCACCGAGATGCCCACAAAAGCCAACGCGGTCGCCAGATAGTCAAATAGGCTGTACTGCTTGATGGCTGAGATGATGCCAATCGGGATGGAGAACACCAGCGCCAGCACCATGGAGACACCGCCCAGCAGCGCGGTGTTGGGGAGCCGGCTCATGATGTTCGACCATACGGTCTGGCGGTTTACCAGCGAGTATCCCCAGTTGCCCTGAAGTGTATTCGCCAGCCATTTCGCGTATTGGATGTGGACCGGTTCGTCCAGACCCAGTTGCTTGCGCAGGAGCGCCTGGGCCTCAAAGCTGCCAGCAGTAGACTTGGTCGGATCGATGTACATCGCGGTCGGGTCGCCCGGCGCCAGATGCATCAGCAGAAACGAAAGGATCGAGATCGCAAGTAGCAGGGGTATCATCTGGATCAGCCGTCGCAGCAAGTACTTGGTCATCGGCACCTCTGTCGGCTTGGCGTGTATGGGACATACAAGAAGGAAGGAATCGCGCGATTCCTTCCTTCCCTACTTCTAAATCACGTCGCCCTACTGCTGGATGAATAGCTTGTCCGGATAGCGGAACGGCGGCACGAAACTGGTGTCAAATACGGCTTCCTCCATATTGACCCGGTTGTTGATCGCATACACGTTGATCGGGTAAAACAAAGGCAGGGCGGGGAGGTCGTTCCAGAGGATCAGCTCTGCCTGTTCGTAGAGGGCATGGCGCTCGTCTGGGTCCACCGTGATCCGGGCCTGGTCGAACAGCTTTTTGACCTCCTCGTTGTAATAGTTGGGAATGTTAAGCTCAGGGGCGCTGTTCGCATAGGGGTTGGTGAAGGAGTCCGGATCCGGTCCCATCTGCGACAACCCAAGGAAGAAACAGTCATACGGCTTTTCAATGTCCTCCACGCGGATGGCGGCCAGGTAGCTGGCGGCTTCCACCGCCCGCGCGGTCACATCGATCCCGAGCTGTCCCCACCAGTTCTGAACCAGTGGCACCGAAGTGACGATGAAACCCCACGACGTCAGATAGTCCAGGTTGATCTTGAAAGCGACACCGTCCTTGTCAATGATGCCGTCACCGTCGCTGTCCACCCAGCCGGCCTCCGTGAGTAGTTCTTTGGCCTTTTCCAGGTTGAACTCGTATTGGGTGAGTTTGCCCTCCTGGTAGATGTCGGTGGTTCGGTTGAATGGCGAGTCAGCCACATAGCCGTAACCCTGCAACGCTGTGTTCACGATCGCCTGGCGATCCAACGCGTACATCAGAGCCTGGCGTACGCGTTGGTCCTGGAAGTAGGGTTGGGCGTTGTTCAAGAGGATGTGCCGTTGCTGGTCCTTGGGTGAAGTGATCACCGTGAACTGCGGGTTGTTGAGGAACCTGGGTACGTCCTTGCCCAGTATCTCCAGAAAATCGATCTCCCCCGTCTGGAGCGCCATCAGGCGAGCCTCTTCGCTGGGAATGACACGAAAGACGAAACGGTCCAGATAGGGCTCACCCCGGTAAAAGAAGGGATTGGCTACCAGCGTGATGGATTCGCCCGAGCGCCACGACTCCACCACAAAGGGCCCGGTGCCAATGGGCTTTTCGTTATAGGCGGAGGTGCGAATGTCCTGACCCTCTAGAATGTGTTGCGGGAGGATGGGGACGATGGAGCTGGTGTGGAAACTGGCTCTTGGACTGCTCAGCGTGGCGCGCACCGTATAGTCGTCCAACTTTTCGAACAGGATAGGCTCGCCGTCCTCCAGGAAACGCTCCCGGTAATAGGCGGCCTGAAGCTCCGGATCCTGAGCAGCAGCGATGGTAAACAGCACGTCATCAGCCGTGAACGGTTCACCGTCCTGCCACTTGACGTCCTGGCGCAGGTGGAATGTCCAGACCGTGCCGTCATCGGACGCTTCCCAGGACTCGGCCAGATCGCCTTCCACCACCGAACCCCAGTCCATGCCGCCCACGATTAGCGGGCGCTGTGAGAGCGTGACGGGCCAGAGATCGTAGCCCGAGCTGGCGTATAGACCGTTGAGCCCGCTCGGATCGCCGCCCAGCGCCATGGCAAAGGTGCCGCCCTTTTTCGAGGCCGGCAGCGGCGGAGCCGGTGTCACCTCCACCACTCTGGTGATCTCTTTCTCAACAACCTGCGGCGTCCCCTCGACGATCACCGTCTCCACCACGGTCTCTTTGACCACCTGCGTGACGATCTTTTCAACTTCGACTACCTCGGGCGTGGCGCAGCCTACAACCAAGGCCAGAAGCATAACGGTGCAGATCAACAACCCTAGGTGTTTCATCTCTATCTCCTTATTGTATGGAAAGTCCAAGCCAACCGGTTCTGCCACAAAGTGGTGGGGTTTCTGTTCGCGTTCTGCTGGTCGACCTCCTTCGCTCCCAAGGGCTGCCTCGCCACCTTGATTGTATACATTATACAACATAATGTTGGTTTGTCAATCGGTCTGTTTGTCAGGAAACTACAATCCTCCGCCCACAGACAGCCGCTCGGCAGCACTGGTTCCATCCGTGGGCCGCGGTACCAAGCGCCAACCCAGCAGACCGTCGTCGGCGGGGTGGGCCGGCGCCGGGCCCATCCACGTTCGGCCCTCGGGTGGTCCTCTTCCTTCCGGCACGGTCTCAGCCATTGTCCCGTGGGAGGAAACCGACGACCGCGATGGTTGCCCGCTTCTGACGCAAGCGGCAGGAGCACCCGCCGGGGGGCCAACCTCGCCGTCCTGGATTTGACTTGACGCTCGATGCCGCCCAAGGCCGGCGGCGGGTGCTGTGCCAGGACATTGTATCCACTCCAGGGGCCGAGGGCAACCGAGACGTTGTCCAAAATGAAGGGTTGGGCATATCGGATCGAGTCATCTAGATGCGGCTGTGCGTGCTTGAGATAGGCGAAAGGGGTCTGGAAATCGAGGGATGAATGCTCTCGGACGTTGTTGTAGTAGTAGATGTAGCCCATGGCTTCCTCCAGCAGGTCTTTCTCACTGTTGAGCGCCATGGCGCGTAGGCGGTAGAACTCGTC